>NZ_NOIT01000010.1 GCF_004136555.1 Kocuria carniphila
ACCAAGAAGTCCTCGGGCAATTCCGTAGAGGTCACCCTCCCCGCACTGGGCGAATCCGTCACCGAAGGCACCGTGACCCGCTGGCTCAAGGAAGTCGGCGAGCAGATCGAGGTCGACGAGCCCCTGCTGGAGGTCTCCACCGACAAGGTCGACACCGAGGTTCCCTCCCCCGTGGCCGGCACCCTGCTGGAGATCAAGGTCCAGGAAGACGAAGACGCAGAGGTCGGCCAGGTCCTGGCCATCGTCGGCGACGAATCCGACGCATCCTCCGACGACTCCGGCTCCGACAGCTCGGACGACTCCAGCTCCGAGGGCCCCTCCGATGAGCAGGTCGAGGACGCCGCAACCGAGGCGGACTCCGGTGAGAACACCGAAGAGGCCGCCGAGGAGAAGGAAGAGCCCAAGGAAGCACCCAAGGCCGATACCAAGAAGTCCTCGGGCAATTCCGTAGAGGTCACCCTCCCCGCACTGGGCGAATCCGTCACCGAAGGCACCGTGACCCGCTGGCTCAAGGAAGTCGGCGAGCAGATCGAGGTCGACGAGCCCCTGCTGGAGGTCTCCACCGACAAGGTCGACACCGAGGTTCCCTCCCCCGTGGCCGGCACCCTGCTGGAGATCAAGGTCCAGGAAGACGAAGACGCAGAGGTCGGCCAGGTCCTGGCCATCGTCGGCGACGAATCCGACGCATCCTCCGACGACTCCGGCTCCGACAGCTCGGACGACTCCAGCTCCGAGGGCCCCTCCGATGAGCAGGTCGAGGACGCCGCAACCGAGGCGGACTCCGGTGAGAACACCGAAGAGGCCGCCGAGGACAAGGCTCCCGCCAAGAAAAAAGAGCCCAACAAGGCCGAGCCGAAGAAGGAAGAGTCCAAGCCCGCTCCCAAGCAGGACGACTCCTCTTCCGAGAAGCCCAAGTCCACCTCCGGGCCCTCCGAGGCCGCCGGTTACGTGACTCCCCTGGTGCGCAAGCTCGCTCGCGAGAAGGGCGTGGATCTCGCGACCCTGTCCGGCACCGGTGTGGGTGGTCGCATCCGCAAGCAGGACGTGTTGGCTGCGGCCGAAGAGTCCTCCAAGGCTTCCGAGTCCAAGGATCAGTCCGTCGACATGGCCCCGGCAGTGGCCGGCGGTACCGAGGAGAAGTCGGCTGCTCCGGCAGCGGACGCCAAGCGCGGCACCACCGAGAAGGCTCCTCGCATCCGCATGACCATCGCCAAGCGCATGCGCGAGTCCCTGGACGTGTCCGCTCAGCTGACTCAGGTCACCGAGGTGGACATGACCCGCGTGGCTCAGCTGCGCACCAAGGCCAAGGACCAGTTCCAGAAGCGCGAAGGTGCCAAGCTGACCTTCCTGCCGTTCTTCGCCAAGGCTGTCGCTGAGGCGCTGCAGACTCACCCTGTCCTCAACGCCACGTTCAAGGAGTCCGACAAGGAGATCGTGTACAACGGCTCCGAGGACATCGCGATCGCCGTTGACACCCCGCGTGGACTGCTCGTTCCGGTCATCAAGAACGCCGGTGATCTGAACCTGGGTGGTTTGTCCAAGCAGATCGCAGAGTTGGGTGCCGCCGCCAAGGACGGCTCCATCTCCCCCGATCAGCTGACCGGTGGCACGTTCACCATCACGAACATCGGTTCCTTCGGTGCGCTGTTCGACACCCCGATCATCAACCAGCCGCAGGTTGCGATCCTGGGTACGGGCACCATCGTGAAGCGCCCCATGGTCATCACTGATGCGGACGGTAATGACACCATTTCCATCCGTCACATGTGCTACCTGTCGCTGACCTACGATCACCGCTTGGTCGACGGCGCGGACGCCGGTCGCTTCCTCTCCACGATGAAGAAGCGACTGGAAGAGGGTCACTTCGAGTCCGAGGTCGGTCTCTGATCGCCACTGACTGACTCGTAGCGGTCAACCATTCGGTTGATTTATCACCGCCGGGATGTGTTCTGGATCACTCAGAGCGCATCCCGGCGGTTTTGTTGAGGGGGACTCGGATAGGGTCGAAGCATGGACTTCCTCTTCAGCCTCATGTTGTTCTTGCACTTCGTCGGCCTGGCCGTGATCATCGGTACCTGGATCTTCACGATGAAGCGCCCCACCGTGACCGTGGGCCAGTTCTGGTCCGCGATCGTCATGCTCCTGACCGGTCTGGCCATGGTGGCCATGCGCGAAATGCAGGAGGGCTTCGAGGTCAACCACATGAAGATCGGCATCAAGCTGGTCATTCTGCTGGTGGTTGCCGTGGCCGCATTCATCGGAATGCGCAAGACCAAGCGCGGCGAGCCCGTCTCGACCGGCCTCGCTCACGCTGTGGGCGGCATGGCCTTGATCAACGCCGCCGTCGCCGTCTTCTGGTGATCCTGCAGCCCTGAACCTTCCTTTCGGAGCCTCGCCGCGCCTGGTGCGCAGCGGGGCTCCTCTCATGGCCGGGGTGCCGCCGCCGTATCGTCCGCGGTGGGTCGACTGCAACAGTTACCGCACCCGCAACGGGCTGAATGTGCACGTTTTATCCCTGGCGTTCAACCGGAGTGACATCCACGATTCGCCACCCCTGGTTCGTGTGGGCCACGGTGATGTGCACGTTCTGGCGCACCGTGGCGTCCTCGCGGTCCACGTGCGAGTCCGAGGGAAGCTCCCCGTGCCAGCCACGTGTGAGGATCTCGGCGTAGAACGTCTGCGCGTCTTCGCTGCCCCGCTCGTCATCCCGTTCGTCGTTGGATCTCGCCGAGGCATCGGAAACACTCGCCGGCTCAAGGCGATCCACTTCCATACTCAGTCCGGAGAGGACCGAGTAGTCACTGGCGCCACCGTCCCGGTCAGCGGCATGGGCGATGGTCGACCTGTCAGATTCTGCCAGCGCGGAGCCTTTCACGTACACCGCCGTGAGCGCCTGCTCATCCCCCGCAGCCAATGCATGGGCACGCGAGGAAACAAGGCGGCGCGCCGCTTCCTCCGCGGCCCCCGGCGATTCAGCACCGGCACCGGCGTCAGCCCCCGAAACCTCCCGCTCGGTCGCCACGGGGGATGTCTCTCCCCCTGTAAGTTCGGCGACCCCGAACCACGCGCATCCGACCACGGCGGTGGCAGCCAGTGCCAGAACCAGTGGTCGCCGCCAGGAGCGCCCTTCAACCGCGGAAGCCGTACTGGAACTCGATCCACGGCGTGATCTCGGTCGCCAGGCCCGTCCCAGCCTCACTTCGGTGCCGTCCGCTCGAATGATCTGCGGGGTTGACGGGCGGGCTGTCCTGGGCGCGGTTCTGGCAGCCGGAATGGCCGCGATGCCCGTGGCGAATTCATGGGCGGTGGGTCTAGGTTCGGGGTCATCATTGAGTGCGGCCTCCAGCATGAGCACCAGGCCCCTGGGCGCGGCGGGACACACGAGGGTCAACGGCACCCGGTGAGAATCCGAACCCGGCACCCTACCCGTCAAAGCCACCCATGCGAGGGTGGCCAATGCTTTGACGTCATCCGCCGGGATTCGCGCAACACCGCGGTCCAGCATCTCGGGCCGGTCATCGTGGCCCCACGACACCACAGCTGGCAGATCAGGATCAGAGCGCACATCAGTGATCGCAGGCACCCCGTAACCGTCCAACCACACCTCCCGGTCCGGACCAAGCAGGATGTTGTGTTGACTCAAGGTGCCGTGCACCCACCCCTGATCGTGCAGGGCGGCCAACCCTTTGGCCGCCGCGGTGAGGATCGGAGAGATCTCGGCTGGAGGCACCCGTCCGTCCTGGGCGATTCTGCGGGCCAGGGAGATACCGGTCACGTGGCCGGACACCAACGCCTCTGCACAGTCAGAGTCGCCTATGATTCCACGCACCGGCACCAAGTGAGGATGGGAATTACCGGCCCAGAACTCGGCCACTCGGGACATGGAGCGCTGTTGCGCCTCACGCTCTTCCCTCGCGGTACCCGTGGCGAACGTGACCGTGAACTTCTCGCGGCTGAATTCTTCTTTCGCGAGCCACGTACGGGTCCCCCTCCCCGTTCCCAAGTGGCCGACCAGTTCCAACCCCTCGGAGTGAGCGGCTGCACGGTCGTGAGATTCCAAGAAAGCCTCCGGTCCGTCCGCGCCCGGTGAATCTGCCAAGCTGTCGCCGCCGGTCGTTGTCTCGGATGATGAACCCTGTGAATCCGGGACGTGCGACCGTGCTCGTTCAGCAGGCGGCCGTTGGGCGGCCAAGAGCCGTTCCTGGGCTCGGGTCCGTTTCTCTGGTGCGCTCATGAGCCCACTGTGCACCCAAACCGCCCGGGCCCGCTCACGTTATCCACAGGCTGGTACAAGGGATAAACTAACCGAATGGCTTTGCACTTCGAACGCATGGGGTTCGACCCGAACTTCGTGGACTACCGTTCCTGCCTGCAACTGCAGCAAGAGGTCCACGACCAGATCGTGGGCGGTGAACGCGGTAACACCGTGATGTTGCTCGAACACAACCCCGTCTATACGGCCGGTCGCCGCACTGAGCAGCACGAATACCCCCGGGACGGTACCGAAGTGGTCCCCATCGGCCGAGGTGGGAAACTCACCTATCACGGTCCCGGAATGCTCATCGGCTACCCCATCATGCGACTGCCCATCCCCCTGGACGTGGTCAAGGTAGTACGCGTCCTGGAAGAAATCATCATCGCCGTGGTCAAGGATTTCGGGGTCGAAGCCACCACTGTGGAGGGCAGATCCGGGGCGTGGGTGCCCGCCGATGATCGAGGACCGGACCGCAAAATCTCCGCCATCGGCCTGCAGGTCTCCAAGCGTGTGACCATGCACGGGTTCGCGCTCAACTGTTCCAACGACCTGTTGCCCTTCGGCAACTTCATTCCGTGCGGCATCACCGATGCCGGCGTGACCTCCATCAGCAAGGAAACGGGGAATCAGATCAACCCCGCTGACGTTGTTGAACGCATGGAGCAGGAGCTGGCGGCCCGCGAATTGGACCTCTGCGCCCCGTTCGAGCCCGACTCACCCGCAACACCCCTAACCCTGGACTCTCTGGTCTCCTAAGCTGGAGGACAGTGACTTGCCTGCACCACCGCGTCAGGCACAACCGAGCGCCACAAGCGAGGAGTACGTATGACCATCGCGCCCGAAGGCCGCAAGCTGCTGCGTGTTGAACAGCGCAACGCGTCTGTTCCGATCGAGAAGAAGCCCAATTGGCTCAAGAACACCGCCAAGATGGGCCCGCAGTTCCAGGAACTGAAGTCCATGGCGCGCGGCCGCGGGCTGCACACGGTGTGCGAAGAAGCCGGTTGTCCCAACATCTACGAATGCTGGGAAGATCGCGAGGCCACGTTCCTGATCGGCGGCGACACCTGCACCCGTCGTTGCGACTTCTGCGATATCGCTACCGGCAAGCCCGGCATGCTCGACGCTTCCGAGCCCCGTAAGGTTGCCGAGTCCGTCCTTGATCTGAACCTGCGCTACGCAACCGTGACCTCGGTGGCCCGCGACGATCTCCTGGACGGCGGCGCATGGCTGAACGCGGAAACCATTCGTCAGATCCACGAGCTCAATCCCTCCACCGGCGTCGAGATCCTGATTCCTGATTTCAAGGGTCAGCCGGACGCCGTTCAGCAGGTCATCGACGCCCAGCCCGAGGTTTTCGCGCACAACCTGGAAACTGTGCCGCGGATCTTCAAGCAGATCCGCCCCGCGTTCTCCTACGAGCGTTCCCTGGATGTCCTCACGCAGGGCAAGGAGAACGGGATGATCGTGAAGTCCAACCTGATCCTGGGTATGGGCGAGACGGACGAGGAAGTCTACGAAGCCCTGTGCGATCTGCACGACGCCGGTTGCGACATCATCACCCTCACCCAGTACCTGCGTCCAGGCCCCACTTTCCACCCCATCGAGCGCTGGGTGACCCCGCAGCAGTTCGTCGACTTCTCCAAGCAGGCCGAGGAGATCGGTTTCCTGGGTGTGATGGCCGGTCCCATGGTGCGTTCGTCCTACCGCGCCGGCAAGCTGTGGGCTCGCGCCATGAAGAAGATGGGCCGCGAGATCCCCGAGCACCTGTCCCACATCGACGATTCGGGTTCGGCCAGCCAGGAGGCTTCCTCCCTGGTCGCCCGCCTGAGCTGAGCCCGCTCTCCCGGTACGACGACGCCGCCCGGCCGGGCGGCGTCGTCGTCCTGTGTCCGGCGCTGCCCGAGAACGCGTCACGGGCACCTGCCAGCGGTTAGAATGGCCGCAATCCCCTACCAGCAATCGCGAGGAACAAAAGTGTCACCTAGCACCTCATCCACAGCCCGTGCTGCCGAGCGCGAACGCAAGCGCGAGGATAGGCGCAAGCGCAAAGCGGCGAAGGGTCCGGGCATTTTCGCCCAGATGAAGCAAGTCTTCCAGATGACCAAGGAGCGGGAACCCAACATCCTGCTCTGGATGATCCTGCTGGGTCTCGGTGTGCTGCTGGTGTTCCTGCTCATCGGTGTGCTGCTCAACAACTGGCTCACGTGGCTGTTGATCGGTATTCCGTTCGGCATTCTGGCCGCGGTGATCCTGCTGTCGAGGCGAGCCGAACGTGCTGCCTTCTCCCGGATCGACGGCCAGCCCGGTGCAGCCGGCGCTGCCCTGTCCACTCTCAAGCGCGGCTGGATCATTGAGGAAGAACCCGCCGCCATGGATCCCAAGTCCAAGGATCTGCTGTTCCGCGTGGTGGGTCGCCCCGGCGTGGTGTTCGTGACCGAGGGTCCCGTGAACCGCGTGGACAAGCTGGTCAAAAAGGAACGTCGCCGCATTGGTCCCGTGATCCAGAACGTACCGATTCACGTGGTGAAGTCGGGTAACGGTGAGAGCCAGGTTCCGCTGAGCAAACTCGCCAAGCACCTGAAGAAGCTCGACAAGACCCTGACCAAGCAGGAAGTGCACGTGGTCTACAAGCGTCTGAACACGCTGCAGAACCGCTTGCCGATTCCCAAGGGCATTGACCCCATGAAGGCCCGCCCGGACCGCAAGGCCATGCGCGGGCGCTAAACCGCCCCGGGGTGATGCGCCGTCAGCTGGCGACGGTCAGCGAACCTTCACCAGAATGGTGCCCACGGCCCGATCGTGGAGCCCGCGCTGATCCTGGTCGTAAATGACCGGGGGGATCACCAGACACAGCAACAACGACCGAATGGCCGCTTTGCCGAAACCGGCGGGGCGGCCATTCATCGTCTGTACCTGCAGCCCCATGAGCCAATGACCAATGGTGCGGCCGAAGGCACCGACCAACAGCACATTGAGGACGAACAGCACGGCGAGGTTCATGAGCCCGTTCTGGTTCCACTGGGTCAGGAACAGGTTGGCAATGACCATGGCCAGGAGCCAGTCGAGGCACAGCGCGAAGAACCGCGGCACGAAGCGTGCCACCGACGCGGGGCCGTCAATGGGCCTGCCCAGCCGCTCCCCCGGATATTCATTGGTGCGCGAGGGGCCACCTTCGAGCCAAGAACCCAGATCCTGCCGTGAAATCATGCTCTCAGCCTATCTGCCCTTCCGGTGTTGGACGTGCCAAGCCCAGTAGACTGAGGATGTACCGACCGGTCGGTGTTGTCCGGGATTCCAGGTCGGCCATGTGCGCGTGTGCCCTTGAACGTGTTACATGGTCGAAACATTGGTGTCACGGACGGGCAATGCCAGGTTCTTAGGATGGACATCAGAACCGAGCGCGGTGATCACCCCAGGGTGACACTGTCGCTGATCGGGACGCCCATACAGAAGGAGAACAGGTCCATGTTCCAGTCAGCCGAGGAAGTCCTCGCCTACATCAAGGATGAGGAAGTCGTTTTCGTCGACCTCCGATTCACCGATATGCCGGGTGTGCAGCAGCACTTCAACCTGCCCGCCAAGTCGGTGGACAACGATTTCTTCACCGACGGACAGTTGTTCGACGGTTCCTCCATCCGAGGCTTCCAGGGAATTGCTGAATCGGACATGCAGCTGATTCCGGATCCCACGTCCGCTTTCGTGGATCCCTACCGCGTGGAGAAGACCTTGGTGGTCACCTGCTCCATCGTGAACCCCCGCACCGGCGAGCCCTACCACCGCGATCCCCGCGGCGTGGCAGAGCGTGCCGAGGCCTACCTGAACTCCACCGGCATCGCGGACACCGCGAACTTCGCCTCCGAGGCCGAGTTCTTCGTCTTCGACGACGCTCGGTTCCAGGTTTCCCCGGAGAGCACCTTCTACAAGATCGATTCGGAAGAGGCTCCCTGGAATTCCGGCCGCAAGGAAGAGGGCGGCAACCTGGCCAACAAGACCCACACCAAGGGCGGCTACTTCCCGGTCTCCCCCGTGGACAAGCAGGCCGACCTGCGTGACGCCATGTGTGTTGCTCTGGACGAGGTCGGTTTGTTCGTGGAGCGTTCCCACCACGAGGTGGGCGCACCGGGCCAGGCGGAGATCAACTACCGTTTCTCCACCCTGACTGCCGCCGCTGACGACCTGCTGAAGTTCAAGTACGTCATCAAGAACACCGCGGACATGTTCGGCAAGACCGTGACGTTCATGCCCAAGCCCGTCTACAACGACAACGGCTCCGGCATGCACTGCCACCAGTCCCTGTGGAAGGGCGGCGAGCCCCTGTTCTACGACGAGAAGGGCTACGCGGGCCTCTCTGACGTGGCACGTTGGTACATCGGCGGTCTGCTGGAGCACTCCTCCGCAGTGCTGGCGTTCACGAACCCCACGGTCAACTCCTACCGCCGCCTGGTCAAGGGCTACGAGGCACCGGTCAACATGGTGTACTCGCAGGGCAACCGCTCCGCCGGTATCCGTATCCCCATCACGGGCACCAACCCCAAGGCCAAGCGCCTGGAGTTCCGCGCACCGGACCCCTCCTGCAACCCGTACCTGGCCTTCGCTGCTCAGCTGATGGCCGGTCTGGACGGTATCCGTAACCGCATCGAGCCCGCGGATCCGATCGACAAGGACCTCTACGAGCTTCCCCCGGAGGAGGCCAAGGACATCAAGAAGGCCCCGGCCACTCTTGAGGAGGCCCTGGTGGCACTCGAGGAGGATCACGAGTTCTTGCTCGCCGGTGACGTGTTCACCGAGGACCTCATCGAGACCTGGATCGAATACAAGCGTGAGAACGAGCTCAAGCCGCTCTCGCTGGTGCCGCACCCGCTCGAGTTCGAGCTCTACTACGGCGTGTGATCCACTGATCCAGCGCTGACCGAATTCGGCCCCGACCAACACACGTTGGTCGGGGCCTTTTCGCTTCCGGCCAGGATTCATGTCCCGGCTAGATGACGCCCGGTTCGACGACGCCGCTCGGCCGGCCGAACGCGCGGCCAGGCACGCGCCGTGGGTGGTGACGCAGCGACGTCGTCGTGTGTCGCTCCGTGCTCCGTGCCGAACTCGCTAGATGATCGTGGAGCGCATGTCCGTGCGATAGCGGGAACGGAACAGGCGTTTGGTGGCCGGGTCGAAGAACCAGAGGTACACGCCGAAGGTCAGCGCCACAATGGCGGAAATGACACGGGCGGAGATCAAGCTCAGATCAAGGTACGGGAACACGTCCAGCTGATCGGCCACGGCGTAGATGGTGAAGAAGGCCGTCAGGAAGAAGAGCGTGTCCAGCTGCCAGTCGCTGCGGATGCCCGTGATGGCGAACAACGGGATCAGCCACACGACGTACCAGGCCTGGATCATGGGGGCCAGCAGGACGAGTGCGGCGAAGGCCCAGGCCAGGCGGCGGAAGATCTTGGCATCCCGGCCCACGAACATCAGGATCAGGACGACCAATGCGGACAGGACGGTGCCGATGGTGTGGACGACATCCATCCAAACGCGCCCGTTGGATGTCAGTGAATCACCGACGATCATCGCGAGGAACCCGATCAACCCGATGGGCGCGTACCAGATGAACACCGTGCCCGGCGTGGACATGGCCGCCACCCAGCCGAACCCGAACCCGTTGATCAGACCCATAAGGCCTAACAACGCCAGCGAATAGGCCAGCGTGAGCGCCCAGATATAGAACCGGCGCGGCCACGACGCGCTGCGGCCGGCCCAGAGCAGCCCGATGAAGGGCAGGAACACGAGCGTGATGGGTTTGATGCCGATCGACAGCGTCACGAGCGTGGCACCGATCAGCCCGCCCTTCCAGTTGCGTTGGATGGCGGCCGCGTAGATGCCGAACAGGGCGAGAGCGACCATGATGGCGTCGTTGTGAACGGCCGCAATGAAGTTGGTGAGAAACAGCGGGTTAGCCACGGACAGCCACAGGGCGCGAGCGGGGTTGACGCCGTGCAGCCGGGCCAGTCGAGGGATCACCCACATACAGGCGATCACCGATACCACGCACATCGAGCGGAAGAGCATCACCGACGTATCCGGGCTCGCGTTGGTGATCATCACCACGAGCTGTTCGAGCCACAGGAACACGGGTCCATACGGTGGTGGAGACTCTGCCCACAGCTGGTCGGCGCCCAGCTGGAAAAAGTTCTCGATGGTCGACACACCGTATTCGTAGGGGTTCAGCCCGCTCTGCATCACGCGGCCCTGACCGATGTACGAATACACGTCACGACTGAAGAGCGGAACCGCGAACAACAGGGGCACCGACCACGCTGTGATGGCCGTGAGGACCCAACGACCGGTGCCGTCTCCCCATTTATTGAGTTTCTGACCCAGGCGCAGCCACTCGCGCACCATGATCATGCTGCCAATGGCCAGCAACAGGATGGAGAGGACTACCCCGCCGGTTTCATAGCGCATCCAGATGATCAGCGGGTTCTGCCGCAGTGGGGAAACACTCGCGAGCCAGCCCACGCCCAGGGAACCGGCCAGCACCATGAGGGAGCCCAGAGTTCCCATGATCACGGTGCGCAGCGGGGACTGGGAGGTGTAGGCGGATCCCTGGCGGGTGGCCAGAACCGTGCCCGGGTGCGGGCCAGATTCGGGACGGCCAGCAGCCTCGGGGTTGCTCTCCACCGCATTGCCTCCAGATTGCCCGTCGCTCAGTCTTGTGTCTCACCCTACCGACGCCGCCGCGCGGGCAGACCTGCGAAAGGCCCCGGAACGGCGTCGGCCTGAATCCTATCGCGATGCGGGGGGCGCACGCGCCGGGGGCTCCGGCGCGGTAAGTTAGAGGACGTGTCTATTTCTAATCAGAGAATCGTGTGGATCGACTGCGAGATGACGGGCCTGTCCCTGTCCGACGACGCCTTGATCGAGGTGGCCGCGCTCGTGACGGACGATGAACTGAACGTCCTGGGCAACGGCGTGGACGTGGTCATCAAGCCGAGCGACGCCGCGCTGGAGCAGATGAACGACTTTGTGCGGAACATGCACGTGACCTCCGGCCTGCTGCCCGAGCTGCCCCAAGGCCTCGGAATGGAAGAGGCCGAGGCCGAGGTTCTCGATTACATCAAGGAATGGGTCCCCGAACCCCGCAAGGCGCCTCTGGGCGGTAACTCCGTGGGCACCGACAAGACGTTCCTCACGCGAGACATGCCCAACCTTGTAGATCACCTGCACTACCGCGTGATCGATGTCTCCACCATCAAAGAACTTGCACGCCGCTGGTACCCGCGCGCCTATTTCCAGGCACCGGAGAAGACCGGCAACCACCGCGCCCTGGGTGACATCGAAGATTCCATTGACGAGTTGCGCTACTACCGGCAGATCCTGTTCGCCGCGGAACCCGGTCCCAGTTCCGACGACGCTCGTAAAGTTGCGGCGTTGATCAATGCTTCCCGGACGCGTTCCGGAAACTCCTGACCACTCCCCTCCGCGTCGCGTGCCCGATGCGGAGTTAACGCAAACTTTGCGCTATAGTGGTCGTCGTTGCCCGCGCAGGTGTTACACCTCGTGACGGGTTACATGGTGGGCGTAGCTCAGTTGGCAGAGCGCCTGGTTGTGGTCCAGGAGGTCGCGGGTTCAACCCCCGTCGTTCACCCCGTATAACGAGGTCCGAACTTTCGTCAGGATAGTGTCATGACGATGAGTTCGGACCTCGTTCTCGTTGTCCGGTGCGGCTCTCTACTCGAGGTGGCGACCATGTGGGCACTTGCCGGGCACGTTCCACATCCTCAGCCCGCGCTACATCATGGACGGTGTTAGTGGGAATGCCGGGACTGCGCCAGATTCTCTGCCGCCCGACGGCGCAGGACGGCTCGTTCGCTCGCATTCCTGGACAACTTTGCTACCTCCGCGAACGTCTCACTGGCCATCCTGTGCTGCCCAGACCGTTCGAAGAGATCTGCGCGCACGCTCGGGACGAGTGGCGAATCACGGAGCGCTGCAGAATCAAGTGCGTCGAGCACGGCCATGCCGGCCTCCGGACCGAACGCCCGTCCATAGGCGACGGCCCGGTTGACCTCGATGGTCGGCCCCGGAGCGGCGCCGGCCAAGAGATCGTACAGCATGGCGATTCGGCGCCAATTCGTGTTCTCGGCGTGTTCTGACCTGGCGTGCTGCGCTGCGATCGCAGCCTGGAGGAAATACTGCCCCACGGGTTGTCCCGTGGCCGCAAGGTGTTCGGCCTGCTGCAGAGCTACTAAACCTCGCTGGATCATCGACTGGTCCCATCGTGTTCGATCCTGAGATTCCAGGAGCACGGGCTCCCCGTGGTCGTCGAGACGGGCCGCGAACCGGGAGGCCTGAAGCTCGAGGAGCGCTTGCAGTCCGAGGACTTCGGGCTCGTCACGAGCAACCGAGCTCAATAAGCGCGCCAGCCTCAGGGCTTCCGTGGCCAGTGCTGGTCGCATCCAGTCCTCACCGGCAGTTGCCGAATATCCCTCATTGAAGACCAGATAGATCACGGCCATGACGTCACCAAGTCGTTGTGCGCGTGCCTCACCTGTTGGCAACTCGAAGTCTGCGCCGGCGTTGGACAGTGACTTCTTCGCACGAGAGATGCGCTGGCCCATGGCGGTTTCCGTGGTCAGGAAGCCCCGGGCGATTTCGCTTGTCGTGAGGCCGCCGACCAAGCGCAGTGTCAATGCCGCCCTAGAAGCGGGGCTGAGCTTGGGATGGCAGCACAAGAACATCAGCCTCAGGACATCGTCCTCGATGAAATCCACGGCACTTTCGAGGTCGGTCATATCGTCCTCCCCAGGCGGGGCGTGTTCGAGTTCGCTGACCTTGCGGTTGAGTGTCTCTGCTCGCCTGAAGTGATCGATGCGTCGCCGCTTTGCCGTGGTCATCAACCAGGCTGTGGGGTTGTCCGGGACACCCATTGCAGGCCACTGTTCCAGTGCAGCCACCAAGGCGTCCTGTACGAAGTCGGCTGCAAGCTCCACGTCGCGGGTCATCCTGGTGAGAGCGCCGACGAGGCGGGCCGAATCAGCCCGCCACGCGGTATGGACGGCCTCAATGGGGTTGTCGGGGACGGCTTTCTCCGCCATGAGGCCAGTGTAATGAAGGCGAGTCAGTCGCCGGATTCCTCCGGGCCTGTGGAGATCTGGCGCATGGTAGTGATGACGGTGACCTCGGGCCAGTACTTCGCGTGCAGCTCAGCGAACTTCTCCTGATCGGCCACTGCTTCCTCAAGCGAGTCGTATTGCAGGATGGACCAACCACCGACAACCTCTTTGACTTCCGCGTACGGCCCGTCGACCCGGCTGATCTCGCCGTTCCGCACGACGAAGTTCACCGCATCCTCCGTGCCGTACAGCCCACCCCCGTCGAGAAACACGCCGTTGGCCACCCGTTCGCCGATGTGTTCATCCATTGCGTCGAACAACGCCTGCGGAGGTGTTCCAATGTTCTCTTCCATCCTGACGAATCCCATGAATCGCGGCATCGTGATCACTCCTGTTGATTGTTGGTGAGATGCTGTGCACACCTATGTCGAATGACCAATACGGTTTTCGACATCCTCCTCAGAAGATTTTTCGACCATCTTTTCTTCACAGCGATTTGGTCATCCGGATCTCGTATTGATTGTCGCGGACGGGATCACGCTGTCCAGTGGCCTTGAATCCAATACGCCCATAGTCCAGGATCGCGGCCGGATTGTTGTCTACGACGCTACGTATTTAGAACCGGATCGGAATGGGGATGCCTCCGCAGCAGCAGACGCCGTTTACTCGGGGGCGCTCCCTCCCGAGCATCATCGCGGCTTGATAGCACGCGGCGAACTGGATCATGGTCGGGACAACACCGCGCATCACCCCGCGCTCGGCAATGATGTTTCGGATCACCCCTGAGCAGGAGTCTTGGCCTCGAGCCACGAGGTAGGCGCAGCTGAATCCCTTACGCGGAGACAGATACCGCTGGTACCCGCGGATAGCGAGGTCAACGCCCTTGCGAGGAGCGGAAGTAACCAAACTTAGTGTCGTCATGGTGCAACCCTAGCCCTCACGCTCGAGTTCTTGGGAGATCACGGCTCCCCTGAACCACGGACGCCCGGTGTGTTAGCGGTCATGGATCAGTGCCTCTGCCGTTTCGTAGCGACCGCGGAATGCCAACGCGATGAGTCTGCTGCCGAGCGTGAAAGCGAAGAGGAGCAGGACGAGACCCGCATAGGTCACGAGTTGTAGCCGCGGTGCTAACAATGGCCCCATGTCGCTGAGCACCAGAGCCGTGCCACATGCTGCGAATGTCGCCGTGAGTACGGCCAGCACGAGTTGCTGGACCAGCCCACTGAGAAACCGCTCGCCGTGCGTGTCCGAAACCAGGCTCATCCGCACCCCGAGGTTCGATCGATCGACACGATCAATGATGGACCGTACGTGTTCGGGCAACCCTTGCGCCAAGCTGGCCACGGTGACGAGTTGCTCGTGTGCTTGTTCGACCAGATTCTCCCGATTGAATCCAGCGCGCACCACAATTCCAGCACGATCACGTACCAAGCCGACCACATCGATAGAGGGGCTGAGGAGCCGCAGAGTGCCTTCCAACGAACTGATCGCACGAAACGCCGCGGCAAGCGGCGGTGGAACACGCAGTCGATGGTCGAGAGCGATGGTGAAAAGTTGCCCCAGCAATTCATCAACGGGGATACCCCCGACTCTCATGACCAGGTCGGCCATCTGGCGTTTCAACAATGCCATGTTCATGTCTTCGGGTGCTTCCAGCAGCGCTGTGAGTCGTTTTGCCGCCGCGGCGCCGTCCTGCCGGTTGATGGACAGCAGTAGCGACACCAAAGCAGTCCGCAGTCCTCGGTCCATGCGGCCCACAGACCCGAAATCGAGGAGCCCGAGACGCCCATCTGTCAAGAGCAGGACGTTGCCGCCATGGAGGTCCGCGTGAAAGATGCCATCCACGAAAATCTGTTGCATCACCACGTCGACGAGCGACTCCGCCAACTCGACTCTGATTTCGGGGCTCAGGTCGGCGATCTCCTGTGCCGCACTCGTGAGGGGAACGCCATGGAGTTGTTCCATGGTCAGGACGCGATGGGTTGACTGGTCCGGAAAAGCCCTGGGAATGACCACCATGTCACTCCCGCGCAGCGTCGTCGGATTGTGGAGTTCGACTCGGTAGTCAAGTTCTTCGTCGAGGGAGCGGTGGAAACCAGCGGCCAGGTCTTTTGTTCCCAACCTGCGTGCCCACGCGGCGCGGCGCTCAGTCAGTGCGGCCAGATGGTTGATGATGTCCAGGTCACTGCGAACCAGGCCATGGGCTCCCGTCCGTTGAATCTTGACGACCACCGGTTCCCCGCTCACAAGAGTTGCGGTGTGCACTTGTCCCACGGAGGCCGCCGCCAGGGGCAGCGGATCGACGTCTGCGAATACCTCGCCCGGTTCTCTGCCTAACTCCTCGCGGAGAGTGCGGTGAACCGCCGGCCATGGTTCTGGGGGACCTGGCTGTGCAAGCGCGAAAGTTCTTCGATATACCGCCGAGGCAGCAGGTCCGGTCTGGACGCCAACGACTGACCGAGCTTGATGAAGGTCACGCCACCCTCGGTCAGTGCCTCCCTCAGTGAGGTGGCGGTGTCACGCCGGGTCCTCGAGCCTCCCGCCACGGCCGGAGCAGAGCGTGAAAGGAAACGGATCAAGCCGTGGCGAGCCGCAATGCTGAGGATGCTCAGATACCGCCGAACACGGCGTAACCAACCGGGCAACCCCCGGATCAATTCAACGGGCCCTGCTACCGACCCGGTTGGGAACACTGCCTCGGCAACTGCCAGGATGCTGATCAGGAACACCAACACCCAGGCCCCGTAGAGTAAGGCCACCATGGTCGCGGCGAGCGGGTGGGTCACGCCGTTCTCCACGGTTTGGATGCCGATCCATTCCAGGATTTGCCCCAAAGGTGAGAAAGCCGCGAGGGTGGCTATCGCTGAGAGGAACAGGGTTCGAGGCCATCCCACCGCAACTCCCAGCAATCTCCGGGCGATGACCGTGATCACCACCGTATTGAAGATGGTTGCCAAAAGGACGATCACGGCGGCCATCAGGCTCAGTCCCCGAGTGCCAATACCGCGGTAGAACTGGCAACGACCACGGCGGGTAGCCATTCGGGAACGGTGTCCCACAAGTAAGGACGCACGAAACCATAGGGCCCGTCTGCGGCGGCGATCCTGACGAGTTGCCTGCGTTTTTCCGTGACTCGTCCGTATCGAAGCTGAGCGAGTTCACTCAATCGTTCATGGATCTCGTCGTTGATGTGAGCAACCGCCTCCCTGCAAGAGTCCGGGGTGTTCTCAACCAACCGTTTTTGCCGGAACAGCGCCATCGATGCCGCATCCTGCGGATGATCGCGAGTGAAAGTCACCACGCTCTCAGCCATTCCCAGGAGGGCCTTCTCCGGGTCCTCGCTGCGCCCGGCCGCCAGATATACCTCGTGAAAGCGGCGCACACTTCGGAGCCACAAATGGACCAACAACTCTTCTCGGGAACCGAAGCGGTGATAGATCGACCCGGTCGGCGCGCCCACTCTGGCGGCGATGCTGGCGATTCGCACTGCTGACCCGTGATTGCGAACTTCCTCCGCAGCGGCGTCCAAAATGCCGTCAGTAGTGAATTTTGCCAAGGCCATGGCGCAAGCGTACCCCTTGACGAACCAAACATCTAGAATCTATGCTCTAGATTATTCATTCCAGTAAGCGGCTCTTACGCTCACTCATTACTGCCTTGCGGAAGGACCCGTCATGGGACCTGTCTCGATAGCCGCTCTCAAGCCCTTGGCACCACCCGCAACACCGTTCATCAAAGTCATTGGTATTCTCATCGCCCTCTGGTGCGCAGCGTTCGCAGTCATCACCATTTGGTTCGAATCCAGTGACTACTTCGCCCAAGGCCCCCATGCAGCCGACGCCGCCGCCCTGTCCGTTGTGAACTGGTACGTCGTGGCCGTCAAAGTTCTGGGCATCGCCGTTGCACTACTCGCCATACGGCAGCCCCGTTCAGCCCGCACGGCCACGCTTGTCGGCATGACGCTCTGGGCGGCCTTCGCCACCATCGGTATTTACGTTGTGGGCAGCCTCGTTCAAATCATCACCATGCTGGTCGGAATAATGGGAGACCCGTCCAAGCTCACTCTCGGCTCAGTGGGCTATGTGCTCGCATTCAGTGCGGCAGGCACCGGATTCGGGATTCTCGCCGTCTCCTACAAACGACGAACCAGCCTGAGGACTTTCGCGGTCGTGCTGGGCATTCTCGGCGCGCCCCTGATGCTCGGGAGCATCCTGGTGTTTCTCCCCGCTCTGCTCCGTATGGCAGGTCTGCTATCCAGCTGACGACGGCGCCTCGAGACTCGCACTCGCGCGTCTCGCCGAGAAAGGAACAAGTCCGTTGTTCCCATTAATCGTGCTCGTCCTCACAACTATCGGCGCGCGTCAGTTCGGCATTCTCTTCGACGTGGAATACCTCTTCGCATGGCCTAACGCCCTGGCTGTCGGGCTATCCGTCATGCTGCTTTTCACCGCGAGCGCGCACTTTTTTCAGCCTCGCCGGAATGCTCTGATCGAGATGGTTCCGTGGGCACTGGGGCGCCCGAGAGTGTGGGTAACGTTTACCGGCGTCCTGGAGATACTTGGCGCCATCGGACTCCATGTACCCGTGACTCGAACTGTCGCGGCCATCTGTCTGGCTCTGCTCTTCGTGGCGATGTTCCCGGCCAACATTCGGGCCGCTCAGAACAACACGGGTCTATCCAGCATGAAGCTGTCCTTACGAGTTCTGGTCCAAATGGTCTTCGTGGTTGCCTGTCTGATCGTCGCCTGAACCGACGTCGCTCGTGCTCACTCGAACGTTATAAACGCGGCCACCCAGGCCATGTGGTCACTGGCGTCTTGGGAGTGGCCAAATCCCGCTTCTAGCGTGTTGAATATGTAGTTGGGGACATTTGTCCCCTAAAGCGCTTACATGAGGGAGAGCATGAACACGCAGACTGAACCGCAGATCTCACGCAGATCGATTGCCAAGGGTGTCGCGTGGGCCACGCCCACTATCATTGCCGCGAGTGCGGCCCCGGCGTTCGCGGCGTCTCCGCCCGATTGTTTGTACACGGTTGACATGTCCTCTGTGAACACGACGTCGGGCACGCAAACTTACGTAGCCAGAAATCAGAGGACAGGTCGTGTCCTCACCTTTACGGCTTCAAGCACCATGAATGGCACCACAGGCACGCCCGTCAACATGACCAACGACATGTTCGCTCGAGGTGCGTCGTCAAGTTGCGGTTCCTACAGCACGATCAACTCTAGTTTCCAGCAAAACGGCCTCATGCTGGCACAGTACGCAACGGGAGCAAACACTTGCTCGGCCACGAGGGCGAGTTCCTCTCAAACCGTCAACTTCACCATCACCGACCAGAGGACCGGCCAGACCATTCCCAGTGAGAGTATTGGCGGAGGTTCAATGACCGTGGTCGATATCAGCTCTCAAGCCACCGGTGTCACACCCGCGAACTGGCGGCAGTACTGGGACCAGGTGACGTTCTCCAGTTCCGCCACGCGGACCGGGGGCACGAACACCGGCTTGAACGCGACGAGCGGCACGACTTTTTACGTGACCGGTAATAACCAGGTGTCTGCATCCACCAAGGTCACCGATAACTTCTCTTTCACGAAGTTCCCCACCACGGTCACTTATGGACAGCGCGGCTCCTACTACGGCGTGCAATTCATTCAGTTGAGGAACATCCAGTTCTACGGACCCTGCTGATTCTGAAATGCATTCTGCGCGGCTGAAATTGTGCCGGTTAGACTCAAGGCACACATGGCGGTGGGGGCCGCGAGCATCGCCGATCCCCGTAGCTACCTCCAGCAGTCAGGAGTTCCCATGTCTTTCAAGCTCAACCCGTATCTCCGTTTCCACGGCAAAGCCAAGGAGGCCATGGAGTTCTACCACGGTGTCTTCGGCGGGCAGCTGACGATGACCACAATGGGTGAGATGCAGTCTGACCTGCTCGGTCCGGACGCCGAAAGGATCATGCACGCGCAGCTCGACACGGACCACCTCACCCTGATGGCCTCGGACGGTTTCGAGGATGCAGAACCGGCACACACCGAGTCCAATGTCTCGCTGGCGCTCACCGGAACCGATGAGGCAGCCCTCCGCAGTTTTTGGGACGGCCTATCCTCGGACGGGACTGTGACACAGCCGCTGGTCGACGCACCGTGGGGCGGGGCCTTCGGCATGGTGGTGGACCGCTTCGGCACGGACTGGATGTTCAACATCCAGCCCGCACCGACAGCACAGCGGAACTGATCCCGTTTACGGCTTGAGCACCACCTTGATGCACCCGTCGCTCTTCTCCTGGAACATCTTGTAGGCCTCGGGGGCATCCTCCAGGGACACCCTGTGAGTTGCGAAGTGATCCAGGCCCAAAGTGTCATCGGGTTCGGAGGCAATGGCTAAGAGGTCATCGGTCCACTGCTTCACGTGACATTGCCCCATGCGCATGGTGATGCCCTTGTCGAACATGGTCATCAGAGGCATGGGATCAGCCATGCCCCCGTACACGCCCGACAGCGACACGGTACCGCCGCGCCGCACCGCATTGATCGCGGTGTGCAACACCTCGAGCCGGTCGATGCCAACATTCTCGATTGCCGCACGACCCAGTGGCTTGGGGAGTCTTGCAGCCCCGGCGATGATTTTTTCGGAGATGGGGTTACCGTGCGCTTCCATGCCCACGGCATCGACGACGCCGTCCGGCCCCCTGCCGTCCGTCATTTCTTGAAGTGTTGCGGCAATGTCCTTGACTGTACGCCGGTCCACGGTTTCAACGCCCCATGACTGGGCCAGTTCGAGGCGCTCGTCCACGAGATCCACGCCAATGATCCGATCCACGCCCATGTGCTTGGCGGAACGAACGGCCATCTGTCCCACAGGCCCCAGACCAATGACGGCCAAGGTGTCACCGGGGCCCACATTGGCCCACTTCACGCCCTGCCACGCGGTGGGCAGGATGTCGCTGA
Organism: Kocuria carniphila; assembly: GCF_004136555.1. GTDB lineage: Bacteria > Actinomycetota > Actinomycetes > Actinomycetales > Micrococcaceae > Kocuria > Kocuria carniphila. Next base: position 20,313 of record NZ_NOIT01000010.1, read on the forward strand.
GGTAGAGGAACCGCTCATCGGAGTACGTCTCGGGAAGCTTGACCGGCCCGAAGTCTGCGTGGGGAACACGCACCATTTCTGCCTGGCCACCGGGTACGGAGCCGTAGAGGGACGAGAAGCCGAACAGCATGGCTCCCTTGTTCTTGGACTTCACCTGAGTGGTCTCGCACTGTGCGTAAAGCCCACGGTCGCACATCCAGCATTCGCCGCACCCAATGGTGAAGGGGACCACCACGCGGTCCCCCGGTTTGAGGTTGGTGACCTGCTCCCCTACTTCTTCCACGATGCCCATGAACTCGTGACCGAGCACATCGCCGGGCGAGAGATACGGGCCCAGCACTCCGTAGAGATGCAGGTCCGAACCGCAGATCGCAGTGGAGGTGACCCGGACGATTGCATCCTTGGGGTGCTGGATGACGGGGTCGGGAACGAATTCGACTCGGACGTCGCCGAGGCCTTGCCAAGTAAGTGCACGCATGACGGCCAGTTAACTGATCATCAGTCGCCTTTGCAACACCTCAGCGAAAGTTCCCTGTGAGCGAAGTCCTTACATGATCGGTCGTCTCCCATAGACTGGCCCCATGGTAAGCACACTGAAGACTGCACTCGTGCCCGGCGGATCGCGAGGACTCGGTCTGCTCGTCAGCCGCGAACTCCTGGACCGTGGTTTTGCCGTGGCCATCGCAGCGAGAGACGACGCCGAGCTCGCTCGCGCTCGTGACCAGCTGTCCGAACACGGCACAGTCAAGGACTACGTCTGCGACGTTCGCGATACCGAGGCGGTCCAAGGCCTGGTGCACGACGTCGAACGAGATCTGGGCCCCATTGACGTTCTCATCACCGTGGCCGGGATCATCCAGACCGGCCCGCTCGAAGCCGTCACCCTCGAACATTTCCGGGACGCCATCGACACCATGACGTACGGCCCGATTCACTGCGCTCTGGCAGTGCTACCGAGCATGAGGGGTAGGCGCTCCGGACGGATCGGAACCGTGGCCTCCGTCGGCGGGCTGGTGTCCCCGCCTCATCTGCTCCCCTACGCGACCGCCAAGTTCGGTGCCGTGGGATTCAGCGAAGGCCTCGCCGTGGCGTTGGCTGGTTCCGGGGTAACGGCCACCACGATCGCACCCGGCCTCATGCGCACCGGGTCCCATGAACGGGCCTTTTTCACGGGTCAGTCGGAGAAGGAGTACGCGTGGTTCGGCCCCGCTGCGTCTTTGCCAGTGCTGTCCATGAACGCGGAACGTGCAGCCCGAATCATCGTTGACGGCGTACTGGCCGGCAAACCCACAGTTCTGGTCGGCTGGCTGCCCAAGGTCGCGCATCGGGTCCACGGTCTCGCACCGGGGCTGACCACGCGAGCAATGGGCATTGCCAACCGGCTGCTTCCGGGAGCACGTCCGGAACAGTCGGATCTCCGGGAAGGCCGCGAGGCGGCGTCGGGCCTTAACTCGAAGGTCGTGAAAGTACTCACCACCTTGGGTTCCAAGGCGGCTCGCAAGAACAACGAACGCGGATAAGGCCCGCGCGAGGTCAGCAAAGAACCCGGTGTCACGCCTAGTCTGCGTGACACCGGGTTCTTTTGTTGGTCAGTGAGTGGTCGACGAGGCCGTACCCGGTGCGGGGGTCGCTGCCTTACCGGGCTTGCTCGGCACGAGCTTGAGACCGACCACCGCGGCGATAATGCCGGAAATGAAGATGATCTTCCCGAGCGAAACGCTCTCGGTGCCGGTCGCCATCGCGTAGACCACCGTCAACGCGGCGCCGATGCCGGTCCACACGGCATACGCGGTTCCGATGGGAATGTGTTTGGCAGCCCAGCCGAGTCCCGCCATGCTCACGGCGAGTGCTGCGAAGAACACGATGCTGGGTGCGAGCTCACTCAGGCCGTTGGATTCACCGAGCGCGGTGGCCCACACGGCTTCAAAGACGGCGCTGATCAGAAGCACGATCCATGGCATGTCAGCTCACCACCTTCAGGCCGATCACGGAGCTGACCAACAGCACGAGCAGTAGCACCCGTGCGGTCGTTGGACTTTCATAGCCCTTCACGAAGCCCCAGATCACGGTGAGAGTTGCGCCAATTCCTACCCAGACTGCGTAAGCCGTACCGGTCGGCAGAGACGTCATCGCCCACGCGAGACCGGCCATGCTGAGGGCCATGCTGACGGCAAAAAAGAGGGTCGGGATTTTACGTTTGAATCCGTGCGATGCTCCAAGAGCGGCCGCCCAGACCGCTTCGAGCATTCCAGACAGAACAAGAATGATCCACGCCATGACATGCGTCTTTCTGAGTCAGTCTTGTCGTGGTGCGGGTACTGCTCCCTCGTCCGCGAGCCCTGCTGCCGGGCTCCAATCCAAAAATTAGCAAATGCTCCTACGGTTTTCTACCCAGATTGGGCATGACGTACCTCTCCGTCGGCCGCCGCAAGAGTACGAGCGGCACAGCAGCTTTCGACGCCGCTCCGGTCACCTTCCGCGAAGCGCGGTGTTCCCTCCTCAAGCGGGTGGTCACGACCCGTTCTGTTCCGATCCACGACGGCGCACCAACACCACCCGGTACAAGATCCCAGCGGCGACCAGAATGACTCCTCCGATGATGGATGCGATCGGCAAGGTCGCCACCAACACCAGACACAACAGCGCGCCGATGATCTGCACGATCGTGGGATACATCCGCGCCTCACGACCCTGGGTGTAGGCGGAGACGTTGGCCACGAAGTAATACAGCAACACCCCGAAGGACGAGAAACCAATCGCCCCGCGCAGGTCCATCGTCAGCACCAAGACGATCACCACCGCGCCCAGAACCAGTTCCGCACGATACGGAACGCTGTGCACGGGGTGCACCGCGGACAGCCACGCCGGTAGGTCACGGTTGCGGGCCATGGCCAGACTCGTGCGGCCAATTCCGGCGATCAACGCCAGCAACGCACCCAGGGCCGCGGCCGCCGCACCAATACGGACGACGACGCTCGTCCACTCCCAGCCGCCGGCCGCGGCGACGTCCGCGAGCGGCGTCGTCGTGGTTGCGAGGTGTGAGGCGCCCAGGGTCGAGAGGGCGACCACCGCGATGACCGCGTAGACCGCGAGCGCGCCGAACAGGGCAACGAGGATTGCACGGGGAATGGTGCGGGACGGGTCGCGGACTTCTTCACCCATGGTGGCGATGCGCGCGTAACCGGCGAATGCGAAGAACAGCAGCCCCGCGGACTGCAGGATGCCGTAGAACCCGGAGGGGGCGCCGTCGCCGGTCAGTCGGGATGCATCCGCCTCGCCGGAAACCAATCCGGCGACCACCACGAGAGCCAGGACCACGAGCACGATCGAGACGATGATCTTGGTGAGTCCCGCGGTGCGCGTGACCCCGAAGTAGTTGACCGCAACCAATGCGGCCACCGCGAGCGCCGCCACGGGCCGTTCCCACCCTGCCGGCGCCGCGTACGCGGCGAAGGTGAGCGCCATGGCCGCGCAGCTGGCGGTCTTGCCGATCACGAAACACCAACCGGCCATGAAGCCGGCCCACGACCCGAGTTGCTCGCGCCCGTAGACGTAGGTGCCGCCGGACGTTGGATACTGCGCGGCGAGTTGCGCGGAGGAGGTCGCGTTGCAGTAGGCAACTACTGCCGCAAGGGCCAGGCCGATGAGCAGTCCCGAACCGGCCGCCGCGGCAGCCGGCGCAAAGGCGGCGAACACGCCGGCGCCGATCATTGATCCCAGACCGATAGCGACCGCGTCGCCCAGACCGAGTCGTCGTTGCAGGGCGCCGGAGTTGGTCATAGTCAGGGCAGGTCCACTTCTAGGAGTCGGTCATCACCGTCCTGCGGTTGACCGCGCCCATCCGTGTTGTTGGTCAGCAGCCACAAGGTGCCGTTCGGTCCGGGCACGGCATCGCGCAGGCGGCCGTACGCGTCCTGAAAGTAGTCGGTCGAGGTGTCCGGGGAGTTAACGGGCACGGCGCGCAGCACCCGTCCGCGCAGGTTGGCGATGTACAGCGTGTCCCCCACCCGTGACATACCGCTCGGGCTCGCCTCGCTGGTCTCCCATTGCTGCACGGGGTCCACGAACTCGTCCCGCTCCGCGATGCCTTCTACCTCTGGCCACCCATAGTTGGCGCCGGGCTCGATCACATTCAGTTCGTCCCACGTGTTCGCTCCGAACTCGCTGGCGAACATGGTGCCGTCCTCTGCCCAGTCGATGCCCTGCACGTTGCGGTGACCCAGGCTGTACACGGGCGAACTTTCGTGGGGGTTGTCGTCGGGAACGGTACCGTCCGGCATCAGGCGCAGGATCTTGCCGGCCATCGAGTTCGGGTCCTGGGCTTCGCCGCGCTCCCCTGCGTCCCCGACCGCGACGAAGAGCATGTCGTCCGGTCCGAACTTGATGCGCCCGCCGTTGTGGACGCCCGCCGACGGGAGGTCGTCCAGGATGACCTCACTCTCGCCGAGAATCAGCGACCCTCGCTCGCCCGTGACCGTCCACCGAGTCACTCTGTTGCCGTTGCCCGTGGTGGCGTAGGAATACAGGTCACCGTTGGGGCCGGCCGTCAGCCCCAAGAGTCCGCATTCTCCCCCGGCCATTACTTCAGGCTGTTCCCCCACGGTCCGGCTTCCGCCGTCCGGCAAGATTTCCAGAATGCGGCCGCTGTCCCGTTCGCTGATCAGCGGGGCGTCCTCGAGGAACGTCACGGACCACGGCGCTTCCAGGTCGTTGACGACGGTGTTCGCGTCGCCGAGCGGGCGGTACCCCGTGTCATCCGTTCCATCATGGGGCATGGGAGAAGCCGGTGGCTCCCCTCCCGTGAGTGGGCCGCAGCCGCTCAGAACGAGCGCAGCCACGAGAAGGGATACCACCGGCTTCTTGATCATCAGTTCAGTCCTTGGTCAGGGAGCTGAGAACGTGTCCGGTCAGTTTAGAAGACCGGCTTGCCTCCGGTGACACCGATCACGGTGCCGGACACGTAGGAGGCCTCAGCCGGGCTGGCCAGGAACACGAACGCGCCGGCCAGTTCGGACGGCTGACCCGCACGCCCCAGAGCGGTGTCTCCGCCGAAAGCGGGCATCGACTCGCCGGCCTTGGTCGCGGGCTGGAGCGGAGTCCAAATGGGGCCCGGTGCCACGGCGTTGACGCGGATACCCTTTTCACCGATCTCGTTGGCCAGGTTGACAGTGAAGTTGTTGATCGCGGCCTTGGTCGAGGCGTAGTCGATCAGGTTCTCCGAGGGATCGTAGGCCTGGATGGAGCTCACGTTGATGATGCTCGAGCCGTCCTTCAGGTACTTCAACGCCTGCTGAGACACCCAGAACAGGGCGTACAGGTTGGTCTTGAACACACGGTCCATTTCTTCGGTCTTCAGACCCTGCAGACCACCGTCGCGGCGAGCCCACTGGAAACCGGCGTTGTTGACTACGATGTCCAGGCCACCCAGCTGGGATGCTGCATCGTCAACGACACCGCGCGCTGCCTGCTCATCACGCAGATCTGCGGGCAACAACACGGCCTTGCGGCCAGCCTTCTCGATCCACTGCTTGGTGTCCTCGGCGTCGGACTGTTCCTCGGCGAGGTAGTTGATGGCAACATCCGCGCCCTCTCGCGCGTAGGCAATGGCGACGGCGCGACCGATACCGGAATCGCCTCCGGTGATCAGCGCCTTCATACCTTCGAGCCGACCGCGGCCGACCCAGCTTTCTTCACCGTGGTCGGGCAGCGGGGTCATATCGGTGGTCAGACCGGGAGGGGCTTGTTCCTGCGTTGGGAATCCGCCTTCTTCTCCGGCGAGTTCACGGGCGGCTTTGTCTGCAGCAAATTGATCAGTCATATGACTATTCTGCCCGGTCAATCTGAGTGCTTCCACCACCTCAAGGGTGAAATCAGGAACGCGCGACCTTGGGCTGCATGCCGTTCTGCACGCCCCAGAGCACCGCTTGGCTGCGCCGCTCGACGCCCATCTTGCGATACGCGGACCGGATGTAGGACTTGACGGAGTTGATGCTCAAATAACACGTGCGGGCGATTTCATCGTTGGTGGCACCCTGTGTGATCAGAGCTACGACCTCTGCTTCGCGGGGTGACAGTCCGGCGTGTCGTCCCGGCCAGTCGGCGATCTCGATGTCTTCGTTCGTCGGTTCCGGCATGACCACGCGTTCGCCTTCGTGGATTCTGACCAGCGCTTCTGCCAACTGATCGGCCGTAAGTTCTTTCGACAAATACCCGTGGACCCCCAGGGCCAGAGCTTTGTGCACCTGATCCTCGGCTACGTTCCAGGTGTAGATGACCAATTTCCGGTTCTGCACGTCCTCAAGCAACCGTGACACGTCGTACTCGCCGCGGTCACGAGCGGCGAACGCATCGAACAGCACGAGGTCCACAGCGTGACCTGGGATTTCGCCGGAGTCCAACTCGTTCACCACGAGTCGGTCATGGTTTTGGAGCATTCGCGCCACACCCTGAATGACCACCGGGTAGTCGTTCACGAGCGCGAGGGTAATTGCAGCAGACTGATCTTCCACGTGAACGACCTTAGTGGCAAGTGCTCCTTAAGTGCTATCGCGGTTGATCCGCAGCCCGCCAATGACCGGCTTCATGCGTTAGGTGCCCCGTGTCGAGCATGTCATTCAGCCAGCCCTCCATAGGGTCGAATCCCCACTTCTCGCGGAAGATGTTGGCGTTGCGGGCAATGGACGCCGCGTGCTGGACCGGCGGAGTCACCGTGGGGTGGTACTGGTGGTAGGCGCAGGCCCGGCCACTCCACCACATGGTCCCTCCGGCCGCGGCCAAGCGCTGGCCGAAGTCCGTGTCCTCTCCCCCGTACCCCACATAGGCCTCATCGAACCCGCCGATCCGGTTCCAGCTCTCGACCGTGGAGGCGATATTGAGCGACCACAGCATTCGGGGATCGGCAGGTTCCAAGGAGTCGCCTGGTGGGATCCGCCGCGCCGGGTGGTCCCGGCCCAATTCCGCTACGCCGCTGGCGGTGTAGTCGGCCTCGGTCATGCCTTCAGGTAGGTACTTGACCCGGCCGCTGATCACGGCGGTGCGTGTCCCGGTCTCTGCCAACGCGCCCGCGTAGTCGCCGATCAGGTCGCGATCCGGTAAACAATCCACGTCCAGCAGCACTACGGCGTCCGCACCGAGTTCCGCTGCCTTGGCCACGCCCGCGTTCCGCGCCACCGCGAGGTGAAGTTCTTCGGTGGGCTCCATCGCGACGACGACGCCGCGGCCGTTCTTGTTCTCGGCCACCAGGCCAGAGATCTTGGGATCGCCCATGCTCACCACCACGTGGAACTCCGGCTGGGGCGCCAACCGTGACACCCATCTCAACTGTCGTCGGAGGTGCTCGTGGCGACCGCGGACGATCGTGATCAGCGCGGTTCGCACGTCAACGCCACATCGTCGAGTCGTTCAATAGCCTGGGCCGCGCGGCGCGCTCCGCAGTCATAGCGCCAGCGTGCCCAGCCGGAACCTCCGCGTTCCCGCGCGTTCTCCAGGAGGCTGTGCCACTCATCCGGCTCCGGCCAGTGATCCAGCGCGGTGCACACCCCGGCCTTCTCGAGCGCGCGAGCGGTTGCGTGCTGTTCGTCGAAGGGCCGCGGCTGTGCGATGACCACTGCGGGCCGGGCCGCCGCGGAGAGCTCTGCCACGGCGTTGTTCCCGGCGTGGCTGACCACCACATCTGCCGCTTGCAGGTCGGCCCACAGGTCCGGTGACGGGTTGGCAGGGCTGCGCACGGTCCAGTCCCAGTCCGGCGTGGCCAGCCGCGCCCGGTCGATGTCGCTATCGGTGACGTCGGTGCCGCCGCCGCCCCAGACCACCAGGACCTTGCGCCGGGAATCGGACCGGGCGACGTCGTCAGTGGTTGCTACCGGCGTGACCGCGAGGTGATCGAACCGCGAGATAGCGCCCGCGAACACGGTTTTCTCGGTCCACTCGCGCGGCCAATAGTCCTCGGCCGACTCCGCCGTCCACGGGGCCACGATCATGGACGCGGCGTCGTAGGCGTCACGGTGCGTACGGTCCGTACGATTGCCGCGCATGGCCATGACCACCGTGCGAACGCCGAAAAGCCGGGCGAGGAGTGTCACCTCGGCGGAGGTGTCCGTGACCATGACCGAGAGCTCGGACCCGAGGTACTCGGCCATCAATCGCATACGTTCGCGGTAACCGGCGTGGTCCAACGGCGCCCAGTGCATGACGCCGTTCGCCGTGGGATCCACCGGCCTACGGGGAACGTCCATGGGCAGGGTGCACCATTGACCGGGCCAATTCTCCGGGGCCGTCAAGGAACTGAATCCGATTACGGGGACCTCAAGTTGACGAGCGATTCCCGTCGCGCGAGTCCGGTGGCCCAGTCCCTGATGGTGAATGTAGTACCCGATCATCGGGCAACCAGCTCCCGGTACAGGTCCACGTACTGATCCACGGTGGCGTCCAAGGAACACCGAGCGCGAGCGTGCTCGCGTACCGTGGCGCGATCCATGGCCACCACGCCGTCGAGGGCGCGGGCGGCCGCGGTGACGGTCTGCTCCTCGGTGGCCTCGGGGAGCACGGACCGACCACCCGGTGCCTGCACCACTTCAGCGAGGCCACCGCGAGCAATCGCCAGCACCGGAGTACCGCATGCCATGCTTTCCGCGGCGACCAGCCCGTAGGGTTCTTCCCACTGCGGAGTCACCAAGCACGCCGCACTGTGGGAGACCAGGTGATGTAGTTCATCCGGTTCCAGGTGCCCCGCGTAGGTGATGTCCTCCGACAGCAGCGGCTTCAACTGTGATTCGTAGTACTCCTGGTTGGAGAGTGGTCCCGCGATGCGCAGTTTCCATCCGGCTTCCCGGGCGATCATCGCGGCAAGGTGGGGGGCCTTCTCCGGAACGATACGCCCGGACCAGACCAGCGAATCCCCGCCCGGTCCCAGGGACCAATGATCCAGGTCCACACCGTTGGGAATCACGCGCGCGGCGGTGACATCGCGCCACATGTGGGCGATCGATGAACTCACGGCGGCAGTCGTGACACCCGGGCTCAACCGCAGGGCCGGTTCCATCCACGGGGTGTTGGGCGTGTGGAGTGTCGTGAGGAAGGGCTGCCTGAGTGATTGGGCCATGGCGATGGGCAGGTAGTGGAGCGAGTTGTTGTGGACCACGTCAATGTCATCGCGCTGTGCCAGTGCGGTCATCACCTGCAGGTAGGAAATGGTCTCCCGCACTTGCCCCTCGGGTGGCATCGACACGTCGTTGCGAGCCTGTTCACTGAGCGAGACCGGTTCCACGGCCAATTCTTCGGCTTCCAGGGCCGGATCGCTGCCGGGCGCGGCAAAGACCACCACGTCGATCCCTCGTTCGCGCAGTCCCTTGGCCAGGTACCACGTGAAAGATTCCAGCCCACCGGCAAAGGGGGCTGCGATCGGGAATCGGTCGTGTGCGAGCAAAGCAATTTTCATGAAGGTCTCCCCGCCACTGCTGTTCGATAAATCTCGTCGTGTGCGCGAGCGATCTCTCGTCGCTGCGCCATGCGTTCCTCGCGGGTTGCCCGCCACGGCCCCAGTTTCTCGACCTCGTCCAATGCCGCGGCTATCTGACCCGCCTCCGGCTGACCTTCGTCAGTCCAGTCGAAGCTCAAGACACCCGGATGCTGCTGGTGGTAGAACCCCACCGACGGTGCCAGCACGCGGGTACCCAGGTCGTAGCAAGCTTCGAGCCAGCCCGAATGAGTCCCGAACCGATACGCCAATACGGATAGATCCAGTCCGGCAATGTAGTCCCACAGATCGTCATCGGTGTAGAAGTCGTGAACGTGTACTCGGACATCTTCACGTTCCTGCACGGTCCGTAAGAGCTGCGCGACCTCGGCGTTGTAGTGGGTCCCCTCGGAGCGCACCACATCCGTGTGAACGTCAATGAGCAGGTTCATGTCCCGGTCGCGAATCTCGTCCAACAGGGTTCGAAGCACCGGCATCGGATTCATGTTGGTGCGCATGCTTTTGAGGTGCAAACCCACGGTCACGCAGCGGTGTTCGGGCCGCGGTCGATCCAGCAGGTCGAGGGGCACGATGTGCGGATGCGGGATCACCGTGGCCGTTCGACCCCAGCGCCGCTCGATCTCGTCCGCCGCACCCCGGGTGAGGGTGATGAGCTGGTCCGCTTGGGGAATCAGGACGTCGAGGGCCGCATCCTGAATTGCGGGATCCACCTGGTGAGGATTGCGCAGATCATGGACCGTGTAGACGAACGGCTTGGCGTGGGCGTGCAACGCGGACACAATGCGTTCGAGCTCCGCTGGGGCCACGGCATCAAAGCCGAAATGCAAATGAAAGACATCGAACTGGTGGGCGTGTTCGTTGATCCATTCCACGTCCAACATGACCAGGGGCCACCAGGGCGCACCGGGAACGGAGCGCTCCGGTGTGGGGTCGGGAAGTCGATAGACGCCGTCCGAGGTGTCGGGGTCGGCCAGGTGTTGGATGTACACGTGTCCGTGCGGTGCTGACGCAACCCTCACTCGGACGTTCCTCCTTAGGTTCAGACAATTTGGCCCACCGGCCAGTTCAGCCCGTAGAGCGCGCACGACACCACACCCCTGTGGGGGAGATATTCAGCGGGCTTAATGTTAGCCGGACGAAGGAGCATCCCGTGACATGCCCGGTCTCGCGATATATTGACGTGCGGATCACCCGCCCCCGATTGCACCGCGTGAGGAACATCAGTATGGCCATTCGCCCCATCGTCATGACCGGGAATCCGGTGCTTCACCGCCCAGCGGCGAAGGTCACCGAGTTCAATGACGAACTGCGCGAGCTGATAGCGGACATGTACGAGACCATGGACGCGGCTCACGGAGTAGGCCTTGCTGCTCCCCAGATCGGCGTGGGGCTACGCATCTTCACCTACGTCTTCGACAACGAGGACGGCGTGGCACCTCGCGGCGTGCTCGTGAACCCGGTGCTCACCACGGGAAAGATCTCCGAGCTCGCCCCGGACCCGGATGAAGAAGCCGAGGGTTGTCTGTCCGTGCCCGGTTATTCATGGCCCTTGAAGCGCGCGGACTGGGTTCGCATTGCGGGCCAGGACGAGAACGGCGACCCCGTCGGATTCGAGGCCAACGGCTGGTTCGCTCGCGTGATGCAACACGAGTACGACCACCTGGACGGCAAGCTCTACGTGGACCGTCTCAACACCAGATGGGGCAAAAAAGCCAAGAAGGCCATCAAGAACGAAGCTTGGTCCACCGATTCCACCTGGCTACCCGGTGAGGACGAGGACCCGTTCGGTCACTGATCACAGGGAACTGACTCGAATCGGGCACCCGTTCATCGGGTCCCGGGTCAACGCAGTCCTGGATTGCGCGGCCCATGGCCGTTACACGGTCGGGGGATCCAGTACCACGGTGAGCGTTCCGGCCTTGCGCGCGGTGGGCTCGGTCAGTTCGACCCTCCAGCGCTTACTCAGGGCATCCCGAACGGCATGCACGGTTTCGAACGCGCCGTGCTCGGCCTCGTACTCACACAGGAACCGGGCCACCAGACCCCGTGTGTACTTCGCGTTGTGGGAGACCACGGAGCGTTTGCCCGCCTCGTTGAGCTGTTCGACGCGCACCGCAATGGTCTCCGCCGCGGGCGCCTTCCACGCCGCGGCGTAGGCGGCAGACCGGCAATCCACAATGACCTGATCGGTTGCCACTCGATCCAACACCGGGGACAGCCGCGGTTTCCACCACGTATTGAGTTTCCCGTGCCGGGGCAGATCCGTGCCCATCGACAGGCGGTACGCGGGAATGTGATCGCTCGGCCGTACCGCACCCCACAAGGCGGAAATCACCATCAGCGACCGTTCCGCAACCTCGTGTGCGGCCGCGGAGAGAGAATCAGCGTCGAGGGCGTCATAAAGCACCCCGGAGTACACGGACAGTGCCGGCGCGGTTGGTGCGGTGGGAAGCTCACGGTTGCGAGCGACGTCGGTAGCCAAGGACTCCCCCACGCCCAGGACGGACAGCGCGTTCTTCTGCCCGCTGACGCGAGCCAGCGTGGTTGCCAAGTGGTCGCGGTCTTTTGTCAGTTCGGGAAAGCTCAGTGTGTCCAATGACACGGGATCGCCGCTGACGGGAGCGGTCTTGGACTCGGATGGGGGTAGCAGAATCAGCACCCCAGAAGTCTAGGGGACAGGCGGGCCTATGAGCCGGGTTCTGTGCCGCGGCCGGTTACCCGAGCCGCGGTGGTGACCATCCATCTAGGCCGTGCGTTGCCGCACGGCTCAAGCAGCCTACCCGGGCGCTCGGGCGAGCAGCCCTCGAACGCACCCTGCATGGCCTTGCTCCGGATGGGGTTTACCAAGCCGCACCGGTCACCCGGCACGCTGGTGGTCTCTTACACCACCTTTTCACCCTGACCCGCTCGAGGCGGGCGGTCTATTTTCTGTGGCACTGTCCTGCGGGTTTCCCCGAGTGGGCGTTACCCACCATCCAGCTCTGCGGAGCCCGGACTTTCCTCGAGACGCGCCTTTCGATGCGCCGCGCGGTCACCCGGCCCGCCTGTCCAGCGTCGATCCTACCGCGCCGTGCGCGTCCCCCGATTCACGCCGGATCGAACGGCCTCACCGGACCAACAGCGCGGAACACTCAATACAGGTGGGAATGCTGCCCGCCGGAGTATGGGCGATGGTTTCTGCATCCCCCGGGCTCATGTGCGTACCACACGCTCCGCAGGTGTCACGTTCGAAGCGCGCGACGGCGATTCGACCACCGCCCCGCGCGTTGCGCAGCGAGTCATATCGCTTGACCAGGGCGTCATCGCCCACCGCGCTCACCCGTCCGGGTCGTTGCGCGGTGAGCTCCTGGTGGCGTTCCTTCAACGCGGCGAGGTCTTGGTCCCGCTGCGCGACGGCCTCCTTGGCCTGCGCATCCGCGGCCCGCAGCAGGGGCAGTTTCTGTTCCCGGTCCGCAGCGACGGCCTCTGCGTGCTCCATTGCTTGGTACTGGGCGTTCTCGGCCTCGCCGCGCTGCTTGGTGAGCGTGTCGATCTCGTGCTGAATCCCCATCAGGTCCTTGGCGGTGCCACCGTGATTCAGTCGCTCGGTGTCCCGGTCGATCTTGACCTGGATCTCCCGCACCTTGGCCTCCGCGGTGTCGACGCCGCTCGCAGCCTCCTTGCCTCGGGCGTCCAATTGCTTGGCCGCCTCAATAGCCTGGGTGCGGCGTGCCAATAGCGCTTTCACATGCTCGGATTCTTGCAGGGACTTTGCTTTGACCATGATTCCGTGCAGTTCGGAGTCCACCGTTTGCAGGCCCAAGAGCGCGGTCAAGGCAGGATGTTGCTCGGTCATGAGGTCTCTCCTGAAGTGAGATTCGGCGTTGAATCGGAGTCGGGTGAGGCTACGCGGAAATCCCACGGGTCGGTGCGCAGGTCGCTGACGTACACCTCTACGTCAAGTCCCTGGGCGGCGAGCGCTCGCTGCAGGTCTTCGGCTCCCCACGGAAGCCACAGAGCCTCGCTCGCGGAGTGGGCGGCGTCGATCAGTGCCGGTGTGCCCTTCTCCCCCGGTCCCAGGGCCTGTTCGCGAGCCTCGGATGCGGGGTGATGACGCAGGTCGGCGGTGACGTACACGTCCGCACCGGAGGATCGCACCGTGTGGAAGAGCGAGTCGCCGGAGCCACCACACACTGCGATGGTGGTGACCATTCGGTCCGGATCACCGGCGATGCGCAGCCCCTGGGCAGTACCGGGGATGTTCGTCGCCAGGCGTTGGGCCAATTCTCGTAGCGTGACGCTACGAGTCAGGGTGCCCACTCGACCCAGCCCCGCGTTCGGGTCCGTGGCGTCCGGGACGAGCGGTGCGGCGTCGTCGGGATTGACCCCCGCCGCAGCGATCAAGGCGTCTGATACGCCTCGACGGGCGGAATCCGCGTTGGTGTGGCAGGCCAGGAGTGCACAGCGGTTCTCGATCAGGTCGTGGATGACCTTGCCCTTGAAACCCTCGGCCGCAACGGAGGTGACCCCGCGGATGAGCAGGGGGTGATGGGTGATCAGCAGATCGGCGTCGAGGGCGATGGCCTCTTCGGCCACCGCGGCGACCGGATCCACCGCAAATTGGATGCGTCGCACGGGCTGATCAGGACGGCCCGTGACCAAGCCGGACGCGTCCCAGTCCTCCTGGAGCCGGAACGGCCACAGTGAATCCGCAGCGGCCACCACCTGGGCAAGCGTGGGAATCGTACGGTCCTGCGATTGAGCCTCAGACGTCATGGAACCATCCTAGGAGCGACGGCAACTTCCGGCGCGGGAATTGTGCGGCGGTTTGCGCGTTATATGGACTATGAGTTCTTCCTCAACCGAAACCTTTGTGCTCGCCGGCGGTTGCTTCTGGTGCCTGGATGCCGTCTACCGCCGTGTTCGCGGTGTGCTGGATGTCCGCAGTGTGTACACCGGAGGCCAGACCGAACACCCCGATTACGAATCCGTGTGCTCCGGCACCACAGGTCACGCTGAAGCCGTGGTGGTCACCTTCGACCCCATGATCGTTCCGGCTGACGTGATCCTGGACCTGTTCTTCACCGGTCACGATCCGACCACGTTGAATCGGCAAGGTTACGACGTTGGCACGCAGTACCGCTCCGCAATGTTCCCCGCCAACGAGCAGCAGCGCACACTGTTCGAACAGGCCATCAACAAGGCACAGCCGCTGTTCCAGGACCCGATCGTCACGACCATCGAGGAACCGCAGAAGCTGTGGGAGGCCGAGGATTTCCACCAGGACTTCTACGGCAACCAGCCGTTCAACGGCTACTGCCAGGTGATCATCAACCCCAAGCTGGCCAAGGTCCGCAAAGATTACGCTGTATGGCTAACTCACTGAGATCCACCCAACACCGGCGCTAGGCTGAAAATCAGTTCTGTGCTGACACACCTCCGAGCACGAATCTACGACAGGAGAGAACATCCATGGGCAAGATTTATGACAACGTCACCGAGATCGTCGGCGGCACTCCCCTGGTCCGCTTGAACCAGCTGGACAAGGACCTTCCCGGCAACGTTGCCGTCAAGCTCGAGTTCTACAACCCCGCCAACTCGGTCAAGGACCGGATCGGTAAGGCCATCATCGACGCCGCCGAGGCCTCCGGTGAACTCAAGCCCGGCGGCACCGTGGTGGAAGGCACTTCCGGTAACACCGGTATCGCCCTGGCCATGGTGGGCGCGGCCCGCGGTTACAAGGTCATCCTGACCATGCCCGAGACCATGTCCACCGAGCGTCGCGTCATGCTGCGCGCTTACGGTGCGGAGATCGTGCTGACCCCGGGTGCCGAAGGTATGCGCGGTGCTGTGGACAAGGCCCAGGAGATTGTCGATGCCTCGGACAACGCTGTGCTGGCCCGTCAGTTCGCCAATCCCGCGAACGTGGATGTCCACTACGGCACCACCGGCCCGGAAATCTGGGAAGATACCTCAGGCCAGGTGGACGTGTTCGTGGCTGGCATCGGAACCGGCGGGACCATTTCCGGAGCAGGTAAATACTTGC
This sequence comes from Kocuria carniphila, assembly GCF_004136555.1. Classification (GTDB taxonomy): domain Bacteria; phylum Actinomycetota; class Actinomycetes; order Actinomycetales; family Micrococcaceae; genus Kocuria; species Kocuria carniphila. Next base: position 35,813 of record NZ_NOIT01000010.1, read on the forward strand.
GCGAGCAGAAGCCTGACATCCGTCTGGTAGCGGTTGAGCCCGCCGATTCCCCGCTACTGACCGAGGGCAAGGCCGGTCCCCACAAGATCCAGGGTCTCGGCGCAAACTTCATTCCCGACATCCTCGACCGCGACATCTACGACGACGTCTACGACGTCACCGTGGAAGACTCCGTGTCCACCGCTCGTGATCTGGGTTCCCGAGAAGGCATCCTGGGCGGCATCTCGTCCGGAGCCATCGTGTGGGCCGCCCTTGAGGAAGCCGCAAAGGAAGAGAACCGCGACAAGTTGATCGTGGCGGTCGTGTGCGACTTCGGTGAGCGCTACATCTCCACCATCCTCTACGAAGACATCCGCGGCTGATTCGACCCCACTTCGCATGATTTGAAAACACACGCGCGGCGGGCGGCCCACAAGGTCGCTGCCGCGCGTGTGTTTTCGCATCCTCCCCGTCATGACCTGTGCAAACTCGTGCCCAGGGTCGGGCGGGAATAGCATGAAGGTTCTGTAGCGTTGGCACGAAGGACGCCCCGGCGTCAGCTACATCACGAGATCATTGGGCCCTGACACGGGGCGGAGCAGAAGAGGTACGGACACGTGAGCTTTTGGCGCAGACTCAAGGAAGATCTCGAAACTGCCCGCAGCCACGATCCCGCGGCGCGTTCCAATGTGGAGGTCGCGCTGAACTATTCGGGGCTGCACGCCATCTGGGCGCACCGGCTCTCACACATGCTGTGGCAGGACCCCAATAAGCGTCTGCTGGCTCGCACGGTGTCCCAGGCAGCCCGGTGGGCTACGGGTGTGGAGATCCACCCGGGTGCCACGATCGGACGGCGCTTCTTCATCGACCACGGCATGGGTGTGGTGATCGGTGAGACCGCCGAGATCGGTGAAGACGTCATGATTTACCACGGTGTCACCCTGGGTGGCCGCTCCCTGGAACCGGTCAAGCGCCACCCCACCATTGGCGACCGCGTGACCATCGGCGCGGGTGCCAAGATTCTCGGCCCCCTGGTCGTGGGCGCGGATTCGGCCGTGGGAGCGAACGCCGTGGTCGTCAAGGACGTTCCCGAGGATTCGATCGTCACGGGCATCCCGGGCAAGATTCGCCAGCGGACTCCCGAGAAGCAGGAGCCCCTGGTGGACCCTTCCAGCTACATCGATCCCGCAATGTGGATCTGATGCACTAGTTTTTCCCGGTATTCCGACGCCGCGGGCCACCTTTCGTACGAAAGGTGGCCCGCGGCGTCGTCGTTGGTTCTACTGCGTACGAATCAGGAGACGACCTCTGAACGATCGCCGCTCCACAGGACGTGGAACGAGCTCTCGGGATCGTCCACGCGCTTGTAGGTGTGCGCGCCGAAGTAATCGCGCAGGCCCTGGGTGAGGGCGGCGTTGAGGCGCGGGCGGCGCAGCGCGTCGTAATAGGCCAGCGCCGAGGAGAAGACCGGGGCCGGGATGCCGCGCTCGACCGCGCGAGCGACCACGCGGCGCCATGCGGGCAGGCAGTCTTCCATGGCTGCGACGAACTCGGGAGCGAACAGCAGGTTCAGCGGATCCTTGTCCCCCGCGTAGGCCTCCATGATCACGTTGAGCAACTCGGCGCGAATGATGCAGCCTTCGCGCCACAGACTCGCGATGGTCGCGAGGTTCAGGTCCCAGCCGTACTCGCGGCCGGCCATGGTCAGCATGTCCAGGCCCTGGGCGTAGGAGACCAGCTTGGATGCGTAGAGCGCCTTGCGGACGTCTTCCACGAACTCGGGATCCTTGACCACGTCCTCGGTGGTGTCACCGATTCCTGCGGGCAGGGTTTCCTGAGCTTCGCGGCGCATCTCCGGCTCGGAGGATGAGAGCGCGCGGGCGAACACTGACTCGGCAATGGCCGTGACCGGGGAGCCCAACTCGAGAGCCTCTTGCACGGTCCAGCGACCGGTGCCTTTCTGGCCGGCGGCGTCCGCAATGATGTCGATGAACGGTTTGCCCGTCTTGGAATCCACCTGGCGCAGCACGTGAGCGGTGATCTCGATGAGGTAGGAGGAAAGCTCGGTCTTGTTCCATTCATCGAACACGACCGCCTGCTCAGCGGGTTCCAGGCCGGCCACCGAACGCAACAACTCGTGGGCCTCGCCGATGACCTGCATATCCGCGTACTCGATGCCGTTGTGGACCATCTTGACGAAGTGTCCGGCACCGTCCGTGTCGATCCACGCGCAGCACGGCTTGCCATCGTTGGCCTTGGCGGAAATGTCCTCGAGCATGGGGCCCAGGGTCTTGTAGGACTCCTCGGAACCACCGGGCATGATGGACGGGCCGTTCAGGGCACCCTCTTCACCGCCGGAGACGCCAATCCCCACGAAGTGCAGGCCGTTCTCCGCGCATTCACGCTCACGACGGCGCGTGTCCTGGAAGTAGGAGTTGCCGCCATCAATGATGATGTCGCCTTCGTCGAGCAGCGGGGTGAGCTGTTCGATCACGGAATCCACGGGCTCGCCGGCCTTGACCATCACCAGGATGCGACGGGGTCGCTCCAGGGAATCCACGAGTTCCTGCATGGTTTCCGTACGGATGAAATCGCCCTCGGAACCATGTTCCTTGATGAGAGCGTCCGTCTTACCCACGGAACGGTTGTGGAGGGCCACGGTGTAGCCGTGGCGAGCAAAATTGCGGGCAAGGTTCGCGCCCATCACCGCGAGGCCGGTGACACCAATCTGAGCTTTCTTATCTTCAGCCATGGCACAAGCCTACGCACCGTGCGGGGGTCTGAGCAGGGATTGCCCTTTGTTCCCACGCTCACAATTGGGCATGAGAAAACCCCGGACCGTTTGGGTCCGGGGTTTCAGTGGTGGAGACCGACGGAATCGAACCGCCGTATCTGTCACGCCCGAAGGCGATCTAGCGCACCAGCGTCCCCTGGTTCGAAAGCACCTCTCGGCGCGTTCGTGACTACAACGTTAACGCATGGTTGCCCTTTTGTGCCACTCCAAGGGGTGTTAACCGACTCACAAAGTGCACGCGGATAAGCTGCCGCCCGTGAGAATTCCAGCGAAAGCCGAAGCTATTGCCCGCGCAACGTCACTCCAATGGGCGGACTGGGCCTCATTGTTGACCGGCGCCGGAGGGGCATCCCTATCTCACGCGCAACTGGCAGAGGTGTCACTCCAGAACATGCCCGAGGCTGTTACGAACCCCGGCTGGTGGGCGAGCCCCGAACGTCCGTGACGGAGAAGTGGTGGCGCTGGCGCAGGGATCTCTCCGACGGTTCCCGCGCGGCAGTGGAAATCACGCGCAAACCCGACGGTCGAACGCTGGTCACGCTGACTCATTCGAAGCTCTCGGGCACCGAGTCCATCGCTCACCGGAAACTCGTCTGGAAACCGTTGTCGCAGCAGATCAGCAGTGAGTAAATGCGTGATCAACGACACATAACCGAACGTTCGGTTGCAGTTGTCAGAAGTTACCTACGTGCAGGTAAGCTATACCCCAATCGGGTGCTGGCAGCTGTATCAGTTATGTCCACCCGATTATAAAAGGGCCTTTAGCTCAGCTGGTAGAGCGCTACGTTTACACCGTAGATGTCATCGGTTCGATCCCGGTAGGGCCCACCGAATGAATGCAGAAGAGACCACCGAGGGGTGGTCTCTTCTGCATTTCCGGGTCGTATGCCGTTATCTGACCTTAACGACGGGTAATCGGCATAGCTCCCTCAGCGCTGGCTCTTACTCATGGGCGCTCCCTTGGTGCTTTGATCAGGACTGGGATGTCAGTCGGCCCAGGACACCCGTTTGGGCCAGCAGAGCGAATCGGTCCGGCACTCCCCAGTGCTCGACGATCTGCCCGTCCATGACGCGGGCTACGTCGATCACGGTGAAGTCCACTTCACAACCGGTGGGTGGTCCGAAAAATGGACCTGTATTAGTGCCGTGCCCATGAGCACGGACCCAGACTGTGTCACCTTGTGGGCCAGGAGTCGTTGTTGAATCTTCAATGGTGAACTTGATGTCCGGAAAGGCTCCGTGCACATCCACCATGGCGGCTTTCACATGCTCAATAGCTTCCGCGCCGGTGCCCGCCAAGCCGAATTGGTGATCGATCATGTCCGGGGAACATAACTCATCCGCCACTGCCCCGTCACCGGTGGCGAAACCTTCCTCGAACATTCGTTGCATGACCCGGACCGGATCGTTGGTGCCATTCTCATTCATGGCGTTCTCCGTTCAAGTGGGCTGTCCCACGCACGGCAAGGCAACCGATGGTTGATGCCTTTGACAGTAGACCTGCGGTGACGGCGCCACCAGAGATTCCCTCGCCGGGTGAACTTGACCTCGGTTTCGCCTGGCACACAACACCGGTCAGAATGGTGGAATACGCGTTGGGCCGCGCAGTCTCGGTTCACGCTCCCACCATCGAAAGGTGATTTCACTCTTGCGGCTCATTCTCGTTCGACACGGTCAGACCAGCTCCAATGTCGGTCATTGCTTGGACACCGCGGAACCCGGTGCAGATCTGACGGAGCTCGGACGAGAACAGGCCGAAGCGCTCGTGGACACATTAGGGAGCGAACCAGTCCGAGCGATGTTCGTGTCCAACCTCGTGAGAACGCAGCAGACCGCCGCTCCCCTGGCACGACATTTCAGGCTCGAGCCGATCGTCCGTGAAGGTCTCCGAGAGATCTCGGCGGGTGACCTGGAAATGGCCAACGACGAGGAATCGATTCAGACGTACGTCCGCACCGCCGTGGGCTGGTCCGCGGGTAACTGGAACGCTCGCATCCCGGGCTCCGAAGAGGACGGCCACGACGTGATCCGGCGATTCGACGCCGTCGTGTCGGAAGCCATCGACAGCGCAGCAGACGGAGACGTCCCCATCCTCGTGTCCCACGGTGCCATCATCCGTGCCTGGACTGCGGCCCGGTGCGAGAACATCGGCGTGGATTTCGTGGCGCACAACGCACTGTCCAACACCGGTGCCGTGGTGATCGAGGGCTCCGAAGACCGCTGGCTGGTGACGCACTGGCTGGTGACGCACTGGCAGGAGCAGGCCCTGGGCGGGGCGCCGTTCGAGGACCCCGCGACCGACGGTGCGGCAGCGGATCCCGTCCGCTGACCGCTCAAACGGTTAGCAACACCTTGGTGGCTCGGCGTTCGTCCATGGCCGTGTAGCCCTCCGCGGCCAGTTCCAACGGCAGTGTCAGGTCGAAGACGTCACCCGGGGTGATCTGACCCTTCATGATCAGGTCGATCAGTTCTGGCAGGAACCGTCGCACCGGAGCGGGGCCTCCGTGCAGGTGCACCTCGGACATGAACAACTGTCCACCGTCGATGGACACACCGTGTGAGACGCCCACGAATCCCACGTGCCCACCCGGACGCGTGGACTTGATGGCCTGTTGCATGGCTTCTTGCGTTCCCACAGCCTCGATGACGCAGTGCGCGCCCAGTCCCCCGATCAGTTCTTTGATTTTCTCGACGCCGTCGTCGCCGCGTTCCTCGACGATGTCGGTGGCGCCAAACTTGGTGGCCAGGGCTTGGCGATTCTTGTGTCGGCTCATGGCAATGATGCGCTCGGCGCCCAGCTGCTTGGCGGCGAGAACCCCGGAAAGGCCCACGGCGCCGTCGCCGACCACCGCTACCGTCTTGCCCGGCCCAACCTCGGCGGCCACGGCGGCGAACCAGCCCGTGCCCAGGACGTCGGATGCAGCCAGCAAGTGCGGAATCTGCTCGTCGGTCGGCTGGGACGGGGTGGCGACCAAAGTGCCGTCGGCCAGGGGAATGCGTGCGTATTCGGACTGCGTGCCGATTCCGCCCATGCCCACGTTGTTGACGCAGCGGCTCTGGTAACCGTCCTGGCAGATTTCGCACGTGTTGTCCGAGGCGAAGAAAGAGCCGATCACGAAATCCCCGACCTTCAGGTTCTTGACGTCGGCACCGATGTGCTCGACCACGCCCACGTACTCATGCCCCATGGGTGCGGGTTCGGAGATATCGCCGTAGCCGCGGTAGGGCCACAGATCGGAACCACAAATGCAGGTGGCCGCCATTCGAATGATGGCATCCGTGGGTTCTTCGATGACCGGGTCCGGGCGATCTTCGACTCGGATATCACCGGGGGCGTGAATCATGACACCGCGCATAACGAGACTCTCCTTGAATTAGTGTGCGCCGTATTCTTACCGGTCAGGCTGCGAATTCCCCGAACGGCGCCTAGAGGTGTGTGTCGTCGATCCAGCGATTGAATTTCATGCGTAGCGCGCGGTCCAACCCGGCCAGGATGCCGCCGATCTGCAGGGCAGTGTTCAGCCAGCCCGGCAGGTCGAACGTGGGAACGGTGAAGTCGAGCAGCCGTCCCAGAAAATTCAGGAGTTCCGGAATCTGGGTCACCAGAGCCAGGACCAACACAATCCAGGAACAAGCGGAAATGATCCTGTCAGCCGTCGGGTGATTGGCCGAGAATTTCGCACGCCGGTCCTCGCCCGTCCCCGCGCTTGGCCGGAATGATTCGGCGCGACGGCCGTCCAGATAAACCAGCCGCACGTATTGCATCCCGTACAGGGACAAAGCCGCTTCCACGGTCGCGTAATCGTCCACGCGCAATCGGGCGGGCGAGCTGTCTACTGCCACAAACTTGCCGTCCCGGTACAACCGGATCTTCTCCGAGAAATCGAAGAAGTCCACGTCCGCAACCAGTAATGAGCCCCGGTACTCCAGCTCGAAGGTCGACCGCCAGAGCCAGTCCCACTTCTTGTATGGCGGAAGGTGTTCCGGATTCTTGGCCACGCACGTTCCCTTCGGCACCGGGGGTTCAACTGGGACTTCTGTTGCCCAGACTAGGCGAAGGTTGACGAGGCTAGAGCAAACGCGGCTGCGTTGCCGCCTCCTGTTGCTTCTTGGCGGCGCGCTTTCGACGCGGCTTGGGTTCGCTCTCCCCCGCCTCATTCGCCGTTGCCGGCGACGACGCCGCTGCGGTTCCTTGCGATGGCTTGCGCGCCGGGCGGCGTCGTGCGGCGGCCGGTGCGGTGGTCCGACGGGACGTGTCCGGCACCAGGGTCTGCTGGCCGGCCAGTTCCGCTTGCTGCTCGCGCAGCACGTCGATGGCGCGCTCGAAGTCCTCGAGACCCTCGAAGGCCTGGTACACCGAGGCGAACCGCAAGTAGGCCACCACGTCCAGGCGCCGCAGCGGGGTGAGGATCGCCAGGCCCACATCGTGGGCGTCGATCTCGGCTGAACCGGAGGCGCGCACCGATTCTTCGACCTCTTGAGCGAGCATCGCCAGGTCGTCCTCGCTCACCGGACGACCCTGGCACGCCTTGCGCACGCCGTTCACGATGTTCTGGCGGTCGAACGGCTCGGTGACGCCGGAGCGTTTGATCACCGAGATCGAGGTGGTTTCCAACGTGGAGAATCGTCGCCCGCACTCCGTGCACTGACGGCGCCGTCGAATGGCGGTGCCGTCATCGGTGGTGCGGGAATCGACCACCTTGGAGTCATTGTGTCGGCAGAACGGGCAGTGCACGGATCAGCCTTCCCGGCCGGATGCTTCGGAGCGGATGGTCACGGCCCGGCCGTGGGCGGGCAGATCTTCGCTCGTGGCCAGTGCCACGATGTCGTCCTCGAGCTCGGCCAAGGCGTCCCGGCTGTACTCGATGACCTGCACGGCCTTCATGAACGACGCCGCGTGCAGACCCGAATTGAACACCGCGGTACCGCCTGTGGGCAGCACGTGGTTGGAGCCGGCCGCGTAGTCGCCCAGCGGGACGGGGCTGTAGGAGCCGATGAAGATGGCCCCGGCGTTGCGCACTCGACCCGCTACCTCGCGAGCGTTCTCGGTGTGGATTTCGAGGTGCTCGGCGGCGTAGGCATCGGCCACTTCGATGGAGCGGTCCAGGTTGTCCGTGAGCACCACACCGGACTGGGGGCCGCGCAGGGCAATCCCGATGCGTTCGTGGTGCTTCGCCTCGGCGACTTGAGGGGCCAACTCGGCTTCGACGGCTTGGGCGAACTCGAAAGAATCGGTGATCAGTACCGAACCCGCATCCGGATCATGTTCGGCCTGGGAAATCAGGTCTGCCGCGACAAAACGAGCGTCGGCGCTGTCATCGGCAATGATCGCGATCTCGGTGGTGCCTGCCTCAGCGTCCACGCCCACGATGGAGCGCAGCTGACGCTTGGCCATCGCCACGAAGATATTGCCCGGACCGGTCACCGTGTTCACGGGTTCCAGCTCATCCTGGCCGTCAGTCAGGCCGTAGGCCATGGCGGCCAGCGACTGCGCACCACCGATGGCCCAGACCTCATCCACTCCGAGTAGACCAGCTGCGGCGAGAATGACGGGGTGCGGGAGGCCACCGAAGTCCTTTTGCGGCGGGGTGCACAGCACCACGGACTCCACGCCGGCCGCCTGCGCGGGCACGACGTTCATGATCACGGACGAGGGGTACACGGCCAGCCCGCCGGGAATGTAGAGGCCCGCACGCTTGACCGGGGTCCAACGGTGGTTCAGGACGGCACCGGGCGCGATCTCCACCTCGACGTCCGCCGGGCGTTGGGCCTTGGCGAAGCGACGTGTCCGGTCGATGGCGGTTTCCAGGCCCTTGCGCACGGCGGGATCCAGCTCGGCAACGGCCTTCTGGATCTCTGCCGGATCAACCTTGATCCGGCCCTGGTCCACGCCGTCGAACTTCTGGGCGTACTCGCGGATCGCGGCAGCGCCGTTGGTCTGAACGTTCTCAATGATCGATCGCACGCTGGCTTCGGCCTCCGCCACGGACGACGCCGTCTGCCGGGGTACCGCATGACGCAGCTCGTTCCAGCTCAGGTGCTGTCCGCGCAGGTCAATGACCCGCAGGAAGCCGGAGGGAGTGGTTGCGGTTGCAGAATCCAGGGTTTGTTCAGTCACCCTTCCATTCTACAAGCGCGCGGCCACAGCCCCGGGTATCCCCGGCCCTGGATACTCGAGGCACCAATCGCACGCGCCTGACCTCCAGATGCCCGGTTACGCCTCCAGGCAGGCCGGTCCCAACAGCACCTTGAGATCCCCGAACAACGCCGGAGTGGGATTCACCCGATAATCAGGGCCCAGCCGAAGCACTTGCAGTGACCGGTGGGTGTCCAGGTGAATGCGCACTTCAGACTCGCCGCGGTGATTGCGCAGCACCTCCCCGATCTGGCGGATGGTGGCTTCCGTGGCGCGGTGCTCCGGCAATGCCACGCACACCGGGCCGGCCGAGCCATCCATACTGAGTTCCGGAACCGTGAGTTCCTGCGCGGAGATCGAGGTGGACCCGTCGTCGCGGCGCTGCATACGGCCCTTGATCACACAGATCAGGTCCTCCGCGAGCACCCCGGCAATCGGAGCGTAGGCCTTGCCGAAGAACATGATCTCGATGGAACCCGAGCGGTCCTCGAGCTCGATCCGGGCGTACGCGTTACCCGAGGTCTTGGCAATGCGTCGCGAGAGAGAGGTGATCATGCCACCCACGGTGACAATGGCACCGTCGGGCCGGTTGTTGTCATCGGACAACAGCGGCTGGATGGCCGTGTCCGTGTACTGGCTCAGGGCGTCGTCGAGCCCGCGCAATGGGTGGTCCGAGACGTACAAGCCCAGCATCTCGCGCTCGAAGGCGAGCATGTCCTTGCGCTCCCACTCGGGGACGTCGGGAACCTCGACCGAGAACGTGTCGCTCTCGGGATCGTCGGAACCGCCCATCGCGAAGAGATCGAAGGTGAATTCGCCGTTGTCTTCCTTCTTCTTCTGGGCGACCACGTCTTCCACGGCCTGCTCGTGACACATGACCAGGCCGCGTCGGGTGTGTCCGAGTTGATCGAACGCGCCAGCCTTGATCATGGACTCGATGGTGCGCTTATTGCAGACCACCGCGGGCACCTTGGCCAGGAAGTCGTTGAACGACGTGAAGCGTTCCTTCTCGTTGCGGGCGTTGACCATCGCCTGGACCACGTTGGCACCCACGTTGCGCACGGCTCCCATGCCGAACCGGATGTCCGTGCCCACAGGAGTGAAGTTCAGCTCGGACTCGTTGACGTCCGGCGGGAGCACCGTGATGCCCATGTGGCGGCACTCGGTGAGGTAGAGGGCCAGCTTGTCCTTGTCGTCGCCCACAGAGGTGAGCAGTGCCGCCATGTATTCGGCCGGGTAGTGCGCCTTGAGGTAGGCGGTCCAGTAGGACACCAGACCGTAAGCAGCGGAGTGCGCTTTGTTGAACGCGTAGTCGGAGAACGGGAGCAGGATGTCCCACAGCGACTTGATGGCCGCCTCGGAGTACCCGCGGTCGATCATGCCCTGGTGGAAGCCCTTGTACTGCTTGTCCAGCTCCGACTTCTTCTTCTTACCCATGGCGCGGCGCAGAATGTCCGCCTGGCCCAACGAGTAGCCGGCCACCTTCTGAGCGATCGCCATCACCTGCTCCTGATACACGATCAGGCCGTAGGTCGTATCAAGAATCTCCGCGAGCGGTTCTTCCAGCTCAGGGTGGATGGGCGTGATCTCCTGCGCACCGTTCTTACGAAGCGCGTAATTGGTGTGCGAGTTCGCGCCCATGGGACCCGGACGGTACAGGGCGATGGTCGCGGAAATGTCCTCGAAGTTGTCCGGGCGCATCAGCTTGAGCAACTGGCGCATGGGCCCGCCGTCCAGCTGGAACACGCCCAGCGTCTCACCGCGGGCCAGCAGGTCGTAGGACTCCTTGTCGTCCACGTCCAGCTGCTCCAGATCGAGCACGAAACCGTCCCTGTTAAGGGTGATGTTCTCGATGGCGTCCGAGATGATCGTGAGGTTTCGCAGCCCCAGAAAGTCCATCTTGATCAGGCCCAAGCCCTCACATGTGGGGTAATCGAACTGGGTGATCACCTGGCCGTCCTGCTCGCGGCGCATGAGCGGGATGATGTCGATGAGCGGGTCCGAGGACATGATCACACCCGCCGCGTGCACACCCCACTGACGCTTGAGCCCTTCCAGGCCCTGCGCGGTTTCGAAGACCTTCATGGACTCCGGATCATCGGCCAGGGTGTCCCGGAGCTCGCCGGCCTCGTCGTAGCGCTTGGCGTCCTGGTCGTAGACGTCCTTGAGCGAAATGCCCTTGCCCATGACGTCCGGCGGCATGGCCTTGGTGAGCTTCTCACCCATCGAGAACGGGTAACCGAGCACGCGGGATGAGTCCTTGAGCGCCTGCTTGGCCTTAATGGTGCCGTAGGTGACGATCATGGCCACGCGCTCGTCGCCGTACTTCTCGGTCACGTAGTGGATGACCTCGGAACGGCGCCGATCATCGAAGTCCACGTCGAAGTCAGGCATGGACACGCGGTCCGGGTTGAGGAAGCGCTCGAAGATCAGTCCGTGCTGGAGCGGGTTGAGCTCCGTGATACGCATGGCGTACGCGACCATGGAACCGGCGCCGGAACCACGCCCGGGCCCCACGCGGATACCGTTGTCCTTGGCCCAGTTGATGAAGTCGGCCACGACCAGGAAGTACCCCGGGAAGCCCATCTGGATGATGATGCCCTTCTCGTACTCCGCTTGCTCGCGGACATCATCCGGGATGCCACTCGGGAACCGGTAGTGCAGCCCCTTTTCGACTTCTTTGACGAACCAGGACTCTTCGTTCTCGCCCTCGGGAACGGGGAATCGGGGCATGTAGTTGGCGGTGGTGTCGAACTCCACGTTGCAGCGCTCGGCGATTTCCAGCGTGTTGTCGCAGGCCTCAGGGAAATCGCGGAACAGCTCGCGCATCTGCTCCGGGGATTTGAGGTAGAACTCGTCCGCGTCGAATTTGAAACGCTTGGGATCCTGCAGTGTGGAACCCGACTGCACGCACAGCAGCGCGGCGTGGGACTTGGCATCCTCCGCGTGGGTGTAGTGCAAATCGTTGGTGGCCACGAGCGGCAGGTTGAGTTCCTTGGCGAGCTTCAACAGGTCCTGCGTGACACGCTTCTCGATGCCCAGACCGTGGTCCATGAGCTCGCAGTAGAAGTTCTCGGCGCCGAAGATATCGCGGTACTCGGCGGCCGCCTGCACGGCCTGGTCGTACTGTCCCAGGCGCAGGCGGGTCTGCACCTCACCGGACGGGCAACCGGTGGTCGCAATCAGGCCCTTGCCGTATTGGTTCAGCAGCTCCCGGTCCATACGCGGTTTGTAGAGCTGACCTTCCAAGGATGCCTTGGTCGAGGCGCGGAAGAGGTTCTGCATACCCTGGCTCGTTTCGGCCAGCAGCGTCATGTGGGTGTACGCGCCGCCACCGGAAACGTCGTCACGGCCACCGTCCGCAAATTTCACGCGTGTTCGATCCTGACGGGCGGTGCCCGGGGTCAGGTACGCTTCCACGCCGATGATCGGTTTGATCCCGGCGCTACGGGCGCGGTTCCAGAAATCGAACGCACCGAACACGAACCCGTGGTCCGTTGTCGCCAGCGAGTCCATGCCCTGCCGGTGGCATTCCTCGAACAAATCGTCCAGGCGCGCTGCACCGTCGAGCATCGAGTACTCGGTGTGTACGTGGAGGTGGGTAAAGCCTTTTTTGCCGGTCGCCGTGGTCACCGGACCAGTCTAGGGCGGGTCACCGACAACCTCACGTTCCGGCGGGCGCGATCTATGCCTCATCCCCGCAACCCCCGCCGACGACGCCGCTCACCCGCCCAGTTGCCCTCGGTCACGGATCGTTCCGACCACGGTCCCGGCGCGTTCAGAGTTGCGGTCCGCCATCCCTGAGTGTTTCTACGGCAAACGCGAGGTCCGCGGGATACGCGCTTTCGTATTCCACGTACTCCCCCGTTTCCGGGTGGGCAAAACCGAGCTTCTTGGCGTGCAACCACTGCCGGGTGAGCCCGAGCCCTGCCGAGAGCGCTGGATCTGCTCCGTACGTCAGGTCCCCCGCACACGCGTGCTTGAGGGCGGAGAAGTGAACGCGAATCTGGTGGGTGCGTCCGGTTTCCAGGTGCACCTCCACCAACGATGCGCGTCCGAAGGCTTCCAGCACCTCGTAGTGGGTGATGGAATCACGGCCGTCTTCGAGCACGGCGAAACGCCATTCGTGTCCGGGGTGACGACCAATGGGTGCATCTATGGTGCCCTTGAGCGGATCAGGAATTCCCTGCACCACCGTGTGGTACACCTTGGTCACCGTGCGTTCCTTGAAGGCCCTTTTGAGCACGGAGTACGCGTTCTCGTTGCGAGCCACGACCATCAGCCCGGAGGTTCCCACGTCCAGGCGGTGCACGATCCCCTGCCGCTCGGGTGCGCCCGACGTGGAAATGGACACTCCCGCTCCGGCCAACGCCCCAACCACTGTGGGTCCCTTCCACCCGGGTGACGGGTGGGCTGCGACACCCGCCGGCTTGTCGACCACCACGTAGCTGGGCGTCACGTGAACCAGCTGCAGATCGGCCACATGCTGGGGTGCGATGCGCGTGGGATCCTCAGGTACCGGGACCTCCACCGCGTAGGTCTCCGACGTCTCCACGCGGTGGGACTTGGCCACCGGCCGCCCCTTGAACAGCACACGGTCGTCGGCGCACAACTGGGCCGCCGCGGACCGTGACAGGCCCGTCCAAGCCGCGACGGCGGCGTCGGCGCGGGCACCGTCGAGTGCGTCGGACACGGTGAAGCGCTCGGCGACGAACTCGGGTTCGGAACCTGTGGGACGGGTGCGGGAGTCAGTCATTCTTGGGGGTGGGTCCTTCGGTCTCTGGTTCCTGCGTGGCGGATTGGTCGGCCTTGACGCCGCGATGCCCAGCGGGCTGCGTCAGGTCCCGGTCGCCCAGGATCAGGACCATGATCACCGCAATACCCACGACCACGCCGCAATCGGCAAGGTTGAAGATCGCGAAGTTCGGCACGGCGATGAAATCGACCACGTGCCCCTGACCGAAACTCGGCTCGCGGAACAAGCGGTCGGTGAGATTACCCGCGGCGCCGCCTAGCACTAGACCCAGGCCCACGGCCCAGAAAGAGTGCCGAACCTTGCGCAGGGTGAAGGCGATGAACATGACCACCACGGCCATCACCACCGTGAAGATCCATGTGAAATCCGACCCCAGTGAGAAGGCCGCGCCACCGTTGCGGATGTGCTGCCACCACAGCAGTCCCGGAATCACCGGGAACTGCTGGCCCAGGGGCAGTTCGGCCACGACCCATAGCTTGGTGAGCTGATCGGCACCATAGATCAGCGCGGCGACGAGCAAGGACAGAATGAGGCAGCGGCGGCCCCGACCCGAAGGTGTGGGAGCCGCCGCTGTCTCGCGAGCTTGATGCGACACCGAGTGTTACTTGACCACGGTGCGGTTCGAAGCGTTACCGGACGGCGCGTTGCTGGGAGCCAATGAACCGGTGGAGTCGATGTCACGCAGCTGACCGTTAATGAAGTTCTTGAGGTTGCTGCGGTAATCGCGTTCGAAAGTACGCAGTTCGCTGACGGAAGCTTCCAGACGGGACTTTTCCTTCTCCAGCGTGGAGAGAGTCTCTTCCTTGGTGCGCTTGCCATCGGAAACGAGCTTGTCGGCCTGGGTGCGGCCTTCGGAGATGAGACGTTCGCGCTCGGAACGACCCTGCGCCACGTACTCGTCGTGGAGCTTCTGGGCCATGGCGAGCACGCCCGCGGCGGACTGGGCAGATTCGGTGCCGGGCTGGCCTGCATCCGTGGTGGTACCCGCAGTTGCCGTCGCGGTGGGAGCCGCAGCGGAAGCAGGAGTAGTGGTCTCGCGAACCTCGCTGGTCTCGGAGACCTCCACGGTTTCCTTGGGTGCAACCGGAGCGGAAACAGCGGAGTCGCTGCGACCCTCAGTCGCCGCCTGGCCACCGGAGGTTTCGACCTCCTTGCGCAGGTCCTCGTTCTCCTGGTTCAGACGACGCAGTTCAACCACGATCTCGTCCAGGAAGTCATCGACCTCGTCCTGGTCGTATCCCTCGCGGAACTTGGTGGGCTGGAACCGCTTATTAATGACGTCTTCTGGTGTCAAAGTCATGTGAGTGCTTCACTCCTACTTCTAATCAAGCCGCGAATGCCAGGCCTCGGTCAAGATATCTAACGCTAAGGATACAACTACGGCGTAACCAACGCGCGGTGATCGGGGTATCACCGCAACTTAACCCCGCAAGAGCATTCCCCAAAGGATCGATTGAATGATGCTCACGGCGAAGACCAAGATCAGGAAACCCAGGTCCAGCGCGACACCACCGAATCGCAACGGTGGCACCACCCGTCGCAACAAATTCATGGGCGGGTCCGTGACCGAGTAGATCAACGACGCCGCAATCAGCACGATGCCCTGAGGTCGCCAGTTCCGGGCGAACATCTGCACCCAGTCCAGCACGAGACGGCCCAGCAACGCCACATAGACTAGGTGGACCACCAGGTACAGAACGGAGATGAGAAGATCCACGATCAGCCCTCAGCCTGTCCGTAGGACTCCGTGTCCTCGTCAATGTCACTCGTGTGGCCCTGATCGCGCACCTCGACGTACGAGGGGGTTAGCAAGAACACCTTGGCAGTGACACGTTCGATGGAACCGTGCAGGGCGAACACCAAACCGGCGGCGAAGTCCACCAGGCGCTTGGCCTCGGCCTCGCCCATGTCCGACACATTCATGATCACGGGGGTGCCGTCACGGAACGCTTCACCGATCGACTTGGCGTCGTTGTAGGAGCGGGGGTGCACAGTGGTGATGGTGCGCAATTCGCTGTCGTCCTCTCGGGAACTGGGAGCCCTTCTAATGGGCGTCACGGGGGCTCGATACTCCGCGGAACGGCGCGCCACGGCACCGTTTCCGCTGTCACCGACCACTGCGGTGGAACCGCTTGCCGGTGCCTGCGTGACTTCCCGGGGACGGCTGGTCTCTTCGGAGGTGTAGTCGTCGTCGGTCTCGGCGAGGCCGAGATAAATCATGGTACGACGCAGCGCTCCGGCCATAGTCTCTCCTCAATCACTGGACGGGTGACAGAAATGTCACCCGCGAAATTATCTCTCATTACGCTACCGCACGGCGGGACGCGGCCCGAGGACATCCGAGCCGATGCGCACGTGAGTGGCTCCCGCTGCCACGGCGGCCTCCAGGTCCCGGCTCATGCCCGCCGAGACGGCGGTGGCCCCGGGATGCTCTCTCTGCAATTGCTGGGAGATCTCCCACAGTCGTTCGAAAGACTCACGGGGGTCGCCCTCCTTGGGGGCCACAGCCATCACTCCCGCAAGTTCCAGCCCGTCGGTGTCGACGATCAGCCGTGCGAGCTCGGCCACCCGAGCCGGGTGCGCTCCACCTCGCTGGGAATCTTCCTCCGCCTCCGGGTCCAGGTTCACCTGGATGCAACACTTCAGGTCGGCGGTCGCTGCGGGGCCCGGGGCGACGTCGTTCTGGTCCACGGCGGCGCGATGGTTACCCACGGCCTTACCCAGGGCAACGACCAGTGACTCTCGATCCACAGAGTGCACCCAGCTTGCGTAGCGCACCACCCGCTTGGCCTTATTGGACTGGAGTTGCCCGATGAAATGCCACACGGGCTCGCTCGTGTCCGCTTCCCGCTCGGTCAAAGACTCGGACACCTCCTGCGACTTGGGCAGGGCTTCTTGGTCCTTGTTCTCGCCGACGGCGCGCACCCCCAGATCCCGCAGCCTCACCACATCTTGGGCGGGGAAGAATTTTGTCACCACGATCAGTGAGGGCAGTTCACCACCGTGGGCGCGGTCCTCCGTCCGTTGCTCTGCCGCCTCGAGAATGCGCTGTCTCACCGCGGACAGGCGCTGGGCCAGTTCGGCGGTGCGCGCACCGTCATCGGTGCTCTGCATCTGGTCTTCGGAATGCGTCACGGAGTGTCCTTTCCCGCGGAGGTGGTTGCCGAAGGTACCCAAACAACACCCGCAAGGCGAGAGGTCGTCTTGTCGCGCCGGTACGAATAGAGCACATCGTGTTCCAGGGTGCACCATTCGGAACGATCGGCACTGCTCTCGCTCACCCTGACGTCTAGACCGTCGAGCAGCGTGCGGGCGGCTCCAGGCAGATCGAGCCCGGGGGTCTGCCACGAGGTTACGGTCTCGATCCCGGGCAGCAGGTCAGCCGACTCGGTACGCATGTCATCGGGGACTTCGTAGCACGAGCCGCAAATCGCGGGCCCCACCCACGCCGTGATGGATTCAGCACCGCGCTCGCGCAGTTCTCGAACAGTGTTCTGAAGTACACCGTCCAGCAGGCCCCGCCGGCCGGCGTGCGCCACGGCCGTGAGAGGGACGGTCATCTCGGCCCGTTCGGCGACGAAAACGACCGGAAGACAGTCCGCGGTGAGTACGGCCAGGGGTGTGCCATCATCGCTGATCGCCGCGTCCGCTTCGGGAGCTTCAGGGGCGTTCGACATCTCCTGGCCATTCGAGTGGTCGGTGGTACCGGTCGAGAAGGACACCACGGTGGTCCCGTGAACCTGACGCATGAATCTCAAGGACCCCGCGGGCAGTCCTAGCGTCACTTCGAGCGCGGCCCGATGGGCCGCTACCTCCGAGGGGTCCTCCCCGGTGTGCGCCGCAACATTTCCCTCGTCCGCGTCCGTGAACGCAATGGCCGCACCCGCGTGCCGGTCGGTGAACCACACGACCCATCATCTCCTCACCACATGACAACGGGGTGGGTACCGCTTGGCGATACCCACCCCGTGATCCAATCTTTCGGGGGTCAACCCGGCGGGCAGAACCCGCTCAACTCACTTCAGGAAGTCCGGGAAATCCAGGGAATCCTTGCGGGACGAGTTGGATGACGAGTTCGAGGACTCGCCCTCGGCGGGCAGATCGACGTCGAAGCCGGCGTCATCCGGGATGTCGTCTTCCTGCGACTGGCGGGAGCCGAAGGACTGCGAGTTGTTGTTGCCGTAGGAAGAGCCACCGCGCTGCGGGGAACGACCCACGCCCGAGGGACGCGACGCGTCGCCGCCGAAGGCAGCACGGGTGTTGGCCGCCTGACGCTCCGCCGGGGAGGAGTTGTTGGCGTTGGTCTCCTGCGAGACGGAATCGAAACCGGCGGCGATCACGGTGACGCGGGCCTGATCACCCAGGGCGTCGTCAATCACGGCGCCGAAGATGATGTTGGCCTCGGGGTGAGCCACTTCCTGGACGAGGCGAGCGGCCTCGTTGATCTCGAACAAACCAAGGTCGGAGCCACCCTGGATGGACAGCAACACGCCGTGAGCTCCGTCAATGGATGCCTCGAGCAGCGGGGACGCAATGGCGAGTTCGGCAGCCTTGACGGCGCGATCTTCACCCTGCGCCGAGCCGATGCCCATGAGTGCCGAACCGGCCCCCTGCATGACGGATTTGACGTCCGCGAAGTCCAGGTTGATCAGGCCCGGGGTGGTGATCAAATCGGTGATGCCGGAGACACCGGACAGCAGAACCTGGTCCGCGGACTTGAAGGCATCCAGCATGGATACGTTGCGGTCCGAGATGGAGAGCAGACGATCGTTGGGGATCACGATGAGCGTGTCCACTTCGTCGCGCAGGGTCTCGATGCCGTTCTCAGCCTGGTTGGAACGGCGACGTCCCTCGAAGGTGAACGGGCGGGTGACCACACCGATGGTCAAGGCACCCAGCGAGCGAGCGATGCGAGCGACGACCGGCGCGCCACCGGTGCCGGTGCCGCCGCCTTCACCGGCGGTCACGAAGACCATGTCAGCTCCCTTGAGCACTTCCTGGATTTCTTCTTCGTGGTCCTCGGCAGCCTGGCGTCCGACATCCGGGTTGGCTCCGGCGCCGAGGCCCCGGGTCAGTTCACGACCGACGTCGAGCTTGACGTCTGCGTCCGACATCAGCAGTGCTTGTGCATCGGTGTTGATGGCGATGAACTCAACGCCGCGCAGACCTTCCTCGATCATGCGGTTGACAGCGTTGACACCGCCGCCGCCGATGCCGACCACCTTGATGACAGCCAAGTAGTTCTGGGGGGTTGAGGAGTCCATATGCACCTAACTCGCGTGGGGCTTACCGACAACCGTTCCGCTCATCCAATAAGTTCAAGAATTACTTGAGACTTGAGCGATTTATGCGCAAACGGGTATGTCGCATTTCATGTCGACCTTAGAGTACCAATCACCTGCGCGTTCTCCATATCACGACCGTTTGTGTTTCCTGATAAGTCGCCACTCCCCCTAGTCACAGCGGAAGTGGGCAGATTCAAGGTGAGCTTGAAGCTGAGATATGCGAGTGAATGGGGATTATTCGATCGTGGGATGAAGCGGCGCGGAAACGTCGTACACGGTGCCGTCCGCCGTGGCCTGGTCGCCCACAAGAGCCGCGAGCACCTGGGCCTTCAACTCGCTGTCGGAGGAATCACCCCAGATCGCCTTCCGGCCGTCTGCGAAGGTGAGCTCGACCGACGATTCGGAGGGCGCGGAGGCGGTCTCGAGTTGGGTCAGTACGTTCGAGGGCAAGGACGCCAACACATTGGAGATCGCCGCAAACTTATTGGTGCTCAGCACGTCTCGACCGCCCTCGATCATGGGGACGTCGGGACGATCGCCCTCGCCGTAGGTTGCCAACTGCTGCCCTTGAGAATCCACGAGGATGAGGTCCTGCCCGTCCTTCACCGCGGCCACTCCCACGCGCTCGTGCAACTGCACGGTGATGGTGTGCGGCGGTTCCAGTACCACGTCCACGGATTTCACCTGGGGCACGTCACCCACGGCGGACCGTACGTCTTCCTTCGAAATCCGGGTCAGCGGAACGCCTTCGAATCGCTGCAGTGCTTCCTCGACGTTCTGGGGATCCGTCAGGCGGGCTCCCTCGACATCGATGGAACGGGTCGCGAACAGCGGTGAGAAGAACACGATGCCCACGAATAAGGCCGCAACCAGCAATGCGGCGAGCAGTGCGAGCCAGCGCTTGCGGCGGCGTCGGCGATGGGAACTACGGGGAAACGCGACCACGGTGTCCGGATCAGTGGAATCCGCATCGGCGTCGTCGGCGGCCGCTTCCGCTTTGGCGGACTTGCGGCGCTGTCGCCAGGTCGAGAACCGACCACCCGGTAGCGGTGTCTCCTCCAACTGGCCGGTGTCCACGCGCGAGACCTTGGACTCGTCGTTGACGCTGACCCGCACGGGCTCGTTCTCACCCGCGTCGTCGAACTCGTCGTGGGCGGCGCCGTCGAACGGGCTGTCCTCGCTCTGCCCGGTCAGCTGAGGGTCCTCGGCGTCGCGGTCGCGGCCCAGGCGCGGTTGATGTGGTGGTGTGGGCCTGACCATCAGTTGAGCGCCAACCCGTCCACAATCTTGGGACCGAGTGCGGTGACGTCACCGGCACCAACGGTCAGGATCAGGTCGCCCTCGGCCGCGGATTGCAGGACTGCTCCGATCGCCTCTTCCGCCTCGGGTGTCGACACCACTCGACCGGACGGTGCCAGATCCGAAATGCTGCGACCCGTGATGCCCGGTAGCGGCTCTTCACGAGCGCCGTAGACGTCCAGGACGTACGCGTGATCCGCCAGCTCGAGCGCGGCGGCGAATTCGGCGGCGAACTCACGGGTCCGCGAGTACAAGTGGGGCTGGAAGATGGCGTGCACCTTGTGCTCGCCCGCGACCTCGCGAGCTGCCTTGAGCGCAGCCTGGACCTCGGTAGGGTGATGCGCGTAATCATCGAAGACCCGCACCCCACGGGCCGTGCCCTTCAGGTCGAAGCGTCGCGCCGAACCGTGGAACTGACCCAACCCATCGACCAGGGCTTCGGGCTCCGCACCGGCTGCGAGGCCAGCGGTGAACGCCGCGGCGGCGTCGGCGATGTTGTGCGCACCGGGCACCAACAGGTCCAACTCGAGTGACCGGGGCTCACCGCCTGCCAAGGAGAAGGTCAGGGTGCAGTGCGAACCCACGCCGCGCGCCTCGATGCCCGAGACGACCACGTCCGCCGCAGGGTCCACTCCGTAGGTGAGGACGGCTTCGCCGGTCCCTCGACGCCGCTCGGCCAAATCGCGCGAGCCTGCGTCGTCCAGGCACGCGACCAGCGTGCCGCCGGGGCGAATGGTCTCCACGAAACGATCGAAGGACGCGAAGAACTCGTCCGGGGATCCGTAGTGATCCAGGTGGTCGGGTTCGACGTTGGTGATCACGGCGATTTCGGGCAGGTAGGCCAGGAAGGAACCGTCGGACTCGTCCGCCTCAGCGACGAACCAGGCGCCGTCGGCGAAGCCCGCGTTGGCTCCCAGGTCCGCCACGAAGGCTCCGATGGCCCACGACGGATCCAGGTCCGCCGTTCGGAAGGCCACGGTGGTCATCGAGCTCGTGGTGGTCTTGCCGTGGGTTCCCGCAACAGCCACCACGCGGCGACCGTGCATGGCGGAGGCCAGAGCCTCTGAACGGTGTACAACGCGCAGGCCGCGCTCCCGTGCGGCGACAAGTTCGGGATTGCTGGGCTTGATCGCCGTGGAGATCACCACTGTCCCGGCACCGTCAACGTTCTGGGCCCGCTGGCCCACGAAAACGGTGGCGCCCAGTTCCTCGAGCTCACGTAGGCCCTTGGAGTCCTTGGCGTCCGACCCGCTCACGTCCACACCGCGTGCCAACAGGAGGCGAGCCACGGCGGACATGCCCGCACCGCCCATGCCGATGAAGTGGACGCGCCCCAGCGCGTGGGGGTCGAGCTGGACCTGGGAGTTCACGGTGGTCTCCTCCGAACGGGAAGTGGGAAGTGATGAGTGGTCGGTGACTAACCTTAACGGCGTGCTGCGTGCTCCAGGACCAACCGCGCCATCGTCTGGGCCGCATTGCGGATGCCGTGGGCCGCTGAGGCCTGAGCCATGTTCGCTAGACGGGGCGCGTCGGTCACGAGCGCGGCGACCGTGTCCCGGTAGTACTGCGGGGTGAAATCGGAATCCTTGACGAGTTCCGCTCCCCCGGCCGCTACCAGCGACCGGGCGTTGAGAGCCTGTTCACCGTTACCGATCGGCAAGGGGACGAACACTGCCGGGAGCCCCACGGCGGCAACTTCACACACCGTGGCCGCTCCGGCTCGGGCGACCAACAGGTCCGCCGCGGCGTACACCTTCTCCATGCCGTCCACGTATTCGGTCTGCACATAACCCGGTGCCCGCAGCAGTTCACCCTTGTCGGTGCGGACCTCCTTGGTGCGCCCGGTCACGTGCAAGAGTTGATAGCCCTGTTCGGCCACTTCATGCGCGATCTTGGCCACGGTACGGTTCATGGATTGCGCTCCGGAGGAACCTCCGGTCACCACCACGGTGGGCAGGTCCGGATCCAGTCCGAGGTCTTCACGCGCCCGGGCACGCAGGGCGCCCCGGTCGAGCTGGGCGATCTCCTGGCGCATGGGCATCCCCACGGCAACAGCCCCTTTGAGGGGGGTGTCGGCGAAGGCCGTGGCCACCACGGACGCGAAGCGGGCTCCCACTCGATTGGCGAGTCCGGGCCGCGCGTTGGCCTCGTGGATGATCACGGGAATTCGACGCCGCGCAGCGGCTAGGTACACGGGCGTGCACACGTAGCCGCCGACGCCCACCACCACGTCCGCTTGCTGGGAGTCGAGAATCCGACCGGCCTGCTGAACCGCCCGGTTAAGCCGTGCCGGTAGCCGCAGCAGATCTGCTGAGGGGCGGCGCGGCAGCGGTACCCGCTCAATGAGTTCAAGGGGCACGCCTGCGGCCGGAACCAGCCGGGTTTCCATACCCGACGCCGTTCCCACAGCGCACACGGAGGCCGTAGGGTCGGCGTCCCGAATGGCGTGCGCGATGGCGAGCAAAGGGCTCACGTGGCCCGCGGTGCCACCACCGGCGAGCATCACGTTCACCGTGGCCTCGGCGTTGTTCAGCGGTTCACTGGTCATCATGTGCCTTTCCACCCTGCGAAGTCATACGTCGCAACCATTGTGGCCCCCGACGCCGCGGGTCCCCGTCACCGGAGACCTCGTGGGCCTCCTGCCGATCCAGGATCGCGGACTTGTCTCCCACCTCGACCGACCGTGGCACGCGGGCGAAGGACATGACCACGCCCACCGCGGCCAAGCTGATCAGCAAGGCCGAACCACCGTAGCTGATGAAAGGCAACGGAATACCGATCACGGGGAGCAACCCGGTGACCATGCCGAGATTCACAAAGGCTTGACCGACGATCCAGGTGGCAACACACGCCGTGGTGATTCGGACGAAAATGCTGCGGGTGCGCAGGATGATGCGGGCCATGGCAACCACGATGATCGCGAAGAGCAACAGGATGATCGCGGTACCGAGCAGGCCGAGTTCTTCTCCGATGATCGAGAAGATGTAGTCGTTGTGAGCCTCGGGAACGTAGTTGTACTTGAGTCGCGACTGGCCCAGGCCCACGCCCCACCAGCCACCGGTGGCCAGCGCGTTCAGTCCCTGCTCGGCCTGCCAGCACGCATCGGTGGCACCGCATTCACCGAACAGCCAGCCCGTGATGCGGTCCACGCGGTGCGGGGCGGTGATGATGGCGCCCACGCCGAGCACAACGCCCACGGCGGCTGCCCCGGCAAAAATTTTGAGCGGCGCACCGGCAAAGAAGAGCCCCGCCGCATAGATCAGCACGAACACGATGGCGGTGCCCATGTCACCGCCGGCCGCAACCAGGCCGGTGGGTACCAGGAAGCCGATGGCCGAGGGCCACAGGGCCTTCCTCCAGTCCTTAACCTCGTCACCCTGTTTCGCGAACTGCGCGGCCAACCACACGCACAGGGCTAATTTCGCGGCTTCGGAAGGCTGCAGGGTCAGACCGCCCAGGCTCAGCCAGTTGCGGTTGCCGTTGACCTCCTCACCCAACGGAGTGAAAACCAGGAGCAGCAGCCCGACACCCAGCCCCCACAGCCCCCACGCGAACTTTCTGAAGAGCCACGCGGGAACGAACGACAAACCAATCATCACGATCAGTCCGACCACGCCGAACATGGCTTGGCGTTGGAAGAGGAAATAGGCGGAACTGTCCTCGGCAATGGCCTCGACCGCAGAGGCGGACAACACCATCATCATGCCGATCGCGGTCAGCATGATCACGGTGCCCGCGAGAGCCCAGTAGGAGTGGAACAAGGGCCCGTCCACCAGCTGGTGCCATAGGTGGCGCAGTTTGCTGGTCAGGGGACGCCCTCCCCCGCCGCTGGCCCGCACCACACCCAGATCCTCGTCACGTACGCCGGGGCCCGGGCGGGTCACCGTTGAGTAAGTTCCCTTCGGGTGATCGGCTACCGCGCCGTTGCGGGTCGTGTTGGAGCCTCGGCCAGGGGATGTCGCCATCAGAGTCCCAGTTCCTCGCGTACGCCGTTCACAAAGGCATCTCCGCGGTCCGCGTAGTCCTGAAATTGGTCCATCGACGCGGCCGCCGGTGCCATGAGCACGGTGTCTTTCGGATTCGCGAGCTTCCGCGCCTGTTGCACGGCGGCGTGCATGGCGGCGTGGCCGTCCGTGGGATCGGCGGCAGGATCGAGCGCGTCGGGGCCCGACGTCGCCACGACGGCCACCTCGGGCGCGTGGCGTTCCAGCGCGTCCAGCAGCGCCTGGTTGTCGGTGCCGATCAGGATCACCGTGTGCAGACGAGAGGCATTGCGTTCGATGAGCTGGTCGTAGCTCACGCCCTTGGACAGCCCACCGGCGATCCAGATGACCGAGTCGAAGGCGGACAGTGACGCCTGGGCGGCGTGCGGATTGGTGGCCTTGGAATCGTTGACCCAGCGAACGCCGTCGGACTCGGCCACCAACTGGATTCGGTGGTCACCGGGCTGGAAGGCGAGCAGCCCCTCTCGGACAGCCTCCGGAGCGACACCGGCCGCGCGTGCCAGGGCTGCGGCGGCCAGAGCGTTGGCGACCACGTGCCGGGTGGGCAGCGCTCCCGTGTCGGCAACGGTGCCCAGCTCGGCGGCGGTGTTCTTCCGATCCGCCACGAAGGCCCGGTCCACCAGCAGGTCGTCCACCACACCCACCATCGACAGATCCGGGGTGCCGGTCGTGAAGCCGATGGCGCGGCAACCTTCCTGCACATCCGCTTCCTCCACGAGCCCGACGGAGCCCTCTTGCTCCACGTTGAACACGCACGCGACCCGGGTGTTCTCGTAGACGCGGGACTTGTCCGCCACGTAGTTCTCGTATCCCTCGTGCCAGTCCACATGATCCTGGGCCAGGTTGAGCACCACGGACGCCAAAGGCGCCATCGAGTGGGTCCAGTGCAGCTGGAAACTCGAGAGCTCCACGGCCAGGACGTCGTATTCGACCGGATCGCGCAATGCATCCAGAATGGGCGTTCCCACGTTTCCTACCGCGATCGCCTTGAGGCCCGCGGCCTGGAGGATGGATGCGGTCATTCCCACCGTGGTGGTCTTGCCGTTGGTGCCGGTGATGCACACCCATTCGGCGGTCTTGCGGCCTTCGCGTTCCCGCACCCGCCATGCCAGTTCCACGTCACCCCAGATTTGGATGCCCTCTTCACGAGCGGCGACGAGCAACGGATGGGTGGGCGGGAAACCCGGAGAGGTGACGATCACGTCGGGGCGGTCCCCCGCGACGTCGGGAACGAATGTCATGGCGTCCTGGCCGAGGTTGACGTCCAGGGCCCCCACGATGCGCAGTGTGTCGGCGCGCTGTCGGTTGCGTGCGGTGTCGTTGCCGTCCAGTACGACGACGCGCGCGCCGAGTTCGATGAGGGTGTCCGCGGCCGCGAATCCCGAGACGCCGATGCCGGCCACGACCACTCGAAGGCCGCGCCAGTCGGCGTCCCAGCTGGTCAGCCCGGCTAGCCGCGGGTTATCGAGCACTGGGTTGTCATTACTCGCGTGAATCATCGAAGTGCCTCAGCTCCGGGGAAAGCCCCTCCGTTGTGAATCAACCAGTCACCGTAGAACACACCCAGTGCCGCGGCCACGAACAATCCGGCAATGATCCAGAACCGAACCACGATGGTGACTTCCTGCCAGCCCTTGAGTTCGAAGTGGTGCTGCAGCGGGGCCATCTTGAAGATGCGCTTTCCGCCGGACAGTTTGAAGTAGCCCACCTGCATGATCACGGACAACGTGATGACCACGAACAGACCGGCGATCAGGATGAGCAACAGTTCGGTCCGGGACAGCACGGCGAACGCGGCCAACGCGCCACCGAGTCCCAGCGAACCGGTATCGCCCATGAAGATCTTGGCGGGTGAGGTGTTCCACCACAGGAAACCGATCAGCGCGCCCACCAGGGCCGCGGCAACGATGGCGAGGTCCATGGGGTCGCGCACCTCGTAGCAGGCCGCCTGGTTCACGTTCTCGCACAGGTGGCCGGACTGCCACAGGGCAATGAGCATGTAGCCGCTGAACACCAGGATGGAGGCGCCGGTCGCCAGTCCGTCCAGGCCGTCGGTGAGGTTCACCGCGTTGGTGGTACCGGTCGCGATGAGGTTCACCCAGATCACGAACAGGATGGCCCCGATGATCGGCCCGGCAAAGGCGAGATCGACATTGGTGTCGCGGGTCCACGAGATGGCGGTGGATGCGGGGGTGTTGCCCGCCTCGTCCGGGAAGAACAGCACGAGCACGGCAAAGGCCACGCCGATGGTTCCCTGCAGGATCATCTTCCCGGCGGCCGTGAGACCCAAGTTCTGCTTCTTGGCGATCTTCTTGTAATCGTCCAGGAACCCCACCAGACCCATGCCGAGCATGAGCCCGAGGGCAAGGACTCCGGACAGCGTGACGCCGCCGTTTTCTGGCCAGGCCAACATGCTGACCACATGGGTCACCAGATAAGCGGCCACCACGGACAGCAGAATGGCCACACCACCCATGGTGGGCGTGCCGCGTTTGGTCTGGTGGCTAGTGGGCCCGTCGTCGCGGATGTATTGACCGTACCCGCGGCGGGCCAACATCTTGATGAGCGCGGGGGTGCCGAAGATCGAAAAGACGAGGCCCAGCCCCGAAGCCATGAGCAACTGAATCATGCGGGCTCGTTCCCCTTGCCGTTGGTCGTTTCATGGGTGGAGGCCGTTTGGTCGGACCCCTCGGCTGCCACGCGATCCCCCAGATGGTTGAGTCCTGCGGCGTTGGAGGATTTGAAAAGCACGATGTCACCGGGTTGCAATGCGCCCTTCAGATGATCCTCCGCTTCCTCCGCGGTGGCCACCCACTGGGCTTCGTCCCCCCAGGAACCTTCAAGGGTAGCCGCGGTGAAAATGGGGCGTGCCAGGTCGCCCACGGCCACCACGTGTGAAATGTTCATGCGGACCAGCAGCTGGCCCAGTGCGTCGTGGGCCGCCACGGACTCGTCTCCGAGTTCGTACATCCCGCCCAGAACGGCCACGGTTCGACGCGGTGCGGTCTGTCCGTCGCCACGCCCCATTTGCGCGAGGGTCTGCAGTGCAGCGCGCATGGACTGCGGGTTGGCGTTGTAAGCGTCGTTGATCACGGTCACGCCGTCCGGGCGCTCGGTGCGTTCCATGCGCCAGCGCGACTGCGCACCCTGGCCGTTGAGACCGGCCACGATGGCCTGCGGCTCGATCCCTGCAGCGAAGGCGACGGACGCGGCCGCCAGAATGTTTGACACGTGATGCGCGCCGATGAGTTTGGACTCGATCTCATGCGCGGAACCATCGGGCAGATGCAGGGTGAAACGCGGGCACCCGTCCGCGCCCACCGTCACGTCCTCAGCCCAGACCCGGTCGTCGCCGTGCTCGGGCGCGTTCGGCTCAGACCCGAGGCCGAAGGACACGATGTTGGCCTGGGTGCGGGTGCGCATCTCCCGTACACGGGGATCGTCGTCGTTGAGCACAGCGGTGCCGTTCGGGGCGAGACCCTCGACCATTTCGCCCTTGGTGCGCGCAATGTTCTCGACGCCGCCGAACTCACCGGCGTGCGCGGTTCCCACGCACAGCACGGCGCCGACATCCGGGTGCACCATGTTGCACAGGTATTCAATATTGCCCAGGTGATTTGCGCCCATTTCAATCACGAAGTACCGGGTGTCCTCGTGCGCGGTGAACACGGTGAGCGGGACGCCCACCTCACCGTTGTAGGAATTGCGCGGCGCCACGGTCGGACCCTGGGATCCGAAGATTCCGGCCAGCAGGTCCTTGGTGGTGGTCTTCCCCACCGAGCCCGTCACTGCGACCACGGTCACCGGGTGCTTCTCTCGCAGCCGGTCGATCACGTTGCTCGCGAGAGCGCCCATGGCCTCGACGACGTCGGGCACGACCACACCGGGGTAAGGCTCCCCCGCGTCGTTGGTCACCTCGCGCTCGAGCAGGTTGAGCACGGCACCGGCCTGGGCCGCCTGGGGTACGAACTTGTGCCCGTCCGTGGCCTCACCGGGTTTAGCCACGAACAGCGTCCCGTGAGTGACCTCGCGGGAGTCCGTGGTGACGGACGAGATCACCACGGACTCAGCGTTCTGGACACCGACCAGGCGGCCTCCGGTGGCTTGCGCCACCTGAGTGGCGGACAGGGAAATCATTTCTGCTCCTTACGGCCCGAGTGCAGCGCATCCAGCGCCGCCCTGAGCTCCACGCGGTCATCCAGCGGATGTGCCACGCCGTTGAGATCTTGGAAAACTTCGTGGCCGCGCCCTGCCAGAATGATGGAATCCTCCGGTCGGGCCATGCGGACCGCCGTGTGAATGGCTACCTCGCGCGGGGCGATCACGTGCACCTCAGCGGCACGTGCTCCGCGCTCTTGGGCCTCGCGTGCGCCCTGGGCCACCTGTTCGCGAATGGGTGCGGGATCTTCGTCGTGGGGGTCGTCATCGGTCACGATCACGATGTCCGCACCCTCCGCGGCGATCCGCCCCATGATGGGTCGCTTGGTGGTGTCGCGGCGTCCGGTGGCACCGAACACGATGATCGTGCGGCCACCTTCTTCGGTGGGTTCCACGGACTGCAGAGCTCGGACCATGGCATCCGGGTTGTGTGCGAAATCCACGACCGATGTGGGGCGAGTGCCCATCAGCTGCATGCGACCGGGGACGTCCGTGGTCAAAGGATCGTGTTCATCGAGCGCCTTCTGCAGGGTGTCCAGGTCCACCCCGGAGTCCAACACCATGAGGACGGCCAGGGCCGCGTTGGCCACGTTGAAGTCGCCCGGCAGCGCCGTGGAGACCGACAGCTGGCGGCCGTCGCGGTGCTGCAGGGTGAACGCGTGACCGATTCCTCGGCGGGTCAGGGAGTTCAGGGTCCAGTCGGCTCCGGAGCGTTCGGGGCCCGCGTGGGCGTCGTCCCCGATATTGCCGCGCAGCGCAACCGAGGTGACGTGTTCCGAGCCCAGGTTCTCGCGGGCTCGGCGGGCCATTGCTTCTCCCCATTGATCACCTTCGGTCAACAGAACGACGGCGCGCTCCGCCCGCTCGGCGGTGAACAACTGGGCCTTGACCTCGAAGTAGGCCTCCATGGAACCGTGCAGATCCAAATGGTCCTGGGTGAGGTTGGTGAACCCTGCCACGTTGTAACGGACGCCGTCCACGCGGTGGAACTCCAGGGCGTGGGACGAGACCTCCATGGCGGTGGCGCCGATGCCGCGCTCGCGCATGAGCGACAACAACGAGTGGACGTGCGGCGCCTCGGGCGTGGTGAGCTTGGAGGGGATGGGGGTGTCTCCGGCCAGGATCTCGATGGTCCCGATCAGCCCGGTCCTGTGCCCCAGGGCCCGCAGAATGGAGGTCAGAAAGTACGTGGTGGTGGTTTTGCCGTTGGTTCCAGTGACCGCGAACAACTTCTGCGCGCTGCCGTCCTCCGGCTGGGAGTTGTAGATCTCGGCGGCGATCCGACCCGTCCACGCTCGCGGATCGTCACTCACCAGTACGGGGAGGTCCACGGCTGCCTGCGCGACAAGGTCCGCGCCCGCGGCGTCGGTGAGAATGGCCACGGCACCGGACGCGGCGGCGTCGGCGGCAAATTGTGCCCCGTGCATCCGCGCACCCGGAAGGGCCGAGTACAGGTCCCCCGGCTGGATCTCCCGAGAATTCAGGACCACGCCCGTGACGGGGACGTCCGAGGCACCCTGTGAAGTGACGATCTGCGCGCCCGTGAGATGAGCTAACTGCTCAACGGTGTGAGCCACGGGTCGGGACGGACGCACCGACTGCGCGTCGCGTCCCTGTTCGGCAGATGCAACCATGGAAGTCCTCTTCAAAAAGCTGTAGCGAGCGAACCCCGCTCACCGGGGCCGGTACGTACCGGTAAATATGGTGGTGCTGCGAGTTTATCCCTGTGATTCTTCCCGAGCCGGTGAAGGCCACGTTTGGTCCAGCGCGTTCGTGGGAGTCACGGAGCGGTCGAGATTGTCCGGAACTTCCTTGGGGATCTCCACGGGATCCGTCGTAGAAGGAGGCACGTTGTAGTGGTGCAGGACCTGTTCCATGATCGTGGAGAAGGTTTCCGTGACGCCAATAGTGTGGACGTCCCCCTCGGGGCGCTGGAGTGTCACGGCCACCAGGTACTGCGGATCTTCCATCGGTGCCACGCCCACGAACGACGTGGTGTAGCCGTCGTAGCCACCCTGGTCGCTGGGCGCCTCCGCGGTACCGGTCTTGCCGCCCACGCGGTAACCGGGAACCGCTGCCTCCTTGGCGCCACCCTCGGTCACCACGGTCTCCATGACGTCCATGGTCTGCTGCGCTGCTTCGGGCGAGACCACTCGCTTGCCTTCCGGCTGTTCGGGAGTGGTGACCGAGCCGTCGGCTTCCTCCGTGGACTCCACGAGGCGAGGTTCGATCAGCACGCCGTCGTTGGCAACCGCCTGGAAGATCGATGCCGTGCGCAGCGGGCTCTGTGAAACGCCCTGGCCGAACAGCACGGTGAATTGCTGGCGGAAATCCCAATCGTCAGCGGGAGCCAGGATGCCGGAGGTCTCACCGGGGAGCTCGATGCCCGTGGACTGGCCAACCCCGAAATCCGCCATGTAATCGTGGCGGGTCTGCTTGTCCATCTTGGAGCCCATGATCACAGTTCCCGTGTTCATGGAATCCGCGATGATCCCGGCCACCGTGCGGTTCTGGGTACCGTGATCAAAGGCGTCCGTGATCTTTTCCGAGTCGATCTGCAGGTGCGGAGGCACCGTGATCTCGGTATCAGGATTGGCAATGCCCTGGTCCATGACGGCGGCGGTGGTCAGGATCTTCTGGGTCGAACCGGGCTCCACCGCGTGTGTCACGGAGCGGACGCCCAGGTCCTCCCCTTCGGCCTCGCCGGGCACGTTGGGGTCAACCGTGGACGAGTCCGCCATCGCCAGGACCTTGCCGGACTTGATGTCCATCACCACGGCGCTGCCCCATTCAGCATTGAGTTCCTCGGCGCGTTCGGACACTGCCTGTTGCGCGAAGTACTGGACGTCGCTGTCCATCGAGAGTTGAACATCAGCGCCGTCCTGCGGTGACTGCAACTCTTGCGGGGCAACGGGAATGCGCACCCCGTCACCGGAAATTTCGTAACGACGCTCGCCGTTCACGCCGCGCAGCTTGTCGTCCTGGGTCTGCTCAATACCGCCAAGGGCCTCGTTGTCGCCGCCCAGGAATCCCACGATGGACCCGCCCACCGCGCCATTGGGGTAGCTGCGTTGGAAGGTCGGTTGACCGAACACGTACGGGAGATTGAGGTCCTGAATCTTGCCGTACTGCTCCGGGGTCACACCACGGGCCACGTAGTTGAAGGTCTTGTCGCCGTCCAGGGCGTTCTTGACCTCGGTGTCCGGGAGGCTGAGTGCATCGGCGATCTCGTACACCGCCTGGGTGGGAGTCACCTCTTCGGTGGATTGGTCTTCCTTCACGCGGGTATAGGCCGCCACTGCAGTCTGATCCACCGTGATGTCGTAACGCTGCAGGGTGCGGGCCAGGACTTCACCGTTCGTGTCCTTGATGTCACCGCGTACAGCCGGAATCACCTCTGTTTGGGTGCGGCTCTCCGCCGCGGCTTCCGCGCGACCGGTGGGATCCAGCCCCTGCACCCAGAAGAGCTTTCCCGCGACCACCAACAGCAACGCCAGCAAGAGGGCGATACCCACCTGCGCTCGCGTCCAGCGGGGTCGCCAGGACGCGTTTCCGGTTGCGGGTGATGACACGATGAATCCTCAATTCCTAGCAGTCAGCGTAGCGGGCTACCTCCGAAGGTGCGGCTGTGGTTCCGGCACCGTTGCCGGAAGTGCATAGTTTACTGGCCGGGCTCGCGCTGTGCAGGCGCCGGGATGGAACCGCCGTTGAGGTTCTCCTTCTCCTGGGCCTTCTGCTGCGCCTTGCGGTCGGCTGCCTTCTTCTCGGCCTCTTCCTTGGCGCGCTTTTCCGCGCGTTCCTCGGCAGCCACGCGGGCGTTCTCCGCTGCTTCGGAGCCCTTCATCTTGGCCGGGGGCACCAGGATGTCCTGGGCGTTCCCCTTTTCTGCCACGCCCGACGCCGCCGCAACGGCACCGGTGCTCAATTCCACGGTTCCCACGTCCTTGGCCTGGACCATGCCCAGGTCGTTGGCGCGTGCGGCGAGGTTCTGGGGAGCGGCGTTGGCTTCGATGTCCTGCGTGAGCGCCTCGTTCTCCTGGGAGAGAGCTCGTTCCTGAATGGTGAGTTCGGTGAGCCGGTACTGACCCGAGGAGATCTGGATGTTGAGGAACAGGATGCCCATCAGCGCGGCCGCGAGGGCAATGGCGCACATCACTACGGTGGAGACTCGGCTGCGACGGACCTGACGCTGCGGGACGACCGACAGCGGCGTGCGCGATTGTTCGGAGCGGAGCTCTTCCTGAGGGGTCGATGACGGCGCCGGATGTGACATAGCCGCGCTGCTCATCGTGTACTCCCTGACTTCATGGTGGTGCGAATCTTCTCTACAGCCCGCAACCGAGCCGAGGCCGCTCGGGGGTTGGTTGCGGTTTCCTCGTCGCTGGGCCTCTCAGCTCCGCGAGTTAGAACCTTGAGCGTGGGTTGATGTTCCGGCAATTCCACAGGGAATCCCTTGGGTGCCGTGGACCGCGCTCCACGCGCAAATTCCTGCTTCACAATTTTGTCCTCAAGCGAGTGGTAACTCATAGCGACGACACGCCCGCCGACCCTAATAGTTTTCAACGCGGCAGGAATTGCCCGGGTTAAAACATCAAGCTCTTCATTAACTTCAATGCGTAACGCTTGAAAAGTTTGCTTGGCAGGATGCCCCTTTTTATGTTGCGCACTCATGGGCACGGCGGACTTGACCACGTCCACGAGTTCACCCGTGGTCTTGAGGGGTTTCACGGCGCGCGCGGCGACTATGGCTCGCGCAATGCGCGGGGCAAAGCGTTCCTCTCCCCAATTGCGCAAAATGGTGCGCAATTCATCCTCGCTGTACTCGTTGACGACCGTTTCTGCGGTGAACTCCGCTTGGGAGTCCATGCGCATGTCGAGTGGTGCGTCGAACGAATACGCGAAACCACGCTCGCGTTCGTCCAACTGCAACGAGGAAACACCCAGATCGAAGAGGACACCGTCCACCGCGTCCACACCGGCCACCGCTGCGGCATCGGCGATGTTCTCGTATGTGGTGTGAATGCTCCGGAACCGATCGCCGAAGGGTGCCAATCGGCGCCCCGCGAGTTCAAGTGCCTGCGGATCCCGATCAATCCCCACGACCGTGAGATTCGGGAAGCGTTTGAGCATGGCCTCACTGTGCCCACCCATTCCCAGGGTGGCATCCAGAACCACTGGTGAGTCAGTTTCGAAACCGGGTGCAAGAAGGTCCAAACAGCGCTCGAGCAGCACCGGTACGTGGCGCTGCTCTGCTGGTGTGTCCTGCATTCGGGCTCCTGATCTGTTCCGGGTTCAGCCCTGGTTGCTGTCACCCGCGTGGTTGACGGTCAAAGGTCCTCCGCGGTCCGGCTACCAGATCCCCCTCCGCCACTCGC
Source organism: Kocuria carniphila (assembly GCF_004136555.1). GTDB lineage: Bacteria > Actinomycetota > Actinomycetes > Actinomycetales > Micrococcaceae > Kocuria > Kocuria carniphila. The sequence goes on from NZ_NOIT01000010.1 coordinate 69,599, forward strand.
CTCTCGAATCCGGCCTGACTCGGGGGAAGTCGAGTCAGGACGGTGACGTGGGCGGCTGGAGATCTCGTATCCGGTGCGCGTGAGCTGCGGTGAAATCAGAACAGTCCGGGGATCACCTCTTCTTCGGTGTCCGAGAACGCTGCCTCCTTCTCCTCCAGGTACTGCTGCCATGCCTGTGCGTCCCAGATCTCCGCGCGACTTCCCGCACCGATCACGGCGAGCTCTTTACCGAGCCCGGCGTAACTGCGCAGTGACGCGGGAATGGTCACGCGACCTTGCTTGTCCGGAACCTCGTCCGAGGCACCGGACAGAAAAACGCGGATGTAATCCCGAGCCTGCTTGGACGACAGCGGTGCCGCTCGCATTTGTTCGTGCACACGTGCGAATTCCTCTTCACTGAACACATACAGGCAACGCTCTTGCCCACGAGTCAGTACGAGTCCGTCCGCCAGTTCAGCCCGAAACTTGGCCGGGAGGATCAGCCGGGCCTTTTCATCAAGGCGCGGCGAGTATGTTCCGAGAAACATCTCCACCACCTTGATTTGGGGGTCCTACTGCACCCTCGTTCCTCTACCGCGCTCCACTTTACTCCACTTACCTCCACCGTCAACGCAGCTACTCCACTTCCCCGTGTTTCCAGGGAACCTGTCCCGCTCCTGACAGGTTTGAGGAAAAGAAAAACTCCCCGGTCAGCGACCGAGGAGCCAGAAATGAAGTTGTGGGGAGGAAAGTGGGGGAAAAGTGGAGGGACTAGTTTCCGCCACCCTGATTGCGCTGGTCCCACTTCTGTTCGAGGTTCTGCAAGAAGCCGGAGGAGGACTTGGGGCTGCCGCCCTTCTTGGGTCCTGCGGAGCTGGAGCCTGCGCGCTCCCCCTTGGCCGGAATGATGGCGACGTACACGCCGACCCCCATGACGATGAAGCCCAGCACACCCAGGAGAATCAGGTTGGTGGCGACACCGGCGAGGACAATACCCAAACCGACCACGGCAATCACCACGCCCAGCACCACGTTGCGCTTGGAACCACGCCCACGAGTGGGTTCCGGCTGCATGGTGGAAGCGAAGCGCGGATCTTCTTGGTGCAGTTGCTTTTCAAGCTGCGCCAGAAGTTGCTGTTCGTGCTCGGAAAGGGGCACGATTCCTCCTGCGTGTAGAGATGAAGATGACCGCGAAACCCAAATGATCATCACGTGTTATCAAGGATATCCCCTGCGGACCGGTTTGGCACGGTGGGATCAAGGAGCTTGGCGGGCCTGACCACTCCCGGACCGAAGCGACTGTGAACTCTGTCCATGGCCTGCTCAGCGGCCCCCCATTCTTCCTCGCGGCCGTCCAGACTGAGCTGCAAAGCGTGGTCCGCGGCCGCCAGTTTTTCAGCGCGAACTCCCAGCAACCTTACCGATTGCTTTCTGGGTCCGAGGTGGTCCAGGAGCGCTGCCGACTCCGTGTACAGGTCATGGGCGGACGTGATCGGGTGATTCAGAGTCCGCGAGCGCGAAATGGTCGAGAAGTCCGAGTACCGCAGCTTGAGACCCACCCGTTCCGCGCGCAATCCGTGTCGGCGCAATCGGGCGGCCGTGTCGTGGGACAGGCCCAGCAGAACCCGCTTGAGTTGGGCGGTGTCCGAGATGTCCTTGTCGAAGGTCCGCTCTGCGCCCAGGCTCTTTTCCTCGCGCACGGGGGTGACGGGACGTGGATCGTGGCCGTTGGCCAGCTGGTGCAAGTGGTGGCCGGCGGCGTCACCCACGAGCGATCGCAGCCTGGTGACGGGTGTCCGAGCGATGTCTCCCACCGTGCTCAGCCCGGCACCCTCAAGGATGGCCGCGGTGCGTTTACCCACTCCCCACAGCTTGGTGACGGGCAATTGGCCCAGAAAAGCCAGGGTGTGCTGCGGCTCCACGATGAGAAGCCCGTTGGGCTTGCAGTAGGCGGAGGCAATCTTGGCCACGGTCTTGGTTTCGGCCACCCCCACCGAAGCGGTCAGGCCGGTGCTGTTCTCGATCTCGGCACGGATGCGCCGAGCAATCACTGCGGGCGGCCCCAACCGGCGAATGGCGCTCGAGACATCCAAAAAGGCCTCGTCCACACTGAGCTGCTCCACACGGTCGGTGATGTCCCGGAACATGCCCATGACCAGACCCGAATAATAGGTGTAGTCCTCCCGGTGTGGTTCCAGCACCACGGCGTGCGGGCACGCCGCGCGCGCTTGTACGAGCGGCATGGCGGAGTTCACACCGAACTTCCGCGCTTCGTACGAGGCCGACAACACCACGGACCGCGGGCCCAATCCGGCCACGATCACCGGTTTCCCTCGGTGCTGGGGTGTCCGCAGCAATTCGACACCCACGTAGAACATGTCCATGTCCACGTGCAGGATGGCGCAGCGGCGGTACTTCTCGAGTTGTTCAGGAGAGGGCCCGCGGGTGGGCCGGGTTACCGGACTGTCGTTCACCGAAAACCGTCCCTCCCCGTGACTCGTGCTGGTCATTCAACGGCCACACAGGGGCCTCATTCCGTGAAAGCGCTCTGCGCGGCCAGCAATTCTTCTTCCGTTGTCCCCAGCCTAGGCACGGGCACCGACACGTTCAGAGCGGTTGTCATCCCGTTAGGCTGGAGCGGTGCTCCTGGCCACTGGTGGGAGCAGCATCAACCACATCACCAGGACAACGAGGTGCCCGCCGTATGACCGAGACGCCAGACCCCGCAGCCGCAGCAGGTGCCGAGGACGCACAGTTCTCGCGGGCGCTCAACGAGCTATTGGCTGAATTCTTCGCGGCGGAACGCGAGCGCGTCTCACAGATTTCCCAGGACGCCCCTCAGTTGGTGGATTCCATCCAGCGGCTCACGTCCGGCGGCAAGCGGTTACGAGCCAGGCTGAGTTACTGGGGTTGGCGCGCCGCGGGTGGCGAAACACTCGCGCCCGCCATGGTGCGGGCGGCGGCGTCGCTCGAACTGTTCCAGTCCGCTGCCCTCATTCATGACGACATCTTGGACCGTTCGGACACCCGCCGTGGGCAACCCAGCGTGCATCGGGACTTCGAATGGGTTCACACACAACAAGGCTGGCGCGACGACGCCGCCCACTTCGGGATCAGCGCGGCCGTCCTGACCGGTGACATGAGCCTGTCCTTTGCCGAGCAGCTGTTCGCCCAGGCCTCCACATTGCTCCCCCGGGACTACGAACGTGCCGGCCGCGCGATCTTCGACACGATGCGCACCGAGGTCATGGTGGGTCAGTACCTGGACGTGCACGCGGAGGTCGCCCCCACGCCCGAAGATCCCGAAGAACAACTGACTCGCGCAATGGCGGTGTTGCGTTACAAATCGGCCAAGTACTCGGTGGAACACCCCGTGCGGATAGGTGCCGCCCTGGCCGGTGCGGATGAGGAGTTCTTGGCCCATTGTTCGGCGTTCGCGTTGCCGGTGGGTGAGGCGTTCCAGTTGCGGGATGACGTTCTGGGAGTGTTCGGCAACCCAGAAACGACCGGCAAACCCGCCGGCGACGACATCCGCGAAGGCAAGCGCACCGCACTCGTCGCATTGTGTGCCAAAGGCGGGTCAGCAGAAGACATTGAATGGTTGGACTCCACCCTGGGCCGCAGTGACCTCACGGAGGACGAGATCCAGCGCGCGCGCACGCTCATGGAGACCAGTGGGGCGCTGGGACACACCGAGGGCCTGATCGGCGAACTCGTCACCACCGCGGACCATCAGCTCGCGACACTCCCGACGAACGAGGTGGCCCGCGCCGGGCTGCGCGCACTCGCGGATGCCGCGGTGCGGCGCAGCCGGTAGGGCTACCAGCCCAGGGCTTGGGCGCGGCGTCGTACTTCGGTCTTGCGACCTTCGCGCAGTGCGTCCACCGGCCGACCCGGCAGTGACTCGTCCGCGGTGAACAACCAGCGGATGGCCTCGGCGTCCGTGTAGCGGGCGTCCCGCAGCACGGCGATGGTGCCCTTGAGAGCGTTGAGCGGCTGACCTTCGGCCATGAACTCCGCAGGGACCACGCGAATGCCGTCGGAGGGGCGGCGGACTTCCAGGAACTCACCCTGATCCATCATGCGGTGCACCTTGGTGATCTGGATGTCCAAGGCTTCCGCGATGTCCGGCAGGTAGGTCCACTCCCCCACCAGGGAGTCGAGTTCGGCAAAGGTTTCGGCGCTGATATCGGATGAAGGATTCACGGACAATACTTTGCCACGGTTGGCCGTTGCGGTCAGTTCTTCAACTCGCTCAATCGGGTCGGGTACTCTGGTCACGCTGTCACGGCTCGCGTGAGTCGGTGGCCTTCCCCTCACTCTCGTACTTAGGCAGGAAGCACGAACATGCCGGTTGAGCCGCCAGAAGATCGCCCGTCCGCTCGTTCCACGTGGGCCCGTCGAGCCACCAAAGGTTCGGCAGTCACCGCACTTGCCGCCCTGTCAGCACTCGGAACCCTGGGCACGGCACACGCGCAGTCGCCCGTGACACCCCAGAACACCGGCACCTCCCAGCACGCCCAGGCACCGGGTGAGATCACCGTGGCCGCCGGCGATTCGGTCTGGTCGCTGGCCACCAAGCACGGCGTCACGGTCACCGAGTTGATGAAGGCGAACAAGATTCCCGCCCACGCCATGGTGCGCCCGGGCGACCGCCTCGCGATTCCGGGTCAACAGGACAAGGCCTCGGAGACCAAGCCCGCCCAGACCGAGCCCGCCGAGAACCCGGAGCCCAAGGCACCGACCGCTCGCCACACCATCGCCTCCGGTGACACCATCTGGGACCTCGCGGCCAAGCACGGGGTCAGCGTGCTCGAACTCCAGCAGGCCAACGGCCTCACCGCGTCCTCGCTGCTCCGTCCGGGACAGGCCCTCAAGATTCCCGGTTCTCAGGCCGCACCCAAGGCCGACGACGCCGCTCACGCGCCCGCGGCGGCGTCGGCACCCGAACCCGCACCCAAGACCAAGGCGCCGGCGGCGCCGAAGGCGACCTCGAAGCCCGCCGTGGGCGATACATTCGCCGGTCGGACCTACCCCCAGCACGTGGTGGATTCCGCGAACAAGCACCACGCCGAACTGCAGCGGCGCGACCTCCCGAGCCAGCAGGCAGTGCAGTCGATGATCCGCGAGACCGCGGAATCCATGGGTGTGGACCCCAAGCTCGCGCTGGCCCATGCGGCCCAGGAGTCGGGTTTCCAGCAGGGCGTGGTCTCCCCCGCCGATGCCGTGGGAACCATGCAGGTCATCCCGTCCGCCGGCGAGTGGGCTTCCAGTCTGGTCGGACGCGATCTGGACCTGCTGGACACGCAGGACAACATCACCGCTGGTGTGGCCATCATCAAGGAACTCCAGGACAAGGCGCCGTCCAAGCACATGGGCATCGGGGCTTACTATCAGGGTCTGCACGGCGTGAAGACCTATGGTTTGTTCTCGGACACCAAGGACTACGTACGAGCGGTTACCGCTCAGGAAAAGCGATTTGCCTGATCATTCCCCCCACGATCGCCTGACCGGCACGCTGCTGGACCACCGATACCGGATCCAGCGGCGATTGGCCACGGGCGGAACGGCCTCCGTGTACGTTGGCTTGGACGAACGACTCGACCGCAATGTGGCGCTCAAGATCATTCACCCGCACTTCGCCGACGATCCCAAGTTCGTGGAGCGCGCCCAGCGCGAGGCGAAGTCCGCCGCACGATTGCATCATCCAAACGTGGTCGCCGTGCTCGACCAGGGCCAGACCGCTGACGGCGTGGTCTATCTGGTACTCGAATACGTGGACGGCCCCACCCTGCGTCACGTGATCGCCCGCGAGTCCCCCATGACGGCCCGCCGCACCCTGGACCTGCTCGTCCCGGTACTGCGCGGCCTGGCGCAGGCTCACCGCTCGGGCATGGTCCACCGGGACATCAAACCCGAGAACGTCCTGCTGACCACCGGCGGTGACGTCAAGGTCGCAGACTTCGGCCTGATGCGCGCCGTGGACGAACACACCTCCACGAGCACCATCCTGGGCACGGTCGCGTACGCCGCCCCGGAGCTCGTGGGCCACGAACCCGTGGATCAACGCTGCGATGTCTACGCGCTGGGCATCATGGCTTACGAAATGCTCACCGGGTCACGCCCCTATACGGGCACTGCCCTTCAAGTCGCCAACGCTCACGTCAGCCGCGACGTCCCCGCGCCGAGTCGCATCTCCTCCGGCATCCCGGGCAGTTTGGACGAGTTCGTGCTGCGCTGCACCGCCCGCAATCCGGACGCCCGTCCCGCCGACGCCGCCGCCCTCCTGGATCTGGCCCTCGCCATTCATCGGTCGTTGCCGGCCGTGAATGATCCGGTGTCGCTGAATCAGGCAACCCATGTGATTCCGGCTTCCGATGAGACGCAATCATTGCCGCAGTCCGGTCAGGCGCATTTTTCGGGAGATGCAGAAACCACGGTGCTGTCGGCTCAGCCGCAGGATTCACGGTCGACCGAGCCGATCTCTAGTTCTGGGGTTCGGAATGCGGCCACGCGCGCGATTCCCGCTTCCGGAATTCTGCCGACCTACGATCTGGACGCCACCCAGACCGTGGCCATCACCGCCGCCGGATCCACCGCACACCGGACCCCGGAGCAGCCGCGCGTCACACTCAACCCGCAGCCCTCGCCGCTGCAGCTGGCGATCGGTTCCGTGGTATTCGTACTCCTGTTGGCTTTGGCCGGTTTCCTGGGGTGGTGGCTCGCCTCCGGCCCGGGAATGGCGGCCAGTACCGTGCCGGATGTATCCGGTGTCCCCGTGGCCAACGCCGAACGCACGCTCAGCGCGGCGGGGATCAGCAATGTGGGTGTGCACACGATGACCAATGCCCAGATTCCAGCGGGTTCGGTAATCGGCACGGACCCCGATGAGTCCGCACGTGTTCACGGTATCGAACAAGTGGTGTTGTTGGTCTCCGAGGGCCCCGCACAGCTGGACGTGCCGATGTTCGAGGGGATGACCCTGGACGAGGCCCGCAATGCGATCAGCCAGGCCGGCTTCACCGTGGGCGGTGTGCAGACCCAGTACTCGGATCAGCCGGACGGAACGGTGTTGCAGCAACAACCATCGCAGGGTTCCAAGGCCGAGGAAGGGACAGCGGTGGACCTTACCGTGGCCACGGACAGCCCGCCGGACCAGGTCCCGAACGTGGTGGGCCAGAACGTCGATTCAGCCAGGGAATCGCTCGAAGAACTCGGTTTCACGGTTGAGGTGAACCGTCCCGTGGGCTCGACACTGGACCGCGTGGTTCATCAGCGCGAGGACGGCGACACGGTGATCCTCACGGTGTTGTGAGTCTGTACCCATCACGTAGGACGGCGGCACCGCTGGATGACGTCCATGACAGGAATCATTCAGCGGTGCCGCATTCGTGGTTCTAAGGGATCAGTTCTGCTTGGAGAGGTACTCCGCTACGAGGAACGCGATCTCAAGGGACTGCATGTGGTTCAGGCGCGGATCACACAGGGTCTCGTAGCGCTCCGCGAAGGAGGACTCGTTGACCGGGTCCGAACCGCCCAGGCACTCCGCGACGTCGTCGCCGGTCATTTCCACGTGAATGCCGCCGGGGAAGGTACCCAGGGCCTGATGCACCTCGAAGAAGCCGCGGACCTCGTCCACCACGTCGTCGAAGTTGCGGGTCTTGTAGCCGGAGGGCAGGGAGACCGTGTTGCCGTGCATGGGGTCAGTGACCCACACGGGCTTGGCCCCGGAACCCTCGACCGCCTGGATGATGGCCGGGAGCTTCTCGCGGATGTTCTTGGCACCCATGCGAATGATGAACGTGAGACGGCCCGGTTCGCGATTCGGATCCAGGGCGTCGATCAAGCGCAGTGCGTCCTCGCCCGTGGTGGACGGGCCGAGCTTCACGCCGATCGGGTTGCGCAAGCGCGAGAGCAAGTCCACGTGAGCGCCGTCGAGCTCGCGGGTGCGCTCACCGATCCACAGGAAGTGGCCGGACGTGCCGTAGGGCAGGTGCGTGCGGGAATCGATGCGGGTCAGAGCGCGCTCGTAATCGAGCAGCAGCGCCTCGTGACCGGCGAAGAACTCGGTGGTCTTGAGCGCATCGAAGTCAGCGCCGCAGGCCGCCATGAACTTCACGGCGTGATCGATTTCTCGAGCCATGGACTCGTACCGGGCGTAGGCGGGGTTGGCCGCGAAGCCCATGTTCCATGCGTGCACGCGGCGCAGGTCCGCGAAACCACCGGTGGTGAAGGCGCGGATCAGGTTCAGCGTGGACGCGGACGTGTGGTAGCCGCGCAGCATGCGGTTGGGATCGTGGACGCGGGAGGACTCGTTGAAGTCGAACCCGTTGACCATCTCACCGCGGAAGGTGGGCAGGGTCTGATCACCGCGGGTCTCGAGGTTGGACGAACGCGGTTTGGAGAACTGTCCCGCCATACGGCCCATCTTGACCACGGGCAACGAGGCGCCGTAGGTCAGGACGACGGCCATCTGCAGGAGGGTCTGGACACGACCGGAGATCTTGTCAGCGGTAGCGCCCGCGAACGTCTCGGCGCAGTCACCACCCTGTAGGAAGAAGGCCTCGCCCGCGGCCACGGAGGCCAGGCGCTCACGCAGCAGGTCCACCTCGCCCGCGAAGACCAGCGGCGGAACGGCGTTGAGCTCTTCGATGGTGGAGGCGAAGTCCGGGTGCTCCGCCCACTGCGGGTGCTGACCAATGGTCCGATTGCGCCATTCGTCCAGGCCGGGATAGTTGGCGGCACTGGGCGAAGGGGTGGTCATGGCGCGTGATTGTTCAGACTGAGTTACAGAGGTCATTACCCCAGTCTAGGCGTTTCGGTCCGAGGACTGGTCATCGTTTCCATCATGTGAACGCCCCGGGAATTTGGAACCGAGCTGCTCCGCCTGCTGCGTGACGGATGCGGACACGGATCGACCCTTTTCCCGTGCCGATTCGGCAGCGTCCTTGACCTGGGTCCGGAACTGTTCGCGCTTCTGCTCCGCCAGTTCCTTCTTGTAGTTGGCCGCGTACACATCCGCGGTTTCCTGACCGGAGAGTTCCTGGATCGCGGCCATGATCTTGTCGGTAACCTCACGCATTACTGCGTGATCACCGTGCTGACCCTTGAGGTGGGAGAAGTCCAGGGGCTTACCGAAGATGGTGGTGACCTTGGCTTTGCGAGGGTCAGGAAACTTGGAACCGAGGGGCTGGATCTTGTCCGTACCCACCATGGCGATCGGGACCACGGGAGCACCGGTTTCCAGGGCCAAGCGCGCCACACCGATCTTGCCGCGGTACAGACGACCGTCCGGCGAGCGCGTGCCCTCGGGGTAGATGCCCAGCAGTTTGCCGTCCTGCAGGGCCTGACCGCCGGCGCTCAGGGCCTTGGCACTGGCCTTACCGCCGTTACGGTCCATGGGGATCTGATTGATGGCACGGAAGAAGGCGCCCACGATCTTGCCCTTGACGCCCGGCCCCGTGAAGTACTCGGACTTGGCCAGGAAGTACACCTGGCGGGGCACGGCCACCGGCATGAACACGGAATCGGAGATCGACAGGTGGTTGCTCGCCAAGATCGCCGCGCCCTGCGAAGGGACGTTCTCCAGACCGATGGCCTTGGGGCGGTACACCGTGTTCACTACGGGGCCCACCACGTAACGCTTGAGAAACATGTACACCATGACTCGGATCCTTCCGGAAAGCTTCTGTTGCCCTGTTGACCGCGGCTTCGAACGGGTTTGATATGCGCGGATCAGCAGTGCGCGTATCGGATTCCCCGCTGGATTCTCTCACGACAATTGCTCGGACTGGCACAATGGCGCCATGAGCTTCGATCCCGCCACACACGGCCATCAATTCTTCCCGGGTTCCGCGTCCGTGGGCGTGCTGGTACTGCATGGTTTCACCTCCACGACCGCCTCGGTCATCGAGTGGGCGCGCGCCATTCACCAAGCCGACGACGCCGCCGGCCGCCACCCGTCCGTGTCCGTTCCGTTGTTGCCCGGTCACGGCACCACGTGGGAAGACCTGGCCAAGGAGAGCTGGCACGCGTGGCGTGACGCCGTGGATGAGGAGTACTGGGCATTACGCTCCCGGCACGAGCACGTGGTGGTGTGCGGCCTGTCGATGGGCGGCGCGTTGGCGGTTCAGCTGGCCGCACGATATCCGGTGGCGGGTCTTTTGAAGGTGAACCCCGCACTGGCTCTGACGAATCGCGCGGCCGCGTACAGCCACGTTGTCAAGCACGTGGTGCCTTCCGTTCCGGGGATCGGTAGCGACATCAACCGGCCTTCCAAGGGTGAGACCACCTACGACCGCACACCCGTGGCCGCCGTAGCGCAACTCAATATCCTGATTCGCCAGGCGATCAAGACCCTGCCCGCCGTTACAGCGCCGGCCATCGTGTTCCGTTCTACGACAGACCGGATTGTGGCCGACGCCTCTGTTGACCTGATCCGCGAGCGCAGCGCGGGCCCGGTGGAGGTCATTGCGCTGCCCAACAGTTTTCACGTGGCCACCATGGACTACGACCAGGGCTTGGTGGAGACGGCCTCCCGCCATGCGGTGCAGAACCTCATGCGGGGCTTTGGTCTGACGGTCGAGACGGGCCGAGCGGCGGCGTCGGCGTGAGCAAACGAGACCCCGAGGATCCCCAGCCGGACGACGATTTCCGCCGCATCATCGAGGGCAACGACTGGGAGAACGTGCCCCGCGACGATGAGGACGCCGAGCCGTGGGCGGACGAGATTCCATGGGAACCGGCGGAGCAACCCGCGACCGAAGTGCCGCTCGAACTCTTCGAATCCGAGGAGGACGAGTCCTACAACCCCGATCCCGGTGATATCACCCGCGGCGTGAGCGCCAAGATGATGCGGGCCGTTACGGTGATCCTGGCGGTCCTCGTGATCATGATCGGCTTGGCTGCGCTGCCGGGCCCGCTGCCCACGGTGGTGTGGGCTGCAGGTGTCGCCGGAGTGATCGGTGGCCTGTACCTCGTGTATCGCGCCCTGCCCGAAGATCCCCGCGATGACGACGGCGCGGTGGTCTGAATGAATGTGCCGCTTCAAAGGTGGACACGTCCATAAATGCCACATCATGACCTGGATCACACAGTAGGCTGGCTCCATATCTCCACGAAGAAGGTGCTAAATGAGACGCGTGAGCGTACCCCCCGTAGTTGACCCGCTTCCGCACAACAGCGTGGCCGAGATCCTGGCCCGCCAAGCGAGCGAGAACCCGGACATTGTCCTGTACACGATCCTCCATGAAGGCAAGGAACGCGACGTAACGGCGCGTCAGTTCCGCGAAGAAGTCATTGCCGTGGCACGAGGCCTGGCCGCCCGGGGTATTCAGCCCGGGGACCGCATAGGCATCCTGAGCCGCACGCGCTACGAGTGGTCGCTCGTGGACTTCGCCCTGTGGTGGGTGGGCGCGGTTCCCGTGCCCGTGTACGACACGTCCTCCCCGGATCAGATCGCCTGGATCCTGTCGGACTCCGAGTCCAAGGCGATCTTCGTCGAAACCGATGAGCTCGCGGAGCGCGTCGAGGCGGCCGCCGCCATCACGCCGTTCGCAGCGTCCTCACGGATCTGTGTCTTCGACACTGCCGATCCCAAGTCGTCCTTGGAAACCTTCATTGCCGAAGGTGCCGACCGGACCGATTTGGAGGACCCGCACGACGGTGATTCTCTGGATCGGACCGCCACCATCATTTACACCTCGGGTACTACCGGGCCGCCCAAGGGTTGCGAGCTCACGCACCGAAACTTTATTGGGTGCTCGGCCAACACGATTCCCGTTGCGTCTGAGGTGATCTATCCCGGTGCCCGCACGCTGATGTTCCTTCCGCTGGCTCACGTGTTCGCACGTTTCGTGGAAGTCGTCGCGGTGGACGCCGGTGTCACCCTGGCGCACACCCCGGACGTCTCCGGACTGATGGAGGACCTGGGTCGCTTCAAACCCACGTTCATCCTTGCCGTACCGCGCGTGTTCGAGAAGATCTTCGTGGGCGCGCGCCTGAAGGCTGCCGCTGCGTCCCCGGTCAAGAAGTTGATCTTCGCCCGTGCCGTAGCAGTGGCGGTCGAGTGGTCCAAGGCTTCGCAGGCGGGCAAGGTTTCGCCGTTGCTCGAGGCTCAGCATCGTCTGTACGACAAGCTCGTCTACTCCACGCTGCGCAACGCCATGGGTGGCGACGTGCGCTATGCGGTATCCGGAGGTGCACTCCTGGGTGCGCGCCTGGGGCACTTCTTCAACGGCATCGGCGTGTACGTGGTGGAGGGTTACGGTCTGACCGAGACCACCGCACCCATCTCCGCGAACTTCCCGAGCATCAACCGCCTGGGTACCGTGGGCCACCCGATCCCGGGCCATGAGATCGCCATCGCTCACGACGGCGAGATCCTGGTGCGCGGCAACAACGTGTTCCACGCGTACCACGGCATGCCGGACAAGACCGCAGAAAGCTTCATCGACGGTTGGTTCGCCACCGGTGACCTGGGTGTCCTCGACGAAGAAGGCATCCTCACCGTGACCGGTCGCAAGAAGGAAATCATCGTGACGGCTGCGGGCAAGAACGTGGTCCCCAATACCCTGGAGGATCCCATCCGAGCTTCGGCCACCGTGGGTCAGATCATCGTGCTGGGCGACAACAGGTCATTCATTTCCGCGCTCATCACGTTGGACCCGGACACCCTGCCCAAGATCCTGCCGACCCTGGGCCTGGACTCCTCGCTCACACCCGCTCAGGCGGCCAAGGAGCCGGCAGTCATCGACCACGTACAGAAGATCGTGGACCACGCCAACGCCAAGGTGTCCCGCGCCGAGAGCATCCGTAAGTTCACCATCCTGGATCGTGACTTCACCATCGAGGACGGTTATCTGACGCCCTCCATGAAGCTCAAGCGCCCCAAGGTCATTGAGGACTTCTCGGACGAGATTGAGGCGATCTACGCCAAGTAAGTCTTGGCGCATAGCTCACCATGACAGAGCGGGGCCCTGCGGATCAGTGATCCACCGGGCCCCGCTCTGTCATGGCCCTGCCACGTGGCGACACCGAGTGGCTTGCTTACATCGCGACCTGTCCCAACCGCCGGCGAGAATCAACTATCGGTCGATGACGCTCAGCGTTGCTCCGGCACGTCCAGCCCTAGCAGCGCGTTCTCGACCACTTCGGCCAGTGCCGGGTGAATCCAGTACTGACCGCGAGCCATTTCGTGGGCCGTCTGACCGAAGGACATGGCCTGGATGAGCGGCTGAATCAAGTTGGACGAGTCCTTACCGATCAAGTGCGCGCCCAGCAGCAATCCGGTCTTCCTGTCCGCAATCAGTTTGCAGATTCCCACGGAGTCCTCCATGGCCCAGCCGTAGGCAACATCGCCGAAGTTCTGTTCCTTGACGGTGATGCCCGTGTCGTTCTGCTCGGCCCAGACGCGTGCCTGTTCCTCCGTCATACCCACAGTGGCGATCTGTGGCTCGGTGAACACCGCGGAGGGCACGAACCGGTGATCGGTTGCACGCAGGTCATCGGGGTGGACCACGTTGTGCGAAACCGTGCGCGCCTCCGCGTTGGCCACGTGCTTGAGCTGGTACGGAGAGCAGATATCGCCCAGAGCCCAGAGGCCTTCAACGGGTTGATCATCGCTGAGCACGCGCTGGTACTCGTCCACGGCCAACAGACCGGAATCGTAGACATCCAGGTTTGCCGCCTCCGGATTCAGTGTGTCCGAGTTGGGCACGCGGCCGGTGGCCACGAGCACCACGTCCGCCGTACCTTCCCAGGTCTCCAGGGATTCGTCCGACGCCGCCGCGGTCACCGTGAGCTTGCCGTCCGGGGTCTGCTCGATGCCGGTGATGGAACGGTTCAGTTGCAGGTCCCATTGCAGGGCGGCCTCGCGCTTGAAGCGCTCGGCAATCGTGTGGTCGTGTTGGCGCAAAAGTCGTTCGGACCGGTTGAGTTGGGTGACCTTGGATCCCAGCCCGTTGAACACGTGGCAGAACTCGGCGGCAATATAGCCACCGCCCACCACGATGATCGACTCGGGCAACTCGTCCAGGCGCATCACGGTGTCCGAGGTGTGCACGCCAGGAAGATCAATACCGGGAACGTCCGGGAGCTGAACCCTGGAGCCGTTCGCCAGGACAATCTGGGGCGCGGTGATCTGCTCCCCCGATTCCGTTTCCAACACCTTGGGCGCCACGAAGTGCACGTATTCCTGGATCACGGTCACGTTGTCCAGGGATTTTCGGTAGGTCAGACCCCCGTTGGCGATGGCGTCGATGCGGCTGAAAATCCGATCCCGCATGGCCTGCCAATCCACGGAGTCCCTGGATGCGTGCACCCCGAGACGGGAAGCATCCAGAGCCTCACGGGCCACCGTGGCCGGGTACACGTACATCTTGGTGGGGATGCACCCCACGTTGAGGCACGTGCCACCAAAAGTACCCGGTTCCACGATGGCCACGTCCAGATTGTGGTACTCCTCCGTGAGGATGGAATTACCGGAGCCAGAGCCAACAATGATGAGATCGAATTCGCGCATGGATCCCATCCTAAATAGCTTGGCAAATCAGCGATCAGGCGGGGTCGATCACCAGCACCAAGTCGCCGCCGCTCACCTGCGCCACGTCCCTCAAAGCCACGCGGGACACGGTTCCGCCGGTGGGCGTGGTGATGGAGGCTTCCATTTTCATGGCTTCGATGGTGGCCACCGCCTGACCCGGCTCCACGGTGTCGCCCTCGGCAACCGTGACCGTGACGGCCCCGGCAAACGGCGCAGCCACGTGACCCGGATTGGCGGAATCGGCCTTCTCGAGCTCCACGGAGTCCGTCTTGACGGAGTTGTCCCGGATTTCCAGCAGGCGCAGCTGGCCGTTCAGTGTGACCATCACGGTGCGCATGCCCTTGTCGTCCGGCTCCGAAATCGCCTGCAGGGTTACGAGCAGCCGCACTCCCTTGCCCAACGAGATCACGTGCTCGAAGTCCTGGCGCAGACCGTAGAGGAAGTCACGCGTGTGCAGCACGGACAGGTCTCCGTACTTGACCTGTGAGGCCTCGAACTCCTTGGTCGGCGCGGCGAACAGCAACCGGTTCAGCGTGGCCCGGCGGACCTCACCCGGCTGGTTCAATCCTTCCTGGTCCTCATCGCTCAGTTCCTTGTCGCCCAGGGTCACGTTGCGACCCTTGAGTGCCTTGGAACGGAACGGCTCGGGCCAGCCCGCGGGCGGGGTTCCGAGTTCACCGGCCAGGAAGTTGATCACGGAGTCCGGGATGTCGAACTTGTTGGGGTTGGACTCGAACTCGGCCGGGTCCACGTCCATACCCACGAGCTGCAGCGCCAGGTCACCCACGACCTTGGAGGACGGGGTCACCTTGACCAGGTGGCCCAGCATCTTGTCCGCGGCGTAGTACATGTCCTCGATGGCCTCGAACTTCTCCCCCAGGCCCAGTGCAATCGCCTGCTGACGCAGGTTGGAGAGCTGGCCACCCGGAATCTCGTGACGGTACACGCGACCCGTGGGGCTGTTGAGTCCCGACTCGAAAGGCTTGTAGATCCCACGCACGACTTCCCAGTACGGCTCCAAGTCGCTCACGGCGTCCAGGCCCAGGTTGGTGTCGCGCTCGGTGTTCTCGAGGGCGGCCACCAACGCGGAGGCCGAAACCTGCGACGTCGTACCCGCCATCGAAGCCGAGGCGACGTCCACGGCGTCGACACCCGCTTCCGAAGCGGCCATCAACGTGGCCAACTGGCCGCCCGCGGTGTCGTGGGTGTGCAGGTGCAGCGGGAGGTCGAAGCGTTCGCGCAGTGCGGTGACCAGCTTGCGGGCGGCCTCCGGACGCAGCAGTCCGGCCATGTCCTTGATCGCCAGGATGTGGGCGCCCGCATCCACGCACTTCTGCGCCAGATCCAGGTAGTAGTCGAGGGTGTAGACCTCTTCGTTGGGATCCAGGAGATTACCCGTGTAACACAGGGCGACTTCCGCCACAGCAGTTCCGGTCTCCCGGACGGCCTCGATCGCGGGGCGCATTTGCTCCACATCGTTGAGTGCGTCGAAGATCCGGAAGATGTCCACGCCAGTCTCGGCGGCCTCGGCGACGAACGCGTTGGTCACTTCGGCCGGATACGGCGTGTAGCCCACGGTATTGCGACCGCGCAGCAGCATTTGGATGGGGATGTTGGGCATGGCCTCGCGCAGGCGGCGCAGGCGATCCCAGGGGTCCTCACCCAAGAAGCGCAGAGCGACGTCGTAGGTGGCACCGCCCCAGGCCTCGACCGAGAAGAGGCCCGGCAGCGTGTGAGCGTAGGCGGGTGCGGCCGCGAGCAGGTCGCGGGTACGTACACGAGTTGCCAACAGTGACTGGTGAGCGTCACGGAAGGTGGTGGACGTGACGGCCAGCGGCTTGTACTCGCGCAGTTCCTGGGCGAAACCCTCCGGGCCCTTCTCCTGAAGCACCTGACGCCAACCGGCCGGGGGTTCGTGGCTCGACGCGCCGTCGAAGGGGCTGCGGTAGGGCTCGTCCGACTTGTCGCCGGGGTAGTGCGGGAGCTTGGTGCGCGGGTCGATCCCGTCCACGCGATCACCGTTGGGCTTGTTGACCGTGACTTCGGCCAGGTAGGTCAACGCACGCGTCGCACGGTCCGCGGAGGTCTTGCCCTTCAGCAGTTCGGGGTGATTCTCGATGAAGTCCGTGGCCACGTCCCCGGCGATGAAATCGGGGTCGTCCAGCACGGACTGCAAGAACTGAATATTGGTCGCGATACCGCGAATTCGGAACTCCGCCAGAGCACGGCGCGCGCGGTGAACGGCGGTCGTGTAATCAATGCCGCGACACGTGAGCTTCACGAGCATCGAATCGAAGTGCGGCGAGATCTCGGCGCCGGCGTAGAGCGTACCGCCGTCCAGTCGGACACCCGCGCCACCGGCGGAACGGTAGGCCGACACCTTGCCGACGTCCGGGCGAAATTCGTTGGCCGGATCCTCCGTGGTGATACGGCACTGCAGGGCCGCGCCGCGAACGCGCAGGTTGTCCTGGCTGATCCCCAGGTCCGCCAGCGTCTCGCCTGCGGCGATGCGCAACTGCGCCTGCACCAGGTCGATGTCCGTGACTTCCTCGGTCACGGTGTGCTCCACCTGGATGCGCGGGTTCATTTCGATGAACACGTGCTCACCGGCGCGCTCACCGGCGGTGTCCACGAGGAACTCCACGGTTCCGGCGTTGACGTATCCCAATTCCTTGGCGAACTTCACGGCGTCGCGGTGCAAGGCCTGGCGGATGTCCTCGTCCAGATTGGGCGCCGGGGCGATCTCGATAACCTTCTGGTGGCGACGCTGGAGTGAGCAGTCACGTTCGAACAGGTGCACCACATTGCCCTCGTTGTCCGCGAGGATCTGCACTTCGATGTGCCGGGGGCGCAGCACGGCCTGCTCAATGAAAACGGTGGGATCTCCGAACGCGGTATCCGCTTCGCGCATGGCCGCGTCAAGGGCACCTGGCAGGTCCTTGGACGTCTCCACACGGCGCATACCGCGACCGCCACCACCGGCGACGGCCTTGACGAACAGCGGGTAGCCGATCTTCTCGGCCTCTTCGATCAGGGCCTCCCTGTCCGCCGAAGGTTCCGTCGATTGCAACGTGGGGATACCCGCGCGCTTCGCTGCGCGCAGGGCCTCGACCTTGTTGCCCGCAAGTTCCAGGATGTCCGCCTTGGGCCCGACAAATTTAATGCCCGCGGCATCAGCGGCGCGGGCAAGATCGGGGTTCTCGGACAGGAAGCCGTAACCGGGGTAAATGGCATCAGCGCCGGATTCTTTGGCAACTCGAACGATCTCATCGACGTCCAAGTAGGCGCGCACAGGATGGCCCTCTTGGCCGATGGGGTACGCCTCGTCAGACTTCTGACGGTGGATGGAATTGCGGTCTTCATGCGGGAACACAGCCACGGTTTTCGCGCCGAGTTCATATGCGGCACGAAATGCACGGATAGCGATTTCGCCGCGATTAGCCACCAGGATTTTGGAGAACATGTACTGCCGTTCCGCACCCCCGGACCAGTGGGCCTCAAAGGGCGCTGCGTTAGAAAGCGAACTAGCTGTCTCAGCATACGTGAGACCTACATCATACCTATGGACTGACCACACCATGTAAGGGAACTGGTCAATCTGTGACGAAAAGACTATGGGTCCAGCCGTTAGCATGGACAGGGTTGTGTCCCGGTGACCGGGGCACCGTACGGGAGAGGTCGAAGTGCAGATCGTCAGCATCAGCAGCCTTAAAGGCGGCGTGGGTAAATCATCGGTAACTCTGGGCCTGGCTTCGGCGGCCTTGGAAGCGGGCATCCCCAGCCTGGTCATCGATCTGGACCCCCACGCGGATGCTTCGACGGCCCTGGGCGTGCACGCCCAACCCTCCCGAGACATCGGTTCGCTTCTCCGCAAGCCCAAAAAGGGCGCTGTGTCCAAGATCACAGTGCAGTCTTCGTGGACCGAGCACCCGATCACGCCCGAGTCCTACCCCCGGACCACCCTGGACGTAGCACCGGGCTCCGCCGCGTCCTCCCACCTGGACCGCTCCGGCTTCACGGTCAAGGATCTCAAGCGCCTCGAAACCGTGATCCAGGGCGTGGACAAGTACGAGTTGGTGCTCATCGACTGCCCGCCGAGCCTCACCGCGCTGACGCGCATGGCCTGGGCCGCTTCACACAAGGTGCTCTCCGTAGCCGAGCCGTCACTGTTCTCCGTGGCCGGTACCAAGCGTACGATGACCGCACTGGCCCAGTTCGAGGGTTCCAAGCTCTGGGCCGTACCCGCCGCAGGTGTGATCGTGAACCGGGCTCGCGACGATTTCTCCGAACACGCGCACCGCATCAGTGAACTCCACGAGTTGTTCGGTGAGCTCTTGGTACAACCGACCCTCCCGGATGCTCCCGTCATGCAGCAGGTTCAAGGTGCGGCATGGCCCGTGCACAGGTGGCCCGGCGAACAAGCAGCGGTCCTGGCCGAGCGATTCAGCACCATCCTGACCGGCCTACTCAAGTAGTCACCGGCTCGCCACAGACTCGGCGCCGGTCGGGAACATTTCCGAAAGGTGCCATCATGCACTTCACGTCTCAACACCGTCTCGACGGCGGAATCGTCGAACGAGAGTTCAACCATCACGGGATCCCTGGCATCTTGTGGATACCGGCTTCCTCCTCGGCGCCCGTTCCGCTGATCCTGCTCGGTCACCCCGGTGGCTTACCGGGAATGTACCCCCGGCTGCTCGGAAGGGCCCGGCGTAGCGCCGCAGATGGCTTTGCTTCGGCCACCATCGAGCTGCCTGGGGGCGGGGGTCGGCCACAAGAGCTTGCCATCGAGGCCGCCCGCAGCGATCTGGTGCACGCATTGAAAGCCGGGGAACCGGTGTCCGAGGACATTATTGACCGGCTCATCCTGCCACTTGTCGAGCAGGCCGTTCCGGAATGGCAATTGACGATGGATGCGCTGCTATCGCTGCCGGAGATCGACGGGCCCGTGGGCTACTCGGGTGGCGTGCTTGCCCTGGGTGTTCGGCTCGCCGTGGTCGAACCACGGATCACGGCCGCCGGCCTGTTCGCCGGCAGCTTCGTGCCGACCTCGACACTCGAGGAAGCCCGCCGGGTCACCGTTCCGGTTCATGTTCTGCTGCAGTGGGACGATGAAGGCAATGATCGGCAGCAAGCACTGGAGCTGTTCGACGCCCTGGGCTCCGCCCAGAAGACCCTTCAGGCCAATATGGGCGGCCACACTGGCGTGCCTTCTTTCGCCGCCGACGACGCCGCTCAATTCTTCGCCCGACACCTCACCTGAGGCTCCTACGCCCGCCACATGCCGCGCCGTCGAACCCGCCGCCAGCTGGCACCCTCACAACCGCCGCCCACGACGAACGCCGCCACGAACCCATGGGTTCATAGCGGCGTTCAAAATCTCGATCGTCGGCGTCAGCCGGCATTCTGCTTACGGCGGCGGGCCCGTCGGGCGGAGAGCTCGTCCTCCGGGAACTCTTCGGCGGCGTCGTCGGCGGTGACGCCGGTGTGCTCGGAAGGCATCGACGCCAAGGCGCCCTCGATCTCGCGCCAGACGCGGCCCACCGCAATACCGAAGACACCCTGACCGCCCTGAACCAGGTCAATGACCTCGTGGGGTGAGGTGCATTCGTACACGCTGGCGCCGTCGGACATCAAGGTCAATTGCGTGAGGTCTTCGATCCCGCGCAGGCGCAGAGCACTCACCGCGGAACGAATCTGCTGCAGGGAGACGCCGGTGTCCAGGAGTCGTTTGACGACCTTGAGAACCAAGATGTCGCGGAAGGAGTAGAGCCGCTGGGAACCGGAACCCTTGGCGCCGCGCACCGTGGGCTCGACCAGACCGGTGCGTGCCCAGTAGTCGAGCTGTCGGTAGGTGATGCCGGCGGCCTTGCAGGCCGTAGGCCCGCGGAATCCGACGGTCTCGTCAAAACTGACCAGATCTTCGTCGAAGAGCATCCCCTGTGTTCCGCCCGTGAGGGAGGTCTGGAGCGGATCTGCTGCGTCCAGCGGCAGGTTTCCGTGGCTCACATATCCTCCTCGGGATCGGCTGGGGTGGTTCATGGCGGAGCGACCAGATGGTGTTCTCGGTGCTGATTAGACGGTAGACCTCGGGGTGCGGCGGGTCAAAGACATCCGCGCGGGTCCTCAACGTGTCGCAGAGTCAGTCTGCTTGCTGACGCACTGGTCAGGTCTGGAAATCGTCCGGGTCCACGTGGTCCAGAAAGTCACGGAACTCACGCACCTGGGCGTCGGCTTCGGCCTGGTCCGGGGCGGTCTGTTCGCGCAGTTCTCCGTCCGCGCTGAGCACCAGTCCGGAATCGTCCAGGACGGACTGCGCACACACGATCTGGCACTTGGTCCGCACGGCCACCGCGAGCGCGTCCGAGGCTCGGGCATCCACCACGGTGCCCTGGTCGAATTCAATGGCGGCGTGGAACACGGTGTCCTCCACGGTGTGGATCACCACCCGGTTGATGTTTCGGCCGACCGCGTCCACCACGGAAATCAGTAGGTCATGGGTGAGCGGCCTGGGCGGCTTGATGCCCTGCATTGCGAAGACGATCGACGTCGCCTCGTTGGTACCCACCCAGATGGGCAGGTGTCGGGAACCATTGAGCTCGCGCAGGACTACCACCGGTTGTCCAGTGGGCACGTCCATGCGGACGCCAGCAACTTCCATGGGTACGTCCGGGGAGGCCACCTATCGCTCCTGTTCGAATGGACGGAGGGTGTCTTTGAGCTGGGAGTTCACGAGCGCCGTGGTCATGGTGAGGCACAGTGACGCGATCTCCCGTGCCCGTTGCGGGGCTTTCTCGCGGGACACCGGGTCACGACGGCTGATCAGCGGGGCGATGGTGCCCTCCACCAATCCGATCATGCGCTCCGAAGCACCTCGCAAGGCCCTCAGGTGCCGCGGTTCAATCCCATACGCGCTCAGTCGCTTGGCCGTAGCCGCCACTGTGAGCGAGTAGTCGTCGAAATATCCCGAGCGCTCCACGAGCCACCCGTTGTTCATCAGCTCGCGCAGCAGCGTGGTTTCGGCGCCTGTGCGCGCGGCCACTTCACGCAGGGTGTAGCGCCGCCCCGACATTCGGACCGCACTGGCCATTGCCTGCTGCGGATCTTGCGGTTCGTTGGCCGGAGCGGACGACGTCGCTCGCTCACTTTGGCGCGGCTCCTGCGGTTCCGCGTCCGCTCCCGGATCCTCCCCTCGATCCAACCGGTCACGAATGACCTTGAGCGGGAGGTACCGCTCCTGCTGCAGGCGCAGCACCGTAGCCAACCGTTCGATGTCTTCTTCCGAGTACTTGCGATACCCCGAGGGCGTGCGGTGCGGACGCACCAACCCTTGGTCCTCCAAAAAGCGGATCTTAGAGGCGGACAGGCCGGGGAACTCAGGCTGCAATTGCCGCAGAAGTACCCCGATACCCACCAGCGAGGTATGCGAGTGACCGGATTCAGGCATGAGGAGTGTCAGGAGTCCTTTTGTACGGAGTGGTAGAAGGTGAAGCGGAACTTGCCGATCTGGACTTCGTCCCCGTTCTCCAACTGCTTGGAGTCCACCCGGTCACCGTTGACGTACGTACCGTTGAGCGAAGACTGGTCAACCAGTTCGTACGAGTTGGAGCGCCGCAGGAAGCCGGCATGCCGGCGAGACACCGTGACGTCGTCCAGGAAAATGGAGCACGCCGGATGGCGTCCTGCAATTATTTCGTCCCGGTCCAACAGGAATCGCGAACCCGTGAGCCCGCCATTGGTTTCGAGCAGCAGCGCTGACCCCGGGGGCAACGCCGCGACAGCATTCTGCTCGCTCTCGGTCATCCTGTGCCGAGCGGCAGTGGAAAGTACATCCGCAACGATCTGAATGGATGTGGTTTCCGGACCCGAGTTAGGTACGGAGTTGTCCTGCTTTGACATAAGTATCTCTCCTGGGTGTGGAGTATGCGGGTCAGTCCAGCTGTTGCTGATACTGGTCAGCGTCCAAGAGGTCCTTGGTCGCCTCCGGAGAATCAGCACGGATCGTGAAGAGCCAGCCGTCCTCGTAGGGGGAAGCGTTCACAGCGCCGGGGTTGTCCTCGAGCTCGGGGTTGACCTCGGTGATCTCACCGGAAACCGGTGCGAACAGGTCACTCACGGACTTGGTGGATTCGATCTCGCCCACAACAGAGCCTGCGGATACTTCATCCCCAACCTGAGGCAAGTCAACAAAGACCACTTCACCCAGTTCGTCCTGGGCATGATCCGTGATGCCCACCCGGTAGGTGTTGTCGTCTTTGAGGTCTTTGACCCATTCGTGCTCCGAGGTGTACGCGAGTTCCGCGGGAATGTTGCTCATGCCGCTCAGTTTAGGGCACGGAGGGTGTAACTTGTCTGCGTGCCTCGCACCTACTTGCGACAACGGCCGGAGATGACACCCTCCCGAACCGCTCGCTTCATTGTTTCGGCTTTCGCCATCGCCCTGGTGGTGGGAACCGGGTTGCTCATGATTCCGGTGGCGTCCACCGGCCCCGGCGGAACCGACCTGCTGACTGCTCTGTTCACCGCAACGTCCTCTTTATGCGTCACCGGTTTGATCACCGTGGACACGGCTACGTACTGGACCCCGTTCGGGCAGACCGTCATTCTGTGCCTCATTCAGGTGGGCGGCCTGGGCGTGATGACTCTGACCACCATGTTGGGTATCGTCCTGGCCCGAAAGTTCGGTCTCTCCATCAAGCTCCTGGCACGAGCGGAGACCAAGTCGTTCGGTTCCGGCCGCGTACGCCATGTGGTGTTGAGGATCGTTGCCACCACGGCCGTGATCGAGTTCGCCGCGGCCGTGTTGCTGTTTCTGAGATTCCTCCTACACTACCACTACTCCCCCGGTCAAGCCGTGGCCCACGCAGTGTTCCATTCCGTCTCCGCGTTCAACAACGCAGGGTTCGCGCTCTACACGCTCAACGTCATGGACTTCAACGAGGACCCGTTCATCTTGTTGCCCTTGGCCGGCTGCGTGATCCTGGGTGGGCTGGGGTTCCCCGTGCTCTATGAACTGCGCCATCATCTTCGGTTGCCGCGGATGTGGTCGATGAATACGCGTCTGGTCCTACTGGCCACGCCCGTTCTACTGGTTGGCGGCACCATATTCATCGCGGTCCTGGAGTGGTCCAATTCCGGCACTTTGGGTCCCCAGCCGGTGGGTTCCAAGATTCTCAATGCTTTCTTCCAATCCACCATTGCCCGCACCGCAGGGTTCAACAGCCTGGACATCGCCCAGATGCATCCGGTGTCCTGGCTCGGCATGGATGTGCTCATGTTCATCGGCGGTGGACCGGCAGGCACCGCGGGTGGCCTGAAGGTCACGACCTTCGGAGTGCTCTTCTTCATCGCATGGACCGAGATCCGCGGCGGTGCGGCCGTTCCCGTTCTGGGCAAGCGGCTCTCCCGATCCGTGCAGCGCGAGGCCATCACGCTGGTGGTGCTCGCCATGGGCGCCGTGATTGCCGGGACCATGTTGCTCATGCTCTCCGACATCGCGCTGGGACTGGACCGCGCACTGTTCGAGGTGGTCTCCGCGTTCGCCACGGTCGGCTTGTCGACTGGTATTACCGCTTCTTTGTCACCGTTCGCGCAGGTCGTCCTCATCTGTCTCATGTTCCTCGGTCGCCTGGGGCCGGTCACGGTAGCCACTGCCCTGGCCGTGGGGCGACAACCACGCGCCTACGAACTCCCCAAAGAGCGTCCGCTCATTGGCTAATGATGTCCCGATCAAAGGTTTGAGTCATGTTCGACAAATTTCGCTCGAGTACCTCTGCTAACCGCACCGACAACGCCGTAGTGGTGATTGGGCTCGGCCGCTTCGGAGGCTCGCTGGCCATGGAATTGATGTCCCGCGGCACCGATGTCATGGGGATCGACATCTCCGATTCCATCGTTCAGTCCTTCAACGGAAAACTCACCTCGGTCGTTCGCGCTGACGCGACCGATGAGGACGTGCTGCGGCAATTGGGCGTGGACGAATTCGAACGCTCAGTGGTGGGGATCGGATCGGACATTCAGGCGAGCATCCTGGTGACATCCCGGCTTTTGAAGTTTCAATGCCCCGAGGTGTGGGCCAAGGCCATTACCGCCCCGCACGCGGAGATTCTCGAACAACTGGGCGTTCATCACGTGGTCAATCCCGAGCGGGACATGGGCGTGCGCACCGCACACCTTATTCAGGGCCACATTCTGGATTTCGTGCCCATCGACCAGGGGTTCGCAATGGTCCGCTGCACCGCCCCGGCATCCGTTCAGCAACGACCCATGGACCTCTTGGACGTCCGACGGCGCTACGGGGTCGCCATTGTCGCGGTCTGCCGACCGGGTGGCACGTGGGAGCCCACCGAGCCGGGCACCATGTTGTACGACGACGATCAGATCCTGGTCACCGGGCCGACCGATCAGGCCGAGCGGTTCTCCAGCATGGGGTGAGTCTTCGTTGCTTTAGGTGCGGAACCGCGTGAGGCGACGCAGCTGCGATGCGGTGGCGGGCGGCGTCGTCAGCGGGAGGCACACTGCGTTAAGTCTTGCCTGCAGATCTGCCCCGTCCAGCTCCAGGCCGATGGCCACGAGCGACGACGCGAGCGGTTCGTCCTTGCCGCGGCTCATCGAATCCACGGTGACGTATCCGGCGACCGAATGGACCACGAAACGGCGTGGGCCGGAACTCGTGACGATGTCGACGATCGCCTTGATCCGATAAACGGAGTCCGGCGGGTCCAGCGCGAACTCGGAGAGCGCCACGGGATCGACCGGACCATCGTGTTCCACGGTGACCGACTGATGGTGCACGTGATGGTGATGGGTGTGATCGTGCTCGGTCTTGGGCTCCCCCAGCGTTTCGCCCGGATTCCACAGGGCCAGTTGACCGAATTCAAGGTCGTCGGACTCGCTTGCGTCCACGAACAACGCGGGGTCGAAGACCCCGTGCGGGGCCTCGATTTTCATGGCGTGGGGATTGGCCTGTTGGATTCTCGTTTCAAGGGCGGTCCTGACCTCCGGATCCGTCACCAAATCCGTCTTGGTCAAGAGAACGACGGCGGCCGCTCGCACGTGCTGCTCCAAATCCCACCCGGCGGCTTCCGCCTGTGGGACGTGCGCGGCATCGACTACCTCGATCAGCCCGCCGAAGCGGATCTTCGGCACGCGCGAATCCATCACGATCCGCAGCAGGGCTGGCGGCTCTGCGACGCCGGAGCCCTCAATGACGATGGCGTCCAGTCGGAGGTCCGGACGCGTCAACTTCTTGAAGGCATCATCCAGCTGCTCGGGGTCGGAGATACAGCACAGACACCCGCCCGCCACGGACACGGGTTCGTCCACCTGACCCGCGACCAGGGCCGCGTCAACGTTCACGTCACCGAAGTCGTTGATGATCACGCCAATGCGCGCACCACTCGCGGCGAGGAATCTATTAAGGACCGTTGTCTTCCCGGCGCCCAGGTATCCGGTGAGGATGAGAACGGGAATGCGCGCGGAGCCGGGCAATGGGACGGGACCTCCTGGTGAGACGGTGGGGTCGCCAGTGTAGTCCGTGACCTGGATTATGCGGGTCGTACGCTCCGTGTGGGCAGATAGAAACCGCCACCGTACTTCAAGGTGAATGGGGTGGCGGTATTCGAAAGCGAAAGTTTACTGGGGCAGCCGCCTAGGCGCAGATGGTGATGTCGCCCAAAGCGGAACCTTGTCCACCACTGAATGTGGGCTCATTTCCACCATAAGTGACCGTAATGGACCTCAGACCGGTGGTACCGAAACTCGTCTGGAAATTTCCGCCCACAGAGTTGGAGGTAGTCCCGAACGCACTCTCCGACGTCAGTGAATACGGGAAATACCACGGGTCTGACGGTGTGCCGGAACCACGGATGTTGGCCAACGTGGAGTTCCTGTTCCCATAGGGGCTCGTCAGAGACGTCTTGGTAGCCGTCACAGTCGATCCATTCGAGGTGGTGCCTTGTACTGACCATGCCTCTTGATAGGAATAGTTATTTCGGACGCTTCCCAAGCGCCAACTTCGAGCCGTTGAAAAATCGTCGAGTGGAACTCGAACATTGAAGACAGTCAAAGGCTGGGTTGCGCTGGAATTGCTAAAGAAGTCCAGTTTGACCGTGGTTGTCGAAGTGGTCATCTGATTGAGCACTAACGAGTTACTACCACTAGTGGTGGTCATACCGTACGTTCCAACGGCAGTTCCCCACGCTGTCTTGCCCACGGTGCGATGATATGTACCCGTAGATCCGGTGGCGGTTCCATCGGTTGGGAATGTCACCCTGGCATACACGGTTGAACCGTTCGCCAAGGTGATGGGAACCATGGATCCACTCACAACCTTGCCACCTGACCGCGGTGCACGATCCCAATCCAAGGTGCCTGTGGTGCAAGAGTCCGGGGATGCCGCAAATGCCGGGGCCGCGGAAGCCAAGATGATTGTCGGCACCGCCCACGCCGTACCCGCCATGACCTTGCGACGCGAAATTCCCGCGTGCGTGGGCTCGGACGATTCTGTTGTGCGGTCGCGCAACGCGTTCACCATTCTGATGTCTCTCCCCGTAGATTCACCGGTGACTCGGACCCCTCCGAACGGCATGCAGCAAGACTCGATTTCTATCAGCCCACTGATGAAAAAGCATATAACAAGTGACCTGAGAGTAGCTACATAAAGAGTCACGTGTCGCCCACGTGACAGGGCGGGACGGCGGCTCGTGACTTGCGGTGATGCATCGAATACCGCACTTATGACGACACGCTTCAAACTGTGGTCAGACCAAGCGTAGAATTGCGGTATCCACCGTGTCGATGCGTTCGGAGCCAGCCATGGGAACTGCACGTGCCACCCGCCCAACAGGTCGTTCAACGGACACCGTCTCCATACTCTGGAAATTCGGCTTCATGCTGGTGGTCGGTGCGGTCATCTTCTTCATTCCCCCACCCGAGGGGGTCGATCCGCGCGGCATGCACATGCTCGGGATCTTTGTGGCCACTATCATCGGGCTGATCCTGCAGCCGCTACCGACACCGTCGCTAACCCTCATCGGCCTGGCCGTGGCCATGGTGACCGGAACCATGAGTGTCCCGGACGGCGAAGCTCTCGCCGGTTTCGCCAACTCCACCGTGTTGCTCATTGTCGCGGCATTCTTCATCGCGGATGGATTTCTGCTCACGGGCTTGGGACGACGCGTGGCGCTCATGTTCGTATCGAGACTCGGTAAATCGCCCATGGGTATCGCCTATGGGATGGCCGCCACTGATCTAATCCTTGCACCGGCGACTCCCTCTAATACCGCTCGCGCGGGTGGTGTGGTCTATCCGATCATCCGGTCGATTGCCGAGGTGCAGAACTCCACACCCGAAACCGATGAGTCCCGCCGCAAGCTCGGCTCCTATCTGACGTTCACGGCGTCGCACGTCAATGTGGTCACCTCCGCCATGTTCGTCACCGCTATGGCGGGTAACCCGGTGGCTCAGCAGGCGGCCATCGACATGGGAATCGAAGTCACGTGGGGTAACTGGGCTCTGGCCGCCATTGTCCCCGGCCTGTTGAGCCTCGCGGTCGTGCCGTGGGCGATGAGCAAGATTTACGGCCCGACCGTCAAGAAAACCCCCGAGGCTCCCGACATGGCCCGGCGCGAGCTCACCACCATGGGCAAGATCTCGCGCGGTGAGATCACCATGATCTTCACCTTCGTTCTACTTCTGGTGCTGTGGATTTTCGGCTCCAGCATCGGTATCGACGCCACCACGGCGGCCTTCGTGGGCATCGCCATCATGCTCCTCACCCGCGTTTTGACGTGGAAGGACATGGCGGCCAACGGATCCGCGTGGAACACCTTGATCTTCTTCGCCGTACTCGTCGGCATGGCCGGCCACCTCAACGACCTGGGCGTGATCGACTGGATCGGCTCCGTGGTCTCCGGAATGGTCGGCGGCATGCCCTGGGGTCTGGCCTTCGGCATCCTGGCGCTCGTCTACTTCTACGTGCACTACCTGTTTGCCTCCAACACCGCACAGATCGTGGCCATGTACGCCGTGTTCCTCGCGGCAGCGGTCGCGGCTGGAACCCCCCCACTGTTCGGTGCCCTGGCCTTCGGTTTCATCGGCAACCTGTTCGGCACCCTGATGCACTACTCCTCCGGCCCGGCCGGCGTGATCTACGGTTCCGGCTACGTGAAGGTCCACGAGTGGGTACGCGTGGCCTTCATCATGTCCATCATCCTGATCCTGATCTGGACCGTGGTGGGCGGCGCATGGATGGCCCTTCTCGGTATGTGGAATTAGAACTGTCCACTGGTACACCAATTTTTAGGGGTATGTGCCTCCCGGAAAACGTTCGTCAGTGCACGAGTTCTCGTTGCTTCTCGGCCTCTAGGGCGCGGACGACGCCGCGCGCCGCCGTCCTGCCCGCACGCGTCGCTCCCAGCGTGGAGGCTGACGAGCCGTAGCCCACCAGGAACACACGTGGATCCGCATCCACGCGCACACCTTCCGTGCGGATACCACCTCCATGCTCGCGGAGATGCAGCGGTCCCAGGTGATCGATCGACGCACGGAAGCCGGTGGCCCACAACACCGCATCGGTGTGTACCTCTTGCCCCGAAGCCAGCAGTACTCCGTCCGGGGTCAGTGCGGTCATGGGGCCAGCCGACACCAAGATCCCCTGATCAATCCCCCGCTGATGCTGCGGAGTCAACGGCAGACCGGTTACTGACACCACGCTCTTGGGTGGCAACCCGGCGCTGGTTCGTTCGCGCACCCGCCGCTCCACATCACGACCCCATTCGGAGTCGAAGGAACGCGGCTCGAACACGGGTTCGCGGCGGGTTACCCACGTAGTCGTTGCCCCGGCCTCATTGAGTTGCAATAAGAACTGCACGGCCGACGTACCGCCACCGACAACCACCACGTGCTGTCCGGCAAATTCTGACGCGGACCAGAAATCCCGCGTATGCAGTTGCCGACCTCGGAACTCGGCACGACCCGGGTACCACGGCCAAAACGGCTTGTCCCACGTACCGGTTGCGTTGATGAGGTACCGCGTGCGGAAGGTGCCGGCATAAGTGTGAACGAGCAGAGCGGCGTCGTCGGCATCGCTGTCCGAATCCACGGAAGAAACCCGGGCCGGGCGAATGACCGGCAGTGAAAAGCGCGCCTCGTACTCCCCGTAGTACCGGGTGACCACGGACGATGCCGGTTCGGTCGGGTCCGGCGTACCCAACGGGAGACCCGGCAGGTCATGGATCCCGTGGGCGGTGCCGAACGTGAGGGAGGGCCATCGGTGCCGCCACGCGCCGCCGGGACCGGGGTTGGCGTCGAGCACCACGAAGTCCTCGTGCGGACGCAACCCGGCCTTGACCAGGTGATAGGCAGCGGACAGACCCGCCTGCCCGGCACCGATGACCACAACCTCTAGCGTGCTCATTCGGACAGCATGTCTTTCACGAGCGGGGCGACCTTGGTGCCGTAAAGCTCGATGCTCTTCGTGATGTTCTCGTGGGACAGCGGACCGGTGCTGACCTTGAGATCGAAGCGGGAGGCACCCAGGGACTTGATGCCCGCGGCAATCTTGCGCGCCACGGTCTCCGGAGAGCCCACGGCCATGGAACCCTGCTTGACCTCGTTCTCGAAGGAATCTCGCGTGGGCGCGGGCCAACCGCGCTCTGCGCCGATGCGGCTGGTCGAGATGACGTACGGCTTGAAGAACTCTTCCATGGCCTGTTCGTCGGTTTCCGCCACGTAGCCGTAGGAGTGGTAGCCCACGGGGTTGCTCTCGGTGTGACCGAACTCGGCGAGCGCGCGGCGGTAGAGGTCAGCGAACGGCGCGAAGCCGTCCACCGGGCCGCCGATGATCGCGAGCATGAGCGGGATGTCGTAGTGGGCCGCGCGCACCACAGACTGGGGGCTGCCACCCACGGCGATCCACGACTTGAGCAGGCCGTGCTCGACGGGCGGATAGAGGGTCACGTCGTTCAGGTTCTGGGTGTGCTTACCGACCCACGACACGGGTTGCTCGGCGCGCAGCTTGACGAACAGGGCGAGCTTCTCCTCGAAGAGTTCCTCGTAGTCCTCCAACTCGTAGCCGAACAGCGGGAAGGACTCGGTGAAGGAGCCGCGACCTAAGATCACTTCAGCGCGTCCGTGGGACAGCGCATCCAACGTGGCGAAGCGCTCGTACACGCGCACGGGATCATCGGAGCTGAGGACTGTCACGGCAGAACCCAGGTGGATGTTCTCGGTGCGGGCGGCAATCGCGGCGAGCACCATTTCCGGTGAGGACACGGCGAAGTCATCGCGGTGGTGCTCTCCCAGGCCGATGAAGTTCAGTCCCACCTGATCGGCGAGCACGCCTTCCTCAACCACATTGCGCACCACCTGAGCGTGCGACAGTGGGTTCTCCTGGGCGTCCCAGGTGACGTCCCCGAAAGTGTCAATGCCAAGTTCAACAGTCATGCCAAGGGAACACTGTGGACACGTCAAGTATTCCGGTGCGCGCTGACCCACTCCCCGGCGTGACCCACACGACTGTTACGATCAAGAGGATGTCTTCACAGCACCCTCACACCCCCGCGGCCTTCGAGCCGATCTTTTGGGTGCTCCCCATTTCTCTGGGGACCAACGGGCAGGTTTCTTCGTGGGGCGCCAATCAGGCCGGTGCTCCGCCGTCATACGCGCTCGCGTCACCACTGGCCTGAGTTCGTCCGCCACCTTGCGAGGACGACGCGAAACTTCTGGCCCGCCCATATTCTGATGCCCGGACCAAGGTGGTTTCTTGCTACTCACATGTTTGGTTATCGCGCTCCTCACCTGCTTCGTCTCGCCCCTGATCACTAAATTCCTGGGCCGCAATGCAGGCTGGGTTCTCGCGCTGCCGCTTCTCGGCGCGGCTGTACTTGCCGTATCCGCATTCGCCGACGCCGCTCGCTCCGGTTCCGCGGACTCCTCCGGTTCCCCGGTGGTCCAGCAATGGGTTCCGTGGATGCCCACCGTGGACGTGGGACTGGGTCTCCGCATGGACGGCCTGGCCCTGGTGTTCACGCTGTTGGTGCTGGTCATCGGCGCGCTGATCATGGTCTATTCGACCCGCTATCTGGAGCCCGTCGGCAAGCACGGCACGTTCTACTTACTCATGACGGGCTTCGCTGCGGCCATGCTGGCTCTGGTGCTCGCCGATGATCTGATCGTGCTCTACGTCGCGTGGGAAGCCACCACGCTCTGTTCCTTCTTTCTGATCGCCCGCTCCGGAGCCGGGGCCCGCGAACCAGCAATCCGCACCCTGCTGGTCACGGTGGCCGGTGGTCTGCTGCTGTTGGCCGCGGTGACCGTGATGATCATTGCGACGGGAACCACCCGGTTGAGCGACATCCTGGTCGACCCCGTGTGGTCCGCCAACGGAGCGCTGACCACCGCGGTGGCCGTGCTGATCGCCATGGCCGCGTTCACCAAGTCCGCGCAGTTCCCGTTCCAGGCCTGGTTGCCGGACTCGATGGTCGCCATTACCCCGGTCTCCGCCTATCTGCACGCCGCGGCCATGGTGAAGGCCGGCATCTACCTGCTGTTGCGCTTCTCCCCCGTGTTCGCGGATGTCTCCGTGTGGAACGTCATGCTCGTGACTGCAGGTCTGATCACCGCGTTGTTCGGCGCGATCGCGGCCCTGCGCCGTTATGACCTCAAGGAACTGCTCGCCTACTCGACCATGAGTCAGCTGGGCCTGTTGGTCACGATGATCGGCATCGGTACGCCCGAAGCGCTCAAGGCGGCAGTCATTCACACGATTGCCCACGCCCTGTTCAAGTCGGCACTGTTCATGTTCGTCGGGGTGATCGACCACAGCGCCCACACCCGGGACGTGCGCGAGCTCGCTCACATGAAGCTGCGGATGCCCGTGACGGCCACGGCCATGGGACTCGCCGCAGCCTCCATGGCTGGCGTTCCGTTGTTGCTCGGGTTCGTGAGCAAGGAAACAATGCTCAAGGCCTTCCTCGACGCACCCGGTCCAGCGTGGGTCCCGTGGGTCGTGACGGCTGCCGCCGCGGTGGCATCGATCTTCACGTTCGCGTACTCGGCACGACTCGTGCTGGGCGCGTTCGGTGGCCGTGCGGACCGCTCGGAGGATTCCGACGACGTGGTCCGCGAAGCCTCCCCCGCGTTCTGGGGTGCCCCGGTGCTGGGCGCCACGGCCGGACTGGTGCTGGGCGTGACCCCGTTCCTGCTGGACAAACTCGTCACCGTGGGTGCAACGGCGTCCGCGGGAGAAGAAGTGGAAGCACACTTCGCCCTGTGGCACGGCCTGGTCCCCGAGTTATTCGTCTCCTTGACCGTCATCGCCATCGGAACCATGCTGGTGCTCGCCCGCCACCGGGTGCACCATGCGATGGCACCCTACGACTTCCCGATCTCCGGACTGGACGTCGTGGACACCGCGAGGGAGCAGACGATCCGTTTCGGCGGTGTCGTCGGCGGTTGGACCGGAAGTATTGCCCCGCGCAGGCACCTGAGTATCCCCGCCGTGGCGTTGATCGTGATCGCAGCTCTTGCCGCGCTGACCATCGACGATCTGCCCGCCGTGGTGGGAGAACCCAGCGACCCGCTCGACTGGGTGCTCGTCGTACTCATTGCGTGCGGCGTGGTCGCCATGATGCAGGCCAAGACCCTGATCGCCGCGATTGTAGTCACCGGTGTGGTGGGCTTCGGAATGACCGTATGGTTCCTGCAACTTGGTGCCACCGACGTGGCCATTACCCAGCTGCTCGTGGAGATCCTGACCGTGTGCGTCATGGTCCTGCTGCTGCGTCGGCTGCCTACCACATTCGAGAAGACTCCGCCGCGCCAGCATGTGATTCCGCTGCTGGTTGCCGGTGGCGCCGGACTGGCCACCACCGTGGGTGTGTGGGCGCTGACCGGGCGACGAGAGATGTCCCCGGCCTCCGAGTACTTCCTGACCGAGGGTTACAACGAAACCGGCGGCACCAACCTGGTCAACACGATCCTGGTCGACTTCCGTGCTCTGGATACCCTGGGCGAACTCACGGTGCTGGGCGTTGCCGGCATTACGATTGCCGCCCTACTGCGAGCGCGCAAGCCCAGCCCGGAACGCTCCGCCAACATTCAGGACCATTCCCCGCTGATCGATGCGCGGGACAACACCGTGTTCGTGCGCACCGCGGCCAAGCTGATGGCGCCGATCATCGTGGCCGGTTCGCTCATCCTGTTGCTGCGCGGTCACTACGAACCCGGCGGCGGCTTCATTGCCGCGCTGGTGGGTGGCGCGGGCTTCGCGTTGGCCTACCTGGCGGCCCCTTCTGACCGCTCGGCCCGTGTGCAGATGCCGTACCTGCTGCTCATCGGACTGGGCGTGGCCGTGGGTGTGGGAACCGGCTTCCTGGGCTACCTCGACGGATCGTTCCTGCGGCCGTTGCACCCGGAGGTTTTCGGCTTCCAGGCCACCACCGCCCTCGTGTTCGACGTGGGCGTGTACCTGGCCGTGATCGGCGTGATCCTGGCGTCCTTCAACCTGCTGGGCCGGCCGCCAAAGCGCGGCGGTCAACCCCTGGTGGGTGGTTCCGATCCCGGAGCGCCCACGCATGAATCAGACGTTTCGGACGCCCCCACCGACCGTGAGAAGCGCGCGGAGGGTGAGTCGGCGGCGTCGGGCTCGACCTCGAGCGAGCACTCCCGCGACCACGCCAACAACCCCGAGGAATCGGACGAGGTGAACGCACGATGACCGTTGCCATTACCGCCGGCCTGCTCGTCTTCGGGGCCGTGTACTTGATGATGAAGCGCGAAATGCTGCGCGTGATCCTGGGATTCATCCTGCTGGGTCACGCGGGCAACATCGTGCTCATGGCCGCCGGCGGGACATCTCGCCGTGACCTGCCGTACGGCTCCCCCGAGGACCTCTCAACCATTGCCGATCCGCTGCCCCAGGCGTTCGTGCTGACCGCGATCGTGATTGCCTTCTCCATCACGATCGTCATGTTGGTGCTCGCGGTGACGGGCAACGATGACGATGATACGGCCGCGGCTGCCAAGGAGGTGCAAGAGTGAGCGCCGCCCTTCTCCCCCTGTTCGTCGCGGTCCCGCTGATGATGGCCGCACTGTTGGTCATCGTGGGCGACCGTCGGGTGGTCCACGCCGTGGGTCTGCTGGGCACCATGATCACCGCGGTGGGTGCCGCCGTACTGCTGATCCTCGAGTTCCGCTCCGGTGGTGCCATCGCCCACGGCATCAGTTCGTGGCCGTTCGGCATTGCCATCCCGTTCGTCGCGGACATGTTCACCGCGCTCATGCTCGTGGTGACCGGGCTGCTCACCATCGTGTGCTCGTGGTTCGCGATCGCCTCCGGGCGTGCGGCTAACGTGTACTTCGCCCCGCTCGTTCTGGTGCTCACCGCTGGCGTGAACGGTGCCCTGCTGACCGCGGATTTGTTCAACCTGTTCGTGTTCATCGAGGTCATGCTGTTGCCCTCGTACGGGCTGTTCGTGCTGGCCGCCCGGCACAAGGGCACGCTGCAGCAAGTGGCCGGCGCGCGCCTGTACGTGACGCTGAACCTGCTGACCTCCACTGTGTTCCTGATCGGCGTGGGCTTCATCTACGGCACCGCGGGCACCGTGAACATGGGTGAGCTGGCCGGGCTTGCGAAAACCGACCCCACGGTGGCCATTTCCGGCGCCGTCTGCCTGTTCGCTCTCGCGATCAAGGCGTCCGTGGTTCCCGTGCACGGTTGGCTCGCCGCCGCCTACCCCGCGACCTCCCCCGCTATCACCGCCCTGTTTTCGGGCTTGCACACCAAGGTCGCCATTTACGGCATCTACCGCATGTACGCCGTGGTCTTCGACGGCGATTCCCGCTGGCTCTGGATCGGCGTGACACTGTTCTGCCTGACCATGGTCATTGGCGTGCTCGGCGCGGTCGGCGAGAAAACCACCCGCTCCATCCTCGCGTTCCACATGATCAGCCAGATCGGATACATCCTGCTGGGCGTCGCTCTGTTCACCCTGGCCGGACTGACCGCGGGCATCTTCTACCTGCTGCACCACATGATCGTGAAGGCCTCGCTGTTCCTGTCCACCGGCGCGGTCGAGGTCCGCTACGGCACGGGCGAGATTGGCAAACTGTCCGGGATAGCCAAACGCGAGCCGGTCATTGCGGTCGCGTTCTTCATCGCGGCCCTCTCGCTCGCCGGGTTGCCGCCGTTCTCGGGTTTCGTCGCCAAGTTCACGTTGATCCTGGCCTCGGTCAAGGCGGGGCAGATCGCAGCGGTCGTGGTCATGCTCCTGGTCAGTCTGGTCACCTTGCTGTCCATGCTCAAGATCTGGAACGGCGTGTTCTGGGGAGATTCCAAGTCCTCGGAGAAGGTCTCGACATCCAACGCCGACGACGACGCTCCCGCGACTTCCCCCGCCGACGGGAACCTTCCGGAGGCCTCGCCTACCGGCACGGCTGCGGCTGCGGCATCGACCTCGGGCAGGAAGCAATCCGTGGCGGAGCCCGCATCGGCCGCCCAATCTTCGGGTGGGGTGGCCACCAAGGAGGCTCCCACGGCGTCGGCAACTCGGGCGGATCCGGAAACCAAGGCGTCGTCGGCGACGACCGTGGCCGAGCGTCCGCGAATCGGCATGGCGCTGGCCGGGCCTGCCGTGTTCACCGCGGCGATCACGCTGGGGCTGGGCTTGGGCGCTGAGTTACTGCTGGGACTGTCCGCAACCGCGGCAGAAGGATTACTCGACACCACGGCATACGTACAGGCGGTGATGGGTTCATGAGTTGGTTGACGTGGCCATTCAGATGCATCGGATTCTTCCTGTGGTTCGCCAAGGAAATGGTGACCTCGAGCGCTGCGGTGCTGAAGGACAACCTCACGCCCGGGCAGGACTCGACACCGGGTATCACCGCGTTCGACAGTCAGTGCCGCAATGACTACGAGATCACGCTGCTCGCGGCGCTCATCACGCTGACCCCGGGCACGCTCACGCTGGGGCTGAACTCGGATTCGAAAGTGTCGCAGGCAGATGTGGCCGTATCATCTCCTGCCAAGACCGGACCGCTGACGATCTACGTGCACGGCCTGTACTCGGGCAGCGCGGACGCCACTCGTGAGGAACTGCGTGACATGGAAACCCGGATGCTGCGCGGGATCCGCAGGGAAGGAGCGCCCTCATGATCGGGGTGGATCTAGGAATTCTGATCATCGGCGTAGCGTGCCTGGGATCGGCCTACCGCATTCTCCGGGGGCCAACCCAAGCCGACCGAGCCGTTGCCGGTGACCTGTTGCTGTTCGGCTTCGTGGGACTCATCGCGTTGTTCGGTGTACGGATGGCTAATGAGTACACGTTCGACATCGTTCTGGTCGCCGCGCTCGTGGGCTTCCTGAGCGCGCTGTCCCTGGCCCGGGCACTGACAAGGGGGAAGCGCTGATGGATCTGCTGACAATCATTGGAAACATCACCATCGTGATCGGCGCACTCGTGTTCGCGACCGCGGCACTCGGTGTTCTGCGGTTCCCGGACGCGTACATGCGCGTCTCGGCGGTGGGTACGGCGGGAGGTGTGGGCATCGTGCTGCTCGTGGCCGGTGCGCTGGCGCTGCAACCGTCGATTCCGAACGTGGTGAAGGTGGTCCTGATCGTGGTCGTGCACTTGGCGTCGTCCGCGGTGGGCACCATGGCGATCGCCCGCGCCACGTACATCACCCGCACTCCCCTGGAGCACTTCGAGTTCGACGAACTGGCGGAGGCCACCCCGGAGACGGATGCGGAAGAGGACGAACTTTCGGAACGCAGCTGACGGAGCGTAACCGTTGCGCCAAAGCGCCGTCCGGTGAATGAATGCATTCACCGGACGGCGCTTTTCACTGAGGACTAAGCGGTGAGAATGACTTTCAGGGCCTTGGTTTCAGCGGCACGAGCAAACGTGTCGTACGCGCTCTCGATGTCGTCCAGAGCAAAGTGGTGACTGACAAAGCCATCCACGTTCAAGCGGCCCTGGGCGAGCAAGCGAGTCAGCATGGGAGCGGTGTTGGTGTTGACCAATCCGGTGGTGATCGTCAGATTCTGGATCCATGCCTCATTGAGCTTGAACTCCACGGGTTTGCCATGAACACCCATGTTCGCCACATGACCACCGGGGCGCACGATGTCCATCACCATGTCCCAGGTCACCGGGAAACCGACGGCCTCAATGGCTACGTCCACGCCCAGTCCGTCTGTCAGCGCCATGACCTGCTCTTTCCAATCGGTGTCGGAGGAGAGCACGCCATCCGTGGCGCCGAGTTCCTTGGCCTTCTCCACGCGGTTGGCATCCAAGTCGATCGCGATGATCCGCGAGGGACCGTAGAGCCCGGCCGTGGCGATCGCCGACAGACCCACGGGTCCGGCACCTACCACCGCGACGACGTCGCCCGCTTTAACGCCTCCGTATTGCACACCGATCTCGTGGCCGGTGGGCACGATGTCACTGATCATGACGGCCCGGTCATTGCTCACGCCGGCGGGAAGTTTTTGCACCGACGTCTCCGCGAACGGCACCCGCACGAATTCCGCCTGGGTCCCGTCGATCAAGTGGCCGAAAATCCATCCGATGCCCGGTGCGCCCTCGTCCGCTTGGCAATGCGAGTACATACCCTTTTTGCAGTACGAGCACTTACCGCACGAGGACACGCAAGACAGGATCACACGGTCTCCGATTTCTAAGGTGGTGACCGCATCTCCGACCTCAGAGATGACGCCTACGCCTTCGTGTCCGAGGATGCGACCCTCTTCCACCGCCGGAACATCTCCGCCGAGGATGTGAAGGTCGGTGCCGCAGATTGTGGTCGTCTCAATTTTGACGATTACATCCGTGGGCTTCTGAATCTGGGGGTCCGGCACCTCCTCCCACGACTTCTGGCCGGGACCGTGGTAGACGAGAGCCTTCATGGCTGAACCCCTTGTTCAAGTTGTCTTCGTTGACACTTCAATCCTAGGACTGAAGCGCCGGGAGCACAGCTGTCGGCGAGCGAGATGTTCCGGCCCCCGGCGGTGATTTGGGCGAGCTGAGCGTCGTGTACTGCAGCACGGTTTCTGCGAACCTGACGCGTAAGTTTCCTAGCTACGGACCGTAAGACCTGACAGCATCAGGACTGGGAGAGCTTCGGCGCCTGCTTCAAACGCAGTTCTTCCAGCTCGTTCTCCTGCTCCCGAGCACGGTTGAGCAATTCCTCGAGCT
Source organism: Kocuria carniphila (assembly GCF_004136555.1). GTDB lineage: Bacteria > Actinomycetota > Actinomycetes > Actinomycetales > Micrococcaceae > Kocuria > Kocuria carniphila. The sequence goes on from NZ_NOIT01000010.1 coordinate 108,320, forward strand.
TGGCCTTGTCCAGGCGGTCGTCGTTGACCTCCAGGAGAATCCGCCAGCCGAGTGACTTGGCATGAACAGCGGCGGTGAGTGCCTCGAGCTCCTCGACGTCCGACAGCGGAGAACGCTGAGTCACTCGCTCGTTCGGCTTGAACCGGGCAACCTTCTCTGCCACCCGCGCGGGGATATCTTTGAGCTGGCTGGCCTTAATACCGAAAGCGGTCATAATCCCTTCGAGGGAGCGCTGATCCTCGGCGATGTCGTAGGCAATCCGCCCGACCTTCGCTCTGACCTCGCGGTCACTGTGGCCTTCGGCAACGCGTCGGAATGCGTCCAGTCCAGCAGCGGAACCCGCATGATGGTCCTGCAGGTACGTCTCTATCGTCTTACTGGTCATGAAATAAGCCACCTTCCTATCGTTTCCCACCACGTTACGGAACCCGCGCGTCAGGTGCCACCCTACGAAAGGGTGAGAGCGGCGTCGTCGTCGAATTTTACGGCAGGACGAAAGCCCGCGATCGGTGGCGATCGCGGGCTTTCCTTGGGGTGCTATCAGGCGTGCGGGGCGACGACGGCGCGTGCGGACAGCGTGCCGTCACGCAGCTTTTCGTACGCCTTGAGCGCCTCGTCGAGCGTGTACTTCTCAACGGCCGGGACGATCTGGCCGGCGCGGTACATGGCGACCACCTCGTGGAGCTCCTCGATGGTGCCCCAGTAGGTGGAGGAGAAATTGACCTCGTACGGCACGGCGAAGAAGTTCCACGCGAACTCGCCGCCTGCGATGCCCACAACGGTCAGTGAACCTCGCTGTGCAACGGTCGCGGCACCGAGTGCGATGGTGGGGCCGGCACCGACGAAGTCGAATACGGCATCGACGCCGCGACCACCCGTGAGTTCGCGGATCTTGGCGGCCTGGCCTTCGCCACCGGGAACGGTGATGGCACCGAACTTCTCGGCCTCGGCCATGGCTTCGGGCTTCATGTCCGTGGCGATGACCGTGGCGCCGGTGAGTGCCTTGAGGATCTGCACGCCCACCAGGCCCAAACCGCCCAGGCCGATGACCAGCGCGGTGCTGCCGCCCTTGTCGAGGTATGGGAGGACGCGCTTGATGGCGTGGTACGGGGTGAGGCCGGCGTCGGCGAGGGGCGCGGCGGCGACGGGATCGACGTCGTCACCGAGCGGAACCAAGTTGCGTGCGGGGGCGACCATGTATTCGGCCATGCCGCCGTCGCGGCCGATGCCGTTGGCCATGAAGCCGACCTCCTGCGGGTTCTCGCAATAGGTGTCCTGGCCGCGCGTGCACGGCGGGCAGTGGCCACAGCCGATGGGGCCGTAGCAGAGGTACGCGTCGCCTTTGTTGAATCCGGTGACGCCGGGACCGACTTCTTCAACCCAGCCGGAGTTCTCGTGACCGAGGATGAACGGCGGCTCCATGAGACCACCGTTGGGATCGGATTCGAAGTCGTTGAAGATCGCGACATCGGAGTGGCAGGCACCCGCGCCAGCGATCTTCAGGAGCACCTCCCCAGGGCCCGGAGTGGGCTTCTCCATCTCTTTGAGAACGGGGAATTTCTTGAACGATTCGACGACAACTGCCTTCATCACTGCTCCCTTCGGTATAAGAACAATGTTATCGGCAGCTCGTTACGCACGGGTAAATGAACACACCTTGTGCGCCGGTATGCCGCGGATTTTCAGCGCTGGGCAGGCCGCCACATGCCGATGGTCTCCACGGTGCCGCGGCTAGGAATCCGGCTGCGCTCCACGAACCCGAACTTCTCGTAGTACGACATGTTGGTCTCGGAAGAGGACTCGAGATAGGCGGGTGTCCCGGTGGCATCCGCGTCCGCCAGCCGGTGCCGGATCAGCGCGGATCCAGCGCCGCGGCCTCGGGCACGTTCCGTGGTGCCAATGGCCTTCAGGTACCAGTGGGGCACGAGCGGGCGGTGCTTGTCAGCGTTTTTATCGGTGATGGCAGCGTCCAGCATGCGTGAGCGGAAGATACTGAGGTAGGCGGGCAATTCCGGAGCCTGCGAAAAGAACCCCGGGTTCGTTCCCGGTGCTCCCCACTCGGAGACGCCCAGCAATTCACCGTTTGACGAGTCGATCGCCAGCCACACGTGCCCTCCGTACTTAAAGGTGTGCTTGAGCTGGACCTTAAAAATCTTGTACAGCTGGCTCGTCACGTCGCCGGAAGGCAATAGCCCGGTCGCGTAAGCATCCTTGGAAAAAGCATCCGCAAGAACCTTCGCGGCTCGGTCCAGGTCTGAGAGCGCAGCGGGTTGTACTTTGATGTCGGCTTTCGCCGTGTTCTGCTGGGGGGATGTGGTTGCTTCGGTTATTTAGCCCATAGCCCGTAGTTTAGTAGGGACACCTTAGTGTCACTTCTGCCCGGAGAGTTGGCCGAAGACACGAAACCCTAGGAGGACAGTTGGAATCGAGCGATGTAGTTCCCGGACATATCGCCGTACGCGGTGCCCGCGAACATAACCTGGATTCGCTCGATGTCGACATCCCCCGCGACACCGTGGTCGCGTTCACCGGAATCTCCGGATCGGGAAAATCCTCGCTCGCGTTCGGCACCATCTACTCGCACTCCCGCCAGCGCTACCTCGAGTCGGTCTCGCCCTACGCGCGCAGGCTCATCGACCAAGGTTCCGCTCCGCACGTCCGGCTCATCAGCGGGCTCCCACCGGCTGTGGCGCTGCGCCAGCAGCATGCCGGGAGCACCCGCTCGTCGGTCGGCACCGTGTCCCGGATTTCGAACGTCCTTCGCATGCTTTTCTCGCGTTCGGGTACCTATCCCGAGGGCTACCGTCCCGCCGATCTCGCGGGCACCTTCCCGCGCGACGCCGCTCCCCTGGATTCGGACAGCTTCTCCCCCAACACCGCCGTCGGCGCCTGCCGCACCTGCTCCGGCATGGGGCGTCTCCTCCTAGTGGACATCGACAAACTCGTCGGAGACCCCTCGCTGAGCATCGACGACGGCGCCATCGTCGCCTGGCCGGGCGCCTTCGGCGGCAAGAACAACCGCCGGATCCTCCGCGTCCTCGGCATCGACATCGACGTCCCCTTCGAGTCACTTCCCGCCGATACGCGCGAGTGGGTGCTCACCACCGACGAGCAACCCACCGTCCGCATTGGTGATCGGTACAACGGCACGTACATGAGCCCCAAACGGTGGGTCGAGCACACCTTCGCAGATTCCCCGTCGGCCCGAATGCGCGCGAAGGCCGCGTCGTTCATGACCGACCAGCTCTGCCCCACCTGCCACGGCAAGCGCCTCAATCCGGAAGCTCTGGCGGTCACGATCGCCGACATGGACATCGCCGACGCCGCTCGCCTCCCCCTCGCCGACCTCGCCTCGTTCCTCGACGCCGCTCGCACGCACCCGGCTACCGACGAGCTCTCCGTCGAGCGCAGACAAGCTGCTCTTGCGCTCATCGACGTCCTCCAGGACCACATTGCGACCATGATCGACATCGGGCTTGGTTACCTCGAAACCGCGCGACCGACGTCGACGCTCTCAAGTGGTGAGCTCAAGCGACTGCACCTGGCCACCCAGCTGCGCAGCGGACTCTTCGGGGTCCTCTACGTGCTCGACGAGCCCTCTGCCGGACTCCATCCCTCCGATCTCGAACTGCTCCTCGGTGCGCTGAAGCGGCTCAAGGACGACGGCAACACGGTTTTCGTGGTCGAACACAACGCGCAGATTATTCGCACCGCGGACTGGATCGTGGACCTCGGTCCGGGCGCGGGCCGCTACGGCGGACGCGTGCTCTACAACGGCCCGTCAGTTGGACTTGCCGATGTCGAGGAATCGGCCACCGCACGCTATCTCGGTCCCTCCGCTCCGCAGCCCCCGGGGCCGGTCGCTCCACGCGCGCTCAACGACTGGATCGAACTGCACGGCGTCACGGGGCACAACCTCTCCGGCGTTGACATCCGCTTGCCACTGCACGCGTTCACCGCGATCAGCGGGGTCTCCGGTTCGGGTAAGACCACCGTTCTCACGGCACTCGCCGACGCCGCTCGCGCCCAGCTCAATGCCACCGACGTCAAAGCGGATGAAGAGCGCAATCCTGATTCTGTCGAGATCGCCGAAGAGCTCGTCAACGGCGCTCCCGTGTGGGACCTGGGCAGCGAGCAACTGGAGACCGCGTCCACGACTGGATTGGACGCCGTCGACCGCGTAATCGAGGTCGACCAACGTCCGATCGGGCGGACGTCCCGCTCGACCCTCGCAACCTACACCGGGCTTTTCGACGGCGTTCGCAAGCTTTACGCCGCGCAGCCCGATGCTAAGGAGCGTGGCTTCGGCGTGGGTCGCTTCTCCTTCAATCAGCCGGAGGGGCGGTGCCCGACGTGCCTGGGCGATGGCGAGGTCAGCATCGAGTTGCTGTTCATGCCCACGGAAACTGCGCCATGTCCGGATTGCCACGGCAAGCGGTACAACCCCGAGACCCTCGAAGTCACCTACCGCGACCATTCGATTGCGGATGTGCTCGCCATGACCGTAGACGAGGCAGCCGACTTCTTGAGCGACGTGCCCAAGGCGTCTGCCATCCTCACTTTGCTGCAGAACATCGGCCTGGGCTATGTCAGTTTGGGTCAGAGCGCACCGACTTTGTCCGGCGGTGAGGCCCAGCGAATCAAGCTCGTCTCCGAACTGCACCGCTCATGGCGCGGTCACAGCCTCTACATCCTCGATGAGCCAACGACCGGACTCCATCCTGCCGATGCCGATCTCCTGATCGCTCAACTCCAGCTGCTCGCCGATGCAGGCAACACCGTGGTCATCGCTGACCACGATCTGCGTACACTCAGTGTCGTCGACTGGATTGTCGATATGGGTCCGGGTGCCGGTTCAGCAGGTGGCTCCGTGGTGGCCTCCGGGACCCCAGCCGAACTGGCGTCCCGGGAGAACAGCCGCACGGGGGTTTATCTCGCGCGCCGTGCGCAGGTGTCTATCCGCAGCTGACGGATTCATGACCTTTCGGTGGAGCATGGTCGAGCTGAAACACCCATACCACCAGGTCAGTCCACGGACAGCGTTGCATCGAGGGCATCCAGTATGAGGTTCAGCCCGAAGTCGAACTCATCACTGAAACGGTAGCCAGGCTGCACGTAGTGCTCGGAAACCATTGCGGCCATGTGCGGGTACTGGTCGTCGGTAAACAACGTGGCGTCCGGTTCGGAGCCATCGGCGACGATGTGCTGGGCCTCGAACGGCAAGCTCGCCTCTTGCAGCGCGAACCCGTAGCTGAAGCTGTCGATCAAGGCGTAGGCGTGGGCGGTCATCTCGCGGGAAAACCCGGCCGAGCGCAGGGTGCCGAGAACGGCGTCGTGGTGGCGAAGTGTCGCGGGGCCTGGTCTAGGACGGGACTCCAGCAGGCCAATGGCCCAGCTATGCCGCCCGAGCACGGTGCGTACCGAGTGTGCACGGCGGCGCATCTCCGCGCGCCAGTCAGCGCCAACCCTGGGCAACACTATTTCGCTGAACACGTTATCGACAATCCCGTCGAGAATCGCTTCCTTGTTCAAGACGTAGTAGTAGACCGACATGGGTTTGACCCCAAGCTCTTGAGCGAGTGTGCGGATGGTCAATGCTCCGATGCCCCCCTGGTCGGCCACGGCAACCGCGGTCTGCAGCACCCGCGCCCGGCTCAATCGCGACCGGACGTGCTGACCCGTCCGCTTCACCTCAGTCATCGCTTTACACCCCTATGTCCCTTGGTGCCATTCCGCTTTCGTACTATGTATGGTAACGTCAACATACATAGTACGAAAGCGACGCGACAACTCTCGCAGCGCAACGCCATCTTCGGAACGGCACACCATGACGGCTCAAACCGGGCACACCCACCTCAATCGCGGCACCATGCACGCCATCGTTCAAGAGGGCTACGGCACCGCTGATATCTTTCGACACAGGAAAACGCTCGTGCCCACCATCGCGGAGAACGAGGTTTTGATCCGGGCCCACGCTGCCGGCCTAGACCGAGGCACCTGGCACATGATGGCCGGTCGCCCGTATCTGCTGCGGGTGATTGGATTCGGGTTCAGTCAACCAAAGAACGCCGTTCCAGGCATCGACGTCGCAGGCACCGTGGCCGCCGTAGGCTCAGCTGTGACCCGGTTTGCGCTGGGTGACGAGGTGTACGGGATGAGCCGGGGCTCGTTCGCGGACTACGCCGCGGCGCGTGAGGACAAGCTTGCGCCCAAGCCGAAGAACTTGACGTACGAGCAGGCGGCGGTCGTCCCGATCTCCGCCGGCACCGCTTTACAAGCCCTCACTGACGCCGGGAATGTGCAGTCCGGACAGCGGGTCCTGATCATCGGCGCCTCCGGCGGAGTCGGCAGCTTTGCGGTGCAGTTGGCCAAGGCGTTCGGTGCCGAGGTCACGGGTGTATGTAGCACCGGCAAGCTCGACAGGCTCAGGGCACTCGGGGCCGACCACGTCGCCGACTACACCCGGGACGAGTTCACCGACGGAACCACCACGTACGACCTGGTCCTGGACATCGGGGGCAACCTACCTCTAAAACGACTGCGTCGCGCTCTGACACCCGCGGGGACCCTCGTTGTGGTGGGCGGCGAGGAAGGCGGCCAAGTCACTGGTGGCTTCGGCCGCTCGCTGCGGGCACCTCTAGTCTCACGCTTCGTCACTCAGCGGCTGACCATGCTCGCCAGCAAGGAGCGAGCCAGCGACCTGCAGCGCCTTACCCAGTTCCTCGAGGACGGGGCGGTCACTCCCCACATTGACCGCACCTTCACGCTGGAACAGGTGCCGGCCGCCATGCGCTACCTAGAGTCCGGAAAAGTCTTCGGCAAAGTCGCCATCACCGTCACCACGCTGTGAACTGATCCCCGCGCCATGGCAGTCAACGAGACGGCCGAATTGCAGAGTAACGCGCCCAAAACCTCCGTGATCGGTACGCTGCTGCAGAACATTGGTCTTGGCCATGTCAGTTTGGGTCGGAGCGCGCCGACTCTGCACCACGGTGGACACGAGATGTTCGTACTAGCCGAACCCGAGGGCAACCAGTATCTGCATCAAGCATGCCACTGAGTCCCGTATCCGCTTGTGTAATCTCATGCAGCGTTCGGGTCGGCTCTATCAACGAGATATTTGATTTCGAAGTCATTCTTCGTCAATTCTGCAGCTGCAAGATAATCCACGCGGGCGTCTACAATCCTGCCGACCCGCTCTTGGAGGTGCGCACGGATCGCGTGTCCGCGTTGCCGCGTTAGCGGATTCTGGAGCAGCTGATGCTCCTGGTCGAGTCGCTCGAGGAGCTCGAGAGCTTGGTCTGCTCCGAAGGCATGTGCGACAGCGACAACCCGGGAGAGTAGGACGGGACCCGAGGACGGTTGGATATATTCGAGAGCGAAATAAAGTGCTGCAATTTGTTCCCAGTCCGTCTGCTCGAATGACGGCGACGAGCCATGGAGGGCGGCGATCGCCGCTTGTATTTGGTATGTACCAATGTCTGCCGGGGACCAGGCCTTCTGAGCAAGTTCCATCCCCTCAGCAATTATCGCCCGGTTCCACCTACTGCGATCCTGCTCGGCGAGCGGGACAAGTACTCCGGTCGATGTTCCCCGGGTTGCACGGCGTGAATCGGTAATCAGCATTGGGGAACCGGTCGAGCCTGACGTGGTCTCACAGTTCTACGACTCGATGGGCAATACCCTTGACTACGTCTACGACCTCGACGGCGACTCACTCACCATTTGGGCGGTAGCCAAAGATAGCCCCGCCTATTTCCACGGCACCTTCTCCGATAACGACCATGTATTCACCGGTGCATGTGTCTACCCAGAAGGAGGTGGCTACCACTCCACAATGAAACGCCGATAACTGCGGCTCAAGAAGATAACCACACCATGAACCTGGGGCCCGCGTCGACAAACGGGGACAGCAGGTACCGTTTCCGGGATGAGACCGCATCCACAGTCTCAGTACATGACAAAAGCCCTGGTGAGAAGTTTATTCTCACCAGGGCCATCTGGTCGGGCTGACAGGATTTGAACCTGCGACCCCTTGACCCCCAGTCAAGTGCGCTACCAAGCTGCGCCACAGCCCGCGACCATGTTCGGTACTGGGAACCAGTCCCGAACACCAGAGATACATTACCCCAACGTCGATCGAAATTCACATCGACGGGCCCGGCGCCAAGAACCAACCCCGCGTGGCTCACGAGCTGCAGCTCGAATACCGTCGCTCACGGCCGGAACACGAACGTGGCAATCTCATCAACGGTAGGACCAGGATCTCCTGCAGCAAGGAATCTGATCGACGTTGCAGCCCGGATCTCGAGGATTCTGGGTCGCAAGGTCGATCAGATTGCGAGGGAACTCGGAACGTGGTTTTTACGTCGATCAGGCTGCAGTCTTCGGAACGGCTGTGGTCGTACCGTCGATCAGAATGAAGCGCTCAACGGTTCAATGGTTGCAGCGTCGATGGAGCTACACAACGAAGACAGACATGGTCGGATGGTGGATCAGGCGGTACTGCTCGGAACGGCAATGGTCGAAACGTAAACCACGTTGCATCCAGCTGAGAACCAGAGCGCTGGAAGCTGGTAGTCCTGGACCGAACGTCGACCTGAGCGCACCCCGCTCCCCCGCAAACAGCTCCAACTCAAACCCACCTAGCAACGAAAAACACCGGGCCGCCCCGTACGAAACGGGACGACCCGGCGTCGTCGTCGGTCACGACGACCAATAGGCAGGCTGACCGTAAAGGCCCGCCGGCACAGGCATTACTTCTTCCGCTGCCGCTTCTCACGCACGCGCATGGTGACCTCGATGGGCGTGCCCTCGAAGCCGAAGGTCTCACGCAGGCGGCGCTGGATGAAACGGCGGTAGCCGGGATCCAGGAAGCCGGTGGTGAACAGCACGAACTTGGGCGGCCGCGAGGACACCTGCGTGCCGAACAGGATGCGGGGCTGCTTGCCGCCGCGCACGGGGTGCGGGTGGGCGGCCACGAGCTCGCCCAGGAATGCGTTGAGGCGTCCGGTGGGAATGCGCTTATCCCAGGAATCCAGCGCGGTGTGCAGGGCGGGAACCAGCTTGTCCTTGTGCCAACCGGTCTTCGCGGAGATGTTCACGCGCGGAGCCCAGGAGACGTGCGCCAGGTCGCGTTCGATCTCACGCTCCAGGTAGAAGCGGCGCTCATCGTCCAGCAGGTCCCACTTGTTGAAGGCGAGCACCACGGCGCGGCCCGAGTCCACGGTCATCTGCAGAATGCGCACGTCCTGCTCGGAGAGCACCTCGTCCACGGCCAGCAGCACCACGGCCACCTCGGCACGTTCCAGAGCGGACTGGGTCCGCAGGGACGCGTAGAAGTCCGCACCCTGCTGCAGGTGCACGCGGCGGCGGATACCGGCGGTGTCGATGAAACGCCAGGGCTCATCGCCCAGCATCACGATCTCGTCCACCGGGTCACGTGTAGTGCCGGCCAGCTCGTCCACGACCACTCGTTCGGAACCGGCCATCTTGTTCAGCAGCGAGGACTTGCCCACGTTCGGGCGACCCAGCAGGGCCACGCGGCGGGGTCCGCCCTCGACCTCGGGCTCGGCCACCTCGGAGTGCTCGGGTAGAGCCTTGACCAGGGCATCCAGTGCGTCGCCGGTGCCCATGCCGTGCAGGGACGATACCGGGAACGGCTCCCCCATGCCCAGCGACCACAGGTCGGAAGCCTCGATCTGCAACTGCGGCGAATCGGCCTTGTTGGCCACCAGGATAATCGGCTTCTTGACGCGGCGCAGCATGGAGACCACGGCCTCGTCGGTCGCGGTCACGCCCACGGTGACGTCCAGGACCAGCAGAACGGCGTCAGCATTCTGCACGGCCACCTCGGCCTGCTCAGCCACGCGGGCGTGGATGCCCTTGGCGTCGTGCTCCCAGCCGCCGGTGTCCACCAGGGTGAAGTTCTTGCCGGCCCACTCGGCCTTGTAGGACACGCGGTCACGGGTCACGCCCGGGGTGTCCTCCACCACGGCCTCGCGGCGGCCGATCACGCGGTTGACCAGCGTGGACTTACCCACGTTGGGGCGGCCGACCACGGCCACCACGGGGTCGGGCAGACGAGTTTCGCGATCGTCGTCCCAGCCGTCCCACTCGTCCAGCAGCGCGGCGTCTTCCTCATCCAACTCGTAGTCGGACAGGCCCGCACGCAACGCTTCGGCGCGGCGCTCGGCTTCCTCGTCGTCGATTGCGGCGAGGCGCTCGGAAATATCTTCCTGGCCACCGCCGAGGACGGTCTGCTCGTACGGGTCAACCTTGTTCTCTTCGGAACCGGTCATGGCTACCTCACTTACTCTGGGCGGGAGCGCCCGGGGATTGATCGGGGCCGGCGGCCCGTTCGGTCATGGTTTCGGTGGTGCGGATCACCAGATCGATCACGCCCTGCACGGTCTGTTCCATGCTCAGTTCGGACGAATCCAGCAGGTGCACGCCATCCTGCGCTTCGGTGAAGTTCACCACGGTGGAGTCCTTGGCGTCACGCCCCACCACTTGGTCTTTCAAATTTGACGACGCCGCCGCGCCTAGTTGCTTGCCTCGCCGCGCCAACCGCGCTTCCTCCGAGGCGGTCAACAGAATGCGCACAGTGGCATCCGGGGCGACCACGGTGGTGATATCGCGGCCCTCGGCCACCATGCGGTGACCGCTGTCGGCGATGATCTCGCGCTGCATAGCCACTAGTACTTCACGAGCCGGAACGGTGGTGGCGATCGCGGACACGTTGTTGGTCACGTCATCCCCGCGGATCTCGGACCGGACGTCCTGACCGTCCACGGTGATGCGCTCACCGTTGGGATCGGTGCCCATGTCCAGGGGAACGGAGCGGGTGGCCTGCACAATGGCGTCCGCGTCACTCAAGTCGACCTGTGTGTGCAAGCACCACCAGGTCACGGCGCGGTACATGGCACCGGTGTCCAGGTAGGCCAGGTTGAAGCGGCGCGCCACTTCCTTGGACACGGAGGACTTCCCGGAACCGGAAGGTCCGTCGATGGCGACCACCAATCGGGCGTTCTCATCGCGTGCGTCCATTACTGCACCACCTTCCAGTTGCGTTCGTTCAAAGCGTTCACAAGTTCCTCGCGACGGTTCGGATCCACGGAGACCACCACCAGTCCCACCGGTTGACCCGGCGAGTGCTCGAGTCGCATGTCTTCCAGGTTGATCCCGTCCTCACCGATCTCGGTGAGCAACCGAGCAATGGTGCCCGGGGTGTCGTCCACGGCCACGGTGAGCGTGGCGAACGCCTTGGGAGCGCCACCGTGCTTACCGGGAATCCGAGCTTGGCCTGAGTTGCCCTCGGCCATGAGCTGGGCGATATCCAAGCGAGCACCACCGGCCATCGGGTTCTCCAGGGTGGAGATCAGCCGATCGAGATCCGTGCGTACCTCGTGGAGGGATTCCACGATGGGACGTGCGTTGGCGGAGAGGATCTGCACCCACAGCGACGGATCGGAACCCGCAATGCGCGTGGTGTCCCGCAGCCCCTGTCCGGACAAGGACAAGTGGTGCAACGGGGTGTCCTGCAGGCGGGAGGCCAGCAGCGAGGACATCACCTGCGGCAAGTGCGAAATCAGCGCCACGGTCTCATCGTGCTCGGCCGCATCCATCACGGTCACGGTCGCGCCCAGGTCCACCGCCAAGTTTTTGGCGGTGGTGACGGCTCGCGCGCTGGTCGTCTCGGTCGGGCAAATCACCCACGGCATGGATGTGAACAGCTCACCGCGGGCCGCCACGGGACCGGACTTCTCACGTCCGGCCATGGGATGCGTGCCTACGTAGCGAGACAGGTCCGCCCCGGCCGCAGCGACGTCGTCGAGGATCGAGGACTTTACCGAGGCGATGTCGATGACCACGGCGTCCGGGAAATCCGACAGCGCCTCGACCACGAGCTCGGCGACCACGTCCGGCGGAGCGGCCACGACCACGAGTGCAGGATCCGACAGCGTCTGACCCGCCTCGTGAACGGCACGGACGGACTGGCCCGCGCCGATGTCCTGAGCCACGGCCTCCGTGGTGGGCGAGGCATCGCGCACGTACACGCGCACGCCCAGGTGCTGGAGCCCCAGACCGATGCTGGCACCCAGAAGCCCCGCACCGATCACCAGAACCGGTCCGGACGTGGACGCGATTGCTGGAACCACCGTTACATCCCCACCGATGCGAGCAGGGTGCCCACCTCGGTGTGGGACAGCTTGCGCACCACACCCTGGCGCTGATCACCAATGGCGATCGGGCCCACCTGGGTACGGGCGAGCCGCTCGACCGGGTGGCCCACGGCGTCGAACATGCGGCGGACAATGCGGTTGCGACCGGTGTGCAGCACGACCTCGATCAGCACGTGACCGGGCTTGGAGTCGATGAGCTTGAACGAATCGACCTTGGCAATGCCGTCCTCGAGCTTGATGCCTTCGCGCATCTGCTTGCCCACGCCCTTCTCCACGGGGCCGTGCACCTGGACCAGGTAGGTCTTGGGCACCTCGTAGGAGGGGTGGGTCAGGCGGTTGGTGAGTTCGCCGTCGTTGGTGAGTAGCAGCAGGCCCTCGGTCTCAACGTCCAAGCGACCCACGTGGAACACGCGCTCGTGCTTGCGGACGTCCAAGAAGTCACTTACGCAACGGCGGCCGTCCGGGTCCTCCATGGTGGAGACCACGCCGGCAGGCTTGTTGAACGAGTAGTAGACGAGCTTCTCGTCGGTCTGGATGCGCATGCCGTCCACGTGAACGCTCTGCAGCGCGGGGTCCACGCGCACGCCCAGTTCGTTGACGATTTGGCCGTCCACTTCCACGCGGCCGTCCAGGATCATTTCCTCGCACACGCGCCGCGAGGCCACACCTGCCTGGGCCATGAGCTTCTGCAGGCGCACGCCGTTCTCGTCGTGGGCTTCCAGACGATCGACGGGCGGGTTCTTGGGACGACGCCGCCGGTGCGGGCCGTGCTCCTTGATCGCCGAGGCGCGGCGCTCGTACTTGTCCACGCCGCCAAAGGCGCGAGGCTTCTGCGGACCCTTCTGACCCGCCGAAGCCTTGGGCTTACCGGGCCCGGACTTGGGTCCGGTTTTCGGACCGGACTTGAAGCCGCCCTTGGTGCCCGCTTTGGAGCCCTTGCCGCGACCCTGCGGACCGCGAGCGCCGCCGCCGGGCTTGCCGCCGCCGCGGGGTGCTCCGCCGCGGGATGAGTTGTTGCGTGATTGAGCCATGCTGAAATCAGTCCTCTAAGTCTTCAAGTTGGTCGGTTCCGGGCAGGAGCGGGGCAATGTCTGGCAGTTCATCCAGTGAACCGAGACCCAGCTTTTCCAAGAACAAGGGGGTGGTGGAGTAGAGCACGGAACCCGTGGATTCCTCGCGTTCGTGTGCTGTGAGCAAGCCGCGCTGCACCAGGGTTCGCACCACGCCGTCCACGTTGACACCGCGGATCGCTGAGATCCGGGAGCGGGACACGGGTTGCAGGTAGGCCACCACGGCAAGGGTTTCCAGGGCCGCTTGCGACAAGCGCGAGCTGCTGCCTTCCACCACGTAGTCGGTCACGAGCTGGGCGTACTCACTGCGCGAGTAGATGCGCCAGCCGCCGGCCACTTGGCGCAGTTCGAATCCGCGCACTCTGGAGGCCGACCCTCCATCGTATCGGAGGTCAGGCGATTCCGGAGGGGCTACGGGAGTGGGACCGATCACGCCGTCGTACTCGGCTTTCAGGTATTCCAGGCCGCTGCGCGCCTCGTGCACGGGCACGTTGAGGGTCCGGGCGAGTTCTTCTTCTCGGACGGGGGCGGCGGCCACCATGAGGACGGCCTCGAGAGCCGCGTGGATATCGGTCGGGGGTTGTTCGTGTGGTTCGTCTACCACGCTGACATCATCTCCTTCGGTACGGTTCACACCGATCCATGACGTGTCTCATTGTTTCAGGTTTTTGACGCCGCCGTTGCCAGGGGGCTACTCCCCCGCGCCGTTCTCGCTCGGGGCGGGGTCCTCGTTCGGCGTCTCGGCACCCGCGTACTCGCTGTTGAGCCCCTCCGAGGTCCAGTCGTCCGGCCCGTCCCAGCGCACGAGCAGTGGGCCGAGGACTTCATCCTGGCGGATCCGGACCACACGGTCGCGGAACATTTCGAGGATCGCCAAGAAGCGCACCACAATCACCAGGGTGGAATCCGCGTCCGCGATCAGGGCGGCAAAGCTGTGGTCCTGGCCGTCCTTGAGGATTTCGGCCATGGTCTCGGCCTCGTCCGCCACACGCACGGCGGCACCGTGCAGGTGCTCCACGTTGACCTCGTCCGGCACGTGCCGTTCGGGGTCCAGCGCGACGACTGCGAGCTGTGCGAATTGCTCAGGCGTCAGCGTCCACTTCAACGGCGGCAGCGCGGTGGTCACCGCTGGGTCAAGGTCCACCTGGCGCGGGATCCGCACGGACTCCGCACCGAAGCGCCTATTCAGCTGCCCGGCCACTTCCTTGAACGCCTTGTACTGCAGCAGACGCGCGAACAGCAGGTCGCGGGCTTCCAGAAGTTCGACGTCGTATTCGTCCTCCACCTCGCCGCGCGGCAACAAGCGTGCGGCCTTGAGATCGAGCAGAGTCGCCGCGACCACCAGGAACTCGCTGGCTTCATCCAGAGCTTTAACCGAGCCCTCCTCCTGGAGAGCTTTCACGTAACGGATGAACTCGTCCGTGACCACGGACAGCGCCACGTGGGTGATGTCCATTTCGTGCTTGGCGATCAGAGAGAGCAGCACGTCAAAGGGGCCCTGGAAGTTTTCCAGGGCCACCTTGAATCCGGTGTCCGAGTTCGTGGGAAGCTCGGCGACAACGCTCATGCTCGTGAGGTGACCTCACGCGAGATCAGGCCGCGAGCGGCGTCGGCGGTGGTGCTCACGGCGCTCCGCCGCGGCTGATCAGCTCGCGCGCGAGCTGACGGTAGGACTCGGCACCCGGGTGGTTCGTGGCGAAGTTGAGGATCGGCTCGGCGGCCACGGTGGCGTCCGGGAACTTCACGGTGCGCTTGATGACGGTGTCGAAAACCTTGTCGCCAAAGGCATCCACGATGCGTGCAATGACCTCGCGCGAGTGCAAGGTGCGCGAGTCGAACATGGTGGCCAGCACGCCGTCGATCTGCAGCTTGGGGTTCAAGCGGTCTTGGACCTTCTCGATGGAGTCCACCAGCAGCGCCACGGCGCGCAGGGCGAAGAACTCGCAGATCAGCGGGATGATCACACCGTGCGAGGCGGTCAACGCGTTGACGGTCAGCAAACCCAGGGACGGCTGGCAGTCGATGAGGATCACGTCGTAGTATTCCTCGACCTTGCGCAGCGCCGAGGACAGCACTTGCTCGCGGGCGACCTCGGTGACTAGCTGCACCTCGGCCGCGGAAAGGTCGATGTTGGCCGGCAGCAGGTCCACGTTGGGCACGTGGGTTTCCTGCACCACGTCCCACACGTCCACCGAGCGGTCCATCATCACGTTGTAAATGGTCAGATCCAGCTCGTGCGGGTTGGAACCGAAGCCCGCGGACAGCGCGCCCTGCGGGTCGAAGTCCACCAGGAGCACCTTGCGGCCGGTTTCCGCGAGCGCGGCACCCAGGTTGATGGTGGAGGTGGTCTTACCCACGCCACCCTTCTGGTTCACCATGGCGATGATGCGGGCGGGACCATGGTCCTTGAGTTCGGGCGGATCCGGGAAGGTGCGCAACGGACGGCCGGTGGGGCCTACGGCGCCCGATGACCGGTCATCGAGCTCAGGGAACCTCTCGTCACTGGCTTTGCTCACGTGCTACGGCCTGCTTTCCTCAAGTCACTGGTCAGGTCTCAACGCACTACACTACCGCCGTCACGCGGGAGTGAACCAACCGAGGTGGAACCCGATACGACCTGCGGTTGTTCGACCAGGGCTTCTTCTACCCTGTTCGACCGGCCGTTGACCGCCGCAGCCCAGCACGCTGCCGTGAGGACTGCAAGCGCTACGGGCACCCCGCGATTGACGAAGAATTCGTGGATCTGGGAGTGGTTGCTCACCACGATGTACCAGAACGCCGGGATCAGCATGGGCAGTGCGAGCACTCCCGCGACCTTCAACCGTTGGACTCCCCCGCGGCGCCCTGCCAGCGCCAGGGCAATTGCGGCCGCGATGAGACAACCGAAGAAGACGAACGGGGCGGTGGGTATCTTCTCCCACCAGTAGACGACGTTACTGGCCACCCCGGCTCCGAACACGTCAGAGACACCGCTGTGGCTGCCTCCCGTCCGGAAACCGACGTTTTGTTGCACCATGGCGATCGTCTCGCCGATGCCCATGAACACCGCACCGAAGATCCAGCGGAACACCCAGGTGAGACCGAACGCGGCGGGCCACACTACGGCGGCGAGCACTCCCCACGTCGCGGTGCGTTTCATGTTCCTGTCCTGGAACCAGACTGCAGCCGCCAAGACGAACGCGGACATCGCCCACGGGATGGACGGGGTGGTCAGTAGATCCACGTAGCAGAACAGCGCCGCGCCGACACCCGCGCCCAACAGGCCCAGGTAAGTGGACCTCGTGAATCCCACCACGGTGAGGATTACCGATAGGAAAATGAACGTGATGGCAATGGATTGGCTGAACGATGTGGACGGTGTGGAGAGCATGTTGGTCCCCACCACGAAGGGCAGGAACAGCGCCACGGCCACGGCGGTGGAGGTCTTCGACCGCACCAGCAGAATGGCCGCGAAAAGTGCGGTGATCATCAGGGCGCCGGAGACGATGCGCAGGCCTTCGAGCCCCACCGTGGCCAGTAAGGGTCGGGTGAGGATCGTGTACCCGGCCCAGTACTTGTAATAGTTGTTGTCCTCGAAGACCTTGCCCTGGGCCAGTTCCTGAATGTCCTGCTTGCCACCGGCGCAGTTGTCGATCCGCGGCATGCGAGCGGCCCTGCTCAGCGCGGATTCTTCCGGTGACGCACCCAGTCCGGTGCCCACGACCACGCATTCTGTGAACGTGTCCGACTGCGTGCCCATGCGGTCCGGGATCCCGCTGGGACCGTAGGTGTTGTTCTCGATCGAGGACACCAGGTTGTCCACGATCGGTTTGTCGGGTACGGCTTGCCCCACGATCAGGAGTCCGAACAGCACGAACTGCAAAGCGACGAGGACTCCGGCGCCCTTGAGGAACGGGCGCCACCGCCAGTCGGTCCTGATGCGCTCGACCGTTTCTCGGTTGAGGTGGCGCTTGATTGCATCGCGGTTCATGTAACGGGAGATGTCCATCAGGCGCCTCGGTTGACGTCGATATTAAACCGTTCTGCGGAAGGTTGGCGGCGCGGGGACTTCACCCCGTAGGGCGGGGCCGGTAACCGGAGGTAGAACAATCGTGATCCTTCGCGGCGCATCATGACCTGACCGTTGAGCAGCACGCCCATCAGCAGAAAAACCCCGGCCAGGATGAACAGAGCGGAGGCCAAGAACGCGGTAGGGAACCGCGGCACCATGCCCGTTTGGAAGTATTCCGCGACGACCGGCAGGCCGAAGACGAGCCCCAGGGTCGCAAGAAGGATCGAAAAAATGCTTGTGACCAGGAACGGGCGCTCGTGGAACAACAGTTGGGAGAAGATGCGGAGGATCCTGAATCCGTCGTGATAGGTCCGCAATTTGCTCTCCGTGCCCTCGGCGCGGTCACGGAAGCCCACTTCCACTTCCGTCTGCGGTACGCGCGCATTCACTGCGTGGATCGTCAGTTCCGTTTCAATCTCGAATTCGCGAGACAGCGCCGGGAAGGATTTGACGAAGCGTTGCGAGAACACCCGGTAACCGCTGAGCATGTCCGTGACTTCGCGTCGAAACGCGAAGCTGACCATGGTGTTGAAGAACTTGTTCCCTGATTCATGTCCGGAACGGTAAGCGGTTTCCGACACCTGTCGGCGCACCCCCAGCACGTGATCGAACGGGCCGGCCAGGAGGGTATCGATCATGGCCGGGGCATCGGCCACGTCATAGGTGTCGTCGCCGTCGATCAGTAGGTAGATATCCGCGTCGAGGTCGGCGAACGCGCGCCGCACCACGTTGCCCTTGCCCTTCTCCGTCTCGTAGCGCACGTGCGCTCCGGCCTCCGCCGCGGCCTGGGCGGTTCGATCCGTGGAGCAGTTGTCGTACACGAACACGTCGATACCGGGAATGGTCTCGTGCAGATCAGTGACCACCTTGGCGATGGCCGCTTCCTCGTTATGACAGGGAACGATCGCAATAATGCGGGGTGAGCTGGACATGGGCACCTTACTCAGGGGGTGGGGGGCAGCCTTCAACGACCCGCGGGATGAGGCGGGGAGAGCAATTGAACGGTGCGATCCACAGGAGCCTTAGTGGACCAAAGTATTTCTAACACGAAATGTCCCCTCCGGTCGGCGACCGGAGGGGACATGACGAGTCTTGGAGCGACGTCGGCGATCAGTCAATCAGCCGTTCTGGGGGCTCAGGGGCTTGACCTCGGGATTGCCCTCGAGCGCTTGCTCGGCGGAGTTGGGTGAGGCGTGCGGGTCGGCCACCAGGGATTGCTCGTCGAAGGGCTCCTGCCCGGCGAGCACACGGTTCACGCGTTCCTTGTCGACCTGCTTGACCAGGGTGCCGAGCACCACGGTGGCCACGGCGTTACCGGAGAAGTTGGTGAGTGCGCGGGCCTCGGACATGAAGCGGTCGATGCCGACGATCAGACCCACACCGTCCACCAGGTCGGGGCGGTGGGACTGCAGACCGGCGGCCAGGGTGGCGATACCGGCGCCGGAGACACCGGCCGCGCCCTTGGAGGCGATGATCATGAACAGCAGCAGGGTGATCTGCTCCCCCAGGGCCAGCGGGGTGCCCATGGCATCAGCCACGAACAGCGCGCCCATGGTCAGGTAGATCGCAGTGCCGTCCAGGTTGAAGGAGTAACCGGTGGGAACCACGACGCCCACCACGGGCTTGGAGACACCCAGGTGCTCCATCTTGGCGATGAGTCGGGGCAGAGCGGCCTCGGAGGACGAGGTGGAGAAGATCAGCAGGTACTCGCGGCCCAGGTACTTCATGAGCTTGAAGATGTTCACGCCGGAGACGAGCTTGAGGATCAAGCCCAGCACCACCACGATGAACAGGATGCAGGTGACGTAGAACGCGGCCATCAAGCCGATCATCGAGATGATCGCCTGCATGCCGGTCGCGCCGACCACACCGGCGATCGCGCCCAGGGCGCCGATCGGGGCAACCCACATGACCATCATGAGCAGGCGGAAGACCACGGCCTGGATGTAGGTCACGGCCTTGAGCACGGGCTTGCCGGACTCCCCCATGGCCTGCAGCGCGAAACCGATGAGCAGCGCCACGAACAGGGTCTGCAGGATGTTTCCCGCGGTCAGTGAGGACAACAAGGTGGTGGGGATGATACCCAGCAGGAACCCGATGGTTCCCTCTTCACCGTGATCGGCGGTCGAAGCCAGCCCGGCGGAATCGTAGCTCGCGTTGGCCAGGTCCAGACCGCTACCGGGCTGCACGATGTTGCCGACCACCAGGCCGATGAACAGTGCGAACGTGGACATGATCAGGAAGTAGGCCAGGGCCATGCCACCCACCTTGCCCACGGTTGCGGCGTGAGCGATCGAACCGACGCCCAGCACGATGGTGCAGAAGATCACCGGAGCGATCATCATCTTGATCAAGGCGATGAACGCGGTACCCAGGGGCTTCAGCGTGACCGCGAAATCGGGGACGATCAGACCGAGCAGGGCTCCGATGACCACACCGGCGATCACGAAAATGTAGAGGTAGTGGGTCCGGTCTTTCTTGGGCTTACGCTGCGCCCCACCGGACACGGTCTGCGCTGACCGCGGTGCCGCTGAATTATCGGCCATGATGGCTCCTTAGAACACGAGTGCTGGAATAGTGACTAGCCTCACGCAGGGCTGTGAGTTCTCTCGCGTTGTGTTCATACTGTTCATGGCGCCCGTCACAGTCCTGTCCTGGCGGGCCGGTTCGGAAAGCTGCGGAGGTGCGTGTGTCACTCGCCAAGCGATTCCTGGCGCTCCAGCTCGGCTTGGTGATCGTCATTTCCGTGGTCGTGGCCTTGGTGATGATCCAGCAGACCCGCTCGTGGGTCACCTTGCGCGCGGAGTCGGTGACCCGCGCGGCGACCTCCGTGATGGCCCAGGATCCGTTCGTGCGCGACGGCATGAAGTCCGAGGACCCCACCGCCCGCCTGCAGGCCTACGCGCATCGGATCGAGGACGAATCCGACATCGATTTCGTCACCCTCATGACCCCCGAGGGCACCCGCCTCACTCACGCCATCCCCGAATTCGTGGGTCACGAGTATTCAGGCGATCGCTCCCGCGCACTCGCGGGCGAGACGTACACGGTCACCGAAACCGGTCAGCTGGGTCCCTCCGTCCGCACGATCGCCCCCATCTTTGACACCGACGGCTCGATCGTGGGTCTGGTGTCCAGCGGCGTGCTGCTGAATCAGATCGCTCAGGAGAACCGGCAGCAACTTCCGGGGCTGGCGTTGATTGTCCTGGCGTTGCTCGTGATGTCTTCGCTGGTCAGCTACGTCTTGGCCCGCTATCTCAGCCGCGCCACCAACGGTCAGGCACCCGAATCACTCGTGCGTTCACAGGCCCTCAACCGCGCCGTTCTGGCCGAAGCTCGGGAGGGTCTCGTCCTTCTCGATCAGCTCGGCCGCCCCGTGCTCGCCAACTTACGCGCCCGTCACCTGCTCGACATGAAACCCGCCGCCGACGACGCCGCCCAGGCCCAGCGCCGTCGTTCCGTCACCCTGCGTCGCAGGAACGAACCGCTGCCGACGGAAATCCTGCCGACCGTGATCCGGGAACTCGTCGATGGCCAACGGGAGTTCTTGGACGAGTGGTGCACCGTGGGAACCCGGACCTTGATCGTCTCGTGTGTGAAGGCCTCGCGTGATTCCAAGCTGCGGGTGCTGATCGTTCAGGATCACACCGAACTGACTCGGCTGTCCGGCGAGCTGGATACCGTGCGCACCATGGCCGCAGGACTGCGAGCGCAAACCCACGAACACGCCAATCGAATGCACACGGTGGTGTCCCTGCTGGAGCTCGAGCGGTATCCGCAGGCTCTGGAGTTCGCCGCGTCCAATCTGACCGTGACCCGTGATCTGGGCACCACGGTCACTGAATCCGTGGCCGATCCCTATCTCTCCGCTCTGTTGCTCGGCAAGACCGCGGAAGCCCATGAGCGCGGCGTGGACCTGCAGGTTGTCGTGCACGGTGAGATACCGGCATCCACCGCGGATCCGTCAGAGGTGGTGAGCGTGGTCGGGAACCTGGTGGATAACGCGATTTACGCGGCGGCGTCCAACCAAGACCGGGAAGAACCGGCGGTCGAGGTGGAGCTGGCCCCGTCCGAGCGCCCCGGCTACGTGCAGCTGACCGTGGCGGATACCGGCCCCGGCGTTGATCCCGAGGTCGCCGACTCTCTGTTCGACCGAGGAGTCTCCACTAAACCCACCGGCGGGTCCATGCGCGGCGTGGGGCTGCACCTGGCGTATCAGATCGCCGAGTCCTGGGGAACGCGCCTGAGCTTCGTCAACGATGCCGGTGCGGTCTTCACCGTGGAAATCCCGGTGCACGACTCGGCCCGCGATGCGGAAGAGGACGACTCATGATCAATGTGTTCGTCGTGGACGATGAAGAACTCACCGCGGCCGCTCACGCGGAGTACGTCAAGCGCTGTCCGGGCTTCCGGGTGGTGGGCGTCGCCCTGACCGGGCAGGCTGCGGCCCGAGCCATCATCCAGAAATCCACGGGGCCGGAACCGGTGCACTTAGTGCTGCAGGACATCAACCTTCCGGACATGTCCGGGCTGGACGTGGCACGCACGCTCCGCGCTCGCCGGGTGGATGTCGACTTCATGATCGTCAGTGCCCACCGTGATGCGGGGACCGTACGCGGGGCCACGGCGCTGGGAGTGGTCGGTTACCTGATCAAGCCGTTCACGTTTGCCGTCTTTGAGCGCAAATTGGCCTCCTATGCGGAGTACCACCGATTGCTCTCGGCAGCCACACCGGCTACCACTACGTTCGACCAGGACGAACTCGACCGGGCCTTCGCGACCATGCAGGACCAATCGCCACCCAAGGTTCCCAAGGGGCTCTCCCCCGAGACCCTGGGTTCCTTGGTCACCGCGTTGCAGGAGGCCGGACAATTCCGCTCGGCCGCCGAGCTGGCCAAGGACTTGGGGCTGTCCCGAGTCACGGCCCGGCGTTACCTGGAACACCTGACCGAGAAGGGAACCGTTCAACGGCGCTCCCGGCACGGCACTCCCGGACGCCCCGAGTTGGAGTACGGCTGGAACGGGTGAGCTCTCAGATCCCGAAGGGCTCCGCGTATTGAACCAGTCCGCCGGGAACCGGATTGGTGCCGCCCAAGGACAGCACCATGAGTGCCTCCTCGGGGACATCGATGCTCAGGTGCACACCCGATGCAGAAGCCCTCTCGAAGCCGAACCTCGGGTAGTACTCCGGGTGGCCCAGGACCACGACGAACTTTTCCCCTCGATCTGCAGCTGCGTGCAGCACGGCCGTCGTCACGGCCGTGCCCGCTCCCCCGCGTTGCTGATCGGGCAGCACCGAACACGGGGCCAGGCACAGCGCGGGAACGTCACCGATGTGACACCGGGTCAGTAACGCGTGAGCAACCACCGCGCCGTCCTGATCTTCCGCGACGTAGGACAACCCCTCGAGCCATGCGGAGTCGTTGCGGAGCGCGTCCACCAGGTCGGCTTCTTCTGTGGTCGGAAATGCTTGTTCGAGCACGGTCCGGACCGCGGCACAATCCCGTTGCATTTCCGGTCTGACGGCCCATTCCACGGTGTTGGTCATGCAACAGAGTTAACCAGAAGCAGCCGGGGACGTAGCCCCGGCTGCTTCTGCTCACATCACGGTTACTCAGGACTTGGGTGCCAGGATCGAGTGCAGCGCCTCCAAGACCGAATCGTCCTCAATGGTCGAGGGCACCGAGTACTTCTCGCCGTCGGCCATCTGGCGCATGGTCTTGCGCAAGATCTTGCCGGAGCGGGTCTTGGGCAGCGCCTCCACCACGGCCACGTCCTTGAAGTCGGCCACGGGACCGATGCCGGAACGCACCAGCTTGACCAGATCCTTGGCCAGCTCGTCCTCGCTGATCTCGGAGCCGGTCTTGAGCACCACGTAACCGGAGGGCCGCTGGCCCTTGAGCGGGTCGTTGACACCGATCACCGCGCACTCGGCGACATCCGGGTGTGTGGCAACGATTTGTTCCATCTGGCCCGTGGACAAGCGGTGGCCGGACACGTTGATCACGTCGTCGGTACGGCCCATCACGTAGACGTAGCCGTTCTCGTCAATGAAACCGGAGTCACCGGTTGCGTAGTAGCCCTGGAACGCCTCGAGGTAGGAGGAGATGTAGCGATCGTCGTCGCCCCACAGGTTAGCCAACGTGCCGGGAGGCAAGGGCAGCTTGACCGCGATGTTGCCTTCTTCGCCCTGCGCCACGGGATCACCCAGGGGATCCAGGATCTCCACGTTGTAGCCGGGTACCGGAACCGTGGGCGAGCCAGCAACGATCGGCAGCTTCTCGATACCGAACGGGTTGGAACAAATGGCCCAACCGGTTTCGGTCTGCCACCAGTGGTCAATCACGGGAACGTCGAGTACCTTGGCCGCCCAGTGATAGGTCTCCGGATCGAGGCGCTCGCCGGCCACGAACAGAGCCTGCAGCGAGGAGATGTCGTAGTCCTTGACGAAATCACCCTCGGGGTCCGCCTTACGAATCGCACGCAGGGCCGTGGGAGCGGTGAACAGCGCCTTCACGCCGTGATCGTTGACGCGCTTCCAGAACGCACCGGCGTCAGGGGTGCCCACGGGCTTGCCTTCGTAGAGCACCGTGGTGGCCCCCACCAGTAGCGGCGCGTAGACGATGTAGGAGTGGCCCACGACCCAGCCGACGTCCGAGGCGGTCCACATGACCTCCCCCTCGCCCACGTCGTAGATGTTCTTCATGGACCACGTCAGTGCGACCGCGTGGCCGCCGTTGTCACGCACCACGCCCTTGGGCTTACCGGTGGTGCCGGAGGTGTACAGGATGTAGAGCGGATCGGTGGCCGCCACGGTTACAGCGTCCGCGGGTTCGGCGTTTTCCAGAGCCTCGGTCCAGGACAACCACGCGGGGGCGTTCTCCTCGCCTTCGGCACGCTCACGTGCGTTTGCCACGGAGTTCTCGAAACCCTCACGTTCGTGGACCAGGATCGCCGACGGCGCGTGGTCACTGATCTCGATGGCCTCCTCAACGGAAGGGATGTACTCGATCCGTCGCTTGGGCTCCACACCACCCGAGGTGGTCACGATCACGGTGGGCTTGGAATCGTCGATGCGGCTGGCCAGCTCACGGGGTGCGAATCCACCGAACACCACGGAGTGGACAGCACCCAAGCGAGCACACGCCAGCATGCCAACCACGGACTCCGCGATCATCGGCATGTAGAGGAGGACACGATCGCCCTTCTTGACGCCCTGGTCCGCGAGCGCACCGGCGAACAGCTTCACGCGTTCCAGCAGCTCGCTGTAGGAGATCTCTTCCTGGATGCCCAGCACGGCCGAGTCGTAGATCAGGGCGGTGCGGTCCCCGTGGCCGGCTTCGACGTGGCGGTCCAGCGCGTTGACACTCGTGTTCAGTTCCGCATCGGGGAACCAACGGTAGATAGGAGCCCTCGAGTCGTCGAGGGCCTTAGTGGGCGGGGTGACCCACTCGACGGCCTGTGCAGCATCGAGCCAGAATTGCTCCGGGTTGCTGACACTGTTCTCGTAAACGGATGCGTACGTAGCCTGGGACATGGTCTCTCCGACATCATTGTTGGACTCGCTGAATTGCCTTGGTTCCAGGCTAGTGTTGTGAGTCACACCTTTCAATAGGTTTGTATACACAGATTCCACATTCCCGGAATATCTCCCAAAAGACTCGCCTGTTTAAGTCTTCTGTGTATACACTCGGGGTGTTCGATGCGATTCACGAGGAGGTGTCATGCGAGCTGGAGAACGCGCTTATCAAGCTTTGCGCGCAGACATAGTCGAATGGCGCTTGCTGCCCGGACAGGTTCTGGGCGAGGTCGAGCTCTCCGAGCGACTGGGCATCTCCCGCACGCCGGTGCGCGAAGCGCTGTCCCGTCTCACCGCGGACGGCTTGACCGAACCGCACAGCGGCCGCGGCGTCGTCGTTGCAACCATCTCCGCGGAGGATGTCCGATCGCTCTACGAATTCCGCGACAGCCTCGATTGTCGAGCAGCCGAACTGGCTGCCCGCCGCGGCGACCCGGAAGTGTTCCGCGCACTGGCAGGGGAACTTCTCGAAGCCCTGGAGGGCCTCACCAGCGACGACGACCCGGACCACGCCTCGTACTACGAACTGGTCCAGCGCATGGATGCCGCAATCGATGAGGCCGCCGCCAATCCGTTCCTGCGACAGGCCCAGACAGGCGTGCGACTGCACCTGGCCCGCGTCCGCAAGCTCTCCAAGTCGGACCCGCGGCGCCTGGCATCGGCCGCCGTCGAACACCAGCGCATCGCCCAAGCCATCGCCGACGGCGATCCCGCCTTGGCCATCGCCACCACCCGCGTGCACCTGAGCAACGCCCTGCAACACGCTTTGAACACCAAAGAATTGGCGCCGGTGCGGCCCGCCGCATCGTAACCACAACACCTGCTACACCCGCGCGGCGCCGACCGGTCCGCGCGTAACGGATCTGAGGAAGGACTCCCCGTGACCGTCAAGCACACCGTACGTACGTACTCGTCCAAGGAAAATCTGCCCCGTGAGGAGCAGCTGGCCTACAAACTGGCCAAGGTGGCCACCGACCCGGTCGAGGTCGATCCCGAGGTTGTCGACATGGTCATCAACCGCATCATCGACAATGCTTCGGTCGCCATCGCTTCCCTGAACCGTGCGCCCATCGTCTCGGCCCGCACCCAGGCACTGGGCCACAAGGTCACCGAAGGCTCCGGCTTCACGGGCAACGGTGCCCTGTTGTACGGCGCTCCGGACAACAACGCTGCGGTCTCCCCCGAGTGGGCCGCTTGGGCCAACGGTGTGGCCGTGCGCGAGCTTGACTACCACGACACCTTCCTGGCCGCCGAGTACTCCCACCCCGGCGACAATATTCCCCCGATCCTGGCCGTGGCCCAGCACGTGGGCAGCAACGGCAAGGACCTGATTCGCGGTATCGCGACCGGTTACGAGGTCCAGGTGGACCTGGTCAAGGGCATCTGCCTGCACGAGCACAAGATCGACCACATCGCTCACATCGGCCCGTCCGCGGCCGCCGGTATCGGCACCCTGCTGGGTCTGGACACCGAGACCATCTTCCAGGCCATCGGCCAGGGCCTGCACACCACCACCGCAACCCGCCAGTCCCGCAAGGGCGAGATCTCCACATGGAAGGCACACGCACCCGCATTCGCCGGCAAGATGGCCATCGAGGCCGTGGACCGTGCGATGCGCGGCCAGACCTCCCCCACCCCCATCTACGAAGGCGAAGACGGTGTGATCGCGTGGCTCCTCTCCGGCCCCGAGGCCTCCTACGAGGTGCCGCTGCCCGAGCAGGGTGAGGCCAAGCGCGCCATCCTGGACACCTACACCAAGGAACACTCCGCCGAGTACCAGGCACAGGCCTGGATCGACCTGGCACGCAAGCTGCACAAGGAACACCCCGAGGTCGCGGACCCCACCAACGTGAAATCCATCTTGATCAAGACCTCACACCACACCCACTACGTGATCGGTTCCGGCGCCAACGACCCGCAGAAGTACGATCCCAAGGCCTCGCGCGAGACCCTGGATCACTCGATTCCTTACATCTTCACGGTTGCCCTGCAGGACGGCGCGTGGCACCACGTGGACTCGTACGCTCCGGAGCGTGCCGGCCGCGAGGACACCGTGGCCCTGTGGAACAAGGTCACCACCGAAGAGGATCCCGAGTGGACCCGTCGCTACCACTCCCTGGACATCTCCGAGAAGGCCTTCGGCGGTTCCGTGGAGATCACCCTCAACGACGGCACCGTGATCACGGACGAGATCGCCGTCGCGGACGCTCACCCGCTGGGTGCCCGCCCGTTCGCTCGTGAGCAGTACATCAACAAGTTCCGCACCTTGGCCGAGGGCCTCGTGGCACCGGAAGAGATCGAACGGTTCCTGGACGCCGTCCAGCGCCTGCCCAAACTCGAAGCCGGTGAACTGGGCCAACTGAACATCGTGGCGGCCGTGGACCTGGAGAAGGCCCAGAAGGGAATCTTCTAAATCATGTTGTATTCAAAAGTCACCCCCGCAGAAAAGCGCGTGGCGTTCCGCAAGGCACTTGCCGACCCGAAGGTCGCTCAGTTCCCCGGTGCGTTCACCCCGCTGTCCACCAAGCTCATTCAGGAACAGGGCTTCGAGGGCGTGTACATCTCCGGTGGTGTGCTGGCCAACGAGTTGGGTCTGCCCGACATCGGGCTGACCACGCTCACCGAGGTGGCCACCCGCGCCGGTCAGATCGCTCGCTCCACCGACCTGCCCGCGCTGGTCGATGCGGACACCGGTTTCGGTGAGCCCATGAACGTGGCCCGCACGGTTCAGGAACTCGAGGACGCCGGCCTGGCCGGTTGCCACATCGAGGACCAGTTCAACCCCAAGCGTTGCGGCCACCTGGACGGCAAGAACGTGGTGGACACCGCCACGGCCACCAAGCGCATCAAGGCCGCAGTGGAGTCCCGCCGCGACGACAACTTTGTGATCATGGCTCGCACCGACATTCGCGGTGTTGACGGTCTGGAGGCAGCCATCGACCGCGCGAAGGCTCTCGCCGACGCCGGTGCGGACGTCATCTTCCCGGAGGCCATGGCCGACCTGTCCGAGTTCGAGCGCATGGCCGAGGCCTTGGATGTTCCCATCCTGGCCAACATGACCGAGTTCGGTAAGTCCGACCTGTTCACCAAGCAGGAACTGCAGGACGCCGGGGTGTCCATGATCATCTACCCCGTGTCCCTGCAGCGTCAGGCACTGGGCGCGATCGAGCGTCTGCTGACTGCCATCCGCGAGGACGGCACCCAGCAGGCCGAGGTGGAGAACATGCTCACCCGCAAGCGCCTGTACGAGCTGGTGGACTACAACGGGTACAACCAGTTCGACTCCGGAGTGTTCAACTTCGAGGTCCCGGGCACGCCCGGTAACTAATCGTTCGCCTACGACGCCGCTGCCCAGCGGCGTCGTAGGCTTTCTAGTGATCGACCACACACGAAGAAGGAGGTCACCATGACCGAAACCGAGATTCGCAAGGGTCTTGCCGGCGTCGTCGCCGACACCACCGCTGTGTCCAAGGTCAACGCCGAGACCAACTCGCTGCTGTACCGCGGTTACCCCGTTCAGGAACTTGCCGCCAAGTGCTCCCCCGAGGAAGTCGCGTTGCTGCTGTGGACCGGTGAGTTGCCCTCGGAGGAAGAGCTCGCCGATTTCAAGAAGCGCGAGCGCGCCAACCGCGCGTTGACCCCGGAACTGAAGAAGATCGTCGACGCCCTGCCCACGGACTGCCACCCCATGGACGTGTGCCGCACCGCCGCGTCCGTGATCGGCGCCCAGCACCCGGACGCTGAGGATTCCTCCCCCGAGGCGGAGCTGCGCAAGGCGCAGGAACTGTTCGCCGTGATGCCCGCCGTGGTCTGCTACGACCAGCGACGCCGCCGCGGCGAGGAACTCATCGAGCCTCGCGACGACCTGGACTATTCGGAGAACTTCCTCTGGATGGCCTTCGGTGAAGAGGCCGCGCCCGAGGTCGTGGACGCGTTCCGCGTGTCCATCATTCTGTACTCCGAGCACTCCTTCAACGCCTCGACCTTCACCGGCCGCGTGATCACCTCGACCCTGGCCGATCTACACTCGGCCGTGGTTGGTGCGATCGGTGCCCTCAAGGGTCCGCTGCACGGTGGCGCGAACGAGGCCGTCATGCACACCTTCGAGGAACTGGGGATCCGCAAGGACGAATCCGCCGAGGACGCCGAGAAGCGCGCCAAGGAATGGATGGACAAGGCTCTGGCCGAGAAGAAGAAGGTCATGGGCTTCGGCCACCGCGTGTACAAGCACGGTGACTCGCGCGTGCCGACCATGCAGGACGCCCTGTTCCGCATGCTCGATTACTACGACCGCCCCGAGATCCTGGGTCTGTACAACGGTCTGGCCAAGTCCATGGACGAAGCCAAGTCCATCAAGCCCAACCTGGACTACCCGGCCGGTCCCACGTACTGGCTCATGGGCTTCGACATTCCCACGTTCACACCCATCTTCGTGTGCGCCCGCATCACCGGCTGGACCGCACACATCATGGAGCAGCGCGCTTCCAACTCGCTGATCAGACCGCTGTCCGAGTACGACGGACCGGAAGAGCGTCACCTGGACTAAGCGCTCACCCGCGCCCAGGTACACAGAAGTCCCCGGGATTCACGCCATGACCGTGAGTCCCGGGGACGTTTCTCTGTTGTGACAGCCAGTCAGGTGCGCTGGTGCCCTGCCTGGTCTGACTGCCCTGATTGGCTTGGCTGCGCCGCAAGCAACCTCAGTAGCGAGGTGCGTTGGGCAGGCCCAGGTAGCCCTCCAGGGTGATGTAGCCGTTGTTCTTCAAGCTGTTGGACGTGGGCGTTCCCACGTAGCGCAGGTGCCACGGTTCGTAGGCGTAGCCGTGAGTCCCGGTGTAACCGCTGGGGTAGCGCACCACAAAGCCGTACTTGTGGCCGTTGGCGGCCACCCAGCGGCCCTGGGGTGTGTTGCCGAAGCAGGCCTGCAGTCCGCACACTCCCCCGGGTGCTCCCACGTCAATGGCCAGGCCGGTCTGGTGCTCCGAGTATCCGGGACGCGCGGAAATAGTGTCCGCGGTGGCCTGTCCGTACATCGCCACATAGTTCCAGTACAGGCTGTTCTGGGTCGAATAGGAGCGGTAACCGCTGACCGGCACCAGGGTTACACCCTGGTTGGCCGCAGCCTGGCTCATCCGCTGATAGGCGGCCGCAGCGTCACTGCGCAGCTGCACCCCACCGCCCACGTTCCACAGGGGCCCGGGACCGTAGGCCCGAGGGTTCAGGGGCCGCTTCTTGTTCACAATCACGGACGAGCTGGTGGCACGATCGATGTCTCGACTGACCGTGGTGCCCTTGCCCTTGGTCCACCGGATGATGCCGCGCTGATAGTGGACCACGCACGAGTTGCCGCTGCAGGTTTCGCGCACCTTGGGGTATCCCAGGTTGCCGTGCTCGGAGCCCTCAACCCGCCAGCGCTGCAGGATGCCGCCGCGCTGCGCGCGGGCACCCGTGCTGGGAGACCAGTGGATGGTGCCGCCCTGGTACTGCCGGTAGCAGCCGGCGTCGCGAAGACCGCAGCGTTCGGAGGACGTGGCTTTGCCCAGCCATCCGCTGGCGCCCCCCAGCGAACGGTACTCGTTGTCGATACCGGCCCCGGCCATGGCGGGAGCGGTTCCCAGCATGGAGAACACCAACGCCAGGAGTGCGGAGAAGAGGACCGTTCGAGACATCTGTTTACGCGGCATGCTCCCAGGGTAGTCCGGGCGTGGCGTCAGGAACCCGAAATTAGGTTTAATTTTCGGCGCAAATCTCCAAGTGACACCGGACGCATTCGACCGGTCATGTCATTGAGCGCGAGGGTGCGCCGTCGCGTAGACCTCGCGTAGAGATTCTACGGAGACCTTGGTGTAGATCTGGGTGGTGGCCAGGGATGCGTGCCCCAAGAGTTCTTGGACCACTCGTAGATCCGCCCCGCCCTCCAGTAAGTGGGTCGCGAATGAGTGCCGCAGTGTGTGCGGGGTGACGTCCTCGCCCAGTTGAGCGAGTTCGGCGGCGTCCTTGATCATGGTCCACGCCGTTTGGCGGGAAATCCGGCCACCCCTGGCGTTGAGGAATACTGCGGGTGTTCCCTTGCCGTGCCGGGACAATTCCGGTCGCCCGCGCACCAGGTACTGGTCCAGGGCCTTCTTCGCATACGAACCCACCGGAACCATGCGTTGTTTATTGCCCTTGCCCAACAGCCGTACGAAGGACAGCTCTGAGTCATGGAGCCCCGCCAGATCGTCCACGTCCAGGGCGACCGCCTCAGAGATGCGCGCGCCGGTCGCGTACAACAGCTCCAGGAAAGCACGCGCCCGTAGCCCCGCCGGAGACTCCGGGTCCGGAGCCGAGAGAATCTTTTCCACGCTGTCCAGGGCGATGGCCTTGGGGAGGCGCTGCGGCGGCGTCGGCGGACTGACGCGAGAGGCGACGTCCACGGGGCACAGTCCCTCCGCGACCCAGAACGCGTGGGCGCCACGGACGGCCGCCAGGACGCGGGCGGTGCTACGAGTGCTCAGCGCGGGATGCTCCGGTGAACCCTCGTGGAGCAACCGCACAAAGGCGCGGACGTGCTCGGTCGAGATCTCGGGCGGCGCGGACGCCGAGCCACCCTCAGAAGCTTCGGTGGGCCCGGTCAGGAATTCGAGATACCGCGTGAGGTCCCGGCGGTAAGCCGCCAGCGTGTTCGCGGCCAAGCCCCGCTCCACGGTCAGGTGATCGAGGTAGCGGTGAACGGCGCGTTCCAGATCCGGCGGAACGGACGAGTCGGTCACCGGAAGTTCAGATGACCCGGCCACGGGCTGTCCACCGGGCGCAGTGACGTCCAGTCCTGTGCTCGTGCGGCGTGCGCGGCCAGAATGCCCAGGACCGCGGCGGGCGAATTGATCTGGCCGGACAGCGTGGCGGCCACGGCATCGTCGAGATCGGCGAACCGGACGATAATCTCCGCCTCTTCACCGTCGCGCTCGTGCCGGTCTGCCTCCGGAACCTCGTGCAGGCCACGGGCCAGGAAAATCCGATTGGCCTCCGAAGACGAACCGGGTGAGTTGTGGAAGTCCACGAGCACGTGCCAGTCGTCCGCGGTCATGTCGGCTTCTTCGGCCAGTTCCCGCTGAGCTGCCGTGTGCGGCGGTTCCCCGTCCACGTCGAGCAGTCCGGCGGGGATTTCCCACATGCGCATGCCCACGGGGTGGCGGTACTGGTTGATGAGCAGAACCCGGTCCTGCTCATCCAGGGCCACGATGGACACCGCCCCGGGGTGGGTGATGAAGTCTCGTTTCAGGGTCGAGTCTTCATCACCCATGCGGAACTCATCGCGCTGAACGTCCCAGATGAATCCTTCGTACACCGTGTCCGATGCCACCACCGTGTGGGGATCCACCGTGTCTTTCAGCTCTGCTCGGCTCACGCGCGAGAGTTCCATGCGAACCTCCGGTTGCTCGGTGATCTGCTGCCCTAGGCCTTTACTCGCTGCCCAGTGCCTCGCGGCGGGACAGGGCCGCCTTGATGAGGCCGTCGAACAGCGGGTGCGGGCGGGTCGGACGGGAGCCGTACTCCGGGTGAGCCTGGGTGGCCACGTAGTACGGGTGCTCGCTACGGGGCAGTTCCACGAACTCCACGAGCTGACCGT
Organism: Kocuria carniphila; assembly: GCF_004136555.1. Taxonomy (GTDB): domain Bacteria; phylum Actinomycetota; class Actinomycetes; order Actinomycetales; family Micrococcaceae; genus Kocuria; species Kocuria carniphila. Next base: position 140,814 of record NZ_NOIT01000010.1, read on the forward strand.
CCGGGGATGTTCCGGACATCACCAGTCCGCCCTGGGTCAACGCATCGCGGTAGGCATTGTTGACCTCGTAACGGTGACGGTGACGCTCGGAAACCTCCAGGCTGCCGTAGGTCTCGGCGACCACGGAGCCCTCGGCGAGCTTGGCCGGGTAGGAGCCCAGGCGCATGGTGCCGCCCAGGTCGCCGGCACCCTCAACGAACTGCTTCTGCTCTTCCATGGTGGCGATCACCGGGGTGTCGGTCTCGGGATCGAACTCGGTCGAGGACGCGTTGGGCAGGCCCACCACGTTGCGCGCGAATTCCATGACCATGCACTGCAGGCCCAAGCACAGCCCCAGGACCGGAACCTGGTTCTCACGGGCCCATTTGAGCGCGCCCAGCTTGCCTTCCAGACCTCGGATGCCGAAACCTCCGGGGACACAGATCGCATCCACGTCACCGAGTTCGCGCTGCGCACCCTCCGGGGTGTCGCACAGGTCGGAGGCAACCCACTTGATGTGCACGCGGGAGTCGTTGGCGAAACCGCCGGCACGCAGTGCCTCGGACACGGACAGGTAAGCGTCCGGGAGGTCGATGTACTTGCCCACGAGCGCCACGTTCACGTGGTGCTCCGGCTGGTGCACGGCTTCGAGCAGGTGCGACCACTGGGTCAGATCTGCGTCGCCGTAGGACAGACCCAGGTAGTCCAGGATGTAGGTGTCCAGACCCTGGTTGTGCAGGGTCGTGGGGATGTCGTAAATGCTCGGCGCGTCGGCACAAGAGATCACGGCGTCCAGGTCCACGTCACAGGCGCCGCCGACCTTGCGGAGCATGCCGTCCGGGACCTCACGGTCGCAACGCAGGACCAGTGCGTCCGGTTGGATACCCAGACCGCGCAGCGTGGCCACGGAGTGCTGAGTCGGCTTGGTCTTAAGCTCACCGGAGGGGCCGATGAACGGGATCAGGGACACGTGCAGGTAGAACACGTTGTTGCGGCCCACATCCTGGCGCACCTGACGGGCGGCCTCGATGAAGGGCTGGGATTCGATGTCACCCACGGTGCCACCGATCTCGGTGATGATGATGTCCGGGGCGTCCTGGTCCTCGGAACGGCGGCGCATACGGCGCTTGATCTCGTTCGTGATGTGCGGGATGACCTGAACCGTGTCGCCCAAGTATTCGCCGCGGCGTTCCTTGGCGATCACGGTGGAGTACACCTGACCCGTGGTCACGTTGGCGGAGGCATCCAGGTTCTCGTCCAGGAAGCGCTCGTAGTGACCGATATCCAGGTCGGTTTCTGCGCCGTCGTCCGTGACGAAGACTTCACCGTGTTGGAACGGGTTCATGGTTCCGGGATCAACGTTGAGGTACGGATCCAGCTTCTGCATGGTCACCGAGAGTCCGCGCGAGCGTAGCAACATGCCCAGTGACGAGGCCGTCAGGCCCTTGCCAAGAGAGGAAGCTACACCACCCGTGACGAAGATCTGTCGAGTAACTTTGCCGTTGTTCTGCGTGCCTGCCTCGGGGGCGGCGTTCTGAGCGTTCACCACGGAATTTCAGCCTACCATTCCAGTTGCGTTGAGTTGAGGGGCAGTTGTGTCATGCGGTTGCGTCCCGCAAGAGCTCGCGGGCGTGTTCCCGCGCCGCTTCAGAGTTTTCGTGGCCCGCGAGCATGCGGGCCAATTCCACCACACGTTCCTCGTCCGTGAGCACTCTCACGTCCGAAACCGTGGAATCCGAAGACTTGGTCACCAACACGTGATGGTCCGCAAAGGCCGCAACCTGCGGCAAGTGGGTCACCACGAGCACCTGGACATTCTTGGCCAACATCTTGAGGCGTCGGCCGATCTCCACCGCGGCCTTACCGCCCACGCCGGAATCCACCTCGTCGAAGACGAAGGTCGGCACCGGGTCCACCTCGGACAGCACGACTTCCAGGGACAGCATGATGCGGGAAAGCTCACCACCCGAAGCACCCTTGCCCAGCGGTCGAGGCTTGGCATCCGGGTGGGGTGCCAGCAAGAACTCGATCTCGTCGCGACCGTGCTCGGTGAACTGTTCGGTGGGTTCCACAGAAACCACCAGCGACGCGTTGGGCATAGCCAGCGCGGTCAATTCCTTGCTCACGGCCTTGGACAGCTTCTCGGCGGTCTTCCGGCGTAGCTCCAGCATGGTCTGCGAGCGCTCGAGCAGTTCCTGGTGCAGTGCGTGCGCCTCGTTGCGCAGTTCCTCGTCGCGTTGCGGGTCGTCGACCAGGTCGGAGAGCCTACCGCGGGCGGTGTCGGCCCATTCGATGACCTCGTCGATCGTGGTCCCGTACTTGCGCGTAAGGGTCCGTAGTGCGTTGCGGCGCTGCTCCACCTGTGCAAGCCGTGCGGGACCGTCCTCGTCGAGACCACTCGCGTACCCGGAAAGGTCCGCGGCGACGTCGGCAGCGACCACCGTGAGCTCTCGCACCCGCGTGGCCAACTCGGCCAACTCCGCATCCGAATCGGACTCGTGATCCAAGGCCTGCTGGGCGTAGGACAGCAAAGCCACGGCGTTGGTGTTCGGCTCGTCGTCCGCGTCCGTGCCGCTCAACGCCGCCTGCGCCGTCACGGCCGCTGAACGCAAGGCCTCAAGGTTGGTGAGCTTCTCACTCTCGGCGTCCAGTTGGACGTCCTCGCCGGAGATCGGCTCCACGGCATCAATTTCTTCGAGCGCGGTGGTCAGGCTCTGCGCTTCCAGGGCACGCTCGCGCATGTTCTCTTTGATCTCGCGCAGGGTCGCCACAATGGTCCGGTAGCGGGCCAGCTTTTCGCGGTACGCGGCCAGTTCTTTGGCCAGCGGCGCCCCCGCGTACTCGTCCAAGGCCTTTCGCTGGGCCACGGCGGACTTCAGCCGCAGCTGGTCGGACTGACCGTGCACGGCCACCAGGGTCTCCCCCACGGCTCCCAGGGTTCCGACCGGCGCGGATCGGCCGCCCACATGAGCGCGGCTGCGCCCTTCCGCGGACACCGTTCGAGACAACAGAATTTGCGCCTCGTCCCGGCCGTTCACGGTTTCGACGTCGACGACGCCGCCCGCCTCCTCCACGAGCTCGACCGCTCCGTGCGTGGCCGGCACCATGACGGTCGCCTCCGCTAGGGCCTTGCCACTTCCGGAGCGCACCGCTCCGGCGTCCGCCCGGTTGCCCAGGAGCATGCCGAGGGCGGTGACGACCATGGTCTTACCGGCTCCGGTCTCACCCGAGAGGATGGACAGTCCGGGCCCCAATGGCAGCACGGCATCCGTGATGACACCCAGGTCATGGATGTGGATTTCTTCGATCATTGGCTCGGGGTCTCACCTGACGAGGGTCGGTCCGGGGATTGGTCGAGAATGTGGCGCGCGCTATCGCTGTCACGCGCGGAAATGGGATCGTACGGGATCTCGCGGCCCACGCTGAGTTTGGGGAAACCATTGTCCTCGGACATGACGTGGTGCTTGGGCTGGACCATGGGCAACGCCGTGGTCTTGGCGTCCTGCTGATGGCTGGGCAATGGGCCTCGCCAGCCGGCGGTGGGCAGTTCGAACTTCTTGACGAGCCGTTCGGAGAACGGTGTTGCGTGCATCCGCGCAAGGTTCACGGGCTTGTCGGAGCGGCGCACCTCAATGCGACATCCGGGTGGCAGGTCCGCGGTACGCCGGCCATCACACCACAGCACACCCCGGGCGTCGGTGCGAGTGAGGACTTCCACGGCCAGCATGGAACGCGGGGAGATGACCAGGGGTCGTGAGAACAGCGCGTGAGCAGACAGCGGCACCATGAGCAGCGCCTCGACCTCGGGCCAGACCACCGGTCCCCCGGCAGAGAATGCGTAGGCGGTAGACCCCGTGGGTGTTGCCATGACCACACCGTCGCAACCGAACGTGGACAGCGGACGGCGATCCACCTCGATGACCACTTCGACCATTTTTTCGCGGTTGCCTTTTTCGACCGAGGCCTCGTTGAGGGCCCAGGTGTGCAACACCTTTTTCTGGTTCTCCCACACGGTCACGTCCAGGGCCATGCGGCGTTCCACGGTGTAGCGACCGTCCACGATCGCCTCGACGGTTTCGGTGAGCCCGGAGCGTTCAGATTCTGCCAGGAATCCCACGTGACCCAGGTTCACGCCCAGCAATGGGGTGTCCACGCCGCGAACAACCTCGGCGGCGCGCAGGATGGAGCCGTCACCGCCCAGCACCATGACCAGTTCGATATCACGCAGGGCAACGTCTTCTTCGACGATTTCTACGGGCACCATGGTTTGGCCGTCGGCCTCCAGAGCTTGCAGATCTCGGCGGGACAACACCGGAATCAGTCCCGCGTCGTGCAGTTGCGCACAGGACTGACGGGCGGCGTCTTTGGCATCACGCCTGCCCGTGTGTGTCATGACCAAGATTTTCCGGCTCACGTCTTCGGGTCATCCTCCTGCGTTTCGGTCTGCGGTCGAACGGGCTTTGCTAAGACTACGCGAGCGATCCGACTCGCTGAACGGTGCTTCGTTTACGGCACCAGACGAAGAACTCCACGTTACCGTCTTGGCCCGGCAAGGGGCTTTCCACCCTTCCTCTCACGTCCAGGCCCGCACTTTCGGCGGCCGCGATCACACCGTCCACGGCGCGGCGTCGTTCCCGTTCGGACGTCACCACCCCCGTACGCGAGATGTTGTCCACGCCCACTTCGAACTGCGGTTTGACCATGAACAGCACGTCTCCCCCGTCCTTGGTGGCACGCCCGAGAGCGTCCGTGACTAGAGTCAGAGAGATGAACGACAGATCGCACACGGTCAGATCCGCGGGCCCCCCGATTTCTTCCGGGGACATGTAGCGCACGTTGAGGCCCTCGAACACGCGCACGCGCTCGTCGTTGCGCAGCTCCGCCACCAGCTGGTCGTGGCCCACGTCCACCGCCACCACTTCACGGGCACCTCGGCGCAGCAACACGTCCGTGAATCCGCCGGTGGATGCCCCTGCGTCCAGGCAACGCAGTCCGGCCGGATCGATATCGGTGAACGTGTCCAGGGCGCCCGCCAGTTTGTGCCCCCCACGGCTGACGTATTCGTCGGCCCCCGACGCCGCCACCTCCAGTTGGTCCTCTTCGCTCACCTTGAGGGAGGGTTTGGTGCAGGGGGCACCATTCACGCTGACGCGTCCGTCCCGGATCCAGGACGCCGCAAGCGTCCGGGATCGAGCGAGCCCCCGAGAGGTCAGGGCCTGGTCCAGCCGCAGACTCACTGGCCCGTGAGCCCCGTGGGAAGGGAACCGGGTTGCTGTTTGAGGATCGACTCCAGTTCGGCGTGCAGTTCCTGAAATGCCGCGGCACGTTCATTGACCGGCAACTCGCTCACCGCTGCTTCCTTGGCGAGCACGCGGTCCACGGAATCCAGTCCCGTGACGGGCACCGGATCAGAGTCTGCACGGTAGGCAGCATCGTCATCCACGACGCCGAATTCCTGGGCATCGAGGTCCGGAGCGTCGGTGTCGGGGGCGTCCCAGCTGTCATTCGGGAACTGCTCGCTCATCGTGCCGCCTCCCACGTCACTTCGGGGTCGGTCGGGGTTTTGGCGTCCGGGTGCAGCGCCCACCATGCGGCGCACGCGGCACGCCAGCCGTCCAGACTGTTTTCCGGGGCCTGGATCCGCACACCGTTGTCTCGTGCAACTGCGATGGCGTCACGGCACGTAGCGGTCACTTCTTGATCACTGTTGTCCTCGCGGGAAACCTGCGGATCGGGGTATGCCTTGTACAGTTCCCGCAAGTTACCCAGCAAGTACGTCGGTCGTTCCTGATCGCACGCGCGCAACACGGTTTCCGGAGTGTCCACTCCCGTGAACACTTCGATGCTTTCCATACCTGCGGCGTGGGCACCACGGATATCGGTGTCGAGGCGGTCGCCCACCACCACGGGGCGCTGGCTTTTCGCGCGCTCGGCGGCCTCGTGGAACACCGGCGCCTGGGGTTTGCCCGCAACTATGGGTTCGCGCCCCGTAGCAGCAGCCACCGCGGCCACCAGGGTGCCATTACCCGGCGCAATGCCGCGTTCCTTGGGAATCGTGAGGTCCGTGTTGGTGGCACACCACAGCACGGATTCATCGGCCAGCGTGTAGGCCGCCTCGGCCAGTTGTTCCCAACCCAATTTCGGATTGAAGCCCTGAACCACCGCGATGGGCTCTTCCGACTGCGACCAGACCGGGGTCAGACCAACGGCCTTGATCTCGTCCGCGAGCGCCTGCGCACCGGTGATCAGCACCTTGGCCTTCTCGGGGAGTCGACCGGCCAGCAGCTTGGCCGCGGCTTGAGCGGAGCTGGCCACGTTACTTTCCCGGGTCGGCGCACCCAGTTCCGAGATGTGCTCAGCCACGGCGGCCGGTGGGCGTGACGCGTTATTCGTCACGTACATCACCGGCACGCCCATCTCCACGGCGCGGTTCAACGATTCGGGTCCCCCGTCAATGGCATCCGGGCCCGCGTAAACCACGCCGTCGAGATCACACAGCAGCGCGTCGAAGCGCCGGATCAGCGGCTCATCGGTCATGGTTCTCGGAATCATCACCGGTTTCGGCGGTCTTCTCCATATCCGATGCAGGTGCCTCGGTGCGGGATTCGCCCCGCTCCATGGGAACGGTGGTCTCGAACGATTCCGCAATCGCGTTGTCGGCAACGGACGACTCAGCGACGTCGCCCGCTTCGGAATCCGCCCCGGGAGCCTGAGCATCAGTCGACACAGGCGCGGTCGATTCGGCCACGACATGGCCATTCGCCGTGGCGTCGTCTCCAGTCGCGGCGTCATCGGCGGCCGGCGTGCTGTCGTGGCTGTCGGCTGCCTCGGCAGCCGCAGCGGCGTCAGTGACCGATGGATCCGTGGACTCGGCCGCATCACCGACGTTCTCACTGTGGCGTTCCCCAGCCTCGCGGACGGTTTCCCTGGCGGCGTCGAGGTCGATATCGTCACCGAGGTCCACGATCTCCGGTTCGGAGAACTGACCCAGTCCGAGTGCGGCCTCGGCCACGATGGCCTGGCGTTCCCAGCTCAGGGCCTCCTTGTCACGGCCGACACCGCGCAGTGCTTCCGCGTACGCCCGGAACAAACGCGGGCTGTAGGAGAACCCGCGGTTCTTGTCGAGTTGCGGGATCTGCAGTGCCGCCAACGATGCCTGCTTGTCTCCGGCGTCGGAATGGATGCCGGACACCACGATGGCCAGCTCAACCTTGCCAGCAGCATCCAACTTCTCGACCGCGCTCGACTGAGCTTCCTCGAGTGCCTTCTCAGCTTTGCCCAGGGCGCGCTGACAATCCACGATGAGCGGCAAGTGTTCTTCCGAGCCGGAAATGCGGCGATGGGTCCGCAGTTCCTTGAGAGCCAGCGCGTAATCCTCGGCGGCGTAGGCAGCCACACCCGTTGCTTCACGGACAACCGCAATGCGGCCGGCCTTCCGCACGGCCGCATTGGCGTGCTCGAGCGCGAACTCGGGATCCACCTCCAGGTAACGCGCAGCCATGACCAGGTGCTGGGCGACCCGCTCCGCATTGCGAGGTTCCAGTGCCTCGAGCTGACGACGCGTGGGCTTGTCGACCTCGCGACCCGTGACGTCCTCGTCGATGTCGGGCGCAATGAACCGGGGCTTGTCCAGATCGTTCAGATCCCGTCGGGTCATGCGCTCTTCGCGGTCAGCGTCCCTGCGGCGATCGTCGCCACCAAAGTTATCGCGGCGCCGATCATCACGGCGACCACCGGAACGGTCGTCACGGCGGAAGTCCTTGCGGCCGTCTGGGCGGCCACCACGATCATCACGACGATCCCCACCGCGATCGTCACGACGTCCCTCACCTGAACGGCGGTCGTCACGGCGGAAGTCCTTGCGTCCATCGGGACGGCCACCGCGGTCATCACGACGGACATCACGGCGATCCCCGCCCCGGTCATCACGACGTCCATCGAAGGAACGACGGTCGTCCGAACGGCCTCCACGGTCGTTGCGCCGGTCATCGGTGCGGTCTCCGTAGGACCGACGGTCGTTGCGGTCGTTACGGGGACGATCATCCCAGCGTCGGTTCTCGCGACGGTCGCCTCCGCCGTATCCCTCGGTGCGTCGACCATCGGAACGGCCCCCGCGGTCATCACGGCGGTCGTTGGTCCGATCATCACGGCGGAAGTCCCTACGATCTCCACCCCGGTCATCACGGGGACCGTCGAAGGAACGGCGGTCATCACGCCGATCGCCGGAACCGCCCCGGTCGTCACGGCGGTCGCCGGAACCACTGCGGTCTTCCCAGGTACGGCTGCGGTTGCCGGTCTCACGTTTGCGTTCCCAGTCACCACTGCGTCGTTCCGAGCGGTGGCCGTCCTTGCGGTCCTGGAAACGATCGAACTGACGGCTCTGGCCCTTACGATCACCGGAGCGGCCGTCCGAGCGATCGTTGCGTGGGCGATCGTCCCACCGGCGGGGTTCGCGGCGGTCATCGCCGCCCTGGTTGTCGCGGCGTCGATCATCGCGCCGGTCCCCGGCCCGATCGTCACGACGATCATCGCGACGGAAGTCCCTGCGATCTCCGCCGCGGTCATCACGGCGTCCGTCGAAGGAACGACGGTCATCGCGGCGGTCCCCACCTCGGGTGTCATCCCGGCGATCATTACGACCGCCCTCGCGGCGGTCGTCCCGACGATCCCTCGAACCGCCGCGATCTTGCCAGGAGCGATCCCGATCTCCTCGGTTGTTCCAGCCGCCGGGCCCGCCCGAGCCGCGGCGTCGGTCTCCGCCGGAACGCTCGGAATTGTCGCGGGAACCGTACTGTTCGGAATCGGTCAAAGGGATCTCCTTGTGGGCCCGAGGGCCAAAAGCGTGGAAGCGACATGATGAGTCGCGGTAGTGTTCATTGCATTCTACAAAGGGGACGCGGTCGGCGTCCCCTCAACCGTGGGTCAGCTTGGTCACCGCCGGTCGAAACGGACGGTGTCAGCGACATCGGCGCGACCACAATCGTGAGAACGTGTCGTTGAACCAATACCCCTCCTTGTCCCGAGAGATCTTGAACCATGAGTCTTCGTTCCCTGTCCAAAAACCTGCTGTTGCGGGTGCTGGTGGCCATCGTGCTGGGCATCGTGTGCGGAATGCTCTTCCCAGAAGGCGTCGCACGAGTTTTCCTGACCTTCAACGGCATTTTCAGCCAGTTCCTGGGATTCCTGATCCCCGTGTTGATCGTGGCCCTGGTAACCCCTGCCATTGCGGACCTCGGGCGTGGCGCGGGCAAGTGGCTGGCTGTCACCGCGGGCATTGCCTACGGATCCACAGTCTTTGCCGGCCTCTTGGCGTTCCTGGTGGCCAAGGCGAGCTATCCGTGGCTGCTGGGTGACCGAGGTTCTGTAGGTTCCTTGGAGAACCCGGAGGACCACGCGTTGTCCGGGTTCTTCGAAATCACCATGCCACCCGTGTTCGATGTCATGACCGCACTGGTGCTGTCCTTCTGCCTGGGCGTGGGCATCACCATGATCAAGGGCAACTCGCTCCACAAGGGCTTCGATGAGCTGAGGATCATCATCATGATGATCGTGGAAAAGGTCATTATCCCGCTTCTGCCCATCTATATCTTTGGCATGTTCATGAGCATCACCATGAACGGGCAGATCACCACCATCATTTCCACGTTCTTCCGCATCGTGATCCTGGCGTTCATCATGACCGTGGTCATCCTGATCATCCAGTACCTGGTCGCCGGAATCGTGGCCAAGCGCAACCCGTTCGTGCTGCTCAAAAACATGCTCCCGGCCTACGCCACCGCCCTGGGCACGTCGTCCTCCGCGGCCACCATCCCGGTGACCCTCAAGTGCGCAGCACGTAACGGTGTGGACGACCGGGTGGCCGGGTTCACCATTCCCTTGTGCGCCACGATCCACCTTTCGGGTTCCACCATGAAAATCGTGCTGTTCTCGTTGGCGATCATGACGATCACGGGCATGCCCATCAATTCGTGGCAGTACGTGGGCTTCATCTTCCTGCTGGGCGTCACCATGGTGGCGGCTCCCGGTGTGCCCGGCGGCGCCATCATGGCTGCGGTGGGCATCCTGCAGTCCGTGCTCGGCTTCGACGAGACGGCCGTTGGTCTCATGATCGCGACCTACATCGCCATCGACTCGTTCGGCACCGCGTGCAACGTGACCGGTGACGGCGCGATCGCAACCATCATGGATCGCATCCTGAAGAACCGCCGCCACGACCTGAAGGCGCCGGAGGACTCCCCCGTCTCGGCCTGACGGCTTTAGGAGCCCTTCAATTGACGACGGCGCCGCGCGAGCAATTCTCGCGCGGCGCCGTCGTCAATTAATCCCATCGGTAGTTGTGGGAAGACCGGCCGCCGGATTGAATGGAGGAATCATGGCGCGCTCGACCGCGCCGAGCTAGAGGCCCCCGATCAAGGAGTCCGTACCCGTGATAAACAGCGCCCCTCAGAATTTCGACGGCACCTACGAGGTGATTGACGACCGACCCGCGATCGTCTTCGAACGCGAGTATCCGGCCGCCCCGTCCCAGCTGTGGGCCACCATGGCCACCGCCCCGGCCATGAGCCGTTGGTTCCCTTCGCGGGTGCAACTCAACGCGCACCAGGGCGGGGGCATCGTGTTCACCGGCGATCCGCACATGGAGTCCAGCACCGGAACGGTGACCGATTGGGAACCGGAACGCCATTGGTCGTTCACGTGGGGCGACTCGGAGGTCGATATCTCGGTCGAACCCGCTCCGGAAGGTAGCAATCTAACGTTCATCGAGTTCCTCGAGGCGGAGAATACTGCTGCCCGTAATGCCGCCGGATGGCACGTGTGTCTCCACGCGATGCAGAGTGTGCTCACCGGTGACACCATGACCACTCCCCTGGACTGGGAGCCGGTGTACCGCGGGTATGCGGAGAAGGGGCTGCCCACCGGCGCCGTGGTGCCCGGTATCAACGACAAGAACTGACGACACCACACGCACAACGAGGGACTCACCCCGTCTCGGGTGAGTCCCTCGTTGTCTGGCGCGGCGGTTGATGCGGACCGCGTCTGGTTAGGCAACGCCCATGATATTGATGCCCGCCGTGGCGAATCCCGCGAACACCACACCCCACAGGACAATCGCGATGACCTGCCAGAAAATGATTTTGCCCTTGGCCACGCCCGCGCCGGCCATCATGGACGAGGTGATCTGGCTCGGCAGGAACCACTGGCCGATCAGCGACACACCGGCCACACCGTACTTCTCGAACAGGCGGTAGAACTTCTGTTTCCGCTTGCTGGGTTCTGCCGCCGGCTTGTTCTTCCGGAACAGGTTGTGCAGTTTTTCAGCGCCGAGCACCAGAACGAGCATCGAGACGATGTTGCCGAGGACCGCAAACGGAACGGTGATGTACAGGGGCACGCCCGCAACCACGCCCAAGAACGATGACCCGTAGGACTCGATGAACGGGATGGCCCCGCCGAGCATCAGGAAGAACGCCTGTGCCATGGGTCCTGCGGCTTCTACGGAGGTCTGCAACCATTCGAGCATTGGTCTGTTCCTTTCAATCTGTGAACCGGCGAGTTCCGGTTGGCTTGCTGAGTACTACTCTTCCGGGATCCGTTCCGAGCCGTTAGTGTCGCCCTGTCATGAGTAGCGCGTGCGGTGTCATCAAACCCGTATGACAGCTGTCATATCGGAGGTGAGCAGCGCTTAGGCTGTTGCCATGGCCCTTCCCTCGGACCGCTCAACGGCAAGTCGAAACCCGACACTCGGTAGTTCAACCGCGGCGTCGGTGCACCAGCGCCGAAACATGGCGGTGGTGTGGTGGAGCACCTACCTCTCGCTCATCTTCCTGGCGATCTTCATCTACGGCCTGGCATTGCTGGTCAGGGTGGCTCAAGATCCACAACTCGTCGCGTTGGTGGTGGCTGCCCTGGGCGCACTCGCGATCGTGCCCTGGGCCATGACGGTTCTCAGAGCTCGCCGAGGGATCGACAACGCAACGTTCCGTACCCCCACCATGGCCTGCGCCGGTATTCTCGCGTTCGCCAGCGCGCTGATCAGCTTGTGGTCTCCACCCGCTTTTGGGGTCGGCGCGCTTCCACTCGCGCTCGTGCTGGCCACGGCCGCACTGTCGCTCTCCAAAGGCCGTTGGTGGGTCATCTTCGCAGCGTTGTTCCTACCCGCTGCTCACTTGTCCTTGGCGATCGCGCTCAATGGAACCCCGGCCGAATCTCGTGACCTCATCACAGTCACCTGGCTCTCGTTCTTCACCGTGTTGGGTGTTCCCACGTCCTTATGGGTCTGGGCCGTCATGGTCGAACTCGATGTCACCCGCCAACAGGCGGCGGAACTAGCCATCACCAATGAACGATTGCGGTTCGCGGCCGACCTCCACGACGTACAGGGCCATCATCTCCAGGTCATCAGCCTCAAGACAGATCTCGCGTCCCGCTTGCTGGCCAAAGACAGGCCCGACGCCGCCGCGCCCCACATTCTCGAAGCCCACGACGCCGCTCAGACCGCCCTGCAAGAGACTCGCGCTCTGGTTCAGGGCTACAGGAAGACCACACTCACTCAGGAGCTCAACAACGCTTCGGCCGTCTTGGAATCGGCGGGCGTCAAAACCAATGTCACCGTGCCGGAGCTCATTGCTACGTGGTCCCAACAGCCAGAATCCACAGAACTCGGCTCTGTCCTGGGACTCGCCGTCCGCGAGGCGACCACGAACATCCTGCGGCATTCTCACGCGGGTACCGCTGACTTCGACCTGACGCTTGGCAGCGGACCATCGGTTCACGGTGCGGCGGTCGTCGAGCTGAGAATCCGCAACGACGGCGCTCCCGCCCTGGTAACTCAGGCGTCAGTCAATTCCCATGCCAGTTCAGGGCTGGACGGACTCAGACGACGCCTCGCCGACATCGGCGGGCAGCTCAACACGGAGACGACAACGAACCAGGAATTCATCCTCCGGGTCTCGGTACCCAGATCAATGGACTTCCCAGCCGCACACGACAAGGACGACTCACAGTGAACAGTTCCCCCATTTCCATCGTGCTCGCCGACGACGAGCACCTGATCCGCGGCGCCCTTGCGGCCCTGTTGGACCTTGAGGACGACTTCGCCGTGGTCGCTGAGGTCGACAACGGTACGGACGCGCTGGCTGCAGCACATCAACACGGCCCCACAGTGTGTGTCTTGGACCTTGAAATGCCTCCCACCGACGGAGTGGACACCGCATCGAACATCCTCCGAGAGATCGACACACACATCGTGATGGTGACCCGTCACGCCCGCCCAGGAGTGCTGCGGCGAGCACTAGCGGCCGGCGTCAAAGGTTTCGTACCCAAGTCCACCCCGTCGGAGAAACTCGCTGAGGTGATCCGTACCGTAGCCGGCGGCGCGCGCTATGTGGATCCAGAGATCGCAGCCAGTGCGCTCACCGGAACGGACTGTCCGCTGTCCGAGCGGGAACTCGACGTGCTCCGCGCAACCACGGAACACGACACCCTGGCCCAAACCGCCCAGGAGCTCCACCTGGCCGCGGGCACAGTTCGGAACTACGTTTCCTCGGCCATTGCCAAACTCGGTGTCAGCAGCCGGCAGCAGGCTGCTCAGAAAGCCTGGGAGGAAGGCTGGATCTGACGGGACACACCCTCTTGAATCCGTATTAAATGCAGAAGGGGCTGGTTCGGGAACCCCAAGACGGAGTTACCCGAACCAGCCCCTTTTCATGCACCGCCCCCGTTGGTGGCCGGGCCATGGCCCAACCCCACGGGCGTTCAATGAGAGGAAGCCATGAACAGTCCTCCCCGCGTTCGTGGGGTAGCTGCCCATGGCTTCGACCATGAGTGTTAAATGCGTTGAGGGGATACACACCCGCGGGTGTGTATCCCCTCAACTGACGTTAATTCCGGCGGTGACTTACTCTCCCACACCCTCCCGAGTGCAGTACCATCAGCGCTGTGGGTCTTAGCTTCCGGGTTCGAGATGGGACCGG
>NZ_NOIT01000011.1 GCF_004136555.1 Kocuria carniphila
CCACGCGGAGCAGCCTGCTCGAGCATTGACATCAATTTCCAGATAGAAATCCCTCTACAAAACTCGGGGCTTGACAATGTATTGGTTCGCTCGAACGCTGGCCAGCCAGGTGTTTAGCTTGGCCCAGGATTCCATCTTGGGGTAGCGAAGGATCAGAGACTTGGTCTGCTCATCCAACTGGTCGTGCAATGCCAGGAAATTTCGAACGGCAGACAGTACTTGCGTGTAGTTTTCCCCCGCTTTGTCTGTTTCGTTCATCTGCGGTGGGCCAGCTAGCAGCCATGGATCGTCGACCGGGGCATGCGATCCGAGAGCGTCCAGTGCCGTTTCAACGCGCCGTGCTGTGGCCGCGGCACGATCGGTGGCTTCTTTGCTGCGGGATACGCGAGGCGGAACGGAAAGGTCAGAAGTGGATGGTTCTGACACATGGGTGGATAGCTCACGCCGTAGTGCGATGAAGTCTTGGTGAGCTTGCCAGACCGATAGCGGTTGGTTTCCGGTGCCGTGGAGTTTCTTGGGGTAGGACGCCAAGGAATCAATGGACTGTCGGAACTCGTCTTTGAGAGCCCGGAAGGAGGTGGAATTCCCCGAAGCCTCGGCCTCCCACGATTCGCGCAGCTGCCGACGCACGTCTCCCACGGACTGGTTTCGTCCGTGGAGTTGGAGAGTCAGCGGGGTCAGCCCAACTCGGTCCAGGCGGGTGCGCACAACCTCGAGGGCGGCCTGCTTCTCCGCAACGAAGAGGACCTTCTTACCCAAGCTGAGGCTATTGGCGATCATGTTGGTGATCGTCTGCGATTTACCCGTACCGGGAGGGCCTTCCAAAACGAAAGTACGTCCGGCACTCGCCCAGGTGATGGCCTCCAGTTGAGAGCCGTCTACGGGTACTGGGAGAGCCGCTTCAGCTTCCAAAGCTTCGCCCATTTTTGGTTCGGGGGCAGGGTCGGAGAACGTGTCGAACGGCGAATTGACCAGGTGGTCCACCACCGGGTTTTCCAGGAACTCTTCCCAGTGCTCACCCATGTCACGCCACATATCCACGGTGGAGAACTGAAGCATAGACAGCCGAACGTCGGGCTGCACGTGGAAGGAGACCTTTTGCCGCGCCAAGGTTGCCCGGACTTCCTTGAGCACACGCGGCATATCGATTCCGTGCTCGTCCTCCGGCGGTTCCTCGAGAACGGGGATGGTCAGGTTGAAGTCTGAACGAAGTTTCTCGATCAAACACCAGTTGGGCTCGGCTTTTGCGCCTTCCTCGATCGACAGGCGGAACCGCTGCTTCTTACGTCCTTCGAGTCGCACGGGCAGAAGGAAAAGGGGCGCGAGGGCTTCCTGGTCTGTAGAGGTCTTCCAGGACAGAGCGCCGAGAGTGACGAAGAGGTTATTCGCACCGGTTTCATCAATCGACGACTTGGCCTCGCGGCGGAGCTTATCCAGACGGTTTCCGTAGCCGGTGGTAGTCACCCCTGCATAGACGGTCTTCTCGGCTCGAAGGATGCGATCAAGGGCATCGTCGCCAAGCTTTCTGGCGGAGTCGTAACCTGCTGCTGCCCCGAGCTCGTCCAAATCATCTTCTGCTCGCAGCATGAGCTCAGAGTTTGACGCCAGCATGTCTTCGAAAGTTGCGAGAGACCTCTCCGGAACTGCAAGAGGCATAGCCGTCCGGCGCAGCTTCAACAGCGGATTGCGCAGCGACAAATCGAGGAGGGCCTGCCGCCACTTTCGAATTCTGGGCGGAAGGTTCTTCTCTTCGGATTCCCGGTAGCTTTCCGGCTCACCGGTGGCTTCCACCGTTTGAACAGGCAGCGGCGTGGGTGCGTCGCGCTCCATGACGAGCTCGACGACGTCGCCGGTCGCGTCTAGGCGAATGCGCGGAAGGGGACGCACACGACGGTGCGCTGCCGCGACGTCGAGCACGTAGTAAACATCCTCATCGAACCGGGCTGCCGTAGCCCGTTTCGCTGCTTCGAAGTCCATGGCCGGGGAGGACGTGAGAGCCGTGGTCTCAACCGGGATAAGCATTGAGCTTCGGAGAACATTGTCGATCATCCCCCGGTCAGACAGCGCGAGTTCCGCCAGTTGGTAATCCACGGTGAGGAAACCGGTAAAGGCGTGGCCCGGGGTGCGGATGATGACTGGGTTCAACCCCGCCTGCTCCAACGCGGCAGCGTACATGACGCTTAGATCAAGGCACGTGCCCAGCCTGTCGGAAATGACATCCTCAATCCGCCGTACCTTTTGCCCCGTGGTTTCGAAGGACGCGGGAGGGTTGATGTAGGTGATGTCGAGTTCTTGGAGGGCAACGTAAAGTGCCTGGGCAATCTGCCCGGCACGTTCAGAACCGGACTGGTAACCGTCTAAATCCGATGACCCGGTCCACTCGCGCAGGATCTCGCCAGCACGTTGGAGCGTGGGAACCAGAGCTTTGCTATTGGGTGTGACAAACGCGGCGAGTATTTCCGGAATCGAGCGTGCGTACCACTCATCGCGAGCCAGAAGAAGAATGGGACGTGTTTGGGTCTGGCGCTCGCCGTCGATTGTGACGTTGATTCGAAGTGAAGTCTGCGATGCCTCGTCGATGTCGGCGAACTGCCTGGCGGGAACGTGCCACGCCAGGTCGGATCCCTCAAGCTGCCTCATGACCGAAAGCCGGTCCTCGTCTACCTGGGGCAGGTGCAGCGTCGACAATCGGAAAGGATCGGCTTCGATGCGGTGCGATTCGTCACCCAAACTAATGACCACTTCGTTGAGTTCATGGTCTGCAGCTTGGTCATCGTGGAAGGCAGTAACTTTCACGATCGGACTGACCTGGTTGTGGACCAGCGCGAAATTGAGGGCATCACGGTAGATGACCTCGACTACGACGGGCCCTTGCTTGAAAACGGCGACGCTTGAATCGTGCGGTACCTCGTCCTCGTCCGTGAGCATGGAGATGAGGTCCGCTACATGGGGAGCTGCATCTTCCTCGCCGTCAAATTCACTGGAAACTTCCGGTGACTCAGGCTGGTGCTCCGGTTCAAACGTGGGTTCCGATGGCTCGGGCGTTTCCACGGCCGCTGGTTCGGCATCCCAGGTCGTGTACGACTCCGGGGCCACAGGAGGAGCATCGTTGACCTTCTGGGTTTCCTCGGCCGCTGCCGAAGTGATCGGCGCGAGAACAGGCGTCTCGGGGAGACCTTCCAGCACGTCGTCGAAATTGGAGTAGGCGCCGTCGGCAATTGCTTCAATGCGGAACGAGGCCTTCATGGCACCAATGCTCTCCAAGAGCATTTGCATGCTTTCTAGAGCGCTCTCAACGGTCGCGGAGCGAATGCTCGTGGTGGCGCTGGAAGCAAGGTTCAGGACCTTCAGGGCATCGTTGGCCCACTCGATGTCCGCTTTCGTGAACTGATCACCGAACTGCTCAGGGTGAAAAATGATGGTCTTCAGAAGCACCCGAGGGTCGTCCAGAGCATATTCGGTGTCGTAGCGACCAAGCCTCTTGAAGTCAGAGCGCGCAATGAGCTCCAGCCAGGACTGTGGGTCTCCCTCCACGGGCGAATGTCGCTCCACGAAAGGGCGCAATGCGAAGGCAAGAACAGTGCCAGCTTGAAGTGCGATTTCGTACGACTTTGACGCGCTCATCAGGGTTAGCTCTCCAGGGGGACTCGGGGTTTCTTGAGTCTATAGAGGACTCGACCGCCTGGCCCACGTGGAATCTACTGGTCCGTAATAACAGGTGATTGTTACCTCAACCGACGGCGGCCTCAAAGACGGAACCTTAGAGCTGAACTGAGATATAAAGGCCTTGAAGGGATCTAGGGAGCGGTAGTCGGGCTGATGTACACGCTACGGGTCTAAAGCAGGGGAGAGGCGCACCATGGTTGCTGCGATCACGTGGCTCGACGCGTCCAGCGAGGACCAGCGCCGGATGCAAGACATCATTCGGCTCTTCGAGCAGCGAGACAGCCGCGATGAGCTGGGGCTGTCCCAGTTCCGAGATGCCTTCTCGGACGGTCTTTTCCCCGGCACGTCCACACTGCACACTCGCGCGCGGTATTTCCTTTTCATCTCGTGGGCTTTTTCCATGGCGGGAGGCAAGCCGAATAGTTCAGATCGCGCTCGTAGGAATGAGTGGGCCACCATTGACGCCCTAAAAAGCGCCGAAGATAAGGCCGGATTGCTTGGCGCTGAAGCGGGTAGAGCTCTCAAGAGACTGCCCTCGAGCGTCTACTGGCCGGCCATGGCCACCTACGAGATCGTGTCTGATGCCCCAGATAACTCCGACCCGAACACACCCCATGTTTGGCATCCTGGTCTACCCGAACGACCAGAAGGATTCCCCAACAGCATCCCTGAGGGGTTTGCCATGGGATTTGAGGAAGCGTCCTGGCTGCGTGAACGGATGGTGTCGAATGCACCTGACCGGCTTCTTAACCATCTCCTGTTCAACCCTCCCGGCGAGGAGAGTAAAGCGCCGTGGGAGGACCCAGTTGCTCAGCGCGCTCAGGGAGAAGCGAAAAAGCGCCTGGATCTCGCCGCGACGTTCTCCGAGGTTATGCACGGCGCTCAGTTGCTGTACAACGTGATGCTCGCTGAAGAATACGAGTCCTACGGTCTTGAGGGTGCTAGCTATCCTGCCGACGGATACTCAGGCCGGCTGGCGGAGTGGGTAGAGCGCGTCAGCACGAGTTACCGTCCCTCGGAAGACCTCGCCTATGAAATTCGGGCGGAAGTGGATGGCATTCGATCCCGCCCGGTTAACCAGTTCTCCTTCACATTCGTTCGGGAGTGGTTCTCGCTGGTCGCGGACATGGGCCCGAGCGACGTCGTCAATCACCCCGGCGCCCGCGAACTCGTGACCCGGCGCGAAAAACTGGCCAAGGGAGCGCAAGCGCGGCTCGGCAACAAGAAGCGTCTCGCCACATGGGGCGGTGCCAGCGGTGCTGGCCGTCTGACCTACCGATGGACGCAGGTTCGTCGAATTCTCCTCGACATCCACGAGGGCTTGGCGCGCGAAGGAGGCGAAGCGGTTGCTTGAACCACAATCCCGCGCGGCCTTCGCCGAAGAACTCAAACCACCCCCGGGCTTCGACCTCTCCTACGCGGTAGGCACCACGTTCACGTTGGACCTGGCCACGGCGCTGAGCGTTCCGTTGTCTTTCGCCTCCCGACGAGTATCGGCCGCGGACGACAAACTGGGCATCCTCGAAAGCATCCGCCAGTTCACCGATCGCATTGACATCTTCTGCCAGGCCGGCGAAATGAGACTCGGCACCAATAGCGACCTGGTCGCATTACTCGAATCCATGATCCACCCCGTGGACCTCCGCAACCACGGCGGACTTTTCCACCCCAAGGTCTGGTTTCTGAAGTACCGCAATCTGAACGACAAGGACGACGTCGCATATCGCTTTCTCTGCGCGAGCCGGAACCTCACGGACGACCGTAGCTGGGACATCCTCCTCAGACTCGACGGCCGCCGGGTGGACACCCCTAACGCGGAGCTCCGAGCCCAGAACGAACCGCTTGCACGCCTGCTGCGCAGCTTGCCCGATTGGAGCATCAACCCGCTTGATCCGGCACGCGCAGGGCGCGTGAAGAGATTTGCCCGGTGGATCCGTGATGTGGAATGGGAGCAACTGGATGGCGCGGCCCCAACGTTCCACTTCTTCGACGGGACCGGCGCGTCAACGTTGGATATCCACGGGACTCGCGCCCTCGTCATTTCTCCGTTCATCAGCGACGACGGTCTGGCGCACATCCGTTCCAAGCTCAGCGGCGCCGTAGCCCTGCTTTCACGAGAAGAACAGATCGACCGTCTTTCACCGGAGAGCTTGGATGCGAAACTTCACACGTACGTCTTGAACAAGGCGGTGCTCGAGGGCGAAGAGGAGGACGCCGCCTCACGTCTCGTAGGTCTCCACGCCAAAGCTCTGGTGCTGAACGGCAACCGGAAAGCACGCGTGGTGGTTGGCTCGGCCAACGCCACTGGTGGGGCCTACTCGCGTAATGCAGAGATGATGGTTGAATTCGAGCTTTCTCGAGCCAAGTACGGGCTCGATGCCACGTGGGAGGCCTTAGGGGAGCTCAAGGAGCCTTATTTATCCGATGGCGGCAAAGAAACCCCTGAGCAGGAGAAGCTCGAGTACGAGCTCGATTCGGTGGGGCGTCAATTGGCGTCAGTCCGATTCTGGGTGCAGCGTGTTGACGAGAAACCGCATGGTGTTCAGGTGTGGGCGGATTCGGCGATCCAGGATGTCTTGCGGCGAGCCTCGCGGAAGGGCATTACTGTCCGATGGGAGATGCTGTCGAACCCGGCTGTGAGCAGTTATGAGTTCGCCGTGACGGAAGAGTCTGCGGGACTTTATGGCGGTTTGGACCTGACTGACATCAGTCCATTCCTACGGATAACTGTCACGGCCGAAAACGGCACCAAGCAGACCACCATTCTCCTAGCCGAAATGCTCGGCGATCTCGATGAGCGCCGGGATGCCATCATTGCTCGGCAGCTCACGGACACCAGAACCTTCATGCGATTGTTGGCGCTCATGCTGGAAATCTCAGGTCTCTGGATGGATGAACCCGTGAACAAAACCGGGGCGGGATTCCTCTTCAACGGATCCGGGCGGAATGATGAACCTGCCTTGATGGAAGCGATTGTCCGAGCCGTGGCGGGGAAGTCGCAGGGCCTGGAAGACGCGAAACGGATCATCGATATCATCCGCAAGAAGGATCAGGACGGAACTGGCGAGCCGATCCTCCCGCCTGGATTTGATGAGCTGTGGAAGAACGCCTGGAAAGCCCATCGTCTGCTTCAGAAGTTGAACAAGACGGGTAGCGCTGATGGTCAAGGTTGATGTTAACGGCGTGCTGGCTGGGCTTAAGAAGTTCCAGCGGGACACCGTGGAGCATGTCTTCGAGCAGCTCTACGGGGACTCCTCTGCCACGGGATCACATAAGTTTCTGGTCGCTGATGAGACGGGTCTGGGTAAGAGCATTGTCGCGCGCGGGCTGATCGCTAAGGTCATCGAGCACCTGTCAGCTGAAGAGTCCGCTGCCGATCACATCAACATCGTGTACATCTGCAGCAACATGGACCTCGCGGCGCAGAACTTAACCCGCCTGAACGTCACCGGGGACAGGCACGTGAGCATGACAACCAGGCTCACGTTGCTGGCGCGAGAGACTCACCGTCTTGCTTCCGAGGAGGGCGGCGCCAAGAAGGTTAATCTGATTTCTTTCACACCCGGTACGTCCTTTAGCCAGGGCGGGTGGAGACAAGGATCTGCCAAAGAGCGGGCGATGCTGGTCTTCTTCCTCGATTTGATCAGCAATAAGGACGATCCCGCCAAGAAGAACGCCACCCGGATCTTGCTCACGGGAAACGTGAAGAGTCCGGAGCGATTCGACCGAAACTACGTTCAGCCACTGATCGATTCAATTGGCGAGACCTATGATCAGCGAATCGAGAACCAGTTCCGCCGTCTCATCACCCGGGATGGAACGTTGGAGCAATTCGAGCGGCTCCGAGATGATCCCAGGCTCCGGGGTGGTGAGTGGAGCGATGAGTACTGGAACAGCGCTCAGAACGTCATGGGACGCTTACGCTCCGCGCTCGCCAAAGCCGGAGTGGAGGTCTTGGAACCGGACTTGATCATCTTGGACGAGTTTCAACGGTTCAAACATTTGCTGGATCCGGCATATGGCGAGGCGGCCGAGCTCGCGCACGAGCTCTTCGACCATCAAGACGCTCGCGTGCTGCTCTTGTCTGCCACGCCCTATAAACCATTTACGGGCTATGGGGAATCGGAGGACGACCACGTCCAAGACTTCTTGGGTACGCTCCGGTTCCTGCTCGGAAAGAAGCCTGGGCAATCAAGGCTTGAGGGCGGCATTGAAGGTAACCAGAACGACGTCGTTCTCCCTGTCCAACGGGCGCTGCGCACCTACCGCACGGCGTTGAGTAACCAGGCCGATGCCAAGGCTGAGGCGGATGACGTGCGCAGGCTGCTGTTGCCCGTGATGTCGCGAGCCGAGCGGCCGCCCATTGGGGAGCGAACGGACCTGGTCCAGGTGAAGTCGCTGGGTACCCCCAGCCCCAGTGCGGAGGACATCGCGGAGTGGGCGCGCCTGGCTGATTTGGGGCGATTAGTGGGTTCACGAGTTGAATTCGAGTACTGGAAATCGATTCCGTACTTCGCCAACTTCATGCTGGGTTACAAGGTGGACGAGAAGCTGAAGGAGGCGTTGGAAGGCTCCGAGGCAGACCGTGTTGCGACCGCGCTGGGAGAAGCACGGTCATTGGATGCGGCGGCCGTCGAGCGCTTCGAATCCGTGGATTACGGGAATGGTCACCTGCGGCAATTGGCCCAACGGACAGTGGGCCAGGGCTGGTGGAAGCTGCTGTGGGTGCCGCCCACCATGCCCTATTTGGAGCCGGGTGACGTCTACCGAAAGTTTGCGAAGAGGGAAGTGACCAAGCAGGTGGTCTTCTCCGCGTGGACCGGAGCACCCAAGGCGATTGCCTCGCTGCTCAGTTATGAAGCGGACCGCCGGGCAGCCGGAAATTTGGAGTACTTCAGGGCCTACACACCTGAGGCCAGGAAGCAGGCGGCGCCGCGTCTGAGGTACCGAATCACGGCGGACCGAGCGGCTGCAATGTCCACCCTCGCGATGTTCTGGCCGCATCCGGGAGTTGCGTTCAAGGCTGACGAGCTCGAGGTTGCCCGGGCTGCGGGTGGGCGCGTGTCGGCCCGCTCGTATGTGCAAAATTTCGGACCTCTGGGTGAGTCGTCCACTGGTCAGCCCTGGGAAACGTTCTTCTCTGTGCCGGGGTTCGTCCCGGAGGCGTTCACCGGTGATACCGCGGGGGAACTGGCCAGTCGGGTGGCCACTTTCCTCTCTGAAGAACATGCGGAGGATTCGACTGCTGGCAGCGGACGCACAAGCTTCATAGAACACGTAGACCAAGCGTTGCAGATCGGTCAGACGCTGACGACGCCGGGCGCTCACCTGGATCGCGCAGCCGCACGAATTGCGGCGTTTAGCCCCGGCAACATCGCGCTTAGAGCGTTGAGTGCTTTGTCTGATGGATCTCAGATCCCGGAAGAAGATCTGTGGGCGGCGGCGTTCTCCCTGGCCGAGGGATTGCGTACGTTATTCAACCGGCCCGAAACGATCGCATTGCTCGACACCCTGTACCCCTCCGAGCGGGTCTATTGGCGCAGTGTGCTGCGGTACTGCGCTGACGGAAATCTGCGCGCCGTCCTCGATGAATACCTTTATCAACTGCATAGTGAGACCGGGTTCGCACCGTTGAATTCCAGCGTGCTGATGTCTTTGGTCAGGCGGGCCGTGGATGCATTGACCTTGCGTTCCGTCAGGTACGTGGCTCACGCGACGGATGCGGAACGTACTCCCATCGCTTTCACCTCGGGGTTCGCGGTGAGATACGGATCGGAACTGGCGACCGATGAGAGCGGCGGAGTGCGCATGGGCGAAGTGCGCAACGCGTTCAATAGTCCCTTCGCGCCGTTTGTTCTGGCGACAACGAGCGTGGGGCAAGAAGGCATCGACTTCCACTGGTGGAGCCACGCACTGGTTCACTGGAATCTCCCGAGTAACCCGGTTGACTTCGAGCAGCGTGAGGGGCGGGTCAACCGATTTGGCGGGCATGCTGTACGGAAGAACATTGCTGAAGCGCACTGGGCGCACGTAGTGTCCTGCGGTGAGCCGCAGGCGTGGCGAGCGGCGATGAGGGTTGCCGAATCGACTGAAAACCGGCTCGGAGAGTTCTCCCCGTGGTGGATGTATCCAGGCAATGCACGCATCGAACGGGTGTTGGCGCAGTATCCGTTGAGCCATGACATCGCCCGATATGAACGACTGCGAACGGCGCTGACCCGGTACCGACTGACCTTGGGCCAGCCCAGGCAGGAGGACCTGATCCAGTTGCTGGCGCAGCGGGAGAAGGACCAGGAGGACATCGCGGTGATTAACCTGCGGGCGCCGGAATATGGGGTCTAGCCACTATCTTGGGGTATCGACCCAGAGGCGAAGTCGAGGACCTTCTAAGCGCTGTGCCACACTTCTAGCATGAGTGACCTCAAGCTGTTCTCAATAGCCGACAATGTAGCCACCGAGCTTGACTCACGGTCAATGGAGCTCGAGAAGAGGCTGCAGCAGCTGATCGAGGAGAACATGGAGACCATGTTCGGCGTTCGATTCCTGGTAAGCGAGCACTCCACAGGGAAGGTGCACCGGGGACGGATTGATTCCTTGGGGATTGATGAGAACAATTTTCCTGTCATCTTTGAGTACAAGCGGGCTAGTAACGAGAACGTGATCAACCAAGGACTCTTCTACCTGGATTGGCTAGTTGATCACCAGGGCGATTTTGAAAAAATTGTCTCTCTGAAATACGGGCGGGAAGCCTCAATGGAAGTGGACTGGAGCGCGCCAAGGCTCATCTGTATCGCCAGTGACTTCAATAGGTACGACGAGTACGCGGTCCGCCAGATAGATCGCAACGTGGAGTTAGTTCGGTACAAGGAGTTTGATGGCAACCTTGTCAGTATCGAACTTATTACTACGAGTTCTGCAGACCAAGGGGTGCGGAAGTCCCCCCAGACATCAACTTCCTGGAGCAACAGTTCTGTGAGGGGCGAGAAGGATAGAAGTGCACTGAATCAGCTGAATAAGGCGACCGCGGACCTCGCGGACTTATATAAAAAGTTTGAAGACTTTGCGCTGAATTTGGGGGATGATGTTGTCAAGAATGCCAGACAGGATTACTTTGCTTTTAGGCGAATGAAAAACTTTGCGTGCGTCGAAGTTCATTCCGTTTCAAACAATCTCCTAATCTATCTCAAGGTGAACCCGGATGACATTGATTTGGTTCCAGGATTCATGCGCGATGTTAGGAATATTGGCCATTTCGGGACTGGTGATTTGGAACTCCGGGTGACAACAACGTCTCCTTGGGACGTAGTCGAGTCACTGACTAAACAATCGTACGAGAACAGCTGACTAGCCAGACGTTTATCGCTAGGCGGGACCAACGACCTCGCGGGAAGGTGTACATAGTCGATCAGGAGATCTGACTTCCATTCCCTATCCGCACCTGGGTCTGATACTCCCTCGGCGTCTGCCCCAGAAACCGCTGGAACTCCCGCGCGAAGTGCGCCTGGTCCGAGAACCCATGAGCCGCGGCAACGGGCGAAAGACTTACCGCCGGATCCACTCGAATGTGCTCCGCTGCCTCCTGCAGACGCCGACGGCGGATCAGCGCATGCGGCGTCAGTCCGATGTAATGTTCCGCCACTATTTGGGGCCAATGCCGGAGTTATCCACAGATTGGCCAGGGCCGATGATTCGCGTTCGCTCAACGGCTTAGATCGAGGCAGGCGCATGAGGCGCCCGACAGAATCTATGGGGGTAATCGTGAATCGTGTACTTGAGAACTCGACAAAAACTTGCTCGGCCGGACGGGCTCGGGCCGCCGTTGCGGGGGCTGCGGCGTTGATCATGGGTGGACTGTTGGTGGGCTGCGGAGAGTCCTCGGCTGAAGAGAACTCGAGTCCCAGCCAGAGCGCCTCCTCGACCTCCAGCGAGTCGGCCAGCAGCACGCCCAGTCCGACGACGTCGCCCACTCGCGTTTCCAACCCCGACCACGACAACCTGGACCCTCGCGGCCCGTTGCCCGGATCGACCGCGTGGGAGCAGATGACGGAGAACGATCAGTGATCCTGCGCGGGCCGGGGTCGCGCGGCGTGTGAGACAGTGAACCCGACTAGCACCGTCGAGCAGGCAGGGATGTGCAATGGGAAGGGCCACAGACTCCACCTCTCAATCCATGAGTGACTCTACGGATGAAGGGCCCATCGAGCACCGGAGCCACCTCCTGGCCGACGGGCGCGAGGCCATATTCTTCAGCGACCGCGGCACCGCGCCCGTAGAGCACGTGATCGATACCCGTCCGCTGGGCGAGCGCTCCGGTCACGGTCAGGTGCGTTTTGATCGGCTGACGGGGGAGTGGGTCGCGGTGGCCGCTCACCGGCAGAGCCGCACGTATCTACCGCCGGCCGATGAGTGTCCGCTGTGCCCGTCGGTGGGCGGCAAGGCGTCGGAGATTCCGGCGGAGGACTTTCACGTAGTCGCGTTCGAGAACCGCTTCCCGTCGCTCGGCCCGGAGCTGGGGGAACTGCCGTCACCGGAAGGTGCGATGGGACGGGAACTGTGGGGAGCGCCGTCGTCCGCGTATGGCCGCTGCGAAGTGGTGGTCTACACGCCCGAGCACGAGGGCTCTTTCGGGACCCTGCCTTTCGAACGCGCCCGCACGGTGGTCGAGGCCTGGGCCCAGCGCACCGAGGCGCTGTCCGCCATGACGGGTATCCGCCACGTGTTCCCGTTCGAGAACCGCGGTGAACAGATCGGCGTGACCCTGCACCATCCGCACGGGCAGATCTACGCCTACCCGTATGCCGCACCAACCGCAGCCCGCCTGGCTGAGCGCTCGCGGGCGCACCTGGACACCACCGGCTGGCCGCTCATGGGCGAACTGCTGCGCGATGAAACCGAAGCTGGCGACCGCATGGTCCTGACCGGCGATCACTTCTCCGCCTACGTCCCCTACGCCGCTCGGTGGCCGTTGGAAGTGCACCTGGTCCCGCATCGACAGCTCCCCGATCTTGCGGCACTGACCGGCAACGAACGCGATGAACTTGCCGTGCTTTACCGCGATCTCGTGCAGCGCGTGGACCGGCTCTACTCGACCCCCACGCCCTACATCGCCGCATGGCACCAGACGCCGATCACCACTGCGGATCGCGAAGCCGGCTGGCTCCACCTCCAGCTGACCAGCCCCCGCCGAGCCGAGGACAAACTTAAATTCCTCGCCGGCTCCGAGGCCGCCATGGGCGCCTTCATCAACGACATCACCGCGGAACAGACCGCCGAACGCCTGAGGCAGGCTGCGTCATGAACCACCAGCCCACCCAGCATGACGAGCGCACCCGCGCCGAACGTCTCACCCACCGTTTCACCGAGCTCTTCGGCCACGCCCCGCACGGCATTTGGCGGGCCCCGGGCCGGGTGAATCTGATTGGCGAGCACACGGATTACAACGACGGGTTCGTGCTCCCATTCGCAATTGACCGTGCGGCCATGGTGGCGGTGCGGCTGAAACAGCCGTCCGACCCGAGGGCGGGAACCGCTGACTTAGCCTCCACCTACTCCCCGGACGGTGGCGAGTTTTCCCGAGCCACCTTCACCGTTTCGGAACTCACCCCTGGATCGGTCGACGGCTGGGCCGCCTACCCCGCCGGCGTCGTGTACGTCCTGGCCGGTCTGGGCGGCGCGGAAGTCCCCGGTTTCGAACTGCTCCTCGACTCCACCGTGCCCGTGGGCGCGGGCCTGTCCTCATCCCACGCGGTCGAAGTCGCCACGATCGTCGCCCTCAACGACCTCCTCGGCCTGGGCCTGAGCCACTCCGACCTCGCCCACCTTACCCAGCGCGCGGAGAACGAGTTCGTCGGCGCGCCCACCGGCATCATGGACCAGTCCGCGTCCCTCATGGGCCGTGCCGGCGGCGCGCTGTTCCTCGACTGCCGCACCCTCGAATCCGAGATCGTACCCCTACCCCTCGCCGAGCACGGCCTTAGCGTGCTCGTGATCGACACCAAGGTCGCCCACTCCCACGCCGACGGCGGATACGCCGCCCGCCGCACCTCGTGCGAACGCGCCGCGGCCACCTTGGGTGTCACCTCCCTGCGGGACATCCCCATCGGCGACGACGCCGCTCCCGCCACCATCTCGGCCACCGGTAGCGTTCCCGGCTCCGCGCCTAACACCGCCGCCGATGCCGCTCCTGCCACCGGTCCCGTCCCGGGCGCCCCACCCAACAAAGGGACCTCGAGAACGGACCTATCCGCACCCGGCCCCCTCGACGTCCTCGACGATGAAACCGCCCGCCGAGTCCGGCATGTGCTGAGCGAAAACGGCCGAGTGCTGGAGACGGTGCGGCGGCTGCGCCAAGGCGATCTGAGCGGCGTCGGCGAACTGATGACCGCCTCGCATGTCTCGCTGCGTGACGATTATGAAGTCTCCTGCCTCGAACTCGACCTCGCCGTCGACGCAGCCCTGAACACCGGGGCCATCGGCGCCCGAATGACAGGCGGCGGTTTCGGCGGCTCCGCGATCGCCCTCGTTCACAAGAGCCAGCTGGACCAGGTCCGAGACGCCGTCCTCAGAACCTTCGCCGACCACGAACTACAGACTCCGGACACCTTCACCGTCCTCCCGGCGGACGGTGCGCAAAGAATCGTGATGGGTGAGTAGCCGTTCAAGTCCGGATGCCGCCACGGCTGAAGTGAGTGACATTCTGGGCAGAGGTACGCAGCGAAACATGGGTTTCACGTGCGCATCTCTACCTCAAATGTCGGAGCCCGCAGGCCAACGGCACAGCGACCGAAGACGCGCCGTGATCGCGAGAGCCCAGTCATCCCTAAGCCGCCCAGAGCCGCTTCGAGTGGCTTGAAAGTGACCCAGATATTCGGGGTGGTCTAAAGCTGCCTCAATCCTCCCGCAACTCGTACGCCGAGGTGCGCTGCTGAACTCGCCGCAACCGATCGACGTCGAACTTCCGACTGCGGTCGAAGCTGTAGATCCCGTTCTTCTCCTGGAACACATCGGTGAGCTGCGTGTAGCAATAGCCGAACATGTTGGAGTCATCCAGCAGCACGTTGGTCAGCCCCTCGAAGCGTTCGTAGAACTCCTCTTTACTGCGCACGCGATCCCCGTAGCCCCAAGAATCGGACTGATCCTGGCCCGCGGATTCCGCATCAGCGCGAGAGGCTTCCTCCTCGTTCCACCAAATACCCCCGTACTCCGAAATGAAGAACGGCTGCCCGGCATGCGGCACCGAGTATTCCGGCCGCGCGTGGGGGAGGGCGATCTCACCCCCGTGATACCGGTTCACGTGCGGATCCCCGTGCGCCAGCCCGGCCTGCTCCGCGCGGAACGCCTCGGGATCCTGCTCGTAGGAATGCGAGTCGTAGACATCGGTCTCGCGAACCCGGTGCGAATACCCGGACGCATCGATCACCGGCCGGGTCGGATCCGCCAGCTTGGTGGCCCAGAACATAGCCTGGGTGACGTCGTCGAGCACGGTGATCCGGTCGTGCAGCACCTGGTGCGTCTCATTCAGCGGGCACCAGCCCACGATGGACGGGTGGTTCACGTCCCGCCGTACCGCCTCAATCCATTGCGCCACGAACGACGCATCCGGCTTCTGGTTGTGCCCCACCGGCCCCTGCCCGGACACACCCCAGTCCCCGAATTCTCCCCACACCAGGTATCCACGCAGGTCAGCGTGGAAAAGAAACCGCTCCTCGAAGACCTTTTGATGCAGGCGCGCGCCGTTGAAGCCCGCCGCCATGGACAGCTCGATGTCCTCGATGAGCGCCTGATCGCTCGGTGCCGTCATGAGCGATTCCGGCCAGTACCCCTGATCGAGCACGAGCCGCTGGAACACCCGGCGCCCGTTCAGTCGGAACGAAGTGCCGTCGATACTCACCGATCGCAGCGCCGCGTAGCTGCGCACCCGGTCGAGTTCCGCGCCGTCGGCCTCAGCGAGCACCGCGACTTCCACGCCATATAGTTGCGGGTCGCCCACGTCCCACAGCCGCACGTCCTCTTCGGTAATGCGGACGACGGCGCTCGGTGCCAGATCGTAGCCCGTCCGCACCGATTCTTCGGCGACCAACCGACCATCCGGATCGGACACGCGAACCCGCAGCACGCCGTCGGCGAGGTTGCGGGACAGCGGTGCCAGAACCGTGAGGGTCCGGGCCGCGACGTTGGGGGTGACCTGTAGCCGCTCGATAGAGACCGGTGGGACCCCTTCGAGCCAGACCGTCTGCCAGATCCCGGTGGTGCGCGTGTAGTGGCAGTGGGTGTTGGCGAACCACGTGGCCTGCTTGCCGCGGGCCTGGACCTCGCGGTGCAGGTCGCGGGCGCGGACTGTGATCTCCACGTCCTCGCCCGGGCCAACCACGCTCGAGAGGTCCGCGCTGAACGGAGTGAAGCCGCCGCGGTGACGGGCGACCTCCACCCCGTTGGCCCACACCGTGGCGTCGTAGTCGACGGCGCCGAAGTGCAGCACCGGACGCAGTCCATCCCACTCGGCCGGGACCGTGATCACCCGGCGGTACCAGACGGCCTCCAGGAAATCGGTGTCCCCGATCCCTGACAGTTCCGACTCCGGGGCGAACGGGACGGTGATCGTTCCGGCCAGCGGCCGCGAGACCAGCCCGCGGTCGATCCCGGAGTCACTGCGGTCGATCTCGAAATCCCACTGGCCATTGAGATTCACCCAGTGCTCCCGCACGAACTGCGGGCGAGGATGCTCCGGACGGGGAATCCCAGGCTCGGGTGAGGCGGGCGGGTCGAACGTGCTGATGGTCATGCGGGTCCTCCAAAACGCGTGGAATCCCAATTCTGAACGACACTCCGGCACAGATCCTGAATGCTGATTCCTCGGTGAGCACTGTATCCATCGGTCTTCAGGGGCTCCCTCAACCCCCTAACCGAGGCCTAGAGTCGAATTCATGAGCACTACACAGAACACGGACATCACACTCAACAATGGCGTTGTCATGCCTGCGATTGGCTTCGGCGTTTTTCAGACCCCACCGGAGGAGACCAAGACTGCTGTCGCTGAGGCCTTGAGAGTCGGTTACCGGCACATCGACACCGCCGCGGCATACAGCAACGAGCGCGGCGTGGGCGAAGCAATTGCCGAATCGGGCATCCCGCGGGACGACATCTTCATCGAAACCAAGATTTGGATCAGCGATTTTGGGTACGACGAGACCCTGCACGCCTTCGAAAAGGCCACCGGCAAGCTTGGGATCGACACGATCGACCTGCTGATTCTGCACCAGCCGCTCACCACCGAGTTCGACCGCACGATCCAGGCGTACAAGGCTCTCGAGAAGCTCTACGCGGACGGCAAGGTGCGCGCGATCGGCGTTAGCAACTTCATGGTCGAGGACCTGACCGAACTCTTCACCCAGACCGATGTCGTCCCCACGGTCAACCAGATCGAACTGCATCCGTACTTCCAGCAGGAAGAGGTTGTCGCGGTGGGGCGCGAGCACGGAGTTCTGCCGCAGGCTTGGTCACCGATAGGCGGCGTCGTGAATTACGAGGGTGGCGAGGGCAGCCCGCTGCAGGACCCCACGATCGGCGAGATTGCCACCGCCCACGGCAAGTCACCCGCCCAAGTCATGCTGCGCTGGCACTTCCAGAAGGGTGTGCAGGTCATCCCCAAGTCGGTGCACGAGGAGCGCATTGCGGAGAACTTCGACATCTTCGACTTCGAACTGACCGATAGTGAGATCGCGGCCATCGACGCCTTGGAGAAGGGCGTGCGCGGCGGCCCCGAACCCGCCTCCATGACGCTGGAGAAGTGGGGCAAGGCAATTCCCGAGGCGTAATCACTCGGAAAGCGGCACTCGTGGCGCGCCGACATCCTAGGCAGAGGACCGCAGCGAAAACCGGGTTCCGGGTGCGATCTAGTGCCACAGATGTCGGCGCGCCACCGTTTTCAGATTCAGGGAGCTGGTCAGCTGTAAATGATGCGGCTCAGCTGGGTTCCGTAGTCGGCATCCACGGTCAGCGTCTCGTCCTCCATGTGATCGAACAGCACGGCCACGAACATGTCGCGGCGGTGAGCAAGTTTCTCCTTGCGCGCCGCCTTTAGCGCCGCGGGGATCTGGTCCGCCGTGAGTTTCGTGCAGTACACCGGGGAGCCGGGCTGCTGACGCCAGGATTCGGCCAGGGATCCGGCATCCACGGGATCCAGGCCGGAGTCGTTGACGAGGGTCATCGCGATCTCCTTCGCGTGGGCGTCGTCGCCCGCCACCGGGATGGCGACGCGTTCGGGGTCTCCCGCTTCGCGCGCATCATCCGCGAGCACGCCCCAGCCGACGGCGTTCCAAGCCTTCACGATGGTGCGTCCACCCAGCTGCTCCACCACCCACTCGCTTTCCACCTGGCCATTCTCGATCGCCTCAATAGAGTCGTCCCGGTTGGGATAGTAGTTGGAGGTGTCGATCACTGCGGTCTGTTCCGGCAGCGACTGAACCAGCGGCGCGATCTTTGACATGGCGTTCAGGGGAATGGACAGGATCAGTGCGTCGACATCGCTCGCGGCCTCTTCCGCGGTCACCGCCTGTGCACCGGTGGCCAAGAGGTCGCTATCAATGGTTTCGGGTCCGCGAGAGTTAGCGATTTTGACCTCATGGCCCTTGGTGGGCAGGCGCTTGGCCAAGCTGGAGCCGATGTGGCCGGTTCCGATGAGTCCGATCTTCATGAGTGATGTTCTCCTAGCGTTGGTGTCTGTGCGTCGGTCTGCCGACATCCTGGGCAGAGGTTCGCAGTGAAAACCGGGTTTCGGGTGCGAACTCGAGCCACAAATGTCAGCGCGGCCTTCGTCGTCGAGATCTGACTACAGATCAGCCGTAGATGACGCGGTTCAACTGGGTCAGGTAGTGGTGATCGATGGTGAGTGAGGGGTCATCCGCACGGTCCATGATCACGCCGATAGCCAGGTCACGACGCGGCGGGATGCGGTCCTTCTCAGCCCTCGCGAGTGCGTCCACGACCTGGTCTGCGGACAGGCTCGTGTAGTACACGGGGGATCCGGGCTGCTGGCGCCAGGATTCGGCCAGCGAACCAGCGTCCACCGCGTCGAAACCGGTGTCCTCGACCAGGGAGCGGGCGATCTCTCCGGTGTGAGCGTCGTCGGCGGCCACGGGAATGGCGATGCGCTCGGGATCACCCGATTCACGCGCCTGATCCGCGAAGACGCCCGCTAGAACTGCGTTCCACGCCTTGGCAATCGTGCGTCCACCGAACTGCTCCACGACCCACTTGCTTTCGGTCTGGCCGTTGTTGATCGCCTCGATGGCGTCGTCGCGGTGGGGATAGTAGTTGGAAGTGTCGATCACCGCTGTCTCGTCGGGCAGCGCCTGGATGATCGGTGCCAGCTTGGGCATCGCGGCGAGCGGGATGGACAGAATGAGGGCGTCGACGTCGCTCGCGGCCTCTTCTGCCGTCACAGCCTGTGCGCCGTTGGCCAGCAAGTCTTCGTCGATGGTTTCGGGGCCGCGGGAGTTGGCGATTTTGACGTCGTGACCCTTGGCGGGCAGACGCTTGGCGAGTGTGGAGCCGATGCTGCCTACGCCGATGATTCCGATATTCATGGGTGGTTCCTCTCTGTGTGCGCTTGTGGGAGTACAAACGGAGAGGGTTTCCGGTTTATTCCAAGGCTGACTACTAACCGATGCGCAGGTCACGAGCTCAAGGGCTCACAAACTCAGAGGCTACCGGGCTCACTTCGTCTGCAGGAACTGCTCGAACGTCATGGGTGTCCGGCCCAGAACCCGTTGCACGTCGCCACTGACCTCGGAAAGGTCCCCCGAGGCGATGGCAGTGTAAGTAGAGACCCACGCGTCGTACTCCCACTGTTCAGCAGGCCAGGCGCGGCGGGATTCGTAAGCCTCTTCCACGGTTTCGTTGTGGAAAGTCACGGTGCGACCCTGTGCGGCGCTGATCGCGGTGGCCACTTCGGACAGGGTCAGCGCCCCGGGACCGGTCAGATCGTAGGTCTTGTCTGCGTGGCCCTCGGGGGCTTCGAGAATCCGGGTGGCGACAGCGGCGACGTCGTCCCGGGCGACCAAAGAGCAGCGGCCGTCGCCGGCCGGTCCGCGCAGCACGCCGTCCTCCCCGACAAAGTGAAGCATCACGTCCATGTAGAAGTTGTCTCGCAGCAGGGTCCACTGCATCCCAGACGATTTAATGAGGTCCTCTGCCTCTGCGTGGTCGCGCGCGTGAGTGAACACGGCGTCGTAGGCCGCGGCGAAGAACGAGGTGTAGACGATGTGCTTGACCCCTGCAGCGGCGGCGGCCTCGATGAAGATCCGATGTTCTTCCCGACGCGTGGCGCTCTCTTTACCGGAGACCATGAACAAGGTGTCGATGCCCTCCAGCGCTTCCCGGGCTGCCGCACCGTTGCCATATTCCGCGACGCGTGCCTCGGCCAACGGAAGTTCCGGTGCCCTGTTGAGATCGCGCACGATCAACCGCTGTGCCACGCCCTGTTCGGCAAGTCGACGGGCTACCAGTCCGCCGATGGCCCCCGTTGCTCCGGTGATGGCGACCGTTGCTGATGAGTTGCTCATGGTGCTCCTACTGCTAGCGGCATGCAAGGTGGGCATCAGCGTACTCCGGTGCGAATGTCCTCCGGTGCGCCCGCGATGGGCAGTGCCGGCACGGGGGATCTTCTGCAAAGGCGCGTCGTGTGTTTGGCTGCCCACATGGCGACGACGCCATCGGAGGAAGGGGGTGCCATGAACTCCAACGCGGTCTTGCAGAGGACCCCGGAAATATGGACCGGAGATTCGACCACCGGGAAAAGCGGGACCCCAACCCTGGTTCTGAGGGTTAGTGTCAGAGCAGCCAAGTGGACAACACTGCGCGTATTTGACCGCAACGAAAGGACCCCACATGTTCACCGGACTCAGCGCCTTCCCGCTCACACCGCTTCACGACGATCAGGTCGACGAGAAGGCCTTCATTGGCTTGGTTCAACGCCTTGCTGCCGCTGGCGTCGACTCGATCACCGCCCTCGGCTCCACTGGCTCCTACGCGTACCTCACTCGCGAAGAGCGCCAACGGGTCACCCAGCTAGCAGTTGAGCACGCGGGTGACGTCCCGGTGTTCGCGGGTATCGGCGCGCTGCGCACTTCCCAGGTTCTAGGCCACGCCGACGACGCGGCCCAAGCCGGCGCCTCTGCTCTCCTTCTCGCACCCATGAGCTACCAGGCCCTCACCGCCGATGACGTGTTCGAGCTGTTCCGCGCCGTCACCGAGCACACGGATCTGCCGGTCATCGTCTACGACAATCCGGGGACCACGCACTTCACGTTCACCACGGACCTCTATGCCCGTATCGCTCAGCTGCCGGGGATCGCGTCCATCAAAATCCCCGCGCTGCCTGCCAACAGCGCGGAGGCACACAAGAAGGTTCAGGAGATCCGAAGCATCATCCCCGAGAACGTGACCATTGGCATCTCGGGTGACCAGAGCGCCGTCGGCGGCCTGAAAGCCGGGTGCGATGTCTGGTATTCGGTGATCGGCGGGACCTTGCCGGAGCTGGCCGTGAAGCTGACTCGGCTCGCCCAGAATGGCGACGCGAACGAAGCCACCAAAGAATCCGCCCGCCTCGCCCCGCTGTGGGAGCTCAACGCGGAGTTCGGCAGTCTGCGCGTGGTGGCCGCAATTGCCGAGTACCTAGGCTTGGCACCGGAGAAGTGTCTGCCCCTGCCGATCCAGGGCCTGGATGAGGAGCAGCGCGCACGCGTGAAAACGGCGGTCGATCAGCTGGACCTCACCTGACCGAATTCGGGCGTAGCCTGAGGTTCAACTCGCACGAGTCCTTCAGCGGATCGTCACTGAAGAAGTCGTCCACGATCAGAGAGGATCACGGACATGGTCGAAGCGTGGATCGTGATCTTCTTCTACTTCGTGCTCGCCACCACCCTGTGGTCCGTGGTGACCTGGGCGTGGGTGTACCTGCGGAGCGCGCTGCGGGGACGGCGCGCGCAGAGAACAACAACGTCCCCGCAAGCCCAAACCGAGCGGCGCCCCGCCACCACCCAGAACCCACCAGGCGAACCGCCCACGTACAGCAAGAAAGCGAAGCGAATTGCCCTTGCCTACGGCGTGATCGACCTCCTGATCATCCTGCTGTGCGTGATCGCATACCTGACCGCGTCCGGCGAACTCGTCGGCGAACTGATTGCGTACGGCCTGATCATCACGCTCGTCCACGTGGGGTTGTGCTGGGCGCTGCAGTACTCCAAGCGGAAGAAGATGGCCTCAGAGCCGCTTCCCCGCATTCAATGACGCGGACATGAACTCGGCCACGACCTTCTGCGAGATGGCCACATCCAGGACGAAAACGCCTTCCTCATGCGTGGCCAGCCAGTCGGTGAGCACGGACAGTTCCGCCAGGCTGCGGACCTTGGCGCCGTCCGCGCCCATGGCCTTGCCCATCGCGGAGAAGTCCACCTCGTCGATGAGCATGGCCGTGGGATCCAGGCCCTTGGACGCGTACTGGTGCAGTTCGGCACCGTAAGCGGAGTCGTTGAGGACCACCACCACGCCGCGGCGGGTGGCGCGCACGAACGTTTCCAGATCCGCCAGGCCCATGAGCCCGCCGCCGTCGCCCGTGACGAACACCGTGGTGCGTTCAGGGCGAGCCACCGAGACTCCGGCCGCGGAGCCGAAGCCCAGCCTGATCGACTGGAACGCGGTGCCCACCAGCACCATCGCCTGAGGGTCCGGGACGGACAAGTACATGGGTGCCCAGCCGATGAAGTGTCCACCGTCCATGACCACGGAGCGCTCGGCGGGCAGGATTTCCTCGAGGGCTGAGACCACCGCGCGGGGGTTGAGCCGTCCGTCTGGGCCGAACTCGGTGGGGTCCTCCACTGGTTCGGCGGAGCGGAATTCTTCCCCGGCGACTTCGGGGACGGCGGCGCGCCAGGTGGCCGCGGCGTCGGCGGCCGAGATGCGGGCCAACAGGCCGGCGGTGGCGGGCCCCAGATCCGCGCGCACGTAGTCGGTGACCTGCGGGTGGGCCATGATGGCCTCGGGTTCGTTGTCGATGCGGATCACGCGTGCGTCCGGCGAGAAGAGCGTTCCGTACCGCGACTGGAAGGTGTTGAGACTCGCACCGGCGACCAGAACGACGTCGGCCTGTTGCGCCAGATCCAGGCGGTGCTCGCGCGTGAAGCCCCCGGCGATGCCCAGGTTCCAGGGCGAGTCCAACGCGTTGGTGGCCATCACGGAGGTCATGAACAGCGCCCCGAGACGATCGCCGAGCTCCTGGAGCGCACCGGCGGCGTCTCCGAGGAGCACCCCGCGGCCGGCCAGGATCAGTGGCCGCTCCGCGCCACGAAGAATAGATGCAATACGATCGAGTTCCTCGCCCGGTGCGACCCAGGACGGCTTGTTCGGCAGCGGCTCCAGCTCGGTCTGCGCGGTGAGCGGGGCGGTGGCGTGGTCGTAGGGGATCGCCACGATCACCGGCTGCACGGTCTGCTGCGCCAGATCGAAGGCCCGGTGGGTGATGGCCGCGGCATTGTCCGGGCCGGCCACCAGCGTGGTCACACCCACCGCCGACGCCGCTCCGGCCTGGTCGATATCGAACGGTCGCCTTCCGGTGGTGGGCGCGTCACCCACCACGAGTACCAGCGGAACGCGGGCCAGGCGCGCCTCCGCCAAGCCCGTGTAGGTGTTGGTGAACCCGGCGCCGTAGGTCACGGTGGCGGCTCCGATCCGACCGGTCGCACGGTGATACGCGTCGGCCATGGTCACGGCGGCCACCTCGTGACGAGCGGAGGTGAACGGGAACCCCTGATAGGTGAGATGACTGATCACGTGGGCATTGCCGTTACCCATGAGGCCGAACAGATGGTCGGAACGCTCGGCAATCACGTCAGCGACCGCCGTCGAAACGCTTGTTTTCTCGGCGGGTTGATCCGATGCGGGACGGTTCTGCTCGGTGGTCATGGCGTGTTCTTCTCCTGAGTCATGGGTGGAGCTACCTGCTCGTTGCCGGGGTTGCCCCGAATTCGTCCGCTCAAACGCAGGTATGAGTGGTAAGCTGAATCAAATTCAGAAAAGTGATTCAGGGGGTGGATGCAGTGAACGAAATGGTAGCGGCGATTGAGAGCGCCCGTGAAGCTGCCGGTCTGTCCCAGCGCGCTTTGGCCGACAGGGTAGGCCTCTCCCAGGCCACGCTGAACCGTATTCTGAGCGGTGAACGCGCAGTGAAGATGACTGAAGTGATCATGATTGCTGATGCCACTGGATGCACTGTCGCGCAGCTGGCTGGCAGCGGCGTTGCTGGGCGCGTGCAGTGTGCGGCTCGTGCGACGAATGGATCGAACATGGATTCCATGCGCCAACGGTTGCTGCATTTCATGGAGCTGGACGCATACCTTGACGATTACGCGATTCCTGCGGCGTAATGACTCCTTCACTCGAACAGCAAGCTCAACGGGCGGCGGATGAGTTCCGCCGGGAGCACCGACTTGGGGTGCAACCACTTGGCGATCTAGTGGCATTGATCGAGCAAACGACCGGGCATGACGTTGCGATTCTCGACGCAGACCCGGATGAGCACGGTCTGATCATGCGAGATCCGGAGCGCAACAAGGTGTTCATTGGAGTGGCACGCAGCCATAAGCCAATGCGTCAGCGAAGCTCACTGGCACACGAGCTGGCCCACCTGATCTTTCAGGACTGGTCGGATGAATTGGGCAAACGCTCACCGGAGGAAATCCGGGCTGATGCTTTTGCACGGCATCTGCTGGTGCCGCAGGAAGGGGTCAAGGAGTTTCTCGGAAGCGCACATGATGTCTCTAGGCAGACCCTTTCGGACGTTGTGCAGAGGTTCCTGGTGTCACCAGCCATTGCCGCGATTGCCATGAGGGAGGCCGGTTATGTGCCTTCAGGCCTGGCCTCAGAATGGGGTCGGACCCCCACGCCGCAGCTGGCAACGAGGTTC
Source organism: Kocuria carniphila (assembly GCF_004136555.1). Lineage (GTDB taxonomy): Bacteria > Actinomycetota > Actinomycetes > Actinomycetales > Micrococcaceae > Kocuria > Kocuria carniphila. The sequence continues at coordinate 24,626 of NZ_NOIT01000011.1, forward strand.
GGGTGGAGCGATCAATATGAGGCGCTTCAGGTCGACTCGAATCGGCTCCGTGCACCTCAGGGTCTCGTGTCGCGAGCGATCGCGGGCTACGCCGAGGGTGTCGTTAGCGCGCAAACGATCGCCACGCTGCGAGGAGTCCCGGCTGAGCGGATTGTGCATGAACTTGAGGGGATCGGAATAGTCCCGAGGGTTCCGGACGACAGGGAGTTCGAACCCGATGAACTTCCGGATATTGATGTGGATCTGAGCGGGCTGGAGGACGAAGGCAGATCGCCATGAGCCAGCGGCCGATCATGGATGCTGGTCCGGGACTCAACTTCTTCTCCCTGAACAAAGAGCGCTTGCTCTTTGCGACACTTGGGCCACTTGCAGTTCCAGAGATCGTTGAACACGAAATCGTGCGTAAAGCTCGTCAGGACCAACGGTTTAAACCCGCTGAACGTGTGCTGGGCAAGGTTCCACCACGGTTACTAGAAGTTCTCTCCGACGATGTCACTCCTGAGCTCGCCACGGCAGTGAATCGTATCGCTGGTGTTCCCATCGAAAGCCGCATGCGTTCGAGCAAAGATCTGGGCGAAACCATGGTGGTCGCTCACGCCGTCGTTGCTGCCGAGCGTGGGGATCGCGTCATCGTGCTCATCGATGACGGTGGAGGCCGGCGGGTGGCTGCGCGAGAAGCGGCACGCCTGCGGCGCCTGCGTGAGAGGCAAGCAGATATTGGCAGCATCGCGTTGATCAGCACGGGCCACGTTTTGAAGAAAGCCGCTGGCGGCGAGGACTTGCCAGACCGCAACTCCATGCGAGAGCTGTACGAAAGATTGCGTGCTCTAGATGATGGGCTGGCTCCGCTGGAGGGAACTGGTTTGATGGAACTGCCGTGTTGGTCGTAGCTGGGATGACTACACGAGGTTGTTGAACTCTGTTCAGACGAAGCACGTCTCCACTTCGTGCCTTGCACCCACCAAGTGACCTGCCTTACATTTGAGGCAGCCTACGGCGGGTCCGGATTCGGACTATCTACCGGGCGAGCAACCAAGAATCGCACTGATTCGGCGCCAGAGAGCTCCCGGTACAGCTGAGGACGGATCCACTCCACGTCGCAGTCAGTGGCTTGTCACGAGGAGTTCAGCGCCATGAGCGAGATCCGTTTAACCATCAACGGCCACGAACGCGGCTTCGCCGGCGTCAATCCCCACACCCGCTTGCTCGATTTCCTGCGCGACCAGGGTCTGACCGGTGCCAAGGAAGGCTGCGCGGAAGGCGAGTGCGGCGCCTGTGCAGTGCTGGTCGCACGGCCGGACGGCGATGATCGCACCCGCTGGACCTCCGTCAACGCGTGTCTGCCACCCGCCGTCGCCTTCGACGGGCAGGAAGTGGTCACCGCCGAAGGCCTCGGCACTGCACCCGGACCTCGCGGCCCCGGCCAACTCCATCCGGTGCAGCGCGAAATGGCCACCCGCGGCGGCTCCCAGTGCGGCTACTGCACCCCCGGCTTCGTGTGCGCGATGGCCGCGGAGTACTACCGCCCCGAACGCACGCCGTCCGATGACACCCACGGCGAAAAATCCGGCACGGAGGTCCAGGGCGAAGAACACTCCGCCGCTCACGAATGCGGACCCAACGGCTTTGACCTGCACTCCCTGAGCGGCAACCTCTGCCGCTGCACCGGCTACCGCCCCATCCGCGACGCCGCCTACGCCCTGGGTGAGCCCGAGGAAACGGACCTGCTGCGGCGTCGTCAAGAGCAGCCCGCCCCGAAACCGAGCTACACCCGGATCGATACGGCGACCACGCGCTTCGTGCGCCCCGCCACGCTCGACGAACTCTTCAACCACCTGGACGAGGCCCCTGACGTCCGATTGGTCGCAGGCGCCACCGACCTCGGCGTGGAGGTCAACATCCGCCACGTCCGCCCGCCGCTCGTGCTGGCCGTGGACCGCCTCGACGAGCTGCGCACCCTCAACGTCAGCGACGACCACATCGAAATCGGCGCCGCGCTGAGCCTGTCGGAGGTCGAACGAGGCCTGGCTGGCCGGGTGCCCCTGCTCGATCAACTCTTCCCGCAATTCGCGTCCCGCCTGATCCGCAACGCGGCCACGTTCGGCGGGAACCTGGGCACGGGCTCGCCCATCGGCGACTCCGCCCCGGTGCTCCTCGCGCTCGACACCTCCGTGGTGCTCGCCTCCAAGGGCAAGGAACGTGAGGTCCCGCTCGCCGAGTACTACACCGGCTACCGCGAAAGTGTGCGCCGTCCGGACGAAATCATCCGCGCCCTGCGCATCCCGCTGCCGCTCGCCAACCACGCCGCGTTCTACAAAATCGCCAAGCGCCGCTTCGACGACATCTCGAGCGTCGCCGTGGCCATCGCGATCCAGATCGACGACGCCGCCAGCATCACCTCCGCGCGCATCGGCCTGGGTGGCGTGGCCGCCACCCCGATCCGTGCACGTGAGGTCGAAGAAACCCTGATCGGACAGCCGTGGACCCGCGAAACTGCGGTCAATGCCGCGGCCGTGATGGCCCAGCAGGGCACCCCGATCGATGACATGCGGGCCAGCTCCCGCTACCGCTCGGCCATGCTCGAACAATCCCTGCTCAAGTTCTGGGCGCAGGAACAGCCCGCCCAGGCTCAGGAGGTCTCCCGATGAAATCCCTCGCAGAACGCCCCGAGAACCCGGTGGTCGGCGTTTCGGTCGCTCACGAACACGCAGCCGATCACGCCACGGGCACCGCGCTCTACACCGACGACCTCATCGTCCGCCACCAGAACGTGCTCCATGCCTGGCCGTTGCAGGCCCCGCACGCCCACGCCCGCGTGACGTCCCTGGACGTCGCCCCCGCCCTTGAGGTGCCCGGGGTGGTCCGGGTGTTGACGGCTGAGGACGTGCCGGGCGTCAACGACGCCGGCATCAAGCACGACGAACCCCTCTTCCCCAGCGAGGTCATGTTCTACGGCCACGCGGTGTGCTGGGTGCTTGGCGAAAGTCTGGAAGCAGCGCGCCTCGGCGCGGAAGCCATTGAGGTCCAGTACGAACCCTTGCCGTCCTTGATCACCGTCAGGGAAGCCATTGCCGCAGACAGTTTCCAGGGCCGCCAACCCACGGTGAGCCGCGGCGACGTCGAAATCGGCCTGGCCAACGGAACCCACCGTTTCAGTGGGGAGTTCGAGTTCGGCGGGCAGGAACACTTCTACCTGGAGACCCACGCGTCGTTGGCGTACGTGGACGAGGGTGGGCAGGTGTTCGTTCAGTGCAGCACGCAGCACCCCACCGAGACCCAGGAAATCGTCGCCCACGTGTTGGGACTGGACAACCATGACGTTACGGTGCAGTGCCTGCGCATGGGCGGGGGCTTCGGCGGTAAGGAAATGCAGCCGCACGGTTTCGCCGCGATTGCCGCGCTGGGGGCGACGCTGACCGGACGGCCCGTTCGGCTGCGGCTGACCCGCAATCAGGACATCACCCTTTCCGGCAAGCGCCACCCGTACCTCGCGGAATGGGACGTGGCCTTCGACGACGACGGCCGCCTCCAAGCACTGCGCGCCACCGTCACCAGCGACGGCGGCTGGAGCCTTGACCTCTCGGAGCCGGTGATGCAGCGGACACTGTGCCATATCGACAACGCCTATTGGATCCCTCACGTGGAGGTCAACGGGCGGATCGTGAAGACGAACAAGACCTCGCAGACCGCCTTCCGTGGGTTCGGCGGGCCGCAGGGCATGTTGGTGACCGAGGACATCCTGGGCCGCTGCGCACCGCTGCTCGGCCTGGATCCCACCGAACTACGCGCCCGCAACCTCTACGTCTCGGGGCAGAGCACGCCCTACGGTCAGCCGGTGCGGCACGCCGAGCGCTTGGCCGAGATTTGGAACCAGGTGCACCAGCGCGCGGACGTGCGCGAGCGGCGTCGTGACATCGAAGAATTCAACGCAACCCACACCGATACTCGCCGCGCGCTCGCGGTGACCCCGGTGAAGTTCGGCATCTCGTTCAACCTCACCGCGTTCAACCAGGCCGGCGCGCTCGTGCACGTCTACAAGGACGGCTCCGTGCTCATCAACCACGGCGGCACGGAGATGGGCCAGGGGCTGCACACCAAGATGCGACAGGTCGCGGCCACCGCACTGGGCGTGCCGCTGGAAACGGTTCGACTGGCGCCCACGCGCACGGACAAGGTGCCCAACACCTCCGCGACGGCGGCCAGTTCCGGCGCGGACCTCAACGGTGGGGCGGTCAAGAACGCATGCGAGCAGATACGCGATCGGCTGGCCGAGGTCGCCGCGCGCAAGTTCAACATCCATCCCGACGACGTGCGGTTCGTCGACGGCAAGGTTACCGGCATCGGTTTTCACGACCGGGACATGCCCTTCGCTGAACTCGTGCACGATGCCTATTTCCAGCGGATCTCCCTGTGGGCCGCCGGCTACTACCGCACCGAGGGGCTGCACTGGGACGCGGACCGGATGCAGGGCGAGCCGTTCAAGTACTTCTCGTACGGGGCGTCCGTGTCTGAGGTGGAGGTGGACGGGTTCACCGGTGCGTATCGGATGCTGCGGACGGACATCGTGCACGACGTGGGCGACAGCCTGTCCCCGCTGATCGACATCGGGCAGATCGAGGGTGGATTCGTGCAGGGCGCCGGCTGGCTCACGCTCGAGGAACTGCGCTGGGACGATTCCGACGGCCCCTCCCGAGGTCGCCTCACCACCCAGGCCGCGAGCACGTACAAGCTGCCGAGTTTCTCGGAGATGCCCGAAGAGTTCAACGTGCACCTGTTCGAGAAGGCGACCGAGAGCGGCGTTGTCTATGGCTCCAAGGCCGTGGGGGAGCCCCCGCTGATGTTGGCGTTCAGCGTGCGCGAGGCGTTGCGGCAGGCCGCGGCGGCGTTCGGGCCGGAGGGGCACAGTGTCGAGCTCGCCAGCCCGGCCACTCCCGAGGCCGTGTTCTGGGCAGTTCAGGACGCACGGCGGGCGCTCGCGGACGACGGCGCGAAGCGGCCGCTCGCTTCGGGCCGGGGTCGGTCAGACGACGGCGCTTCCCAGCCGCCGGCTTCTCGACGGGACCGAGCGGCGTCGTCGGCGACGGGCGTGTCTGCTGGCGAAGCGGCGTCGACCGAGGCGACTTCAGCGGAAGCTCGCTCGACGAGTGCCGCCGAGGACTCACCGGACGCCACCGCCGCAACCGCGCGCTGACGGCTGCGCATCTGACGTGGACTACTGACATGGACTGGTTGGACGCCCTGCAACACCTGCGCGAAGAGGGCGCCGCGGGTGTGCTCGTCACCATGACCGAGGTGCGCGGGCACGCCCCCAGGGCACCCGGGGCCAAGATGGTCGTGGGTGAGTCGCAGACTTGGGACACCGTGGGCGGCGGCAATCTGGAGGCGACCGTGATCGAGCGTGCCCGTGAGCTGCTGAGCTCGGGCGCCTCGGAGCCCGAAACCATGACGTTTTCGCTCAACGAGCACGCCACCGTGGAGCACGGCCGACAGTGCTGTGGCGGCGTGGTCACCGTGCTGCTCGAACCGCAGCAGGCGCGGCCGTCGGTCGCGATCTTCGGCGTGGGGCACGTGGGTTACGAGTTGGCGCGGGTGCTGTCCCGGTCCCCGCTTCAACTGCACTTGGTGGACAGCCGGGCCGATCAGTTGGACCCTGCCCGGTTCGCCGACGTCACCAACGGCACCGCTCAGGTCCGCCTCCGGCACAGCCCTGTGCCGGAATCCACGCTCGCCGAGCTGCCTGCCGGGGCGCACGTGCTGATCATGAGTCACGACCATTCAGAGGATTTCATTCTGTGCGATGCCGCCCTGCGCCGCGGCGACCTGGGCACGGTGGGGCTGATCGGGTCGTCCGCCAAATGGTCGCGTTTCCGCAAGCGGTTGCGCGACGAAGGTCACGACGACGCCGCCATCGACCAGATCTCGTGTCCCATCGGCGTGCCGGGGATCCCCGGTAAGGAGCCTGCGGCCATTGCGGTGAGTGTTGCCGCGGATCTGCTGCGGGTGTTCGAGGGAGCGCGGACGTCTGGTTCGTGAGGCGGTCCGTGACTCAGACAGCAGTCGGCCGTTGGGTGGTTCCGCGCTCGCTGAGGTGAGGCGCGAGGTGAAGGGGGAGAGCGGCGTCGTCGTCAGAAAAGTGGCGCCGAGGTGACGCTGAATCCCGAGCCTCGACGGGTGCTCCCGCTGGAGGGGAACGCGGTGGCGTTGAGGTAGATGACGCTGGTGCCGTAGCCCTGCACGGTTACTGTCCGGTACAGGGAAACGGCCGTGACCCGGGAGGAACTGGTGCTTTTGGAGTCCAGAACGTTATAGGGCGAGGCGAACGTGGTGCCGCACGCTTGAGTCCCGTTCAGTCCGCCTTGGCAGGTTCCGTCAGTGCGCCCCACGGTTCCGTTGGCCGCAACGGCCGTTCCGTTGGTGACGTCGTATGTGTTGCCGTTGGACAGCCTGAACCGTGACGTACCACCTCCGTTGCCAGAGTTGATCGACCCCGAGGTGACTCCGCATGCTGCGGCATCCGCGCTGATCTTGAAACCGAAGTCCAGATACACCCGCTTGTTGGAGACCAGATCACCCAGGGTTTCGTTGGTGATGTTGATGTAGGTAACCTCGAACGCAGCTGCGGGCAGGGGCTGTCCACTCACGAAGCGCTGGCATTGAGGCGAGGCGGCAATGGCCGGGGCGGCAGCGGAGACCATGACTACCGGTGCGGCCCAGACCGTGCCTTTCGCGAGGGTTCGGCGGGAAATCGTCATGGGGGACCTTCACAAATCGATGACATTCCATGAAAACACACGGATGCCGTTCGATAAACCCAGGTCGGGAAATGTGACCAGGCGCAATAGCTCCGCGTTTCCGGGTTTCTGCGTCTTGCCGCGTTTCTCCTTGGACCTGTCGGTCCGGCGCCGCGACTGAGACCGGGACTGGGACTGAGCGGGGCCGCGACCGGGGCTGGGCAGGGCTCTTCACTCAGACCTCGAGCCGGTCCCTATAACCCCGGATGCGCGCGGGAATCTGGTCCTCCGGGAGGTCAATGACGGCTTGCTCGGAGCCGAGGCTTGTGGCCGCTTCGTAGTACCAGCACTTGTACTCGACGATCTCCAGGGTGCGTTGGAGCTGTTCCATTTGTTCGAGTACCGAGGTCCGGCAGTTCTGGAACAGCTCCTGGCGCTGCTTGAGCGTCTCATCACCTTGCTGGTACCACTGCATGAATTGGCGAATCTCGCTGATGTGAAGCCCGGATTGCTTCAGGCAGTCGATGACTTTGAGGGCCTCGAGGTCCTTGTCTTCGAACGCTCGTCGTCCGCCGGCGCCGCGGGACAGCTCCGGGAGCAACCCCTCCTTGTCGTAGTAGCGCATGGTCGAGGCCGGAACACCCAGTAGTTCTGCGGTCTCTCCGATGGTGTAGGTCATGGCGTCTCCAAAAACTTTTGCCGGGTCCTTGACTTGAAGTGAACTTCAACTGTGACTATCAAACCACTGACCAAGATTTTGAGGAGAGCACCATGCGCGGAGTAGTACTGCACGGACCGGGCGACGTCCGGGTGGAAGAACGCGAAGATCCCACCATCCAGGAACCCACGGACGCGGTCATCAAGATCGTCGCCGCGTGCGTATGCGGTTCCGACTTGTGGCCCTACCGCGGCGCAGACCCCGCCGAGAACCAGCTCATGGGTCACGAATACGTGGGAGTGGTCGAGCAGATCGGTGACGACGTCAAGACCGTGAAGCCCGGAGATTTCGTGGTCGGCTCGTTCGTCATCTCGGACAACACGTGCCCCATCTGCACCAACGGGTACCAGTCCCGCTGTGTCAACGGCATTTTCGTCGATGGCCAGATTGGGACCCAGGCCGAGTACGCGCGCATTCCCTACGCCGACGGCACTCTGGTCGCCACCCCGGGCCAGCCCGACGACGATCTGATCCCCTCGTTGCTCGCCGCCTCTGACGTGCTGGGAACCGGATGGTTCGGAGCTGTGGCAGCCGAGGTGGGACCGGGCAAGTCTGTTGCGGTAGTCGGGGACGGCGCCGTCGGCCTCATGGCAGTGCTGGCCGCCAAGCAACTGGGAGCGGAGAAAATCATCGCGATGAGCCGTCACGAATCCCGCCAGAAGCTCGCCAAGGAATTCGGGGCCACGGACATCGTGGAGGAGCGTGGCGAGGCCGGCGTCGAGAAAATCAAGGAGCTCACCGACGGGCTGGGCGCGGACAGCGTGATCGAGGCTGTGGGCACCCAGGAATCCATGATGCAGGCTGTCCAGTCGACCCGGCCCGGCGGGCATGTGGGCTACGTGGGCGTCTCGCACGACGTCTTGCTCAACGGCCTGGAACTGTTCTTCGGGCTGGTGCACCTGCACGGCGGGCCCGCGCCGGTGCGGCGGTTCCTGCCCGAGTTGATCCAGCTGATCTGGGATCGCAAGATCGAACCGGGCAAGGTCTTTGACCTCGAACTTCCGCTCGACCGTGCCGCCGAGGGGTACCAGGCCATGGACGAACGTAAGGCCATCAAGGTGCTGCTCAAGCCCTGACGTTCAGGAGACGAATCATGGAACTCGACGATCTGCTCGACGCACTCAACGCCGGCGAAACTATTACCGGCGGCTCGCCATTGCACGCCGTGATGCACCGGGCCAGCCAGGACGCGCTGCGCGTGACCGCCGAGCTCAACGGCAGTTACCACGAACCCACGCGCGTGCTCGAGCTGCTGGCTCAGCTGATCGGCAAACCGGTGCACGAATCGGTGGCGCTCTTCCCGCCGTTCTACAGCGATTTCGGCAAGAACATCACCTTGGGTGAGCGGATCTTCATCAACTCCGGTTGCAAGTTCCAGGACCAGGGCGGGGTGGCCATCGGCGATGATTCACTGATCGGTCACAACGCTCTGCTCGCCACCCTCAACCACGACATGGACCCCGCCCGCCGCGCAGACATGCATCCCGCTCCCATTGTGATCGGCAAGCGCGTGTGGCTGGGATCGAACGTCACGGTCCTGCCCGGCGTCACGATTGGCGACGGCGCTGTGGTCGCCGCGGCCTCCGTGGTCACCAGGGACGTCCCCGCCAATTCCGTGGTGGTCGGTTCCCCGGCCAAGGTGGTGCGCTCGGTGCCAATGGAGGGCTGACTGCGCCGCGGGCAGGTTCTAGGGTGGATGTATGGCTGAGACGAAGATGACCAGTATGAACACTGTGTGGATTCAGGCGATCGCCGGCGGGGCATTCACCCTCATCCCAGCGCGGAAATACCCGGCATGGTTGCGTCACACTTTGACCTGGGGATCGACGGCGGGAATCTTCACGGTCATGGCGGTTCCGGGTGTCGCGTCGAAACTTCAGGAACTGACGACGGGTAAGACCGGTTCCGAGAAGGCTGCACCCAAGGACGTTGACGCCGAGACAGTGGGTGTCCCCAGTGACAGCGTCGAGGGCGTCGGCACCGGACAAGCTGGCACCGGGAAGGTCGATGGGTCGAAGCCGGACTTCCAGGAGGTAGACAGTAACCCGGTGGTGCGGATTGGTCTTGCCGCGGCTGTGGCTGCGTGTACCTATGGCGTGTTCCGGTTCTCGTTCTGGTTCGATGGAGCCGCCGAACGCGGCCTGCGCAAACTGCACGTTCCGTATCCTCGGGTGGTCATGGGTTTAGGAGTGGCCGCTTTATACGTGGTCACGGAGAAGTTCGATCGCAAATACGAGGCCCGTGCAGGCCAGTCATCGCAATCTGATCAACACTAGGACCTTCGCGGTGCGCATCACTGCACCCTGATCGACGTTCGGACCCTCGACCCTGCGGTGCCTGCACACGAATCGACGTAAGACCACAGCTGATCTGATCGATGCACCCTGGTCGACGTTAGAACCTTCATCGCTGCCACGCGTGCACCGTGATCGACGTAAAGACCCACCTCGCCGAGCGGCCTGCACCGTGGTCGACGCACCGACCTCAGGAATCGAATTCTGAGGCTCTACCGTCAACCAGTTTGCAGCGGCTCGGCTGTGAGGGTCGCAACGTCGATCCGATTGCGGGTCCGTTGCGCGGGTGAAGGGGATACTGGCTCAATGAGTGAATGGGGTGCAGTTCTGGACGCTGTTCAGCTGACGTTGAGCGGCGACAAAGAGCTGGGTGAACAAACGCTGCGGAGGTGCTGGTCTCAGACCATGCCGTCCGATCACGCGCAACGATGCGTCATTGCTCATTACCTGGCTGACCTGCAATCCGATGTCGCCACAGAGGTGGAGTGGGATGAGCGCGCTCTTGCTGAATTCGATGATGTTTCTGATACCGATCTCGCCCCGATCGGTGTTCCCAACGCCAAGGGATTCGCGCCGAGCCTGCACTTGAACGTGGGGGACGGTTACTTGCGGATGGGGCGGCTGGACGACGCTCGAAAACATCTCGAAGAAGGAGAATCAGCGCTGCTGGATGTGGAGCGTGATGGATATCTTCAATTCATCGGACAGGGTCTCCAACGACTGCGCCAACGATTGGAGGAGCACGCATGATCGATGCCGAGACCGGTTGGTATTTCGTCCACATCAGTGTGAAGGTCGCGATCTTCGACGGCACCAAGACACTCCTCGCGTTCAACTCCCGCGATGAGTGGGAACTCGTCGGCGGGTGGCCAACCGCCGATGATGAGTCCCTGGAAGAAACCGTCCGCCGGGAGACTCTCGAAGAAACCGGACTGGTTATAGAGGAACTGCACCTTGCACATGCAACACTCTTCGAACCCGTTCCGACCAAGAAGGTTGCCCTCGTTGTTTACGCAGCAGAGGCTTCATCGACTAACCACCTAGATCTGAGCGATGAACACATCACTCTGCAGTGGTTCGAGGTTGAAGACCTCCCGTTCAATCTTCCTGAGGCATACAGGAAGAGCATTCGTCTGGGTTTCCGAACGCTTTATCCGAATCCCTAGACCCAGTTCGATCATTACGGTGCGAACCGCTCTCGGTCGAGCCACGGCTCAATGGCCAGAATCCGATCGTGCCGCCTACCGTTGGGGTATGGATCCAGTACCGTTGACCACCCTCGATCTCCCTGACCAATCGGGTCGCACCTGGCTCATCACTGGCGCGACCAGCGGGATCGGCAGGGAGCTAGCGCTCGCGGTGGCTGCGGCTGGTGGGAGGGTAGTGGCACCGGCGCGGAATCGGGAGAAAGCGGCGTCGTTAGTGGCGGCCGCTGGGAAAGGCGCGGGGAGTGTCGAGACGCCGCACATGGATCTTGCGGACCTTGCTTCCGTGCACCGATTTGCGGAATCGTTGACGACCGACATTGACGTGCTCGTGAACAATGCCGGCGCTGTTTCTCCCCGCCGACGCGAGACAGCTGATGGGTTCGAGCTGCTGCTCGGTACCAACTTCCTGGGACCTTTCGCGCTGACCAACTTGGTGGCTGACCGGGTGCGTGAGCGAATCGTGATCACGGGGTCGGACTCGTACAAGGTGGGGCGAGTGGACCTGGATGATCCGCATTTCCGCTCACGCCGGTGGAACCCCATGAGTGCCTATGCCCAGTCCAAACTGTGCGACATGCTGTGGGCCCGGGCGCTACAGGAACGGCTCGGATCGCGCGTGCCGGTGACGCTCGCTCATCCCGGTTGGGCGGCGACAGGGATTCAGAACGTCACGGGTAGCAAACTGCTGGATCGGGCGATCGTCGCGGTCACCTCGCCGTTCTCACAGTCTGCAGAGGATGGCGCTTTGCCCTGGCCGAGGCTGCTGTGGGAGACCACCCACCGCTGAGCTATATCGGTCCGGACGGGTTCATGAAGTGGCGGGGTAAGCCGGAGGTTCAGGAGGTTTCGCGCCGCGGGCGTTCTGCCGTGGGGGCTGAAGAGGTGTGGGCGCTGGGCGTGCGTGAAACGGGTACGGATTTGGCGTGAGCCTTCCTTGCTGAACATTCCAGTCCCGAAAAATGCCTCATGAGGCCTCTGAAATGCACTTTTGCGGACTGGGATGTTGGAGACGGTATCCACCCGGAAGATCTGAGACATCCCCAGGCCACCGGCAAGATTTGAGGCACTCCCGAGCCGCCTTAGGGCGGCGGAAGTGGCTCCGGAGTGACTGGAATCTCCACTTTGAGGTGTACCTCAGGTTGCCTTGCCGGGGAGCCTTTGGGTACTGCGATAGTTACATCCAGATGTAACTATCGCAGTACTGTTCCGGGCAATCGTCAGAGGTCCATTGCGGCGAAGACTTCATCAGCGAAGGAGTCATTGTGGTGGCGCGCCAGAACCGATGACCCTTTGCGGAGCTGTCCCATGGCCAACTGGCGGGCGGCGTGCAAGACCTCGGGAATGTTGAGGATCAAGGGAGTGACGTCGGTGCCGGCAGCGAAGATTTGGTGAACTGGCCCGGCAGATCGGTAAGAGGTCGAGACCGCGGTTACCTGAGCCACCTCTTGTGGGATTTCTGGCATCACAGCCGTATTGATGAAGGTGTATGGCTCCCAAATGTTTTCGTCTTCCCAGTACTGTTCGCCCATGACCAGGACTTCCACGTTGTGGATGCTCAAAGTCATGAGTCGCCGGTTGGTCTTGTGTTTAGCAGTACTAGGAAGGGCCGTGAGGCTCCACTGCCTTCCCTCGGTTTCTTGAGGCCAAACGATCACTTGAGACACGTAGGTTGCCACCGAATTGAGAACCTTCGTGAATTCCGAGTGTTGACGGAGCTTCTCGAACTTGACCCTGGACTTGATCCGTCGCTGGGCCAGAGTGATGCGTTCAGGGTCCACCCCGGACGGTTCTGAACGCGCATCATGCTGCAACCATTCGGCTTGTGCCTGGGGATCAACGATGAGGTCCAATGGTGAGGGCCCTACTGGCTGGGACAACAAAGTCTTGTTGCGTAGTTGTCTCTTCTGTTCGACCCGTGACCGGATCGCAGCCCGTTCCTTCTCATCCAGCTCGTCGGGAATCGCTTCCGCGAATCTGACCGCCTCAATGTCATCCCACCGTCGGCGGTGGCTCGAGAATCTTGCTGGGAAATTCACCGTCTGCCCAACGTAGAGCTCTTCGTTGGTGAACGAGAGCTCATAGATCCCGCAGCTCAGCTTCTCCGGAATCACAGCCGATGTCGCGAATCCAGCGGGGGTCTTCCATTCGCGGAAATGTAGTTCAGTCATGCATAGCCTCTGAGGGGTCATATTAAACCCAGCGGAGTCATTGCACCGGCGAGATCTGAGACATCCCCAGGCGACCGGCGAGATTTGAGGCACTCCGGAGCCACTTTCGGACGGCGGAAGTGGCTCCGGAGTGCCTGGAAACCTGAGGGCCGCGGCCAGTGTGCAAGGCAACCGGGCGACGCTGCTCGACCGGTCACGCATGAGGCGTGGCCGGTGAACATTCCAGTCCTTAAAACTGCGCTGTGGGGCCGGTGAATTGCACTTCTACGGACTGAAATGTTGGCGGTTGCGAGATCTGAGACAGTCTCACGCCCCGCAGTGCACGTCAGCCGATCTGCTCCGCCAGTGCGACGATGATGCCGTCGGGACCACGGAGGTAGCAGAGGCGGTAGACGTTCTCGTAGTTGGCGACCTCGCCCAGAAGCTCGACGCCGTGGGTGCGCAGGCGAGCGATGGTGTCGTCGATGTCGTCGACCGCGAACATGATGCGGTGCAGCCCCACGGTGTTGGACGCCGGCGCGAGTGGTTCCGGCGTGATCAGCGCGGGGGAGTGGTAGGTGGTCAGCTCCACCCGCCCGTGCCCGTCAGGGGTGCGCATCATGGCGATCTCGCTACGAATCCCGTCAATACCAACGGTCTGATCTGCGAAGAGCCCCTCGATGAGTGTGCGCCCCTCCAGCTCCATGCCCAGCTCGGTGAAGAAGTCGACGGCGCCGTCCAGGTCCTTGACCACGATGGCCACGTTGTCCATCCGTTGGATACCCATGAGGCAAGCCTAGACCTCCCGCGCACACAACGTCCCGCAGGAATTCCTGTCGACCTGAGTCGTTAACGTAAGTATGCGAATCATTGGATTTACAGAATTCGGAGGGCCCGAGGTCCTCGACATCCACGACGTTCCGGAGCCTCATGCCGGGCCCGGGGAAGTTCGGATCGCCGTGAAGGCTGCAGCGGTCAATCCCACGGACACTGAGACGCGGCAGGGTAACGGCGCTCCCGCCCAGCTGCCCGCTCCGCACGTCCCGGGGATGGATGCGGCGGGTGTGATTGACGAGGTCGGCGAGCCCACGGCGGAGCTGGATACTTCCCCGTGGTCCGTGGGTGATCACGTCATGGCCATCGCGATCCCGTTGCGGGGCCACGGAGGCGCATACGTCGAATACCTGGTCGCGGATGCGGACTCTCTGGCTAGGATCCCCGAAGGCCGCTCGCTGGAAGAAGCCAGCACGTTGCCCATGAACGGGCTTACTGCCCTCCAAGCGTTGGAGAAACTGGACCTCGAACCCGGCCAGGTCTTGGGCGTGACCGGCGCGGCGGGCACCCTGGGTGGGTACGTCGTTCAGCTGGCCAAGCTCCAGGGCCTCACGGTGATCGCCGACGCCGCCCCAAAGGACCGTGAGTGCGTGGTCGCCTTGGGCGCTGATCATGTGGTGGAGCGGGGCGATGATTTCCCCGACAAGGTCCGCGAAATCTACCCGGACGGTGTGGACGGCTTGGTCGATGCCGCGGTGATGAACGAGCTCGCAGTGCCCGCCGTTCGCTCCGGGGGAGGCTTCGCCACGGTGCGTTTCTGGCAGGGGCCGGAGGACAGTGACTTGACCTTCCACGTTGTCTGGGTTGGTGATGAATACCATCACGGCAACAAGCTGGACGCGCTGCGCGAACTGGTGGAGAGCGGCGTCGTCACCCTGGAAGTGGCCGACACGTTGCCCGCCGAGCAGGCGACGGAAGCTCACCAGCGATTGCAGGAGGGCGGCGTGCGGGGTCGGCTGGTCCTGACGTTCTGAGCGCAAAGTCGGGGCCATTAGGGTTGAGCGGAGTCAGCAAGGGCTGGCTCCGCAACCCGTCCCGCGTGAGCAACTGCGGTAGACCGCAACAGGAGAACCAAGAATGCCCCCCGAGTATCAACTGGTCGCCTTCGACATGGACGGCACCCTGCTGGACAGTACCAAGGACCTGCAGCCGGGGACGCGGCGTGCTTTCGAGGCCATGCGCGCGGCCGGGACGCGCATCATGTTGGCCTCGGGCCGCCCGATTCCCGGGCTGAAGGGGCTCGCGAGCAAGCTGAACCTCGGGCAGGATCTGGTGCTCGCGGGAATGAACGGCTCGATCGTGGTGGATCAGGCCACGAACCGCGAAATCGCCCGCCATCCCATGCCGCTGAACATTGCTCGGGCGCTGATTGCCGTGGCCAAGAGGCATGACGTCTTGGTCATGATCCCGCACGACGACGAGCTGCTGGTCGAGGACCCATCCGACACCCACGCGCAGCATGAAGCCACCAGCAACAAACTGAGCATCCGCCACGTCGACGATCTGACCGAGCTGGACGTCAAACCGACCAAGGTGCTCCTCGTGGGCGAGCGGGACATCACCGATCCGCTGCTGGACGAGCTCAACCGGACATACGGTGACCAGGTAGAACTGGCCTACTCCTCGCCCTTGTACTTGGAAGCCACCGCCGCCGGCATCCACAAGGGTTCCGCCATCACCGACTACTGCGAGGCCGAAGGCATCCCGCTGTCCCGCGTCATGGCGTTCGGCGACAACGGCAACGACATCGGAATGCTGCGCACCGCGGGGCTCGGCGTCGCCATGGGCAACGGCATCCCCGAGGCCAAGGCAGCGGCCGACCTGGTGACCACCTCCCACGACGACGAAGGCATCGCCCGCGTCCTGTCCCGCTACTTCGACGTCGACACGAGCGACGTCCCGGGCCTCAGCGAGGCGCCCCATCCCGAAACCAACGAGACCGACGACGCCGCCCGCCCCACCAACCCAACGGGCCGCACCCTTACATAGCCCCGCCTCTCACCGCGACCAGAATCCCACGTGACTCCCATTACCCCCAGACCGTGGAAGAATCCTGAATGTGACGGTTTGTTACAACCCTCTCGACCCGGCGGAAACACCCCTGTTTACTTGATGGCGATCCTTCGGGCGCGACTCCGCGTTCCCAACTTCCTCATCTACTGAAAATCAGGTTCACCACATGATTCTTACCGGTCTGGTTGTCGGCGCCGTGCTGGGCATCGTGATGCAGCGCGGTCGCTTCTGTGTCACCGGCATGCTGCGGGACATCTTCCTGCAGAAGTCGTGGCGCACGTTCGCGGCGCTGCTCATCGTGATTTCCGTCCACGCTATTGGTCTCGCCGCTCTCACGAGCCTCGGCGTGATCGCCCCCGAATACAGCACGTTCGCCCCGGCGGCCGTGATCATCGGTGGCTTCCTGTTCGGCATCGGCATCATCCTGGCCGGTGGTTGCGCCTCCGGCACCTGGTACCGCTCGGGTGAAGGCCTGGTCGGTTCGTGGGTGGCCCTGGCCATGTACGCGCTGTCCGCCTCCGCTATGAAGGGCGGCATGCTGGATGGTTTCAACTCCTGGATGACCAGCTGGGACACCGGTCTCACCACCGTTCCCGCAGCACTCGGGATTTCCCCGTGGATCTTCGCGATCGCCCTGGCCGTCTTCACCGGCATCATGGTGCGCCGCTTCATGATCAAGGAAGCCAACAGCCCCAAGCCGGCCCGTCTCAACAACCGCCCGGCCTGGAAGCGCCCGCTGCACGTGTACAACGCCGCGTGGATGATCGGCCTGCTGGGCGTCATCGCGTGGCCGCTGTCCGCAGCCGCTGGCCGTAACGGCGGCCTGGGCATCACCACCCCGTCCGCTCACACCGTGGACTTCATCACCACCGGCGATGCCAAGTTCATGAACTGGGGCACCCTGCTCGTGCTGGGTCTGCTGGTCGGATCCTTCATCGCGGCCAAGGCCACCGGCGAGTTCCGCATCCGCGTGGCCGACGCTAAGACCACCGTGCGCGCCATCTTCGGCGGCATCCTGATGGGTGTCGGCGCAGCGTTGGCCGGCGGTTGCACCGTGGGCAACGGCATGGTCGAGACCAGCCTGTTCAGCTTCCAGGGCTGGATCGCATTGCTGTTCATTGCTTTGGGCGTTGGGGCGGGCACCAAGCTCTGGCTCAAGCCCTCCGCTGCGCAGCCCGCCGCCGAGGCTCAGGACACCGTGACCTACTCCACCGATGAGAGCCTGGACCACAACGTTCTCAACGAGAACCCGTCCGGTAACTCCATCGACGCGACCCCGTCCAAGAGCCCGCAGAACACCAACGCGTTCTCCGGTTTCGCCGCGGCGCCGTCCGCGCTGATGGTCAAGGATCCGTCCCTGTCGCCGTCCAAAAAGCTCAAGGATCTGGGCGACGGTTACTACGCCCTCGACTCGCTGGGTGCGGTCTGCCCGTTCCCGCTGATCGAGGCCAAGGACGTCATGAAGACCCTGCAGTCCGGCGACCACCTGGTCATCGACTTCGATTGCACCCAGGCCACCGAGGTCATCCCCCAGTGGGCCGCCACCGAGGGCCACGAGGTCACCGACTTCGTCGAAACCGGCGACGCCAGCTGGCAGATCACGGTCAAGAAGGGTTGATCTCACCTTCATAGAGATTGACGACGACGCCGCTCGCGACTTTCGCGGGCGGCGTCGCCTTTTTGTGCGGGTTGGGTGTGTGGTCGGACGGCGACATCTGGGGCCGAGGATCGCAGGCTGGCGGGGCGAAACGCTGCGGACCCGTGCCATAAATGTCGAGGCGAGTGAGAGAGCTCTGGTGGCCATGGTCGAAGTAGCACGAGGGTGCTAGTTTCGGATCCGTGACCTCGAACTTTGAGCGTGATCAACAACCGAAGCGTGTCACCGGAGCGCCTGCGACGACGGCCGCATGGGCACCGAAGTGGTTCGGCCGAGCATTGTTCGTGGCCTGTTCGATGGTGACCGTCGCGAGCATCGTCACGCTGATGGTGACTATGCCGGAAGGGACTACCGTCTCCGCGGACGCCAATGCACCCACGCTGTCGAACTGGGTGAACATTGGGCCCTCGTTAGTGGGTATTGCGTTGACCCTTGTGCTCCCATGGCGGGCGGCCCCCATGCCTGTGGTGCCTGTGAAGCGTGGTCGACTGCTGGTGACAACGGCCGCGCTTCCAGTGCTGCTGGCCGTCTTTGTCCTCGCCACGATTCTGCTGCCGTTACAGGGGGAGGGCTATATTCTCGGCAAGTTCGTGCTGCTGATGCTTCTCCCCGCCGTGCTGCTTCTGGTGGTGCGAGGGTCCGTGAGGATCGAAACCCGGCGCGGTGCGTGGCGATGGTGGGCGCCCGTGCTGGTTCTTGCAGTCTGGTTCTACTTGTCCGAGGTGGCACCGTGGAATCCGCCGTATGACCCGGGAGATGTCGATACGAGTCTCCTCATCACGGCCGCACTGGTCACAGCAATCACCGCAGGCATCGGT
Organism: Kocuria carniphila; assembly: GCF_004136555.1. Taxonomy (GTDB): domain Bacteria; phylum Actinomycetota; class Actinomycetes; order Actinomycetales; family Micrococcaceae; genus Kocuria; species Kocuria carniphila. The sequence goes on from NZ_NOIT01000011.1 coordinate 43,046, forward strand.
GAGGAACTGTTCTTCCGTCGATGGCTGCAGACTCGTTTGGAGGCGACCCTGGGAGCATGGGCGGGCATCGGCGTGACGTCTGTGCTGTTCGGGCTGATGCACCTGGGAAGCCACGGCACCGGGGACTTGTGGTTGGACGTTGCGCGAGTGATTGCCATTCAAGGATGTCTCGGGTGGTTCTTGGGCGTGCTGTGGTGGCGCTACCGAAACCTGACCATGGTGATCTTGGCTCATCTGATCATCAACGGGTGGGGTGTGCTCGTGTACTTGGTGGGGCAGGGCTAGGGAGAGCGGTGATGACCGCAATGATCGTGCCATCACCGCCCGCGCCCACGTGCTCGAATAAACGTCACCCCGGGTTCAGCGACTTGGGCGCTCCCATGCCGGGATCGATCTGGAAGGGTGCGGACGCGGAGGGGCGCACATCGAAGTCGAAGATCTCGGTCGGGATATAGACCGTGGCGCATGAGTTCGGAATGTCGACCACACCCGAGAAACGACCCTCGATCGGTGCCGCACCGAGTAGCAGATAGGCCTGTTCCTTGGAATAACCGAACTTGGACAGGTAGTCGATCGCGTGAAGGATCGCGCGTTGGTAGGAGAGCTGCGAATCCAGGTAGCGCTGCTCGCCGTCGAGCGTGACCGAGGTGCCGGAGAACGCAAGCCACTCCGAGTAAACCGGACCGTTGCGGCCCGGCATGAAGATGGCGTTCTCGCTGACGCCGTAAGTGTCCATGCCGTCCTTGATCACATCTACATGGATGTCGATGAAACCGCCCATCTCAATGCCACCGCAGAAGGTGATTTCACCGTCTCCCTGGGAGAAGTGCAGGTCGCCCATGGACAGATGCCCACCCGAGACGAAGACCGGATAGAACACCCGCGAACCCTTGGTGAAGTTCTTGATGTCCTGATTGCCGCCGTTCTCGCGCGGCGGGGCAGTACGAGCAGCTTCCGAAGCAACTCGGTCGAAGTCCGAGCCGCTGAGCGTACCCAGGATTGCCGAGTCGGGTTCCGGCGGCAGGGCGAGCGGAGGTACTCGGTTTGGCTCCGTGGCGATCAGATCGCCCTCTCGTTTGTTCCATTTCTTCAGCAGATCCGCCGATGGTGCTGTGCCCATCAAACCCGGGTGAGTAATCCCCGTGAATCGCACTCCGGGAATGTGTCTGGAGGTGCACTCGCCACCCTGGAAATCCCATACGGCCTTATAAGCATCGGGGAACTGGTCCACCAAAAAGCTGCCGCCGTTCTTCTGGGCGAAGATGCCGGTGTACCCCCAGCCCTGACCGGCCAGTGCACCCTGCTCCTGTGGGATGGGTCCAACGTCCAGAATGTCGACGATCAGGAGATCACCCGGCTCGGCGCCTTCGACGGCGAACGGCCCGGAGAGCGCATGCACCTTGTTCAGGGGTGCATCACGGATGTCGTCTGCGGAATCATCGTTCTTGATGGCGCCGTCGAACCACTCGCGACAGTCGATTCGGTAGCTCTCACCACGCTTGAGCGTTGCGATCGGCGGGATATCCGGGTGCCACCGGTTGTGCCCGATCTTCTCCTGCGATGTGAAGGGTTGGGATGAATCGAGTGGGAATATGACCTCTGGCATGACCTGCGTCCTTCCGGTTACCGGCCGTGACCAGTAGGGACGCGGCCGTGGAATCAAGGCGATTCAGGGCCGCGGCAGTTTGAGATGTCGCGGGTCGTTCGTTGTGGGTGTCGGGCGGCCGCGTCCTACGGGGCCACTCACGACGTCGGGTGTCTCCGCGGTCCGAGCGGCGCTATCGATAGCGCGCGCCCGGGGCGAGTTGAGCGTGGACAAATTGGCGGGCGAGAACAGTTTCCTGGCGTCCTCGCCGCAAACAGGGCACGGCTGTTTTTTCGGGGCGGTCGACATCGGATGAGTTGCTTCGAAGTCACCGCACTGCGTGCACCGGAACTCGTAGATGGGCATGAGACGCTCCCTCTGCATGTGATGTAAACCATACAGTGGGGCAGGGATGCCCGCTCCGGACAGCGAGCAGTTTTAGCTGAGCCGCAGCATCACCTTGCTGGAGCCGGAGGCACGGTCGGCAGCGATTCGAAATGCATCGCGTGCCTCAGCCAGGTTGAATTCATGGGTCATGAGGGGTGATACATCGACGTGCCCATCCATGAGTCTGATCGCCTCAGTGATCTCGTCGACGAATCGGTAAGAGCCGCGGTAGTCGATCTCTCGCGTCACGATATTCCCCAGGGCAGCACTGACCTCGCCAGCGGGAAGATTTCCGACCTGAACCAGCACACCCCCGCGCCGCACGGCCGCGATGACACCTCCGAGTGCTCGTGGGGCACCCGATGCTTCTATGGCGGCGTCGACGTCGCTCGGAAGCTTTTCGCCCTGGGCGACGTCCACGAGGTGGTCGGCGCCCATGCGTTCTGCGATCTCCAACGACGCTTGACTCAGATCTGCGGCGTAGATGTCCTTGGCACCTTGCGCCTTGGCTGCCGCTACGGCGAGTGCGCCAATGGGTCCGCACCCATTCACGAGTACGGATTTGTCAGCCACGGATCCGGCGCGATTGACCGCGTGAATCGCTACCCTGAAAGGTTCGGCCAAAGCACCTTCTTTGGTGCTGACGCCATCCGGGAGCGGTCTGATCTGGTCAGGCCGGACCAGCCGGAACTCGGAGAATGCGCCTTGCTCGTGCGGTTGGAAGGCCGCGGAGCCGAAGTAGCGAACCTCGGGCCAGAGATTGGTCCGATCTGCCACAGCGGGGATCATCGTGTGTTTTCCGGCGAGAGTCGCCGGATGAATGGAAACGCGCTGGCCGGTTCGGAGCGTGCCCAGATCGACCACGTTCCTGCCGAGCTCCACAATGTGTCCCGCGACTTCATGGCCCAAGATGAGGGGATCTTGAAGTACTGCGGTACCGGACACTCCGGATCGAACATAGGCCACGTCGGAACCGCAGATGCCGCCCCATTCCATAGCCACAAGAACATCGTCTGGGCCGCAGACCGGGCGATCTATTTCGTCGATGCGCAGGTCGTTGGCTTGGTGGACAACTACAGCTTTCACGTCATATCCCTTGAGAGTTTGAACGGTTATTTCAGGCCCGGTAGCTGAGACCTTTAGCCGAACAAGTTGGTGATCTGAGTCCAGACATCACGGAATGACAGAACCCCCACTGCGATGATCGACAGCGCGGAGATCAGCAGCATGACAGTAAAGAACGAGCCGTCCTTGACCCGGGGGTCCGTTTGGGTTCGAGACAGGTAAATGGTGGAAATTGCCACACCGATCAAGAACAAGGCATTCAGGATTCCGGCAATGATCACGAGCTCAAGGGGGTTGGCGGCGAATATGGCCAGGGTGCCCCACGTGATGGGGAGGACGACCATGATGATCTTCATCCACTTGTCACGAGTCACCATGTTGGTCCAGTCGAAGGCGCCGAATACAGCCAGGGTATTCGCTACCTGCCGGCCCAGGCTGGGGACGTTGGCCAGGATGGTCTTGAAGAGGGCCACTCCTGCCCCAATGAGGAAGAGAACTCCGCCCCACTGTCCGACGGCGGTTTCGAAAATGCTCGAGATCACGGTCATGACCTCGTTGCCCTTGGGTCGCAAGTCGGGCTGCGGATGCAGGACTGCGGCTCCCAGCATGTAGAACGCCATGGTGGAGATCGTGTAGATGATCCACGAAACCCAGGCGTCCAATTTCATGACACGGATCCATCCGCGTGCCCGATCAACCCAAGCCTGTGTCCCATCATTGGGTCCGGACCAGGCCGCATAACCCTTTTCAACCACCCAGTAGGTGTAGGCCGTGATTTCACCGGCACCCACACCCGTCATTCCGAACATTGCCAGAGCCACGCCCATGGCACCGGCGGCAACCTGGAAACGTAGCCCGTCTCCCAGGTCGCCCAGGCTCCAGCTGTATTCGGTGAATTGGATCAGGAACACCATGGCTACGGCGAAGAGCGTCACCAGCATGACGAGCACTGTGGAGATGTTTTCTACGATCTCGTACCGATTCGCCAGGTGGATCGCAATCGCGATCACTACCAGGATCGCAACCCAGAGGCTGATGGATATGAAGGAGAAGGGGTCTCCCCCGATGGGGAAAAGCATGGAGAACGCCAGTGCCGCCCCGCCAATGACGCCTGCTTGCCCAATCAGGAACTGTAAGAACATGAACAGTACGAGCCAGGCCATCCAACCCCGGCCCGCAATTTTCGGCGGCACCTGGTTGTACCCGGTAATGGCTGCCTTGCCGGTGGAAATGGACCAGCGAGCTAACTCAACCTGCACCCAGACCTTCACAAAGGTGGAAACCAGGACTAGCCAGAACAACATGAAGCCGACTTGCGCGCCCAGCGCGGTGGCGGTGAGTAGCTCACCGGAGCCAACAACGGCGGCACTTGTGATCATGCCCGGGCCGAGAAACTTGAGTCTCTGCCCAAATCTTGTGGGAGGCTCTTGGATGTGAGCCTGGTCCAGGATGTACGGGTCTTTGTGCTTGGCGAACGTGGTTTCCTGCCCCGTGGCAGCGCGCATGCCGACTCCTTCGACGACGAGTACGTGCCCTTCCGTGAACAAGAAAGTGGAAGCGCCCTGTGACTGTAGCCACACAACTTCGCCCAGGGTATCCAGTTGCCATAAGTTTCCGGGCGACGCCGCGCGCGACGTTTGTGGGCGGCGTCGCCTTGTGCAGAAGGCCCCTGTCATCTGTGGCTGAGCATCGCAGGCCGGTGCGCCGATTTCATGCGAAGCTCAGCCTCAGATGTCGAGGCGCGCGTATTACAACCGCACAACCATCTTTCCAGTGTTCGCGCCGCCGAGCAGGTCGATGAACGCCTGCGGCGCGTTTTCCAGTCCGTCGCGGAATGTCTCATCCGCCTGGAGAGTGCCGTCCTGTAGCCATTCGATGGCGTGCTTGTGGAACTCCTCGGCCAGGTCGTAGTGGTTGCCCACGATGAACCCGCGCAGATTCAGCTCCTTGCCGACCGCTAGGAACAAGTTGTTCGGGCCGGGCTCCGGCTCAGTGTTGTTGTACTGCGAAACGGCGCCGCACATCGCCACGCGCCCATACTTGCGCAGTGCCCCGATTGCCGCTTGAAGGTGATCGCCGCCCACGTTGTCGTAATACACGTCAATCCCGTCGGGCGCGGCCTTGGTCAGCGACTCGGCGACGTCCCCGTCCTTGTAGTTGAAGGCCTCGTCGAACCCCAGTTCCTTTATGCGGGCGATCTTCTCGGCGGAACCCGCAGACCCGATCACCTTGGACGCCCCCAGCGCCTTGGCGATCTGGCCGACAGCGGAGCCGACGGCGCCGGCAGCGCCCGAGACGAACACGACGTCACCCTTCTTGAACTTCGCGATCTCCGTGAGCCCCACGTAGGCGGTGAGGCCGGGCATTCCGAGGATGCCGAGGTACTTGGACGGGGAGGCGGCCTCGACGTCGACGACGGTCGCGGCGTCGTCGTCGACCACCGAGAATTCGCGCCATCCCAGCATGTGCGAGACGTGATCGCCCACCTTGATGCTGTCGGATTCGGACGCGATCACGGTGCCTACCGCGGTGCCTTCCAGTGGTTCGTCGATCTGGAACGGCGGGATGTAGGACTTGGCGTCGTTCATGCGGCCGCGCATGTACGGGTCAACGGACATCACTTCGTTCTGCACGAGAATCTGCCCGGACTTAAGGGTGGGGATCGCCGCTGTTTCGAGACGGAAGTTCTCGTCCGTGGGTGTTCCGTGCGGTCGCGAGGCCAGGACGATCTGGCGTGTTTCTGTGGGTGTTTCGGTAGTTGCCATGAAAATTCCCCCATAGGACTTGTTGGCGTTGATGCAGGGTGGTCTAACGGTGTGAGATGTTTCCACCCTGTGCTGGAAAGTTGGTGAACACAAGTTCCACTAGGGATGATATTGAAGAGCGGCTCCGCCGATATCGCTTGATGATCACGTCAGATCCTCGGGCGTGTCAGGAACTTGGCCTCGAAGGAATCGGGCCATGATGGTGGCCAAGATCAGGGCAATTACGAAGGCGAAAAGCAGCGTGAACCCAAGGCCTGGTGCGGAGGAGGCCGATGGAGAGAGCTGTGCTGGCCAGTAGGGCCCATTCGATGAATCGCATGTTTGTCCATGGTGGCATGTAGGAATTCGAACACGTTCGTATAAGAACCGACAATTGCCCCTTGCGCAGCGGGCGAGAGACTGATGGCATGGGGTATGGAGCCCGATCAACGAGCAGCGAATGTAGATGCTGAGCGCGGCATTCCTAGCGCGATCAGACCGTTTATCCCGGCTTTCCTCGTGGTCCTTCTGGGTATCGGAACGCTCATGCTGAGGGTCGCTGGAGCCATCAATGACACAGCTTCATCGATTGTCTTTGCAATCTTGATTGCTGCCGGTTTGCTCTTCTACGTTCTCATCAACCGAGGAATCGACCCGAAGTAGCGGAGATCGAGATTCGCTTTCAAGGAGTCGCGGGCTACCCGTAGTGATACCTGCATGTGGCAATCAAGACGTCGTCGTTAGTCACCTTGTATACGAGACGATGCTCTTCCGTGATTCTGCGCGACCAGTAGCCAGCAAAGTCATAGCGCAAGGGCTCGGGTTTCCCGATATCCTCATTGCCATTTCGCACGATGTCTTGGATGAGAAGATTAATCCGTTTGAGGATCTTCCGGTCTTGACGTTGCCACCATAAGTACTCATCCCAGGCCGACTCGGACCAGACAAGTCTCATGATTAGTTCTCATTCAGAAGTTCGTGTGATGTGCCGCGTCCAGCCTCCAGCTCCTCCATGGAATTAAGAAGTCGTCGAGCGTTCTCAGGGGAACGCATTAGGTAGGCCGTCTCTTTCAGGGAGTTGTACTCATCCAACGAGACAATCACGACCGGCTCATGGCCAGAACGAGTCACAATGACCTCCTCCCGGTCATCGATGACTGAATCCAAGACTTCCGCATAGCGAGCCCGTGACTCCGAATAATTCATAGTCTTCATGGAACACCTCCGTACAAAAAAATGTACGCCCCATGTCGAGGGTGACGATTCGCCCGGGGGCTCCGTTTCCCCAGCATCGAGGTCAGAGCCGCGGTGCGGCGACTGCAGGGTCTTCGCGCGATGGGGCGGCCGGAGCGGCGTCGTCGGAGTTGGTGGGCGCTACGCCCAGGACTACTAGGGCGACGGCGAGAACTGCAAGACCTGCCCAGCCGAGGGTCGTGAGTTGCTCGCCCACCACGACGACCGCCAGGAGCGCCGCGACGGCGGGCTCGATCAGGGTGAGTGTCGTGGCGGTGCTGGGGCGAACACGTTTGAGCCCGAGTCCGAATAGGTAGTAGCCGAGGAACATCGGTATCAGCGCCATGTATGCGGCCACGGTGAACGATTCGGTTGAAGCGAGCAGGGGTGCGCCGGTGAGCAAGAGGACGGGTATCAAGAGCGCTCCACCGAACCCGAAGACGGCGCCCATTGCTGCCGCGCGTCCAATCTCACGAGAGATCAGGCGGTGGACCACCCAGGAATACAGGGCATAGGTGATGCCGGCGATCAGACCAAGTCCGATGCCGAAGAGTGTGTCCGAGGCTGACGCCGTTGGTTGATCGGCCTTGGCCACACACAACATCGCACTACCTGCGATGCCCAGGGCAGCCGCCATCATCCACCAGCCACTCAACGGTTTGCGCTCCAGGATGAGCTCTAGGATTCCAGAGGCCAGCGGCGCCGAGGCCAGCGAGACCACCGTGCCGATGGCCACGCCCGCCAAGTGCATTGAGCTGTAGAACGCGAGCGGGTAAATGGCCACGGCCACGGCTCCCGCGGCGATCAGACCCGTGTGTGAGCGTAAATCTTGGCGGGCGCGTTTCAGGGAGGGGAGGGCGATGGCGGCCTGGAGCAATCCACCGATGCCAAGGGCGGCCGCGCCGATGGCGAGCGGGCCTGCGTCCGGAGCGAAGGTCGCCGCTGTCCCGGTGGTGCCCCACAAAAAGGCGGTGACCAGAATGGCGACTACGCCGCTCGTCGTTCCCTTCATCGGGTTCGGTTCAGATCTGCGAGCATGCCGACGGCGATCGCCCGGGCTCGGCGCAGTCGGCTCGGTTCGCCCTCCAAGCCAGATCGGGCCATGGCTCCTTCGAGGAGGTAGCTCAAGTGTTCGCCCACTTCAGCGGCGGAATCGTTGTCGGTCAGGAGGCGTAGCTGTTCGACCAGCAGCCCCTCCACGTACTCCTTGTGGCGGCGCACGATCTCCCGGCCGGGATCGCCGACGGGAAGTTCCGCAGCAGCATTGAGAAGGCCACAGCCTCGAAAGCCGTGTTCGTACCCGGTGCTCGCGTGGTCGATGTAGGCGTCGAATACCGCGAGGATCTGTTCCTGGGGCGTGCTGACCTTAGCTGCACGAGCTCGATACAGCGCGAGCCACTCTTGATGCCTGGCCTCAACGTAGGCCTCGACGAGATCCGCTTTGGAGGAAAAGTTGTTGTACAGGCTCATCTTCGCCACCCCGGCCTGCGCGGTGATCCGGTCAATGCCGGTGGCGTTGATGCCGTCCGCATAGAACCGTTGAGCGGCTGCGTGGAGGATCCGGTGACGAGCCGACGGTTTCCGGGCTGCAGAGTGTGATGGCTGGGGTGTCATGAACGTCTCCTTCATAATAGGTAGACCAGTCTACCTATTATGTAGATCCGGTCACTAGAGTGGGCCACAGTGCGGGCTAGTTCGGACATCCGGGGCAGAGCTTCGCGCGCTGGTGGAGGCCGACGCCATTTCGGGCAGAGGATCGTAGAAAAACCCATAGCTGGCGGGCGAACCACTGCCACAAATGTTCAGCGCTCGTGGTGACGGACCGGCCACGCTGCTGTGAGCAGCGCTGCCCACGGCAGCACCAGGGCCGGGCGGCCATGAGAGCGGACAAGCTTGACGCATGACTGAAACTACTGCTGCTCCGGCCGGGAGCACGCTTGACGAAGAAATGTACCGGCAACTGTTCGAGCGTCGGATCCTGCTCCTCGGGGAGCCATTGGAGGGGTGGAACTCGAACCGTCTCTGCAATGGGCTCATCCTTTTAGCGGCCAAGGATCCCCGAGCAGACATCACGTTGCTCATCAACTCCCCGGGTGGCTCGGTGCCCGGAATGCTCGCGATTCGCGACTGCATGCGGGCCATCCCGTGCGACGTTGCCACGATCAATCTCGGAATGGCCTACAGCGCCGGGCAATTCCTCTTGTCCTCTGGCGCCCCTGGTAAGCGTTACGCGATGGAACATTCCAAGGTGCTGCTCCATCAGGGTTCATCGGGGATAGCCGGTACGGCCATGGACATCGCAATCCAAGCTGACGACCTCCGTCACACCCGTGACACTGTTCTTTCGCTGGTCGCCCAGGACACCGGTCAAGACCGCGATGTGATCGAACAGGACTCAAGGCGTGACCGGTGGTTCGATGCCCAAGAGGCTCTTGAATACGGGTTCATCGACCATGTGGTCACGGGGCTGGACGACCTTGTGTCGAACCTCGAACCTTCCACGGCAGGAAAAGGCTCATGAGCACTTACACCATCCCCTACGTCACCACCCATAGCCCGCAGGGAGACCGCACGGTCGACGTGTACTCGAGACTTCTTGAAGAGCGGATCGTTTACCTGGGCACGGCGATTGATGATGGCGTGGCCAACGCAATCATCGCTCAGCTCATCCACCTGGAAGCAGATAAGCCCGACCAGCCCATTCAGCTCTACATCAACTCACCGGGCGGTTCGATCCCAGCCATGCTGGCGATCTACGATGCCATGAATTACGTGCGATGCGACGTGTACACCACGTGCGTGGGAGAGGCCGGGTCCACCGCCGCAGTCATTCTTGCCGGGGGAACACCCGGTGGGAGATCTATGCTGCCCCACGGGCGCGTGGTCATTCACGCTCCCGCCGCGGAAGGGCGCGGAGCGGTCCCCGACCTCATTCTCGAAGCCGATGAAATTGAACGTGTGCGCACGATGCTCGAAGAAATCCTGGCCCGGCACACGCAGAAAACTCGGGAACAGATCCGGAAGGACACGGAACGCGACCTCATCCTCACCGCCGAGAAGGCGTTGGAGTACGGGGTCATCGACGAGATTGTCGGGCAGCGCCCTCGTCATTGAGGTGGATCAGGCCGCGAGGCACAGCGAACCGCGATCAACATTGGACGCGGCACGACGTGCGACCTCACCAACGGTCAGGTCCAGTGCGCCCGCCACGGCACTGAAGATCTCGGACGAAGGGTCTTTTCGACCCCGCTCGATCTCCGAGAGGTACTGCGGCGCAACCCCTGCGCGACTCGCGACATCTGCAATACGTTCGCCCCGGTCGAGGCGCTCCTCACGAAGCGTCTCACCCACGGACTCCCGCCAGAGCAGGTCTGACGAGGCTTCAGGTGCCGGAAACTTCACTACGTCGCCCATGTGTCCACGCTACGCCTCATACATGGACTCATGTCACTGCCGTGAGCTTAATTCGGGGCCTTCAAACCGACGCCGCCCCGACCGGTGATTCGCCGGTGCGGGCACCGGCTTTGGGCCGGTCATCCATCCACTTCGTACCGCTACTCACTCAGAAACTCCGCCAACTGCGCGAGTGCTTTGGTGTGACCGTTCCGGTGACCATCGATCATGTCCTGACCCACGAACGAGGCCACTTGATCAACGATGGTGACCAGGGCGCCGTCGTCGTGGGGTTCGAAGGTCCAGGTGACCAGCGCGGTCGCGAGGAGCGTGCCGTCGGTCGTGACCGTGTCGGTGTGGACGACCAACTCGCGCGGAAGGATCTGGACGTACCCGATCTCGCCCGCGACATTGAGATCGCCGGACGGGCCGCAGCGGTACGAGGCGCGGCCTCCGGGGCGGAAGTCATCGGTGGAGTAGACCAACCCGTCGCCCTTGGGGACGCTCCACTTCGACCGTGAGGACGTGTCCTGGAAGGCCGCCCACACAGTGTCCAGGGGTGCTGAAATGACCTGAGTGATGTGAAGGGTCTGATGCGTGACGCTCATGGGAAGCTCCAGAGCTTGTGGGGTTGGGAGTCCAGTCAAGCACCGTGGCACCCGCAAGGAAAGGAGACGTTCGTCGACCCGATCAGAGCTGGTTCGTCGGAAAGTCCTTGAGCGGTGTCCAGCCGAACGGAACGGGTCCGCGGGGCTTCGCACGAGCGCGGTCCTCGACATCGGACCACCCCTGTGCGTCGGTGGCACCGGGATCGCCGACGGCGCCGCGGGCCGGTCGAAAGCCGACGTCGTCAATGACGGCATCCGGCGCGCTTCCCCGTCGAACGGATGCCCGGCAGCTCCACGAAGGATCAGCCCAGCCCCCGCCCCGAAGGCTTCGGTAACCCCGGTATCGCGCGGGATCCGTCAGGTCCCAGCACCATTCCCACACGTTTCCGAGCATGTCGTAGAGGCCGAAGTCATTGGGCTGTTTGGTGGCCACGGGCTGAGGTGAGTCGACGCCGTCGGTCTCGGTCCAGGAAATCTCCGCGAGGGGGCCGTACGTTGGGCCGGTCGTTCCCGCGCGGCATGCGAATTCCCATTCGGCGTCGGTGGGTAGGCGATAGCCGTCCGCGGCTGGATTCCAGAACGCCCAGTCATCGGTGATCGTGTACGCGGGCGAGAGGCATTTCGCTTCCGATGCCGCATTGCACCACCTGATCGCGTCGAACCAGGTCACGGGCGCGGCGGGTTCATTCGCATTCGAATTGCCCGCCTCCCCAGCGTATTGCCCGACCGTTACGGGAGTCTCGGCGAGCTGGAATGCCTCAAGGACGACGTCGCGCACGGCTCCGGCCCGCGCGTTCTTGAGTGTGATGCTGCCCGCTGGAACGTGACGGAAGGTAATCTCGGACGGGGTCATGAATGACAGCCTTCCATGAACCCTGATGAGGCAGCTTGTCCTCAACGAACCATCGAGAACCGAACCGCCTGCAGTCAGGGAGGTTCTCTGGGCTGAAGATGGCATCGAGCCCTGGGAATCCGTGGATTGGGAGGCGTCACCGGATTGGGAGTTCGACACCGCCATTCACGACGACCCGGCCGATCTCGTCGAGAACTGGCAGACGAGTGTCTCACTGGCCCGGGGGAACGCCGAACGTGCCTACACGGAGGGCGGCCTAGACACCAGAAGCAAAACCACACGCCACGGCGAAACCCACAACCTCCGCTGGATCCTGACCCACATGATCGAGGAGTACGCCCGCCACAACGGACACGTGGACCTGAGCAGGGAATCCATCGACGGGCTCACGGGGGAGTAAAAGCAGCCGGCCGAGGCCCCGTGTCATGATGAAGCCCTCCAACTCACCAACCGGAACGAAGGAGTTCTCGGGTGACTACGTGGCATATCAGAGATTTCCACCCCGCTGACATGGACTCGATTCTGCGCCTGTGGGAGAGTTCCCGCTTGTCCGGCGTGGAACCCGTTTACGCCCTGTCGGAAGTCCTGGCGTCATGCCAGGAGGACCAAGCCGTGGTCGCCGTGGACGACGACGTGGTGGTCGGCGCGGCCGTCGCACGCGCTGCGCATGACCAAGGTTGGATCGTGTTCTTCGGCGTGGACAGCCAGTGGCTCGACCAGGGCATCGGCAGTGCGCTGTTGGCCGCCGTCGAAAGCAAACTCGCGCCACTTGGTCTCACCAGGCTCTCCATCCTGGTGCCTGATTCCGAGCGTCGCGTGGAGGCTTTGGGGGACGCTGGCTACCTGGACAAGAAACACCTTCGCTACTTCGAGCGGGAAATCCCCATCCAGCGCCAAGAAATCGGACTGCTCCACGCGCTCGGCGGTCGGCTGCTGTCGCGAAACCTGTGGAACAACATGGGTGGCATGCAGCGGGAGAAGGAAATGCTCGAACGGCGTCTGGTGCTGCCGCTAGCCGATCCAGATCTCGCCCAGCAATACGGCGTGGTGCCGCCCCGGGCGGTCATGCTGTTCGGGCCTCCCGGCACCGGCAAGACGACCTTCGCCAAGGCCATTGCCTCTCGCCTGGAATGGCCGTTCGTTGAGGTCTTCCCGTCCCGTCTCGCCGCCGATCCCAAGGGCCTGGCCGGTGCCTTGCGTGAGATCTTCCTGGAAATCTCGCAGCTGGAACACGCGGTCGTCTTCATCGACGAGGTCGAGGAAATTGCCGCGCAACGCAAGGGCGATCCGCCGTCGCCGCTGCAGGGGGTGACCAACGAGCTACTCAAAATCATTCCCGCATTCCGCGACCGCCCCGGCCGACTGCTGGTTTGCGCCACCAACTTCATTCGCACGTTGGATTCGGCCTTCCTGCGCCATGGCCGTTTCGACTACGTCATCCCGATTGGCCTGCCCGACGACGTTGCTCGCCAAGCCATTTGGCTGCGCTACATCCCCGAATCGGTCGCCGAAAATGTTGATTTGGATCTGCTGGTGTCCAAGTCGAACGGCTTCTCCCCGGCGGATATCGAGTTCTCGGCGCGCAAGGCTTCCCAGCACGCGCTGGAGAAATCGGTTTACGGGGCCGCTTCGGATGGTTCCGCAGCTGAAGCTGCCGACGTCGACGACGCCGCCAAGACCGACGCCGCCGCCGTTCGCGCACCTGGCGCTACCGGACCCACGACGGAGGACTATCTGGAGGCCATCGCTCAAACCCGCGCCACGGTCTCCGCGGAGGTCGTCCACGAGTTCCAGGAGGACATCAAGCGGATCGCGCGGTTGTAGCCGTTTGGTTCGTTCCACGGTGAGTTTGCCGCCCCCTATCTCCCGCAGTTGGGCGTGGCTAGGGTGGATGCATGAGCAAAATTGCGGTGTTGGGCGCCAGTGGAAATTTCGGGTCTGCCCTGTCAGACAAGTTGGAACAGCAGGGTCATGACGTGGTGCGCATCAGTCGCAGCCACGGTGTGGACGTAATGTCACCCGAGGGGTTGGAGCGAGCCCTGGACGGCGTGGACATCGTGGTCGACGCACTGCACATTGATGCCCTCGGCGCGCAGAAGTCGATCGAGTTCTTCACCCGTGCGGCACGAAACGTGGTCCAGGCGGCGCAAGCGAACGGCGTCGGCAGGATCGTGTGTCTGTCCATTGCGGGCGCAACTAACCCCGAGGTGAACCACCGAAACGGCCATTACCAAGGGAAGGCCGCACAGGAGAGCTTTTACCAAGAGGCTGACATCCCCTCCACCACGGTGCGCTCATCGCAGTGGTTCGAGCTGATCCCCGTGCTCGTCCATCGGGTGACCAAGGGGCCGCTGTCGATCATGCCGAGCATGCTGCTGGCGCCTGCCGCGATGAGCGATGTGGTGACTTACATGGCGGATCTCGTGAGTGAACCTCGCCCGGCTCGGAACGAGATTGTTGCTGTTCGGGGACCCCAGGTGGATTCCGCGGCGAACTTTGCCCGGCGGATTCTCGCTGTCAAGGGTTCGATCGACGGCGTGCAACCGAAGACCATTCGCGAGGCTCCGTACTTGGGTCGCGGAATCGCCAACGGTGGCCTCATCCCGGCCGACGCCCACGTGACCACCACGACGATCGATGAGTGGCTCGGCGCGTAGGGGCAGCACCCAGCCACAGCATTGAGAAGTCCAATGTGCGAGCAATCATTGCTTGATTAATACCCCATAGGGGTATACAAAAGAAGGAGAGGAACCGTTCGGGTTTTCGGCGCGCGGCTCAGTCGCTCGGGGTTGCTGCCCATCGATGCCGCACCCCGCACCGAAACTCGAACCAACAACTGGGAGGATCCACCATGAAACGCACCATCACTTTGCCTGGCCTGACACTGGCCGCTGCCTTGGCGTTGACTGCCTGTGGTGGCACGGACGCCGGGGAGGAAGAGACGCCCTCAGTGCCGGGCACCACGGCAACCGCAACGTCGTCGCAGTCTGCTGATGAGGCGTCCGGTGCTCATGGGGGTCATGAGGGGCATGAAGGAATGGGTGGTGCTGAGCACCAGCACAACCCGAATGGTGGTCCTCCCCCTGAGGGAATCGTGGAAGTAAGCGACCCGACATACCCCGTGAGCTCCTCAGTGACCCTCACTGCCGATCACATGCCGGGTATGCGGGGCAGCGAAGCCACCATTACGGGTGCCTTCGACACGACCGCTTACTCGGTGACGTACACGCCGACCGACGGTGGCGAACCCGTGGTCGATCACAAGTGGGTTGTCCAGGAAGAACTACAGGACCCGGGTGAACCGCCCCTGGCGGATGGTACGGAAGTCGTGCTGACCGCCGATCACATGGCGGGGATGAAGGGAGCCGAGGCCACCATCGAGAGCTCCACCGATGAGACCGTTTACATGGTGGACGTGGAGACGGACGGGATGAAAATGACGAATCACAAGTGGGTTGTCGAGAGCGAGGTTCAACCCGCTGAATAGCCTGAGTGCTCTTCAGGCAGATCGACACCGATGACACCTCGGGAATCCTGTCGCCGGCTAATCAGATCTCGATTGGGTGCGGTCATCCAATTGATGGTTCCCCGCGTTTTGGGGATGTAACCGTGCGGTGTCTTTTCAATAAGTCACCGCACGGTTACACTCTAGATTGTCACCAAGCGGTTACACGTCGGTCAGGGGTGCCATGAGGATTCAAACTGCTGCTGAACTCGGCGCAGCGATTCGCAATCGACGGCTGGACTCCGGGTTGACCCAAGCTGCGCTAGCAGACAAGGCTGGTGTCTCTCGCAAGTGGTTGGTCGAGGTTGAGGCGGGAAAATACAGCGCCGAAGTCGGCCGTGTTCTGGATGTTCTCTGGGCAGTGGGGTTGAGGACCGATCTGGCTCCGGAAGACCAGAATTCTGAAAACTAGAATGAGGGCATATCTGAAAGGCATTAATCCTTTCTCACCCGCCCGATACTTGGTGAACGGAAGCTACCCTGCGAGAACCCGCCGAGAGCCGTCGTTCCCCATGAATGCAAGTTCTGTCAGCTACTACCAACCACGGGAACCCGGCCGACTCCGCGCATACAGTAACCACCACGTCGATCGATGACTGGCTCGGTGCTTAGAAACCGTCTCTGAGCTAAGGGGTGGAGAAACCCGGTCTGCGAGCAATCACTGCGGCATGTGGCCTGCTACCCGGAACAGTTCTCTGGTGAGACTCAACCACCTTGAATCCCGCTGCTTTAAGAGCGTTGCTCATCCCCTCAAGACTCCAGAAATATGCGCGGCTCACAGCGTGGTCGAATTCTTCGCCGTCCGTACCGCCAAAGAATCCCAGGAGCGCACTTCCACCGGGCCTCAACACCCGAGCAAACTCCTCAAGGATCTGGGGAACAGCGGAGGGTTCGGTGTGGATCAGCGAGTACCACGCAAGGATGCCTCCAAGGGAGTGAGACTGCAATGGCAGCCGTCTGAAATCACCACGTTCGAAGTTCACATCGGGGTAGGCGGCTCGCGCGTGGCCAATGAACTCCTCTGACAAATCAACACCCAAGACGTCTCGTCCATCCTGGCTCAATAATTCAGTCCAGTGACCTGGCCCGCAGCCTGCGTCCAGTAATGGCCCTGAACAGGAATCCCGCCACTCGCTAATCAGTTCTCGATCCGGCGTGGCCATCTGTTCGACGCTTCCCAGCGCTTCGATGTACTCGATAGCGCGGCGGTTGTAGTCGTCCTGCACTTGTTCACTGTGGCCCATGTCCACCCAGCCGTTGGTTGTAGTCCTCGATCTTTCTGTTGATCACGCGCATAGAATGCTGCCAGGACTCTATCTCTTGGATGACTTGTTCTCGATGATCACGTAAAAGGTCGAGTCGTTCGGGCACGCCATCTGGATCGCTCGCTACCAACCTGGTGAACGCCGCGATCTTGACCAGTGGCATACCTGTGGATTTGAGATGCAGAAGAACTTCGAGGAGGTGTAACTGGGTTTCGGTGTAGACACGATGCCCGGCGCTATCTTTGGTGGGTGCCGGGACGATTCCCTTGCGTTCGTAATAGCGCAGGGTGTCTGGCTCAAGGCCAAGGTGCCGAGCGGCGTCGCCAATGGACATGCGATCACTCATGCCGAGCCCTTTCCAGCCATTCCACATCCGATGAATTGAGCGTAGTCGTGACGGCTTCCCAAGCGCTCTGCACTTGCTCGGGAGTGGAGACCCCAACGACGGGAATTACCTTTTCGCGTCGGCGGACCATCCAGGAGAGAACGACTTGACCTCGGTCCAGCCGATACTTGTTGCCGATTTCGGTTAATGCCGCCGACGCCGCGGGCCCCATTTCATAGCCTTCTGGCAGCGGCCGATCCGCGCGGGTATATGCACCAGAGAGCAGGGGTGAATACCCCAGCCTCGTCAGGTTGAGTTCACTGCAGAGCGATGACACTTCATCGTCGAGTAGCACGTGAGGACTCAGGTCGGTGCTCGGAGCCGGCTCCAGATACGAGAAACGTTGCTGCAGCGCTGTATATGGGTGGGCCGAAGGCGTTTCAAGGGCTTCCGTGAGACGAGCCGCCGTCAGATTGCTGGAAGCAATGGTTCTGGTGAGGCCCTCATCCACTAACTGGCTCAGGGCATCCAGTGTTTCCTCGAGCGCGGTGTTCGCGTCATCGACGTGCGTGTAGAGAACGTCGACATGATCCACGTCAAGGCGTCGCAAGGAGTCTTGCACCTGGGTGCGGATTGCTCGGCGGGAAAGCCCCATCGATGCGTCCAGGCCGTCTCCCAATGAACGTGGACGGGCCCCGATTTTTGTCGCCAAGGTGACCTCGTCGCGCATGCCAGTGCCGTTAGCGGCCAGCCAGGCACCGATCGTCTCCTCGGACTCGTTGCCAGTTCCATTCGCCCAGAACGCGTAGTTGTTGGCTGTGTCCCAGAATCGTGCGCCCAACTCATAAGCATGGTTCAAGCAGGCGAAAGCCTGGTTGCGGGGGACTTGCGTACCAAAATACATAGTTCCCAAGGCCATCGGAGGAATCATTACGGGTCCGATAGTGAATGCGCTTGATCTCATGCTGTTACCCAAACAGTTGGACCATGGTCCAGGTCAATGAACGCCGCCGCAAACCTGCCCGAGCGCCGTCGTCCCCGCTCCGAAAGCCGCAACTCCTGGCAACTGCTGCCAACTACGGGAACCCGGCCGGCACCGCGCATACAGTGACCATCAGATCGCCATGGTCGGAGCTGGCTGGGTTTTTGGAGTGGTCAGCGCCGCCGTAATGGCACGGAGTTGGACGCGACGAAGGGGCCGCACACATGACTACTCAACCCGAACTCGGCAGCAAGACCGGCCGCTACATCGAGCAGGACGGCCTGACGTTTCGCGATCTCGACGGCGACGGCGCCCTGTCGCCCTTCGAGGATTGGCGCCTCCCCGCCGCCGAACGAGCTCGTGACCTGGTCTCCCGCATGACCACCGAGGAGAAGGCCGGGCTGATGGTCATCGGCTCGCACTACCCGGGCTACTCCGCATTCCTGCCTACCCCCGTTGAGGGACAGATCCTCAATCAGGAGGACGTCTGGCGCGACGCCAACCCCATCACCGGCGTGCCTTTCGCCGAGCCGGTACTGGTGACCTCGGCAACCGACAAGGCCATCAACGAGCGCGGTCAGCGCTACTTCGTGGTCCGCGACAACCTCACTCCCCAGGAACTCACCGAGTGGACCAACGCGGTCCAGGAACTCGCCGAGAACTCGCGACTGGGCATCCCTGCGATCTTCGCGTCCAACCCCCGCAACCATGTCGCGCTCGTCTCCCAGTTCGGTGTGAACGAGTCCACCGGCATCTTCTCCGAGTGGCCCGGTGAGCTGGGTCTGGCCGCACTGAACGACAAGGAACTCATCGAGACTTTCGGCCACGAGATCGCCAAGGAATGGCGCGCAGGCGGCATCCACAAGCTCTACGGGTACATGGCTGACCTCGCCTCCGAGCCTCGCTGGTCCCGCTTCAATGGCACCTTCGGTGAGGATCCCGAGCTGGTCTCCGAGTACATCGGCGCCGTGGTGCGTGGTATGCAGGGCGAGACCCTGAGCGAAGAATCCGTGGCCACTACCATCAAGCACTTTCCGGGCGGCGGCGTGCGTCTGGACGGTCACGATCCGCACTTCGAGTGGGGCCAGACCAACGAGTACCCCACCGAGAACGCGCTCGAGAAGTACCACTTACCCCCGTTCCAGGCCGCTCTGGACGCCGGTGCCGCCTCGATCATGCCGTATTACGCCCGCCCCATGAACAACTCCTCCCCGCAGCTGGACCAGGAGTTCTGGCAGGGCCCCACCACTCAGTTCGAGGAGGTTGCGTTCGCCTACAACCGCACCTTCATTCAAAGGCTGCTGCGCGACAAGATGGGTCATGAGGGCTACGTGAACTCCGACTCCGGGGTCATCGACGCCATGATGTGGGGCGTCGAGGACCTCAGCGAGGCCGACCGTTTCGCCGCCGCCGTCCGCGCCGGCACCGATATCTTCTCGGACATGGCCAACCCCGCCCAGCTGATCGCCGCCGTCGAGCAGGGTCACCTGGAAGCCTCCGAGCTCGACCAGCCCGCCGCGCGGCTGCTCACCGAAATCTTTGCGCTCGGCCTGTTCGAGAACCCCTACGTCGACGCCGCTCGTGCCGCCTCCGTCATCGGCGCCCCTGAGATCTCGGCCCTGGGCGAGCGCGCGCAGCGACAGTCGGTCACGCTCCTTCGTAACGACGCCGACGCCGCTCTGTTGCCTCTCCAGCTCGACAAGCCCATCAAGGTCTATCCCTTCGTGACGGGCCGTACCAAGATCGACCAGGTGCAGGGCCAGCTGGAAGAGGCCATTGCGGCGGTATGGCCAACCGCAGACATCGTGAGTGCTCCCGAGGACGCGGACTTCGCGCTCATCTGGGCCCGCCCTGAGATCGCACTGTTCGAGGACGATCGCGAAGGTGTGTCGCTGTCTCTCGACCCCCGTGACAACGGCGTGGACGTGGACCGTGTTCAGGTGATCGAGAAGACCGTTCCCACACTGTTGGTGGTCAACGCGACCAACCCGTGGTTGCTGGCCGAACTCGAGCCCGAAGCCCAGGCGGTGGCGATCACGTTCGAGATCAAGCCCGAGCACCTGCTGCGCTCGCTGTCCGGAGAAGATGGCGGCCCTGCCGGTCGCCTGCCCATGACCCTGCCTGTGTCCGCGCAAGCCATTGCGGATTCACCCCGCGATGTGCCCGGCAAGTTCCTGGGTGACGAGTACGCCTACCGCGACCGTGACGGGAACCTGTACAGCTACGGATTCGGGCGTAGTCTCTAGTTTCTCGGGGAGGGGCGCAGCTGCGAACTGCGGGACCCGGCACGCCTTCATGACGGAGCGATCTGTGGTGAGGTGGGCCTAACGAGAGGGACGCAAATGAACGATGTGCTGAGAGACGTGGGCCCCAGGCTACGAGCCTTCAGGCATGCGAGATCCCTGACCCTCGAGGAAGTGGCTGTTCGAACGGGTATCTCGTCCTCGACCTTGTCTCGGTTGGAATCGGGTGGTCGACGTCCGACCTTGGAACTGCTGTTGCCGCTCTCGCAGTGCTATGAGCTACCGCTCGATGAACTGGTGGGTGCCCCTTCGGTTGGCGATCCCCGGGTTCATCCGCGACCCGTGCGACGAAAAGGGGTGATAGTGGTGCCGTTGACGCACCTTCCCGGGCCCCGGCAGGCACTCAAGATGATCTTGCCTTCCGACCATTCGACACCGGTGACCACTCGACACGAGGGCGTCGAATGGCTGTACGTTCTGTCCGGTCGGCTGCGGCTGATCGTGGGAGACCACGATGTGATTCTGGAACCCGGGCAGGCCGCCGAGTTCGACACGCGTGCTGAACACTGGTTCGGTAGCACTGGTAACGGCCCCGTAGAAATCCTGAGTCTGCTCGGTCGGCACGGGGAGCGGGTGCATTTGGCCGAACCTGCTGGTGAGTGAGCTCTGAGACGACGACTCAGGAACGCAGGTGGCGAAGAATATTGGCCGCGACCCAGATGCCCAGCCCATAGATGGTGTGGGTCCGCAAGCTTCGGGCGCGAGCAATGGTCGGCGTCGGAGTCTTTGCGGCGGCTATGCCGAGTCCGAAAGCCGGCTGCATCACGAACCACGGTGCCACGATGGTTCCTATGCCGGTGATCAAGGCCGGGATAATCGTGGGGCGTTCCAACCAACGTGGGTGCACGGCAACCAACACGAGCACGAACCCGGTTCCAATGCTGTAATGCGCCGCCCAACCCAATAGTCGTTCATACCGAACCGGGACGGCGTCCATGATGGCTGGGTGTCGGAACTGCCCCTCTGACATGTGACCGATCCAGCGTCCGAGCAGGGCGTAGTCCAGAGGTTTCACTCCGCGAGTTCGGCGTAGGACCTCTCCGCCGGAGTCCATGACAACCGTTGCTCCAATGCCTACTGCGACTGCCTGAGCCAATCTACTGGTGTTGATGCGCATGATGACGACTCCTTGATGGATTGCCTGTGGACTTCCATCAGGCCCCAACCACACGGAAGTAGCAATCTTTCTTGCCGAGCCAGCAAGAAAGATGGCTCAGAGGCGTGGCCCTCATACAGCCGCGACTGGCCGAGGGAAGCGTGGTTCCCTCTCAGCCGAGCGGCGTCGTTGGCCTTACTGGTTGACCAGCACCTTCTCCGGCTCGTCGGGGGAGCGCTCGGCCTTGCGGTCGGCCAGCTCGCGGCGAACCACCCACACCATGCCGGCGATCCACAGTGCGGCCAGCGCACCCAGGATCGAGTAATAGGCGCCGGCCCCGGGGAGGACGGACTGCACGGCGTCGAGCCCCAAGAGCGTGCGAACGTTCGTGAAGATGATCAGGCCGCCCGCGGCGATCGCCAGAATGCGCGGGGCGAGCAGGCGCACGAGATACGCGGCGATCGGCGCGGCCAGCACTCCCCCGATCAGCAGTGCGATCACGAAACCGAAATCAATGCCCTGGCTACCCAGTGCCAACAGGAAGCCCGCGGACGCGCCCAGGCTCACCACGAACTCGGACGTATCGATAGAGCCGATGACCTTGCGCGGAGCGATCTTCCCCGAGGCCAACAGCGTGGGGGTACCCACCGGACCCCAACCGCCACCGCCGATCGCGTCCATGAAGCCCGCGACCGTGGCCAGCGGGATCAACAGGAAGCCGGGAACCTTGCCCTTGAAGTCCGGGCGACGGTCCGGGATGGTCAGGAAGCGCCACACCACAAAGATGCCCAGGGCTAGCAGCACCATGGACATCACCGGCGCCGCGGCAGCTCCCGAAAGGGTGAGCACGTGAGCCCCGAAGAACGCTGCGATGCCGCCGGGCACCGCCATGAACCCGACCACGCGCCAGTCGATGTTGCCGAACTTCCAGTGCGATACACCCGAGGCGAGCGTGGTGCCCACCTCAGCCAGGTGTACCGTGGCCGAGACCGAGGCGGGAGCCAAACCCACGGCGAGAAGCAGCGTGGATGAGGTCACGCCGTAGGCCATGCCCAGGGACCCGTCCACGAGCTGCGCCCCGAATCCCACGAGGGCGAGCAAGATGAGTGTTCGCACGGAAGCTCCTGCCGCGAAGAAGATGAGTTGGCTCCATCCAAAACCCCCACGTCAGCTCACTCAATATTTGTTGAGAAGTGCGTCCTCGCATGTAGAACCGTGACAATCACTTGACTTGGACGGCCCCGGGGTGCGTGGTCCGCGCCACAGCCCGTTCGGCGCGGTTTCCTGCCCGGTGCCGACGAATCGACGACGCCGCTCGGTCACCACACGACGTCGGTCACCACACGACGTCGCTGGGGGACTCCACGACCCGCGGTTCCGCCAGCGCCTCGGGAGCCGGCTGCTCCGTGAGCGCGGGAGCAAACTGCACGCCCGTGCGCTCGGTCAACTCATCCAGGGTCAACTGGTAAGTCTTGAACTCTTGCAGGTCCAGTGTCTCCAACCGGTCCAAGTTCTGGGTCAGCAGGAACGCCTTGGTGGTGAGCTGCCCGTCGGTCGTGTAGGCCAGGACCTTCCAGAACTCTCGAGGGACGCGCACGCCGCGGTATTCGCGGTCGTCATCGTGGAACACCGGCCCGCCGAAGACGCTCAGTCGCAGTCGGTCCACTTCGACCTGGTCGTAGACGGTGTCCTCGAGGCGGCCCCACAGGCCGCCGCGTGAGGATTGATTGAAGCTGTTGATCTGCGGGGAAATGTTGGTGAAGTAGAACGAGTCCTCGTTGGCTTGCTGCGCCTCCGCTCGCGGGCCCCAGGTGAGGTCCGCACGGCGCGCGAGGTGCCCGCGGTCCAGGTCGTTGGCCTTGTACACTTCGTCGCCCATCTGGTGCTCGGCATCGATCTGCGGGTCCAGCTGGAATTTGATGGAGCTGCGGGAGAGCTTCTTGAGTGACTCCCCATCGATGTTCCACGCAACCCACCGTGCCAGCCGTCGTGACGCACTCATGGTCAGAGAGAAGTGCGTGTGGTGAACGACCTCGCTACCGTCCTTGACCGGTGCGATGTCATCCGCGAGATCGGCGCTCAGGGTGGGCAGAGCGACCTCGTCCCCCAGGAAACTCGAATCGAAACCATGGCCGGGGGCGGCCGCGGCCTCCGCGCGGACCGTTTCGTACGTGATGGGGCTCAGGCTGATGTCGAGCTTCTCGAAGACCGAGGCCGGGAGGCACGCGATGGCGGATTCCGCGCCGCCGCCGGCGTCACCCGCGAAGTGCAGGCCGGCCATCACACGGGAGGTGCGACCATTGCCGCTGCGGAACATCCACACAGAGCCGGAATCGCCGCCCTCGCTCAGTTCCAACTCCTCGCCGCGGGAGGAGTCGGGGCCGATCTCGAAACCGCCGATGTTCCGTTCGCCGAAACCCTCGCCGTAATCGAGTTTGGTGAGCACGTCCACGCGCCGGACCACGCCGTACGTGACGCCGCTGGTGCGCCCGGATTTGACCACTTTGTCACCGAGCTCGGGATCGCCGATCTCCTCAGGGATCACGTCCAGCTCCAGGATGGTCGGGTCGAAGCGACGATCGGTGAGTGACGTGATGGCGCAGTCACCGGCCGGCCCCAGGTGGGAGCGCACGAGCTCGCCCAGAGCGTTTTGGCCCACGCGGTTGTCGTCAAAGGTGCCCGGCTGAACCGTGCGCGCACCGATCTGGCTACCCGGACCGTGCAACACATGCCAGTTGCTCAGTGCATAAGGAGTGCCGTCCTCGCGGCCGTAGACGATCGCGCCCAGGGTGCCCGCGGATGTGGTCACATTGCTGATGCTCACGCCCGGTACCACCGGATCGTGCCGCCGGGTCCTGATCTTGGGCGCGACCTCCGGCACCAGCACGTAGCTCGGGACGTAGCTGACCTCGAGCACATCGGTGGGCACGGTCAGCTGTTCCACCTCGATGCTGTCCGGGAGGGCATGCGTGCCTTGCCGCGCCAGCTCATCCATCGGCAGTTTGCGATGCACCGTGAACTGCACCGCGATCTGATCGGTGGTCTTACCGTCCACCACCTTGTATCCGACCCCGATCGAACTGACATTGGGGTCCTTCAAATACGCCTGGCCGCGCACCCGAATGAACTCGCGCAGAGTCCTGGTGTCCTTGGCCGAAAGGTTTCCGAGTTTCCGCTCTCCGGCGGGCTGTGAATTCGACATGCAGACACTGTGCCTCCACAGCCTGACAGTCGGGTGACTAGGAGCTTAACGGGACGACGGCGCTCGCGGGATGTCGCACGGTTGTCACCTTCCACGGGCAGAAAGTTGCCGCCCCACTGCATGCGCAGGGAGGCGGCAACTGTCTTCACTAGCTCAGGTCAGGCGGCTGTTTAGGCCAAACGACCCGTGGTCGGGAAGCGGTCCCAGGCGCGGTGCTGGCTGAGCAGTTCCATGATGGTCTTGAAGACCTCCACGGGGTCGCTGCCCGTTTCCACGCCGACGCTGTCATCGAGCTTGAGGGTGGTCAGCACATCGCTGCCCGAACCCCATGCGCCCAGTGCCTTGGCCTGACGCCACACTTCCTGCAGGAGCAGGGCAACGCGGGGGTCGAGACCTTCGGGCCCGGCTGCGGCGGCCTTGGCGTCCAAACCGTGGTGGGCGTCGTCGCCGGGGGCCGCGTTGGAGGCGACCAGAACGGCGTCGAACTCGATGGAACGCGCGGTCAGGTAGGTGCGCTGGGCAACCACGCCGCCCCCGACCTCGCCACCGGTGGGCGCGATGACCAGCGGCACCATGTCCGCCTCGTCCACGGCAATGATGAGGCTCTTGAGCGCGGCCACGTCAACGTCCGGACCCACGACAATGCCGATCTGACGGCCCTCGGTGGGCCAGGTCTTGCCCACCTGGGTGAACGCGGCGGAGGGCTCCACGTCCTTGGCCGGAGCTTCGGTGAGCTCCGGCTCGGGCAGACCGAGCATCGTGGCCACGTTGCGACCCAGGTCCGGATCGATCGCGGCCAAGTGACGGAGCTGGCGCACACGAATGTTCTCGTCCCAGCACTTGCCGAGTTCGAAAGCGTAGGCCTGCGCCGTGTGCTCACGTTCGACTTCGGACAGCGACAGCCAGAACAGGCGCGGGTGGCTGAAGTGATCCTCGAAGGACTGCGGGCGCTTACGTTCTTTGACGGATGCGGCCACCGGCTGCGGGAAGTCAATGAACGGGCGGGCGTCCGCGGGAGTTTCGAACGGGTTACCGCCGTCCAGCGAGTTGGGACGGTAGGGGGCCACGCCGCCGTGCACCGCGGTCTGGTGCATGCCGTCGCGCAGCATGTCGTTGACCGGGGCGTGTGAACGGTTGATGGGCAACTGGTTCCAGTTGGGACCGCCCAGACGGCTGATCTGGGTGTCCAGGTAGGAGAACAAGCGGCCCTGCAGCAGCGGGTCGTTGGTGACGTCGATGCCGGGAACCAGGTTGTTCGGGTTGAACGCGATCTGCTCGGTCTCGGCAAAGAAGTTCGTGGGGTTCTTGTCCAAGGTCATGAGGCCGATCGGCTCCACCGGAGCGAGTTCCTCGGGCACGATCTTGGTGGGATCCAGCAGGTCGATGCCCTGGAAGGTCTGGTCCTCGTTGTCCTCGAACACCTGCACGCCCAGCTCCCATTGCGGGAGGGCACCGGCCTCGATGGCGTCAGCCAGGTCGCGGCGGTGGAAATCCGGGTCCGCGCCGTTGATGAGCTGGGCTTCTTCCCAGGTCACGGAGTGCACGCCCAAGCGCGGCTTCCAGTGGAACTTCACCAGCACGGTTTCCCCGCCCTCGGCAATGAGGCGGAAGGTGTGCACACCGAAGCCCTCCATCATGCGGAAGGAACGCGGAATGCCGCGGTCGGACATGTTCCACAGCGTGTGGTGCTGGGCCTCGGTGTGCAGGGACACGAAATCCCAGAACGTGTCGTGTGCGGACTGAGCCTGGGGGATCTCGCGATCCGGTTGCGGCTTGCCGGCGTGAATGACGTCCGGGAACTTAATGGCGTCCTGGATGAAGAACACGGGCATGTTGTTACCCACCAGGTCCCAGTTGCCCTCGTCCGTGTAGAACTTGGTGGAGAAACCGCGGGTGTCACGGGCCAGGTCGCCCGAGCCTCGGGAGCCGAGAACCGTGGAGAAGCGCACGAAAACCGGAGTTTCCTTGTCCTTGGCGAAGACACCGGCCTGGCTGATCTTGGACGCTGTGCCGTAGCCGCGGAACACTCCGTGGGCGCCGGCGCCGCGAGCGTGCACCACGCGCTCGGGGATGCGCTCGTGGTCGAAGTGGGAGATCTTCTCGCGGAAGTGGTGATCCTGCAGCAGGACCGGGCCGCGGGCTCCGGCCTTCAAGGACTGGTCGGAGTTGGTCAAACGAGCGCCGTGAGCGGTGGTGAGGTACTCACCCTGCTGGGCATTCGCGGTCTTCGGTGCCCCGGTCTTCGCGCCGGTGGGCGTGACCGTCTCCGGGCCGGACTGATCAGCCTTGGGGGGCAACGGCGGGCGGGGAGCCGTGGGTTCTTCAACGGATGCCGGTTCAACGCCGGGGACACCGGGAACCTGCGGAATGTTGTTCTCGTTCGTGGACAAAACAGACCTCCTAGGACTGAAAAGGATCAGTACCTTTTGTCTACCAGGTTCCACCTGAGATTTGGCAGGCTACTTATGAAATTCTCGGATTATTCCCAGGGCGGAAGTCGCCGCGCACGGTGCTCGTCAAGGCCGTGAGGCTCGGTTGCCGTGGCGTTGAACTGAACCCGAAATCCGGTGGCGGCGTCATGTCCGTCATGGCGCCCAGAGGTGCGCCGTCCCAGGTTGCGGTCGACTCGCTCAACCCGTGGAGGTCACTGGCGGAGTACCACTCGAGCCGGTCGTTACCCGCGGTTCCCAGCGTCCGCACGCCGAGCATGATCCGGCGGGCGACGACGTCGCTGGCTCGAGTGAACGTCAACGTCCGGCCGATCGGGGCGGGCACGGCCCGCAGGACATATCCCAGGAGATCCCGCGGACCCACGGTGAAGTCCCAGGCGAGGGGCCCGGCAGCCACGTGCCACATTGAGTTCTGAGCGGTGCCGGTGCGTTGGGCGTGTACGGGCAGGATCCGAACGTCGTCGAACTCGTAGGTGCCGGCCACGAAGTCCGCGACCCATTCGTCCGGGGCGAGCAGTTCACGCCGACCGTCCGGGTGGGCGACCATGACGTCAGCGAACGGGCCGTGGGGTGTGCGGGTCCAGCAGCCGAGGACCAGGCGGGTGCCGCCGGAGGTGCCGGCTCCGGCAATGTGGCCGTGAAAACGGTGGCGGGTGGAGCGGATATGGGTCATGGGGCCAGCGTAGGGGCAGCGGGTGGTCAGTCGAGCGACTCGACGAGCTCGGTGATCAGCTCGATGACGTCCCGGGGGCGTTCTAGCATGGGCCAATGCCCGGAGTCCATGATGCGGATGTCCCACGTGGCCGCGTCCGGTGTTCGCAGGACGGCCGGGATGTTGGTCGCCGCAGAGGCTACGAACAGCGCTTTCTGCTGGGTGACGGGATGGTCCAGGCGGGCGGGGTCGAGCACGGTGTGTCCGGGGTGCGGGGTGAACCGTTCCAGGAGGAACTCTCGGTCCTGCGGAATGAGCCCCGGTTCGAGCTCCAGCGCTTGCCGGGGCGGCGGTGCCCAGTGGAAGGGGTAACCGGTGCCGTTCTCGATGTCGGATCGTTCCCGGGCGCGCTCGGCCGGGTCCGAACCCCAGTCGTCGATCAGGCTGCGCCCGTTGACCGGTAGGAAACTGTCGAAATGAATGGACGAGATCACGCGGTCCGGCAGGCGGTCAGCCACGTGGCCGACAACTATCCCGGAATAGGAATGGCCCACCAGAACCACTGACTGGTCCGGCCATTCGAGAATCACATTGGCGACCTGGGTGACATGTTTTTCGAGCCGAACGGAGCCGACATGGTGAGCCACGGCCCCGGGTTCCAGGCCATCCAGAGTGAGGGACGCTGCCTCCAACCCTTGGGCACGGAGTTGGTCGACCGTGGGCTCCCAGATCCACCCGCCCATCCAGGCTCCGGGGATCAGGAGAATACGGGGTGCGGAGTTGTTGTGGGTGCTCATGTTTGAAGATTAGATCCGTGAATCAGGTGACCGGGCGGTAGCCAGTCGGTCCGTCCACATTCCTGGGGCACATGTCCAACCGGCCCATCAGTGTTCGGCTAGCGGTCGTCCGACACGGTCCCGATACGCACTGGGTGAGGTGTCGTACTGACTCACGAAACTCTGGCGCAGGGCTTCCACGGACCCGAAACCGCAACGGCGTGCGATCTCGGAGATGGGTAAGGCGCTGGTGTCGAGGAGTCTCGCGGCGGCGTCGTTGCGTATCCGGCGCACAAAACGCGCCGGTGAATCGCCCAGGTGCGCATCGAAAAGGCGCGCAAGGTGCCGTGGGCTCATGCCCACGTGATCGGCGACGGCCGTGATGGTCAGATCCTCGTCCAGGTGGGTGGTGATGAAGGCGACCGCCGCGTGGACGATCTCGCTGCCCTCACCGGACGTGGCCGTGAACATGCTCATTTGTGCTTGATTGCCCGGCCGCTGCAGATAGGTCACCAGGTCACGGGCGACCTGACTCGCGAGACCGACACCGTGGTCCTCCTCGATGAAGGCCAGCGTCAGATCCAGCGCGCTGGTGACCCCGGCGGCGGTTGCCACTGAGCCGTCGCGAATGAAGATGGGATCGGGGTCCACCGTGACCTGCGGGTATTTGCGCACCAGGTCGGCGGCGAATCGCCAATGCGTGGTGGCTCGCTTGCCGTCCAAAAGACCGGCCGCGGCCAGAACGGTGGCACCCGTGCACACTGAGGCGACCCGGCGGCTCGAATCAGCCAACCTCCGGACGTGCCGCAGCAACGGTTCACTGTCGGCGGCGCGCAAATGCCCCACGCCGCCGGCCACGATCAAAGTATCGAGTGGGCCCAGCAGATGCTCGACGGCGCCGTGCGCTTGCAAGGTCAGGCCGGTATCGCACCTGATGGGCGCCCCGTGAAGACTGACAACCTGCACCTGGTACGGATTGCTGGGCCGGCCGATGAGATTGGCCAGGTACAACGGCGTGGTGATGCAGGCGACGTCCAGAAGTTCGGTGTGGTCGTAGGTGATCACTGCTGTCTTACGATCGGCCATCAGATTCCCCCGTCCGAAGCCGTAGGACGAGTATCCCAGGATTCCGGACCGGATATAAGAGCTACCGGCCGGTCACCGTCCGCACGCTCCTAACCTCCAAGCATGAACACGCATACCGTTACCGCTCGTACCGATCGGCGTTCCGATACGCTGACGGCGCCCTGGCCAGTTCAGCTGGCACGGACTGTTGTTAGGCGCTGGCCTTTGCTGTTGGGCGTGGCTTTCGCGGTCTTCAACTTGGTGACCGACGACAACTCCAACGCGCTCGGCGCACTCATGGTGCTGCTGGTGGCGACCACGGCCTATGTGGTCATCGCGGCCCTCGACAAGCCCAGTTGGTCCTGGTCGGTCCTGGGAGTTCTCGTGGTTGTTGTCGTCGCTCTTCGATTGCTGTCCGACAACTTGGCCCTCGAAATGGGGGTGTTCGCCTTGGTGATTGTTGGCTCCATCATTGCGGGGTTGATCCGAGGCCTGTGGAAACGGTCGGGGGCCTACCGCTGGCAGCCGTTTGCCGCCGTCGGATTTCTTGCCGTGGGATTGATTGCGCTGTGGCTTGACCCTGTTGGCGGTCGCGTACTCGTGGGTGTCGGGCTGATCGGCCACGCCATCTGGGATGTGGTCCATTGGCGGCGCCACGCGGTCGTATCGCGGTCCCTGGCCGAATGGTGCGCTGCTCTGGATCTGACCCTCGGGGCCGGAATCCTGCTGATGCTCGCGTGAGCGGGCATCCATTGTTCTGAGGAGAACATCATGATGTCACCCGTCACCACCGACCTCGCCCTCATGGATCACCGTGAGCGGCTGATCACCGCGGAACGTATTCGCCAAGTCCGGATTGCCCGGGCCCTCCGCCTCAGCCACAAGAACCACAAGGAATCGTCATGGGAAAGATCGTCGTCAGCAGCCTCGTCAGCTTGGACGGGTACACCGAAGGACCCGGCGGAGACGTAATGGCCATGCCCATGGACATGGCCTTCGGCAACCAGAACGCCGAGCGGATGGCCGCGGCCAGCTCGCTCCTGTTCGGAGCCACCACCTTCCATGGCATGGTCAGTTACTGGCCTCATCAGGTCAACAATCTCGACGCAGGCGAAGACGACCGGTTCATTGCCCGACGATATGCGGACGGCATTCCGATCACGGTTGTTTC
This sequence comes from Kocuria carniphila, assembly GCF_004136555.1. Taxonomy (GTDB): domain Bacteria; phylum Actinomycetota; class Actinomycetes; order Actinomycetales; family Micrococcaceae; genus Kocuria; species Kocuria carniphila. Next base: position 73,706 of record NZ_NOIT01000011.1, read on the forward strand.
CGATTCGCTGACTCCGGAAGAGACCGAGCCTTATCGCGAGCAGACGACCATTGTTCCTCGGTCGGGTCTCGCTCAGCGGGTTGCTGAGCTGCGGCAGCAAGAGGGTGAGGCGCTCGTCTTCGGCAGCCGAACCTTGTGGACGGAACTCATGGCGCAGGGGTTCGTGGACGTCCTGTACTTGATGGTCGGTCCCAAGATCGTAGCCGGAGACCACCGCATTCTTGAGGGCGTTCCCGAAACCGACGCGCACCTGATGGACGCTCGACGGTTGCCGGATTCGGAGATCGTGCTGCTCACCTATGGTTTCTAAGCGCATATCCGAAGTCACCGGGTTGCACCCCGAGGGCGGTGAAGGCCGTGGGGCGCCGAGACGTGGACAACGACAGTGGCGTTTCCCCTGAAAATTGCAATACCTCGCGGCACAAATGACTTTGATCCGATAGTCCGTGACGCTGTGCGACGTCACTGAGTTGCCAGGCGCCAAGCTCCGCGTGAATGTGTTCGAAGCGGATCAACCGTGCTACCTCCTTGAGAGAAACACCGGTTACTGCTTTGAATAACTGACCGAGATGGCGCACGCTCCAGCCCGAGCGTTGCGCAAGTTCGCCCACTCGAACCTGCCCGCCAGAGAGCTGGAGTTCATTCCAGGCCCACGTCACCAACGGGGCGGCAGCGAACCCGATCCCAGCGTGGCGGACGAGTTCACGATCTACCGCCGCGAACCGTTGTGGCCAGTTAGTAAAGTCTGTCATTCTGTCGGCCAAGTCGTGAGCCCACTGCGGAACGAGTTCATCAGCAGAGGCCACTATCCTCGCTGTTTCGGTGCCCGGAATGCCTAGCAGCTGATAAGCACCCATCGGAGACAGGTAGATCTGAATTGACGTGTGGCGGCCAAAAAATACCGTCTGCACCGGGGCAGTGCTGAGCCCCGCCAAAAACGTGCGGTGAGCGACGTCGGCATCTAAACCCGCGTGCAATGGGCGGATATGCAGTGGCGAAGTGAGCGAGATTTCGAGAATCAACAAGCTGCTGGCTGGTTGTATCCGTGCACGCCCGCCAGGGGGAGCTACGTCGTCGTGTCCCACGATGCCCACAATCACCCCGCGAAGTGAGGGCGGAACCTGATGTCGGACGATCGTGGGTTGGTCCACGTTCATGCCCGCCTACTTTCCGTGCCGATTTATGCAATACCACGGGGGAGGCGCGTTCCTACCGTGGAAGTACAACGACGAAAGGATGCTGTCATGGGCAATCTGATGTTAATTGAGTTTCTAACGGTCGACGGGGTCATGCAAGGCCTCGGCTCTCCGCAGGAAGACACGGAGGGTGGCTTCACCCACGGGGGATGGGGTGCTCCGTTCGCCGAGAGCATCCATCAGGTCGTGGCACCCTCAGGCTTGGGCAATACGTCCAGCTATCTGTTCGGTCGTAAGACCTACGAGAAAATGGCTGCCTTCTGGCCGTTCCAACCGGACGACAATCCGATGGCCGCTCACCTGAACGCGACGCCCAAGTACGTGGCCTCCCGCACCCTTCATGACGTTGCGTGGGCCGGTACAACCGTTCTGTCGTCCGATTTCAGCGCTGCCGTACGGGAACTCAAGGAAACGGAAGCCGGAGAGATCGCTGTGTTGGGGAGCGGGAATCTCTGTCGTCAGTTGTTGGCCGAGAACCTGGTCGACGAGCTGCGCCTCTTCATCCATCCCCTCCTGCTGGGAGCCGGCAAGCGCCTGTTCGGCGAGCTCCCAATGCCCAAGAACCTTGAACTGAAGTCCGTGGCCCAGACCGATCTGGGAACCGTTGCGCTGGTTTACGGGGTTCAGTGAGTTGCTTCGACACTGAGTGATGAAGGTGCTCGCGGCGTTGTTTCGGTCGCTCAGCAGAACCACCCATTGTCGAATTAGACCGTGAGGTCTAAAATTTGACCAAGCGGTCAGTTCCGTTCAGAAAGGGCCGACCCCGCGCATCCGTTAGGAATGATCCGTGATGAGTTCACTTTCCGATTCACCGCAATATCTCATTGGTCCTCAGCTGTATCCCGCCTTCGTCAGACTCGCGCGTTGGATGCTTCCCATGGTGCTGGTTGTTGCGGCGGTGGTGAACGCCGCGGTGTACCTGGCTGTTGAGCCCACACCCGTGATCGGCGAATTGATCGCGGTCGCGGCGGCGAAGGCCGTCATGGCGGCCCTACTCACCGTGGCGATCTTGGCGGCACTGTTCGCGATTCTTGAGCGAGTGCTATCACCGGAGCAGCTGGCCCGGATCGCACCAGTGGAGTCGTCCAAGGTTCGAGGCGACCACAGTCGTGGTGTATTTCTACACACCACGCATCCCGGACTCACCGAGACTGTCGGGTCATTGGTTTTCATCGTGTTCCTCGCGCTCATCCCGGTGATACCCACGTCTTTCGTTTACGCGGGTCAGCTCAATGACGGCGGCAGCTTCGTCAACCCTGACCTCTGGAACGTCTGGCTACCGGTGTACTACGGCTTCCTCGTGGTCTTCGCCGCTGCAGAAGTATGGAAACTTCGAGCGCGGAAATCGACCACGGCCATGCGAGTCGTGAACCTCGTAGCGACCTTCGTCTTCGCCGCGTTCCTCACCGCCGCTGTCCTCACCATGGACATTGTGGATCCAGTCATTCTCGACGACGCCGCCTGGTCACGTTCCTCGTGGGCGGACCCCGCGTTGGTGGTCGTGATCTGGGCCGTCACGTTGTGGAGCGTGATCACTGCAGTCCGTACCCGGGGAGTCTCCGACAAGCGGCTAAGTCTGAGGTGAGGAGATCGACGGGCTCGGATAGCATCGGCTCATGGCCGAGGATCCCGAGAAGCAGTGGCAACACAGCGATTCCATCGACATTGTCGTGGAGCCAGAGGTGCTCTACGACATGGTGACCAACCCCAAGCGAATTGGGGAGTGGTCACCCATTTGTCGCGGCGGGGAGTGGAAAAACAGCGGTACCGGCAAAGTGGGAGATGTGTTCACCGGTCGCAACGTGGTCGGTGACGTCGAATGGACCACGATCTCCGAAGTTCTCGTGGCCGATCACCCGCGTGAATTCGCTTGGCTTGTGGCGCCTGACCTCGGTGGTGTGGCTCGGTGGAGCTACATCATTGAACCCACCGATAACGGCTCCCGTCTGACCGAGACCTGGCACGTACTCCCTACGGGGCGTGAATGGTTGCGAAAGAACAGGGGCGAGGATGCGCCCGATAAGCGTCGCGAAGCCGCTCGTCGGGGCATCCCGGAAACACTGGCCGCGATCAAGCGAGTTGCTGAGAATGAGGCGGCAAACGGCTGCTGAACGGCTGTCTCAATGGGGGTGCTGCTCCTAGCTCAAATCAACCCATGCGGGTGATTGACAGGCCACTTAGTGCCGGGGGAAGCTCGGGGGACAAGGGCTTTTGCGGGCCGGCACCCCATCTGTCGGTCGTTGCCGCAGAGGTTTGAGGACACGCGAAGGAGCACCCCATGCAGTCGCAGAACAACGGTAAACCCGGCGAAGACTCGATCAAGATGAGCGCCGAAGAAGAGCGCGAAGAACTGAGCAGCCGCACCGAAGCCGACGCCGAACCCGCCGATGAGGGTGTTGGTGCCATGACCGACAACAAGGACGAAGACCCGGCCACGGAGAACTGACAACGGCTGGCCCTGCTACGGTCCCGTCATGACCAACGTTTTGGTACTTGGCGGGACCGGCTTTTTGGGCGCGCATCTTGTAGGAGGCTAGCGATAGATCTCTCGCCTGTGTCCCGCGGCCAAGACCAGGACCATCAAGACTCCGTCATCGATCTCGTAGATAACGCGGTAATTGCCCGTGCGTACCCGCCACTCTCCTTTGCCGCCCACGAGCTTTTTAGCGCCGTGAGGTCGGGGATTATCGGCCAAAAGTTCAATTGCGGCCTGAATTCGTAACCGTGCGGGCTTGTCGAGTTTCCTGATCTGGCGCAACGCTGCCGGTGCTAGTTCAATCCGGTAGGTCATGAAAGGCCAAGATCAGATTTGACCTGGTCCCATGGGATGGCATCCTCGCCGTCATCCATTTCCTTCCGGGCAGCCTGGGCAGCCTGAATGTCTGCCAGGTCCTCGGCTGCTGACATAAGTTTCTCTAAGTCGCCAGCATCCACAACTGCGGCAATGCGGTGTCCGCGCCGTGTTAGGAAGACGGGTTTGTGGCCAACTCGTGCGGTGTCCACTACGTCGGCTAGTCGGGCCCGAGCGTCACTTACGGTCATGTCACTCATGCACTCAGAATACAGGCATTCTTGACGCTTTTGTACAAAACCGCGGTTATAGCGTGAAGGTCTGAGTGCGGCCGTAAATTACATCGGTCTTCGCATCACAATCACCCGGTCCTGAGAATGGTGGGCTCCGGCACCACCGGAGACACGGCGCTCGCGGACTTCGTCCACCAGGAAATCCCAGCCAGCGTGCGCAAAGTACTGGGCAATGTCCCCCGGCATGACATAGTCCGCTGGGTCGAATCCGTGAGGGCCGTCGTCCATGACGTGATGGACGAACATGAGCAGTCCGCCGGGCTTCACGGCCTGGGCGAAGTGCAGTTCTACCTCATGGTCGCCGACCTTGGGGATGGCCGGGTACTGGGCGGACACCAGATCAAAATCGATAAACGGCGCGTCAAGGAAACCCTGAACCAACCATCTGACCCCCACTCCGGCGGCATCCGCAGCGGTGCGGGCACGCTCCACGGCAACGGTGGAAACGTCCACACCCGTGACGGACCAACCCCGTTGAGCGAGCCACACGGCATCCGCGCCCTCACCGCAGCCGACGTCCAATGCGGATCCGGGCGTGAGCGATGAAGCCTCGGCCACCAGTGCGCCGTTCGGGTTGCCACTCCAGATGTGCTCGGTGTCGTAGCGGGCATCCCACTCTTGGGCGGTGACGGGTGCCTTGTGCTCCGGGTGTTCGTGCGTCATGGCTTCAGGGTGACACGACTAGAAGCTTATTGCGAACGATTCCGCGTAGGGCGAGCGGCAGAGACGGGTCGGCAGCGCCTACCAGCACACGACCGCCGGCAAAGATGCCCTATGCGCTGGGACTCGGGTTCACGACGTCGTAGGTAATCTCCACGAACTGGCCGACCGTCCGCGCGCCCTTGAGGGTCAAGCGGTCGGGATACACAGTGCGCGGAAGTAACGGCTTTCCGCTGGCAAGGAACGCGGGCGCGAGCGTCATGATGATGCGGTCGAGAGCACCGGCATCCAGGAACTGGCCGACCAGGTCGCCACCGCCCATGACCCACACGACGCCCTCGCCAGCGGTTTCCGTGATCGTGGGAAGCGCGTCGGGAACGGAGGTGTTCAAGAACCGGACATCCACGCCGGGCGGCACGGGAAGGTCCCGGCTCGTGAACACGTAGCTGGGCCGGTCGCCGAAGAATCCGGTCCACTTCTCCGGGTGCTCGAGCATGTTCTCGGTGTTGAGCAACCATTCATAGGTTGACGAACCCATCACGAACACGGAGACGGTCTGGGTGAAGGGCTCCATATCCGGTGCCTCGCTCTTGACCTGGAACAGCCATTCGAGTGAGTTGTTGGGATCGGCCAGGAAGCCGTTGGCCGTGGTGGCTGTGTTGAAGATGAACATGGGACCAAACCTCCGAAAGGAGCGGTGTGTGGGCCTTTAGTGTGCGCCCATGCTCAGACACGCATAACCCCCGCCGGGCGCCCGCCGGAGACGCACCCCTCGCGGTCCAGTGACAGAAATGGGTCAGTACTCGGCGCGCTCCGCGTTGGCCGCCCAGGATTCGAAGGGCGCCTTCCGGCTGTCCACGGCAACGTGGCGGACCGGGACCAGCTTGTCTCGCTCCTCCGGGGTGGCCGTGAAGAACTCGTAGAACACGGCGTCGTCGAAACCGCCGTCGGCGGCGTCGTACCGATCGGCCGCGAAGTAGACCGCGTCCAGGCGCGCCCATAGGGAGGACGAGAGGCACATGGGGCACGGTTCGCAACTGGTGTAGAGCACAGCGCCGGTCAGGTCATGCGTGCCCAGGGCCTTACAGGTTGCGCGGATGGCCGACACCTCTGCGTGGGCCGTTGGGTCGTGATCTGCGGTGACGCGGTTGACCGCAACGAACTCCTGGCCGTCGGCCGTGACGACCACCGCTCCGAATGGGCCGCCATCCACGGATGCGTTCTGGGCGGCCGCCTCAATGGCGGTTTGCAGGTGCTTCTGGACGTCGGCGTCGGAGGGCGTCTTTGCCGTCGCGGAATCGGTTGTCATGGTGTTTTCTTCCTGTTGTTTCGGGTGAGGATGGCGGGAAAATCAGAGGCCGTCGCGCTTGTACACGCGGTGTATTTGGCCGGTGTCGGTGAGCTCGCCAGTCTCCACGCGGCGTCGGGCTTCGTCCACCAGATGGTCATCGACCACGGCGATCTCCTGGCCGTCCGCGCCGATCAGGCGCCCGTTGACCAAGGTGTCGCCTTCTTGCAGGCCCTGAAGTATGGACTTGGGGAACACGCGCGGTGGGTATGCGGCGAGCTCGGACGAGCCGGGGCGCGATCCAAACCTGAGCTCGTTGAACAGGATGTTGAGCAGCACGGCGGTGAGCGCGGCCGCGCTGATGCCCGACCCCAGAACTACCTGGACCCAGGACGGGAACTGGTCGTAGAAGGTCGGCGAGACTACGGGGATCAGACCCATGGCCATCGAGACGGCCACGACGATCAGGTTGAGACCCGACCGGTAATCGACGCCCGCCAGGGTTCGGATTCCCGACGCCGCCACGGTCCCGAACAGCACGATGCCCGCACCTCCCAGCACGGGAGAGGGCACTGCCGCGACCACGCGACCGAGCACCGGGAGCAGCCCCAGCACCACCATGATCACGCCGGCCCCGGCCACCACGAAGCGGCTGCGAATGCCAGTGATCGCCACCAAGCCCACGTTCTGAGCGAAGGCGGTCTGGGTGAACGTGTTGAACAGCGGAGCCACTGTGGAGGAGAGCATGTCAGCGCGCAACCCGTTGGCGATGCGCTTGGAGTCCACTCCAGTTTCGGCGATTTCACCTACGGCCACGATGTCCGCTGTGGTCTCGGTCATCGTCACGATGATCACGATGAACATGCCCAGGATGGCCGAGGCCACGAACAGCGGCGTGCCGAACTCGAAGGGGGTGGGGAAGCCGATCACGGGACCTTCGCCCACACCGGAGAAGTTGGCGCGACCCAACAGGGCTGCCGCGATCGTGCCGATCACGATGGCCAGCAGGATGGACAAGCGTGAGATCGCGGCCGAACCCACCTTGGAGAGCAACAGGACCATGAGGAGAGTGAAGGCGGCCAGCCCGATGTTGGCCACTGACCCGTGGGCCGGATCGCCCTCGGGACCCAGGGACCAGCCCGCGGCCACTGGCATCAGCGTCACGCCAATGGTCGTGATGACCACCCCGGAGACGACCGGTGGGAAGAACCGAATGATCTTCGCGAAGAACGGCGCCAGGATGAAACCGAGCGCGGAGGCAACTAGCACTGCTCCGAAGATGACGCGGAGGCCTTCCTCGCCGGGTGTTCCCTGCAGGATGGTCAGCATGGTGGCCACGCCAGCGAAAGACACGCCCTGCACGAGTGGCAACTGGGCGCCTAAGAAGGGAACACCGATGCTCTGCAGGATGGTGGCAAGGCCACCAATGAAGAGTGCGGCGGCAACCAGGATGCCGGTCTCGGTCGCGTCCAGTCCGGCGGCGGTTCCGATGATCAGCGGCACGGCAATCACGCCGCCGTACATGGTCAGGACGTGTTGCAGGCCGTAGGCCAAGGATCGCCCGACACCCAGGTACTCGTCCTCGGGGCGTTGCGGTGTGGTGGCGTCGACTGACGCGGGGCGCTTTTTCACGATGCTCTCCGGATCACGGGTTTTGTCTTGTCGGTGCTGAGGCAGCCCGCAAAGCGCACGAGACCCGGAATACACGGGCCCATGTACTCGCCTTGCAGCTCGCGTTGTACTGGATTCGTGCCCGGTAGATAGCCCTGAAAGGGCCCGCCGTGGCGGTTGTGCTGTCGAGCGTAGCCTTGCCAGACTGTGACGGGCAACACTTTTTATTTCCGGAATGTTAATTATGATTTCCGGAATATGAAATACCGCGCGGCCGGTCGTTCTCCGAACGTTGGCCCGTGCGGCGTTGGCCTCCGCGAACCCTGCGGCACCTGGATCGGCAGACAGGAACACTGAGCCGGCTCGGTGCCATGCCGAGCTCATCACGGGTGACGGCGGTTGCCCGGAAAGGTGCGCCATGACCCTCGAACGTCCCACCCAAGACCCGACCACGCAGCCGAACGGCACGTTGCTCTGGATCAAAGATCCGGCCGGTATCCACACGTCCTCCCGCGAGAATACTGAAGCGAGCCGCGGCCTGGTGGTGGACACCGGCACCGGGGTCATCACGGAGATGGTGGGCGCGGGATCGGAGCCGACACGGTACGACAGGGTTTTCGACGCCGCCGCCCACGTGGTGCTGCCCGGCCTGATCAACACGCATCACCACTTCTACCAAACGCTCACGCGCGCCTGGGCACCGGTGGCGGACGCTGAACTCTTCCCCTGGTTGCAGGGCCTCTACCCTGTGTGGGCGCGGCTTACTCCGGACGCACTGGAGTCCGCCGTGACCGTGGCGGTGGCCGAACTGTTGTTGTCCGGGTGCACCACGGCGGCCGACCACCACTACGTGTTCCCCGCGGGCATGGAGGAGTCCGTGGACATCGAGGTTGACGTGGTGCAACGTCTGGGCGCTCGCGCCATGCTCACCCGTGGATCCATGTCACTGGGCCAGGACGACGGCGGCCTGCCACCCCAGTCCACGGTGCAGGATCACGACACCATCCTGGCCGATTCCCAACGGGTCGTGGAGAAGTATCACCAACGCGGAGAGGACGCCAGAATCCGGGTGGCCTTGGCGCCCTGCTCCCCGTTCTCTGTCACCCGAGAACTCATGCGGGACACCGCAGCGCTGGCCACCGACCTGGATGTTCGGCTGCACACCCACCTGGCCGAAACCATTGACGAGGAAGACTTCTGCCGCGAACGTTTTGGCCTGCGAACCGTGGACTATCTGGAATCCGTGGGCTGGCTCAGCTCGCGCACGTGGTTGGGGCACGCGATCCACCTGGACGACTCCGAAATCGCACGTTTGGGTGCGGCAGGAGTGGGTGTGGCCCACTGCGCAACGTCGAACATGCGGTTGGGATCGGGGACGTGTCGAGCCCTGGAGCTTGAGGAAGCAGGTTCGCCGGTGGGGTTGGGCGTGGACGGGTCCGCATCCAATGACGGGTCCAACATGATCGAGGAAGTTCGTGCGGCCTTGAACATTCAGCGGCTGTCCGCGGGGCCTTCGCGTGTGCCCGTTTCGCGGGCTCTGAACTGGGCTACTTGCGGGTCCGCGGGAGCACTCGGCTGGGACAACATCGGTGTCCTGGAGCCCGGAGCCAGGGCGGATCTCGTCATGTTCACGCGCGATGAGTTGCGGTTCGCGGGCTCCCACGATCCCGTCGCATCCCTGGTGCTGTGCGGTGCGCACCGGGCGGATCGGGTCATGGTGGACGGCCGATGGGTTGTTGAGGGCGGATCCCTGCCGGGCGTGGATCTCGAGCGCGTCATCGCGCGGCAGGGTGAGCAGGCGAGGCTCTTGATGCGGGACGAATCCAACCCCGCAGTTCTAGGATGAACCCATGTCTAAGACCCCCGCGGAAAAGCTGCTGATCAAGCCCGGTTCCTCCGTCTACTAGGCCGGGGATACCCCGGAAACGCGCGATCTCCTGGAACCGCTGCCGGAGGACGCGGTCTACGTGGAGCACGCCAATAACGCGGACGTTGCGGTGCTGTTCGCCATGAGTCGCGCCAACCTGGACGACCTGTTGGAAGCAAACCTCGAAGACCTCCGGGGTACCCGCGCAGCGTGGATCGGCTACCTCAAGGGCGGCCGATCCAACATCAATCGGGACACCATTTGGACCCGCGTGAACGAGTTGAACTGGACGCTCAACGCCAACGTGGCCATCTCCGAGGAATGGTCCGCCGTGCGGCTCAAGGCCCTGGACTGATTCGCTCAGGAGCTTGGAGCGCCCAGCTAGCCCAACCCTCACCACTCCCGATTCGGATCCAGCCCGTCGACCAGGTCGTTGAGCTCGTACGACCCCTTGCCGTCAATCGACTCTCGGATGATGTCCGCGTGCCCCACATGGCGCGCGAGCTCGCCGACGATGTGGGTCAACGCCCAGCGAGCCTCCCAGGATTCGAGTTCGGGCGGGTACCACGGCGCGTCCGGGACGGGCATGGGGGCGCTTAAGTCGGTGATGGACTCCATCTGCTCGGACGCGTAGGACACGCATCGGTCGAAGAACTCGAGCGTCTCGTCCAGGGTTGCTGGGTGGGCCACGCAATCTTCCATGTACATGTCTTCACCGATGTCCTCCGGAACATCAGGAACATTGGTCTGCTGCGCAGCCATGTTGGACCATCCCGCTGCCACGAGCGCGCAATGCCGCAACAACCCCGTGAGATTCAGCGAGGATGCGGACGGCACGGAATGTGCCTGCTCGTTGGTGAGTCCGTACACCGTGGTGCGCACTTGCGCGAGGTGATACAGGATGTGGGTGATCAGAACGTCTTTTTCGCCGTGTGCTTGGGGAACCAGGAAACCCATGATCTTGCCTCTCTTGAGTGCTTCGACTGCTGATGAGAGCATCATGAACCCCATTGCGGACAGATCCTGTCCCCAGTCACACTGGGTGCGTGACGGATCCGACTTCGCGCGCCCTGAAACTACTGAGCTTGCTCGGCCACCGCCCCGTGTGGCCTGGGCCCGTGCTCGCCGCGGAACTGGGCGTTACGCCGCGAACGCTGCGCCGCGACGTCGACCGCTTGCGAAATCTCGGGTACACCGTGGATGCCGAGCCGGGCCAGGGTGGCGGGTACGCGTTGCGTCGTGGCCAGGCACTGCCCGCGCTGTCGCTCGACGAGGACGAGGCACTCGCGGTCAATGTCGCCCTCGCCGCCGCGGCCGGGTACCTCACCGACGCGCACGCGGGCCAGCGGGCGCTCGCCAAGATCGACGCCGTCCTGCCGCCCGCCGCTCGGGCCCGTGCGCAGGAAACCCGTGCGGCCACGGATCTGAGCGGTGCGGGGATGGCGGTCGATTCCGCGATTCTGGCTGCGTGCGCGGACGGGACCAGGCGCCGCCGTCGGCTGCGGTTCAGCTACGTGGACCGTCGCGGGCGGCATTCGGAGCGATGGGTCGAACCGCACCAGGTCTCGTGCCGCGGGCAGGTTTGGTACTTGGCCGCGTACGACGTCGCTCGTGAGGCTTGGCGTTCCTTTCGCCTCGATCGCATGGCTGAGGTGCGCGTGGGCGACTGGGTGTTTCGTCGCAGGCCCGACGCGGCCGAAGCGCTGGAACGAACGCTCGATCCCGTGCCGTTGGAGGCCTACGAACACGAGGTGGTGTTGCACGTGCGATGTCCGATCGAGAGCGCACCGGACTTCATGACCTGGGACGGCGCGATCCTCCGCGAGCTCGAACCGGGTCTGTGCGAGTACGTCACGGGGACGGATGATCCTGAGGAAGCGGCGTCGTGGTTGACCGGGATCGAGTACGAATTCACGGTGATCGAGAACCCGGAGGTCCGAGAGGCCCTCGCAGAGCTGGGGGAGCGGTTGCTCCGGGCGGCCGGTGGCGCACGACGCGAGGTATGAACAAATGCGTCAAGGTGCAGGCCCGGTGCTTCACGCGCGAGCCTCGCGGTCCAACAAGTTTTGTTTGATGTCGAGCCCCCACGCGAACCCGCCCAGTGAACCGTCCGTGCGCAGTACACGGTGGCACGGTACGAACAGGGCCGCGGGGTTGCGGGCGCAAATGGATGCTGCCGCGCGCACGGCAGATGGACTCCCCAGGGCACGAGCGAACTGCGAGTAGTTCAGCGGTTGTCCTGGTTTGATCTGGCGGAGCGCTGCCCACCCGGCGAGCTGGCCGTCGGTGCCGTGCAGTTCGACCTCCACAGCGTCGAGGGCGTGCGCGTCCCCGGCGTAGTAGGCCTCCACAGCCGACGCCGCGTCCACGGTCCCTTCCATGAGATCGCTGGGGCGGTGAGACGGGCGGATCCGAGAGGCAGTGTCTTCGACGGACGAGGTCCACCCAGAGGCCATGACTTTTCCCGCGTCGTTGGTGATCACCGTGAACGGTCCGTCCGAGGTGTCGATGGTCTGGAATGTGGCGGTCACGAGGGGTCTCCTTGTTGCGACTGCGCGGGCGCGGCGGGCGCCCTCCACAGGTGGGTGGTCAGGTAACTGCGCCACGGCGATGCCTGGGCCGACCAGGCGAGTAGCTCGGACTTGTCCGCCGGCAAACCGGCGCGGCGTGCTCCGGCGCGCAGAGCGCCGTCGTCGATCAGGAACACGTCCGGGTCGCCGGTGACGCGCATGCGCACGTAGTCGGCGGTCCAGGGGCCCACGCCTTTCAGGGCGAGCAAGGCCCTGCGCTGTTCGGCGGGGTCGTCGCCGAACCCGAGACGTAGCTCGCCTGTCGCAATGGTTTTCGCCGCATTGACGACGGCGTTCTGGCGGGCTTTGGGGCCCCGCAAGACTGTGCTGCCTCGCTCCGCGATGGCGTCCATGGTGGGAAACAAGTGAGTGAGTCCGGGCGCGAAGTCGGGGGCGGGCTCACCCAATCCGGTGGTGATCCGGGTGAGGATCGTGCGAGCGGCGGCCACCGAAATTTGCTGACCGATCATGGTTCGGATCAGGAGTTCGTGCGGATCCATGCAGCCTGCTACGCGCACCCCGGGCAGGGCAGCGACGAGCGACTGAATGGCTGGCAAAGAGGCGAGGGCCGTGTCGACGGCGACCGGATCGGCGTCGAGATCGAATAACCGGCGGACGCGGGACATGAGAACGGGGAGGTCTTGCAACTCGGTGACCCGGGCCTGGAGGCGTAGGTCCCCGCTTGGATTCGGCGAGCTGTAAATCCTGAACCACGCGGGTCCACCGGGTAATTGGATGGACCGTTCGTAGGAGGAATCGTTCGCGAATTCGAGGCCGGGAATGGCGCGTGCGGCTAACCAGGCGAACAACCCGGGAAGGTCGATGGGCTCTCGAAAGCTCAGGGAGAGGTCCACCGTGGCGGTATCGGCCTGTGCAGTGCGGTGACCGTGCGCTCGAACCTGCTGGGGTGAGAGTTCATACACGTCGCGAATCGTGTCATTGAACTGGCGGATGCTGCTGAACCCTGCCGAGAACGCGATGTCAGAAATCGGTATGGCTGTTTGCGTGAGGAGGACCCGGGCCGTTTGAGCGCGGTGGGCTCGAGCGAGAGCGAGCGGGCCGGCACCCGTTTCGTCGCGCAGGATGCGGGTGAGATGGCGGGTGGAATAGCCCAGTTGCTGAGCGAGCCCGGAGACGCCCTGCTGATCGATCACGCCGTCATTGATCAGCCGCATGGCTCGCCCGGCAATGTCTCCTTGAAGGTTCCATTCGGGGGAGCCGGGGACGGCCTCCGGCAAGCAACGTTTGCAGGCCCGGAACCCAGCGGCGTGGGCTGCGGCACTCGCGCGGAAGAACTGTACGTTCTCGGCTTTGGGAGTGCGCGCCGGACAGCTGGGCCGGCAGTAAATCCCGGTGGTTTTCACGCCCAGCACGAACTGACCGTCAAAGCGATGATCGCGCGCTTGAACCGCGCGATACCGCTGGTCGAAAGTCATGTTCTGGAAGGTCATGTCACTAGAGTGACACGCTTCCGTGTGTTGAACTAGCGGTTTTCGGACATGACAGTTGGCCGTGCGCGGTTAGGTGCGGGGACGGCGTTCGGCCGGGGTGCGGGCCCCTCGTGCGCCGTCTTGTCCGAAGACACCGACCGCGATCCACGAAACAGTCACCAGGGCCGCACCAAGCACCGCATAGGCCCGACCGGTGTCGAACGCCGCGAAGCCGACCCCGTAGAAGATGGTGATGGCGAGAGCAATGAATGCCAGTGTTTGCCGTTTCATGACTTGAGTGTGCCAGTCACGGAAGGGGCGGACTACTGACATTTGTCACGAATTTGCTCGTGACGGGGCGGCGGAAGAGCTATTCCAACAGGCTGTTCAGCGTCTCAAGGTCCGCGCGCACCATGTCGGTGTCTCGGTCGAAATCCTCGTCACTCGCATTCAGCTGTCGAATCGTGAAGATGACCTCCGCGCCGTCCGGGTGGGGGATCACTCGTAGCGGGTTGTAGACCTCGGTGCCGTCAGGCAAGGTCACCGTGTGGTCCAGTACGCCCAGGTCATTGCGGGAGGTAAACGCGACGGTGACCCGGCCCATGGGTGAGTCGACGAGCAGCCGGTCCCCGTCCTGGGTGACCTCGCTCTGCGCCAGGCCGGCGGCCCAGCGGGGAAGGTTCATGGGCTCTGTCATGAAGGCGTAGATCTCGGCCGGGTCGCGCTGAATGACCTGGGAGACGTGGCGAGTGTTCATGGGTTCCAGCCTAAAGCGCGGTCCGGGTAAGCGCTCAGCGCAAGTCCTCACCATTCACTGCGCCCACGCATAGGCTCGTAGTCCCGAACCATCGATCGGAGAATTTATGCGTGCCATCACTTTGTCCAAATACGGCGGCCCCGATGTCATGAAATTACAAGACATGCCGCGACCAGTCCCGGAAGCGAATCAGGTCCTGATTCGCACGGTCACCGCGGGGTTGAATCCCGTGGATGCATTGCAGCGGCAGGGCACGTTCAGGATGGTCCAGCCGTATACATTCCCCAAGATCACGGGCAACGAATTGAGCGGCGTGGTCGAATCCGTGGGATCGCTCGTCCGAGAGTTCCAGCCGGGGGATCACGTCATGACCCGCACTGGCTCCGAGCAATTGAGCGCGCTGGCTGAGTACGTCGCAGTGGACCAGGATTTTGTGGCGAGGGCGCCCCAGAACCTTCCGCTGTCGGACGCGGCGGCCATTCCGTTGGCTGGGTTGACCGCCCAACAAGCGCTGGGCCCGGAGCACCTCGATCTTCAGGCGGGCGAACGGTTGTTGATCACGGGTGGCGCTGGTGGCGTCGGCCTGTTGGCCATCCAGCTCGCCAAGCTGGCGGGCGCGCACGTGACGACCACGGCGTCGTCGGCGGGTGAAGAACTCGTGCGCGAAGCAGGAGCGGACCACGTGATCAACTACCGCGACCGGAAAATCTCCGAGGGTAACGAGCGCTTCGCCAAGGTCTTGGACCTGGTCGGCGGCGACACGGTGGCCGATCTGATGTCCACTGTGGAGCGCGGGGGAGCCGTGGTGAGCATTGCGGGACCGCCCACCCCCGGCAGTCTGGCCGAAGATAGGGACCTTTCCAAGCCCAAGGCGGCGCTGGTTCGTGCCGTTGAGGAAATTCTGAGCTTCAAAATTCGCCGCTCGGCCAAGAAGGCGCGGGCGACGTTCGAGTTCTTCCTCATGCACCCGGACGGCGAGGGTCTCGCCCGGTTGGCATCGTTGGTGGATCAGGGCAAGCTGCGGGTCACGATCGACAGCCGCTATCCACTCGATCAGTTCCGGGCCGCCTTCGAGCAGTTGGAGTCCCGGCGTTCCAAAGGCAAGGTTCTGGTCGAGATATCGGACTAATCCGGCCCAGGACGACGACGCCGCGTGGGCAGCCAGCGTTGGGCGCCCACGCGCGGTCACTTGCCCGGGTTCAAAGCGGCGATCGCGCCACTGAGGGCCGTAGCACCGCTGGTCCACACCGCGTAAGGGGACAGGAGCAGGCCGAGGCCAGCGTGGGACTTGTCCGCGCGGCGAACCAGGTCGATGGAGCTCACGGCCAGGGCGCCGGCTTCAATGGTCGAGACGACCGGGCGCTCACCGCGGAAGAACAAACCACACCACGCGGCATTGAGAGCAAGGTTGGTGCCGAGTGCTCGCGAGTAGCTCTTGAACTCGGCGGCGTCCCCGCGTTCGTGTGCATCGGCGAGCACTTTGTAAGACACATAGGCGATGTCCGCGTACAAGGCCGTCCACACGATGGGGAAAGCTGCGGCCGGCGGCTGCCAATCAGGCTTGCGAAGGGACTTGTACCAACTGTTCTCGGGGTCGGTGAGGAGTGTGCCCACCGCCGCACAAGCACCCACGGCAGCAATGGTGCCGATGGCTATCTTGCGACGATCGCGTTTACTCTGACGCGTCCGTTCCCGGCGAGTAGGAGAAATCTTGATGCGACTGACGGTGGGCTTCAAGGGGACCTCTTCCCTGGATTCCTAGTGGACAGCAGGCTTCTTACTCTTTCTATCGAGATTTTCTGTGAAGTGCCACCAGGGCGGCACCGAGCACACCAACGGTCACATCGCTCAGGGTGTCGAGGGGTGGAATGTGGATGTCCGGGGTGACCAGAAGAAAGCCGAGGAGCTCCATAACTTCCCACACGACGGCCAGGACGAGCCCGGTGATTGCGCACATCATCAACCGCTGCCCACGGGAAAGACGACCAAGTTCCGGAGATCTCCGCAGCGCGTAGTTCCAAGCGATCCACACCAGTACGTAGGTGCACAAGAAGTGGATCAGTAGATCCCACCACCAGATGCTGCTGTAGACCTGCTCCGCGGCACTCACCCCGGCGACCAGCATGATCAGGCTCGTTACCGCGCGAGCGTGTCCATGGCGGAAGCACAAGAACGCGACGACTTGTCCAAGCCCCACCAGGAGTAGGACCGCCACGTCGATCCAGCGTCCCTGAATTCCGTAGATCAGGGCGAAAAGCAACCCCGAAAAACACATGCTGGAAGCGATATATTCCCTTGCCGCGCCTCGATCAGCCACGCGGTGCCGTCCAGCGGGCACGCATGCGCTCCCACGGCTTCTGCTCGACCCAGTTGGTTTGCATGGTCGTACCTGCCATGTGTAGTTGTCGCATAATCCGGGGTGTCGAGGCGGCCGCCCGCCACGACACCAGCATGACGTTCCGGTGATCCAGCACGACCTTCTGGCGGGGGCCCAACCGGAAGCTGAGGTCGTAGTCGTCATGGATCTCCGGGGACAAGTGCACGCGGTCCCTGACGGAATGCCACCATGCTGAAGACATGGCCATGTTGGACCCCCACAGGGCAATGTGACCTAGCGCGAATCCGCCCACGAGGCGGTACGCGTACGAGTACAAGGCGCCCGCGACTCTGCCCAGCAGCGGGGAACGGGGCCCGAACCGGGCAATACCTGTCACGGCAACCACCTGAGTTCCGCCCTTGCGGGACATGTGTCGTTCCATGCTCTCGGCCATGTGCTCGACCCATTCCTCGGTCGGAATACTGTCCGCATCGCAGCGCAGGATCACGGGATGTTGCGCGGCGTCGTACCCGGAACGCACGGCGTACGCCACGCCGGGGATGTCCTCGCGAAAGCACGTTACGTCCGGGAATTCACTGAGGACCGTCGCGATGTCATCGGTTGAGCCGTTGTCCACCACGATGATCTCGTCCGGTAGGTGCGTTTGCCGGCTCAGTGCACGCAAGCAGCGGTGCAGGTACGCGGAATCATTGCGGGTGGGTATAACCACGCTGCACTTCATGGTTCTCCAAGCCGGTGGGGAGGGGGCTACATGCGACTTTACGGGGGGATGCTCCCTGGTACCCATGTCAAGACAACGGCGTTCGCTCACCGCTCGATTAACTGCCCAGCGGCTTGATGCGCTCCCAGGGCTCGATGGGTCCCTCGACCACGGTGAAGAGTGGGTGCGGGGTGGGAGTGTTCACTGCGTCCAGGCGCGCGCGGCCCCAGTCCGGATCGCGGCCTTCAACCTTCTGGCGAAGGAACGCGAGCTCGTAATCGAGCTGCCCGGTAGTCACATTGATGGTGTCTGGTTGGTGGGAGCGATCAAGCGAAATCCGCCCGCGATCAAAGCTGTAACCGCGCCGGTCCGCTTCGTCCGCGATGGCATGCAGATAATCAGCGACTGCCTGCAGGGGATCGGGGCGATCACGGAAACGCTCGAGTTGGGGGTGGTGGGTATAACCCTTTGTTTCGCCGCGCAGGACCTTTTGAGCCAGTAAGGTTTCTCGCCAGCCGGCGACCAATGCGCGTCGATCCAACAGGGCGGGGTCCAGCGACCAGAGTCTCATGGGCTCATTGTGCCCTTTGTCTCTCCACGTTTTGAGGGGGATTGCGTTGGGGAATCTCCAAGCGCGCTCACGTATCATGACCGCGTTCCTGAACCCCACACAAAGCGAATGCGTGATGTCCCTAGTCTCTGTCCTCCTGCCCGCCCAAGCAGCCGGTAGTGCTGAACTCGATGGTCTCGCAGGGTGGGTGGTCGACGTCATGGAGGCGATTGGCGCCCCGGGTGCCGGTCTGCTGGTTGCGTTGGAGAATCTGTTCCCGCCGTTGCCGTCGGAAGTCATCCTGCCGCTGGCCGGGTTCACCGCGAGCCAGGGCAACTTTTCCCTGGCCGGTGCCATCTTCTGGACCACTCTGGGTTCTGTGATAGGGGCGATTGCCCTGTATTGGATCGGTGTTGCGCTGGGCCGCCGCCGCCTGCGTGTGATCGTGGACAAGATGCCTCTGGTTGATCTGGATGATCTGGACCGCACCGAAGACTGGTTCAATCGGCACGGTAAAGCGACCGTGTTCTTCGGTCGAATGATCCCCATCTTCAGATCATTGATTTCAATCCCCGCCGGAATCGAACGCATGTCGTTTCTTCTTTTCGTGGCATTGACTGCGGCAGGTTCCCTGATCTGGAACTCCGTTTTTGTGGTGGCCGGTTATTTCCTGGGCGAGAATTGGCATATCGCGGAGCAATACGCCGGAGTGTTCTCCCGAATTGTGGTCATCGCCGTTCTGGTGTTCCTGATCTGGTGGGTGGTTCGGCGCGTGCGTCGAAACAAAAGGAAGCCGGCAGCCTAACCGTCCAACACTCAGAGACCCAGGCCGACCAGAAAGCAGGTGCATCCATGAACCTTATGGGCATTCTGGGAGGCCTGGGTCTTTTCATGGTCGGTGGTTCTTATTTGATAGTCGCTAAATAGGGTGCGGCCGGTCTGATCAGTCGAAACAGTTCGATCGGGATACGCACCGCGAAGACTCAAGCCTCCGATGCGGCCGCGGTCAGGGCGCAGAAGTCTCAGGGCCGAACGCAATCAGCCGATGGACCGTAACCCAATCTGCGGCGGGATGCCCCCGAGACATCCCTCGACTTAACTGATCCTGAGAACGCCTGGACACGTCCATACATTTATAACAGCGTTATCTCGATAGTCACCAGTACCATTGCGGGGTGGCCAGACCCAGAAAGTTTGATGACGAAACGCGCGCGGCGCTGATTCGCGATACCGCCGACCAAATTGTGTCCGGCGGCGTCGAATCGGTATCGCTTCGCCCCTTGGCAGCCAAGCATGGCTGTTCCACCACCGCGATTTACACCATGTTCGGGAGTCGCGATGCCTTGATAGAGGCCGTCGTTTACGAATCCGTCGGTAGTTTCACCCGATCGCAAGAGAGCGTCCCGGTCACCGGGGACTCTTTGTCTGATCTCTTAGAACTCGGCAGGGCTTACCGGCGTTGGGCTCTCAAATACCCGGCGCTTTACGTGATCATGATCGGCCGCGGTGGAAAGCGCCCGGACATCAACCCGGAGGATTTCACGGAGGACTCCCCCAGGATGATCGCAGCGAAGAAGGCGATCGAAACGCTTTTCAGGCGAGTGGCTGACTGCGCCGCGAACGGAATTCTCGGGGATTACCCCATTGAAGAAATGGGCAATTCCATCTGGGCTGGTGTGCACGGCTGGGTTTCCATCGAGGCAGCCCGTCCCGTGATGATCGGTCAAGACGCGGACGCCGCGTACGAGCGCTATATGCAATCGCTCGTACGCGCGTGGGCACCTGTTACTTAGGACGTATGAAGCCGAATCAGTTCATCGGTGGTGGGGGTACTGGAGCACCCTGTGGAGGAGGAATTTTTCTGTAGCTCCTGCCTGAGCTGGCTGGACTCGCTGGTTTCTCGGGCGTGGTTTTCTGAGTGGCCCGAGACGGAGCAGGGTCCCAATGACCATCAACGGCCTTCTTCTGGAACAGGATGGCCAGCGCAAGAACGGTTAAGCCGATAAGTAAGACCACGAAGATTCCGCCAACCGCGCCCAATTTGGCTGCCGAGCCGACCAGGATCCCAAACCAGCCAAAATCTGCGTCGCCAAATGTGGTGTTCTCTGAGCCGAATGTTCCAAGAACGGACAGAAGGAAGGCTGGCAGGAATGTAATGATCAGACCGTTGACCAGACCACCTGCCATCGCACCCCGACGCCCACCAGTGGCGTTGCCGTAAACGCCAGCCGCTCCCCCGGTGAAGAAGTGGGGGACCAGGCCAGGCAGGATGAGAGCGATACCGAATGCCGGATTGAGCCAAACACTGAGTACGGCGAGACCGAGAAGACCTCCAATAAAACTGAAGATGAAGCCCAAGAGGACGGCGTTCTGCGCGTACGGAAAAACTATGGGTGCGTCCAAGGCCGGAATGGCACCCGGCACGACTTTGGAGGCGATGCCTTGGAATGCGGGCACGAGTTCACCCAAGATGGTTCGCACACCAAAAAGAATCACGGCTACTGCCACACCGAACTGCAGCCCTTGTGTGACCGACTGCATAATGTAGTTGCCCACGCTGGTCGCACCGCCCTCAAATGCAGTGAACGCTTCCTCCGTGCCGGTGCGCACCATGAACAGGATGGCCATGACGACGTACATGAGAGCCATTGACAGCGCTGTGGCGACCATTGAATCTCGCAGGAACCGTAAGCCTTCGGGGAGCTTCAGGTCCTCGGAGGAGGGGCTGTTCTTACCCACCGCGCGTCCGGCGGCACCCGCTGCGATATAACCAGCGGTCCCGAAGTGGCCAATGGCCACGCTGTCATCTCCCGTGATTTTTCGAGTCCAGGGGTGAGCGAAAGCGGGCATGGAGACCATCAGGATTCCCAGCAGGAGTGCCCCGAGTAGGACTGTCACCGTTCCGTTGTAGCCCGCGGTAGCAAGAATGATCGTCAGCATGGTAGCCATGAAGAGCACATGGTGACCGGTCAGGAAGACGTACCGGAGTGGTGTAAAACGCGCCAGAATCAGGCTGACGACAAAGCCCAGGATCATCAACCAGGCGACCTGGGCGCCGTACTGTTCTTGGGCGATTCCGGCGATGGCTTCGTTCGTAGGTATGACACCTTGGGCGCCGGTAGCTCCCAGGATCATGTTCCCCAGGGGGTCCAAGGACGCCACCACCAACGTTGCGCCGGCGCCGATGAGCAAAAAGCCAAGCGTGGCCTTGATGGCGCCGCCCACCACCTGGCCGGAGGATTTCCGCAGGGCAATGAGACCGATGGCCGTGATGATGCCGATGAGGAATGCGGGCACGGCCAAAATTTCGTTGACCAGGAATTCTGCGATGCTGACTAGCCAGTCCATGGGGAATCTACTTTCGCACTAGACGTCGTAAGAATCGCGCAGGACAGCGTCGAGCTCTGCCGTGCTGGTGAAGTTTTCAATGACTTTGACCGGAATTCCGAGGTCACCCAGGGTTCGTGCGATTTCTCCCGACGTGAGAATCAGATCGGCCTCTTTGGCTTTGCCTTTGGCGGAGATCGTGTCGGTCGCTTCCACCGTGATGTAAGAACCCCATCCCCAGTGGTCGAGTACCTGTTCGAGAGTGTTTTTGAGGAACAGGCTGGTCCCCAAGCCATTGCCACATACCGTGAGGATCTTGTTTGTGGTGGTTTGGGTCTGCTGGTCCGCCGCTGCGCCTGAACGTGCAGTTGATTCGTCCTGGCTGTTCGGATGACTGGCTTGACGGCCCGCAGGGGCGCCATCGAGTATGGCGAGGACTTCTTCGGGAGTTGCGGCCTGATCTAAAGCGGCGCGCTTCTTGGGTGCCCCGAGAACCTTGGCCAGTTGCTGCATCGCTTTAGTGTGGGCGGAATCGTCGTGTGCCGCTAGTGCCACAACCAGCGACACGGGGTCATTCTTGGCGTGACCGAACTCGACCGGAGTTTTCAGACGCACCCATGACATTGCAGTGCGATGGACGGCCTCTGACGGGCGAGCGTGGGCGAAAGCGAATCCGGGGGCCACGACAATGTAGGGGCCGTTCTTTTCGACACTGTTGATCATCGATTGTGTGTACTGCTCGGTGCACGCGTCCGACTTCTCAATAAGGGAGCCGGCGAACCGAATGGCTTCGCGCCAATCGTCGGCTTCGTGATCCAACGCAATTGCGGAGCTGTCCAGTAACTCAACGATTTCCGACATGGTGTCAGGCTAGCCCCGGCGGCCTTACCGCGGAAGGATTCTGCGCCTGATGGGGCCGTCGGGATGACCCCGCGGCGCCGTGAAATACTCGTCTGCATGAGTGCACAGGGTGAGTTCAGATTTCGCTTGGCCGATCGTTTGGACGGGGTGGACTCCTCTCCGGTGCGGGACCTGCTGGATGCGGTCTCCAAGGAGGGCGTGATCTCGTTTGCCGGCGGTGTGCCGGACCCCGCGTATTTCGAGGTCGATGACATTCGCGCCGCTTATGATTGGGTCTTCGAGAACCACGCCGAGCGGGCCTTGCAGTACGCCTCGAGCGAGGGAGAGATCGAACTCCGAGAGGAAGCCGCGCGGCGCGTGAGCCGTCACTTGCCCACCATCCCCGAGCAGATCCAGGTCACGACCGGTTCGCAAGAGGGATTGTTCGTAGTGGCGCAGGCGCTGGTGAATCCGGGTGACGTGGTGCTGGTCGAACGCCCCACCTACCTGGCGGCAGTTCAAGCCTTCGAACTCAACGGCGCACGGCTGATCGGTGTGCCCACCGACGACAACGGCGTGATTCCACACGAACTCGAGAAGCTCATCGCGGAGCATTCGCCCAAGTTCGTGTACCTGATCCCGTCGTTCCAGAACCCCTCGGGCGTGTGCATGTCGGTCGAGCGTCGGGCGGCCGTGGCGGATGTTCTGCTGCGTACTGGTACCGCGCTTGTGGAGGACGATCCATACGGCGAGCTGTGTTTCGAGGGTGAGCCACTGCCTCCCATCGCGTCGGAACCGGGAATGTCCGCGCAGACCATCCTCCTGAACTCGGTCTCCAAGGTCATTGCCCCGGGTGTGCGGATCGGGTGGATGCGCTCGGAAGGACCCATTCAGTTCACCCTCACCGTGGCCAAGCAGGCGATCGGGCTGCAGTCCCCGGTCCCGGACCAGCTCGCAGTCGCGCGATACCTGGCCACCGCCGACGTCGAGGCCCACCTCGACAAGGTTCGTCCCGTCTACGCCATGCGCGCTAAAGCCATGTACCAGAGCCTCCAGCGCATCCTTCCCGACGGCGCCGAGGTCACCCAACCCGACGGCGGCATGTTCCTGTGGGTCCGCCTGGGCCACGGAATCGATACCACTCGATTGTTGGAGATCGCACTCGACGAAGGCGTGGCCTTCGTGCCCGGTGCATCGTTCTTCGCTCACGATCCGGATCGCTCGACCATGCGCTTGTCGTTCGTGACCCACTCACCCGAGGTGATCGACGAGGGGCTGGATCGTCTGGGGCGCGCGTTGGCCAAGTACTAGGGCTTGACCCTCACGCGACGTCAGGGCGAACAGTAGGGGTTGTGAGAGATGCTGAAGCCATGACGCAAGAACACGAGGCAAGCGAGAACCCAGCGGGAGACGAGCTGCTGACGGTGGGAACGGCGTCGTCGTTAATCGGCGTGAGCGTGAGGACGCTGCATCACTGGGACCATATCGGCCTGGTGGGCCCCAGCGGCCGCACGAGCACGGGATATCGCCTGTATTCGGCGGACGACGTGGCGCGGATCCACCGTGTGCTCATTTACCGGGAGCTGGGGTTTTCGCTGACCGAAGTGGGCAAGATTCTGGACGACCCGTCCGTGAACGAGAGCGCACACCTCGAGAAGCAGCGAAAACTGCTGGCCGAACGCATTGATCACCTGCAGCAGATGGTCTGCGCAGTAGATCAGATGATGGAGGCGCGAGCCGTGAACAAGAAACTCACTCCACAGGAGCAAAGCGAGATTTTCGGTCAGGACTGGAACCCCGAGTACCAGCGTGAGGCCGAGGAGCGCTGGGGCGATACCCACCAGTGGGAACAGTCGCAACAGCGGGCCGCCGGGATGTCCAAGGACGACTGGCAGCGGACCAAGGCCCAGAGTGATCAGCTCAACCAGGAACTGGCCCAAGCCGCTCGGGATGGGATCGAACCGGGGTCGGAACAGGCCAATCAGCTGGCGGAACAGCACCGTGCATCCATTGGGCAGTTCTACGACTGTACCCATTCGATGCAGGTGTGCCTGGCGACCATGTACACCCAGGATCCGCGATTCACGGAGTACTACGACACCCTCGAACCGGGGTTGGCCGACTGGTTGTACCGTGCGGTGGCCGAGAACGCTCGGGCGAACGGGGTGGACCCGGACAACGCCACGTGGGAGTAACCGAATCGCCCCGTGGGCAGCGCGTGTGACGGATGACGCGCGGCCCACGGGGTGATTTCTCAACCCACATTGCAGTGTTCTCCGGCAAGATAGAGGGTGAATCCGCACCGGGGACCTGGCGCATTCGCGCGCCCCGGTGAGCCGCGCTGAGAGGATCCCGCATGTCCGTGAAGCCCCTGCCCGTTCCCGAGTTGGACGCAACCCTCGATCGCTTCCTGGCCACGGCCCGTCCGTTGCTGGATGACGCCACGTACGAGGAGACCGTGCAGGCCACCCGTGATTTCCGGGAGCAGCAGGGTAGTGAGGTGCAGGCCGGCCTCGAAGAATTCGCCCGCGACGAGAACGCCGCCGGCAACAGCTGGCTGTCCGAGGACTGGCTCAGCGGCTACCTGATGACCCGTACCTCCTTGCCGCTCACGAGCAATGTGGGTTTCCAGATCACGGGTGACTTTGGTGCCCCCGGCCTGGGCCGGGCGGCCGAGCTCGTGTATCGAGCGGCGTCGGTGCATCTGCAGCAGGTGCGCGGCGAGACCCCGCAAGAAGTGGATCCGCGCGGCAACGAGATCAGCATGGAGCAGTGGCGGTGTCTGGAGGGCGGGCTGCGTCACCCGGCCGTGGAAGTCGACGAGGTCACCCGCCCGGAACTCTCCGCTGCGGATCGCGAGATCGGCGTGATTCACCGGGGCCGCCTGTTCGCGGTGCCCGTGAGCGACCAGGACGGCCAGCCGCTGTCGCTGCGCACCGTGGCCGAATCATTGCGTTCGGTGGTCGACGGCGCTGAGGCCGCCACGGAGCCCGAGCTCCCGTTCGGCACGCTGTCCTACCTGGGCAGTGAGAAGGCCGCGCCGCTGCTGGAGGAGCTGACCGAGAACCCTCACAATGCGGAGATCTACGACCGGATCACCCGCATGATCTTCATGGTCAACGTGCTGGACGCCCAGGCCGAGGTCATCGAACACCTCGAACACTCTGCCTTCGAAGTGGGTCACGCGTGGGCCTATAAGCCGCTGACCTACGAGGTGTGCCTGGCCGATGATTGGCTGGCCGTTCACGTGGAACACAGCACGGTGGACGGCGCCACGATCCTGGCTGCCGTGGCACGCATGCAGGAGGTGGCCATCCCGGAGCAGCCGGCCGCCACGGGGATTGCGTCACCGGAGCCGCTGACGTGGGACCTGAGCGATTCCCTGCGCTCGACCTTGCTGGATGAACTCGCCGCCTACCGCCGCGCGGCGGCGCTGCACGGCGTACACCGGGTGTTCGTGCACCGGCCGCACAAGGCTGAACTTCCGTTCCGCATCAGCGACGACGCCGCCCAGCAACTGATCATGCTCTACGCCCAGTTGGCCACCTACAACCGGGTGCGCAGCGTGTACGAGGCTGTGGACATGCGCGAGTACCAGGCCGGTCGCACGGAATGCCTGCGCCCGGTGACTGCGGAGGCGGTGGGGTTCGTTGCGGCATTGCAGGCGGGGGAGGCGACCCTCGAGCAGTTCCAGGCCGCCCTTGATGCTCACCGCGGCTGGGTCAAGGCGTGCAAATCTGCTCAGGGCATCGACCGTCATTTGCTCGGCCTGCAGTACGTGGCCGAACGGAGCGGTATGGACACCTCGTTCTTCGCCAACCCGGGTCTGACAACCATGCGGCGTGATTTCCTGTCCACCACGTCCATCGGTGGGCCGGAACAGATCGTGCGCTACGCCTTTGCCCCAACCACCCCCGAGGGCTTCGGCATGACCTACACGCGCCTGTCCGACGGGTACGAGTTCTGTATCAACTACCGCAGGGATACTTCCGAGGACCTCGAGGGGTTCGCGCGCAACCTCACGGTTGCTGCCGAGAAGCTGTGGGAGTTCGTGAAGCGGGTGGGTTAAGGCTCAACCGGAACGAAACAAGTGGCGCGGTCACCTGCCACACTGACCCCATGGCTGATACGAGTTTTCGCCGGGTCAAGTACTTCCTGGCCGCGGTGGATGCGGGGACTATGACGGCGGCGGCGCAGTCGCTGCGGATGGCCCAACCGGCGTTGAGTCGGCAGATCAAGTTGTTCGAGCAAGACCTCGGTCTGACCCTGTTCCGGCCCAAGGGCAACCGGTTGGTGCTCACTACCGCGGGGGAGCGGCTGGTGCCCATGGCGCGCAGACTCATGGGCGAGGTGGATCGCTTCGAACGCGGCGCAGCCACGTTGAGCACCGGTCGGGTGTCGACCCTCACGGTGGGCACCACGGAGGCCACGCTGCGCAATCTCCTGGCGCCGTTCATCGCCACTCTCGGTTCGGACGACCCCTTGGTCAACGCCCGCACGGTGATCCAGGCGAACATACCGGTGGCCCTGCGCGAAGGCTGCGATGCCGCCATCTCCACCGCCCCCATGCAGGGTGAATTGGTGTCCGAGACCCTGGGGTCAGCCCCAATCTACGCGTGCGTGTCCGCGCGTCACCCGATGGCGCTCGCGGGCATCGTCGAGGCGCCCATTGAAGACTTCGCCGATCACGCGGTAGTCCTCCCCACCCACCGCAATGCGAGTCGTTACCTCCTGGACTTTGCGCTCTCCGCAGCCGGCATCCGTTTCCCCTCGGTCATGGAATCCGACGACGGCCAGGCGATCATGGCGCTCGCCGCCTCCGGGACCGCCACGGGCTTCACGTCCGAGCTCCCGCGATTCGAGGTACATCCCATCCGCGTGCTGGTTCCGACCATGCGCGCTCCAAGCAGGGTCGTCGATGACGACGCCGCTCGCGAACCTCTCGCGATCGAGCTTCACCTCGTGTGGCCGCGAGGGCACTACGCCCACGAACAACTGCTCGAGCTGCCTGGAAGGCTGTCGCATTTCCTGGACCGATGGGCCGCTGCGGATTGGGCTGGCATGGACGAGCCCTGGAACTATGCCTAAGGGGCATGAACAGACTGCTCGTTCGGTATTTGACGCCTTGCGATCCGGGTCACATAGTGAGTATTTAACACTCTCTGTGCCCTGAATCATGCAGTTTTGGGGCTCGCACCACCGTTCTTTCGAGGTTTCCCATGTCCAGTACTTCAGCTTCCCCGGCTGGTGGCGTCGATCCCACGCCCACCGAGCGGGTCCATGATCCGAAGAAGGCCCGCCGCGCCCTGTGGGGTGCGTACATGGGTACGTCCCTCGAGTGGTACGACTTCTTCCTGTTCGGCACCACGTCCGCCATTGTGTTCGCCCCGCTGTTCTTCGGCGGAGACGATCCCGCCTTGGCCACCATCAGCTCGTTCCTGCTCTTCGGCGTCGGCTTCATCGCCCGCCCGGTGGGTGCTTTGCTCGCGGGTCACTTCGGCGACCGCATTGGCCGCCGTACCATCTTGATGATCACCATCGTGGCCATGGGCGTCGCATCCACCTTGATCGGCTTGTTGCCCACCTATGAAACCGCGGGCATCGTGGCACCCATCCTGTTGGGCGTACTGCGTTTCGTGCAGGGCATGGCCGCCGGCGGCGAGTGGGGCGGTGCCACGCTCATGGCCGTGGAGAACGCGCCCGAGAACAAGCGTGGGTTCTACGGGTCCGTGGTGCAGCTGGGTTCGCCCACCGGCACCATCCTCTCCAGCGTGATCGTGGCTGCTGTGGTTGCCGCGTCCGGTGAACAGTTCCTCGAGGGCGCTTGGCGTATTCCCTACCTCATCTCCCTCCTGCTGGTTGCCGTGGGTGTGTGGATCCGTCTCAAGGTTGACGAGACCGATGACTTCAAGGAAGCGGAAGCCGCCAAGGCCGCCTCACCCATCGAGAAGGAAAGCGCACCGGTTGTCGAAATCATTCGCACAGTTCCGGGTCGCTTGCTCGTGGGTATCGGCACCTACCTGTTCGGCAACGCAGGCTTCTTCATGCTGACCACGTTCATGATCAGCTACGTAACGGATGAGCTCGGTCTGCCGTCCACCACTATCCTCAACGCCATCACATGGGGTGCCGTGGCGCAGATCGTCTGCATGTTCGTGGCCGGCAAGGTCGCGGACAAGACGAGCCCCTCCGCCGTGGTGGTTGTCGGCTATGTGATCGCCGCACTCGTTGCCTTCCCGATCTTCTGGCTCATGGACACCCGCTCCACCGGCATGATCACCGTGGCGCTGATTCTTGGCTTGGGCTTCGCATCGATTGCCTACGCCCCCGTGGGTACCGTGCTGACCCAGCTGTTCCCCGTCAAGGTTCGCTACTCGGCGATTGCCCTGTCCGCCAACTTGGCGGGCATCGTGGCGGGCTTCATGCCGGCCTTGGCCGCCACCATTCTTGTCGCGACCGGCGGTGGATCGACCGGCCCGGCCATCCTGCTGTTCGTCATCGCTGTCATCTCCCTGGGCTCCTCCATCATCGCCCGCATTCTCATCCGGCGTGATAATGCACAGGGCGTCGACCAGATCGGCGGGGAGCTGCTCAACCGCAAGTAACCGCATAAGGAGTCACGCATGAAGCGTCCCACCCGCAACCTCACCATCATCAATGCCGTGGTGTACGACCCCGGCAGCGCATACGAAACGGTGCCACGCGGCGTCGTCGTCACCGATGGTGTGATCACCTTTGTGGGCAGTTCGGAGCAAGCGCGCGAGTGCAGCGCTCCGGACGCCCAGGTGATCGACGCGGGTGGGCGTTTTCTTATGCCGGGGCTCATCGAATCGCATGGCCATCCGGGCATGTAT
Organism: Kocuria carniphila; assembly: GCF_004136555.1. GTDB lineage: Bacteria > Actinomycetota > Actinomycetes > Actinomycetales > Micrococcaceae > Kocuria > Kocuria carniphila. The sequence continues at coordinate 102,778 of NZ_NOIT01000011.1, forward strand.
GCCAAGAGCCTGCTCCAGGTGGATTGCCGCCCGGCCGTGACGCCCACGGTCAAGGACATTGTCGAGGCCCTGCATGAAGCTGCGGGGCAGGCTGAACCCGGCGAATGGATTGCCGGGTGGGGTTACGACGAGCACCGCATGGACGGCCCCGGCCCCACGCTGGAAGATCTGGATCGGGCGGCGCCCGAGCACCCCGTCTTCCTGAGGCGTACGTGCGCGCACATGGCGCTGGTGAATACCGCGGCGCTGGCGCGGGTCGGGATCACCGATGACACCCCGGATCCGTCCGGTGGCTGCATTGTGCGGGACCCGGACTCGGGGCAGGCCACGGGTCTGCTGCAGGAAAAGGCGATGTCCCTGGTCGACCTCCCCACGGATACCCCTGAAGGCATGGCCGAGGGCATGCGCCTCGCCCTCGATGACCTGGCCAGCAAGGGTGTCACCACGGTCCACGACATGAGCTCCGGCCCCACCGAGATGGGCGTCTACCAAACCCTGCTTGCCGAGGGGGCGCTTTCGGTGCGGTTCCGGCCGTGGTACTTCGCGCTCGCGCAGGGTGAGTTCCCGGGCAGTTACGACGCCGTTCTGGGCACCGGCCTGCGCAGCGGTTTCGGTAACGACATGCTGCGGTACCAGGGCCTCAAGTTCGTTCTCGACGGTTCCGTGGGCGGACGCACCGCCGCGGTGTCCGAGCCGTTCGAGGACAGCAGCTCACGCGGAATTCTGTACTACGACACCTCCGAGATTAAACCTCTCGTGGTCAGGGCCGTTGCCGCGGGGCAGCGGGTGGCCGTGCACGGTATCGGTGAGCGCGCTGTGACGCAGGCATTGGATCTAATCGAAGCGGGTGGCCGGGACGCGGCGGCAATCTCGGACGCGGATGGTTCCTCCGAGGCGGAGCCGGGCCACACGGATCAGCGTGAGACCACGGCTCAGGAGCACCACGACTCCACGGATCACGATACCCAGGAGCGTTACGACACCGTGGTCCGTTCGCGGCGCCACCGCGTGGAGCACTGCGGGCTACCCAATGAGGAAGAACTGGATCGGTTGCGGGACGGCAACATCATTGCTGCGGCATCCACGGCGTTCCTTTACGAGCTGGGCGACAGCTACCTGAACAACTTGGGTCCGGACCGGATTGCGCGCACTTACCCCATGCGCACGTTCATCGATCATGGAATCGAGGCACCGATCAATTCGGACTTCCCGGTGACCACGCCCAATCCATGGCTGGGTGTCTACGCCGCGGTGGCCAGGCGAACTTCCTCCGGGAGACTCCTGGACACCGTCCAGAACATCTCCGTGGCAGAAGCCATTGCCGCGTTCACCACCGTGGCAGCCCGCGCGTCCTTCGAGGAAGACCGGCTGGGCCGGATCGCGGAGGGGTTCCTGGGGGACCTGGTGCTCATGGACCGCGACCCGTTTAGTGTTGAGACCGAGGATCTCAAGGACCTCCGACCGGCTCTGACCGTGTGTGACGGGCGGGTCGTCTACCGCGCTGAAGGGGAGAGCAATGACTGAAACTCCGGCAATGCCCACCATGTTGAATCCAGAGTGGGAAGAACGGATCGTGCCCGAGCGGTTCGCCGGTCAGACGGTGATCGTCACGGGCGCAGGTGCGGGCATCGGCTTGGCCACGACCTCCCGCATTCTCCGAGAAGGCGGACGCGTTATCGCTGTGGACCTGAATACTGACGGCCTGGGCGATCTCTATCGCGAGTTCTCGGAGTCCCTGGTGCTCGTCACCGCGGACCTCACTGATCCTGACGCGATCCCCGACATCCTGTCGGCCGCAGACAATCGCGTGGACGCTCTGGTCAACAACGCCGGCGTGATGGATAACTTCGCCCCGCTGCACGAGGTCACGGACGAGACGTGGCAGCGTGTGTTTGCCGTGAACGTTGACGGCATGATGCGCCTGACCCGCGCCGTCATTCCCCTCATGCTCGATGCGGGCCAGGGCAGCGTGGTCAACCTGACCTCGGAGGCCGGCCTACGCGGTTCCGCCGCGGGTGTCGCCTACACCGCGTCCAAGCACGCCGTGGTGGGTCTGACGGTGAGCTCCGCCTTCATGTATGCCACTCAGGGCATCCGGTTCAACGCTGTGGCGCCGGGTGGTGTGGCCACCGGCATCAAGCTCCCGGCGGACATGTCCGAATCCGGCGCGGTCCGTTTGGGTGTGGTCAACGCCAATATGCCGGGTCTGGCTCAAGCGGCACATCTCGCTGCCAGCATCACGTTCTTGGCGTCCAAGGACAGCGTGAACATCAACGGCGCCATCCTGCCCTCGGACGGCGGCTGGTCCGCGGTCTGACATCGGCCCTGATCCGTGATGGCGGCCGGAGCATGGCTTGCCACCACGGGTTGATCGGTTCTGGGCGGCTCGCGCGGATGCGCCGTACCTGCCGCCCCGGTACCGTTGACCCTTGAGCCACGAGCAAGGGGAACACCGAATGAGCGTCAACGCGCAACCAACCACCGACCAGCATCAGGTCACCCAACATCGCAACGTCCCGGCGAACGTTCTCCGCGGAGCCTTGATCGGCACGGTGGAAACCATCCCGGGCGTTTCCGGCGGCACCGTCGCCTTGGTCGTGGGTATCTACGACGAACTCATCGACTCGGCCTCCCACGTGGTGAGCGCGGGAAAGCGGGCCATCCTGGGCCCGGATCGCGTGGCGGGGGTCAAGGAGAACCTGGCCAAGGTGCACTGGCGCATGATCGTCCCGGTCCTGCTGGGCATGGTCCTGGCCGTGTTCACGATCGCGGGCCCCATGTCCCAAGCGGTGGAGGATCACCCAGAGGTCATGCGGGCCCTGTTTTTCGGGATGGTGCTGGTCTCCGTGGCGGTTCCGCTGCGTATGGCGGGGCGCAATTGGCGCGCGCTGGACTGGGTGCTGGGTCTTGCCGCGTGTCTTTTCGCGTTCTTCGTGGTCTCGATTCCGCCCACCACGGTGGAACCGAACCCCGTGATCATTGTCCTCGCGGCAGCCATCGCGGTCTCCGCTCTGCTGCTTCCGGGACTGTCCGGGTCGTTCATTCTGCTCACCATCGGCCTCTACCAGCCCACGCTCAAGGCCGTGGATGAGCTGGACCTCGGATACCTGGGTCTCTTCTTGGTGGGCGCGATCATGGGCATGGCCGTGCTGGTGAAGGGTCTGCAGTGGTTGCTGGCCTACCGCTATCGACCCACCATGGTGGTCCTGGCCGGCCTGATGCTCGGAGCGCTACGCGCGCTGTGGCCGTGGCAGGTGGACGATCGCACCCTCGAAGCTCCCGGTGACAACTGGCCCATGCTGCTTCTGGTGGCTGCTGTGGGCGGCATCGTTGTGGGGATCTTGATTTACGTGGACGTCAAGATGGCCACGCGGCGCGCGCAGTTGGAGGCAACCCGGGTGGATGCGGATGAGGCTCGCTAGGACTTGTTCTCACGCGGCGGCGGGGGCGTGGTTCCCTGCCCCGTGAAGTAGGCGACCACGCGCCCGTCGGCCTCCAGAACGACGTCGCAGATCTGGTTCCTGCCAAAGCTCACCCGGCGCGTGGCGGTCGCCGTCACGATCTGGCCGGCGTGGGCCGGGGCGACAAACGTGATTTCCGCGTTGCGGGTGACAATGCGCGTACCCGCGGTCGCGCAGCAGTAGGCGAGAGTTGTGTCGGCCAGGGTGAACAGGTAGCCGCCGTGGCTCATACCGTGGCTGTTGGCCATGTGATCGGCGATGGGCATGGTCATGACCACGCGTCCCTGGTCGATGTCCCCCAATTGGATGCCCAGGTGCAGTGGGGCGGGATCATTCCGCAAAATCTCGTGAAGCATTTCGCGGATTGCGGGCATGTCATTCGGGTCGGCGTTCATGCGGGTCCTCCGAGGGGAGCAGAAATAGCAAAACTTTTTACTACCTTAGGTGCCCGCTGGTGATTTGAGGAGTGCCCGGCGCAAAAGAACGTGCCCCGCACCAGAAGGTGCGGGGCACGTTCACTAGGAAATCAGTGAAACGGAACCTCAGTGCTTGAAGCTGAAGATCTTGTGGAACAGACCCAGCTTGAAGTCGATGACGTCCTTGACGAAGTTGATCTTGTGACCGAACAGGCCGCCCAGGATGTCCTTGCCGCCGGTGTGACCACCGGTGTGGCCGCCGCCGGTGCTGCCGCCGTCCTTGCAAGGGTCATAAGTGGAGCAGGAGGTCACGGGGTGGCTGGGAGCCGGGTGGAAGAAGGTGGCCTGTGCCGGAGCGACAGAACCGAAGGTCAGGGCGCCGAAAGCTGCGATGGCGGTACCGGTCTTGACGATATTCTTTTTTACGGGTTTCCTCCAGATATTTGATGCGCCTGCCCCCGCAGGCGTCGAACTAAGAAGCCCATGTCGCGAGTGTCGGTTAGGTTCCCCCAAACCTTCTCCCTGACCTGGACGTAACCAACGTAACAACCGAGAATCACCCGTGGATGAATGTGATTGCCCACACTTGCGACCGGCTTCTTGTGAGTTCATGGAGCCTACTGACTAGGAACAACGCGGAGAATGGTGGGGAGAGCTCCGCGGTGACCCTGGCGGGTTTGAAGGACGTAACAACGAGGGAGATGCAGTGGATCGCAAAGCCGAACCGGTGACCGGCCGGCAGCTTCAGGATGTTGAATCCGCAGTCTCGAAACGGGACTTCGACCGGGTGACGAGCTCGATCGACGCCATGCCCTCGGGCCAGGTGGTCGAGCTCCTGGAACGACTGAGCGTGCGTGATCGGGCACTGGTGTATCGCATGCTTCCCAAGGACCGTGCGTCCGTGGTGTTCGAACGTTTGGATGCGCCGCTCCAAAAAGAACTGGTCGTGGGGTTGCAGGACGAGGACGTCGCCGCGATCTTCGCGGGGTTGACTCCGGATGACCGTGCCCGCCTGGTTGATGAGCTCCCCGCCACCGTGGCTACCCGATTGCTGCGGGACCTCCCGGACGACGAGCGGGAGCTCACCTCCGTGGTGCTGGGCTACCCGGAGCGCTCCATTGGGCGTCGGATGAACCCCGAGTGCGTGACCACCCACCCGCACCTCACCGCCGGAGAGAGCTTGCAGCGCATCCGTCACGGACTGCAGCGTGCGGAGACGATCTACACGATTCCCGTGACCGATGACTCCCGGAAGCTGGTGGGCGTTGTGGGGCTGCGCCAGGTGATGGGTGCCGATCCCGAAACTCCCGTGGCTGAGCTGATGAGCGAGGCGGATTCCGCGACCGCGACCGAACCTGCGGAGGAGGCGGCACGCCGCTGCGCGGGGTTGCGATTGTTGGCCATGCCCGTGGTGGATCACGAGGATCGGCTCGTGGGCATCCTGACCGTGGACGACGCCCTGGACATCCTCGAGAACGCCGAATCCGAGGATCAGGCGCGCATCAGCGGTTCCGAGCCCCTGCGTCGTCCGTATTTGTCCACTCCGGTGCGCACTCTCGTGCAAGCCCGCGTGGTCTGGCTGCTCGTGCTGGCGATCGGTGCGACCCTCACAGTCCAGGTGCTCGAGGTCTTTGAATCCACGCTCGAGCAAATGGTGGTGCTATCCGTGTTCATCCCGCTGCTCATCGGCACGGGCGGCAATACGGGTAATCAGGCGGCCACATCCATCACGCGTGCACTCGCCCTGGGTGATGTTCGCCCGCGAGACGTGGCCAAGGTGGCCCTGCGGGAACTGCGCGTGGGCGTGAGCTTGGGCCTACTCCTGGGAGCTGCGGGCTTTGTCATCGCCGGAATCATCTACGGGGCCTCGATCGGCGCGGTCATCGGCCTGACCTTGGCTGCGATCTGTACCTTGGCTGCCACGGTGGGTGGCCTCATGCCCCTGATCGCCCGCGCCATCAAAGTGGACCCGGCGGTTTTCTCCAACCCTTTCATCACCACGTTCGTGGACGCGACCGGCCTGGTGGTCTACTTCTTCATTGCTCGCGCCATTCTGGGATTGGGCTAGAAATGTGTTCCATGCTTCCCTGGGTCTTTATTTTTAGACCCCATCGTGCTTATGGTCAGACCACAGGGATCGAGTCTCCATTCCCGGTCCCATGAGTGATCCGGAGGTTCATGATGAAGGCAGCACGGTTTTACGACCGAGGCGACATTCGTATTGAAGAGATTCCCGAGCCCACGGTGGCCCCGGGCGAGGTGGGAATCAAAGTGGCCTGGTGCGGCATCTGTGGCACTGACCTGCATGAGTACAAGGACGGGCCCGTTTTCTGCCCCACCCACGACACCCCGCACCCCATCTCGGGTGAGACTGCTCCGGTGACTCTCGGGCACGAGTTCTCCGGAGTGATCGATGAACTCGGTGAAGGCGTGGAAGATCTCGAGGTCGGTCAGCACGTGGTGGTCGAGCCTTACATCATTGGTGACGAGGTGGACACCGGTCCTGAATCCAAGGATTACCACCTGTCTCCGAACATGAACTTCATCGGTCTCGCCGGACGCGGCGGCGGCCTGGGGGAGCGCATTGCCGTCAAGCGCCGCTGGGTGCACCCGATTTCGGACTCCGTGAGCTTGGACGAGGCCGCCCTGATCGAGCCACTATCTGTGGGATATCACGCCGTCGAGCGCTCCGGGGCCAAAGCCGGGGACGTAGCAGTGGTGGGTGGTGCCGGCCCCATCGGTTTGCTGACCGCCGCCGTGCTCAAGGCCCTTGGTATCACCGTGGTGGTGTCGGAGCTCTCCTCCCTGCGTCGCGAGAAAGCTCTGGAGACCGGCGTGGCAGATTATGCGCTGGATCCACGGGAAGTGGACGTGGTGAAGGAAGTTCAGAAGATTACCGGCGGTAAAGGTGCGGATGTCGCATTCGAGTGCACGTCGGTTCAGGTGGTGCTGGACACCTTGATGGATGCCCTGCGACCCACTGGCGTGCTGGTCGTCGTATCGATCTGGGCGGAACGGTCCAACTTCGATATCCATAAGCTGGTCATGAAGGAGATCGACCTGCGCGGCACCATTGCATATGTGAATTCCCACCCCGCCACCATCGAGCTCGTGGAGTCCGGCAAGATTGATCTCAAGCCGTTCATCACCGGCAAGATCGGGTTGGAGGGTCTTGTGGATGAGGGGTTCGATACGCTCATCCACCGCAACGAGACTGCGGTCAAGATTCTCGTCTCCCCCTCGGGTGAAGGACTGTAAGTAGTCCTCGGCAGGCTCTAGATGGTTGCGAAAATCCCGGCTTGGCTCGCGATCGAGTCAGGCCGGGATTTTCGACGTCGCAGGGATCAGTCCACGGTCACTCGGACGGGCACCGGGGGTAGCTTCTTCACGAACGGAGCGCACATCCAGGAGGGCGACGTCCGTTGCGCGCTGGAGGCGCACCTGGCGGATGGTGAACAGCGCAAGGGCGACTGCGCCGACCGCCAGGGCGAGCACAGGAAGCAGCGAACCCTGGAACAAAGCGCTCATGGATCCCAGGCCGTAAACGATGCCTCCGAAGGCGAAGACCGAGAGCAGCACGGAGAAGGCGCCCAGGGGAATCTTGCGGGTCTCACCGGTCGTCTTGATGAGCACCAGACCCAGGAGCAGCACGAGCATCCCGACCGGAAGCATCAGGCCGAAGACCCAGCGCCAGTTCAGGGCATTGACGATCATGCCGGAGATGGTCGGGCCAATGGCCGGAGCCACTGAGATCACCACGGAGTTGAGTCCCATGATGGTGCCGCGGTGGGCCGGGGGAACGTAGGTGAGGGTGGTGGTCATCAACAGCGGCAGGATGATGGCCGTGCCGCCGGCCTGCACAATCCGACCCAGAAGGACCACGGCGAAGCTTGGCGCGAACGCAGCCATGGCGGTACCGATCCCGAACAACAGCAGGGCCGCGGTGAACAGGCCCTTGGTGGTGAAACGCTGGAGCATCCATCCGGTCGTGGGGATCACCACGGCCATGGTCAGCATGAATCCTGTGGTCAGCCACTGGGCCGTGGCCGCAGTAATGCTGAAGTCGGCCATCAGGTTGGGCAGGGCCACCGTCAGGACCGTTTCGTTCAGAATCATGATCAGAGCGGAGGTCACCAGCACGGAGATCACGGCAACGATGTGCTTGGTGGCGGGGCGCTCCGGTTCGAGCTCGAGAGCGGATCGGGCGGCCGTATCGGCTACCGCTTGGAATTGGCCGGTGGTCGGCTCATCCTGAATGTGGGCATGGGACATGCAAGTACCTGTTTCTCAGAGGGGATTACACTCAATAATGGCACTGAATGCCACTTTGGCATAAGTGACATAAAGCCGTGGGCTTGGTCACAATGGGGTGCCGAGCGTCAGGGAGGGCGTCATGGAGCATGAACCGCAGGCGGGGCTGAGGGCTCGTCGAAAACTGGAAACGCAGCGCGAGATCCATCAAGCTGCACTGGAACTTTTCGAGGCGCACGGGGTGCGGGAGACCACGGTCCACCAGATTGCCGAACGCGCCGGGGTTTCACCGCGCACGTTCTTCCGCTATTTCTCGACCAAGGAGCAAGCGGCACTGCCCGGTCAGCGGCGGATGCTGCGAGCCATCGATTCGCTTGAGATCACTGATCCAGATCCCGCGGCGGTACTCCGTGCGGTGGAAACCATGGCGGAAACGGTCATGGGTGCGGACAATGATCCCGAACTCGATGAACACCGGCGCGTGGCCAAACTGCTGGCGCGGGACGCGGATCTGCAGTCTCTGGCAGCATCGCAAGAGTTGGTCCTCCCGGTGCGCCTGCGTGCACGTCTGGCCGAGCAACTACCGGAGGCAGACCCGGCCACGCTGCTGCTGATCTCCGAAACAGCGGTGGCAGTGTGGCGGGTCAGTTGGATCCGCTGGGGCGAGTTGGCCACGCGTGGCGAGACCGCCGACCCCGTTGCGGTCTACCGAGAATGCCGGGCCCGGTTACGCAGCGCCGTCGGATAGCCGCCGACGCCGCTCCGTCCCGCTAGCGAGGATCGGTCTCCTGGTGTCGGCCGCACCCGAATCTTCGTAGGATGCCGTCAACCGGGCAGCGAGGGAGAGAGGGACATGGCGACACCCCAGCAACCGTCTGTTGAACCTGCCGGTCTGTACACCGGCCTGACCATGCCGCAGTGGCGGGAAGTGATTCGTGGTTCGTTCTCGGCATTGGAAATCACTGCTCCCAATGAGGGCCAATTCCGCGCGAACTTACGCGTGGTGGAACTCGACGACGTGCATTTGTTCGATATGTCCACCGACGCTCACCGGGTGGTGCGCACTGCACAGCTGGTCGAGCAGGACCAGGGGGAGTACTTCAAGCTCAGCCTGCAGTTGGAAGGGGTGTGCACTCTCCGCCAGGACGGGCGTGAGTGCCAGTTGGAGCCCGGTGACCTGGGACTGTACGTAGCGTACCGGCCCTACGAGCTGGATTTTCGTGGTCCGCAGCACTCTATGGTTATGACGTTTCCTCGCTCCGTGGTTCACATGACTCCGGCTCAGGTGGAGATGGTCACCGCGCGGCGGATCACCCAGGACCATGGGCTGGGCCGGGTGGCCGCCCCCATGTTCCGTGATCTCGCCGAGAACATGGATCTACTTCACGGGCCCCACGCCATGCGTTTGGTCAGGAGCGCGCTGGGCATGCTTGTGAGCGTGCTGTCCTCGGACGTTCTGGAACTCAGCGAGGAGCAGCCGGGAGACCTGCTGGTCCAGCAGGCAGCGGCCTACATCGACGACCATCTGGGCGATTCTGAGTTGTCGCCGGGCACCATTGCTAAGGCGCTGTACGTTTCGGTTCGCCAGCTGCACAGCAGATTTGCGGCCCAGGACCTCACCGTGTCCTCGACCGTTCGTCTGAAGCGGTTGGAAGCGATCCGTGAAGATCTCTCGGATCCCGCGCTCGCGGACGAGACGGTGCACAGCGTGAGTTCTCGCTACGGCTTACTGGACGCAGCACACGTAAGTAAGAGCTTCAAAGCGGAGTATGGGGAGACGCCGTCGGCATATCGAAGACGCATCCTGGCCGGGGCCTGAGTATCCCGCCGGGCCCGGCCAGCATGCGTTATGACGGTTAGACCTTCAGCTCCTTGATCACGTTTCGCGCCGTGCTCAGCCCGGTTTCAATGGCGCCATCCACCACGACACCGCGCCAGCCCCGCGCCCAGTCCGCTCCCGCGAAATGCAGGCGGCTGTCGGTGGTGCGGAAGTGGTGCCAGCCGTTGGTGAACTGTCCCGAACGCAGCGTTGCCCAAGCCTGACCGCTCCACTTGTCCGCGACCCAGTCATGGCCGGTGGAGTCTACGACTTCCAGGTCAGGTCGCCATTGGTTGACGATCTCTTGCCCGTGTTTGGGGTCGTTGAGATTCACCTGATCGTGGTGGGGGCCGAACCCTACGCAAATGGTGGTGTCGTCGTCGAGAAAGAATTCGCTGCGGAAAATCGCCATCTTGGCGGGGGTGGGGGCGTAACCAAGGATGCTGTGGTGGCCCTTGATCTTGACCCAGATCTTGCAGCCGGTGGAGTTCCACTTCTTATCGATGATGTTGCGCATGCCGTCTGGAAGTGTCGGGGTGAACTCGATGGTGGGCAACGCTCCCACGGGGACCGTGACGATCACGCTGTCGCAGGAGATGCTCTCACCATTCTCCAGGGTGACCGTGGCTCCGGCTGCTCGGTGGTCAATGGACTTGACCGGGGTGTTGAGCCTGATCGGGCAGTTGAGGTCGGCCGCGATGTTCTCGTAGATGCCCCGCATGCCATTCGTGAGTTTGTACCGAAGAGTCTGTTCTTCCATGAGGCTCATTCGGTGATCGGACAGTGCCGCCCATTGTTTGGCCATGAGCGGCGATCCCTGTTCCGGGTCACCGATGTAACCGGCGGCCCAAAAGGCGTTACAGAGGTCGATCTCTTCCTGGCTGAAGGACCCATCGCGGAGGCAGTCAAGAACGCTACCTTCGTCAGCGGCGAGGAATTGCTGCCGCAGTTCTGGGGAGCTTCCGCTGCGCTCATCGAGGACATGCAGTGGTTCGTAGGGGTACGGGAAGAAATCGCGAGAGTTCTCGAAGATCTTCTGCATCGGGCGGTCGATCGCGGCCTCGAGGTCAGCTTCGGAACCGTGCTTGACCGAGTCGCCGGTGACCCAGTAGGCGTCATCACAGAACGGGCTGGGGTAGATGCTTTGGTCGTACCGGGTGATCTCGGACCACACGTGAGGCTGCATCCAATGCACCCAGGTGGCACCGAGCTCAAGTGGGCGCCCCATTCGTTCCTCGGTCCACGCTCGTCCGCCGATACGGTCGCGGGCTTCAACGATTTCCACGTCTACGCCAGCCATCTGCAGTTCTCGGGCCGCCACTAGGCCAGCGAAGCCGGCCCCGACAACTACGACGTGGGGATTGCTCATGGTGATTCCTCCAGTGAATGGGTTGTTGGACAGATCAGGAATGGGGATGGTTTGCGACTACCGGAAGTTCTTGCGACTCAGGGATCTGGTCCTCGTGCTGCATGGCCCGGTACACGTCCGGGCGGCGTCGGCGAAGGACTTCACCCCAGATCAGTCCCACTACTCCCGAGCCGATGATGATGCCCGGCATAATGGCCACCAGCGGTGATGGGCCCTCCGCCCCGATCATGAGGTCGAAGTTGACCAGGATGAGGATGGCCACGGTGATCAACCCGAGGGCCGAGACCACCGGGGCAACCACTCGCGTGCCCACACCGTGGCCGTGATGACGGCGGGAGAACCATGCGACCACGGCGATAGAAGTAATGGCCAGAAGGAAGACCAGCCCAAAAGCGGCCGCGTTGGTCAGCCAGGTGAAAAGCGTCAGAACTGGGAAAAGATCTCCCAAGGGCGATCCTGCACCGGCCAGTGCGAAAACTACGATGACCACAACCGCCACGGCAGACTGCGCAAGGGACCCCGCGAACGGGGCGCCGGTCCGAGCGGATGTCAGTCCGAGTTTCTTCGGAAGCACTCCGGTGCGGCCTAAAGCGAAGAAATACCTGGCGGCGCCGTTGTGAAAAGCGACCAGTGCGGCAAGCAGGCTGGTGATGAAAAGGACATTAGCGACGTCGGCAAGCAGAGGGCTGCGCTCCGCGAGCCACACGAAGACGAGGTCGGGCCCGAATTCTTGAGACGAGGCCACGATGCTCGAGGCGCCCACGCCTACCGAGAATGCCCATGACGAAAACATGTAAAACACGGCGATTACGGCCACTGCGACGTAGGTCGCGCGGGCCACGGTCTTGCGAGGATTCTTGGTTTCTTCGGAATAGATGGCACCCGATTCGAACCCCATAAACGCAGCGATACCGAAAGCCAGAAGTACGCCAATTCCGGGCGTGAAGAAGTTCTGTGGATCGAGAGTCTGGAACTCGATTCCCTCCGGGGCGGCTACCAGCGCCAGGATGGAGACCACGCCCACGACGAGAAACTCTAAGGCGACCAAAATGCCCAGTACCTTGGCGGAGAGGTCCACGCTGTTAACACCCAAAACACCGACAATCACCCACCCGGCCAGCGCAGCGAGCCACCACGGAACCGTCATGCCGGTCAGACCAGTGATCAAGGTGGCCAACGAGAAGCCGAACAGTCCATACAGACCAACCTGCATCATGTTGTAGGAGACCAATGCCAGGATGGCCGCGGCGATGCCTTGCCTGTTTCCCAGGCCTTCGGCCACGTACGCGTAAAACGCTCCGGCGTTCTGAACATGCCCACTCATGGCGCCGTATCCAATGGCGAATACGGCGAGGATGAGTCCCAGGATCAGATAACCCACCGGCACACCCAGAAGACCGGATACCGCGAAACTGGTCGGCACGCCGCCGGCGAGGACGGTCAAGGGCGCTGACGCGGCGATGATCATGAATACCAGGGCTGTGGTGGACAGATGACGCCTCGCGAGGCGAGTAGGTTGCTGCACGGTGAGCCTCCGATGCGGGTTTCAACAGGTTTATCCCATTGTTAGCCAGCTCACACCCGCAAGGCGTTGTCCAGGAGTGCTGGGCACTTGTCATTGGCTGCGGGGTGCTGCTTGAGACGTCGCGAGGTGAACGCCGGAGCCCTCGCCTGCACCGAGGAGCAAGACGGCTGCACGGGCAGACAACATGAGCGGCGTGACACAAGCCACAATGGATGCAGAACGAGGCCTTCGCCAGCCGTTGGCGGACCACCGGCATCCAAGGAGCACCCATGAGCACGTATCAAGAACTGTTGTCAGCCATTGCAGATCCCTCCGGTCGCGAGATTCTCGACCCCGCCTCGGGGGAGCTGGTGGGCAAGGTCCACGAGTCCACGGTCGCCGAACTGAACCGGGCGATCGAGGCGGCCCGCGCTGCGCAACCGGAGTGGGCGGCGTCGGGCCATGCCAAACGGTCCGAGTACCTGCATCGCGCGGCGGATGCGGTGGAGGCCAACGCTAAGGCGCTCGCGGAGCTGCTCTCCCGTGAGCAGGGCAAGCCGATCAAGAACGGCCCGAACGCGGCCTTCGAGGTGGGTGCATGTGCCGCATGGTTGCGCGCCAATGCGGACACGCCCATGGAGTCGGAAGTTCTCGTGGATGATGAATCCGGCAAGGCCGAACTGCATTACGTGCCGCTGGGAGTGGTGGGTGCGATCGGCCCGTGGAACTGGCCCATGATGATCACCGTGTGGCAGGTTGCGGCGTCCCTGCGCATGGGTAACACCGTGGTGGTCAAGCCCTCCGAATACACACCGCTATCCGTGCTGGGGCTCATTCACGTGCTCCATCAGGCGCTTCCGGAGAACGTGCTGCACGTGGTCCCGGGCGGTGGCGAAATCGGGCAGGCCCTGACCGAACACACCGGGATCGACAAGATCATGTTCACCGGCTCCACCAAGACCGGCCAGGCCATCATGCGTTCCGCGGCCGACGGACTCGCTCGTTTGACCCTGGAACTGGGAGGCAACGACGCCGGCGTCGTGCTGCCCGACGCGGACGCCCAGCAGATCGCGGGCGACCTGTTCTGGGGTGCGTTCATCAACACCGGCCAGACCTGCGCGGCGCTCAAGCGCCTTTACGTCCACGAGGACGTTTACGAGGACGTGTGCAACGCCCTGGTCGCGGTGGCCCAGCAGATGCCCATGGGCAACGGCCTCGAGGAGCAGAACGTGCTGGGCCCGCTGCAGAACAAGCAGCAGTACGACATCGTGGCCGGCCTCGTGGAAGACGCCAAGAACGGCGGCGGCCGGGTGCTGATCGGCGGCGAACCGCAGGCCGAGCAGCCCGGTTACTTCTACCCGACCACGTTGATCGCGGACCTGCCCAACGACAATCCGCTGGTGGCGCAGGAACAATTCGGTCCGGCTCTGCCGATCATCAAGTACTCGGACCTGGACGAGGCCATCGGCATGGCCAACGGCCTGGACGTGGGGTTGGGCGCCTCGGTATGGTCCTCCGATCCGGACGCCGCGGTCGAGGTGGCGCAGCGGATCGAGGCCGGCACGGTGTGGATCAATAAGCACGGGGCCGTGGATCCGCGTGTGCCGTTCGGCGGCATCAAGAGCTCCGGTTACGGCCTGGAATTCGGGGTAGAAGGCCTCAAGTCCGTGGCCGCGCCCAAGGTGATCTCCAGGTAACGGCCGCCGACGCCGCTCGGTCCGGCGCCAGCCGATGGACACCAGGGCCGGCGCCGTTGGAATGTCTCGGGGCCGCATTGCGTTGTTGTCTTCGGAAAGTGTCCGGGCGGGTTATTTGCCGCGACCCGGAGAGAACCGTGGAAGGATGCATATGACTACTCTTTTCGACCCGCTGACGGTGGGCAAGTACGAACTGAATAACCGCGTGGTGATGGCCCCGCTTACCCGCATGCGGGCAGATGCGGACGGCGTGCCCACGGACATCATGGTGGAGTACTACGCCCAGCGTGCATCGGCCGGCCTGGTCGTTTCCGAGGGCACGTTCCCCACGCTGGTGAGCCGCGGTTACATGAACGAGCCGGGCCTGGCCACGGATGAGCAGGCTGCCGGCTGGGGTCGCGTGGCCGAGGCTGTGCACAAGCGCGGTGGCCTGTTCTTCATTCAAATCATGCATGCCGGACGTCTGGTCCACCCCGCGTTGACCGGCGGGCAGCAGGGTGAAGCTCCCAGTGCCATCGCGTCGGGTGAGCCGATTCACATTCCCGGCGGAAAGGAAGAGACTCCCGAGCCTCGCGCCCTGGAGCTCGACGAGCTGCCGCGCGTGAGGGACGAATTCGTGGCTGCGGCTCGCCGTGCCGTGGATGCCGGTGTGGACGGTGTGGAATTGCACAGCGCCAACGGCTACCTGCTGCAGCAGTTCCTGACCCCCGCGTCCAATCAGCGCACCGATGAATACGGAGGCTCCCCGGAGAATCGTGCGCGCTTCGTCATTGAGGTAACGCGCGCAGTGGCCGAGGAAATCGGCGCGGATCGCGTAGGCATCCGCATCTCTCCGCAGCACAACGTGCAGGGTGCTGTGGAGGCTGATCACGAGGACGCCGTGGCAACTTACGAAGCACTGGTGGACGGCATCCAGGACCTGGGTCTGGCGTACCTGTCCATGTTGTACAAGGACATCGACAGCTCGTTCGTGCAGGATCTTCGCACTCGTTTCGGCGGCCCGTTCATGCTCAACAGCGGTTTCAGCGAGCACACGGATCTGGAAGAGGCCGAGCACATCGTGCAGGACAACCTCGCCGACGCCGTGGTGGTCGGCCGTGCGCTCATCGCCAACCCGGACTTGGTTGAGCGCTGGCGCGACGGCCTGGAGCTCAACAAGCCGGACAGCAAGACCTTCTACGGTGGCGGGGCTCGCGGTTACACCGACTACCCGTTCGCGAAGGTAGCGGTGCAGTAGGTCCTTGCGCGCATCCTTGCCCCTAGTGGGCTTGGCTTCGCACGTGGTGGGCCGTTAGAGCCGCCACCTACACCTCAGGGGCCGGTGGAACCTCTTTCCTGTGTGGAAAGGGTTCCAACGGCCCCTGATGTGTGTCCGGGGGTTCCAAAGCGCCACTAAACGCGGCCTACTCCTCATCCAGCAGCATCCGTGCGCCCTTCTCGCCGATCATCGCCGACGGCGCGTTGGTGTTTCCCGTGGTCACGGACGGCATGATCGACGCGTCAATCACCCGCAGGCCCTCCACTCCGTAGACCTTGAAAGTCTCAGGGTCCACGACCGCCATAGAGTCGGTGCCCATCCTGCAGGTGCCGACTTGGTGGTGATAGGTGGTTACCGCCCGGTCCATGTAGGCGTTCTCTTCCTCCTCGGTGGCAAGCTCGGACTCGGGGTAGACCTCCCGCGCACCCCAGTCCTCGGCCAGCGGTGCGGCCTTGACCATCTCCCGGGCTTGCCGGAACGAGGCTCGCAGAGATTCCCGATCCCGCGGATCCGCGAAAATCTGCGGATCGTAATCGGCAGGGTCGGTGCTGCTGGGCCCAGTGAGCCGAATAGTCCCGCGCGAATAGGGGCGCACCAGGCCACTGTGCAGCGTGAACGCATTGGCGGGCCCGGTCATGTTGTCGTCGTACATCGGGACGCAGAAGTGGATGGGCTGGGTGTCCGGTCGGTCCTGCTCCGGTCCCGAGCGCCAGAACAGGTGCGTCTGCGATACCGATTGCTCGTCCACCTTGTGATCGATGGCCCGGTTGGTGGCTTCCGCGATCACCGGCAGCAGTAGATGGTCGTGCAAGTTCTCACCCACGCCCGGCAGGTCAACGACCGGCTTGATTCCTACCTCTCGCAAATGGTCTGCCGGGCCGATTCCGGAACGCATCAGAATCTTGGGGCTGTCCAGGGCACCGGCGCACAGGATGACCTGATCAGCGCGGATCACCTCACCGGTACCATCTGCCGTGGCCGCGGGGTCGTCCGATTCCACGCCTTCGACCTCTTGGTTGTCTCCGGCATGCAGCTCCACGCCGACCACCGCGCCGTCCTCGATCAGCAACTTCTCCACGATCGCCCCGGTACGAACCGTGATTTTCCCCGCCTCGACAAGCGGCTTCACGTACGCGGTGTACGTGGTGCAGCGTTTTCCGTTCCGGACGGTCAGCTGCTCGTAGGAGACACCGTCCTGTTGGTCACCGTTGTAATCGGGATTGAACTCCACACCCACCGCCTCCGCCGCGGCAATGATCGACTCGAAGATCGGGCTGCGTTCGTAGTTGCCCACCACGGGAATCGGGCCGTCCGCGCCGCGGGGGTTGAGATTGTCAGGCGACGCGGCGCCGTCGTAATTTTCCAAGGCCTCGAAAACGGGGCCGACGTCGCTCCAAGACCACCCGTCGCAGCCCGCCGCGGCCCAGTCGTCGTAGTCGAGAGGGTTACCTCGAACCCAGATGGATGCGTTGAGCGCGTGGGATCCGCCCAAAACGCGACCGCGTGGCCAGTGGATGACCCGGTCGGACGCGTGCTCTTGCGGGACGGTGAAGTAATCCCAGTCCTCAGCGCCGTGCCATAGTTCGCCCAGGCGGGGGAGTTCTGCAATGGCGGGGTTCGTGTCCTGCCCGCCGGCCTCCAGAAGTGTCACGTTGTGGCCGACCGCGGCCAACCTCCCCGCAACGATGGATCCTGCCGTTCCTGCGCCAATCACCACGGTGTGCTGGCCGGATTTGTTCGAATTCGTGTGTGCCATGAAGACATGATGCGCCTAAATGTGATCTGCGTCTCGTCCTGCCGTGCATGGGTTTTGGTGCTCCGTGCATGGTGCACCCGGTGTGTTGTTAGAGCCATCGTCTACACATGAGGTGTCGTTGGAACCCTCATCCCTTGTGGGAAAGGTTCTAACGGCACCTGGTGTGCATCTGAGGGTTCTAATCTGCCACCAGACGCTCCACCACCCGGAACTCCTGCATCACCACCGGTGTGCTGTCATCAAGGTGACCAGCGGGGGAGTGGGCGGCCCAGAACACTTCGTGGTCCCGGCGCCAGTCCGCCAACGAGGTGTGGCCTTCGCCTTCGGCCACCACATGGGACCAGGGGATATCTCCCAGGGGCACGACGGTGACCGCAGCTGTCTCGAGAACAGCAACGCCGCGGTCACTGGAATCCAGCAAGAGCTCCAACTCACCTGGTTCAGGCAGTGGTTCACCTTCAATCTCGTAGTCCGAAACCAGCGAACTCGTCGCCGTCTTCCGGCCTGCCACTATCAGCGACACCAGTCGATCCCGTAGCGGCCCCGGCGGACCGAACTCGGCGGACCTCACACCCTGTTCCATGTCCCAAGTATGGCGTGACGTCTCACCTGCACCTCACGTGGTGCGCCACTAGAACCGCTCCCTCCATCTGAGGCGCCGTTGGAACCCTTTCTGCCCAGCGGGAAGGGTTCCAACGACACCTGAAGCGCATCTAAGGGTTCTAACGACGCCTCACGTGTAAAGGAATGCCCCACCGAACCACCAAGTACTTGGGTCCCGAGGGTTCGAAACAAACCGCCAGGTGCTTGAGCCCCGTCTGCCCCAGCGACCCCCCAGGCACGCACCCATGACCGGGCCTACGCACACTCCCACCCGTGACCAACCCCTCCCCTCCACCCAGCGCCAACCACCCGATTCGCGAGTACCATTTGAAGCGAACTTAGAGGGATCGGTCCGCACGTGTGGTCGGGTGTGCGGTGGTTTGATGTACCCGGAGGATCCTTTTGCCCAGCTCGACCGCCCCGCAGGCGCAGACGCCACTCTCAGCACAGGATTCGCTCGTTGCCGCAGGTGGCTGGCCGTTCCTGATCACGGCCTTCATCGGTCGCCTGCCTGCGGCCACGCTGCAACTCGGGCTGCTGCTGTACGTCAGCGGCGCTGGACTGAGTCTTGGTCTGGCCGGCATCACGGTGGCAGCCGTGGGACTTGGTTCAGCAGTTGGCGCCCCGTTGGTCGGCAGGCTCATCGACCATTTCGGTCCGCTGCCCGTGGTTGTCAGCGCAACGCTCATCCAGTTGCTGAGCCTCACGGCCCTGCTCCTGACGGTCGTCAATGACGGGCCCACCCCCCTCATCCTCGTGTGCGCTGCCCTGGTCGGTTCCGCGAACCCGCAAGTGGGCGCGATCGCGAGGGCGCACTGGTCGGGCTTGGCGCGGCGGCGTCGGCAACCGCGACTGATCAGCCGCGCGCTGGGCTACGAAACTGCCTGCGACGAAACCAGCTTCATCCTGGGTCCCGTGATTGCCGGTCTGCTCGTCGGATTACTCGGTCCCAACCCCGCTCTGCTCACCATCATGGCGTGGGTGATCGTGGGCCAGGGCGCGTTCATCATGTACCTGGCGCGCCACCGCACCGAGCACGGCGCGGCCACGGTCGAGGACACTGCGGCGGGTGGCATCGGCAAGATTTCGATCGCCAAGGCGCTGCCGCCCATGATGGTGTGCCTGTGCGTGGGTACCGTGTTCGGCTCGACCCAGACCGCGCTGACCGCCGTCAACGTGCTGCGCGGCACGGAAGCTTACACCGGTGTCATTTACGGCTTCATGGGTGCGGGCAGCGCGGTCGCAAGCATTCTGGTCTCCCGCCTTCCCGAACGCTTCCCCTTGTCCTTGCGCGTGGCGATCGGCGCCTCCATCATCGGCCTAACTTGCCTGGGTCTGGTCACCCTGCCCAGCACCCCGGTCATCGCCGGCCTGTTCGTGATCATCGGCGTGGGCGTGGGCACCATGCTCGTGAGCTCGTTCGGTCGCGGCGAGCGGATCGCGCCGTCGCACCGCATCGCCTCGGTGATGACCATGCTCACCACCTGCCTTGTGCTTGGCGTCTCGCTCGGCGCTGCCTTGGGCGGCGTGCTGTCCGTGCAGCCCGAGCGCGGGTTCATGCTCACGATGGCCGCGGCCGTGGTCGGCATCCTCGCCTCCTTTGCCCTCCACATCACCAAACCCGGACGGCTCGCCACTCATCAGGAGTGACTACGCCGCCCGGGCCGGGTCGCGTGGGTCAGGTCAGGAGATCACGAGGTTGCGTCAGCGACGCCCCGCAGCCGCGGTTTCCTTGCGGTCCAGGGCACCCAGTTCGAGGGCCTCGGTGCGCGTGGTGTGCAGGTCGTCGATCTCGTCCAGGGAACGGTCTTTGGTCTCCTTGGCGGTCAGCGCTGCGACCACCGAGATCAATCCCGCGGCAGCGACGACCAGGGCCACGTTCATCCACTGGGCACCGTCCGCGCCGGCCACGGAGGTGGCCAGGATGGGAGTCAGACCACCGGAGATCGCAAAGCCGATCTGCGTGCCCAGGGCCAGGCCGGTCACTCGGACGCGGGTCGGGAACATCTCCGCGTAGAACGAGGGCCAGATGCCGTTGGCCATGGAGTAGAAGCAGCCGGACAGCAGCGCACCCAGCACGAAGATGAGCGTCCAGTTACCGGCGGACACGGCGGCCAGGTAGGGGAACATGAAGCCCACCGCACCCAGCACGCCCACGACGAACACGGGCTTGCGGCCGATCTTGTCCGCCAGAAGTGCCCACGCCGGAATCGTGAACAGTGCCACGAAGTTCGCGACCACCGAGACCCACAGCATGGTGGAGCGTTCCAGGCCCACGATGGACGTTGCGAAGGACAGCGACCAGACCAGGAACACCACGTTGATGGTGTTGACCATGGCGGCAGCGGCAATACGGAGCACAGCTGCCTTGTGGTACTTCAGCAGCGTGGTAAGGGGAGCGGTGCGCTTGACCTCGGCGCCCTCAGCCTGAGCTTCCTCGAAGGCTGGCGGCTCTTCCAAGTGGCGGCGGATCATGTACGCCACGAAGACCACCACGGCGGAGGCCCAGAACGGTACGCGCCAGCCCCAGCTGAACAGCTGTTCCTCGGTGAGGATCAGGGTGAAGGGAATGAACACGGCGGTCGCGAGCAATGTGCCGAACTGGGTGCCCTGCAGGGTCCAGCTGGTGGTGAAGGCGCGGTGGCGGTCATCGGAGTGCTCGAGTGAGACGGAAATAGCGCTCGCCTGCTCGCCGGAGGCCGAGAGGCCTTGGATCACGCGGCACAGCACCAACAAGGCCGGAGCCAGCAGGCCCGCCTGATCGAAGGTCGGCAGGCAGCCAACCGCGAACGTGGCGCCGCCCATCATGAACAGGGTCAGCATGAGCACGAACTTGCGCCCGTACTTGTCGCCGAGCGGGCCCATGATCAGCGCACCGAGCGGGCGAACTACGTAGGCCACGCCCACGGTGCCCATGGCCAGCAGAATAGCGACGCCAGGGGAGGTTTCCTCCGGGAAGAACAAGTGGTTCAGCACCAGAGCCGCGGCGGTGCCGTACACGGCGAAGTCGTAGTACTCCAGGGCCGAACCGATCCAGCTCGCGAGCGCGGCCTTCTTCGGGGTCTTGGCGGGAGTCCCGGCCGAATGGTTGGGCGGGTTTTCGGCCCCCGGGGAGCCTGTGTGGTGGGTGGTGCTCATGAGAAGTCATCCTTCACGGAAGGCGTGGGATCGAACGTCCCCGCTGCGGTGATTGCCAAATATTGGAAATAGTTTTCAAATACTTGAAACACAAGCATGATGTGAGTCACACTGTTCGTCAAGTACCCGACGAAAAATAATCAGGAGCACATCATGAGCCCCACCAAGACCACCGCCTCGGCGGCGGACGCGGCAGGAGCGCCGGACAAGTCGCGCCCCGCCGATCGCTCCGGCACCGTGCGCAAAGGACTCACGCTCCTGGAACTGCTGGCCAACTACCCGCACGGGGCCACCGCGGGCCAGATCGTCGCAGACTCCGGCTACGCCTTCAGCACCTGTTACCGCCTGCTCACCACGCTGGTTGACTCCGGTTTCGCTGAGTTCGATGCCGCCACCAAGCAGTACCGCCTGGGCCTGCTCGTGTTCCAGATGGGCCAGAAGGTCGCCACGGCCAGGGGGTACTCGGGCGTCGCGCTCCCCATTCTCCGCAAGCTCACCGAAGCCACCGGTGAAAGCTCATTGCTGGCCATTCTGGACGGCGACCGCTTCCTCACCGTGCACACCGTGGACGGCCCCAACCACCGCATCACCACCGACCCGGGAGACCGCGGCGAGCTGCACACCTCATCTCTGGGCCGCGCGCTGCTCGCCTTCAGTCCGCAAGAGACGCGCGACGAGTTGGTCGCCACCATCGACTTGGGCCAGCGCACCGACCGCTCCCTCACCGATCGCGACGACCTGCGGCGGATCCTCGAGGAAACCCGCGCACGCGGCTGGGCCTCCCAGGACCAGGAACACGACGACGGGATGTGCGCCGTCGCCGTGCCCGTCATGACCCCGGGCGGGCCGCTCGTCGCCGCGCTCGCGCTCGCCGCCCCCGTCTATCGCTGCGACCTGGCCGGCCTCGAGGAGCACCTGCCTTTGCTCAACGACGCCGCCGCCCAACTGGCCTCGCAACTCCCGCAGCGTCCGTAGTCACCCCTACGTCGCTCGTTACCGCGGCGCCTGCCGCCCCATCAACGCATCCAGTCACTTCAGCATCCACGGATTCCCCGAAAGGAACCGCATGTCCACTCGCAACGAGTCCTTCCTGATCGGTCTGATCGGCGACGGCATCACCGAAAGCCTCACCCCACCCATGCACGAGCGCGAAGCCGATCACCACGGCGTGCGCTACCTCTACCGGCCCGTGGACCTCACGGTGATCAATCGCCCCGGATCGGACGTGGGCGAGTTGCTGCGTGCCGGCCGGGATCTGGGCTTCAACGGCTTCAACATCACTCACCCGTGCAAGCAGATCGTGCTGGAGCACCTGGACGAGGTGGATCCCCAGGCCGCCGCGATCGAAGCGGTCAACACCGTGCTGATCAGGGACGACAAGTTCATTGGCTACAACACCGACTGCTCCGGGTTCACGGCCGGTTTCCGCGCCGGCCTGCCGGGGGCCAACCTGGAACGCGTGGTCCAGTTCGGCTCGGGCGGCGCGGGTTCCGCGGTCGCCGAGGCCCTGCTCACCGTGGGCGTCCAGCGCCTGGATCTGGTGGATGTCGACGTCGCTCGCGCGGCTCAGCGCGCCGCAGCCCTAGCCGGGCGGTACCCGGGCGCCGTCGTCGAGACTGTCTCACCCGAACAGGCGCCCGAGCTCGTGAAGGGGGCGAGCGGCGTCGTCAATGCGACCCCCGTGGGCATGCATCACCACCCGGGCACCCCGTTCGATACCGCCCTGCTCAACGCGCAGCAGTGGGTCGCGGACGTGGTCTACCTGCCGTTGGCCACCGAACTCGTGACCGCGGCCAAGTCGCTGGGCTGCCAAGTGCTGGACGGCGGCCACATGGCGGTCGGGCAGGCGGTCGATGCTTTCAGGCTGTTCACCGATCTGGAACCGGACCGGCAGCGGATGCGCGACCACTTTCTGTCCCTGACCGGGCAGGCACCGGTGGCCAGCGAGCAGCAAGCGGGAGCGGCCCTGTGAGAACCAGCATCGCCACGGTGTGCCTGTCCGGCACGCTTGAAGAAAAAATGCAGGCTGCTGCGCTCGCCGGATTCGACGGGATCGAGGTGTTCGAGCAGGACTTGGTGGTTTCGCCGTCCTCACCCGAACAACTGCGAGACATGGCCGCGGAGCTGGGGCTGTCCCTGGACATGTACCAGCCCTTCCGGGACGGCGTGGAGGTCGCGCCGGACGCGTTCCCTGATTCGCTGCGGCGGCTGCGCGCCAAGTTCGAGCTGATGAATCGCCTGGGCACCCCGGTGCTGCTGATGTGTTCCAACGTGGCCACGGCGGCGCTGGATGATGACCAGGCCATCGCGGATCAGCTCAGGCAGGCCGGTGAACTGGCCGCCGAATACGACATCAAACTCGCCTATGAGGCCCTGGCCTGGGGCAAGAACGTCAACGACTGGCGCCGCGCCCACCGCATCGTGGAACTGGCCGATCACCCCGCCGTGGGCACGTGCCTGGACAGTTTCCACATCCTCTCCCGCGGGGACACCGTGGACGGGGTGGAGTCGATGGACCCGGAGAAGCTGTTCTTCGTCCAGCTGGCGGACGCGCCCCTGCTCAAACAAGACATCCTCTCGTGGTCGCGGCATCACCGCGTGTTCCCTGGCGAGGGTGACTTCGACCTGGTGGACGTGCTAGCTCGCCTGCACGAATGCGGCTACGCGGGTCCGGTCTCGCTCGAAATCTTCAACGACGCCTTCCGCCAGGCGGATGTTCACCGCACCGCCGTGGACGGGCTGCGCTCGTTGCGCTGGCTCGAAGACCAGACGGCGGACGCCGTGCGCGCGGCGGGGGAGGACCCCGCCCGTGAGCCGCTCGTGCTGACCGACCTGCCGGATCCCCAGCCGCCGCGGGCATGGGATTTCGTGGAACTGCGCACCTCCAAGCTCGGGCAGACCACGCGCCTGTTGCACCAGCTAGGGTTCGAGCTCGCCGGTCACCACCGCAGCAAGGACACCGTTCAGGCGTGGACGCAGGGCCCGGTGCGCATGGTCATCGCGGAGGATCTCGAGGCCTCGCTCGAGCAGCCCACTCGGCTGGCCGCCCTGGGCTTCCAGGTCGACAACCCCGACGACGCCGCCCACCGCGCCTCCCGCTTGCTCGCCCCGGTGGTCTCGCGCACCCAGCAGCCGGACGAAACCGTGCTGCACGGTGTAGTGGCACCGGATGCCACCGAGATCTTCTTCGGTCCCCACACGGACAGTGGCGTACCCCCGTGGTTGGAGGAGTTCGGCGCGGACCCGGCCGAGGCGACGTCGGAATCCCTGATCACCGGCGTGGACCACGTGAACCTCGCTCAGCCATGGCAGCACTACGACGAGGCCGTCCTGTTCCTGACCTCCCTGCTCGACCTGCATGCGCAGCCGGCACAGGAGGTTGCGGGGCCGTCCGGGCTGGTGCGCTCGCAGGTCATGCGGTCCGCGGATGAAACCGTGCGGATCCCCCTTAACGTTGCCCCCACCGCGGCGGAGCAAGGCGCCTACACCGGCGCAGCCTACCCCGAACACGTGGCGTTGGCCTGCACGGACATTGTCGCCGTGGCTCGCCGCGCACGACGCCGCGGCCTCACCTTCCTGCCGGTTCCCGAGAACTACTACGAGGACCTCGTGGCCCGTTTCGACCTGGCCCCGGACGTGGTGGCCGAATTGCGCGAGCACGGCCTGCTTTACGACCGCGACGAGCACGGCGAGTTCCTGCACTTCTACACCGCGACCCTCGGTGAGGTGTTCGTGGAGGTCGTGGAACGCCGCGGCGGCTACCGCGGATTCGGCGCCCCCAACGCTCCCGTGCGGCTGGCTGCGCAGTACCGGACCTGGGAGGAAGCAGCGGGCACCATCTGATCACGGCTTACTGCACGGTAAGCCGCCATACTCGGCAGTAAACCGTCACGAAATGGCTCTGGGGTCGACTCGGCGCACCTGACAGACTGGAGCCAACCAGTCTTCGTGCGTAGAGAGCGGGATGTTCGTGAGTGATCAACGGTCCAATCAGACCAAGCCCGGTGACAATCAGCCCATGGTGTTCGAGCACAGCACCGCCGCCCAGCGGGTGTTGTTTGGCTCCGACAAGGCCGGTGAATTCCTCACAGCCGAACTCGGGCGGCTGGGCAGCACGCGTCCCATGATCATCACGGGTGGATCCGCAGAACGGGCCGCCCGGGAGATCACCGCCCGTCTCGAGCCCGACCTGTGGTGGAACGAGGTGGTCCAACACGTCCCGGTGGGGCTCGCGGAGAAGGCGCGTGCGGTGGCGTCGGAGGCTAAGGTCGACGCGCTGGTGACCGTGGGCGGCGGCTCGACCATCGGTCTGGGGAAGGCCGTCGCGCTCACGTCCGGTCTGCCGCTGATCGCTGTGCCCACGACCTACGTCGGCTCCGAGGCGACCGACACATGGGGCCTGACCGAGAACCGCACCAAGACCACCGGCCTGGATCCCAAGGTCCTGCCGGTCACCGTGATTTACGACGCCGCTCTCTCACGTTCCCTGCCGGTGGGCCTGTCGGTCGCGTCCGGCCTGAACGGGCTGGCGCACTGCGTGGATTCGCTGTGGGCGCCCAAGGCGGATCCGATCAATCGGACGTTCGCCCTCGAAGGCGCACGCGCCCTGACGATGGCCCTGCGAGGTATCACCGCCGATCCGGACGATCTGCGCGCCCGCGAGATGGCGCTGTACGGCTGCTACCTCGCGGCGTTGTCCTTCGCATCCGCCGGCTCCGGAATGCATCACAAGATCGCGCACGTGCTGGGCGGGACGTTCAACCTTCCGCATGCGCAGGTCCACGCGACCGTCTTGCCTTACGTTCTGGCGTTCAATGCACCGGCGGTACCGGAGGTTTCGGCCCGGTTGGCCGATGCTCTCGGCGCCGACTCCGGTGATGCAACCGAGGCCTTAAGCTCCCTGTATCGCGAGATCGATGCGCCCCGGGCGCTCGCGGACATCGGCTTCACCGAGGACGGGATCGCGGAGGCCGTGGAGCGCTCCCTGAAGGCCATCCCTGCATCCAATCCGACCACTCCGACGGAGGAGAACCTGACGGCGTTGCTGCGTGCCGCACGGAATGGTGACGATCCGGCCAGCGTGTCCGTGGCGGCGCAGCAGGCGTGATGGCAGTGCGCGGCAACTTTCGCGACGACCCGTTCCTCGCTCGGTTGGCAGATCAAGAACCATCCGCGTGGTTCAACCCGGCCGTGACCACCACCGCGGAGGGGTTGGTCGCGTCGGGTTTGTCGTCCGCGATCGTGGACGACGCCGCCGCGAGACTCGAGCGGTTCGCTCCGTGGATTGCCCAGGCGTTTCCGGAGACGGGGGACGCTCGCGGAGTGATCGAGTCACCGCTTCATGCCGCGCCGGACATGCAACGTGAACTGGGCCTGACGGCGGGCCGGTTGCTGCTCAAGCGCGACGACGTTCTGCCCGTGAGCGGCTCCATCAAGGCTCGCGGAGGAGTGCACGAGGTTCTCGAGTACGCGGAATCACTGGTCATGGAGGCGGGGTTGCTGCCGTCACCTGCTGAAGTCGGCGAGAGCACGAACCGCGCTGCGGAGAACGACACGGATACGGTTCAGAGCCTGACCCCGGGTCTCACTGTGGCCGGCCATGAGGATGAGGCCGGCGGCGTCGCGGACTACCGGGTGTTCAGTTCCGAACCCTTCCGCGGGGTCCTGACCGAACATCGGGTGGTCGTCGGATCAACCGGGAACCTGGGACTGTCCATCGGTATCACCGCAGCCGCACTCGGGCTGCAAGCCACTGTGCACATGTCCACGCATGCGCAAGCCTGGAAGAAGGAACTCCTCGGCAGCTTGGGCGTGGAGGTTGTGGAGCACAGTACCGATTACACCGCCGCGGTGGAGGCAGGACGCATAGCCGCGCAGGCCGATCCGACCACGCACTTCGTGGATGACGAGCACTCCGTCAGCCTGTTCGCCGGCTACGCAGTGGCGGGCAGACGAGTAGCTCGCCAGTTGGCCGGCCAAGGCCTCGCCGTGGACGAGGATCACCCGCTGTTCGTCCATCTTCCGTGCGGCATTGGCGGTGCACCGGGCGGGGTGGCCTACGGTCTCAAACTGGAATTCGGAGATGCCGTCCACTGCGTTTTCGCCGAACCCACCGCGGCGCCGTGCATGATGCTGGGCGTTTACACCGGCCTCCACGATCAGATCTCTGTGGCGGAACTAGGTCTGGACACTCGCACAGTGGCGGACGGGCTGGCCGTGGGGAGACCATCAGGTTTCGTGGGGCATCGCATGCAGGGCCTCATCGACGGCTACTACACGGTGACCGATCAGCGCATGAAAGAGCTGGTCAAAGCGCTGTATGTAACAGAGGGAATACTCGCCGAGCCCTCCGCCGCGGCAGCCCTTGATGGCCCGCGGTGGATCACCACCGACGCGGACTATCGTCAGCGAATGAACCTCACCGATCAGCGGCTCCAGAACGCTACCCACATCGCCTGGCTGACCGGCGGTGGAATGGTCCCCGAGGAAATCCAACGGAGCTACCTCGCTTGATGCCTGACGCCTGTCCTGCGGGCACCCGACGGTTGCCACTAAACGCCTGACGCCCGGCCGGCTGCGCACACCGAACGAGAAGCACCAACGCCTAAGAAGCACCCCCAGCTTTCCCCAAGAAGTCTGCTTGCTCACACTCAGGCTCAGAAGGTGCACAGAGTGCAACAAGTGCCCTACTGTTGACACGTGAACTTTTCATGCCAGGGGGAAGCCCCCAAGGACAAGCGGGGTGCTCTCAAGTGGCACAACCGGCGCGCCATTGTGATGGCCGCCGGTGAGCTGGCTGATCTCCACGGCATTCAGGGGTTCTCCGTCGATGACCTGGCCAAGAAGGCAGGCGTTTCCCGGCGGACCATTTTCAACCACTTCGCATCGGCGGAAGATGCGGGGTACGAGTACCTCTCGGAACTGGTTTCACATCTCATCGGGGCAGTCCTTGCGGAACTTCCGGACCCTTCCGAGCTGGGTGATCAAACACTGGGTTCGGTGTATCGGGATCTGTGCACGGCGATGCGGGCTCACAGCCTGGTCGAAGCGCTGCGCCCGCTCCTGATCCAGGCAACTGAGGTCAAAGAATCACCGACCGCAGCGCTCTGGAGTTTCCGCGTGACCAATGCGGCCACCGAGCGGTTGGAGCACGTGCTCCGCGAACGGCTGCCCGAACACAGCCAGCTCGAACTGCAGCTCGTGGCCACGTCCATCATCAACTCCATGGCCGTGTGCATGGATGCATGGCTCTTGCGTACCGGTGGAGAGCTGAACGACCAAACCCGTAGTGAGTGGAACGAACTCCTGACCGAGGCCCTCAAGATTCTGGGCCGCGGCTTCAACACCTGACATACCTGATCATTTGTCGGCAAACCCGCGCGAGCGGCGTCGTCGGCGAGATCCGCTACAGCGGAACGTAACTGAACATGACCATCGCTACTTACAAGTAGGAGATTCTCCGTGGCACGACTTCTCTACCGGCTGGGCATCGGCTCGGCCCGTCACGCGTGGGCGGTGATTGTTGCGTGGATCGCCGTGCTGGCCATCTCTGTGGGTGCGGTGGCGTTCTCCGGCGTGCAGCTGTCCAACGCGATCACCATCCCGGGCACCGAAACCCAGCGACTCGCCGACCGTTTGCAGGACGAGCTCCCCGAGGCCAACCAGGGCACCGGTCGCATGGTCTTCTACACCGAGGACGGCTCGGAATTCACGGAGGAACAGCGGCAGGGTATTGCCGATGCCGTGGCATCGACCGAGGGCATCGACCAGGTGGACAGCGCTACCAACCCGTTCGAGGCGCAGTCTCAGCTCGATGACGGACGTCAGCAACTCGTGGATGGTCGCGAGCAGCTGGAGGAGGGCCAGCAGGCCATCCAACAGCTGCAGGAGAACCTGCCCCCGGGCGCCAATGCGGACCAGATCCTGCAGCAGCGCGGCATCGACCCGCGGCAGATCCAGGAGCAGCAGGCTCAGCTGGAATCCGGTGAGCAGGCGATGGAACGCATGGGCGACTACCGCGTGGTCTCCGAGGACGGCAACTCCGCCATCTCGGTCGTGAACTTCACCGTGGACCAGACGTCCGTGACCGCGGACGCCAAGGAAGCCGTGATGAACGCCGTGGAAGACCACTCGGTCGACGGCGTGGGCGTGGACTTCTCCCAGGAGCTCTCGCAGGACATCTCGGCCCTGCTGGGTCCGGCGGAAATCGTGGGTGTGGTGATCGCGGCGATCGTGCTGTTGGTCATGCTGCGCGCCCTGGTCCCGGCGATCCTGCCGGTGCTGACCGCGCTGATCGGCGTAGGTATTTCCACGGCCGCGACGCTCGCCTTCTCCGGCGTGATCGACATGATGTCCGTGACCCCCATGCTCGGCGTGATGCTGGGCCTGGCCGTGGGTATTGACTACTCGCTGTTCGTGCTGAACCGCCACCGTCAGCAGCTGCGCCGCGGTATGGAGGTCAAGGAATCCATCGGCATGGCCGTGGGCACCTCCGGCACCGCCGTGTTCTTCGCTGCCCTGACCGTGATCGTTGCACTGGTAGCGCTGAACATCACCGGCATTCCGTTCCTGGGCCTGATGGGTACCGTGGCCGGCGTTGCCGTGCTGATCGCCCTGCTCATCACCCTGACCCTGACCCCCGCACTGCTGTCCCTGGCCGGGCGCAAGGCACTGCCCCGCAAGCAGCGCAACGCCGCCCCCGTCGAGCAGCACATCGACGAACACGACGTGCCGTTCCACTTGCGCCACCCCTGGATCACCTCGCTGCTGAGCGTGGGCGTCCTGGTGGTGCTCGCACTGCCGGCTCAGGACATGCGCCTGGGTCTGCCGGATGCTTCCACCGAAGCCGTGGACAGCACCTCGTACCAGGCCTACCAG
This sequence comes from Kocuria carniphila, assembly GCF_004136555.1. Lineage (GTDB taxonomy): Bacteria > Actinomycetota > Actinomycetes > Actinomycetales > Micrococcaceae > Kocuria > Kocuria carniphila. The sequence continues at coordinate 132,927 of NZ_NOIT01000011.1, forward strand.
CGCATTGCCGAGGACTTCGGCGCCGGCGAGAACGGCCCGCTCGTGGCCGTGGTCGATATGCCCGAGGGCCTCAGCGATGACGAGGCGACCGAGAAGATCAACTTGGTGTCCGACCGCATTGCCGAACAGGACGACGTAGCCAACGTGCTGCCCGGCGTCACCACCGATGACAACCGCACCGGCGTCATCCAGGTGATCCCGGAATCCGGTCCGGCTGATGCCGCCACCGAGGAGCTCGTCAACAACCTGCGCGGCCTCAACGGTGACGCGCTGAACGGCGAGGACGTCAAAATCGGCGTGGCCGGCACGACCGCCGCGAACATCGACGTCTCCCAGCTACTCGGCGAGAAGCTCCCGCTCTACCTGGGCGTGGTCATCATCATCTCGCTGCTCCTGTTGCTCATGGTCTTCCGCTCCATCGTGGTTCCGGTGATCGCCTCCCTGGGCTTCCTGCTCTCGGTCCTGGCGTCGCTGGGTGCCGTGGTCGCGGTGTACCAGTGGGGTTGGGGTGGCGATCTGATGGGCGTGCACGATCCCGGGCCCATCCTGAGCTTCCTGCCCACCCTGATGATCGGCATCCTGTTCGGTCTGGCCATGGACTACCAGCTATTCCTTGGTTCCGGCATGCGCGAGGCCTACGTCCACGGCCACCCGGCGCGTCAGGCCGTGGTGTACGGATTCAAGGCCGGTCGCGCTGTGGTCACGGCCGCGGCGATCATCATGATCTCCGTGTTCGCGGGCTTCATCTTCGCGCACCTGTCCATGATCAAACCCATTGGTTTCGCCCTGGCGATCGGCGTTCTGTTGGACGCGTTCGTGGTCCGCATGTTCCTGATCCCGGCCGTCATGCGGATCATGGGTGAAAAGGTCTGGTGGCTGCCGCGTTGGCTGGACAAGATCCTGCCGCGCGTGGACGTTGAGGGCGAGTCCCTCGTGCGCGCCGGCGCCACCGCCGGTGCCGCTGGCGGTGCGGCCACCGCCGCGGTGGGTTCCGGTTCAAATTCGGATTCGGGTTCCCGTTCCCAGCGCGACGACGCCGCTCCCACCTCGGATCGCGACGGTTCCGTAAGCGGCGGGTCGGCTGCCCCCGTTGCGGTCGGTGCGGGTGCACATGGCGGGTCGGCTCAGGCCTCCACCTCCGCGATTGCCGGTGCGGCTGCCGCGCCGGGAACGACTCCCGCCCCCGTCTCAACCCCTACGACGGACGCTGCGGCAGGGAACTCCGCGAGCGGCGTCGTCCCCGTGAAGGCCATGGCGTTCTCGGAAGTGGAGTTGCGCAAGGCGGATCCCGCGCTCAAGGCGACGGACGCGTTGTTGCCGTTGCTACCGAGTATGCCGAACGAGGAGGAAACGGCTCGCGAGGAACTGAGTAAGGACAAACCCGAGGCCGCTCCGCACAAGTCCATGCACGAACGCGTGAACTTCCGGAAGGTCATGGTGGCGGGCCGACCCGTGCTCGTGGTTGAACCCAAGTCTCGCGCGTGGGGTGCCGTGGCGCCCGTGATCGTGTACTGGCACGGCGGCGGTTACGTGAACGCCATGTTGGGTACGCACTGGCGCTACCTGGACGAGTTGATCAAACACACCGGTGCAACGGTCGTGGTGCCCAGCTACGCGCTGGCGCCCCTGCACACCGTGGACGAGGTGCAGCCGCTCGCGGACGGAACGCTCGAGTTGGCGCGTTCGCTCGGCAAGCGCGTGTACTTCATGGGTGATTCGTCCGGCGGTGGCCTGGCGCTGGCCCAGGCGCAGCGCTTGCGCGAGCAGGGTGAGTCGCTGAACGGCCTGGTGCTCATTGCGCCGTGGGTCGACGCGTCGCTCAGCAACCCCGAAATCTCGGCCTACGAGTCCAAGGACAACATGCTCAGCGTCAAGCGGCTGCAAGCTTCGGGTCGCTGGTGGGCCGGGGAGCGGGACGTGCTCGACCCGCTGGTCAGCCCGATCTACGGCTCGTTCGAGGGACTGCCGCGCACCCTGATTACTCAGGGCGACCGCGACATCCTCTACCCGGACACCATGAATACGGTGGCGGAACTGCAGCTCGCGGGCGTGGACACCACCACGATCGTGGCCGAGGGTGCGCCCCACACCTACTCGCTCATGGTGTGGACTCCCACCGCGCGCAAGGACGTGGAGGAGATCGCTCGCTGGATCCTGGAGGGGTAGCTAGTTTTTCCAAGGCTCACCCGGTGAGAGCCATTTGATAACGGCTTACGGCACGGTAACCACTGGTTACCGTGCCGTAAGCCGTTACGAGATGGTTTCGATGCGGCCGGGGCCAGATTCACGCCTTGCTGACGACGCCGCTCGGTCGGCTTTGCGCATCCAGGCCAGCTTTAGCGGCCCACGTTCTTGAAGAACCACGTGTAGAAGCCGATCCAACCCGCGGCGAAGACGCTCCACCGGACCCACTCAGGAGCGTCCGGCAGGAGTTTTCGCCCCAGCACGGCCAACCCGCCAATGGCCGCGGTGACCAGGATGAATCTCGGAGCCCGCGCCGGAACGGACCACAGCAAAAACCGAGGCAGGGGCCGCCCCAATAGTCCGTTGGTCCGCGCATAAATCTTGTACGGGGTGCCCCGCAGCGGCCCCGTCAGCAAAGCTGTGTATCCCTTGGCGGAGTAGTCCTCTTCGATCCGGCGCACCATGGCTGGGGAGACCGCGGGCAGCGTGACCAGCGCCCGTGCCGAGCGCGCTGCATCTGTCCTGGCACCCCACAGATGAGTGACTGCGCCACCCAGCACCGCGCCGGCGGTTGCGGAGGCCACGCACCTCAGGCCGCGTTTCGGGCTCTTCATGGCCACCGCGGACAACCACACGTCCGGGACGATGAAGAACACTGTGGCTTCCGCAAAACCCCACCCCGCTGCCACGGCATGATCTCGGCGGACCGTTGAACCTGTCATGTACCCTCCGAGGTCGAGCAGTGCTTAGCAGCTGTGACGCCCATTCTGCCCGCTCGTGACGGTTCAGCGCGGACCTACACAATCATCGTTAATGGACGATATGATCGTCATATGACGATGAAAATCCATTCGAGCGGGCCCCTGTGGTTCGAGGACCGCAGCGCCTACGCAGCGCTCTTCCACGCTCTGGCGGAACCAACCCGGTTGGCCCTGCTGGAACACCTGGCCACGGGCGAGCATCGAGTGCGAGACATGGTCGATCACATGCAGCTTGCGCAGTCCACGGTGAGCAAACATCTGGCGTGCCTTCGGGATTGCGGCCTGGTCTCGGTGCGCGTTGAGGGGCGGTCGTCATGGTTCTCACTGGTTGACCCCGGGCGTTTGGAGAAATTGGTGGCGATGGCCGATGAGCTCATGACCGCGTCCCACGCCGCAGGATCCCTGCGCGATCATCGTGAGCGCCACGAGAAGATCACCGGCCAAGTTGTTCCCGAGGAGGGATGACGAACATGGGTCACGACCACAGCCATTCCCACGTGCCTCAGGCCGCGGACCGGGGCATGCGCCGTCGGCTGGTGATTGCTTTCGGTATCACGGCAATCATCGTGATTGCCCAGGCCGTGGGCAGTGTGATCACCGGGAGTCTCGCGCTGCTCACGGACACCGCCCACGCGGCGGCGGATGCTTCGGGCCTATTGGTCGCCGTCATCGCGGCGACCATGATGCTGCGCCCACCCAGTGGCAGTCGCACATGGGGCTTCGCCCGCATCGAGGTGATCGCGGCGCTCGGTCAAGCCGTGCTGCTCCTGGGGGTGGGCATCTACGCAGCGATCGAGGGCATTCGGCGCCTCTTCGAACCCAGTAACATCCCCTCGGTTGAACTGTTGATCTTCGGTGTCATTGGTCTGGTCGCCAACATCGCCGCGATGGCGGTGCTCGCGTCCGCCCGGGACTCGAACTTCAACATGCGCGCGGCGTTCCTCGAGGTGCTCAACGATGCCCTCGGCTCCATGGGCGTGATCATCGCCGCGATCGTCATCCACACCACCGGGTTCCAGCGCGCGGACACCATCGCCGGCCTGTTCATTGCCGCCCTGATCCTTCCCCGCGCCTTCCGGCTGCTGCGCGAAACCGTGGGTGTGCTCATGGAGTTCGCGCCCAAGGGTGTGGACCTGAACGAGGTTCGCGAGCACATCATGGAGCTGGAGCACGTGCGCGATGTTCATGACGTCCACGCGTCCACCATCGGGACTGGTCTGCCCGTGCTGTCCGCTCACGTGGTCGTGGAGGACCGGTGCTTCAGCTCCGGTCACGCCCCGGAGATCTTGGAAGCGGTCCTGGGCTGCGTGCGCGAGCACTTCCCGGTCTCCTTCGACCACGCGACCATCCAGCTGGAAACCGCTGCGCTGCGGGACAAGGAATCTCCGGACGTGCGCCACGCGTAGAACGCGAAAGTCCACAGGCCGTTCGCCGGGGTCCATCAGGGTAACGACCGAGTGTGCCAAGGTGGCATTAACCGATCCGCGCACTCCCGAGGTGATCCATGGGCCCCAGTACCAGTTCCCCCAACGCGCCGGACCCCCTGCGCCGACCCATTCCGCAACGCACCACCGGCTGGGCCACGCGCATCGCGTCCGCCCTGCAGCGGGCGGGCCTGAAACCCAACCACATCTCCGTGGCCTCGGTCGGCTTCGCGCTCCTGGGTTGCCTGTGTCTGGTGCTTTCCGCACATTTCGACGACGCCGCTCGCCTCCTCCTACTCATCGTCGCCGCCGTGACCATCCCGTTGCGCCTCGTGTGCAACATGTTCGACGGCATGTTGGCGGTGGAGGGCGGACTGAAAACACCCACCGGTGAGCTGTTCAACGAAGTACCGGACCGGATCTCGGACCTGGCCCTGCTTGCGGGAGCCGGGTATGCGGCGTCGGCGATGGACGGCGGCGTGACCCTGGGTTGGCTTGCGGGAAGTCTCGCCGTCCTGACCGCCTACGTGCGCACGCTGGGAGTGAGCGCGGGAGCGGGGCAGTTCTTCGGTGGCGTGATGGCCAAGCAACAGCGGATGTGGACGCTCATGGTCGGGATCTTGGCCACCATGATCGAACCGCTGCTCAATCTGCCGCGCGGGTGGATGCTGATCGTGACGCTGATCCTCATTGCCGCGGCCTCCGCGCTCACGGTGGTCACGCGGCTGCGGTGGATTGCCCGCGAACTCACGAGACGAGGCTGAGCCATGACCGAGATCGGGCTGATCGGTCCGCAGTCGATTCGGCTGCTGATCGGCGTTGGGGTGTTTCTGGTGGTGGCCACCGTGGTTGCCGAGATCATCTTCCGGCGCACCACCAAGGAAGGGCTGCGGAACACCCTGATCAACGTTCGTCAGCGGATTTTCGCCTGGTGGATCATGGTGGGTGTGCTCGCCGTGAGCCTGGCGCTCGGCGAAACCGTGATGCTCGTGCTGTTCATGCTGCTCTCGCTCGTGGCGCTGCGGGAGTTCATGGCGCTGGTCCCGGCCGGCGAGAAGGACGCCCGCACGCTGATCTGGATCATGGCCGTGCTGACCCCACTGCACTACTGGTTCGTGTGGGAGCACTGGTACGGGATGTTCGCCATTTTCCTCCCGGTCTACGCGTTCCTTTTCCTGCCCGTGCTGTTGGCGCTGTCTGGCAGAACCGATCATTTCCTGCACCGCGCGGCCCTGAGCCAATGGGGGCTCATGGTGTGCGTGTACGCGCTAAGTCATCTGCCCGCGATCCTGCAATTGCCGGTTGCGTTCAATCAGGGCAAATCCGCGGCGGATGGTTCTGCCGTGGGCTCCGGTCGCGTGGAAGGTGGAGCGCTCCTGCTGTTCGTGTGCGTGGTGGTGCAGGGCTCTGACGTGCTGCAGTATCTGTGGGGCAAAACCCTGGGCCGCCACAAGATCGCGCCGAACGTGAGCCCCAACAAGACGTGGGAAGGCTTCATCGGGGGAGTGCTCTCCGCGACCGCCCTGGGTGCCGCACTGTGGTGGCTGACCCCGTTCACGCCGTGGCAAGCCGCTTTGCTGTCGCTGATCGCGTGCCTCATGGGCTTCGTGGGCGGCCTGGTGATGAGCAGTCTCAAACGTGATCGCGACATCAAAGACTTTGGCGCAATCATCCCCGGTCACGGCGGCATCCTGGACCGCACGGACTCTCTGATCTTCGCGGCGCCGGTGTTCTTCCACCTGACGAGATTCTTCTTCAGTGGTTGATCGCCGACGCTTGGCTACTGAGAGCGATACACCCGAGACCGGTGATCCACTTCAAGGATCAGGATGACGATCTCTTCGTCACGGATTTCGGCGAGGGCTCCGTAATCACCAACGCGGTAACGCCAGAGGCCTGACAGAGGGCTAGTCAGCGCCTTCCCGTGAACTCGGGGGTCTTCGAGTTCACCGACCTGAGCGATTTTTTGGACGATGCGCTTTGCGATGGTCTTGTCGAGCTTCCCCAACTGCTTCTTGGCCGTTGCCGTGATCTTAATCGTCCAGGCCAAGGTCCTTCACCACATCCTCCAAGTCGAAGACAGGTTCCCCACCAGAGTGAACACGCTCTACAAGCGCCGCGATTCGATAGGTCTCTTCCATACGTGGAAGTGACTCCTCAATGGCTTCACGAAGGTAATAGGACTTGGGTCGCCCCGTTGAGCGAGCGAGCCATCCTGGCCGCGCGTAAAATTGCCAGCACACTACCTATCGGTGTCTCGCGAGAGGAAGCAGATCATGCCCAAGGCAAACAAGGACGGTCGCGCGATTCAGGACGAAATTCCGTCTACTCTGCAACGTTCGGATGAGAAGGCCCAGGACACGTTCGCGCAGACCTATGACTCCGCCAAGGACGAGTACGACAGCTCATCGCGGGCGGCACGCACCGCGTGGTCAGCGGTGAAGCACACCCACGAGAAGGTGGGGGACCACTGGGAGCCCAAGGACGAGAGCGGACCCTCGGACGATCGTGCCGAAAAAGGTGGGCTCAACAAGGAAGAGTCCGCGGGCGGCGTCGACGCCAATGCCAGCAAGGACCACCTGTACGAGATCGCTCAGGAATTGGACATCGAGGGCCGCTCGGACATGACCAAGGACGAGCTGGTTGATGCCATCGACAAGGCCAACCAGAAAAAGACCAAGGAATCCCGCAGCTAGAGTTTCCGGCCCAGGAACACGGTGGCCGTGGTGTTCTCGTGGAAGGGTTCCACGGGTTCGTAGCCGCGCTTGCGGAACATGGCGATGCCCTCGACCATCTCTTCGTTAAGGGAGACCACGGCGGTGTGGGCACCCAGCGCACGAACCTTGTTCTCCAACGAGCGAACGAGTGTGCGGGCATGACCCTTGCCGCGGTGATCGGGCGTGACCCAGATGCGCCGGAGTTCGGCGGTCGTGTCGTCGAGCTTGCGGACCGCGCCGCACGCAATGACCTCGCCGGAGATCAGTTCCGTCATGAGAAAGAAATCGCCGTTGGGTGGCGTGACCTGCTCCGGTGAGGTGCTTTCGGTGAGGTCAGGATCGAAACCGCCGTCGATGCGGTGATCGAGTTCGCTGAAGTACGCGGTCAGCACTTTCTGCGTGTGATCGCTGGCGGCTTGGCCTTCCAGGATGCGTACGGGTGCGATGGCGTTCATCCCCCCATGGTGACACCGATGCCTACTGTTCACCAGGGCCTAACTCGTAGTAGTTTTCGGCCATGACTCCGACGCCTACCGGGAACAAGCCCCGCGTATCGATTTTGGTTCCCACCCCGTTGTTGGTGGTGGAGATGACCGAGCCCGCTGCCTACCGCAATCGCAGTGACCACGAGTCGGATGTTCATCTGCATCCGGGCGGGCAGGGGCTGTGGGTGGCCCGTATGGCCGGGTCGCTCGGGGCCGAAATTTCCATCAACGGACCCTTCGGCGGAGAGTTGGGGTCGCTGATCCGCACCATGCTCGACGGCATGGGTATGCAGGTCAACGCCGTGCGCTACAGCTACGGCAATGGTGGTTATGTCTACGACTTGCGCGGTGAAGATCGGGAGACCCAGGCGCACATGCCGCCGCCGGAGCTGTCCCGTCATGAGTTGGATGACCTGTACGGTACTGCCTTCGTGGATGCGTTGGCCTCGGATGTTCTGGTGGTCACGGGTGCGGAGCCGGCGGACGTGATTCCGTCGTCCTTCTTTGGTCGGCTCATTCGCGATACCCGCGACGCCGGCACACCCGTGGTCGCGGACCTGAGCGGAAAACCCGCTTTGGCCAGTGTCGACGCGGGCGTAGATGTTCTCAAGATCAGCCACGAGGAGATCATGGACCTCGAGATCGTGGAGGACGAAACCGCCGAGTCTCTCACCGAGGCCGGCAAAATGTTGCTGGAACGCGGGGCGGGCGCCGTCGTCATCTCGCGCGCGAAGGACCCCGCCCTGTTGGTCGAGAAGAACTCGGTGCGGGAGGTGTCCGCGCCGTCGATCACCCCGTTGGACCACCGGGGCGCGGGGGACTCGATGACGGCCGGGATTTCCGTGGGTCTCGCGCGAGGGCTCGACCTGGTCGACGCCGTGGCGCTGGGTGCTTCTGCCGGTGCACTCAATGTGGCGCGGCGGGGTTTAGGCACGGGTAATCGCACGACCATCGAGAAATTCGCACGGCAGATCACCGTCCGGAAGCTGACCTAAACATGCTCGGCTCTGGTGAGCGGGCGGGTGGCATGGAAGCATGGGGCCATGCGCATCCTTGTGACCAACGATGACGGGATAGCTTCCGCGGGACTCGCCGTTCTGGCCCAGGCGGCGCTGGACCGAGGGCACGAGGTCAAGGTCGCCGCACCCGCCGAGGAGTACTCGGGTGCCAGCGCGTCCCTGTCCGGCGAGGAGATTGACGGCAAGATCGCGCTCGTTGACGCCGATCCGCCCAACATGCCCGCGGGTGTCGAGTGCGTGGGTGTGAAGGCCGCACCGGCTCTGATCGCGTTTCTGGCCTCTTACGGGGCGTTCGGCGAAGTTCCGGACATGGTGCTCTCGGGTGTGAACCTGGGCGCGAATACCGGCAAGGCCACACTGCATTCTGGCACGGTGGGAGCTGTGCTGACGGCGGCGTCGCACGGAATTCCGGGGATCGCGGTCTCAATCACGTCCGGACAACCGCAGCACTGGGACACTGCGCTGCTGGTCACCAAGTTCGCGCTTGAACGTTGGGAGTCGCGCGAATTCGACGGCAGGATCTTGAACATCAACGTTCCCGACGTCGCCCCCGACCGTCTCAGGGGTCTCAAGCCTGCCGATCTGGCATCCTTCGGTGCGGTCCAAGCCCAGATCCATCGTGGCGACGACACGCACATTGCAGTGACCTATAGTGCCGAGACCGGGCGGGAAGAACCGGACAGCGACCACTACCTGCTGACCCATGGTTGGGCGACGGCAACGCTGCTTCGGGCGCCGGTCAACGACACGAACGGGCAATTGCGGACCATTGATTTGGAAGAGCTGGGTATTACGTCGAGTTCAGCGCCGGATGCCGCGGAATCTCAAGGGGATATCGACGTCGATGCCGCCACGGTGATGCGGAAAACCTAGACCTGTTTGACTAGAACTGGCCATATGGCCATTGAATGGGTCCGGCAGGAATGACACGGTGGAATGCCTAGAACGTGACGAGTCACGAGAAGGTGTTTCAGATGTCTACCGCATTGCCCGAGCATCGAAATGTCCCGAAGCTCACTGACGAGCAGGTCATCGAGCAGGACCGATGGTATCCACATACGGTGGGGCGAGCAGTCGTGTATGCGGCCTGGGTGTACCTTGTCGCGATAGGTGCCGTTACGGCAATTGAAATGCAATTTTCGCTGCTTCGAGACGGTCTGAACTATTGGGGCATCGTTCCTGCCGCCTTGGCCAGCGCTATACCTGAGTTGGCTCATTCGTTTAGTGCGTGATTTTCGGGGTCGCGGATGGCGTCGAGGACGGCCTGCTGCTCGGCCGG
>NZ_NOIT01000012.1 GCF_004136555.1 Kocuria carniphila
ACAACAACCGCCGCCTCCACGGCACCCTCGGGATGCTCACCCCGGTAGAGTTCGAAACGCTCCACTATCAGGCCCTCGCCCGAGAGCCCGAACCCACAAAGTAGCGGCCGAGAACCCGGGCCGGTTCAGCTCGTGCAGACGAGGGGTTTGATTCCCAAGTCAGGCATACGAATCGGCGGTGGCATACCCGGAGACTAAGAAGTTACGGGAAGGGTCGCAGCCACTCAGGAGGATTGTGGAGTGCGCACCCCGACAATGTCAGGACCGAAAACAATCGAGTCCGTAAAAGTGCACCTGGGACATGAGAAAGTGCACTTTTACGGACTCAAATGTTCAGGGCGGTTCAGCGCCGCAGCGCCGAACTACTTCTTCACCCGTTCCCGCACCAGCGAGGCAGTGGCATCCGCAATGGCTCGCTCCTCATCCGTTCCGATGACCAGCACCTCAATTGCTGACTCCGGCGTGCTGATGCGAGCGACCTCGCCCTCGGGGGAGGCATTCAGCTCGGGATCCAGCTTGATGCCCAGCGCGCCCAGCTCATTGCACACCTGCTCGCGGAATTCGGGGGAGTTCTCACCGATGCCCGCAGTGAAGATCAGCGCTTGAGCGCCGCCCACGGCCACGTGGTAGCCGCCGACGTACTTGGCCAGGCGGTATGCCGCCATGTCCAGCGCCAATTGGGCCTTCTCGTCACCCTTCTCGGCACGCTGCTCCACGGCGCGCATGTCCGAGTCTCCGGAAATACCCTGCAGCCCGGACTCCTTGTTGAGCGTCGTATCGAGTTCCTTGGCTGTCATGGCGGGGTTGCGGTCCAGCATGGCGGTGACCACGGAGGGGTCCAGATCACCGGAACGCGTACCCATGATCAGACCCGCCAGTGGGGTGTACCCCATGGACGTGTCGAAGGATTTGCCGTTGCGGATGGCCGTCACGGACGCACCGTTGCCCAGGTGCGCCACGATCCCGTTGAACTGTTCGCGCGGAATCCCCAGGAAATCGCACGCCTTGCCGGTCACGTAGTCGTGCGAGGTGCCGTGGAACCCGTAGCGACGCATGCCGTGCATGACATACATTTCCTCGGGGATCGCGTAACGCCAGGCCTTTTCGGGCATCGTGCGGTGGAAGGCTGTGTCGAACACGCACACCTGCGGCATGTGCGGCCAGGTCTTCTGAATGGCGCGCAATCCCAATGCGTGAGCGGGGTTGTGCAGCGGAGCCAGGGGAGCGAGCCGCTCGATGGCTCGAATGATCTCGTTGTTGACCAGCACGGGGGCGGAGAACCGCTCGCCACCGTGGACCACGCGGTGTCCGGCGGCGTCAATGGTGCGCCCGCCCAGTTCCTCTTCCAGTCGTGAGGCCAGGATTTCCAGTGCCTGAGTGTGGTCTTTGACCTCGGACGTACCGATGTTCTGGATCAGGCCCTTGGTGATGATCTCGTCGCTCTCCACACCCTTGGTGGCCCGATCCAGCGGCACGTTCTCGTTGATGGCCGGCATGGATGAGGTGTACGGATCGACCTGATCATCCGCAGTGGTCACCTCGCGCACCTGGTACTTGATGGACGACGATCCGCAATTGACAACGAGCACGAGCATGGTTGGTCCTTCCGTGCGCCCGGTCTGCGGGCGTCTCTGGTGAGCTGGTCGAAGGGGCGACGCCGCTCGCGAACCTCGCGAGCGGCGTCGTACGTACTAGAGGCTCTGGGCCTGAATGGCGGTAATGGCCACCGTGTTGACGATGTCATCCACGGTGCAACCGCGGGACAGGTCGTTGACCGGCTTGCGCAGGCCCTGCAGGACCGGTCCAACGGCCACGGCGCCGGCGGACTGCTGGACCGCCTTGTAGGTGTTGTTGCCGGTGTTGAGGTCCGGGAAGATGAACACGGTTGCCTGGCCGGCCACGTCGGACTCGGGCAGTTTGGATTTGGCGATGGAGGCGTCCACGGCGGCGTCGTACTGGATGGGGCCTTCGACCTGGAAGTCCGGGTCGGTGGAACGCACCAGCTCGGTGGCCGCGCGCACGCGCTCCACGTCCTCGCCCGAACCGGAACCACCGGTCGAATAGGAGAGCATGGCCACCTTGGGATCCACACCGAACTGCTCGGCGGTCTGCGCGGAGGCCAGCGCGATGTCCGCCAGCGCCTGCTCGTCAGGGTTGGGGTTCACGGCGCAGTCACCGTAGACCAGCACGCGATCGGCCAGCAGCATGAAGAACACGGAGGACACGATCTTCACGCCCTCGCGAGTCTTCACGAACTCCAGCGCGGGGCGAATGGTGTTGGCGGTGGTGTGCACGGCGCCGGACACCATACCGTCGACGTCGCCCAGCTGCACCATCATGGTGCCGAAGTATGAACCATCGGCCATACGTTCGAGCGCCTGCTCCTTGGTCACACCCTTGTGGGAGCGCAGCTTCACGTACTCGTCGGCGTAGCGATTCCGCAGTTCCTCATCGTGCTGGAAATCGATGAGGTTGAGGCCCTCGTCCTCGAAGTTCAGGTCGATGCCCTCGGACTGCGCCATGGTCCTGATCTGCTCCGGATCGCCCAGGATCGTGAGGTCGCAGAAGTTGCGGCGGTGGATCATTTCCGCGGCGCGCAGGATGCGGGGATCCTCGCCCTCCGGCAGCACCACGTGCTTGCGATCGGCGCGCGCGGATTCCACGAGCTCGTGCAGGAATCGCAACGGAGTGCGCTTCACGGGGCGCGGCAGGTTCATGCGCCCGGCCAGCTCGTCGCTGTCCACGTACTGCGACCACGCACCGCGAGCCGCGGCAACCTTTCGGGGATGGGCGCCACTGAGCGTGCCGCGCGTGGTGGCCACCGCACTGGCGGCGTTGAAGGTGTCACGATCAGTGGTCATGACCGGGAACGGCGCGGCCGCCAGCAGGGACGCAACGGCACCTTCCGGGCGGAAACCGCCGGTCAGCAGCATGCCCGAGGGCACGGGCAAGGACGCCGCGAACGACGACGCCAGGGTCGCCGACATCACGTCCGTCCGGTCACCCGGGGTGATCACCAGATCGCCGTCCGCGAGCTGATCCAAGAAATGGCCCACGGTCATGGCCGCGATCTTGATGCCCTTCATGTCGCGGTCCAGGGAGTTGTCATTAAGGTCGGTGCCGAAGCCCTGGGCATCCACGAGCTCGGCGATCGTGGGGTTGGAGATTGCGGTGACCTCGGGGATCACGTACACCGGCAAGTTGTGGGCACCGGGCTTGGCACGACGGGTCAGTTCTTCGACCTCATCGGGGTCGGCGCGGTTGACGATCACCGCGTAGATGTCGCAACCGGCCTGACGCAATTCGGTGCGGGTGACATCCACGGCGTTGACGGTGTCCTCGACGGACTCGGCATCGTGCGCGCTGATCACCGCGGCGACCGAACAGCCCATGTTGTTGGCTAAGCGGGCGTTGAGATCGAACTCTGCGGTAGCTGCGTTGTGCGCCACCAGGTCGGTACCGTCCACCAGGATCACGTCGCACTCGCGCGCCATTTCCGAGTAGATGGAGACCGCGGCCGAATCCAGTTCGTCATGATCGCCGGAGGCCAGGATCTCGCGCGTGCGAGCCAGGGAGACGCCGCCGCGGCAGCGGGAATCGGGCAGATCGAAGGTGCGCTTCATGAGCTGCAGCGCGGAATCCTGCTCCGGGGAGTCGCCGTCGTGCACGGGACGGAAGAACCCGAGCTTGTCCGTGCTGTTGAACAGCGTGTCCGCCAACCCCAATGCCACCAGAGTCTTGCCGGACTGCGGTGTCATGGCGGAAACGTAGATGCCCTGGGTCATGGAGATGGTCCCTTTCGATTGGCGGTCTGCCGTTCCAGTTTAGAGACGTCACATGGGTGCCGCGGCAACAACGGAGTGAATATCGCGGGTTTCACGGGTGCTTCGGCGAGAGAAGTGCCACACTGGAAACATGTTGGTCGCATTCTCAGTCTCTCCCAGCGGCGGGGACAACCCCGACGCCTCCGTACACGACGCCGTGGCCGCAGCCGTCCACGTGGTCCGCGAATCCGGGCTCCCCAACCGCACCGATTCCATGTTCACCACCATCGAGGGTGAATGGGACGAATGCATGGAAGTAGTCCGCCAGGCCACCGCCGCCGCAGCCGACTACGGTCCTCGCGTTTCCCTGGTGCTCAAGGCAGACATTCGCCCCGGTCACACCGGCGAACTGTCCGGCAAGGTCGAGCGCCTTGAGGCCGCCATTCACAGCCACGAGCTGAACCGTGCGCAGGAACGCCGCGGCATCACCTCCGGCTCCGCGGATCAGAAATAACCGGGCGTCCCGGCGTCAGTGAGCAAGAAACGCAACCGTAAGAATCGGCAAGACCAGGCAGAGTCGGCCGGAGCGGCGTCGTCGGACGCTGTGGGCCTGGTCGAAGGCACCTGGCACACGGACACCGGCACCGTGCAGCTCGAGCATGACCAGTACGTACCCGGCGCGTGGGTGCTGCGCGTGAACGGCGTGCCGTCATCGCACATCGTGCCCGACCGCCCGGATCAGCTCGAATTCGAGTACATGCGCTGGTTCACCGCGCTCGCCGAAGAGCACATCGACCGCCACTTGGACCCCACCACCCTGCGCATCCTGCACCTGGGTGGCGGTGCATGTTCGATGGCGCGTTATCTTGCGTGGCGCTATCCCGATGCGCGCCAGGTGGTCGTGGAACTCGATGCCGCTCTGACGCGCCTGGTACGCGAATGGCTCGATCTTCCCCGCGCACCCCTCCTCCGTATCCGTGCGGGTGAAGCCCGTGAGGTCACTGAATCACTGCACGAGTCCTCGCGCGAGGTGATCCTGCGGGATGTGTTTGCCGGCGAGCAAACGCCCGGCCATTTGCGGACTGTGGAGTTCGTACGGCACGTGGATCGGGTGTTGACCTCTGACGGGATCTACCTGATGAACGTGGGGGACACCCGCAATCTCAAGGGCACCCGTGCGGAGCTGGCGGCGCTGCTCGAGGTGTTCGAGCACGTGGGTGCGGTCGCGGATGCCGCGATGCTCAAGGGCCGCCGCTACGGCAACGTGGTGCTTGCGGCGTCGCATGCCCCGCTACCCGAACCAGGTTCCGCAGCGGGCGCCGCCCTGGCCAAGGAATTGCTGGGTGGGCCTCTACCCGCGCAGTACAAGGACACCGCGTGGTGCCGCCAGCTCGTGGCCGAAACACAGCCCTGGAACGACAAAGAGGCGGACCAGATGCCGGCCGTCGGGACCATTACGGGGGCCTAGGCTGCCCCGGAGCAACCGTCCGGATCGCCCCCTGGCAGCGGTCGGCCCGGGCCGTGGCGGCGCGGGCCATTTCATGCCGCCTTACTGCACAGTAAGCCCGGCTACCGTGCCGTAAACCGACACCCAATGGTCCTCAGCTCTCCCACTCCTCATCGTGCGGTCGTAGCGTGGAGCCATGACTAGCTACATGCATTCACTGGCCATCGACGCCCACGACCCGAAAGCACTGGCCCGGTTCTGGTGCGAGGTTCTGGACTACCAGATCGACCACGAAGACGAGGACTTCGTCAGCACCACGCCCAATGAGGGGCGGAGCCTGCGACTGGAATTCATCCGGGTCCCCGAGGGCAAAACCGTGAAGAACCGGCTCCACCTGGACATTCGCGCCCAGGATTCGAGCCAGGAGGCGGAAGTTTCTCGAGTCGAGTCACTCGGCGCCTACCGCGTGGATGTCGGCCAGACCAGCGAGGACAGCTGGGTTGTTCTGGCCGACCCGGAAGGCAATGAGTTCTGCATCCTGGCGGGCTTGGAAGAGTAATCCATACTGGCCAGTGTGTGGATAGTCCAAGCGCTGATCAGATCTCAGGGGCAGATCTTCTTTCAGCGTGCCACGCTGAGTGG
Source organism: Kocuria carniphila (assembly GCF_004136555.1). GTDB lineage: Bacteria > Actinomycetota > Actinomycetes > Actinomycetales > Micrococcaceae > Kocuria > Kocuria carniphila. The sequence continues at coordinate 5,854 of NZ_NOIT01000012.1, forward strand.
TCTGCTGGTTCTGCTGGCTCTTGTCATCGCATCGCCCTGGCTGGCGGGATTCGCGCTGCTCGGTGCTGCGGTCCAGACCGGAGTGTCCGTGCTGTTGCGCCGTCCGAGGCGCACATCAGCGCGACTGTCCTCGAGCGGTGGTGACCGGAGTTCCCGCGGTCGCAGCGGACCCGGGTCCGGATCAGCGCGTGATGGAGCGGACAGAGCCCCGCGCGGCTCTGATCATTTCGCTGAGCTGACCCCAGGTTCTGTCCCGAGTAGCGGCTCACACCGCGCCTCCGCCTTGGCCATGTCCAGCCTGTCCACGGACGCCACCGCTCGGCGCGACGCCGCGGACGGCATCCACGGGTTCTGCGGCGCCCTCACCGGCTGCGCGGCGTTCCTCGCGTGCGGGACGTCAACGGCCGGCCTCATCTGGACCGTTCTGGGCGGTGCGCTGTGCGCGCTGCTCGTTCGAGCGCTCGAACGAGTGCGGATCTTCAACTGGCTGCCCATGCTCACCGGCCCGTTCTGCGCGGTCAACGCGGCCCTGAACCCGGTCTTCGCGCGGTGGCATCGAGATGCTGAGTCCCCGGGAGCACCGCCGTTCGAGCTTGTTGGACCGATCGCGGACCTCATCAGCGGCACTTTGAGAGCCTCCGCCCAAGTGCTCCTCACCGATCATCTGCTGACAGGTCTATTGGTCATCGCCATCATGTTCCTCGCCGGCGCACGCGAAGGCCTGTGGTCCCTCATCGGCGCGGTCGCCGCCACGGTCTTCGGTTTCTGGATCCTCGGTTGGCAGCCCACCATGGCTGGCCTGGCGGGTTACTGCGGCTTCCTGACGGCCCTCGCCCTGGGTGCGGTCTTCCCTCGTCACGACGCCGCTCGCGCAGTCCGCCTGCTCGTCCCCTTGGCGGCGGCGTGCGTCACCGTCCCACTGTTGTGGGTGTTGCAGCAAACCGGGATGGCCGTCTACACCTGGCCGTTCGTGCTGACCACGTGGGCGGTGCTGTTCGCGCAGCGACAGTGGGCGCGGCGAGAACTGAACGGAGCGGCGTCGTAGTCGAAACCAGGCAACACGCGACGCAACCCTTAACCGGGAGACGCGGGACGATTAAACGCCCCGCGCCCGATAACCGGTGAGTTACGCCGTCCAACCCTCGATCACGGCGATGCCGAAGAAGATCACGAACGCGCCGGCCACCACGTACATGAGCGGGTGGACGTCGCGCCAGCGGCCCTGCACCAGGCGGATGAACACGAAGGACACGAAGCCCGCGCCAATGCCGTGGGCGATGGAGTAGGTGAACGGCATGACGGCGAAGGTCAGGAACGCGGGCACGGAGACGCCCCAGTCCTCCCAGTCGATGTGCACCACGTTCTTGGCCATCAGGAACCCCACCACGACCATGGCGGGTGCCACGGCCTCGAAGGGCACCACGTTGACCAGCGGGGTCAGGAACATGGCCAGGAGGAACATGATGCCGGTGACCACGTTGGCCAGGCCGGTGCGAGCGCCGTCGGCGATACCGGTGGAGGATTCCACGAAGATCTGGTTGGACGAGACCGAACCGGCACCACCGGCCACGGCACCGAACGCGTCGACCAGCAGCACGCGATCCACGCGCTCGATCTGACCGTTCTTATCGACCAGGCCGGCCTGCTGTGAGAGGCCCACCATGGTGCCCATGGCGTCGAAGAAGATAGACAGCAAAATGGTGAAGATCAGCAGCATGCACGCGATCACGCCCAGCTCCCGGAACGCGGCGATCGGGGCGGCGGAGCCGATCAGGGAGAGGTCGGGCAGTGCGAAGAAGCCCTCGGGGTTGGCGGGAACCACCAGGGACCAGCCGTCCGGGTTCTCCACGGAGGAGCCGGACGGGGAGACTGCTTCAAGGATGTGAGCGAAGATCGTGGTGGCGACCACAGCGATCAGGATGCCGCCGCGCACGTTGCGGACCAGGAGCGCCACGGTCAGCAGCAGGCCCACCACGAACGTGAGCGTGGGCCAGCCGAAGAGCTCGCCGCCGTTGCCCATCTGCACGGGAACGGTGGTCCCGGCGGCGTCCGGGATGCGGCGCACAAAGCCCGCGTTCACGAAACCGATGAGCGCGATGAACAGGCCGATACCCACCACGATCGCGGTCTTCAGCGAGGGCGGCACGGCGTTGAACACCGCGGTGCGGAAACCGGTGAGCACCAGCACCACCATGATCAGGCCGGCCCAGATGACCAGACCCATGACCTCGGGCCAGGTGAGACCCGGATTCGTGGCAATCGTGACGGCCAGGAACGCATTCACGCCCAGACCGGTGGCCAGTGCGAACGGGGACTTGGCCCACACGCCCATGAGGATGGTCAGCACGCCGGCGACCAGGGCGGTCACGGCAGCAACGCGCTCGCCGCCCAGCATGTTGCCCGCGCCGTCGGCCCCGTAGCCGAGCACCAACGGGTTCAGCACCACGATGTAGCTCATGGCGATGAAGGTGGCCAGGCCACCGCGGATTTCACGACCCACGGTGGAACCGCGCTCGGTGATGTAGAAGAAGCGGTCCAACGCGCCGCGTGGTTCGCGGGTCTGCGGAGTGGGCTTGGTCGGTGACGACATGAAGATCCTCACGGTCAAAGGCACAGCGGTAGCGCACGGTTGGTCTACCGATATGGGGGCGTTTGTGTAGAAATACTACGCCGACGGCGCTCGGTTGCCTTACGAAATAAGCGTTCGCGACCGGCGTCCACCTTTGGTTAGGTGAGTCTGCCCAAATTTCACTACCGTAGAACCCAGTCCCCGCAAGCACGCGAGTGTGCGTGCGCGTTGAAAGGAAATACCAGCTGTGACAGCACCTACTTCAGCACGTCCGTTGCGCGTTGCCGTGATCGGAGCGGGTCCGGCGGGCATTTACGCCGCTGACATGCTCACCAAGTCCGAGGCCGTGCGGGAAGGCGAGCTGGAAGTCAGCGTTGATCTGTGCGACCGCTACCCCACCCCGTTCGGTCTGATTCGCTACGGTGTGGCTCCGGACCACCCGCGCATCAAGGGCATCATCACCGCGTTGCGCTCGATTCTGGGTCGCGGTGACATCCGCTTCTTCGGCAATGTGGAGTACGGCAAGGACCTCACGCTGGGTGAATTCATGGCCCATTATGACGCCGTGATTTTCGCCACCGGTGCCGTCAATGACGCTCCGCTCGAGATCCCCGGCGCGGATCTGGATGGCTCCTACGGCGCCGCCAAGTTCGTCGCCTGGTACGACGGCCACCCCGACTACCCACGCACCTGGCCGCTCAACGCCAAGGAAGTTGCCGTGATCGGTAACGGCAACGTGGCGCTGGACGTGGCGCGTGTGCTCTCCAAGCACGCTGACGACATGCTGGTCACCGAGATCCCGGGCAACGTCTACCAGGGGCTGCGCGATTCGCCGGTCACGGACGTGCACGTGTTCGGTCGCCGCGGTCCGGCGCAGATCAAGTTCACCCCGCTCGAGCTGCGTGAGCTGGCCAAGTCCCGCGACGTGGACATCGTGGTGTACGACGAGGACTTCCAGTTCGACGAAGCTTCGGAAAAGGCCATGGTCGAGAACAACCAGACCAAGGTCATGATGAAGACCCTCAACAAGTGGCGCGAGGATGATTCACCCAAGACCGCGTCCCGCCGCTTGCACCTGCACTTCCTGCAGACCCCCACCGAGATCCAGGGCGACGAGGACGGCAAGGTCAACGGCATCCGCATGGAGCGCACTCGCCTCAATGGCGACGCTTCTGTGACGGGCACCGGCGAGTACATCGACTACCCCGTGCAGGCCGTCTACCACGCCATCGGCTACCTGGGCTCTCCGCTTCCGGAGGTTCCGTTCAACCCCGAGCGCGGCGTGATCCTCAACGAGGAAGGCCGCGTGATCGACGCCGAGGGCACCGTGGTTCCGGGCGTGTACGCCACCGGCTGGATCAAGCGCGGTCCCGTGGGCCTGATCGGCGCCACCAAGTCCGACGCCCTCGAGACCATCAACCATCTGCTCGAGGACCGCACCGCCCTGGCCGATCCGGACTTCCCGGAGCCCTCCGCCATCGAGTCGCTGCTCGAGGAGAAGGGTGTCGAGTACACCACCTGGGACGGCTGGCTCGATCTGGACGAGTACGAGCAGAGCCTGGGCCAGTCCTCCCACGACGCCGAGGGCAACCCCCGCGAACGCGTCAAGGTGGTCGATCGCGACGAGATGCTCTCCGTCTCGCGCCGCGGGGTCCACGCCCGCAGCTAGTTCTCACGGCTTTTTACCCGCCGACGACGCCGCCCCCTTCAGTTCCCGCGTTCACTCCGGGCTGGGTGGGGCGGTGTTTTTGGTGGCGGTCACTGCAAGCTGATCGACAGTACGACCCGGGAATCGAGTTTTCCCGGTTGTGCCGTCGATCAGGATGCATGGTGGTCCGGGGTAGTGGCTCTCATGCCAACCAGAGTGCACGGTGGCTCGAACTCCACATCGGGCAAGTGTCATTTGTATCGGTCGGATGGATTTCTAGTCTCCGAGATATGAAGAAACTCGGTGAGCCTTTAGAACTTGGACCGCGCCCGCTCGTCAGGTCCACGGCACAGCTGGGTAGTCGAGCTCGAGATCTTGAGAGACGCCCGGGGACTCACACATTGGTTCGGGGAATGTGGGTTTGCTCGGAAGCTTCGCCGGAGCCGGTCCAAAGGTCCCTGCTGTTGCACGACCACTATTCGAAGAATGGCGTGGGCCTGAGTATCACCGGCATTCACGCGCTGGAGTTGTTCACGCTGCCGGTCGGATACACCAGACGCTGGGTCAACGACTTCTTGAGCGACCCATCTCCCCCGCGTGCACGCGAACTGAGGCAGGCGTTCGAAATCCCTCACCTTGCGTGGTCTGAATCCCGCCCCACGGTTCGTGAGCAGGGAATGCGATTGAGCAAGTCCCATGGGCTGAAAACTTATGCGGGTCCCTGGGGCACGCGACTGGCCCATCCAGTCGAAGCTTTGGTGGCAGCAGCACCCTATCTGTCTCAATGGCGGCTGACTGCCTGTCTGGATGCGCTGATGTCTGGAGCATTACAGATTCCAGAGTTCACCCCTCAGCCCGCAATGACAAAAGAGGAAATTTCGGCAGCCGTTTCACACCTGCCAGCGCGGAACCCAGCCGTCATCGCGGTGAAGCGGGCACTGAGTAACGCAGCAGAACCGGTGTGGTCACCCATGGAGACGTTGGTGCGCCGGATGGTTGTCACCCAAGGATTTCCGGAGCCGATATTGAACCACCCCGTGATGATCGAAGGTGAACTCGCCTACCCGGATCTTTCTTGGCCCGAACTGCGAGTGGGTCTCGAATACAACGGTGAGATCCATCTGCTGGATCGCCGCACGTACGGCACGGAGATGAATCGCATCCGCACTTTTCAAGATCACGGCTGGGATCTCAACATCTTGGTGCTGGACGACCTCGAAGATCCGGCTCTTCGCTGGAAGTGGATGCAGTGGTTAGCTGAAAAGCTCAATCGACGCTCCCAACGCGCAAGCTGATCAACGTTAGAACCACGGCAGTCGGCGGCTCGTAATCTGATCAACGTTAGAGCCAGGAACTCGGATTTCTAGGGTCCTAACGTCGACCAATTTTCAAACCCCAGGAACCAACGGTTGTACCGTCAATTAGATTGCACGAGCGACATGCTGCGCAGCGGAAACAGGGTCGAAACGTCAACCAGGATGCACCGACGGCCAGTGGGCACTCGAGTCGTGGTCGCAGTGTCGACCAGAATGCACGATCGAGATACTGCGCAGCGGAAACAGGGTCGAAACGTCAACCAGGAAGCACCGCGAGTCAGTAAGCGCTCCCGGCATGGTCGTAGTGTCGATCAGGACGCAGCCGACCGCCGAACCGCCCAACTACACCCCCAGCAGCGACCGCGTGTGGTCGTTGAGCAGCAGGCCGTTGGGGTCCAGATTGGAGCGGACCTTCAAGAAGTCATCCCAGTGCGGGTACATGGGCTTGAGGGTCTCGGCAGTCTGGGTGTGAATCGACCCCCAGTGGGGGCGCCCGCCGTGTTCCAGGAAGATCTGCTCGGCATCGCGGAAGAACTCTTCGTAGGGGCGTTTGCCGTACTGGCGCAGGCTGATCCAGCCGGTGTAACGGTCGGCGGAGGGGGAGAGGTAACCCTGTTCCGGGGGTGAGCACCGCACCAGAACCGGGAAGGACAACGTGTAACCCTTGCGGTCCACGAGCGCCTCCAGATCGCGGAATGCCGCGGCGGTGTTCTCCAGTGGCATCGCGTATTCGGTGGACACGAACCGCACGGCACGCGGGGCAGTGAACACCCGGTAGGACACGTCCGTGTAGCGCCGGGAACTCTTGGACATGGATTCCAACTTGTTCAATCCGGGCACGGTTTTGGGTGCCACGGATGCCAAGCGGCCCAGGCCGGAGGTCAGGGAGGTGCGCAGAACGGCGTCGTCGGCTCGGCGCAGGACACGCGAGAACGGCGAGGCGGGGCGGGTGTAGGTGTCCGGGAGGCGATGGAGGCGGCTGAGGATGCGCGTGTGGGCGGTGTGGCGACCGGGCATCCAGAAGAACTCGAAGTGATCCGCGCCGGACATGCGCTCGGGCAGCGAGTCGACCAGGCGGGCGAGGGGTTCGCGGAACTCGGCGCAATGCAGCCGGAACGCACTCACGCACTGGATGGTCACGGACACGATCACGCCCAGAACGCCCAGGTGCACGCGGGCAGCGCGCAGGATCTCGGGATGCGAGGTTTCGGAGCACGTGATGAGCTCCCCGGAAGGTGTGGCGATCGTGATGTCGATGATCTGCTCGGCCAAGGACGGCTGGCCCAGGCCGGTGCCGTGGGTGCCCGTGGCGATGGCGCCAGCGATGGTCTGACCCGTGAAATCCGGCATGTTTCCCAGGGCTAGGCCGTGGTCCTCGAGGATCTGAGAGATCTGCTGAATGGTGGTGCCGCCGAAGAACGTGGCCTGCTGTTTCTCGACGTCGATCGAGCTGAGGCCGGTGAGCGCGGTGGCGTCCAGAACTACGTCCGAGGTGGGGACCAGCGGCGAAAAACTCTGTCCGGAACCGGCGGGGCGCACGCGCAACCCCTGGGCGGCAGCGTCTCGAAGCACCTGTTCGACCTGGTCGGTGTTCTCCGGGCGCACGATGGCCGCGGGCGTCACGGTGAGATTCCTGCCCCACGAACGCCATGTGTCTTTGGCGACCTTGGCGACCTTGGCGGTCAGGGGTGACGACTCTGCGGGATCGTCTGGTGTTGCCGATTGCTCGTTCACGGTTCGTTTCCTTCCTCAGGACCCTTCCCTCGGACAGCGGCTCGGGTTCCTCCCCGTGACCCCGATCCAGGTGCTTTCCTTAGGACCATCCTCCGGACCCACTCCATCATCTCACCGTGGGCTGTGAGGTGGCATGTGTTCTCCACACGCACCAGCATCGCGCACCATACGTGAGGACTGAGGACTACGCTTGAAGTGACGGATCGGCGAAAGGAAGGCACGCCATGACCCTCAACGGCCGAGAAATTGTCGTTGGCGTGGACGGCACGGATCAGAGCCTGGGGGCCCTGCGCTGGGCGGCCCGCGAAGCCAAACGTCGAGGCGCTCCGCTGCACCTGGTGAGCGCCTATTCGGTGCCGGTCTACGCCGGTTCCACTTTCGACGTCGGGTACGCTGCGTTCGACCAGGGTGCCCTGGACGACGCCGTCAAGGAACTCGTGCGCGAGGCCGCTCTGCACGTGCAGAACCTCAACGTGGAGGTGCGTTCCACGGTCGAAACCGGCGATCCTTCGGGTGTGCTGCTGGAACTGAGTAAGTCCGCGCAGTTACTGGTCCTCGGATCCCGTGGCCGCGGTGGTCTGCTCGGCCGACTGTTGGGCTCAGTCTCCACCGCAGTCCCGGCACACTCGCACTGCCCCGTGGGCATCATCCCGCTTCCCTGGGCACGCGAACACCAGCTCGAGCGGGACATCAACGAGACCAAGGCATTCATCGACGGCGTCTCCGTGGGCTCGGACGGTTCCGAACATTCCAGCGTGGCCATGCTGCGCGCCGCCGACGAGGCAACGTTGCTCGGAGTTCCACTGACCGTGGTGTGCGCCGTGCCGCCCATGGCCGGTGCGGCGTCCTGGATGCCCACCCCCGTGGACTTCGAGAACATTTATCAGGAGATCGCGGACGCCCTCAATGCGTCGGTCCGATGGTTGCGCGGGCACTTCCCGGATCTGGAGATCAACGCAGAGCTGCTGGACGGCTCGCCGATCGACGTTCTCGTGGAGCAGTCCAACCGCAATCGCCTAGTCGTCATGGGCACCCGCGGCCGCGGCGGATTCGCCGGAATGCTCCTGGGTTCCACCTCTCAGGGCGTGATCCACAACAGCGCCGGACCGCTCATGATCATCCAGGGTTTCAAGGACGAACGGCTGGCCGATCGACCCGAGGTCACCCTGTGATACTCGGGTTTGTGCAACCGGGGTGTTTACCTCTAAGCTACTGAAGGTCCATCGTCCACTGATGCGCAAGCGGCAGTCGGGCGACGTTCTGGCCCCCATCGTCTAGCGGCCTAGGACACCGCCCTTTCACGGCGGCGGCACGGGTTCGAATCCCGTTGGGGGTACGTTTTCTCGCGAGAGAATCTGATGCGGTGAACGATTTGCTAAGGCAGTCAGTTCTACTGGTAAGATATCCACTCGTTGGAAACAACTAAGGCCCTGTAGCGCAGTTGGTTAGCGCGCCGCCCTGTCACGGCGGAGGTCGCGGGTTCAAGTCCCGTCAGGGTCGCTCAGGCGGCGATGAAAAGGCAACTTTTCGCGCCGTCGCGGCATATCCCAGGTGATGTGCCTGGCTCTGTAGCTCAGTTGGTAGAGCGTACGACTGAAAATCGTAAGGTCACCGGATCGACGCCGGTCGGAGCCACTGAACCCTCGCGTGGCTTCTACACGCGGGGGTTCTTCCCATTTCCGGGCCCAGTTCGTACGGTCCAGGATCCCGCGGCCGTTTTTACAGACGACGACGCAGCTCGCTCCGCTTCGGACGAGACATGACCTTACTTCTGCGCCGGGGCATGCCTAGAACTGTGCGAGTATCCCTCGGGCGCGAGAACGTATGGGTAAATTGTTTGCCAATACTGACTCAGAATGCTGTGCAGTCGGCATATGTGAGGATTCTCACCTTTTGCCGGGTACCAACGTGCGAGTTCTTCACAATTTCGATCCGCCCAGCTCTCTCAAGGCGACGAAACACTGTGCGCGTACTTGGGCGCTAATGTTCGGAGTTTGATCGTTTCTTGGAAGGGGCTGGGCCTTTTGGCTCGGTCAGCGCCATTGCGGCGGTCTTAACACCGTGTTGGATTCTCATCGTGTCTCCCCTACTGGATCTTCGGCTCAAGCTTTAAGCCGCGTGCCTACGCAACTGTCGTGATGGCCACCGTGTGATGGCGTTGTTAGCCTCAACGCGGGCGATGGCCGAACGGGATAGGCCCGATCGAAGGCCGCGGCCACTGCGGAAAACCGTGCCGAAGCTGGTTGCTCTACCTAGCCCATGAACACGTAACTTATGGCTCGGAGCCGACATGAGGTAGACAATGTACGACCGAATCTCGATCAAATTGCTATGACGTTCCTTGGGGCCGTGGTGGGGACTTGTCTACTCAGAACTTCAGGCCAGAGGGAATCAGCTCATCGGTTTCACACGAGTCTCGATGAACTCGATCTCGGTATCATTGAGGCCATACTTGACGTACAGCTGATGATCTATCTCTGGAATCGACACAGACCAGTCGATGTCGGAGTCCGGGGTAAAGTCCTGGAGCGGAACATGCTTCCAGACCTTTGCGGGGTTGTGTTGCGTGATCTTCAGGATGCCGAGCATTGCGCGTGCAAACTTCGTCCTCACGTACTTGAGGCACGACTGAGCATGAGCTTCGTATTCGAACGTGCCGATTGTGATGAACGTCTGGGTGACCGCAACCTCCGGTCCGAGGACATCCGGTGAAGACAGCGGTTCTCCAAAAGCACCAGAGCCGTTTGCGGCTGGCAATGCAACTTTGAACCTCTCAAAGCTTGCGGGACCTCGCAGATAGTCGCGGCGAATCCAGCGAGTGAACCGCCTGTTCTTGATCAGCCCCAGCATCCGGCCGTACTCATGATCGTCCTCGGGCATGCTCTCGAAGTAAAGGAATGGCAGCTGCTCGAAGGCATTGGTGCTGACGCGAAACTGAGCATCCTTCGACATGAGGGTTGAAGCCTGGGGGTTCTCGCTGTGCATGGTCTCGGTATAGGCGTACGCGCGGCCGCTCGACACCGCGGGCGCAATGGATGCATCGTGCGTGGCATTGACCTTGTGGAGAATGCCATTGAGTTCGGGATAGCTCGTGAATGTGTCGATGGGTTCGTCGTGACGTGCCTCGTCCCAGTAAGTCACAGCGATTCCCCCCTTGATGTCGGTGCCAGGAAAAAGTTCGCTGCTGTTGGGTACGTAGAGGGGGACACTTAGGTGTCGATCCGCGAGCATCTTCTCATTCCATGCTTTCGGCGTGAACCCTGCGTTGAACAGGAAGCGCGCTGGGGTGATGAGCACAGCTTTGCTCGCTACTTGGTATGCCGCGTCCATGAATAGGTGGTACACGGGAGTGTCGCGCGTACCTCCGCCTTGTGCCTCCTCCTGGTACGGAGGGTTGCCGATCACGACGTCGAACTTCTTTCCCATGGTCAGTTACCTTCCGACAGCATGTCGTCGATCATTTTCTGCCGCTTCTCCGAGGTCATTTGAGACAGGTCCTCGACTTGGAAGTGTCCCGAATCTTCGATCCATTTCCTGCGTTCGGGGACTCCACCTGAGACGGCTTCGAGAGTGATGTCGTGGAGGATCTTGTTGTGGCTCATTTCGAACAGCTGTGAGGTGAGGATGTGTTTGAGCCGATCTTCCTGGTCCGGGATCTGGTCGGCGAGCCCCGTGTCGAGGCGGCGCACCAGGTCCATGAGGAATAGGCCTGCTGTGGAGAACAGGTCGGCGAAAGTCTTCTCTGGATCGGAAAAGATACCCGGGTTCTCTTTTTCGAGGATGTCGATCATCTGCTGCACCACCGGCTTCGGTGTGAAAACAAGCGAGGTCTTCTGTCTAGGGATGTAGTCAAATATGTTCTCCGTCTGCGCCTCGTCGAAGTAGTCGGACAGTGCCTCCTTCTTGTCAAGGAATTCCTGAACTGACTGGTTGAACACCGCCTCGTCGAAGAGGCCCGGAATCGTCGTGACTGTGCCGTCAGCCTCAGTAATTTCTTGACCGTCGCGCAGGATGCGAAACTCCGCCTCGCTGATGCCGGTCACTTCCTCGAACACATCGTCGGGCGTGTAGTCATCGAAGTTAGACAGGCGGATGCCCCGATTGCCGTAAGCCATCAGGAACATAGGGATCGTGCGGGCGAAACCGCGTAGGTGCGAGCGAGCGTCGTCCATGGTTTGGTCAGCGCGTCTCTGCTCCTTTTTCTTCTCCTCGCGCTCGACGACGGTCCTAGTGATCGATTCGGTCGTCTCCATCAAGATGCCGACGACGCTTTCCTGAAAGGCCTTGTCCTGCTCGGCCTTCTTCACCGCGATCGCTTCGGCGTCTGCTTCGGTGGGGGCCTCGGTCAGCTCATCCTGGAGGTGCTTCGATGAGATTTCATGCTCGACACGGATGCGTTCGTACTTGCGCAGGACCTCAGCTTCGGTGGTCTTCACATCGTGCTCGACCTGCTTTTTATTGAGCTCGTACTCAACCTGCAGTTTCTTGCGTGTGTCATGAGCCCTGTCGGTCACAAGCTTGGCCAGCTTCTTACCCTCCTCCGCTGCGGGAGCCTCAACATTCGTTGTCGGAATGTCTTCGAGCCGCCACACTGGAGCGCCGAGCTCGGCGACCTTCGGGTTAATGACGGTTTCCGTGTCGACTTGAACATTTCCGTCCCGATCCACGTTTGGCATCGGCTCAGGAAAATCGAGGTCCTTGCTCTTGAGCTTGCCCTGATCGGCGGTCGGGAGCTTGTCGAGGATGTTCTTGACGTGCTCGGAGTACCTGAAGATCCCTGCCACGTTTGCGAACAGGAGGTTAGAGAGGAAGCCACGGCGCACAACCTCGCGGGCTTTGAACACCTTCGGGAAGGTGAGGACCTGCGATGCATCGAGCTCGACCATCTTGCCTTCAGTATCTTCTCCAATGACGGGAAAGAAGTTGAGGAGTCTCCTGATGTTCTTGCGGCGCACACTTTCGTCACCCGAAGGGTTCGGACGGAGGTTGTTCGCGAACTCATCAAAGATCGTGAGAGTACGCTCTGGTGCGAAATCGAAGATGTAGGCGTTCTTCTTCTGAAATACTTGCCCATCACGCTCGAAAGTGCACGGATTCTGCGCACGGAACGCCGCCTGCATGTACAGTGCTGGCGAGGTCACGTTCGAGAGCATAACGACGGCAGTCCACTCAGGGATCGTTATTCCGGTAGTAAGTTGGCCGACTGAAAGCGTGATGGTCTTGCCGCCGATCTTCTCGGCCTCCGCGATGGCATGGCGGACCTTGTCCAGGGAAGCCTTTGACTGGACAAGGTCGCTGTCTTCGTCAGGGCTGCGGCCGTCGCCGGCGGCCAACACGACCGTGTAGTCCTTGAATACGTCGTGCTTGTTCAGCATCCGCTGTAGCGCCTTCGCGGAAGCGACTCGGTCGAGCAACCAGAAGGAGTGTCGAGTCTCGTCACGCAACTCCGGCGTCGAGAACGGATACTTCTCGTTCACCGAGAGGCGATCTAGGAAAGCCAGAACATCGTTTTCGTGCTCGAAGTATCCGTTGTCCTTCGTCCGGAAGAACTCCCCGAGGTCAAATGCATAGTCGATGTTTGCCTCGTCCTCGGCGATGGCGACGCCCTCGGCGAGACGGTCACTGATCATCCGCGAAACTTGGTAAGTGAGCAGGTTTAGTGTGGGCAACGCCTCGTATGGGTTTTCGCTTTCGGGATCGTCCCACTCGAAGCGGGAATTCTGCTCGTCTTCGTAGGTCCAATTGAAGATCTGGTCCTGGTCGAATCTGCCTGAGGCGAGCGCTTTGAAAGGTGTGCCCGACAGGTGCAGCATCCACGAGCGCGAGATCTGGTCGAAGGCAACGTCGGTCTTTGTGGTGTCGACGCCCTCATGAGCTTCATCCACGACCAGCAGATCCCACTCAAGCTGCGCAATGTGCTTTAGCTTCTCGTGCGCCCCACCGAAGTACACGGAGCCCTTGAGGTCCTGCAGGGAGAGGAACTCCACAATCCGAGGGTCATAATCAGTCGTGTGCGCGGCATACGTCGACCACTGGTCTCGTGTCATCGTCGGCCGTCCGTTCAGGGATGCCGAGTCCGACACGAATCGATAGGTCGTCTGGTGCCCGATGAAACGCTGGAAGTCATCGAACCACGAGTTTGCGATTGCGGGGCGATTAGTCACGATGAGCACTCTGCGAGCGTCGAGCTGCCGCATGAGGTCGTATGTCGTAAGCGTCTTGCCAAAGCGCGGCTTGGCGTTCCAGAGCACTTCGGTCTTGCCGGTTCCAAACGCCTTGAGCGCCTGTTCAACGGCCGCCCTCTGCTCTGGACGAAGTTCGTAATCTCGCTCCAAGATCCCGGAAACATCGATCGCAACATCGGCTGATGCGAAGTCCAGGAAATGTTGTCGCGAAGATTTTGGCGATTCTCCGAACCGGTGCCACTCCGTGCGCTTCGGCCGCTCCGGGGTCGCAGGGACACCGTCGCGCTCAATGCCCTGCTGCTTGAGATAAGCGTGGAAGTCGTGGTCTGTGAACCGCCCGCCGTCGGGCGTCATGTACGTCGCCTTGAACACCCACTCGATCTTCTTGTTTATAGACAGCTGCGACGCCTGCTGGGCGATGCGTGCCTGCGCACCGCCCTCCTGCTCGGTGTACCCGATCTTCTCCCAACCCGCGTACTTGGGTAGATCGGTTGTAGACCACGAGTAGATTTGGGGCTTGATCTCGCGGAATGTATTGATCTTCGGGTTAGACATCTGCGTTCGCTTTCTTGTGAACGTGGTGGATCGGGCACGGCTCGTAGGAGACGTACACAGTGAAGTCGAAAGCACCCGGATCACGCAGTGAGTTGAGAGTGAACGGCTCTCGCTTGGTCATTTCCGGGTCACCTGGCTGTCGTATCCACCAGGAGAACTCGATTTCCTGACCCCCCGGTGTCCGTCCGGTGAGCGTGTTGCCACGGACTACGTTCGTCCGGACGATGAAAGCAGCAGCGCGGAATAGATCCGTGCGAGGGCCGCAGCGCGTGCCATGCGACTCGTGGAACTTTACGAATTCGCCCAGAAGCGCGTCATGTGCATCTCGGTGGTTATCCTCTAGCAACTCGATCGCGTAGACCGAAGCGATCGCGAACAGGGACTCGCGTGACCAGATCGACGGATCGAAGCGCTCTTCGATGGCGGCAAGTTTGCGCTGCAGGATTGCAACGAGGAAGTTGCCGTCTCCAGCTGCGGGCTCCAAGAACGTCTTGTCGACGAACTCTTCTCCCATCTCAAGATCGTCACTGACAAGGTCGAGCATCTGATCGACCATTGGACGCGGTGTAAAGACCTCGCCGTATGACTTGACGCGTTGCCGCGACTTCAAGAAAAGACGCTCTGCGTCAGACGCGGTCATATTGGTGATCCGTCGGTAAGAAGTCAGCGGAACACAGGCGTCGTCGTACGGTGGGAGAGCGTCTTTGTCGGATGTCACGAAAGATTCTGCGCTGCGGCAGGACTCGCGCACACCGGTCGTCGTTGGCGGAGCCGTCGTGAGTGCGGTTGGCGACTCGGTCATGTTCACCAGTTTCTGCCCGATCCGTTTCCTGTCTCAACGACTTTACATCTTCTCGTATATCGGGAACTTGCCAATTCACGTCGTGTTTAGGGCCAGCCATTCCTGCTACCAGAATCCTCCGCATAATCAGGACGGACCCCTGCTCAAATCGGAGCTGAGCCTCAGACAACGCAGAGTGCATGAATGAACCCGATCGCTGACTCTACGCGGATGCGAAGGGCGTTGAGCTGGGTGATCGTGAATCGGCCAGCGTGTCCATGCGTGCCGTTGTTGAATTCGCGGAACAGCCCCAGCACGTTGTTCAAGTCCTCCTCGACCAGCGTTTCAAGAGAGTGGTCCTCGATGCCCTTGCGTCGCAGCAGGAACCTGACCTTGGCACGTCGGGTCGGCGCTCCCTTATCCGTCCGGTCGTAGTCCGGGTCGGCCCCGGCGACGTTGGCGTCCGGCGCTGCGCTGTCAATCATTGCGATGAGCACCTCGCGGGCACTGGTACAGAAGTGTCGGGCCGCGTCAGGGTTTCGTGGGCTCAGGGAGAAAAGGGCCCCCGCCCATCGGTCGACCAGGTCCGTCCCGAAGGTCGCGAGTTCGTCCTGCATGCTGGGAACACGCAGTTCATCCTCGGTCGGATCGAGTTCGGGTGCACCGTCGTCGTCCATCGCGTTGAGCAGATATGCGCTGTTTGCGGCCTCCTCACTGCCGCGGTCGACAAGTTCGCGACTCGCGGAGGTGATCGTCTGGCCGACCAGGCTCTCCTCGGTCGCCGTGTAAGTCCGCGCTAGTGTATCGACCGAGGCCCGATAGGTGACGAAGGTCGTCGTCGCGGGACGCGACTCCAGACGGCGGATCTCCTGTTCGAGTCGGCGTCGCTGATTCTTGACCCGGGCATTGTGCGCTCGTGTTCTGGAGTTGAATGCCCGTGCCTCGCGATTGTAGTCGCTCACAGCCTTCTTGACCGCGGCGTTGTGCCGACGAGCTTCGCGGTTGTACTTGTCGATCGCCTGCTTTTGCTGGCGCTGTGCTTTGTTCACTGCGGCCTTTAACTGCGCGGGCGACATCTTCTTGACCATGAACTCAGTATGGTGTGTCGCGCAGACACGCTTCAGTGCCGCCGCAGAGGTCGGGTGAAATCCGAGAGCGTTGGCCCGGAACTCCGCATACGATCCGGAGATCTGGTTGCAAAGCCGGGCAGGGCACGAATGCAGAATGAAATCTTGACTAGGCACAACCTAAGCTCTAGACGGTCCGCAGAAAACACCGGAAATGCCGAACGCCAAATCTTTAGTTCATCGGATGGACACCGGTCAGAGCTATTGGACCCTTGTGTGGCCTCTAGAAGCGGAATTTTTTCCGTTCTAGCCCGAATCCGGGTGGTCTCTACTGCCGCGCAGCCTTCCAGCGTTTGTACGCCCACACGGTCATGACCAGCACCACGATCCACGAGAGCACCACCACGGTGCCGTGGAAGAACGTGGGGTCCGCGACGAACGCTCCCAGTGCCACCAGGGACACCTGGCCTGGAATCACCGAGATCACACTGGCCGCCAGGAAATCACGCTGCGTAATGCCAAAGGCCCCGCTGCCGTAGTTGACCGGCCAATACGGGATGCCGGGAACAAGGCGGAGAGTGCAGACGGCCTCAAAGCCCGCGCCGTCCAGGCGGCCTTCAATCTTCTCGCTGTACTTGCCGAGCACCTTACGTACGGCCTCGGTGCCCAGCGCACGGGCCAGCCAGTAGGCGCCCCACGAGCCGATCAGCACTCCGATCACGGAAAACAGGCTGCCCAGCACCACCCCGAAAATCAGCCCGCCGGCCACCGCCATGATGGTCACGGGGATCGGGGTCAGCGCGACCACTGCGTACAGGCCGATGAACACCAGCCAGCTGACCCACCCGAAGCCTTCAATGCGTTCCTGCAGCTGATCAGCAGGTGGCAGTTCCACGTTGAAAGCCAGCCACAGCATGATCACCAGCACCACGATCAGAGTGGCGTTGCGGGCGAACGAGCCCCACGAAATCCCGGAGTCGTCACCGGCGGGAGCTGCCCTGCTCGATGACCGTGAATACGGGGTCGCTGAAGCATCATCCGACTCGTTGCCGGAGGATCCCCGGAACGATGCGTCCTCGGAAGAATCTGATGCTGCTGGCTCGTGACTCACACGCTTCAGACTAGAGCACCGTGCACACTAGGCCAGATTGTCGACGGTGTCCCAAAAGCACTTGCGCAGGTGCTTCCGCACGGACTGCAGATCGGTGTCCGACTCACCGATCCGGGCGGCGCAATCCCGCAGCAGCGTCGAATCGATTTCGGCCGGGAGGATGGGACGATCTTCCAACACCGCCTGCACCTCGGACAGGGGAGTGGTCTGGTACCAGTTGCGTGCCAGACTCTCCGCGACTTCCTCGGCAACGTCGAACAAATGCGGAAGGTCGACATCCGGTTCGTTCACCGTGATGAACGTGGCCTTCTTACTGGCCAGGGTCGCCGGTGTCACCGTCGCCGGCGTCGGCCCAGGTCCCGGAACGGGGCCCGGTGACGGGGTGGAGGCAGGCTGAGAATCAGAGAGCTCGGACAAACTCTCGGAACCCGGCACCACTGCCCGCGTGGCCGGCGTGAAGGTCGAGTGAATGAGCTCCTGAGGCAGCACGATGATGCGGTCCACCTTGTAGGCCAGGTGCTCCGCCACGGACTTGATGCCCAGATAGCGGTTCTTGTCCTCCAGGGCCAGCAGCACCACCTTCATGCCGAGGTCCTGGGCGGCCTCGACGGCTTCGGCCAGATCGTCGTCGCCGCTGAGGAGGTAGGCAACCTTGGCGGAACCGTTGCGGGCCACCTCGACCAGGTCCAGGCCGAGTCGCAGGTCCACTCCCTTTTGCTGCCCGTTCACGCCGATACGCCCCAGGCGGACCTTGACGTCGTCGAGCAGGGAGATTTTCTTGTGCCAGTCGCTGAGCACGCCGTCCCGGGACGCGTCGTACCAATAGATGCGCAACGGGTCCAGGTTGCAGTTGTCGCGGGTGATGCCCACGATGCCCGAGATGAGTTGTTCGGCATCCACCCTGGTGGCAGCGCGCAGGGATGTTCCGGTCACGGTGGAACTGCCGGCGGACAGCAAAAAGCCCGCGTCGATGAAAATGACGCTCTGGTCATGAAACATGCTCAGACCCGGTCCTTTCGGGGATCAGTCGAAAGTGGTGCAGGGTGCTCCGATCATAGATCCCCGCGGTGAGCAACGTCTGAACGAGGTGTCCGCCCAATGTTGCGCAGTGTGACTTTTCCCTTGGGTCGCGGACGGGGCCACGCGTAGCGTTTAAAGGAATCCGACAACCACTAGGAGGAATCTCCATGTCACTGCAGCTTTTCGAAGTCGTTCCCAGCAACGCCACCCGCGAGGGCGCTCAGTCCGTGATCGAGGCCATCGCCGCTGCCGCTGAGCAGAACGGCGCCCAGGTCCTGGAATCCCAGGTCACCGAGGGTCAGGGTCGCGTGTTCACCGTGGTCGAGCTCGACGGCGATGACACCACCGCCCTGGATCAGGCCATCCGCAACGGCGTGGCCGACCAGTCCACCGAGGTCACCGGCCCGGACCAGGTACGCCTGGTCGGCGCGGACATCGAGGACATCCGCAAGGCCAAGCCCTCCGCCGAGTACCTGGTCGAGTGGGACATCCCCGCCGAGATCGACATGGAGACCTACCTGGGCCGCAAGAAGGCCAACGCACCCAAGTACGCCGAGGTCCCCGAGGTGAGCTTCCTGCGCACCTACGTTCGCGAGGACACCGTCAAGTGCCTGTGCTTCTACAACGCTCCCGATGAGGACGCCGTGGTGCGCGCCCGCGAGGCCGTGACCACCCCCATCGATCGTCTGCACCACCTGGCCGGCAAGTAATGTCCGTTCCTTCAACCGTTCAGCAACCGGTCGCGGATTCCGTGCTGGCCAACGTTGCCGAACGCGCCGCGAGTATCGACCGGGGTGACGTCCAGACCGACGTCGCTCTGGCCGAGCTCGGGCAGAACGGCGCCTTCGACGCCGCGGCCCAGGGCGACGTCGCCGGGGTCACCGCGCTGCTCGAAGCGCTGGCTCGCGAGTGCTTCTCGACCGCGTTCAGCAGCTGGGGCCACACCATGACCATCCTGTTCCACCGCGCGGGTGGGATGGACGTTCCGGAGGAACTGCTCGACGGTTCCGTGGCCGGTGTCTCCGCGATGGCGCCCGCGTTCAAGTGGGCGTCCGAGCTGGGCGACATCCCCGTGGAGGCCGTGACCGACGGTGATTCCGTGGTGCTCAACGGCAAGATCGTGTGGGCGTCCAACCTGTTCCCGAACGCGATCGTCATGATGCCGGTGCGTTTCGAGGACGGAACGTTGACCATCGCCCGCGTGCGCATCGGGGCCGAAGGGCTCACGGTGAAGCCGTCGGCTCCGCTCATGGCCCTCAACGGCACCGCGAGCGGTTCCCTGAGCCTGACCGACGTGCGGATTCCGGCGAGAGACGTGACCGGTGTGCCGCTCAAGGAGTTCCTGGCCGCGGTCCGCCCCGGCTTCTTGCTCGCCCAGAGTGCCTTCTGTATCGGCCTGGGCGCGCGCAGTCTGGACGAGGCGGCGTCGGCGGTGGAAAAGCCCGGACCCAACGCCCTGTTCCGTGATCGACTGAACGGCCTGCGCGAGACCGAGCAGAGCCTGCGCAACGAACACGCCTCGCTGCTCGAGAAGGTCACCTCACCGGTGCGCCTGCTCACGCTCCGGCTCGACGCCGCTCATTTCGTGAGTGACGCGACCAAGCTCGAGGCCACGCTCGCCGGCGGTCGCGGCTACCTGGCGGACACGGACACCACGCGTCGCGTGCGCGAGGCGGCGTTCCTGCCGGTGCAGTCGCCCACCGAGGGACACCTGCTGTGGGAGATCCAGCGCCAGAGCGCCTGACGACCATTGACCGAAAGCCCCGGACACGAAGGTGCCCGGGGTTTTTGGCTGCCCTGACACAGTTGACGCGGTCCGGTCGGGAGCGGTGTTGATCGGGGCGAAGGGAACAGTTGTCTCATAAACTGAGATACCTGAACATCAGCTGGGGGACACTCCACGGAGCGCTCTTGACCCTCGCTATGTGACCTGTGACCGTTTTCGATCCCCGATCACTAGAGGTGGTTCCCGTGTCCCCAGAGGCCGTTGGTTTTGCGTTTCTGATCCTGGGGGTGGCGCTGCTCCTGGGTAAATTCGTGCGCGTGAAGGTGGGGTGGGTCCAGAGCCTGTTCCTGCCGAGTTCCATCATTGGCGGCGCGATTCTCTTGATCCTGGGCCCTCAGGTCCTCGGTCGTTTCGACGGCCCGTGGGGTGAGAGCGGACTCTTCACCGAGGGCATGGTCGAGACCTGGGGAGTGCTGCCCGGCCTGCTCATCAGCGTCATTTTCGCGACCATGTTCCTGGGCCAGGACCTCCCCTCCCCCAAGCGCGCGGCCAAACTCGTGGGCCCGCAGCTGTCGCTGGGTGTGGCCTTCGGTTCGGGTCAATATGTGATCGGGCTTCTGCTCGCCGCTTTGATCCTGGTGCCCATTTTCGCAGCGGCTCCCATGACCGGGGCGCTGATCGAGATCGGCTTCGAGGGTGGGCACGGAACCGCCGCAGGCATGCGCCCCGTCATGGAAGAACTTGGTTTCGGTGAGGGCGCGGACCTCGCTGTTGGCCTGGCGACCGTGGGCATCGTGGGCGGCATCATCATCGGCATCGGCCTGATCAACTGGGGCGTGCGCACCGGTAAGACCGAAGTCCTCAAGGGCGACGTCAAGATGTCGGTTGCCGAGCAGAAGGGTCTGTTCCGCAGCGACGAGTACTACTCCGCTGGCACCATGACCAGCCGACCGTCCTCCGTGGAGCCGTTCTCCCTGCACATGGCCATCGTGGCCGTGGCGATCCTGATCGGTTGGTGCATCCTGGAAGGGCTGCGCTGGATCGAGCAGCAGACCTACGCCAGCGTGATGCTGGATGACACCACCCCGCTGGAGATCTTCGCCTACGTGCCGTTGTTCCCCATGGCGCTGTTGGGCGGTGTGATCTTCCAGCTGGCGGCCAAGAAATTTGGGTTCGACCGCTACATCGACGCCCAGGTGATGCTCCGTATCCAGGGCCTGGCTCTTGACTTCCTGATCGTCTCCGCCATCGCCACGCTGTCCCTGCAAGCGGTGGGCGACAACTTGGCGGCCTTCGCGATCCTGGCGGTGGCCGGCATCGTGTTCAACGTGGGTATCTTCATGTGGTTGGCGCCCCGCATCATCGGGCGTTACTGGTTCGAGCGCGGCATTGGTGACTTCGGCCAGTCCATGGGCGTGACCGCCACCGGTCTGATCCTCATGCGCGTGGTGGACCCGGAGGCCGAGACTCCGGCGTTCGAGGCCTTCGGCTATAAGCAGTTGGTGTTCGAACCGTTCTTCGGCGGTGGCCTGGTCACCGCACTTGCGGTGCCCATCATCTTCTTGACGGGCGTGTGGCCTCTGTTCTTCGTGATGCTCGGCGTGTTCGTGATCGCCGTGCTCACGGGTCTGTTCTACTTCCGCCCCAGGGAGATGAAGGACCGCGAGGAACACACCCAGCAGATAGAGCAGCAGAAGCAGGCGGAAGCCTGATCGCTACCGTGGCCTGATGCAGTCACCGGCGGCCCTGAACACGATCGTGTTCAGGGCCGCCGCCTGCATCTAGTCTGATCCCATGACCGCACTCACGGAGATCAAGGGCACGGGCGCCCCGCTGCACCGCGCGCTCGCTGCACAGGGAATCACCGAACTCGAGCAACTTGCCGGAGCCGACTTCCAGGAACTCCTCGCGCTGCACGGCGTGGGGCTGAAGGGCCTGAACCGTCTCAACGACGCTCTGGGTGAGAAGGGGCTGGAAACGATGAGCGGCGTCGTCGAACCCAAGCCCGCCACGCGAACCATCCAGGCGGACGTCAAGACCAAGCCCTCCGAGCAGTCCGCCGAGGAATGG
This sequence comes from Kocuria carniphila, assembly GCF_004136555.1. Classification (GTDB taxonomy): domain Bacteria; phylum Actinomycetota; class Actinomycetes; order Actinomycetales; family Micrococcaceae; genus Kocuria; species Kocuria carniphila. Next base: position 27,636 of record NZ_NOIT01000012.1, read on the forward strand.
ATCGAATCCCTGCCGTGGCCGCGGCGCGTGGAGCAGGGCAAGGAATTGCTCAAGATCTTTCGCGAGGTCACCGGCGCCGAGCCCGTGATGTGGGGCGAATCCATCGTGGGGTTCGGCCACTATCACTACCGGTACGAAACCGGCCGCGAGGGCGATACTGCGCAGGTGGCCTTCTCGCCGCGCAAGGCCGCGATCTCGCTGTACGGGCTGCAAAGTGGCGACGGCGCCCAGGAACTTCTCGACCGCCTCGGCCCGCACAAGCGCAGCGTGAGTTGCGTGTACGTGACCAAGTTGGACCAGGTGGATCACGACGTGCTGCGCGAACTGATCGCACGAGGATGGGTCGCCGACTCGGCCTGCTGAACATCCCGATCTCCCGCGCGATTTCACCGGGTGGAGACGCGGAAAACCCACAGCCGTTACAGAGGTTGGCCGCCTAAATTGTAGGCGTATCGATCACCGTGCACGCCCCCAGTTTTCGGCCGGTTGGGCTGCACCTCACGTGCGGACGGCGGGTGAACCCATGACCTTGAAACGAGTTGCCGCGGCAGTGGCTGCATCGGGTCTTCTGATCGCCCTGACCGGCTGTTCCTCGAGCGCCGAGGAGCCGTTCACGTTCGAGGTCCCCAGCGAGATCCCCCAACCCGGCGGCGCGTCTCAAGCACCCGCGGGCACGGGACAGACCGCGAGCACCGGAACCTGCCTGGACGTGGTCGAGGTCTACACCGGATTGGTCGTGTTGCCCATGACCACCGACCGGTCCACGGACGCCACCCCTGAAGCCGGGCAGGATCCGTCCGTGATCACCGAGGCCACCGACTCACTCGAATCCCACCGCGATCGGTTGCCCGAGCCCGTGCTTCCCGCGTTCGACGACGCCGTCAGCCTCCTGCACAACGCCGGCGAGACTTTGCAGCCCCAAGAGGCCGCCCAGATTCAGCGCGCGCTTCAGCCGGTGCAGGAGTGGATTTCCACCCAGTGTTCGGCGGCGTTGCCGGAGAAGTAGCATCCGAGGCCTACGCCGGACTCTCCTTTTCAGAGACCCGTCGCGGCCTTGAGTTTCTCGCGGATCTGCAGCGCTGTTGTTCGGGGCCGCGCCATTTTGCCCGGCCCCGAACAACAGCGTCCTAGAGCTTGATCCACACCGTGTGATCCACCGCGAGCTTCCCAGCCATCACCGCGCTCTGGCCGCTGGCCAGCAAGAGTTCACCGCTGGTCAGCTCAGGGATCTCCACGGGTGCGTCACCGGCATTTGCGGCCACGAGCACCGTGTCGCCTGACTCCGTGGTGAGGCGGTAGGCCAGGATCTGCGATCCCTGCTCGCTCATGGGGTCCCACTCGAACTCAGCGCGACCCAGAGCCAGTTCGTGCCGGATACGCAAGGCGTTCTTGTACAGATTCAGCACGGACTGCGGGTTGCCCAGCTGGTGGTCCACCGTGATGTTCTCGAAGGTCTCCGGCTGCGGCAACCACGGATTGGGGCCGAAGCCCAGCCCATTGCCCACGGGGGACCAAGGGAGGGGGACACGAGCGCCGTCGCGCCCCAATTCCTGACCCTCGGTGCGGAAGAAGGTGGGGTCCTCGCGGCTCTCGGCGTCCAGAGTGGTGTGCTCAGGCAGGCCCAGTTCGTCGCCCTGGTAGACGTAGGCCGAACCCGGCAGGGACAGCTCCACGAGTGCGGCGGCGCGGGCGCGACGGAGGCCCAGAGCGGCGTCGGGCTGCTCGTCGTCCGCGCCGATCCCGTTGGGGTAGGCGGTGCGGGAGCTCAAGCCGTAGCGGGAGGCGTGGCGGACGGTGTCGTGGTTGGAGAGCACCCACGTGGACGGCGCGCCCACCGCCTGGTTCACGCGCAGGGACTCCGAGATCGCGTTGCGCATCCGGTCGCGGTGCCAACCGGCGATCAGGAAGTCGAAGTTGAACGCCTGCTGCGCCTCGTCCGGGCGAACGTACAGTGCCAGCCGCTCCGCGGGGCCGATCCATGCCTCCACCACGAGCATGCGCTCGCCGGGATACTCGGCCAAGACCTGGTTCCAGTCGCGGTAGATCTCGTGCACGCCGTCCTGGTCGAAGTACGGGCCGGTGTCCATGGTTTTCTCGGCGTGGCCCTTCTCATCCACGTCCGTGCCCTCGACCATGTGGACCTGTTCGTCCCAGTCGGGGAGCCCGTCCGCCTTGACCATGCCGTGAGCGACGTCCACGCGGAAGCCGTCCACGCCGCGGTCCAGCCAGAAGCGGAGGACGCTGCGGAACTCTTCCCAGATCTCCGGGTTCTCCCAGTTCAAGTCCGGCTGCGACGAGTCGAAGAGGTGCAGGTACCACTGACCGTCATTGATGCGGGACCACGCGGGGCCGCCGAACAGCGACTTCCAGTTGTTCGGGGGCAGCTCGCCGTTCTCGCCCTTGCCGTCACGGAACATGTAGCGGGCGCGCTCGGCGGAGCTCTTCGGGGAGGCGAGCGCCGCCTGGAACCACTCGTGGTCCTCGGAGGTGTGATTGGGCACCAGATCCACGATGAGCTTGAGTCCCAGCTCGTGGGCGTCAGTGCACATGCGGTCGAAGTCCTCGAGGGTACCGAAGCGCGGGTCGATGGTGCGGTAATCCGCCACGTCGTACCCGGCATCGTGCTGCGGGGACAGGTAGAACGGCGACAGCCACACCGCGTCCACGCCGAGCTGCTTGAGGTAGGGCAGTTTCTCGGTCACACCGCCCAGATCACCCATTCCGTCTCCGTTGGAGTCCTTGAAGGAGCGCGGATAGACCTGGTAGATCACGGCGTCCCGCCACCACTCGGTACCGGACTGCTGACGTGGGGTCACTGTTTCTTCAGACACCCTTCCAACGCTAGTCAGCATGCGGGGTGTGGGGGAAATCGTGGAGTGGGGTCGACCGGCCTAACCGCTTCTAATTCGCCGACTGCAAGTGCGCCAGCGGTGACCACCGTTGGAAGATTCGGCGGAGGGCCGCGGTAGCGGCACCTTGGTCGTCGGCGCGGAGGAGTTCCAGAGCGTCGGCCATGTCGCGGGGGCTCTCATCGGGCTGGATGCGATCCGCCAGCGAGCCGTAGTCCAGGCACACGAGGGAGGCCGGGCTGAAGGTGCCGAGCCAACGTCCCAGTCGAGTCAGATCGTCCGCGAAGGCCTTGGCCTGTTGGGCCTCCTCGGACAGCTCATCAGCGTTGGGATCGGCAGAGGCCAGGGCGGTGTCCTCGACGATCTGCGCACCCTGGATCACACGCCGGGCGGCGGTGTCGGCGGGTGCGATGAGCCGGTGCACCTCGTGACCGGCATGCGATGAGACCACACGGTCCTCCATGGCGAACGCCGCGAACCACGCCAAGGGGACCACATAGGCCGACTCGCGGGTGTACAGCGGTTCGAAGAGCTCCCCGGAAATCTCCCGCGCGGCGTCCCGGACCTTCTTTTCCGGAACCAATAGCGGAAGGAGCTGAGCGCCGTCGTTCATCGTGGCGTCGGAGAACAACCGAAGGGAACGGCGCAGCCGCTGGGGCGCGTGGAAGACCGGGAAGTCGCCCATGCCACCCACGAACCGTGATTCAGCAGCGGGGGCGGCGGAGAACGGGATGGTCCATAGTGGTTCGCGCGCGGGAGGCAGCGGGGTGTCGGAAGGATCGGCCAGGCGGGACAGCTGTTCCGTGAGTTCGTGAACCCCGCCCTCGAAGGGGTCCAGGGCACGCGGGATGGCGGGAGCGTACTCCGCGTCGAGCTCCTCCTGCGGGACGTAAATGCGCAGCGCGAAACGAATGGGAGGACCAATGATCCCCCTAAACGCCGTACCCACGTTCACCAAGGTCATGACTCAGTCGATCTCAATAACCACGGGAGCGTGGTCCGAGGCACCCTTGCCCTTGCGCTCCTCACGGTCGATCCACGCGTCCGTGACCCGTGCAGCGAGGGCGGGGGAGCAGAGCTGGAAGTCGATGCGCATGCCTTCCTTCTTGGGGAAGCGCAACTGCGTGTAGTCCCAGTACGTGTAGACGCCGGGGCCCGGATGGCGGGGGCGGACCACGTCCATGAAACCGGCGTCGCTGATGAACGCGTTGAACGCCGCGCGCTCGCCCTCGGAGACGTGGGTGAAACCGTTCTCCTTGAAAAATTCGATGTCCCAGACGTCCTCATCCTGGGGGGCCACGTTCCAGTCACCCACCAGCGCGATCTGCGCCTCTGGATCATCCTTGACCCACTGCTTGGCATGATCCTTGAGGATGCGCAGCCACTCGAGTTTGTAAGGCATGTGCGGGTCGTCCAGGCCGCGGCCGTTAGGTACATACAGAGACCACACACGCACTCCGCCGCAGGTCGCAGCCATGGCGCGGGCTTCCTGGATCGGCTCCTGTTTGCCCTTGCCGAACACGGGCTGGTCGGGGAAGGTGCGTTCCACGTCCTTGAGACCCACGCGTGAGGCAATGGCCACACCGTTCCACTGGCTCAGCCCGAAATGCGCCACCTCGTAACCGGCAAACTCGAACAACTCCCACGGGAAGTTCTCGTCCTTGGCCTTGGTCTCCTGGATGGCCAACACGTCCACGTCCGAGCGGTCCAACCACGCTTCGATGCGATCGGCGCGGGCTCGGATGGAGTTGACGTTCCACGTGGCGATTCTCATGACACCACCGTAGCGAGCCGCGGGCCCTTGCAGGAAACTTGGCGCGCGTTCACTTTCCGCCCAGCGCGGCGAGCGCTTGTAAGTGCTCGGGCTTCACGGTGACGACGTCGCTCGCGTAGTCATCGTTCTTCCGCACCCACAGCTTCACGTACGGGCACACCGGCACGATGGCCAACCCCTCGGCCACGGTTTCACCCAGTGCCTGCTTGGTCAGAACCGCTGCAAGGCCCTGGCCACCGTACGAGTCGTCCACCACGGTGTGGTAGAAAATCCGCTCCGCACGGTCAGCGTCCTGATGCGCCGTGTAGTGGGATTCACCGATCACGGTGTCCCCGTCCAGGAGTTCGAAGCGGTGGCGGTCCGGATTGTTGCGGACCGTGATGTTGTTCGGTTCGGTCATGGCTGTCTTCTATAACCGTGTGCTGACTACTACTCGCTGCGCTTGGCGCGCACCGGGTGGCCGGACAGGATGGAAATTCGATTGAAGGCGTTGATCGCGATCGCTGACCACTGCAGCGCGGAGAACTGCTTGTCCGTCAGGGTTTCCCGGGCGGTGGTCAGATCTTGGTGCAGCGTGGAATGGTCCAGTTCGGTGGTCGCTTCCGCAATGGTCAGGGCGGAGCGTTCCAGCGGGCTGAACACCTGGGTGTCTCGCCAGGCCGGCAGCACCGCCAACTGCTGATCGGTCACGCCCGCCTCACGTGCTTGGCGCACGTGCATGTTCAGGCAGTAGGCGCAGCCGTTGATCTGCGAGACCCGCACGTTGAGAAGCTCCGTGATGGAACGCGGGATGTCGGCTTCCTCGTTTGCTGCGGCCACCTTGCGGGAGAACGCGTTGATGGCTCGCCAGCTACCGGGGTCGGACTTGTCCAGGAAAAAGTGCTCGTGTGTGCTCACACCGGTACTAACGCATTCCGTGGTAAGTAAATTTCAGCGCCATTGGATACCGACCTGGCACGCGGTGGGTCCCACCCTGGGCGCTCGCGGAGCCAGGCCAAGTAGGCTGGACGCATGAAGACCAGAGCCGCCGTAGCCCACCGCAAGGGACGTTCACTCCTGTTCAAGACGGGGGTGGTTGCAGCCGGTTCCTTGGCTGCCGCACAGGCCACGGTGATCGCTTCGCTGGCCGGATTGGACTGGTGGAAGCGCCGCAATCGTAAGGTCCGCGAGGCCCCTCGCCCGGGTACGTTCACGGCGCAGGTCGAGGATTCCGAACTGAACATCTACACCTCGGGTGACAGCGTGTACGACGACATGCTCGAATCCATCAACGGAGCCCAGGAATCCATCCACATGGAGACCTTCATCTGGAAGAACGATGAAGTGGGTCAGCGGTTCCTGGATGCCCTCAACGCGGCGGCCGATCGCGGTGTCGAAGTCTTCGTCATCTATGACGGCTTTGCCAACCTGGTGATTCCCAATTCTTTCTATACGTTCTCGGACAAAGTCCATGTGTTCCGGATGCCGGCCGTGCGCCGCAAATGGTGGCGAGGGCTGCTGCGATACAGCGGGTTCAACCATTCCAAGATCCTGGTGGTGGATGACAACATCGGCTTCGTGGGTGGCTACAACATTGGTTCGATGTACGCCAACCAGTGGCGGGACACCCACGTGCGCGAAGTGGGCCCGGCCGTATGGGGGCTGCGCAATTCGATTGCCCGCGTGTGGAACGAGGGTCGTCACCCGGAGGACCAGATTGAATGGGTGCCTCCGCAGAACTGGGACCCGGAGGTCCGGGTTGCCGCCAATCTGCCGGTGCAACTGGTGTATCCAATTCGGCACCTATACCTGAGCGCCATTGAGCGCGCCAATGATCACATCTGGATCACCACGCCGTACTTCATTCCCGATCAGCAGATTCTTGAGGCCCTGATTGGGGCATCAAAACGCGGCGTGGACGTGCGCGTCATGGTTCCTAAGGATTCAAACCATATTCTCGCCGACTGGGTGTCCCGCGGGTTCTACGGTCAGCTCCTGGATGTCGGCGTGACCATCCTGTTGTACGCCGCATCCATGATCCACGCCAAGACGGCGACAATCGACGGCGAATGGTCCACCGTGGGCACCGCCAACATCGACCGTTTGTCGCTCTCGTTCAACTACGAGACGAACGTGGAAATCGTGGACCCGGACTTCGCGGCGGAGATGGAAAAGGTCTTCGAAGCCGACTCCGAGCACTGTGAGATCCTCAGCTCACCGCGCTGGCGTGACCGTCACCCGATGGCGCGGTTCGCCGAAACTGTCTTGATTCCGCTACGCCCGATCCTCTGATCTCAACACTGTCGTGCGGTCGGTGCCACCGATCATTCAGCAGTGGCAGTCAGCGCCACCAGTCATCCGCCGGGGTCACCGGCACGGTGCGCTTGTGGCGTGAGCGCAAGTAAATCGTCTCCAACCGCTCGGAGACGTCGGCGGCGATCTCCTTGCCCTCCAAGAAGTCATCGATGTCGTTGTACGTCAGCCCCAGTTCGTCCTCGTCCGTGCGGCCGGGGTTGTCGTCGAGCAAATCTGCGGTGGGCGCCTTGGAAATCAACGGTTCCGGCGCGCCCAGGTACTCGAGCAATTGCCGGTTCTGCCGTTTGTTCAGGCCACCCAGCGGCAGCAGATCCGCGCCGCCGTCGCCGAACTTGGTGAAGAACCCGGTCACCGACTCCGCGGCATGGTCCGTTCCGATCACCAACAGATTGTTGTCCCCGCCGACGGCGTACTGGGCCGTCATACGCACTCTCGCCTTGGTATTACCTCGCGTGAAATCGGTCAGTTCCGTCCCGGTGGCCGACTCGTAGGCCTCTTCGAAACCGCGCACTGCCGGAGCGATGTCGTAGGTGATGGTGCGGTCGGGCTCGATGAAAGCCAGCGCGGCCTGGGCGTCGGCTTCGTCGTGTTGCACTCCGTGCGGCAGGCGCATCGCCATGAATTGGGCGTCTCCGCCGTCGGCCCGGAGCTTCTCAACGGCCATCTGAGCCAGCTTGCCAGCCAGTGTGGAATCCACGCCCCCGCTGATTCCCAGGACGAAACCTTTGGTGTGTGTGGCCGTGACGTAGTCACACAAGAAGTCCACTCGGCGATCGACCTCGGATGCCGGATCGATCTGTGGTTTCACGCCGAGTTCGGAAATGATTTGAGCCTGCAATTCGCGCATGCCGACATGGTAGTACCGGCATGTTTCCGGGGCGTGACATGTCTTCACACTTTGCTTCACAAGGTTGGGTCAAGGACCACATGAGATGCTGGTCACATGAGCGAAAACACCGAGTACGAGACCATTTTGGTGAGCCGTGACGGGCGCGTCGGCGTGATCACCCTGAACCGGCCCAAGGCGCTCAACGCCTTGAACGAGCAAACTATGAACGATGTGGTTGCCGCCGCCACCGAGCTCGACCGCGACCCGGATATCGGCGCGATCATCCTGACCGGTTCCGAGAAGGCCTTCGCCGCGGGTGCCGACATCAAGGAAATGGCCACCAAGTCCGCCGCCGAGATGTACCGCGTGGACTTCTTCTCCCCGTGGGATGCTTTTGCCCGTCTGCGCACCCCCAAGATCGCCGCCGTTTCCGGTTATGCCTTGGGTGGCGGTTGTGAGCTCGCCATGATGTGCGACCTGATCATCGCCGCGGACACCGCGAAGTTCGGTCAGCCAGAGATCAACCTGGGCGTCATCCCGGGCATGGGTGGCACTCAGCGACTGATCCGCGCCATCGGCAAGTCCAAGGCCATGGATATGATTCTCACCGCCCGTCAGATGGACGCCGAGGAAGCCGAGCGTTCCGGCCTGGTTGCTCGCGTGGTCCCCGCCGACCGGCTATTGGACACCGCCAACGACGTCGCTCGCACCATTGCCGGGCTCTCCAAGCCTGTTGCTCAGCACGCCGTCGAGGCCGTGAATGCAGCTTACGAAACCACTCTCCAGCAGGGTGTGCAGTACGAGCGTCGAGTGTTCCACGGCTTGTTCTCCACCGCCGATCAGAAGGAAGGCATGACCGCCTTCAGTGAGAAGCGCAAGGCCAACTTCACGCACGAGTAAAACCCGAGCGGAGCGAGCGGAAGTCCTAGCCACAGCGATTGAACCGCCTTGCCGGGCCGTGAATGTTGGTGAGGATGAGTGATCCGGCTGAAGCTCCAATGATCGGCTTCACGACAACTCGGTCACCGAAACCCGTTCACTGAGAGACGTTCTTCGGGGAGGACATACTCCCGTAGAACCGTTGACCAGTGGACGGGTTTTGCGCTGTCTCGGCCCGCTTTCCCTCGAAGCAGTGCACCAGTACACGGTTTTCGGAGAGTATGTGCCCCTCGGAGACCGTGCACTGATGAACGCGAGTAAAACGAATAAAAAGCGCGTAAGCGGAGGCCGAAATCGACCAGCACACTCGGTCTCGTTGGTCTCTGTCGTCGAGTTTTAGCTGGGGCACACCTTCCCATGAGTGGCCTTTTATTACCAGCAAGGTGACGGGCACCGGGTATCGCCTTACCCGTGCTGCGTGGACTCCACAAGCCATCGCGAACGTGCCAAGGATCCGCCGAAATGCACAATGCCGTGCGCTGGAGGCGCGCGACAGGTGGCCACTTGGTTCTCTGGACTCATGCGAGTGGTGGATGTGTATCGGTTGTCGCGGCGGCTCAAAGAGTTAGCGGATGCGGCGGTGCCCGCTGAGGGAGATGGCCGACTCAAACCTGGGGAAATGGAGGTCATGAACTACCTCGCGGAGAATCCAGGTGAATCGGTCAGTGGGATCGCGCGGGGGACGCGATTGTCCAAGAGCCTGGTGTCGCGATACGTGCGAGAGCTCCACGGTGTGGGACTCGTGCAGTACCGAGTTGACTGCTTTGACGCGCGGTTCAGAATGATCGAACTCTCGGAGTCGGCGCGGAAAGAGATCCAACTTAGAGCGGAAGTCTCCGTGCAGTTTGCTCTCTATGAACACGAACCGTGGCTGTCCTATAAACAACAACGTGATGCTCTTGACCTTATGAAGTCATTGGCGGACATTCTCCGGTGACAGCATTGATCCGAATTTACGGAATCTACTCATGATTGGGGCCGCAGATGCGGATAGTCTCATGACATGACTTTGTTGCGGGTGGCGGATGCGGCGCTCTTTCTCGGTGTCAGCGATGACACGGTGCGGCGGTGGATCGATCAGGGCACGCTCACTCGTCGGCAAGACTCATCCGGTCACGCGGTTGTGGACGGGGTCGAGCTGGCGGAGCTGGCCAAACGCAATGCGGTGAACCCCAGGGATCCCAACAGCGGCAAAGGATCCGCCCGGAACCGGCTGGTCGGACTGGTGACGACCGTGACCTCGGACAAGGTGATGTCCCAGGTGGAAATGCAGTGCGGTCCCCACCGGATTGTCTCGCTGATGAGTACCGAAGCAGTGCGAGAACTCAAGCTCGAACCGGGATCGGTCGCGACGGCGGTGGTCAAGGCAACCACGGTCATTGTCGAGTCCGGAGATTTCTCGTGAGGGCTCGGGCGATACTTGCCGTGCTGAGTGCGGCGGCAGCACTATTTCTGACGGCGTGCGGAACCGGCGGTGGTATTGACGAGAGGTCGAGCGAGAGTGGGGGAGCGGCGTCGTCGGCGGAGGGAACGCTGACGGTGTATGCGGCGGCGTCGCTGACCACGAGCTTCGACCGGCTGGCCGAGGAATTCGAGGCTGAGTACCCGGGCGTAGATGTGACGGTGGATTACGGCGGCTCGACCGGCTTGGCGCAGCGGTTGCAGGAGGGGGCGCGGGCGGACGTGTTTGCGTCTGCGGACGAGCGGACCATGCAGCGCCTGACCGATTCGGACCTGCCGTCCGGTGAATCAGAGATTTTCGCGAGCAATACGCTCACACTCGTCGTGCCAGAGGGCAACCCTGCCGATATCTCCGGGCTGGACGACCTTCGGAAAGACGGTGTGAATTTTGTCCGGTGCGCGCCAGAAGTGCCGTGCGGAGCGGCCGCGGATGAACTCGAAAAGGCGAATGGCGTAGCGCTGAGTCCCGTGAGTTCGGAACTGTCTGTGACCGACGTGCTGGGCAAGGTGACGTCGGGTCAGGCGGATGCGGGACTCGTGTACGTCACGGATGCCAAGGCCGCGGGGGGTCGTGTGGAAACGATCGAGGTTCCGCATTCGCAGGACGTCGTCAATTACTACCCCGTGGTGACGTTCCCGGACTCGCCGAACGCGACGGCCGCACGGGAATTCGTCGACGCGCTCACGAGTGAGCGTGGCCAGACCATCCTGCGGGACGAGGGGTTCGGGGCGCCGTGACGCGCGCTCGCTTCCGGACGGTGCCCGGGTGGGTGCTGGTACCGGCGTTGATCGGGGCGCTGTTCGTGCTTCTGCCGTTGCTCGGGATGCTGCTGCGCGTGGATTGGCCGAACCTGTGGAGTTTGCTGACGTCAGAATCCTCACTCACCGCACTCGGTCTGAGCTTGCGCACGGCGTTGATGTCGACGGTGCTGTGCGTGGTGTTGGGCTGTCCGCTGGCGTTGGTGCTGGCCAGGGTCCAAGTGCCTGGACTACGGATACTGCGATCACTGGTGCTCCTGCCCCTGGTGCTGCCACCGGTGGTGGGCGGTATTGCGCTGCTGTACACCTTTGGTCGACTTGGACTCGTGGGCCAGCAGCTGGAGGCGCTCGGGATCTCGATCGCGTTCTCCACGACCGCGGTGGTGCTCGCGCAAACGTTCGTTGCGCTCCCGTTCCTGGTGGTCTCCCTCGAGGGTGCGCTGCGAACCATGGGGACCCGTTATGAAGAAGTTGCCGCCGGGCTGGGAGCATCGCCAACCGTTGCGATGCGGCGGATCACTATTCCCCTGGTGACCCCGGCCCTTGCATCGGGTGCGGCGCTGTCGTTCGCGCGCTGCTTGGGAGAGTTCGGTGCGACCCTAACTTTTGCCGGAAGTATGCAGGGTGTCACTCGCACGCTGCCGCTCGAGATCTACCTGCAGCGTGAAACTGACCCGGATGCCGCGATCGCGTTGTCACTTCTCTTGGTTCTGGTTGCCGTGGCGGTGGTCGGATTTTCGGCACCCGCTCGACGACGCCGCGGCGTCGGCTTTCGTGCGGGACTTTCCGGTTGGCTGCGGGGCGCGGGGCGTTCCGAGCAGGGTTCGGCTGATGCCGATGGGGTCAATGCTTCACCGGTGACCGGTCCAGGCGATGCCGTCGATCGGGGTCGTGGTGAACCCTTCAGTGCGGGATTGCAGCCGGGACCTGGCGACCTCCGGGGGCTTGAGGTCAATCCAGTAGCCGAGCAGAACTCAGTGGCCGATCAACGCAAGGAGACTTGGCTGGATGTGCACGTGGTCGTCGCTGAACGGGCAGTCATTGCTGAGTTTCGAGCTGATCGGGGACAGACCGTCGCGTTGGTCGGACCCAATGGGGTGGGTAAGTCGACGGTGTTCGCGGTGATTGCGGGTCTCCTGGCACCCGACCGGGGACGAGTGCGAGTGGCGGGGAGCGACGTCGTCGACCTGGATACGAAGGGTCACGGCACCTGGAGGCCGGCGCACCGGCGGGGCGTGGCGTTGATGGCGCAGGAACCGTTGTTGTTCCCGCATCTGAGCGTGTTGGAGAACGTGGCCTTCGGGCCGCGGTGCAAGGGCCTGGGCCGGGAGGCCTCGAGACGGGCGGCTCGTCGTTGGCTGGATGAGACGGGTGCGGGGCGGTTCGCTGACCGTTATCCGGAGCAACTTTCGGGGGGTCAGGCGCAGCGGGTCGCAATCGCGCGAGTATTGGCGGCGGAACCGGAACTGGTGCTGCTGGATGAGCCCCTGAGCGCTCTGGATGTATCGGCCCGCCCGGAAATTCGGAGTGTCCTGAAACGAGTGCTGGCGGACCGGACCGCGGTGATCATCACGCATGACCCGGATGACGTGGCCGAGTTGGCGGATCGCTCGGTGCGTTTGGTGCCGGTACGGGGCCGGGCAGGCTAAGGAGCTTGGCGGGAGCGGCGTCGAAGTGCTCTCGCTGTGAGCGTCACTGAGCCAAGGGCCAGCAGAACGCCGATCCCTTGCAGTCCCGGGGAATCATCACCTTCCCCCAGGATCATTCCGGCAACGCCCACGGCGAGGCCCAGTATGCCGAAAAGGATGATGACAAGAAGCCTCATGGTTCAGTCCTCGACCCACTCGAGGAGATCCCCGGGTTGGCACTCAAGCACGCGACACATGGCGTCCAGCGTGGTGAAACGGACAGCTTTGGCGCGGCCGTTCTTGAGCACGGCCACGTTGGCGGGAGTGAGCCCCACGCGTTCCGCGAATTCGCCAACACTCATTTTCCGTTTTGCGAGCTCAACATCGATGCGCACGACGATGGGCATCAGATCACCGCTTCCATGTCGGTGCGCAGCGTGGTGGCCTGGCGGAGGAGCGCTCGCATCACCACCATGAGCAGCCCCAGCACGGTGACGCTGGTCAAGACGAGGAACATCAAGAGGGGTAGTCCGGGATCGTCGGCGTTGAAGCCTACGGCCAAGAACACGCCCAGCAGGACGGCCCAGGCTGCGGCAATGGCCCACACAATGGCGTCCACCCATTTCAAGGAAGACTGCGTGAAGATGCGGTCACGGTTTACCAGCGTCAAGAGCTTCCACGTGCAGACGACCACGACCTGAGCGCACACCACCCAGAACACGGTGATGGCAGTCAGCGGCCACCGCAGGTGAGCCATGTCCGGTGACTCCTGGGCCATATGTGCAAATTGGCCGGGCAGGGACATCACCTGAAGCAGGACGAGGACTCCGAAGAGAACCGCCAAGAAAATTCTGAGGGGCACAACGGCCCAGCGTTCCGACAGCATGCATTGAGTATCGTTTGAAATCTATCGAAAGTCAATAGCTTCTCGCTGAAGCAAGAGCATCACGCGTGCTCAGTGCTCAGTGCTCAGTGCTCGACCGAGTACCGGGCGTTCAGCGCTTTCGCGAGTTCCTTCATGTCGACTTCTCGATCGGGGAACGACCTCTGCTGAACCTCGGACAGGTCCGCGACAAACCAGTTGGCCCCTTCCACGATGTACACAGCACCGGAGGGGTCGGCGGCACTCGCGGCTGCCGATCGGGCTTCCTGGTGTGTCTCCGAAGCTTGGAACCAGAGGATCTCTACGGATTTGGTGCACATGCGAGATTCACCGGTCGGTTGAATGGAAGTCGAAATCGAGATCGGTTGTCCTTGAGCATGGTCCGCGCATCCGACGTGACCGTCCACCGCTCGATAGACGTCATCCATGGAGTCGTAGGCGGGTAAGGCTTCGGTGGGAGTGCATGAGGCCGCCATGAACAGCATGCCTGTTGCTGAAGCGAGAAGCATTCGCTTCTTGACCAAGGGGTACATGGTCGCCCCAATTCATGGTGAGGTGTATCGCCCGTCTAGGTCACTTAATCATCTCATAAGCATGCTTACTTAATCTCTCGGAATGTCCCTGCGACGGAACGCGGCCACGGCCAAGGCGGCCGTGAGAACGGCGACGGTCGAGATCCAGGTGAGGGCGGCGGCGTCGGCGGCGGAATCACTGGCCAGGCGTGCGACGTGATGGAACGGCGAGAGGTCCGTGACCCACGAGGGCACGCTCAGGAGCGGTCCCAGGATGGCGACGATCACCACGAACAACACCGGCACCCACGCGAGCACCGTGAGGCGGGGGGAAAGGGCGTAAACCAGCACGGCAAGGGAGGCGAACAGGGTCAGCGCGGGCAGATACGTGGCCCAGATCAGCAGAAGGCCCGAGTACACGCCATCTACCGTGATCACCGCGTCCGTGGTGGCGGCCAGGACCAGAGTGCTCAAGAGCAGGACCACCGCGGACACCACGAAGGCGAGCGCCCACCAGCTCAGCAACCACCGGATCCGGGCCACGGGTAGTGACAGGACAAGTTCGGTGCGACTATCCGTTTCCTCACCGTGCAGCCGCGATGCAAGCGCCACGGCCAGGGCCGCCGCGCCGCACGCCAGGGTGGTCATCGCGAGGTCCAGGAAGCCTTGCACGGCACGGTCCGAACCGCCCATGATCGCTTGATACGAGGCCGGAAGGTCCGCGAATGAGTCCCGCATGGACGGCGCCAACGACCCGTAGGTCACGGCCAGGAGCACCAGGGCGATCAACCAGGTGAGGTTGGAAGTGCGGGTCAGCCGGACACCCAGGGAGAGTGGGCCGCGTAGGTAACTCGCGGCGTGTGACCACCCGGAGCGTTGCGGAAGCAGGCCAGCGTCCAGGTCGCGGCGGGACTGCAGGGACATTGCGGCCAGCGTCGCGAGCAGGGTGAGCCCCACGGCCAGCAGAAGCGGCCACCAGCGCAGCTCCACGAACGCGCGCGTCTGCATGGACCAGGCAATGGGCGAGAACCACGAGAGCCAACTGCCGTGCAGTTCCATGATGTCGCCCACTCCACGCACCACAACGGCCACGCCAAGCACCGCGAGCCCGAGGCCCATGGCACCGCGGGGAGTCGAAGAAAGTTGCGCGCACAGCAATCCCACCGCCCCGAACACCAGCACCTGCACCCCGATCCCCGCGCCGAAGACCCAGCTGTCTTGGGCCGGAAGGTCGAGCATGAGCATCGACCCGGCGCACACCAGCGTGATCAAGGTGGCGGTGATGAGCAGCATGACCGTGGCCGCAGCGGGTGCCGCGTGCCGCCCGACTCGTGTGGAGCGCAGCAGCTCGATCCGCCCGGCGGACTCCTCACCGCGTGTGTGGCGCACGGCCGTTTGCAGGGCCATGATCGCGACTGCCACCACGATGAACAGCGTGTATTCATTGGCCATCATGGCCCCTACGGTGTAGTCGTCCAGGCCGTAGCCGGGGCCTCCCATGAAGATGCCGCTGGGCTGTCCCATGATGGTGGCGCGCACCTGGCGTTCCTCGGCGCTCGAGAAGACCTGCGCGAGTTCCTGACCGCCCCCGGCCAGCAGCAGTCCCACGGCCACGACCCAGATGGGCAACCGGATGCGGTCGCGTTTCAGCGCCAACTTCAGCAAGGTGGCCGTGCCTTGCAGCTCGCGTGTCATGACGGGTCCGGTTTCGCAGGCTTCCCAGGCGCGCGAGTCTCCACGCCGACGACGCCGCCCGGGCCAGCTGCCTGCCCCGCCTCACCGTGCGGTTCCGCGCGGTAATGACGCATGAACAACTCTTCAAGCGAGGCCGGAGCAACGTGCAGTTGTCGTACGTGCAAGCTGTGGAGGCCGGGAAGCATGTCCTGGAGTGCGGCCGGTTCCACCTGCCCGGTGATGTGGAACCCCTCGGCCATCTCATGGATTTGCAGCTCGCCCAGATCCATCGAGTCATCGAGCAGCGCGGGGTCATGTGCGGTGATCACGTCGATCGTGACCCGGGTCAGGTGGCGCATGTCCTCCAAGCGGCCTTGCTCCACCACGGAGCCCTCGCGGATGATGGCCACGGTGTCACACAGCTGTTCCACTTCGGAAAGGATGTGGCTGGATAACAGCACGGAAACGCCCTCGGCCCGGCGCTGCCGCACGACCTCTTGGAACTCGCGCTCCATGAGCGGGTCGAGTCCGGATGTCGGTTCATCCAGGACCAGAAGCTCGGCATCCGAGGCGAGCGCGGCGATCAGCGCGACCTTCTGCCGGTTGCCCTTGGAGTACGCGCGCGACTTCTTGCGGGGGTCCAGCTGGAACCGTTCGGTCAGCTCTGCCACGGCGCCTTCTCGGGTGCCACCGCGCATCCGGCACAGCAGGTCGATGCATTCGCCACCGGTCAGCCCGGGCCACAGATTCACGTCCCCGGGCACATAGGCCAGGTGTCGGTGAGCATCGACGGCGTCCCGCCAGGCATCTCGTCCGAGCACGGTCGCGGTGCCCGAATCCGCCCGCAACAACCCCAGCAGAACTCGAATGGTCGTCGATTTACCCGACCCATTGGGCCCCAGGAAGCCCGCGATCACTCCGCGGGGAATCTGCAGGTCCACGCCGTTGAGCACATGGGCTTTTCCGAACGACTTGTGGATTCCTTGCAGGTCAACAGCCAGATCGGCGGGATCGGGTGGCTCTACAGCGCGGACCGCTGTGCCGACGTCGCGCTCACCGTGACCCTCGCGCTCACCCGGCGGGGCGGCGTCGTCAATGGAAGGTGTAGCTGCTCGGTGACGTGGATGGGACGGCATGATGCACGGCCTCTGAAGGACGAGTCACGAAAAGTGATACCTCTATGTTGCACCCGTCACGGGGGTTTGGGAAGGTTGAGCGGATTCATCTTTCGCCTTCTTGAGGAGTGCTCATGCCCCGCCGCCAGAGAATCGTTCCGTCCTGCCTGCCCGCTCACGTCGCGGACAACAACGCCTATTCCTACGGCGTGCTGGACGGTGACACGCTGCACGTGTCCGGCATGGTCGCCTTCGCCCCGGACGGTTCCTACGTGGGCGAGGGCAACATCACCGCCCAAGCCACCCAGGTTTTCGACAACCTGCAGGCCGTGGTCGTCGAGGCCGGCGGCACCCTGGAGGACGTCGTCTCCACGACCACCTACCTCGCCTCCGCGGACTACGCGGGCGCGGTGGGCGAGGTGCGCAAGAAGTACTTCACCGGCGACGTCCCGCCCACCTCTACCGTGGTGGTCGCCCCCATGGCGCGGGAGCAGTTCATGGTCGAGGTTTCCGCGATCGCGCGGACCGCAGAATAGAGCCGACGACGCCGCTCGGGCGCCGTTCCGCGCGGTTGGTTACGCGCCGCGTATTTCGGCTATCCCTTCGGATTTTGCTGCCGCGCCGTTGGGTGCGGTCCGGTGCATGCAGCGCCCAGGTACGTCACCCCGGGACTGCCCTGAGCCACTTCGGCTACTTCCCACGCAGCGACGGGAAGTCGGTGTCCGCGTACTCCACGTGTTCACCCGCCGGTTCCGCACCGGCTGCTGGGTGCAGTCGGATTTCGCGGTCACGCAGTTCCACGCGGCGGATCTTGCCGGAAATGGTCTTGGGTAGTTCGAAGAACTCCAGTCGCCGCACGCGCTTGTACGCCGCCAGGTTCACACGGCAGTGGTGGAGGATGCTCTCGGCGGTTGCCGCATCGGGTTCGTGGCCATTGCCGAGGACCACGTAGGCCTTGGGAACGGCCAATCGGATGGGGTCCGGTGAAGGAACCACGGCCACCTCGACCACGGCGGGATGTTCGATGACCACGGACTCCAGCTCGAACGGGGAGAGCCGGTAATCGGAGGCTTTGAACACGTCATCGGCGCGGCCCACGTATGTGAAGACGCCGTCCTCGTCCTGAGAGACCACGTCACCGGTGTGGTAGACGCCGTCGCAGAACGCCTCGGCGGTCTTCTCCGGATCCCCGTGATACCCCGGGGTCAGACTGATGGGGCGGGGATCCAGACGCAGGCACAGCTCGCCTTCGTCGGTGCGTTCTTCGCCGGTCGCGGTGTCGATGAGCACGGTTTCGTAACCAGGCAGGGCCCGGCCCATGGCTCCGGGCTTGACCGGCATGCCCGGGGTGTTGGCGATCTGCAGCGAGGATTCGGTCTGACCGTAACCGTCGCGGATGTCCGTGCCCCAGGCGTTCTTAACGCGGGAGATGATCTCGGGGTTCAGCGGTTCGCCGGCGGACACCGTCTTCTGTGGCGGGTTCTTGAGGTGACTCAAATCGGACTGGATGAGCATGCGCCACACGGTGGGTGGTGCGCAGAAGGACGTCACACCCTCGCGCTCCATCTGGTCCATCAGAGCTCGGGCATCGAAGCGTGAGTAGTTGTAGAGGAACACCGTGGCCCCGGCGATGAACGGTGCGAAGAAGTTCGACCACGCGTGCTTGCCCCAGCCCGGGGAGGCCACGTTCAGGTGCACGTCACCGGGTTCCAAGCCAATCCAGTACATGGTCGACAGGTGCCCCACGGGATAGGTGATGTTCGTGTGCTCCACCAACTTGGGCAGCGACGTGGTGCCGGAGGTGAAGTACAACAGCAGCGGATCATCGGCCGGTGAGGACTCGAGCACCTCGAAGGTTTCCGGGCCGGAGCAGGAGTCCGCGAAATGGATCACCGGGTGCTCACCCACGGTGGAGGAGCGCTCGGGTGGCGGAGCGGCGGCGTCGTCGGCCTGGGAAGTGGAAGGTGCGGCCGGATTGCTCGGCAGCACGGAAGGTGGAACGGGCTTGCGGAAGTCGGGCTGGTCGTCGACCTCGATGATCGTGAAGTCGCCAGCGACATCGGCGAATTTCTGCGCGTTGGTGTGGGAGGTGACCACCCACTTGGCCTTGCCGCGTTCCAAGCGATCGCGCAGGTCAGCGGGGCCGAGCATCACGGTGGTGGGGATCATGGGCGCGCCGAGCTTGGTGCACGCGAGCATGGTTTCCCAGAGCTCCACCTGGTTGCCGAGCATGAGGATCACACGGTGACCGCGCTGCACACCCTGCTCGCGCAACCACGTGGCCAACTGCGAGGACCGGACGGAGAGATCGCGGTAGGTGCGGCGGGTTTCGGTGCCGTTCTCCTCGACAATAACGAGGGCCTCCCGGTCGGCTTCCTGGCCGTGGCCGAGCGCGTCGAACCAGTCGAGGGCGAAGTTGAAGTGCGTGAACCGGGGCCACTCGAACTCGCGGTGAGCGGCGTCGAGATCCGTGCGCAACCGCAACAACTGATCCCTGGCGGCGCGAAACTGCTCCGTGACGGACCGGGTGGAATCGGATGAGGTGGGAAGAGTCATGACGTCCTCGCTTGGCTGTCCGGCGCGGACCGCAGGCCGGTTCACCGGACCCTCGCGGTCATCAGTGACCTAAACGTACTGCACAGGCAGCTCAAGTTGGGCCCATCATGTCCGTTGGTTACGAGGGCTCCGTGTGCATTATTGTTCGCGAGAATCTTTCGAGAACCGCCGGGCCTTGCGCTGCTCACCCAGGAACTTGTTGAGAACCGCGGACCGCCTGGTCTTCCGATCCCCACCGACCACGTGGTCACGGCCGGCGAAGAGGCCGTTCAGAGCGAGGCGTGCGACCAACTCGGGGTCGTTCTTGGTGGAATTGTCGCCGAAAGCGGTGTTCTGCATTCCGGCACGATCGTGGAATTCGGTGGCAGTCGCCCCCGGCAGGAGCGCGGTCACGTTGACGTCGTACTCGCGCATTTCCTCCCGCAGCCCCTGCGCGAAGCTGTACATGAACGCTCGCGTGGGGCCGTAGATCGACTCGTACGGGGTGGGCGTGGTGGCGGAGAGCGAGCTGGTGATCAGAATGTTGCCCTGCCTGCGCTCGGCCATGTGTCGGACTACGGGCTTGGCCAGCAGGATCTGCGAGGTGACGTTGAGCGAGAGCATCTGCAGTTCGTCGTCGATGTCGGTGTCGATGAAGGCGCCACCCAAGCTCTTGCCCGCGTTGAACACCGCAACGTCCAACGGGCGGTTCAAGGATTCGACCCTTGCCCAGACCTCTTTCGGCCCGTCGGGGCTAGAGAGGTCTGCACGCACCGGGTGCACGGTCACGTTCGAAAGTTTTTCGGGCAACTCATCAACGCGCGAGCTCGCGCCCACCCCCACAATGTCGTAGCCGCGGGCCGCAAGCCCCTGGGCCAGATAAAACCCAATGCCCGATGAAGCTCCCGTCACGAGTGCAAGTCCGGCCATGTCAGTTCTCCTCGTCCCAAAGGTGTCGGGTGACTTCCGCGGTCCATGGTGAACTTCTTAGTGACAAGCCGCTTCGCCCCCGTGCGTCGTGAGGGCCAACGATAACAGTGGACCTCTGGTGGGTCACGGGGTTTGCGCCTACCCGCCCCAGCCAGGTGTCGTTAGCGTCTACGCCTCAAGACCTTGCACTGTGAAGGGCAGCACCAAACGCGACTGATGCTTCGCGTCCCGATAGATCTTGTGCGTGACCGGGCGGCCCACCGGCAGGTGGAAAGCATCCGGGGGCAGCAAGGAGTTGTGCTCATCGGCCAGCGGCTCCGCATTGGATAGCTCCACCGTCAGCCGATGTCCCTGCTTGAAGGTGTTCGCGAACGGGTAGAGCCGCAGCAAGTACTCCTGGATACTCCCCGGCTCCACCGGTTCGGTGCGAGTGTGCGGGTGATACGGGTTGCCCTCGGTCGTACGCTCGTCCAGCTCGCGGTGTGAAGCCTTGAGGTATCCCGTGGTAATCAGCTGACGCTTCCCGTTGGGAGCGGTGTCCCACATGCGCAGGATGAAGTTCGTATCGTCCTGGTCGATCTCCGCGAAGATGTGCGCGGCACCGGTGCCAATCATTTCCGTAGGTTTTTCGAACGGCTCGGTGTCCCAGCGGAGGATCTCCACCTTGTCCGTGACGGTGAGCGGCGCCTGATAGAAGCCGTCCGGGGCCGCGTACTCAGCGCCCATCAGCTCAGGCTCGAACGACAGCTTTCGCCGGGGGCGCAAGTACAACGGCTGGTACTCGACCGGCAGCGGTGGCCATTGCTCACCAGACGCGATCTCTCGCGAACCTTCCACGAACACGTTGACGGCGGGACCATCCATGGCCCCGTTCTCGATGCCCTTGAGCCAGTAGTCGTACCAGCGGAACATCTTGTCGTGTTCCTCGATGAACGGGCGCGACTGCATCGGAGGGTAGGACCCGATATCCAGTTTCTTCGGTCCTTGAAGAGCATCGAACAGTTCGATGGTCCCGTCCATGGTCCAGCCGCGGCCCTGATCGATCTGCAGGTACACGGGGATGTCGATATTCGGGGCCAATGTGATGGGATTGCGTTCCTCGTACCACTCACCGTCCAGCTCATTGGTGATGATGTCGAACCAGGCCTCATGGTTCTTGGGGTAGTTCAGGACATGGACGAGATTTGGCCACGCGGCGACGTCGGGATCAGCCAAACGCTCGGCGACCCGCTCCTGGATCTCGCCCGGCGAGAACGTCTCGAGCATGCGGGACTTGACGTTGTCCGTGAAGGCCCAGCCGGAATCGCCGCCGCGCCCCTCGCGTGCGGCGCGCGGCATGAACCACATGATGCCGCCGTGGTACGTGGTCTCGTAGAAGTCGTAGTGGCCACCGGAGACGAAGATGGCTTTCAAGTGCGGCGGGCGTTCGGCCGCAGCCAGCACCTGCATGGAGCCGAAGTAGGAAATGCCAATCATGCCCACGTTGCCGTCGCACCAGGGCTGCTCGGCGACCCATTCGATGAAGTCGTAGGCGTCCTGTCCCAAGGAGACGCCACCGGCGTTGTAATTGCCAATGTGCTCACCCTCGGCATGACCGGTGCCGCGGAGGTCGCCGATGACGTGGGCGTAGTCCTCCTGGACCACGCGGGCGATATCGCCAGCTTCGATGCACCCGTCCCACATGGGGCTGGGTCGCCGCTGCGCGGGCATGGTCAGTGCCATGGCCTGCAATTCCTTGCCGTACGGGCTCAGGGCGACGAGCGCGGGACGAGGCTTATCCTCGGTGCCGTGATAGACGTCCGCAATCAGATTGACGCCGTCTCGCATCGGAACTTTGAGGTTTTTGCGAACTGCTATGGATTCCCCGCCAGCATCCAGCGTTTCGAACTCGGCCATGAGTGGGTAGCTCCTTCACTAGCGCCGGAGTGCACGCCGTCCTGGTGACGGGCATGATCCCTGGGCACTTTCTGGAAATATTATTATACTAAAGTTAGTGTGTGCAAGACCACACCGCACAATGGACTCAGCAGTCCTCGGCCGTTCGTCCCGTAGGAGATCACCATGACGCACAGCGTTCCCGTCCATCCGTTGGTTTCACCGTGGGGTCGCTTCGGTCTCTACAGCTTCTTCATCGATGCGCCGGAACCCGCCATCGTGGACACGGGCATCGCGTCCTCTCCCGCGGAGGGCATGGCCCCCGAACTCGAAAAGCTCGGCCGCAACATCGAGGACGTTCGCTGGATCCTGCTCACCCACGGCCACATCGACCACCTGGGTGGTGCGCATGCGCTCTGGGAAATGACCGGCCGCAAGGCCACGGTGGTCATCCATCACGACGACGCCGCCCTCCTCCGCTCGCGGCGAGCCCACGTCGACCAGTACATGGACACGCGAGCCCGGTACCTGAACGACCCCGAGGGTGAAGAACAACAGATGGGCATGGCCAATCAGGTCATCTCGGGTGAGATGGAACCACAGGTCCTGGTTCGAGGTGGCGAGACATTGTCCCTGGGTGGCGACGTCACCGTGTCCGTTCATCACATCCCCGGTCACACCGCTGGTTCGGTCGCCTACTGCATCGACGGTCAGAAAGACGTGTTCGTGGGCGACGCTGTTCAGATCCACGGCGCGGCCAACGGCTTCCCAGGCTATGAGGATCCGGTCGCTTACCGTTCAAGCCTTGAGTACTTGCGGGACGCCGTGCAGCCCACCCGTCTCTTCCTGGGCCACCCCTACCGCAATGCCGCGGGCGAGGCCTACGAGATCGGCGTTTCAGGAGACCAGGCACGGCACGTGATCCAGGAAAGCATCGACATCGAGTCCCGCGTGGCCGACGCCGCTCAGCGTTACCTATCCGACGGTCTCCGCGACTCTGATTCGCCGTACTCTCCGTATGCTGCGGTCGCGGAAGAATTGGGTTACACCGGGGACCCCACGTTGGAGCCCTCGCCCTTCTTCACCACGATGCACGGGTATGCATAGCAGGCGGGTGTGGTGCAGTAGCCGCGTCGCTCGCGTTACTCCCGTCCATGGACATGGTTCAGGAGCACATAGATCACCAATCCCGCAGCGATCAGGACTGCGAACACAATCGATGATGTTGTGTCGCTGATGATCCCGTTGGCCCTCATGGCGAGTGTTCCGATACCTATCAGCACTAGCAAAAAGGATGGGATGAAAGATTTGATGGTCTGGGAAATCCCGCGTTTGGAATCTGAACCGGTCGCTTGTTTATCAGTTTCCATACCCCATGGCATCAGTCCTGGGGCCATCTCGCAATAGCCCTTCGGCCAGTTTTTTGCTCGCTCCCTCAGCGATCCCGATTCGTTCGTAGCTCTGCCCGTGAGGACCAACGACTGCGCACGGCCGGCCGTTTAGTGCGAGCACGGTTCGTCCGTTGACAGGTACGGAGATCCGCGAAGCGACCGTGGGCAATACGTCTTCACCCTCATTGCTGATCCACGTCACGTCAGGCATGGATTCCATCAGCTCGACGAACTGATCACGGCGTTCAGGCGTCAGATAGACGAGGACCGCACTGTGAAACACCACCACGCCTGCGTTCTTGGGGGCCTCGGTGATTAATGCGGAAATGTTGTCGAGGAGATCACCCTTCACGAGCATCGGAGGGTCCGCAGCAACTAACTCCGCCGCTGCCCGAAAGCGATGACGGCGGTCATCGTGCTCCGGCCAGATCAGAGTCTCAAGCCACTTCACTTGATCAGAATCTCGTAGATCAACCGGATTTAGGTCGATCCCCGCACGGAATACGACAGTAGGAAGTTGGTTGGGGACACTGTCCGCTTCAATGCGGCAGGACAGCTCAACCGAACTGGGTCCAGTAGTTGGATCAAGCGGAACAACACCTTGATCGGTATCGTACCGATAGCTGTACTGATCCGGATAAAGACACAAACCCGCGGACGCCCCCACCTCGATGAGAGCGAGCGGCCCCCGCAGTCGGCTCAGGACCGGGAGGAGCACGGCGCACCGCCCGGCTTCATTGGTTTGAGTTGCCCGCTCCCGAATCACCGATTCGACCTCGAGCCAACGCGATAGTAACGAAGGACGCAGTTCCGAATACGATCCGACTGGTGCACCACAGAAACGGGCGGCCGCGAAAACCAGATTGGGTTGGCGCTTCGAGGTAGGGAGATCATCAATCAGCCCCAGCACCTCGGAATCGTCCGCAATGGAAGTGGCCCAGTCGTAGAAAATCGGGGACAGTTCTTTGACCTCGATCTCGGCCCACCGCTGGTACAGCTCCGCCACCGTTTGTTCCATAGTCGTCAACCTACGGCATGAGGATCCAGACAACGCTCATGACCCACGACTGATCGAAGCGCGCTCGAGACTGGTCCAAATAAGCGGAGTGAACCCCGCGGACCGACCAACTCGATCAGCGGGGCTCACACGGTTCGGTGGACGGCGCGGTCGCCGGTTACACCTCCACCAGCTTCCGGTCTGCTTCCCGTCGGCCCACCACGCGGGGCGCGGTTTCCTTGAGGAACAATGCAAAGATCGTGGCGACAATGGCACCGCCGCAGCTCACGAGCAGCGCCACGGGAAGACCGAACTGATCGGCCGCGATGCCGGTCAGTAGGGGATTCAAGAACCCGCCGATGAGTTCGCCGATTCCTGTGGGTAGTCCCACGGCCAGGCCAGCGTAGATCGCGGGAACGGACTCGGCGGGAATCACCGACATGGCCATGCCGCCCACGCCCATACCGGCGGCGAAGATGAACACCGCCAGGGCCATTAACAACGGGCTGGAGAAAAACAACAGGCTCAATGGGGCCATCACGGACAACAGTCCGAAGATCACCGAAGTGGGCTTGCGGCCAATGCGATCCGAGATCAGCGGAACCACGAAACCCCACACCGCGGTGCCCAGGCCGAATGCAGCCATGACCATACTCATGGTGCCCGGCGAGAAGCCCTTCATGCTGGTCAGGTATACGGGACCGAACACCATCAGTGCCATCAGGTAGACCATGAAACCACTGAAAATCAGGATCGACAGGATGATGTTCCGGTTCTTGAGCACCTCTTTGAGCTGACCCTTGGGGCGCACGCGGGCTGCGGAAGCCGCCGCGTCGGCACCGTGAGAATCCGAGGCGGAAGGTGCGAGAGCGGCGTCGTCGACCTTGGGCTCACGCATGACCTTCCAAATGATCGCGGCCATCACGAGGCCGGGTACCAAGGTGAGGAAGAAGGCAGTGCGCCAATCGAAAATGGTTGCGAGGGCCACGATCACCAGCGGCGCCAGGATGGATCCGAACAAGCCGTTTGCGGTGTTCATGGTGAAGCCAAGGTTGAAGCCGCGTCGGCGTGGCGAGGATTCCATGGCGAGCACGGACTGGGTGACTGGGATGATCGGGCCCTCGAGCAGCCCCATGAGCAAACGCAGGATCACCAGGTGCGCGAAGGTGACCACGAAGCCCTGGAAGAACGAGGTCAACGAGAACGCGACCATCAGGATGACCAGGTAGAGACGCTTGCTCTTGACCTTGTCGGAAATGCGCCCGCCGATGATTGAGGCGAGCGCCCAGGTCACGGACAACGCGGCCGCGAGCAGGCCGATGGATTTGTTGTCCAGATGGATGTCTTCCTGAATGAACGGGATCAGAAAGTTGAGGATCAGTCGGTCGAAGAACACGAAGCCGACGGTGAAGAAGAAGATCGCGACGATCTTGTTCTCATAGGTCCAGAATTTCGTACGAGTTGAAGTGGACATGGTGGCCTCTCGGGTCACTCAGTGCTGTCGCATAGTGAAACTGATGGATCACAGGCTTTCTATGCTGGGCAGGTTGAAAGCGGCGGCGAGGACACGTGGGTCCGCGCCGCCGTCGTTATTTAGGGGTGGTGGCTGAGTCCGGTGTCTTAGCTCCGGCGCAGGAACTCAGCCGTCTCCGTGAACACCCGTTGGAATTCGGGGATCCAGGAGAAGTGCTGGACAAAGCCGTGGTTGGCTCCGTCGTAGCGGGACACGGTGGCGTTCACGCCGGCTTCCTGCAGGCGCTTGCCGTAGAGCTCGCCCTCATCGCGCAGTGGATCGTGCTCCGCGGTGACGATGAGGGCTGTGGGCAACCCGGAGAGATCCTCGCGCTTGATCGGAGAGACCAGTGGGTCGGATCGATCCGCGCCACTCTCGAAATAAAACGCGTTGAACGGTTCCAGGATGCCGGTTTCCAGGCCGTAACCCTCTGCGTTCTCGCGCAGGGAGGGGTAGCGGTCCACATCGAAATCCAAGTCCAGGGACGGGTAGTACAGGATCTGGTGTGTGATGCGGTCGAAGCCGTCGTCGCGGGCTTTTGCGACGACCGCGGCGACGAAGTTGCCGCCGGAGCTGTCACCGGCGATCGCCAGCGTGCGCCCGTCCCACTTCAGCTCCCCACTGTTCTCCGCAACCCAGCGGACCACGCGGTAGCAGTCCTCCAGGCCGGCCGGGAACTCGTGCTCGGGGGCGAGTCGGAAGTCAACGGCCACGACCTCGAGGCCCGTCTCCTTGGCCAACGAACGCGCAATGTGGTCGTGAGTCTCGAGGCTCCCGGAGAAGAACGCTCCGCCGTGGAAGTAC
Source organism: Kocuria carniphila (assembly GCF_004136555.1). Taxonomy (GTDB): domain Bacteria; phylum Actinomycetota; class Actinomycetes; order Actinomycetales; family Micrococcaceae; genus Kocuria; species Kocuria carniphila. The sequence continues at coordinate 54,399 of NZ_NOIT01000012.1, forward strand.
ACGAGCACGCCGTAGCTTTCGGCCTCGGCGGGCGTGTAGATCCGCACGGGTACGTCTCCGGACGACGTCGCTGAGGTCGCCTCCCGCACGTCATGGATCGGCAGGCGATCCGCCACCGGTGGCACCTGTGCGTTCTCCCCGGCACGCATGGCCACGGGGTCCAGGGGTGAACCGTCCGGCTCGGGAAGGGACTTGAGGAACTCGGCAATCTTCGGGTGAATGGTCATGGAGTGCGCCTCCTACTTGGTGCTGGAGTCGAGGTCGGCGGTGTCGTGATCCGCGGCCTGCTGCTCGGCGGGGTTCTGGTTCTCGGGCTTCTGGCCGGGGAACACGGAGTTGACCTCGTCCTCGGTCCAGCCGGAACGGGAGATCCGCTGCAGCTCGTCGGTCACGGGTTTGCGGTCGGCCTGGTACTGGGCCAACGCCTCTGCCACGGTATCCGCCGCCTTGAGGGCGTCGGCAAGTCCACCGGCGTCCAGGATCGCGGAGTTCGCACCCTGGCCCTGGTGGTGGAGCATGGAGTGGGCGGCATCGCCCAGCAACGCCACACAGTCCGAGTGCCAGTTGTCCACGGGGTCGATGTCGTACACGGCCCGCAGGTTCACGGTGTCCATGTTCAGGCCGCGGGAGATGTCCACGATGCGCTCGTCAAAGCCCTCAACGGTCTTGAGGATGTCTTCCTTGGTGACGTCCGGTGACCAGGTGCTGTCCGGAATCAGTGCGGTGATGTCGAAGGACACCTGGTTCCGGTGGCGCAGCGGCAACAAGTACACCTTGGTGCCGTGGCCGATGTACATGCGCAGGTTGTCGTCGTTGATCATCCCGTGAGCGTCGTCGATGGAGATCACGGAGCGGTAAGCATGCTCACCGGAGAACACCGGCTGGTTGTCGCTGAACAGCTGCTTGCGCACCACGGACTTGATGCCGTCCGCGCCCACCACGAGGTCGGCGGTGACGACCTCGTGGTTGGTGAACGTGAGAGTGGCGTTGCTGCCGTTGTCCTCGATCTTCTCCAGCTTGTGGCCGAGCTTGACCATGCCCTGCGGCAGGGCACCCACCAGGGCCTCGATGAAGTCACCGCGGTGGATCAGGTAGGTGTGCTTTTCGTCGCCGTCCTCGGGCCAGTCGTCCTTCATGATGGGATCGCCGGTGGCCGTGAGGATCTCGAAGTAGTCACTGGGAGAACTCACCGCGGCGATGTTGTCGAAGATGCCCCACTCGCGGAAACGGTTCATGGACGAGGGGCGCAAACCGATGCCCGCGCCCACCTCGTGCATTCCGGAGGCCTGTTCGTACACGGTCACGTTCGCGCCCAGGGCACTCAGCGCGGCCGCCGCGGATGCGCCGCCGTAGCCGCCACCCACAATTGCGATGGTCAGGTTCTGAAGGTCCGAAGTCTTCATGGTGTGTCACTTTCTGGTGAGATCTGCGGTGGGCGGAGCGCCGTCGTTCCGCCCCGCGAGAGGAGTGCTTATTTCTGGATCGAGAGGAAATCGGCGGGGTTGTGGATGAAGAGCGCGTCGATGGTGGCCTGGTCCACGCCCGCTTCGCGCAGGTCCGGGATGAGGTCCTCGAACAGGTAGTTCACGGTGTGACCCTTAACTCCTGGCCAGCCCAGCGGGCTGCAGTTCGCGTCCACACCGGCAAGAGCCTTGTCGAGGTGGCCAGCGCCCAGGAAGCGCAGGAAGTGGTCCAGCCGCTCCTTGCGCGGACGGGCCCAGAACGGCGGATCAGGCAGTTCGGTCTCGTAACCGAACGTGTCGAAACCGACGCGGCCGCCCTGCTCGGCAATCCAGGTGTCGCGTGTGTTCTGGGCGTTGACGCCGTCATCCGCGTGACCGAAGAGCACGCGGTCCAGCGGCAGGCCCTCCTCGTTGAAGATGTTGATGGCGTTTTCCGCGTCGATCGCCAGGTGGGTGAGGATCGGAACACCCGTGGCGAGCGCAGCGCGGGCGGCCGCGCGATAGATGCGCTTGTCCAGATCGGTCATCTTGCCACCGCGGGAGACGCCCACCTTGATCACGCCGGCCTTGGATCCGGTGTTTCCGATACCCATGGTGATCTCGTGAATGAACACCTCCGCCAGGTATTCCACGGAGGCCTGGGCGAAGTGCGGCAGCGCGGTATCGCCGCCCACGAATCCGGTGCAGGCAATGATGTTCACGCCGGTTTTCGCGGATAAGGACTTGTAGTAGTCCACGTCGCGGCCGTTGCAGATACCGGTCACATCCACGAATGAGCCGCCGCCGTACTCGTGGAACGCACGCAGCTTGGGCACGGTTTCCTCGTAACGCTGCTCCGGGGTCTTCCACCACTGGGTGTCCAGTTCGGAGCCCGGCATGCCGTAGCCGATGTGTTCGTGAATGGCCACGATGCCCAGTTCTTCGGCCGGGATGGTTCCCAGCACGGTGTTTACTTTCGACAACTTCTTCACCTCAAGAATTCAGGATTGGTCGGCGCGATGCGCCGGGGCCACGGTCAGCAGGTCACGCGGGTTCGTCTCCAGGATTCGCCGCGCGTGCTCCTGGCTAAGTCCCTTGGCCACGAGCTGCGGGACGAGTGTGGTCGCGACATAGCTGAAGGGCAGGTCGTAGTCGGGTTGGCCTTTGGCCACGCCAATCGCGTTCGAAGACAACAGAATCTTGTCCGCGTGGCCGGCGTCGACGAGCTCGAGCACCAGATCCGCGCGCTCGTCGTCGGTGAGGTGGGCGGCGTCGTCGTTGAGGCCCACGTGATCGAGCGCGACGTACGCACCCTTCGTGGCCACCCCGAGCGCCCCGTTCGACGACGCCGCGTCCTTGCGATCCAGCCCGCCCACCACCACGCGGTGCGCGGGGATGTTTTCGGCGAGCACGATGTCCAGGTCGTGGAGGGCGTCCGCGCCGAAGCGGATCGAGACGGGGACCCCCGAGTTCAGGGCGGCGCGTGCGGCCCCGCGGAACAGGCTTTCCTCGGTGGGGGTCATGCCCTCGCGAGCGGCTGCGGTAGTGACCATGCCGGCTGCGGCGCGACGTTCAACGCGCGGAACGACCATGCCATCGGTGACCTCCCTCTCGAAGAGATCCGCGAATTTCTCCGCGGGCCACGGCGTGGGCGGATTGGTCTGCGGAGTGAGGAAGTAGCCGCCGAGCATTTCCTCCGGGCCCATGCCGGTGGTCGCGATGATGTGCACACCAGTGGACTTGGACAGCGCCTCGTAGAGCTTGAGATCGCGGCCGTGGAACATGCCGGTGCTGTCCACGATCGTGCCGCCGCCGTGCTCGCGGAAGTCCTTGAGTTTGGCGGCGAGAGTTTCGAAGATCTCGGCACGGTCCATGGAAACGTCCGGGGCGAACTGGGCTCCCGGGATTACCGAGAGCAACGCTTCGTGGACCGCAACAATCCCCAGTTGATCGGCGGGAACGGGACCGAGAACTGTGTTGACCGTTGCATTGCCGACAGTCTCTGAATCTGTCATGGGCACTACCTTTCATCAGCGTCACCGACCATGAGGGTGACGCGGTGTGGAGCGTGGGGCACTTCGCGTCCCCTGGCTTGTGGCTGCCGTTGGTGGCCTTCCGTGGTGGGCCGTGTCGGTTTGCTCGCAAGTAGGGGCGGGTGCTGGCGGTCGTCAACGTGAGAAGCGATGAGCCGGAGAGCCTCGTGTCCGCCGTACGGGCCGTAGCCATCGCCTGTGGTGTGATCTGAGTAACGTTGTGGCACTAATATACATATTGTTATGCTAAAGCGTAAGTGGAGTGCAGCTGGGAATTTCAGCCGGACCTAAGGTGCAGGTCAGGGGTGGGTTGGGAGCTGACGAGGTTGGGAGCGGCAGCTGGATCCCATCCCAAGCGCTGTCGCAGCCTTCCCGATCGCATGATGTTCCGCTAGAACCTTTAATGGCTCGCCCAAGGGTCCTCATGGCCCACGGTGTGTCATCAGCGGCCCTAAGGGCACACTGAATGCTCCACCTGCTGAGGCTGCTCGACTACGCGCCGGTGATGAAGTGGTACTTGAACTCGTCAGCACGGTGAACGGCGGTGCGCCAGCCGGCGGGAAGGCCACCTGTGGCAAAGAACAGGGTTTCGATGACGAGCAAGGGGCTGCCCTCGGGGACGGCGAAGGTCTCCGCTTGCTGCGGAGAAGCTGCCGTAGCCCAGGCTTCATGTTCAGCGCGTTCCAGTGTGATGCCGAACTGCCGCTCGAGAAGTTCGAACGCGGAGCCTCGTTCTTCCAACGCGCCCCCGGTCGGGATGAACTCCTTAGGAGCACGGATGTAGACGTCTGCTTCCACGAGCGGGGCGCCCTCCACCGAAATCACCCGCGTGAAGTGCAGCAGCTCTTCGCCCTTGGACAGGTCGAGGTTCTGTGCAATCCGAGTCGGCGGCACCACACGTTCGACACCGGTAACCGTTGACTCCGGGTCGAGGCCAGTGTCGGCGAGGAACTGGTACAGGGCACCCGAGCGAACGGTAGCCGGTCGATGCACCCGAGAGCCCGGCACGGGAAACGTTCCTTTGCCTTGCTTGCGGTAGACGAATCCTTCGACCGAGAGTTCCTTCAAAGCCTGACGGATGGGCGCACGGCTCACGTCGAAGCGGTCCAGCAGTTGCGCTTCAGTGATGGGGGTTTGAGGGTCGGCGGAGCCATCGATGATCTCGTGACGGAGAATGTCCTTGATCTGCCGGTACAGGGGGACACCAGACGACGAATCGAGCTCGTTCACTGGCACGATCGCCCTCCCCTATACCTGGGTTCGCCGGATTTACTCCCGACAGTCAAGCATAGTTTCTCAGGACAAATCGCAGCCAGGGACAGCTCATTCATGGGCACCTTCCCAGATAGCCGCCAGCCCGGTGGAGAGGCGATCACCTGCGATTTCCAGTCAGTGATCGATGTGGTCCCACGGCACATCCACGCGTCCCGGTCGGTTGCTGTCGATAGACTGTCCCACCGTGGCCAAGCTCTACTTCCGCTACGGCGCGATGAACTCCGGAAAATCCACGGGTCTGCTGCAGGCGGCCTACAACTACGAAGAACGCGGGCAGCGGGTGTTGCTCGCCAAACCCCAGGTCGATACCAAGGGCGAGGACCAGATTCTGTCCCGCCTGGGTGTCACACGCACGGTGGACTTCCTGATCCCCCACGGTGCGAGCGTGCTCGAGTTGTTCCACCGATATGCGACCGGCGACGACCCGGACGCGCTCCTCGAGCACGTGGACGCCAAACCTGTTGCGTGCGTTCTGGTGGATGAAGCCCAATTCCTCGAAACCGACCAGGTCGACGACCTGCTGCGCATCGCCGTGCTCCACAACGTTCCAGTCATGGCCTATGGCATCCGTACGGATTTCCGCACCCAGGCGTTCCCAGGTTCGGCGCGCCTCATGGAGCTCGCTCATTCCCTGGAAGAGCTGAAGACCATTTGCCGCTGTGGCCGCAAGGCCGTGTTCAATACCCGCAAGGTGGGGGAGCGGTTCGTGTTCGAAGGCGATCAGGTCGCCATCGACGGCGTCGAGGTTACCTATGAGTCCCTGTGCGGGCAGTGCTACCTCACCGAATCCGGTGGCCGACTGGGCTGAGGTGCCGCTTCGAAAGGCCGAAGCCTATCTCTTCCGTAAAGAGTCACCACATGACGGGTGTGGGGACAGGCCGGGCCGCCCGATTCAATATTGCCGCATGAGCGTCGGTCGGCCTGAGGGCAATCACTTTGCACTTCTGAATAGCCGAGTTGGGCTGTCCAGCCACGGAGTGGTTCTCATAAACAAATCTCGAACGGCAGCGCTGGCACAGCGGATAGTTAGCTGAACATGCTGGTTGTCGGTTAACTCCCTGAAGTTGCAGTCATGTGGATCTCGGGTAAGTGGCGGGATGTTTCGCAGATTATGGGATGTGTCATTTTCCGAAGTCGCCTGCACATCCGGCCCCGTGTTCTCGGGGCTTGTGCAGTCGGCTGTTGAACGCTGGCCGTTCAGTAGTCGTGTGCACTAAAGTCGTTTTTGCTCAATAGTCCTGTTCTCAAAGGAGAGGCAGGGATGGACGAAGAACCATACGGGATCCCGTCGCCGGGGCATTTAACGATGTCGGATGCTCAGTGGGAGCAAACTCGGTTGCGTGCTGAAGTGATCGGCAATCTCGCCGAGCGTGACCATGTTGGGGTGGCTGCTGCCGATGAAGCCGCCGTCGAGCTGGGAATCTCTCGCCGACAGGTGTACGTGCTGTTGGAACGCTACCGTCAGGGCTCTGGTCTGGTGACCGATCTCGCCAGCCGACGGTCCGACGGTGGCAGGGGTGGTAATCGGCTGTCGGAGCCGGTCGAGCAGGTCATTCGCGAGCTTGTCCGCACACGGTACTTGACGCGACAGAAGCGAAGCATCGCTTCGCTGCACCGCGAGATCGCCCGAGTCTGTGCTGTGCGGGGGTTGCCGGTGCCGGCGCGGAACACGGTCGAGACGCGAATCGCACGGATGAATCCGATAGCAGTCGGTCGGCGACGAGAAGGGCCCGACAGTGTGCGGCCCTTGCAGTCGGCCGGTGATGACGTCCCAGCGATCGGATCCATCTTGGACCAGGTACAGATCGATCACACCGTCATTGATCTGATCGTCGTCGATGAGCGGGAACGGAAGCCTGTCGGCCGCCCATATCTGACGTTGGCGATCGATGTGTGCAGTCGCTGTCTCGTGGGCATGGTCGTGACTTTGGAGCCGCCCTCGGCGGTGTCTGTGGGCTTATGCCTAGCTCACGCAACCGGTGATAAACGGCCCCGGCTGGAACGACTCGGGATCGAAGCAGACTGGCCGATGAGCGGGAAGCCGAAGGCGTTGTTCGTCGATAACGCCGCCGAGTTCAAGAGCGAGGCACTCACCCGTGGGTGTGAGCAGCACGGCATCGCACTGGACTACCGGCCGCTGGGCCAGCCGCATTACGGCGGGATCGTAGAACGCGTCATCGGCACGGCAATGCGCGAGATCCACGAGCTGCCAGGCACGACGTTCTCGGACCCAGGTGAGCGTGGCCGGTATGACTCCGAGAAAATGGCTGCACTGACTCTTGCCGAACTGGAGAAGTGGCTGAGCCTGGCAGTGGCTGCGTACCACGGCACCGTCCACAGCACGCTGGGCCTGACTCCGGCTGGGCGCTGGGCTGAGGGTGTCCTCGCGGACGGCTCTCCTGTGGTCACGGCGAATCCGACAGCGTTCTTGGTGGATTTCCTGCCGGTGATCCGGCGGAAGCTGACGCGTACCGGATTCGTCATCGATCACGTGCGTTATTTCGCCAACGTGCTCAAGCCCTGGATCGCGCGTCGCGAGAGTCTCGAACAGTTCATCATCCGCCGAGACCCGCGCGACATCAGCCGAATATGGGTGCTGGACCCTGAGGGCGAGGAATACCTAGAGGTGCCCTATCGGACGTTGTCGAATCCTGCTGTCAGCGTGTGGGAGCACCGGCAGGCGCTGGCACGACTGCGTGAACGCGGTGCCGCCGAAGTCGACGAGGTCGCGTTGTTTCGGATGATCGAACAGATGCGTCACATCTCTGAGACCGCCGAGAAGACCACCAAGCGGACCCGCCGGGAAGCTGAACGCCGTAATCACGCGGGAACCACGAGAAAGGCGTCTCCCGCGCCGACACCGGCTCCGCCGGCGACTGCGCCGGAACCGGGCGCGATGCGGCCTGCGGCCCGCTTCGAGGAGATTGAACAATGGTGACAGTCGACGAGGACCAGCCACCGGATCTGTCGCATCTGCATCCATCTGCACAGTCGACGGCGCGGCTGCCAGCTGCCGAGCGGGTCCACAGGATTCGAGCCGACCGCTGGATCGGCTACCCGAAAGCCGTCGAGGCTGTCGGGCGGTTGGAAACGCTGCTCGGGTGGCCACGGAAGCAACGCATGCCCAACCTGCTGCTGGTGGGGCCGACGAATAACGGCAAGTCCATGATCATCGAGAGATTCCGTCGACAGCACCTGCCCACGACTGATTTGGATCGGGAACACATCCCGGTGCTGTGCGTTCAGATGCCCTCGGAGCCGTCCCCGTTGCGGTTCTATACAGCAATCCTCGCAGCCCTCGGCGCGCCGCTACGGCCGCGCCCTCGTGTGATCGAGCTCGAGCGCCTCGCACTCTCCCTACTGCGCGAGGTCGGTGTGCAGATGCTGGTGATCGATGAGCTGCACAATGTGCTTGCTGGACGTGGTGACGTCCGTCGAGAGTTCTTGAACCTCTTGCGATTCCTTGGCAACGAGCTGCGCATCCCGCTCGTGGGAGTCGGCACCCGTGAGGCATACCTGGCGATACGCTCGGACGACCAACTGGAGAATCGGTTCGAGCCGTTCGTGCTGCCTGTCTGGAAGGCAGGCGAGGACGCCCGGTCGCTGTTGGCCAGCTTCGCGGCGGCCTTCCCATTGCGGCGGCCCTCCCGCATCGAGACCGACGACATGACGCAGTACTTGCTCGCCCGCAGTGAAGGAACGATCGGTGAGCTTGCGCACCTGCTGACCGCGGCCGCGGTCGCGGCCGTCGAGTCCGGCGCTGAGACGATCAACCACCGGACGCTGACGATGGCCGACTACGTTGGCCCCACAGAGCGGCGGCGATTGTTTGAACGCGAGCTGATGTGACCGCCCGCTGGCCGATCCATCCGCGGCCGATTCCGGGTGAAGCCCTCACCTCATGGCTGCACCGGATCGCCGACGGGTATGGGATCACCGTCGATGATCTTGCATTCGATATCGGCTACTCCCTCGACCGCGATACGGATCTCGACCTGGCCCCACCGGAGGGGTTGATCGAGCAACTAGCGATCCAAACCGGAGTCAGCTCCGATCGGATTCACGGCATGAGCATCAGCGGGTACACCCCGTGGCTCTTGGACGACGTCGAGCCTGGCCCCGACGCGTTCAGCACCTACATCCGGCAATTGACCGTTCTCTTGCCCGAGAGGAACCGTCGTCGCCGGACGGTGAGCTCGTGGCGAGCATGGGTCCCGACCGCCGCTGTCCGACACCACCGAACCTGCCCACAATGTGTGCGAGATTCCACGTCTCCTCACCCCTACCTCGTGGTGTGGTCGCTGCCACTGATGCTCTCCTGCCCCGTCCACCACTGCTGGCTTGAGCACCACGACGGTCCGCCCGGCCATTACTACGCATGGCGCGACCCATCGAGCGCCCCCGAACCGCAGAGAGCCTCGCTGGCGATCCGGCGCATGGACGACCGGACGTGGCAAGCCCTGACAGCCGGAGTAGTCGACCTTCCACGGCATCGCATCCACGCCGGCACGTGGTTCCGGCTGCTGCGCACTGTGGTCGATGAGCTTGGTGCAACCATGAGCGAGTGCGGTGCCGCGCAGCGGCTGACGCGCGAGGTGTGGCAGCGCGCGGGATATCCCGTGCGAGCCGGTCAAGCGATGTGGCGGCCCTTTGAAGCGCAGACCCTGCAGAGGCAGACGCGGACCCTCGAAGCCGCAGCCATCGCAATGCGCGTGCTCGAGAACGGTCACCTGACGGGTCTGGGCCGCGATGCCGCATTGTTCCTCCCGGCACCCGACACCTCTCTTGATCCTGGCAAGCCACTGGTAACAACAGGATGCCCGAAATCCCTTAACGAAGCCCTGCACGACGCCGTCGAGGATGCCAAGCAGAACCCGGACAGCGCACGCCAGCTATTCAATCTCATGACGCTCTACCGCAGCGACGACGACGAGCACGTCCACCGAGTTCGGAACGATTTCGCCGAACTTGGCATCCCTCTCGAATTTCTGTCACATTAACTGCTTTTAGCGGGGTCTGCACGACATAGAATAAGTAACGGGTAAAGTGACAAATTTTATGTGGCGGCGATACTTCGGTTCTCATGTCACGTAAACGAACGTATAAATGATGGAGGAGAAACCTGATGCTGGTCGGCTACATGCGCGTTTCCAAAGCCGACGGCTCCCAAGCCACTGACCTGCAGCGCGACGCGCTCCTTGCCGCCGGCATCGAGCCTGCGCAGCTGTATGAAGACAAGGCCTCCGGCAAGAAAGAGGACCGCCCCGAGCTGGTCTCTTGCCTTCGGTCCCTGCGGGACGGGGACACTCTAATGGTGTGGAAGCTGGACCGGCTCGGTCGGGACCTGCGCCATCTGGTCAACATCGTCCACGACCTCACCGAGCGCGGCATCGGGCTCAAAGTCCTCACCGGTCAGGGTGCAGCGATCGACACCACCACCGCCTCCGGCAAACTGGTCTTCGGGATCTTCGCCGCCCTGGCCGAATTCGAACGCGAACTCATCTCCGAACGAACCATGGCCGGCTTGGCATCGGCCCGCGCCCGGGGCAGAAAAGGCGGCCGGCCCTACAAAATGACGTCCGCCAAAGTCCGCCTGGCGAAAGCGTCCATGGGTCAGCCCGACACCAAGGTTGGTGATCTCTGCAAAGAACTCGGCATCACCCGGCAGACGCTGTACCGGCACGTCTCGCCCACTGGAGAACTAAGGCCTGACGGCGCTAAATTGCTCTCCCGAAGCCGGGCGCAGTGAATATTGAGTACGACTGTATGGGCCGGCGCCCAGCGGCACGGAGGGTCCCCTTCACAGGCAGGTGTCTCTCTACCGCTTGCAGGTCCGACACCGCACCCAGTTGCTTGAAATCCAGTGCCAGGTTTGCTTACTAGTTGCAGATGCGGTTGGTGCATCGATCAACCCCGGTGGCGGTTACGGCACTGGGACAGTCGCTGAGCGCGGTGGAACGAAAGGAGCGGCGAATCGTCAGCCGCCGATGATGCCGATAATGGTGCTCACCGCCACGATGGCGGCGACGGCGAACACGAGGATGGCGAAGGCGGTGCGAACGTGTTTGCTGTTGAGTTTGTGTGACAGGCGGCTCGCGGCGAGCGAGCCGGCGATGGCGGGAATTGCGAAGGCCAGTGTTGGGACCCAGTCGATGGTGAAGCCGGTGGCGTGGGCACTGAATCCTGCTGCTGCGTTGATGGTGATGATGACCAGTGATGTTCCGACGGCCTGCGACATCGACAGACCGAGGAACAGCGTCAGTGCCGGAACGATGAGAAAGCCACCGCCGACGCCGAGCAGTCCGGTGAGAAAACCGATCCCAAGTCCGACGGCGGCTGCCTTGGGTAAGCACGATCGCAGGAAGGATCCCTGATCGGAGCCACAGTGTCCGGTTATCTCTGGTGTCTTGGTGAGCATCCGGGCCCCGGCGGCCACCATGATGGCGGCGAAGGCGAGAAGGAGCACCTCTTCGTTCAGGAGCCGGCCGGCGGCGGCTCCGCCCCATGCCGCTGGAATGCCGGCGGCCCCAACCGGCAGTGCGATACGCCAGCTGATACCGGTGCGGATACGGGGGATGACGGCGGCTATGGAGGAGAGTCCGACGACGAGTAGTGAGGTGGGGATGGCGTCGTGGGTGCTCATTCCCACGCCGTAGACAAGCGCGGGAACGGCAATGATGGAACCGCCGGCCCCGACCAGGCCCAGGACCGCTCCGACGAGCAGTCCCAGGGCCAGGGCGGCGGCGATCATGAAGCCTGGGTCTGCGGTGCCGGTCCCCGGGAGGGCAGTTGCAGGATGACTGCTTCGCGGGTTGGCTCCTGAGCCGCGCGGTTCCAGGGCATTGCGGCCAGTGCTTTGCCCATGGCGCAGGTGTTGGTCGCGGCGGAGAAGGTCAGTCCGGTGCCGATGGCCCCGGCGAGCATGCGGAATTTCGGTGAGAGGAACTTGCCGCCGGCGAGCCCGGTCACGACGAGGGAGCCGGCGACCAGGCGGACCTGGCGTTCGAGGTCCCAGCGTTGGGTGCCGTGGACGACGTCGCCGCCGGCGGCCGCGTAGGCGGGAATGCCTCCGGTCAATACATGGGCGGCTTCCACGCCGGCGCCGTTGAGGCGCTGCCGTGCCTGTTCGGCACGCGTGCCGGATTGGCAGACCAGTACGGTGCGTCGGCCGAGCCGCCCTGCGAGCTCATCGGCGTGTTCGGAGAGCAGCGGCAGCGGCACGTTGTATGAGCCGCGGATATGCACCGTTTCGAATTCGGCTCCGCTGCGCACGTCCAACACGATCAGGTCATCGTCGGTGTCGATCCAGGACTGCAGCGTTGCCGCGCCCACGGTATCGATCGTGGGTTTAGGTTGTGTTGAAGTAGTCATACTTTCCTTTGTGCTCAAGGTGTCCCCGCCGCCGGCAAGGACCGGCGGCGGACCGCCGGGATGGGTGGATGCGCCTTTTTAGGGCTTGTGGGTGGGTCGACCTTCGGTTTCCCAGGCGGTCATGCCGCCGGCCATCGTGTCTGCGCGGAAACCTGCGACCAGCAGGTCCACGGCCGCGTGGGCGCTTCGGTTTCCGCTGGCGCAGACGGTGATGACCGGCCGGCCCGCATCGAGTTCTCCAAGACGGGATGCCAGTTGGCCGAGCGGGATGTGCACTGCGCCGGGGATCATGCCTTCGGCGGTTTCAGCCTCTTCACGTACGTCCAGGATGGTCGCAGTATTGCGGCGTGCATTGGCCTCTGCGGTGGTGATTTCGGACATGGCGGTATTTCCTTTCCGGTGATGGTGCTGCCCGGTGTTCTTAGGCGTTGGATGGTTCGTGAGTGGCTGTCCAGGCGCTGTAGCCACCGGTCAGATCCTTAACGTTGGTGTGGCCGAGGGCTCGCAGGGTGCTGGCGCCGACGCTGGAGCGCCACCCGCCGGCGCAGTGTACGAGGACGGGCCGGTCCGCGGGGACTTCGTTGTGGCGCTGCGCCAGTTCTGCCAACGGAATCCGCACGGAACCGGGCACCGCGCCGTCTTCGATTTCACCGGGATTGCGGACATCGAGAACCGTGGCCCCTTCGTTTTGGCGTTCTGTGTCGAAGGTTTCGACGTCGACGCGTTCTCCCCGCTGGACAATGTCGCCGAGTTCGGTGAAGGCGCGTGCCGGTTCGTTGAGGTAACCGGCCACCCGGTCGAAGCCGATCCGGCCCAGCCGCATCGCGGCCTCTTCTTCACGTGACGCGTGGGTGATAAGGACGATCTCCTCATCTGATCCGATGACCATGCCGGCCGTCTCGGCGAAGCGTCCGTCGAGTCCGACGTTGAGAGATCCGGCGAGGTGGCCTTCGGCGAAGTCCTCCGGTGAGCGGGTGTCGAGGATCCGAGCGCCGCGGGCGGCGGCATCCTGCAGGTCCCGTACGGACAGTGCACGGAGGTCACTGGCGGCGCCGATCAAGGGGCGGTCCTGACGGTTCAGTACGGCATCGACGGCAAAGTACTCCGGGATGGCCGGCTGTCCACTGCGGATCATGGCAACGAATTCGTCTTCACCCATCGGCTGGACGGAGAGGTTCATCATCCGCTGCGCACCGATAGTGGACTCGAGTTCATCCGAAAGGTTTTTGCCGCATGCGGAACCGGCGCCGTGGGCCGGCAGCACACGCACGTCGTCGGGAAGCTTCATCAGCACATCATGGATCGACGCGTAAAGGGCACGTGCCAGCTCGTCCGGGTCGGCGCCGACGGCGGCAGCCAGGTCGGGGCGGCCGACATCGCCGATGAACAATGCATCGCCGGTGAGTACCGCATCCGGGCTCGCACCGGACTGTTCGCGTACCAGTACGCTGATCGACTCCCAGGTGTGCCCGGGAGTCTCCAGGATCTCGAGTTCGACCTCACCGAGGGAGACCTTATCGCCGTGGCTGAAGGTGCGGATCTCGTATTCGGTTTCTGCTCGGCGGCCGTAGCCGATCCATGCGCCGGTGGCCTGGGCGAGTTCAAGGTGGCCGGCGACGAAGTCGGCGTGGAAGTGGGTATTGATCACCCCGGTGATCGTCAGGTTGTTCGCCGCCGCGTCGGCGAGGTACTCGCCAATGTCGCGCCGCGGATCGACGACGACCGCCTGACCGCTTCTCTCATCGCCGATCAGGTAGGAGCCATGGGACAGGCAGCCGAGGTAGTACTGATTCACGATCATTATCGTCCTCCAAAGGATTGTCGTTGGTGGGAATGAAGCCAGTCTTACACATACCCTAGGGGGTATGCAATAAGCCCCTGGGGGTATACAATTGAAGGCAAGCACGAAAGACTATGGAGGAACAATGCAACTCGACACCACAGATCTGGGCCCGGTCGTGAACCGGCTCAAGCGTGCACAGGGACAACTTGGTGCCGTCACACGGATGCTCGAAAACGGCAGTGACTGCAAGGATGTGGTGACTCAGCTTGCCGCCGTATCGCGGGCGCTGGATAAGGCTGGATTTGCCATCATCGCCAGCGGGCTTCAGCAGTGCATGAGCCAGGAGGACCCCAGTATCGATAAGAAGGACTTGGAAAAACTGTTCCTCTCCCTCGCCTAACAGCACCCCCGCCCGCACGAATCGTCAAGCAGCACTGCAGGTACAACCAGCAAGGAGCAGCAGATGAGCTACACCCACACGATCACCGTCGACCTTTCCTACACCGACGCCGTGGAACGGACCAAGGAGGCCCTCTCTGAACAGGGGTTCGGCGTCCTGTCGGAAATCGACGTCCGCTCCACCTTCGAGAGCAAGCTGGGCGCTGAGGCCGCAGAGGCGCTCGGCGATTACGTCATCCTGGGTGCCTGCAACCCCGGCCTGGCCCAGCGCGGCCTCACCGCCGAGCCGGATCTGGGGGCGCTGCTGCCGTGCAACGTCGTCGTGCGCCGCGGCCCATCAGCCGGCACCACGGTGGTCCAAGCCATTGACCCGCAAACCATGGTCGAGCTCAGCGACACCGATGCTGTCCGCGAAGTGGCCGACGATGCCGATACCCGGCTGCGCGCCGCATTAGCTCAATTGCCGGCCGCCGCCGGAGCGTAGGAACCCCACCTATTCCATCAGCGTGAACAGTGCCCATAGTGAAGGAGCATCCCATGGACGTCATCACGATCGACACCCCGCAACTGGGCGACCGCAGCTACCTGGTCCACGACGGCACGAGTGCACTGGTGATCGACCCGCAGCGCGATACCGACCGGCTCGAAGCCGCCGTCCGGAATGCGGGGGTGAAAATCACCCACGTTGCCGAAACCCACATCCACAACGACTACCTCACCGGCGGGCTGATGCTCGCCAAGGCTCACGGGGCAGAGTATCTGGTCAACGCCGCCGACCCCGTCGACTACGAACGGACCCCGGTTGCCGACGGGGAGGTCTTCCAGGTCGGCGATCTATCCGTCAAGGCGGTGGCCACGCCCGGGCACACCCACACCCACCTGTCCTATATCGTCAGCGATGGTCAAGGGCAGGCGGTTTTCTCCGGAGGGAGTCTGCTGTATGGCTCCGTTGGGCGCACCGACCTGGTCAGCGACGATGACACCGAGACCCTCACCCGGAACCAGTACGCCTCGGCGCGGCGGCTCGTTGCCGAAGCCGTCCAGGACGCCCCGCTGTATCCCACCCATGGGTTCGGTTCCTTCTGCTCCAGCGGACCTGCCGCCCAGGTTGATTCGTCCACTATCGGCGAGCAGGCCCGGGACAACCATGCTCTGACAGATCCGGACGAGGACCACTTCGTTTCGGAATTGATCGCCAACCTCAGCGCTTACCCTGCCTACTACGCACACATGAGCCCCCTGAACATTGAAGGCCCCGGTCCCGCGGACCTGACAGTGCCAGAGTCGGTCGACGCCGGCGAACTCGGCCGCCGCCTCAACGACGGCGAATGGGTCATCGACCTGCGCAACCGGGTCGCTTTCGCCAGCAACCATCTGGATGGGTCCGTCAGTTTCGAATATGGCGACGGGTCCAGCTTCACCGGATATTTGGGCTGGGTGCTGCCCTGGAACGACAAACTGACACTGCTCGGTACGCACGAAGATGTGGAGAACGCGATCCGGGACCTGTCCCGGATCGGCATCGATTCCCCCGATACTGCCACCGGCGGCGGCCCGGCCGAATGGGCCCATGGAGTGCCAACCGCCAAGTATCCCCGGGTTGGCTGGGATGAGGTTCCCCGCGGCAGCACCGGTGACGAAGTCATTCTTGACGTGCGGCGCACCGACGAGTTCGAAACCTCCCACATTCGAGGGGCCGTCAACATCCCCGTCCATGACCTGCCGTCCCGGATGGGCGACGTCCCGCCACAGCGGCTGTGGGTGCACTGCGCCTCCGGCTACCGTTCCGGCATCGCCGCGAGCCTGCTGCAGCGCGCCGGCAAAGACGTGGTCCACATCGACGCCATGTTCAACGAGGCCGAAAGTGTCGGCCTGCCCATGGCCGAATCGTAACCGCTCCTCACAGCGACAGCCTTCGCGCTGGCTCACCAGGCTCTGCTGTTCCGTGCCCGATTCGCTGCTGCTGCGCTTCGGACAGGCCCAGCCCGGTTAGCGACCGCGATCGAAGAAGCCACCGAAGCTGGGATCGCCGCCGTCTCCATCGGCGGGGCCCCTGCAGCACACGGTCCATCCCGGTGGTGGTGAGCAGGAAATGCCCGCTGCCCAAGGCTTGAGAGGTCAAAACTGGGTTGACACATACCGGCAAGAGACACATAGGACTGAAGATCTGACCATGCACGACCAGAGAGAAGGAGCACGATCATGATGAACGGCGGCGGTATGGGTGGTATGGGATTGATGTGGGTCTTCGGGCTGCTGGTGCTCGCCGGGGTAATCGTGCTGGTGGTCGTGCTGGTAAAGACCCTCTCCGGCAGATCCTCGAACACCGGCGCACCCGATCACGGTCGTGCCCCCGGCGCGGATCCTGGCCGGGGGCGGGAGATCCTCCAGGAGCGCTACGCCCGCGGCGAGTTGAGCGCCGAGGAGTACCGCGAACGGTTGCAGACCCTCGAAGATGACGGCCGGTGAGCCCGCTGACCCGCCGGCAGCTGCTGGCGCTTGGCGCGGCAGGGGCCGGTGCCACCGTCGTCGGCGGGACCGGGCTGTGGTGGACCGCCACCGGCGGCCGCGGGTACACCGGTGGTGAGGACCTGATCGAACCGCAGGTGCTGGCCAGCCGCGAAGGCGTGCTGGAACTGGACCTGACCGCCGCCCAGACACGCATCCAGGTCGGCGGACGGCAGGCATCCGTGAAGGCTTTCAACGGCTCCCTTCCCGGCCCGACTCTGCGCGTGGCACCCGGAGATACAGTGCGGGTTGCGATGACCAACCGTCTGGAGGCGCCGACGAACCTGCACGTGCACGGGATGCACGTTTCCCCGGAAGGCAACGGCGATAACCCGTTCGTGAGTATCGCACCCGGTGGGTCCTTCAACTATGAGTTCGCCTTGCCCGCCGACCATCCGCCGGGCACCTACTGGTACCACCCGCACCGCCACGGCCACGTGGCCGATCAGGTCGCCGCTGGACTCTACGGGGCCATCATCGTTGAGGACACCGAGCCGGTCCCGGTCACCCGGGAGCGGGTCATGGTGGTCTCGGATCTGACCCTGGATGCTTCGGGCAACCTCGCCGAGGTGAGTCAGATGCAACAGATGATGGGCCGGGAAGGTGAGGTCGTGCTGGTCAACGGAGCGGTCCGCCCGCAACTGAACGCCGCGCCCGGGGAGCGGGAACGGTGGCGAATCGTGAACGCCTGCCCCTCCCGGTACCTCCGACTGCGGTTGGAGGGCCAGCAGGTGCGGGTGCTCAGCCGCGACCTCGGCCGCCTGCCGACCCCCGAGGACATCACCGAAGTGGTGCTGGCCCCCGGCAACCGCATCGAGATGCTCGTGGAAACGACCGAGGGCTCCTCCACGCTGGTCGCCGCACCGGTGGACCGCGGCGGCATGGACGCCATGATGGGCGGGACCATGATGGGTGACAACGAGACCGGTAGCGGCGAGCCGGTCGAGCTGCTCACTCTGACAGTGTCCGGAGCACCCGTCCAAAAACCTCCACCTGTGCCTGAAGGACCGGGCCTGCGAGATCTGCGCGGGGAGCCGATCACCGCCCGCCGCACACTGGACTTCGCCATGGGCATGGGCGGCGGGGCCATGATGGGCAGTGGGGGCGGTGAGGGGGACACCACGATGATGGCCTTCACCATCAACGGCCAGGAGTTCGGCCCCGACCGGGTCGACACCCCCGTGGCGGCCGGGACCGTGGAGGAGTGGACCCTGAAAAACTCCAGTCCCATGGACCACCCCATCCACCTGCACGTATGGCCCATGCAGATCGTCCAGGACGGAAACCGCGACCTCTCCGAACCGAGGTGGCAGGACGTAGTGAACGTCCCGGCCCGCAGCCAGGTAAAAGTCCTCATCGCCTTCGAGGACTTTCCCGGGAAGACCGTCTACCACTGCCACATCCTCGACCACGAGGACCAGGGCATGATGGGCACCGTAGAAGCCCGCTGACCGCGACGTGCGGTGACGACCGTGGCGACACAGTGCTCCGTGCCCTGCGCCGCCAGGCGAAAAAATGAGGGAAGCGCCGAAGAACAAGATCAGCAGGGTCGTCGATCAGAGCGCGGCCTCCAGCAGATAGTGCAGCCGACTTCGGACATTCCGTGCAGCCGACTTCTGAAAATGACAATTCA
Source organism: Kocuria carniphila (assembly GCF_004136555.1). Lineage (GTDB taxonomy): Bacteria > Actinomycetota > Actinomycetes > Actinomycetales > Micrococcaceae > Kocuria > Kocuria carniphila. The sequence continues at coordinate 72,843 of NZ_NOIT01000012.1, forward strand.
CACCGCATGTTTCCGCGGTTCGGCCTGTCTCGTAGCTATGTGCTTTATCCATGCCCCTAAAATCGAATACTCAACGTCAGTTGCGAGACAGATGAGGTGGACATGGGGAAGCTGATCGGCTATGCCCGAGTGTCGACGCGGCAACAGGACGCAGACCGCCAAGTGTCTGACCTCCTGGGTGCCGGTGTGCGGCGCGATGACATCTATGTCGACAGTGGAGTGTCTGGAGGGCGTGCTTCGCGTCCGCAGTTTGACCGGGCGGTCGCTGCGCTCGAGTCGGGGGACACTCTGGTGATCACCACGCTGGACCGGCTGGGCCGCTCGACGCAGAACATGCTGGCCTTCGCCGAGGCACTGCGGGCGAGGGGAGCGGGGCTGAGGGTGCTCAACCTGGGTGGGGGAGACGTGGACACTGCCACCCCGATGGGTTCGATGGTGTTCACGGTCATGGCGGCCTTGGCCCAGATGGAGTTGGAGATCAAGCGGGAGCGGATCACCGACTCGGTGGCCAAGCGCCGGGCCGCCGGCCAGGACCTCGGCGGGCGCCGCCCGACCTTCACCGACTCCCAGATCCGCAACGCCCTCCGACTGATTGACGGTGGGGAGCCGGCTACCCAGGTCGCCCGCGACCTCGGGATGTCGAGGGCTACCCTCTACCGGCGGATCCGGGAGCTGCCGCCAGCGACGAGCATCTGAGGCCGTCGTTATCTGTGGACATCGTGATGCGTATGACGCACCTGAGCGGGCTTTTCACCGGGCGGGGTAATCGGGCATGACAACGCCTCGCGGTTGCTTACTGAGCGAACAGGCGTGCAGTGACTCGGATGGGGTCCGGCTTACGTACGGCGGATCAGGTGTCGAGGAAGTCCCACTCGCTACCCAGCACCCACCGCAGCGCGCTCATCTTCCCGTTCAGCACCCCGATTTCGAAGTCCGTGTACGGCCCGAGTTGCCCGGGCTCGGTATAGGTAGCCTCGACCCTTGCACGGCCGGGGCCGGCGACGGCCTGGTTGCGCTCGAGCTCCTCCGCGTCCCCTTCCCGTTCGGCGCGGTAGTCGGCCTGCAAGGACCGGTGGTACCAGATACGGTCGAACATCTCCTTCTCCGCGGCGACGATGTCGTCCAGCCGACGGGGCTCTTCTTGGAAGTCAGTCTCCTCGAAAAGCTCCTCGATCTCCTCACCGAAGTAGTCGCGCAGGACCACGTCGAGGCCGTCCACCCCAAGGGCGTATCGGCTACCGGTTCCGTCGAACGCATCCGCAATGTCGTCATGCGGCTCCCGCTTATCGCCATTCGCCCGAGAGAAGTCGGTGTGGTTGGTGGTGACGAAGGCGTGCGGGTGCTCCGCGAGGTCCGCTCCCTGTGTGGCGATCTGGTAAAGCTCGAATATGACGGCGTCAGCGACACTGTTCTTCCCGCTGTGGAAGGGCGCAGCTTTTCTCAACCCCCGCTCGACGACGCGCTTTATCTCGGCCTCTGATTGCTCGACGATCTGACCGGCGACGAGGAGCTCACGGATATCCCGGAAGTTCCGGGTCGTCATCGCGCCGACGAGCGGGAGGTGCCGGCCGAGGTTTTCGATGACCTCCACGGCATGAGCATCGTCGTCGCTGCCGTAGGTCACGAGGTCATGGCGGATCTGCTTGAACCGGCCCGCGATGCTGGACGTCATCGCCGCCTGCACGCGGGCTTCGTTGCGGTCGAACTCCTCAATGACCACGGGCGGAACCAGCAGCTTCACCTCTCCCTGACAAATGAGTACCCGCAGAGCGACGATCCAGCGCTGCCCATCTCGACGTTGCGCAAGGTCGAGACATGTAGAGGTGTCGATGAGGAGGTGCAGCACGAGATCAGCCTACGGGGAGCGTTGCCTCCGCGGGTGATGCTCGGCACGCCCGAGCCCCGTCCTGAGAACCAAGGCGGTGCATCGCTACAGCCTCTGCACCATCTATCTAGTACTCGGCGAGGTCGGCATGGGGTCCTCGCCGCTCGGCAGCGTGGAACCGAATCGGGGCGGCGCGAGGGAAGGTCTTCTTCGACCGTCTGAAGGGTGGTGTCAGTCGTGAGGGTTGTTGGGGTGTCCGAAAGTATGTGCTGTCGCGGAGTGCGACGTGGCCTGCGGGGTCTGCTTGGTTCGACGGAGCAGGGCCAGGCGGACGATAGACACCAGGACGATCACCAGCGCGAGGCTGAAAAAAATCATGTCCAGCGCATTCCACCCATCGTCCAGGCGCCACAGGGACGAGGCGGCAATCCAGGTGCCCATGAAGACACCGAACCAATTCTCCCCGCGCGTCCCGTGGCGTGGTCCCCGCCGCTGGTACTCCTCCAGGCCGGCAGGGGGCCCGAAGATGGACAGGGTCCGGCCGGCTTTGTGAGAAGCCCGGATCTGATAGAGCCCCAGCCCCACCCCGAACAAGCCCAGCGTGGCCGCGAAAAGCGCCATCAACGCCGTTCCTGGATTGCTGGTGGTTCCCAGGCTCACGACCCCAATCAGGACGCACAGCCCCATCGCGATCGTGAAGAAGTAGTTCCGCATCTTCCCCCATCTGGTGGTACGTCTTGTGCTCGAGAGCTGCGATGACAGTTCGCGGCACATCGTGGAGCTCCGGATGTCCGGAGTACGAGTCCCTAAGAAGTGGTTTCAATAGTCTTTCCGGGGCAGACGCCGTGCGCAGATGACAGTGATGGCCAGGGTCGCCACAGCGGTGATGGTGGTAGCACTGCGGTCGTAGCGGATGGCCAGGCGACGGAAGGCCAGCAACCAGGAGATGGTGCGTTCCACCACCCAGCGGTGCCGGCCCAGGCGTTCGCTGGAGTCCACCCCGATGCGGGCGATGCGGGCGGTGATCCCGCGCCGGCGCAGGTAGCGGCGGACTCGTCGGTTGTCGTATGCCTTGTCCGCGTGCAGCTTGACCGGTCGGCGCCGTGGACGGCCGCGGCCTCGGCCCTTGACCGGGCTCAAACCGTCCAGGATCGGCTCCACGAGCATGGAGTCGTGGCGGTTGGCTCCGGTGATCGCCACCGCCAGCGGCAACCCGTCGGCAGTGACCAGCAGGTGGTACTTCGTGCCGAGTTTGCCGCGATCCGTGGGATTGGGGCCGGTCAGTTCACCCCCCTTTTCGCCCGGACACTCACCGAATCCAAAGACGCCCTCGACCAGTCCAGCGCCCCGTCCTGGCCGAGCTGGTCCAGGACGGTGTGGTGGAGCTTCTCCCACACCCCGGCCTCCTGCCAGGCCCGCAGTCGGCGCCAGCAGGTGATCCCTGAGCCGAAGCCCAGCTCGGTGGGGAGTTTCTTCCATGCGATGCCGTTCTCGGCCACGAACAGGATGCCTTCCAGCGCGGCCCGGTCATCAACCCGAGGCCGCCCGGTGCGCCCGTTCTTCGCCGGCGGGGGTGGCGGGATCAAGGGTTCCAGCAGCTCCCACAGCTGGTCGCTGACCAGTCGTCCGAACGTTCTCTGACTCGCCATGGCAGTCATGATCACCGGCCTGGTCGACCCCACTCAACGCCTCAGCCGTAACTATTGAAACCACTTCTAAGTGTCCTCGGCCCCTTCGGTGCGTGGAGTGCTCTTTGCCCGGTGTCGCCACCAGTCGATGGCGACGGCGACCACGGCTAGACCCGCAGCCCCGGCCCATAGCCATCTCGTCACTGGGTCGTCAGCGCGCACGGCGAGAACGACCCAGATGGCCACGGGTGGAGCCCACAACGCGTATCGGAGATTCGCGGACCTGGGCCGATTCCTTGTCCTTGAGGAGTCCCGCTGAGCCTTGGCGATGAAGTGCAGATAGAGAATCGCCGGTAGCCCGCCGATCAAGTACACGGCGCAGACAACGAAGGCCTGCGTCTCCGTGAGGTCGAACCACCCGGTGGCGAACCCGAGCACCGCGGCACAGACAGCGCAGACGAGCAGCGACGTGGCCTCCATGCGTCGATAGTTCATGGGCCCCTCCCTGCCTGTCTGCCACGGTACCGGGGTGGTTCGCATTCGAGAATGAACACTTGTGGGGACCTACCGAGAGCCTTGAAGAGCGGAGATCCACAGGCCCAGAGACTGATGGAGACTTGGTGGACTCCGCGACGAGCCGCATTGCGGTAGGGGTTGCCTCCCGCGCATCGGGGGCCGATCTGACCTGGAACGGGGTGGGGCTGAGGGTGGGAGCACTCTTCCTGCAAAAGTATGGACAACTCGAGGGGCCTGATATTTCTACCTTGCGGTAAGAATGGAGGATGTCCTCAGATTCTCTGGAGGGCGACGAAAGGACGTCGTGGAAGTACTCGAGATGGTTGTCACCGGCCTGATGTTCGTGTTCGTGCTGACCATCATCTTCAAGAGCTGGGCCAGACCTACTGCTCCACGGGCCGGGCACAGCCGGGACCCTGAGGTGGCGGTGGATCGCCCCATCGAGGGAGCCCGGGTGATGATCTGGGGCCCGACCCTGTTCGTAGCAATTTTTGCTGTGTTTGTGGCGACTCGCATGGCTTATGAGAATGTCCAAGAGTTCCCCGACTTTCTAGCCTATGGTCTGTTGCTGGCTGCCGGCATTGAGCTGGTCCTCTATCTGTGTGTCACGCGTGTTTTCGTCGGCCCGGTTCTGGAGACGTTCATTCAGCGTTCGGAGGGCACCTACAACGAGGAGCTGGAGGCCTTCTATGTCCGGGAGTATCAAAGGTTCTCGCGTATTCCCCTGGTTTTAGCCGGCGTTTTCGCACCGGCTGGTGTGCTCCTGCTGCTGTGGGCAGTCATCGCATAAGAACACCAGCCCTGGCCTAGCTGTAGTTCCCCGTGAGGTTGTGAACGCGGACTGAGGGGACGTTGCCGCTGATGCCGGTGTGGGGTCGGTGGTGATTGTAGTGGTGGAGCCAGTCCTGATAGGTGGCCGCGCGGGATTCCTCGGAGTCGTATGCGCTGGCGTAGGCCCATTCGGCGACCAGGGTGCGGTTGAAGCGCTCCACCTTGCCGTTGGTCTGCGGCCGGTAGGGGCGGGTTCTCTTGTGCTCGATCTGCCCCAGGGCCGCGGCGAAGGTGCGCGACCGGTAGCAGGACCCGTTGTCGGTCATCACCGCGATGATGGTGATCCCGGCCGTGGCGAAGAAACCCTGGGCCCTCCCCAGGAAGCCGGCAGCGGTCTCCTTTCGCTCATCGTCGAGGATCTCGGAATAGACCAACCGGGAGTGATCATCGATGGCGTGATGCAGATAGCGATAGCCGCGTGAGCCGCGGGCCCCGGCGCGTGCGGCGCGGTCGCGCACCACACCGGCCTGCCGGTCCGGTGCCGATCCGCGCCCGTGCACCCGCCATCCTCCGCCGGCGGGGATGCGTCCGAGCTTCTTGATGTCCAGGTGCACCAGTTCCCCGGGCCGGGACTTTTCGTAGCGCACGGGAGTGGACCGGCGCACCGGCAAACCGGTGGCCCGGTCCACCTGGGTCAGCAGCGGCATCCGGTACCGGGCCAGCACCCGCCCGACCGTTGAACGCGGCAGACCCAGGTGGTAGCCGATCCGGTGCAGGCCCCACCGGCGGGTGACGCGCAGCGCGATGATCCGCCGCTCGGTGCGTGCTGCCAGGCGCCGCGGGCACCTGCGGGGTCGACTGGACCGGTCGGTCAGTGGCTCACCGGCCCGGTACCGGCCGGCCCATTTCGAGGCTGTGGCCGGTGAGACCTGGAACCGCTCGGCGGCCCGGCGGATGGACCAGCCCTGATCGATGATGAGCACCGCCAGACGTAGCCGGCCCACCGGCGTCAAAGGAGCGTTAGCGTGGGACACGAAGACCTCCGTGTTCAGGACAGTGAGTGTGGTGACCCACATCCTGCACGGAGGTCTTCGCCTACCTCAGCCGTTCACAACGTGTCGGGGAACTACACCTAGCGGGCGCGCGAGGGCGTGACGTCGTAAACGACGTCGGTACGGGGCCGCCCACTCCGCGAGGGGGCATCACCTGACCACACCAACCCCGGTAAAGGGTGCACTAGGGGTTCGGCTTCGGGCGGAGCCTGATGAGGGTCCCCTTTTGTGCGCCGAGACTGCCGCCCACATTGGGCGGTAGCGTCGCGAACGTGGACGTGGATGCTGGTGCCGTTGGGTGCGACATTCGACCCGCCGGCGGACTCTCGATCCCCACGGTTGGTCAGCTCATCAGGCGCGCCTTGCCGACAAGTGCGGTGGCGGTGATCAGCTTTCCGGCGCTGGCGTGGTTCCTGCCCGATGCTGCGCCGGAGCTGCTGTGGTTCCTGGCTACCTTGGCCGTCTTCGGGTTGCTGATGCTCGTCCACTACTTCGCTCAGGCCCCACGTCCTCGTTTCAACAAGAAGGTCAGCAGGGTGCGATGGCAGGGGGCGCTGTCCTCGGCACCGAAGTTCAGGATCGTGCCGTCGGATCCCGACGTCCGGACCGCTGCGGGCCTGGCCGCCTGCGCCATCGTCGAGGGGCTTGTGGTGATGGTGGCTGTCCTGCTGGGCATGTTCCTCGGTGAGCTCGTCCGGCCGGAGTTTCCGTGGGTGTTGGCCTCTTGTGGGGCGTTGGGGGTCGCGATCGGTTCCGCCTTCCGGATCCGGCGCGCCTGGTGCTATCTGCACGTGCTGCACGCTGGGTCGCGGTCCGATTGACTACTGGACCTGTCACGTCGCGGTTGGGGTTGACCATCGTGTCCCTCGGGTACGGGACGTTCGTTCCGGTTCCTGTCTCTGCGTGGCCCCGTGGGGCGGGGCGGGACTGTTCTCTGGGCCCGGACAACCGCGGCCCCGGGCGGTGCGCGCTGTCGTGGGGCCTCCGGGCAGTGGCGGATTGACGCCCGGAACCGCGTCCTGACGGGGGTCAGGAGCAAGAGCGCGAGCAGGCATCGGGGGGCACCCCTTTAGTGGGGACGCGCGTCGCATACCCCCGTGTGTGTGCTTTCGCACATGATGAAGGGTGGGGGTGAGACGCCGTCCCACACCGGCCATTCAGGGGTTGACTGCCCGCAGTGGTCGCCGGCCGGCGTGCGAGGAGGGGGAGAACAGGAATGACGATGCCCGCGGTGCTTCAGGTGCAAGACCTGGTGAAGTCCTACGGTCAGGGTGATGCGGGGTTCACCGCCCTGGGCGGGGTGAGTCTGGCGATCGAGGCGGGGGAGTCGGTGGCGATCGTGGGGAAGTCCGGGTCGGGCAAATCCACCCTGATGCACCTGCTGGCCCTGCTGGACGCCCCGACCTCCGGTGCCGTGGCCCTGCACGGGTCGCCCACCGCATCGATGAGTGCCCGGGAGCTGAACCGGGTCCGCAACGCCTCCTTCGGGTTCGTGTTCCAGCAGTTCTACCTCACCGCGAACCAGACGGTGCTGGAGAACGTGGTGCTGCCGCTGAAGATCGCCGGAGTGGGCGCGGCCGAACGCAAACGCCGGGGCCTGGCGGTCCTGGAGCGCCTGGAGCTGGCGGAGAAGGCCCACAGCAGGGCGGTGGATCTGTCCGGGGGGCAGAAGCAGCGGGTGGCGATTGCCCGGGCGGTGGTCAACGATCCGGCGGTGATCTTCGCCGATGAGCCCACGGGGAATCTGGATTCGGCCACCGGGTCGGTGGTCCAGGACATCCTCTTCGAGCTCAACCGCCAACGGGGCATCACCTTGGTGGTGGTCACCCACGACGCGGACCTGGCGGGCCGCTGCGACCGCCGGGTGCAGCTGCGCGACGGGCGGATCGTGGAGACACCGGCCCGTACCGTCCCCGGGCCGGGCCTCGGCGGGGTAGAGGCCGCCCCTCAGGGCGGGGCCGCCCTCGGGGTCACCGGCGGTGTCCGGTGAGGGGGCGGGACCTGGTCGGCTCCGCGGTGACCAGCACGCTGCGGGGCCGGATCCGCACGGTGCTGACCGTGGTGGCCGTGTTCATCGGCGCCTGTGCCCTGACCCTGACCTCGGGGATGGGCACCGGGGTCAACCGCTACATCGACGTCACCGTCGCCACCTTCGGTGACGCCAGCGCACTGTACGTGCAGAAGTCCCAGCCGCTGATCGAGCTGTCTGCCGGGTCGGGGCCGCAAAAATACGATCCGGACTCCACCCAGATCGCCACCGGGTTCGGGGTGTCCTTCGTGGGCCTGTCGGACCAGGACGTCGCCACCATCGAGGGGATCGACGGGGTGGGGGAGGTGGCACCGGTCTACAACGTGGTCCCCACCTATCTGCAAGCCGGGCAGGAGAGGTTCCAGCTGACCCTGGGCATCCCGGTCGACTCCGAAGGAGTGCAGATGGCCTCCGGGTCGGTCGCGGCCGAGGGTGCGGACGAACTGGCGATCCCCGACACCTGGGTCACCGACCTCGGCTTCGGCTCACCCCAGGAGGCCGTCGGGGCCACCGTGCAGATCGTGATGACCAACAAAGCCGGGCAACAGCAGGAATTCGACGCCCGCGTCTCCGGGGTGACCCAGGCCAGCCTGGCCGGGGTGTCCAGGAACCCCATCCCCTCGACCTCCTTCAACGAACGCCTCTACGCCTACCAGGTCAGCGGCAGCCCCGAGGAGATCCCGGCCAGTTACATCATGGCCCGGGCCATCATGGACGACGCGGGCCGGGCCGGACCGATCCAGGCCCAACTGGAGGAGGCCGGGATGATCGGGCTGACCGTCGAGGACCAGCTGGGCATGTTCCGCACCGTCATCAACGCCATCATCTGGATCCTCAACGCGTGCGCGATCATCGCCCTGATCGCTGCCGGACTGGGCATCGTCAACACGCTGCTGATGTCCGTCCAGGAACGCACCCGCGAGATCGGGCTGATGAAAGCCATGGGCATGAGCGGACCCAAGGTCTTCGGCCTGTTCTCCCTGGAAGCCGTATTCATCGGGCTGCTGGGGGCGGTGCTCGGGGCGGCCACCGGGGTAGCCGCCGGCACCTACCTGACCCAGGTGCTGGCCGAGGGCTTCCTGGCCGGGCTGCCCGGGCTGTCCCTGTTCACCTTCCAGGCCCCGAGAATCGCCCTGATCGTGGCGGCCGTCCTGACCATCGCCTTCGCCGCCGGCACGATCCCGGCCGTGCGCGCCGCCCGGAAAGACCCCATCACTGCCCTGCGCCACGAATGACCACACCCACCGGCGGCACTGCTACCGGCACAGCGAAGGACCACCGGCCATGAGCACCCCACCAGACAACCCGGACAACCCCGGCCACCCTGACGAGCCCGCCCGCAGCGGACCGCCCCGCTACACCCCGCCCGGAGGGCACGACCGTGCGCGGGACGGTCACGGGCAGCAGCACGACCCTGCGCCGGCGCCACCACAGCTCAAACGGCTGCTGGGTTTGACCGTGGCCTCGGGCGCCCTGTATGCGGCCCTCGGCGTCGTCGTCACGGTCATCTACGCCACCATGGACTTCGCCGCGATGTACCAGCGGATGGGGGTGCCGGCCGAGGACGCCGGGCAGATCGGCACCATGGTCGAGCAGATGCGCGGGATCTCGATCGCCTCCGGGGTGATCGGACTGGTGGTGCTGGTGGGCCTCTACGTCATGGAGTACGTGTTCCTGTCCAAGGGCGCGAACTGGGCGCGGATCCTCGGGATTGTGCTGGCGATTCTGAGCGCGGTGGGCTTCCTGGGCAACCTCTTCGGGTTCTGGCTCTACGGGCAGTGGGCGATCGTGCTGATCGGCCTCGGGATCGCCTTCATCGCGGTCAACATCGCCTGGCTGGTGACCGCGTTCCGAGCCCCGCTGCGCGACTGGTTCACCGCCCAGCACTACACCCGGTGATACCTCGTCACCCATCGGCGGTCCTCGCGACACCGACAGGAACGAAGCAGCCCTTGTGACACCGCCGCGACCCGCCTCCACGCATCACGACGACGAAAGGGACCGACCATGGCAGTCGAAACACGACCCACCACCGGCACGCCCGGCCCGTGGTTCCGCACCCTGTGCGGGGCCATCACCCTCGGCCTGAGCCTGGTGTGCGTGCTCTCGTCCCTGCCGTACCTGACCACGACCTCCGGCAGCGAGCAGTGGACCATCTGGGGGTTCTTCCTCTGGGGAGCCGGGCTTGCCGTCGGCGGGGCGTGGCTGATCCGCGGCCGGTCCAAGGGCCAGGACCTCGTCCTCGTCCGGGACCGGAAACGCTTGGTGACCGTCGCCGCCATGACGGTGCTGGTCGTGGGCCTGGCGGTCTTCTTCGCGACCCTGCCCGCCGGGGAGGACAGCACCTTTGATGCGTCCCTGGGATACCGGACGATGTTCGCCAATCTCTTCGCATCCTTGCCGTTGCTGCTCTTCGACCGTCAGGAGCACCCGGAGCGCACCGCGCCGTTGCCGCAGGACGGTCCCGGCCGGGGCAAGGTGAAACGGCGGATCCTGCTGGTCATTGCCGGGGTGGTGGCCTGGCCGGCCGGGCTGGCGCTGGGGGAGCTGGTGCACCCGTGGTTCGAGGAGATCCTGCCCCGCCTGGGTACCGGACTGCTGGCCGCGGCCGCCGTGCTGGGCTACCGGTTGCGGAAGTCCCGGGCACAGGGAACCGACCCCGTCGCGTCCCCGGGCCGGTAGGACGTGAGCCCGGCCATGGCTACGGTGAGCCCACGACCCTGGGAGAGGGCAGTCGATGTTCGTGGCACCGGGAACCGGTGAGGGTCCCGCCCCGAAGAAGGACCGGAAGTGGCTGTGGGGGCTGGGCGCGTGGCTGTTCTGGTTCATCGTCGCCGACGAGCTGGTCGAGGCCGCGCTGGCCTGGTTGGTGGCCACCGGCGGGTACGGGTTCTCCAACGCGATCATCGGGCTGCTCACCCTGGGCGGGTGCTTCATCGGCGTGCAACGGCTGCACGTCAAACACCGGCGCCTGGAGACCGAGGGTGACCCGGACCCGCTGCCGGCACCTTACGACTACCAGACCCAGGCCCAGGGAGGGGTCTTCATGGGCTGGGCGTTCGGGATCATCACCTGGGTCGCCACGCTGGCGTGGTTGGTCTTCGTCGGGGTGGGTTCGGCGATGACGTTCGGGCCAATCCTCGGGACGACGATCCTGTGGGTCGGGCGGATGGAGATGGCCCACGCCCGCGTCATGGACGCCCGCCGCGGTCAGCCGCCGGCACCTGTCGACCACGACTGAGCGAGGAAGGCCGAGGGTGCCCCAGACACCCGAACCACCTGGAGGCCCCGAGCCCCGGCTTTACATATGGTCCGGTTAGCGGCGGGCCGTGCTGCGGTGGAGGTTGCGCTTTGCGCAGTCCCCACAAGTAACGATTCCCGCGCGCGAAGAGCCTAAGTAGCGTGGCTAGACGGCAGTATCTCGATACCCCCTTGACCCATGGAGAAGCCGTGAAGTGGAAATCGCAGACGATGCTCCTGCTCATGGTCGCCGTCGCACTGATCCTGATCGGTTACCTCCTCGATGCTGTGTGGCTGTGGGCTGTTGCCATCGGATTCTTCGCCGCCGCAGCCAGCTCAGCGCGGGCCACACGACGGGCCAGCGGTCGCTCCCATGGGGACCGTGAGTGACAAAGGGCATTCCTCGATAGTCGGTGGCTGCTACGTCGTATGGACCAATAGGAAGTGATCGAGGCCGTTCTGGCGGGGCTCGAGCTCGAAGCCGCGGCGGGTCATCACAGGACTGAGGCGGCGTGCGGACGCTGAGGCCTAGGCTCAGGCCATGAGCACGCCTGCGCCGGCTTACCGGGGACCGGACACCTCAATCGCTCCGAGAGCTGGCATGGAGCTCAGTGATTGGCGTTTCGCCAACCGGATCGTGGCGATGCTCGCACTGTTGCTGTGGGGCTTCAATCAGCTCGGACATGGGGTAGCCGTCCGGGACGGTCCTCAGTACGTCTGCCTCAGTGAGGGGCCGTCGCAGAGCGCGCAGGCACTCGGGGCAACGGATCAGGGGAACATCACCGGAGAGATGTCGTTCCTTCCCCCGACGTTCTTCTGCGGCTACCCCCATCGAGATGCCGGGCAGCCCCCGGTCGTCGTCGACATGTATCCGCTCGGACAGTGGCTTTTTTGGATTTCGCTGTTGATCCTGGCGCTGACTGCGGTGTTTGCCCTCGTTCTTCGGCGCCGGGCGCGATCGTAGAGCTACGCCCCTGATGCCGCCCACCATTCCACGCCCAAGGCCGTGCAGTTGGGATTGGTGTCTGGTTTGGTTCTGCCGTGGTGGGCTTACGCCGGGTCAGGCACTGGATGGGTCCGAGGCGGCATGGGGCCGGCGACCTCCAGCACGGCTGTTTCGTAGTCTCCGCCGAAGCTCACCTGGGTGACGTCCTTGAGCCGGACCTTGTCCATGAGCTGCTCCCAATGGCACTGGGGCGTGACGGGCAGCAGCCACAGGCTCTTCTTTCTCCACTGGACCGGCACGCCGATCAACAGTTTCCCGGGCCGTTTCGCCTCCCGATACACGCACACCACCCCGGTCGCAGACACAGCGCCGGTGATGATCGTGCGCGGATCCGAAAGCGCGAACCCGGTGGAGGGACGTGCCGGGGGCCAGACATTGTGCTGGTGCAAGAAGGACAGGAAGGTGGTCTCCAGTACCACCTGCACGAGGTCTGTCAGGCGGAGCACCCGGTAGCCGTCGAGGTAGGCCCCGTCGCGGATATCAGCCAGCAACACCCACTCTTCCGAGAGCTCCAGGACCACCCCCTGCAGCACCTCCTCGGGCTCCACCGCCCGCTGGATCCGCACCGGGGTGGCCGTGGCAAGGGACTCGCGCAGAGTCGCGAGCAACTTCTTCCGGGACTGGCTCTTCTTGGTCACGGCACATTCTGACACCGCCCCTCCGGTGCCCGGTCATGACACGGCACCATCGCAGAGACCAGCGTTCTCCGGTCCTCCCTACGGGGCGGATCCACGCCTTCCAAATGCCGGCCCCTGCCGTTGCCGTGGGGGTTCGCCAGCGTGCCGTGGGGCGGGAAGCACCTGCGAGACTCCCCTCATGACCATCGACATCAAAGCCATGCTCTACCGGGTCGTTGCTGAGGTGTTCGACGAGACGTTCGCCGTGACGACCGTGAGCTCCAGCGATGATGCCTGGCTGCACGGGGTGCAGGTGAGTCGCCGCGCCGATAATGGCCGCGCAGCCATTATCCGGGCCAGTTACGAGTGGATGGATGCCTTTGTTCCTGAGCTGGAGGTTCAGGTCACCCTCTTCGACTACGACGACGTGGAGGCGGAGAAAGAAGCCGAGCTGCGACGGCTCTGCCTGGTCATGCGCGCCTACCTTCACGGGGAAGGGTGCATCGAACGGCGACGGCGGCTGTTTCGCCGGGGTACGGTGCCGGCCCTGCGAGTCGAGGTGGACGGCCTTGAATGGCGCCTCGGTCGGCACTTTTCCTCGGTGCCCTGCCCATAGAGCTGTCTCGTCCGGTCCGTCGTCCACGGCCGGCTTCCGGGCCCGAAAGACAGACCCTCCTGGAACTGCGATTGGGATGCCCGATTGCGGTGGCCTTGCTGGGTCACGCGTGGCGTGCCGGGCGTTGGTCGGCCAGGCGGTGCATAGGCTGTCCGGGTGGATGAGACATCGTCGACCGGGTCTCAGCGTCGGCTGTTGTCCCAGATTCTGCTCCACAGCGGTCTGTTGGCGCCGGTGCTGAAAGAACAGTTCGATTCCTTGGTGATCACCGAGGTCCGGGACTGCGGTTGTTTCGACTTCACCGTGGACCCGACCACGCCCCGGCTTCCGGAGAACACCGAGTGTCCGCTGTGGTTCCACACTGTCAGCGACACCACCCCGGTTGAGGCCTTGGGCGTGTATCTGTGGCACGAGCAGGGCCACGCCGGCGGGGTGGAGATCACCTGGGCCGACGCCGATCACCACCCACCTCTGGCGGAGTTGCGCATCGAGGAAGTGTGAGGCCCGCCCAGGGCAGTCGGGTGCCCGTTCTGTCGGCGCCTGCTGGGTAGGGTGCGGGAATGAGGCTCTCGTATCCGGTGTGGGTCCGGTTCAACGGTTGCGACCGTGCACTGATCTGGCAGACCGACGACAGCACCCAGGTCACTGACGAGGACACCGACGCGGTCCTCGTCCTGGACGGGAGAATCGTCACCGCTTCCACCACCGAGGACCTCACCACCGTGGCCGCCCGGCACGGCCTCGAGCTGGAGGACAGCGATGGGGCCGTGCAGGTTCTCGACGACGTCGAGGAGCTGCTGGAGCTTCCCGCCTCTGAGGCGATCTGCGCGCAGGTGTTGGATGCGTGGAATCTGTTCGCCGACATCGCCCGCAGCGTCTCGGCCACCCTCGATGACACCGGAGAGGCGTGGCAGCAGTGCTATGACAAGCTGTTCTTCGGCAACAACCTCCCCAGCGTCACCCCTGCCGGGGAGGAATATCGGCCCTGCTTCACGGTCGAGGAACAACGGCTCATCCGAGATGTCTTCATCCGTGGCCGCGCCATTCTCGCCACTCACCTCTGAGCCAGGGCGGGCCGCCCCCGGGCGCACCCACACGGTCCCGGATGGGCGCTGCCGGCGGGGGGGGAGAGGCGCGGTCTTCCGCCGCCGGGGTGATCCGGGGCAGAATCTGATCACTCGAGGACCTCGTGAGCGCTGTCGCCACAGCGCGGCGGGGTCCTCGGCCGATCCGTATCACGATCCCGGTACCTGGCCGGGAGGAATCCGAAGGAAGGAGCTGCGATGAACCCCGATGAGTGCCCTGTCTGTGACACCGGTGTCCTTGCCACCTGGCAGGTGGCCGCCACGAACGAGACCATCCGCGTGTGCGATGAGTGCGACGGCGTGTGGGAGGCCACCGATGAGCTGCCGGGTCCACCCCTGACGACGATCGAGCAGTTCCTTCTCCTGCGCGGCCGGCCGCCGCTGTGGAGCGAGCTGCACCGACTCGACGAGGCGCCCGCCTCGTGAGCAAGCCACGGGCGGCCACCACGGGTGACTCGGCGTGGGCGCAGTACCAGCGCACTGCGCGGCTGAGCAGCACCACGCTGATCCTCAAGGGCGGACCGATCTTTGACCCCGCCAAGGTGGCCGCCAATCCTCAGGACTACCTGCTGGACATTTTCGAGCACGAGGCCGAGGCCGCCGCGCTGTGGCAGTCCCGTCGGCGACGGGACCGGGACTGGAGCGAGGGCGAGATCCGGCTGCGCTACCAGGGGGCCGAGCTGCTGCCGTTCGGGGCGGTGGATCACGTCTTGGCGCTGTGGTGCTACCTGCTCCATGTGGTCGAGGAGTTCCTGGACACCGGCCGCGGGAAGACCTACTACCCGGACCAGCCGCTGCCGGTGGTGCTGGAGACGGTCAAGCACAAGGTGTTCTTCTCCACCGACGAGACCCGGGTGATGGTGGAGCCCGTCCCCTTCCTCGATTCGTTGCTCGATGAGGCGCAGCGGTTCTTCGCCTGGGCCCAGAGCAACCTCGCTGAGCCGTCGATGGACCGGGAGATCGCGCAGCTACGGGAACGGCTGGCTCAGCTGTAGAGTCCTGGCGCCGAGCAGCAACTCGTCCGCAGCATCCTCTCCAGCGACCGCACCGACCTCTCCACTCACCCCTGATCCCAACCGTCGAGCTGGCCAGGAATCGCTTTACATATGGCCCGGTTAGAGGCGGATCTCCGCGAGCTCAGCAGCGCCCAGGCTTCGAGCTGCCCGCTTTGTGGTCGGGGTTAGTAGGGGGCCCCGTCGCTGGTGAGGGCTTCCTGGACGCGTTGGGTGAACATGGGTGCCAGGGTCCGGACGTATTCGACGGTGAGGTGATTGTTGTCCCAGTAGGTGTACACGTTGCCGATAACCGGCACACAGGTGCCTTCGGGGCAGATCAGATCCCCCAGGTCGACCATCGAGACCTGTGCCAGTTCGCCGGCCACCGGGTCCAGCGGGCTGTCCGGGCCCAGAATCACGTGGGAGGCAGCGCACTGGGGGGCGTCGGCCCCGTGGTCCACGGCGCACTGGGCGGGGACGAAGTCGAAGCGGGCGTTGTCGCGCAGCCCGATGACCTGGATGCCGCGCTCCGCCAGGCTACGGAGGCGTTGTTCCATCCCGGGGGTGAACTGTTCCTCGTTCTCATCGGTGCTGCGGGTGCCCTGGACCAGCACCAGCTCCGGGTTCACGGCCTCGATCACCGGGTCGGTGCCCTCCAACCATCGGGCGCATTCCTGGTGGTCGGCGACCTGTTCCTCGACGGTGGAGTACATGCAGTTACCGCGGATATAGGTCACCACCCGCCAGTTCTTGGCCTTGGCCAGTTCCTCGATCGCGGGGATCCACATGTGCACGTGACTGTTGCCGATGACCATCAGTGTCGCGGCGGGATCGGCGTTGGGGACGGTGTCGAAGCACCACTGCTGATAGCTGTCGGCGATCCCGAGCTCGGCCGGGCAGGGCTCACCCAGCCCTGGTTTCTGGTAGTAGTCGCCGGTGACCACCGGGATCGCTTCCGCCTCCGGGTCACCCTGGTACTGGAAGCCCGGCAGCAGGGCCGCGGCCCCGGGGTTGTTGCGATCGGCGGCGGCCAGCACCTCGGCGGCCCGCCGGTCCTGGACCTGCTGCAGCGACAGCACGGGCACGGCGACCACCGCCAGGCTCACCGCGACCGTGAGCGCCAGGCGCCGCTTGTTCTGCTCCGGCCACGCCCAGGCCTTGAACCGGTCTTCGACCAAACGGGTGATCACCACGGCCAGGACCACCGAGAGCACCACCAGCACCACCCCGGAGCGGGGCCCGGCCATCGGGCGGTCGCGCAGCACCAGATAGGTGATCAGCAGCGGCCAGTGCACCAGGTACAGCGCGTAGGCGCAGTCTCCCAGCCGCACCAACGGCGCCGAGGCGAGGATCCGGTCCAGCCCGAACGGGGACCCGGTTCGGCCGGCCACGATGATCGCCGCCGCCGAGGCCAGCGGCCACAGCGCGATCCACCCCGGGAAGGCGCCTTGGACGTCCACCAGCACCCCGACCGAGACCATGCTGACCAGCCCGAACCAGCCCAGGAGCACCCGGGCTGCCCGGGGCGGATTCAGGTACGGCAGCGCCAGGGCCAGCAGCGACCCGAGGGCGAACTCCCACAACCGGGTGCGGGTGTCGAAGTAGGCGAACTCCTGCTGAACGGATGTGGAGTACACCGACCAGGCCAGGGAGGCCGCGAAGATCGCCGCGAAGAACACCGCCAGCACCGGCACCGGCCGCCACCCGAACCGCCGGTGCAGCCACCAGGCCGCCCCGAACACCAGGGGCCACAGCAGAAACACCTGCCCTTGGACCGACAGGGACCAGAAGTGCTGGAACGGCGAGGCCGTGGAGTGATCCACCGCGTAGTAGTCCACCGCGGACAACGCCAGCGCCCAGTTCTCCGCGTAGAACACCGAGGCCAGCGCCTCGGCGCGCCAGCGTCCGACGTCGTAGCCGGGGTAGAGCAGCTCCACTGCCACCAGGGTGGCCAGGATCGTGAGCACCGCCAGCGGCAGCAGCCGCTTGAACACGTGCAACCAGTACCGCCCCAGGGCCAGGGGCCGGCCTGCCTCGAGCTTGCGCACGAAGGACAGCGTGAGGAAGAACGCGGAGATCAGCAGGAACACGTCCACGCCCCCGGAGACCCGCCCGAGGAACACGTGGTAGACCACCACCAGCAGCACCGCCACCGCGCGCAGGCCCTGCACCTCGGGGCGGAACCCCGAATACCGGGCCACCTGCCGGACGTCGACATCGGATCCGTAGGTGGTGCCGGCGGTAGCGGGGGTGAGGGGCTGACCGAACACACGCGGCATGGAGGACCTCCTGAACGGCCGCTCCTCGAAAAGTGGACAAGGGGACGGGGCGGCAACGCCGAAAATCTACCGCCGGCCCCGGCCACCCCCAGCACCGGGGTCCGGTCACCGGCGACCCGATGACCCCTGCATTGCTGGGCGGCGCAGGGGCCCAGTTGGTCAAGCCCCCTGGAGTGGTGTAGCGATCTTTCGTGTAAGGGTCAGGCTGTGAGCGCGGTCAGGGGGTCGGTGGTCACCTCGCTTCCGGTGTCCGCGACGGTGGTGAGCCGGCAGCGGGTGAGGACCTCGAGGCCGAGATAGCGGCGGCCTTCGGCCCACTCGTCGGTCTGCTCGGCCAGCACGGCTCCCACGAGGCGGACGATGGCTTGCCGGTTGGGGAAGATCCCGACCGCGTCGGTCCGGCGCCGGATCTCCCGGTTCAGCCGCTCAGCTGGGTTGTTGGACCAGATCTGGGCCCAGACGTCCTTGGGGAAGTTCGTGAACGCGAGGATGTCCTCACGGGCATCGGCCAGGTATTCAGCCACCGCGGGCAGCTTCTCGGCGACGTAGTCCAGCAACCGGTCGAACTGGGCGTTCACGGCTGTCGCGTCGGGCTGGTCGTAGACGCTGTGGAGCATGGCTTTGACGGCCGGCCACATGGACTTCGGGCAAATCGACATGAGATTGGCCGCGTAGTGGGTGCGGCACCTCTGCCAGGACGCCCCGGGCAGGTTCGCCGCGATCGCGTCCTTGAGCCCGGCGTGGGCGTCACTGGTGACCAGGCGGACCCCGCCCAGGCCGCGGGCCACCAGATCGGCGAAGAACTCGTTCCAGGCCGCCCCGGTCTCGGCCGTGGCCACCCGCATGCCCAGGACCTCACGGTGGCCGTCACCGTTGACCCCGGTGGCCAGGAGCACGACCGCGTTCACCACGCGCCCGCCCTCGCGGACTTTCATCGTCAGTGCGTCGGCGGCGACGAAGGTGAACGGCCCGACGTCCCCGAGGGGCCGGTGGCGGAAGGACTCCACGTGCTCGTCGAGGTCACCGGCCATCCTTGAGACCTGGGACTTCGACAGGGCGTTGATCCCAAGGGTCTTCACCAGCTTGTCCATCCGGCGGGTCGAGACCCCGGCGAGGTAGCAGTCGGCGACCACGGTGATCAGCGCGGACTCGGCCCGCTTGCGGCGCTCCAGCAACCACTCCGGGAAGTAGGTGCCGGCCCGCAGTTTCGGGACGGCTACGTCGATCGTGCCCACGCGGGTGTCGAGGTCGCGGTGGCGGTAGCCGTTGCGCTGGGTTACCCGCTCGGGAGCGGGTCGGCCCCACTCGGCGCCGACCACCGCGTCCGCGTCGGCGGAGAGCAGCGCGTTGATCACCGTCTGCAGCAGGTTGCGCATCAGATCCGGCGAGGCTTCGGACAGGGCTTCACCGAGCAGGCCGGTGGGGTCGACAATGTGAGGAGCGGTCATCGTGATGATGTCCTTTCGAGGGTGCTGTGAGAGGTGAACTCGAAAGATCTCACGGTGGCCGCGCCCTCGTCCGCAACGACGAGCAGGGCCACCGCGCTACACCACTATCGGGGGCTCAACTCATAGGGGCCTGCGCCCGCTAGATGGTCCGCACACACGGAAGCCTCCACGGCCCACCGCTTCGTTCCCCGTCCACCGGCCCGACTGGTTTCGCTTATTGGTCTCCCACCCCCTGCCCTGTCGGGAGCGGGCTGCTCCACGGGGTGCAACGACCCCCGTGGTCCCATCGTGGGAATCGGACGCCGCGCGGGACAAACCCTGGCCGTGCAGACGATGTTCTTGCGGCCACTGTGACGTCGAGCAGGCGCCGGAGGCACGCACCGACGGCGCAACTCCGTGGGAATCTTGACGGAATCTTGAGGATCCCGCGAGGTGGGCGTCAAGTGTGGACGAGACCCTGAAGTTAGATCGGCTCCGGATGCCCCGGGGCCATGGACGCGACCCCCGACGGGCCGCACACTTCGCTGGCCCTGGAAGGGCCGGCTCGATCAGGGGGAGTCATGAGCGCGATGTCACGAGCGGAGAGAACCGATTCAGGGAGACTCGACGATGCACTGATCCGGCCCACACGCCGGTTGGTGGGGATCGATGCGGCGAGGGGGTTGGCGCTGGTCGGGTTGATGGCCATCCACATCCTGCCCTCTTGGAACGAGGAGACCGGGGAGGCCAGCTTCACCTGGCGGATCTTCTCCGGGGACTCCGCAGCCCTGTTCGCCCTGCTGGCCGGGGTCGGACTGGCCCTGACTTCCGGCGGAAGCCACCCGCACGAAGGCAAGGCGATGACCGCCGACCGGATCGGCCTGGCGATACGGGCCGTGCTGATTGCGGCGGTGGGGCTGTGGATCGGGACGCTGATGCCCGAAGACGCCCCGGCGGACAACATCTTAATCTACTACGGGGTGTTCTTCCTGCTGGCAATCCCCTTCCTGCACGCCGGGCCGAAGGTACTCTTCATCTCCGCGGCGGTCTTCGGGCTCGTGTCCCCGCTGCTGATGCAGGGCCTGCTCAACGAGCTGCCCGCCTGGAGCAACTACAATCCCACCCTCACCACCGTCCTGACGGAGCCGGGGGCCACGGCCTCCCAGTTGCTGCTCACCGGGACCTACCCAGCCCTGCCGTACATGACTTATCTGCTGGTCGGCATGGGTCTGGGCCGGTTGAACCTGCGCAAGCAGGAGGTGCAGATCCGGCTGCTGGTCATCGGTGTCGGGATCGCGATCTTTGCTCAGGCCACCTCCTACTTCCTGCTCTACGCCTTCGGCGGCTACCAGCGGCTGCTGGACGCCTCCTCGTTCGGTGAGGAGGAACTCGCCGAGGTCCTGATCTGGGGACCGGACTCCCTGCCGACCTCCACGGTGTGGTGGCTGGCGATCGCCACCCCGCACACCAACACCCCGCTGGCGATCGCGGCCAGCCTGGGCGTGAGCCTGGCCGTGCTCGGGGCCTTCCTGCTGATCGCCCGCAAGGCCGAGGCCTGGCTGCTGCCGCTGGCAGCGATGGGCGTCATGACTCTGACCCTGTACACCGCTCACCTGGTGGGCCTGTCCTTCGAGCTCCACTACGACCAGCCGTACCTGTGGTTCCTGATCCACGTGACGCTGGCGGCCTTGTTCGCGGTCGCCTGGTACCGCGCCCTGGGCCAGGGCCCGCTGGAACGGGTTGTCAGCCTCAGCGTGAAAGGCACCCGCCGGCTCGTGCTCGGAGGGACCACTGGGACCTCGCGCAGGTAGGTGCCTCTGCACCGCCGCAGGCCGTGCCCGTCACCAAGCTCCGAAGCTCTTGGTGGCGGGCACGGCCCGCAGTCGTTTTCAAGCCTTAGGTCCGGGTGCTCCCAGTGTTCAGCCGGTGGGGCGACGGTAGGGCAGGTGGATCCGGAAGCTGGCGCCCCGGCCGTGGCCGTCGCTGGTGGCCTCCAGGGTTCCGCCCTGGGCCTCGACGAGGGCCTTGCTGATCGCCAGGCCCAGCCCCGAGCCGCCGCGGTGGGCCTCCCGGCCGGTGTTCGCGCGGTAGAAGCGCTCGAAGACGTGCGGGAGGCTCTCGGCACTGATGCCCTCCCCGGTGTCGGTGACGGTGTAAGTGACCGCCTCGGCGGTGTGGTCGGTGCGCAGGATGATGGTGCCCCCGGTCGGGGTGTGGCGCAGGGCGTTCTCCAGCAGGTTGCTCAGCACCTGGCCCATCCGTTCCGGGTCCAGCGGCACCGGGGCGGTCTCCGGGCCGGTGCTCACCGCGGTGATCGACACACCCTTGCCGGCGGCGTCGGGCTCGATGGCCGCGACCGCCTGGACCGCCAAATGCTCCGGGTCTTGGGGGGTGAGCTGCAGGCGGGTCATGCCCTCTTCGGCGGCGGTGAGCTGGCGGATGTCGCGGGCCAGGCGCTCCAGGCGGGTGATCTGGGCGTGAAGGATGCCGGTGGTGTGCGCATCGAGGGCGACCACCCCGTCCTCGACCCCTTCCAGGTGGCCTTTGAGGCTGGCCAGTGGGGTGCGCATCTCGTGGGCTAGGTCGGCGAGCATCTGGCGCCGTGTGGTGTCCACCGCGCTGAGCTTGGCCGCCATCTCGTTGAAAGAGGAGGCCAGGGCGTCGAACTCCGGGCCCAGCTTGGTGGAGGTGACGCGGACATCGTAGTTGCCCGCGGCCACCTCACCGGCGGCGGTGCTGAAAGAGGCCAGGGACCGCCCGATCGTGCGGTAAAGGTAGAAGGTGAGCAGCCCGGCGATGTAGAGAGCCGGCAACCCGCCGATGGCCAGGGCCGTGAGACTCACCGAGCGGAAGGCGTCCTCCAGGTGCACCAGCCCGAGGGCCTCATCGGCGTGACCCGACTCGACGAGCTCGTGGTAGAACATGTTCGGCCCGACCAGCACCGCGGTCACGACCACGATGATCAACCCGATCAACAGCACCGCGGTCTGGGCCAGCATCAACCGCACCGTCAACGGGCTCCAGGACCAGCGCGGGCTTGTTAAGACAGTGCTGCTCATTCTCCGGTGCCCATCCGGAAACCGATCCCGCGGATCGTATGGATGAACTTCGGGCTGGCGGCCTCATCGCCGAGCTTCTTGCGGATCCGCCCGATGTGCACGTCCACCAGGTGTTCGTCCCCGGTCCAGCGCGTGTCCCAGACGATCTCCACCAGCTGCCGGCGCGAGAGCACCATCTGCGTGTGCGTCGCCAGGGCGGCCAGCAGATCGAACTCGATCCGGGTCAGTGCCACCGACTCCCCGCCCACGCGGACCTCCCGGGCGGCCTCGTCCACCACCAGGTCCCCGATCACCAGCTCCTGGGCCCGCCCCGCCGGCGGCGGGGTGGGCGCGGGGCGGGTGCGGGCCCGGCGCAGCATGGCCTGGACCCGGGCCACGAGCTCGCGCGGGCTGAACGGCTTGGTCACGTAGTCGTCGGCTCCCACCGACAGGCCCACGATCTTGTCGACCTCGTCGTCGCGGGCGGTGAGCATCAGCACGTGGCAGTCGGAGAAGGTCCGCACCTGACGGCACACCTCGATCCCGTCGATTCCCGGTAGCCCCAGATCCAGCACGAGGACGTCCGGGGCGTACTCCCGCACCGCGGCCACCGCGTCCGTGCCGTCGTGGCGCACCTCGACGTCCAGGCCCGCCTTGCGCAGATATTCCGCGACCAGTTCCGCCAGGTCGACCTCATCGTCGACCACCAGAACACGCCCGGTGAGCGGATCCGTCATCTGTCCTCCCTGTCCTGATCGCTGTGATGTGAGTGCTGTGAGCCTCGGTGTCCCGGGTGGCCGTGCTGCCCGCGCGGGACCGGCGGTGCGGGTGGGGCAGTCGTGGACGGGTTCACCGGCGAGCTGGTGGTCGGTGTGGTTGACGCTCTCCCGCACCGTGAACCGTCACGGCTTCTCCGCCGTCTTCACAATCCGAGGATGCAACGGGTGGTCTGTATCAGCGGATCCGGGAGCTGCCGCAGCCGACGATCTGAGGCCGTCCTGGCTTACGGGGTCCGTGATGCGTAGGTCGCCCCGTCGACGGGCATGTCACGGGGCGGGCCACAGCCCCGTCGCGGGGGACGCGTTCCCCATCACCTGAGGCGGTCAGCCGCTAGCCCCCCCGCTGACATGATGCCCGGGGTCAGCGCGTGGGCTCGTTGTCGGCGAGGGAGGATGGACTGAAGGGGAGGGCGTCGCTCTCGCGTTGCTTGAGGTCCTTATACCAGCGTGCTGCGTCGTCCTGGGAAGCGGATTCGACGGCGCGCTCGGTGCGGTCGCCGCGGAAAATCGAACGCATGATCAGCCAGAAGATGACGCCGATGCAGATGGACGGCAGCACAGCCGCGAAGTACTCCATGGATGTATTCTCCCTTAGGGATCTGGACGGACGCTGGCGCCGGGTGTGTACTCAGCGCGGTGCATGGGTGTCTGTCAGGGGTATTCCACGGGGGCGGGTGGCGGTGTACCACTGGGCGCAGAAAACAACGATCAAGGTGACGTCCACGGCGTCCCCACCGTAATACATGATCTGCGCCCCGATTCGCGCGTCGGCGAAGTCAACGCCGGCGGGCGGGTGGCCGTAAAGCCACTTGGCCAAGATCGAATGGGCTGTGAGAAACCCAATGAGCGCTGCGGTCCGCAGGGCGAAGGAGCTCCGGTGCGGGTTCGGGTCAATCCCCACCATCGCGGCGGTGAAAAGATAGCCGGCCAGGAAGACGTGGGCGTGGACGAGCGCATACAACCACACCGAGGTGTGCATCATGCCGTACAGATCGGTGGTGTAAAGCGCCCACAGGCCCCCGACGTTGAGCACCACCGCGACCACCGGATGGGTCAGAGCCCGCACGAGAGCGGTGCGCAGGGCCCAGGAGAGCGCGCGGGCCTGAACCACAGGCAAAGCACGCAGAGCAAGAGTGACCGGGGCACTGAGCACCAGACACAGTGGCGCGACCATGCCCAAGAGCAGGTGCCCGACCATGTGGGCGGGAAAGCTCGTGCGGGCGGCTTCAGCGATCGGGCCCACCAGCCCGACCCCGGCGCAGAAGAGCCCGGTGTACCACAGCACGGCGCGGTGGATCGGCCAGCGCCCCCGGTGGCGGGACGCCCACCATCCCGCGGCGTAGCCGACCGCGCCCAGACCGAACGCCAGGGCTGTGACGTATCTGAACAAAGTCCAACCGAACATGCCGTGGTCGTGACTCATCGCGATTATCGTACATCTGTTTTCAAGACCTGGTCGGTCGTTGATCGCCCTCGTCCGGCTGGCTGACCATTCCTGTATGGCCACGATGAAGCCGCAGTGGATGATCGACTGTGGGAGCTGATCGCCCCGCTCATCCCGCCCCTAACGCCGCCGCGAGGTCCCGGTAGGCGGCGTGGATCGATGACTGGGCCGCTGTGGAGGGCATCTTGTTCGTGCTGCATACCTCGGTGTCGTTGACCTGCCACCGGCTCTGGGGCACGGGTCCGGACACACCGCCTGGTTGCCTCTGCGCGAGTGACAGGCGGCCGGGGTTTGAGAGAAGCCCCACCGGGCCGTGCTCGAGGAGCTCTCCGAGGAGCAGATCCTCGACTGGACAGGGGCCAGCATCGACTCGGTGTCGGTACGAACCCAAAAAGGGGAGCGAGCTGACCGGCCCGAACTCCACCGACCACGCGAACCCGGGCTCCAAGTACTACCTGCTCACTGACCGCAACGGCCTGCCCCTGCACGTTCACGCCCCGGCCGCCAACACCCACGACAGCCGTCTCTTCGAACTCCTGATGGTGGCCACCTCCGGTGTGCGCGATCGGTGCGGACGTCCCGTGCAGCCACGGCGCCGCCCAGGCATCAAAGTGCGTGTTACCCGCCGTGGGATCGAGGCCAAAACTCATCTGGATCGACACGGCTTGGTGGTCGAGCGCCCCATCTCCGGGGTCTTGCGCTTCAAACGCCTCGGAATCCGCTACGACCGCATCGTCGGCACCCTGGTCCTCTGCCCTGCTCGGCCTCCCGCTCATCAACGTTCGCCGACTGCGCCAGGCGACCAAGTTATGAGATCAGGTGCACCTCAGCGTGCCTGCACTGCACTGGTGGCCGGCGAGGTGCCGGCATTCCGATTTCCCCGGGCAGGGGCCGTGATTCCTGCCGGAGCGCTCGGCTCGCCAGTCTCGGGGGTTGGTTTGCCGGACGTCACTCGTGCCGGGCGTATGGGCCCCTCTTCCTTGTCATTGAGGATGCCGTCCCCGTCAATGTCCGGGTCTCCTTCATTGAGCAGGCCGTCCCCATCCATGTCCGGATCAACCTCATCGACGAACTTATCGCCGTCGAGGTTGTCGTCAGCCTCGTTGTCGATGCCGTCCCCGTCGAGGTCGGTGTCTTCAATATCGAGGGTGCCGTCGCGATCGGTGTCCCGTCTGGTGTCCGGAACCCGGGGCGCCACCCCGGGCAGGAGATCCTTCTCTTTCCCAGTGTCCGCGGACGGTGGCGGCGCGGATGGTGGCGGCGCGGATGGTGGCGGCGCGGGTTTGGGCGGTGCCGGTTTGGGCGGTGCCGGCTTGGACGGTGCCGTTAGGGGCCCGGGCGGGGTCGCAGCAGGTGCTGGTTTGGCGGGCTTTACCGGCTTGGTCTGGGGGGCCGTGGGCTTTTGCGCTGCTGGCGGTGCAGGAGTCGGTGTGGGGCTGGGTTTTGCAGGAGCGGAAGGCTCGGCCGTGGGCTGTGGCTCCTTCGTGACCTTCTTGGTCGCAGCGGCCTTCTGCTCGGCAGCCTTCCTTTGGGCGACCTTCTTCTGATCGGCAGTCTCTTCGCCTGAGGCGGCCTTTTTCTTGGCGGCGGTCTCGTCCTCCGGGAGAGCCGGCACGGGCACCTCCAAGGAGTACTTGCTGCGGGAGGCGGGAATGACGCGGAGGCCGTCGACCCAGTCGAAGGACTGGGGGTCCACGGCCTGCCCGTCGACCCAGGTCTCGAGGTGCAGGTTTGGTCCCGTGACCCGGGTTCCGGTGGCACCGACGGAACCGAGCTGCTCGGACGCGGTCAGCCGGTCACCGGTGGCCACCCTGACGTCCTGGAGGTGGTTGTAGGTGGTTCTCAGTCCGTCCGCGTGGGTGACCTCCACACGGTTGCCGCCCCAGACGTCCCAGAACACGGCCGTCACCTCGCCCTCGGCGGCCGCCACGACCGGCAGCCCTGCGGCGGCGGAAACGTCGGTGCCGTTATGGAACTCGCGGTCGCCGCGATCGGGGGCGATCCGCCACCCGAAGGTGCCCCCGGTCAGGACGGCCCCGGGAGTGGTGGGGGCGATGAGGGTGTTGACGGGAAGCTCGCCCGAGTACAGCCTCGGTGCGTGCCGCCCCGGGCGCACCGTCGAGGCCGCGTTCCGGTCGCCGTCGCCCGGGCCGGTGCCTTGGCGCCAGGAGCCGTTGCCCGTGGCGCCGTCACGGACGGGCGAGGTGGAACGGTTTTGCCGCAGCGGTGCCGCCGGGGGGTGCTGCCGCTCCTGACCTGACGCGAAGAGGCTCCACCCGCTGTCCGACCGCTCCGAGGACGTCGAGGAACCCGCCGACGCCCCGAAGGCAGCCCCTCGTTCTTCGCCGGCCCCCGGAGTGACGCCCGAGCTGACGGCCACGCTCAGCGCCACGAGGGCCGAGAACGCGGCGAGGGCGCTCACCGGCGAGGAGGCGCGGTGACGGAGGTCGGGCTTGGCAGGGCGGCGAGAGGAGTCGCGGGGCATGATGGTGTTTCCCCCAGGACGTCGCAGGCAGCGACGGAAAGATCGAGCAACGGACCGCAGGCATCAAACATTGGTGTGCGCGTAGGAGCACGGACAATTCTCCTGAGGATACGTCTTCGCTCCCGTTAATGCGGCGTCGTGCGGGGACGCAACGCTGTATGACGCGCAGAGCTGCCGCCCTCCGGTTCGAGGTTCCTGGTTCGGTGGCGGCAGAGTGGCGCTGAGGTACCTCATGTGACGCGGTAGATACCGATGTCAGGGCGCCCTGTCGTGGGTCAGATGTTGCCGTGGCAGCCAGCGTGGTTCGCGCCTGTGGTCAGTCGAACAGGTTGGTGAGGCCGGGGGCGAGCAACAAGATGGTGGGCACGGAGATGAGCGCAGCGGCTGCGCCGATGACTGTTGCTTTTTGCCCCGTCGGCAGGGGTGTGGCCTCCAGCCGCAGGATGCGATGACGAGCATCCTCGGTAGGGGCCGTTCCTGTCCAGGTGCCTTGGAAGCGGTGCGAGGGAGCAGCGAATCCACCGGTGCTGACAAGGACGACGGCTCGGGCGAGGGTACGGTCGTCGACGCTCCGGCGGGCGCTGTCGTCGGCGAGCATCTCGACGAGGAGCCCGACTTCGCGGTGGGCGCGGTCGGCGATGGGGAACCAGGGCAGGGAAGCCCTCCAGGCGCGGAATAGCATGAGCACGATGTCATGGCGTTGGGTGGCATGCGCCTTCTCGTGCTCGATCACCGCGTCCAGCTCGTTTTCATCGAGCAGTGACAGCAGTCCGGCAGAGAGGACGGTCATCGTGGTGAACGCCCCGGGGAGGCAGTAGGCGATCGGGGCGGGGTTGTCGAGGAGCCGGGTGCCGGGGGCCTCGGGCAGCGGTGTGCTCAGGAGCAGGACCAGCTGGGCATGGCGCCGACGATCGCGTTCGGCGCGCACAATCGTGACGATCAGGTTCAGCAGCAGATGCCCGCCGAGCAGAACTGCTCCGGACAGCGCGAGGATGTGCATCGGGCCTGCGGGCACCCATGGCTGATCTCCCAAGAAGCTGGCGGCGAAGCTGATGCCGCCCGTGACCAGGTCCGGCCCAAAAGGGGTCAGGCCGAAGGTGAGCAAGGCCCCGAGCATCGACAGCCCGCCGGCCAGGGCGACGGCCTGCCAGAGCACCAGTGCGGTGGCGGGGGCGCAGGTCGGCCACTTGGCGTGCGAGAGAAGGATTGGGACGGGCCAGGCCAGGGCGAGGGCAAATGCCGCGAGGGCGATCGAGGCGCTGATCACATGGACTCAGTGGTCGTCGAGGAGGCGCCGCAGCGTTTGTGCTTCCTCGGAACTGACGCCCCCGACGAAGCGTTCGAGTACGGCGGCCCGGTCGTTGGCTGTTCCGAGGACCTCGTGCATGAGGGAGGCCATGTGCTCCTCCCGGGAGGCCGCAGGTAAGTAGCGGTGGGGGCGGAAGGTGCGTTCCCGTGTGACGAAGCCTTTGCGCTCCAGGCGGGACAGGACGGTGAGCACGGTGGTGGCGGCGCGGGGGCGGCCGCTGTCGGTGGCTAGGGGGAGCTGGTCCTGAAGGTCGTAAGCCGACAGGGGGGTGTCCGCCTGCCAGAGGATCTCCATGATGGATCGCTCCAGGTCACCTAAGGAGGTTGCACGTTTCGATTCGTTGGTTGCCACCGGCTGATTCTAGCGGACCGACCCACGTGTTCTACAGTGGTGTAGAAGTAGTTCTACGACTCGTAGAATTACTTCTACACCACTGTAAACAGGCTTGGGGGACAACCCATGGATCCGTTGGAGATCGCCCGGTGGCAGTTCGGGATCACCACCGTCTACCACTTCGTGATGGTCCCGCTCACGCTCGGGCTGGGTCTGCTGGTGGCGCTCATGCAGACGATGTGGGTGCGTACCGGCAACGGGCGTTGGCTGCGGATGACGAAGTTCTGGGGCAAGCTCTACCTGATCAACTTCATCATGGGCGTGGCCACCGGGTTGGTGCAGGAGTTCCAGTTCGGGATGGCCTGGAGCGAGTACTCCCGCTTCGTCGGCGATGTCTTCGGGGCACCGTTGGCGATGGAGGGCCTGCTCGCCTTCTTCTTCGAGTCCACCTTCCTGGGCCTGTGGATCTTCGGCTGGGATCGCCTGCCCAAGAAGCTGCACCTGGCCACGCTGTGGACCGCGGTGCTGGGCTCCGTGGTTTCGGCCTTTTTCATCATCGTCGCCAACTCCTGGATGCAGCACCCGGTGGGCGTGGAGATGGTGGACGGCCGCCCTGTGATGAACGACGTGTGGGCGGTGCTGACCAATAACACGGCCCTGGTGGCCTACTCCCACACTCTGGCCGGAGCGGTGGCAGTGGGCGCGGCGTTCCTGATTGGGGTTTCCTGGTACCAGCTGTGGCAGCGCCGCCGGGACAACATCGACACCGTCGACGATTCCGGTGCCGTGGTTGTGGGGGAGCGGGCCGATATTCCCGGGCGGGACCGGGTCGACCACGCGGTGTGGCTGTCCAGTCTGCGCATCGGTGCGGTGGTCGCCGCCGTCGCCTTCGGCGGGGTCGCCGCCACCGGGGACCTGCAGGGCAAGCTGATGTTCGAGCAGCAACCGCTGAAGATGGCTGCCGCTGAGGCGGCCTGCCACGATGGCACCAGCTTTTCGGTGCTGGCGGTGGGCCCGCTGGGAGCCCAGGACTGTGACCAGGTGACCAACGTCATCGAGATCCCGGGCCTGTTGTCGTTTCTGGCCCACGGGGACTTTGACACCGAAGTCAAGGGCGTGAACACCCTCATCCCACAGTACGAGGCCGCCTACGGCACCCACCTGCCTGAGGACCCCATGTACGGGCAACGGGCCGGCCAGAAGATCGACTACCTGCCCCTGATGGAGGTCACCTACTGGGGGTTCCGCCTGATGATCGGCTTCGGCATGCTCGCCGCGGGGTTCGCGGCGCTGGCGCTGTGGATCACACGGAAGGGCACCGTCCCGGCTTCCAAGCCCTTGATGTGGGTGGCGGTGGCCTCCATCCTGGCACCCTTCGGGGCCAACATTGCCGGGTGGGTGTTCACCGAGATGGGGCGGCAACCGTTCGTGGTCGTCCCGAATCCCAACCCCAGTGGTGTGGACGGGGTGTACATGTACACCGCCGCTGCCGTCTCCCCGGGAGTCAGCGGGGAGGAGATCCTTTTCTCCCTGGTCACCCTCGGGCTGATCTACGCGGTCCTGCTGGTGGTGGAGACGATGCTGCTCGTGCGCTACGTGCGCGGCGGGGTCGCCTCGGCCATGCCCGAGCTCGCCCACCACGAAGATGACCCCGCCCATCCCGAGGGCATGACCGGTCGGCGCGATGACGTGCTGGCCTTCGCCTACTGAGCCCGACGACCACAGAACGGCCCCTGACATGGAACTGCTTCCCACTCTCTGGTTCATCGCCATCGCGGTGCTGTGGACCGGGTTCATCCTCCTGGACGGCTTCGACCTGGGCGTGGGGATGCTCATGCTTACCAGTACCCGCGATGAGCGCCAGCGCCGGCAGATGCTCAATACCATCGGCCCGGTGTGGGACGGCAACGAGGTGTGGCTGATCACTGCAGCCGCCGGGCTCTTCGCCGCCTTCCCCGACTGGTACGCCTCCTTGTTCTCTGCCCTGTACGTCCCCTTCGTGTTCGTCCTGGTCGGGCTGATTTTCCGGGCGGTGTCCATCGAGTACCGCGGGAAGGTCCACAGCGACCGGTGGCGGCGGTGGGTGGACCGGGCCTTGGGGATGGGGTCGTTCCTGGTCGCCTTCGGGCTAGGTGCTGCCTTGGCTTTGACCACTACGGGTCTGCCGCTGAACGCTAACGGCGACCGCGTCGGCGGGGCCTTCGCCTGGCTCACGCCCTACGCGCTGCTCGGGGGGCTGGCGCTGGTCGGGTTCTGCCTCGTGCACGCCGCGGCCTTCCTGGGACTGAAGACCGAGGGCCCGGTCCGGGTGCGTGCCCGCCGGTTCCTCCTCCGCTTCGGTCCGGCTGCGCTGGTGCCGCTCACCGTGTGGGTGTTGGCCGTTCAAGTGCTCCACGACACGGCCTGGACCTGGCCCCTGGTCGGTGTCGCGGTCGTCGCCGCGCTCTTCGGGTGGACCAGCGCCCGCCTGGGCCGGGAAGGCCGCGCCTTCGCCGGTTCCGCCGCACTGCTGTTCTGCGGTCTTACCTCAATCTTCGCCAACGTCTACCCCGTGGTCCTGCCCTCCACGATCGACCCCGCCCACCACCTGACGGTGGCCAATGCCTCCAGCAGCGACTACACCCTGGGGGTCATGACCGTCGTGGCGGCCATCGGCTTGCCCGCGGTGCTGCTCGCTCAGGGCTGGAGCTACTGGGTGTTCCGCCGGCGCCTGACCACCGGCCATCTTCCCGCCCCCCACCCCGTCCTTCCCGCCGTTGCCCCGAAACTCGCCACGGGCACCCCACGTGAGGGTGTGCCGGGGAGAGGCGCGGACGGGAACAGGCAGGCATGAAACGTCCCCCACTGGGCCCCGGCGGCTCTGCAACAGTCTTTACCCTCAGCCTCCTAGGAGCGCTCAAGGCTCTGGCCCTGATCGGCATGGCCGAAGCCCTGGCTCGCGGCATCGTCGGGGTCATCGCTCATGACACGGCGGCCTGGCAACGGGCTCTGCTGGTCGGGATCGGCGCCGGGTTGCTGCGTGCCGGAACCACCTGGGCCACCCAGGTCGTCGCCGTCCGCGCCGCCGGTCGGGCGAAGCGGGGGCTGCGCCGAGAACTCGCCACCGGCCTCATGGCCGGTGGTGGCCACGACGTCGGCGCCACGACCACCGTGGGCACCATCGGCCTCGACGCCCTCGACGACTACTACGCGCGCGTGCTGCCCTCGGTCACCGCCGCCGCCGCCGTGCCTCTGCTGGTCGGGGCGAGGATTCTGGCCGCCGACTGGGTCAGCGCCCTCATCATCGTGCTCACCGTGCCCCTGATCCCGGTGTTCATGGCACTGATCGGACTGCACTCCCAGGACAAGGCCGGGGAGTCTTCCGCCGTTCTTCAACGGCTCTCCCACCACCTGGTCGAACTCGCCCGTGGACTGCCCGTCCTCGTGGGCCTGGGGCGGATCGAGGAGCAGGCTGCGGCGTTGCGCGATGTCTCCGAGCAGCACCGGCACACGACCATGGTGACGCTGCGCACCGCTTTCCTCTCCGCGCTGGTGCTCGAGCTGATCGCCACGCTCTCGGTCGCCGTCGTGGCGGTGTTCGTCGGCGTGCGTCTCGTTTACGGTGACCTCGACCTCCTGGTGGGGCTCGTTGCCCTCATCCTCGCCCCTGAATGCTTCGCCCCCTTCCGCGACCTCGGCGCAGCCTTCCACGCCTCCCAGGACGGCATGGCAGCCCTGCATCGCTCCCGGGAGATCGTCGCCGAGTCCCCGGCCCCCGACATCCGCAGAACGACGCCGCCGGAATCGAACCCCGCAACGATCAACCCCCGGCCGGACACTCCGGCGGACCAGGCACCCCTGGTGCGGATCAGCGGCGTGGTCGTGCGCTACCCAGGACGGGCCTCCCCAGCAGTATCCGGTCTCGACGCCGAAATTTTCGGCGGAACCATCACCAGCGTCGAAGGCCCCAGCGGCAGCGGCAAATCCACCCTGCTCGGGGTCCTCGCCGGAACCATCGAAGCCCAAAAAGGAACCATCCACGGGATCGACCCGGCTGCAGTGGCCTGGGTGCCTCAGCACATCCACACCGTCGGCGAAACCGTCCTCGACGAGATCCAGCTCTACGCCCACGACACCGCCTCCGCCCACCACGCCCTCGCGCGAGTCGGACTGACCGGGCTGGCCGAGGCGGACCCGAACCAACTCAGTCCCGGGGAGCTGCGCCGCCTGGGCCTGGCCCGGGGCCTGGCCCGCATCACCGCCGGGGCCAGGCTGCTGCTCCTCGACGAGCCCACCGCCCACCTCGATCCCGCCAACGCGCACCGCATCAGAAACCTCATCGACAACCTGCGCGGCACCACAACCGTGATCCTGGCTTCCCACGAAACCGAGATCACTGCCCTCGCCGATCAGACAGTGCTCCTGGGGCAGCCCGCCAGCCCCCGCGGGGAGGGGGCGCACCGCCGGCCAGGAACCACCGCCCCGGAGGAGCCGCCGGTGCCCGATCGCCAGGGCGAGGCGTCCAATTCTTCACTCGCCGAGACCTCCGGTGGTGCGTTGGGCGAGCTCGGGGCGTTCATCGCCTCCACTCGCTGGCGCGTGCTGGGGGCCGCGGCCCTGGGGACGGCCTCAGCCCTGTTCGCCGCCGCCCTCACCACGCTGTCGGGCTGGCTGATCGTGCGCGCCAGCGAGCAACCGGGAATCATGTACCTGATGGTCGCCATCGTCGGCGTCCGCTTCTTCGGCATCGGCCGTGCCGTGCTGCGCTACGCCGAGCGACTGGCCACCCACGATGCCGTCCTGTCCGCCACCACCGAGCTCAGGTCCCGGATCTGGGCCGGGCTAGCCGCCCGCGGCCTGGCCTCCCGGGCCCTGGCCACCGGTGGGGCGGCGCTGGAGCACCTGGTCGAGGCCGCAGACCGGGTCCGTGACCTGGCACCAAGGGTCCTGCTGCCACCGATGGCCGGGGCCGGCACCGCCCTGGGGGCTGTCGTCACCGTCACGGTCCTGTGTCCCAGCGCGGTGCCCACGCTCCTGGTCGCCGTTTTCGGCGGGCTGCTCGCCGGGCCCGCCGCGGCGCTGCTGGCCGATCGCTCGGCGGCCCGCCACCTCACCGTCGTTCGCTCCAAAGTGATCCGCCGCTTCGCCGCGATGGCCGCCGCCTCCAGTGAGCTGCGCGCCAACGATCGAACCGAGGACATGCTCGCCCGGCTGGACGACCTCGAGCAGCGCGCGGACACGTCGACCCGCTCCAGTGCCTGGGCGCGGGGCCTGGGCGAGGCCGTCGTGGTGCTGGCCTGTTCTCTTTCCTCCGTGCTGATGCTGGCTACCACCGCCGAAGCCCTGGCGGCGGGCACGATTTCCACACCGGTCGTCGCCGGACTCGTGCTGCTGCCTCTGGGCCTGATCGACCCGCTGCTCGGCGTGGTCGATGCGGTACAGCAGTGGTCCGCGCTGGCCCAGTCACTGCGCAAGGTCCATGCCGTCACCTCCACAACCACCCGTCACGAGCGACCTCAGCCCCCCGCCGGGCTGGTTCCGGCTCAGGTCCAAGAGCTGACGCTGGCCGACCTGGCCGTCACCTGGCCCCAGGCGCCGGCCCCGGCATTCCGCCACCTCCAGGCCACCGTGCGACGCGGCCAGTGGCTCGTCGTTGAAGGTCCCTCCGGCTCAGGCAAGTCCACCCTGCTGGCGACCCTCCTCGGCCACTTGCCCGCCGCGGAGGGCTCATGGCAGGTCAACGGCTCCGACAGCACCACCTTCGACGCCCGGCAGCTGCGGCGGTGCTTCGCCTGGTGCCCCCAGGAGGCACATCTGTTCGACTCCACCATCCGCGGCAACCTCCTGCTCGCCCGGGGTAAAGACGATCGGCCCACCGATGAGGACATGTACGAGGTCCTCACCCGTGTGGGCCTGGGCCCCTTCCTGGACAGCCTTCCCCGGGGCTTGGACACACCAGTTGGGCCCAGCGGCGGGGAGCTCTCCGGGGGGCAACGTCAACGCGTCGCCGTGGCCAGGGCACTGCTCACCCGCGCCGACGTCATGCTCCTCGACGAACCCACCGCTCACCTCGACGCACCAGCTGCCGACTCGCTGATCTCCGACCTGCGCTCAGCACTGTCCGACCGCATCGTCGTGCTCGTGACCCACCACGCCGAACAACGTGCTGGAGCAGACGTCCACCTCCGCCTACCAGGGGTGCACCAGCACCGCCCACCGCAACCCAGGGACCATGCGCAGGCCAGAAACGGCGACCGGTCACTGACGCGTGTTCTCTGACCGCCCCGCCAACGCAGACGATCTCCCAAGACATCACAGCCCCAGATGAGATACACCTCTCCCGGGGACTCCGCGCGACCTGTCCTCAGCCGCCGACGCTCGGCCGGCCTGCGCTGGCGCGGGTTGATCCACATGGCTCCAACGGGACGTCATGGTGCATAGAACCGTCCCGTCACGAGACACTGCTCGATTCCCTCACACTTCCGGGGCGGTGGAAGTGTCGGTGCTGTTGTTTGCTGTGGCGTCTTCCGTGGATTGCGTAGTGGCGGGGCGGGGTGCGCGGCCCAAATCCACCACACGGTAGATCAAACCCGCCACCAGACCCCCCAACAACGGGGCGACCCAGAACAGCCACAGCTGGGACAGGCTCTGCGCGCCACCGATGGCCGCGGTGCCGGTGGAGCGGGCCGGATTCATCGATCCGCCGTCGAACGGCGCCAGGATGGTGAGCAGGAACGCGAAGGTCGCCCCGATCGCCACCGGGGCCAGTACCGCGTTGGCCCGTGGGGCGGTTGAGCCCAGGACCACGAGAACGAACAAGGTGCTCGCCACGAACTCAATCAGAAGCACGGTGGGCCAGCCGGCTTGGGAAGTGGAGTTCTGCCCGTAGCCGTTGGCCACCGCCCCCAGAGCCTGGGCGGTGGTGGCGGCATCGATCAGTGTCATCAGCACCGCCCACAGCAGCCCCACCGCGACCAGGGCCCCCAGCACCTGGGCCACCACGTAACCGATGGCGACCTTGGGTGATGTGCGCCCGGCCACGACCGCCGCCAGGGTCACGGCAGGATTGAAATGACCCCCGGAGACATGCCCGAAAGCCACCAATACCGCCAGCAGCCCCAGCCCGAAACCCAGTGCGGAATCGATGACCTGGGTGGCGAAAATCCCGGTGCCCACCCCGGCGAAAATCAGCACGGTAGTGCCCGCGAACTCCGCCGCCCACCGGGCACCGGTGGAGGGAGCCGGGGACACCTCGTTGGTGCCGGAATCTTTGCGCACCGCTTTCGGAACCGGAGCCACCAAATCCTGAAAGTCGAGGGCGGCCGTTCCAGCATCACGGGCGGGCGCTGTGGATCCCGCAGCAGCAGGTTGTGCGGTGTTGTCGGTCATAGGGGTTCTCCTGAACGTTGTATCGACACGGCAGGGCCAGAAGGGAAGGCCAGTAAGTCCGGGCGCCGGGCGCCGCTGCAATAGGACCACGGCTAGCTGAATGGTTTTTGAGCACGGGCTCAAATGTGTCGGCCCCACAGCAGGTCCTTGCTGGTCGGTCGCCTCACTCAAGGCTGACAGAGAGGGGACTGGCGAAGGCGCTTTCCCATTCTGTGGGTTCAGCGGATGTGTTGTGGGAGCCCATTCTTGATACCGCCGCCTCGACGGACCCACCCGCTGCTGCAGTTGGGTCCGGGCTCAGTCTTCGCATCGAGCGGAGGTGAGCACGAGCCCACGCCCGGCGCCGGCGGTCCGGGCCAGGGCCAGCTCCAGTGGGCCCTGGCCGTAGGCGCGCTGCCAGGCCACCGCGAACACCGCCGCCCCGCCTGCGTGGATGAGGAACCACAGGAGGGGCACCTCGTAGTGCACCATGGCGGCCAGTGCCAGCAGGTGGGCGGTGTAGAGGGTCAGGGTCATGGAGCCCGCAGCACTGAGCGGCAGCAACCAGGCGCCGGCCTTCCGCCCGATGAGCAGGAACGCCCCCAGCACGGCCGCACCGGAGCCGAGGCCATAGAGGATCGCGATCGGGGTGTTGGTGTGCGGACCGGGGATTAGCAGCCACCACCACGACGTGTCGGGCAGGACGGGGTCGGGGCCCCAGATGATGATCTCGTCGATCTGCTCCTGGCTCAGTCCCGGGGTGGAGCTCATCAGCTGGTCAAAGCCGCCGGCCTGCATGATCAGCACCCAGTAGACCAACCACGCGGCCAGAGCCAGGACCAGGCCCGCCCCGAGCAGCCGGACCTGGACGTGCAGGGACCGCAGGTTGAGCCGGCCGATGGCTACGCCGGCAAGCAGGTAGGTCAGGTATGGGGCCGCAGGGTAGGTACCGGTGAACAACAGTTGGGAGAGCACCGTGCCAGGGTCGGTGAGCACCCCGGTGATGGTGGGATTGTAGACCTCCATCGCGGGCAGCACGCCGCGCAGGGTCTGCATCAGCACCGGGGCGGTCACCGCGGTCACTCCGGCGAGGATGAACAGGGTCCGTGCGGGTAGGTGCAGGAAGGGGATGGCCAGCAGGAAGAACATCCCGTAGTAGGTCAAGATGTTGTAGGCGGGCGGGTCCTCCGGCATGACCTGGTTCACGAGCAGGCCCAGCACAGTGATCAGCACGGCCCGGATGAGCAGCCCCACCCGGTCGGCGGTCATCGTCCGGCCCCGGTGGGCTGTGCGTCCGCCGGTGGAGAACGCCAGCCCGACCCCGGCCAGCAGCGCGAACAGGGCCGCGGCCCGGCCGGCGAACAGCTGCCACTGCAAGGTGACCTCGTAGGTCTCGGGGTCCCAGGCCGGCAAGATGTGGATGGAGAACATCCCGACCAGAGCCAGACCCCGGGCGGCATCGACGCCCACCAGCCGGGATTTTTTCACCAGCGGGAGACCTGAGTCCCCAGTTGGCCCCCGCGTCCCCGAGGTCGGGTGGTGGATGCTGACCATGCTGGTGGGCTCCTTCTCTCGGATGTACCGGCGGGCCCCCGCCCACCGGTCCGGGCACTCCAGGCCCCTCCACCCCCATTTGACCAGGGCGGACTGTCCCGGGCTTATCCTTTCCCTGTGCCCTGGCTGTGTCCGCTGCCGCGTCTCCGGGCGCGCCATGCGGGCCTGCGAACGGTCGTCTCCAGGTCCGCCACCATCAGCACCACGGATGTGCACCAGGCCGAGAACTGGCCGAGATGGTCGGCGCCCGGGTCTTCCACACCCTGGACGGCCTCTCCTGGTCCCATAGGACCCTGCAGGCCACCGGCAGGCCACGCACCTGGGAACGGTTGGGGGCGGCGGGTCGTGTCGGCGTCCCTGGCCGTCCCAGCCGGCTTCCGGTGACGTCAGCCGGTCCACATAGGGGTTAGCGGTCCTCGGTGCGCTGCTGCAACTGATCCAGGTAGGCGTTGTAAGCATCCAAATCCGGGGTGCCTCTGACGGCGGCCTCGGCCTCTTCGCGGGCGGCGTTGCGCGCATCCTCGCGGTGCCACTGGCTCATGATGAACAGCAGAATCAGCACGGACGGCAATTCACCGTAGGACCAGGCCAACGAGCCGGCCAGGACCTGGTCGGCCATCGGGTCAAGGTTCCAGCTGCCTGGCGGGGTGGCGAAAAACTCCACGACGGGTAGCGGAGCCATCATGACGATGACGCCGAAGAAGGCGTGCAACGGCATCTCGGGGACGATGTCGGCCAAGCGACTGCCGTAGGTTTGTTTGGCCGGCAACGGGTCGGCCGACAGCAACGGGATCGTGAACAGGATCCCGGAGGCCAAGAACAGCAGTTCCAGCCCGATGTGGCCGTACCAGGTGGGCAGCAACCGGTCGTCAAGTCCGCTGAGATACACCCCGTAGAAACTGACCAGGAACAACGGAACCAAGAAGGCAGGATGGATGGCGAGCCTGCCCCACCTCGAACGCAACCCCCACAGGGCCAGGCGCAGCACCACGGCGCCGGGCCCGCGATGGGGTGCAGCCCGCAGCAGCAAAGTGCCCGGGCTGCCCAGGACCAGCAGCGCGGGAACGAACATCATCAAAGTCAGCTGCTGGAACAT
This sequence comes from Kocuria carniphila, assembly GCF_004136555.1. Lineage (GTDB taxonomy): Bacteria > Actinomycetota > Actinomycetes > Actinomycetales > Micrococcaceae > Kocuria > Kocuria carniphila. Next base: position 111,314 of record NZ_NOIT01000012.1, read on the forward strand.
GAACACGGAGAACATGCGCAACCCGTAGCCTTCAATTCCCGCGCCCATGATGACCGCTGTGACCGCGCACCCGGCGAAGAAGCACAGGGTCCGCCACACCGGCCACCGCCGGCGTGCCCTCCACAGCCGGGCCGCTCCGACCAAATACAACACAGCCAGCACCAGCGCGATGGCCGGGATGAGTGGAATTGGTTGCAACGTGGGGGCCAGGAAGTTCTCCAAGCTCGGCGGCTCGGACGGGACCCAGACCGGCCCGGCCATGTTGCGGTCAACCATGGTCACGGAAAGCATCGACTGCCATGAGGACATTTTTGCATGCCACAGAACGGTCCCGAGGTCCGGATCGGGCCCTGAGCCCAGGACCGGTCCAGGAGGGACGGGCCTGCCACGCCGGCCTCTCCCCGGACCTGCCCGCGATATTGGGGATCGGGGCCGAAGAGCCCCGGTGGATTCCGGTCCCCGGCGCACAGCTGGGCCGAGCATGGGAACCGGTTCACGTCTGGGCCCGTCAGCTTTTGCGCGGACCCGGCCACGGGTGCTGATCCTGGCGTGCGAACGGAGATCATGATGGGTTGCGGCGCTTCTCCAACAGGTCCTCCATGTACTTGATCTCCGAGGTCTGGCTGGTGGCGATCGATTGCGCCAGAGAGGTCACCACGGGGTTGTCAGTGTGCTCCAGGATGGCTTGGGCCATGGCTGCTCCGGCTTGGTGGTGGGGGATCATCAACTCGAGGTAGAGCCGTTCGGCCTCCTGGCCTTGGGCGTCCTCCAGCTCGGCCAGCTGCTCGGCGGTGGCCATGCCCGGCATTCGCGCGTCCGGACCAGGGCTCGTGGAGTCCATGCCGGGCATGGATGTGTGGTTCTGGTCGCCGTCGTCCATCCAGGCCATGGCCGGTTGGGATGAGGCCTGGGGCAATCCCCACACGGAGAGCCAGCCGTACATCTGCCCGGCCTGTTGTTGCTGGGTGCGGGAGATGTCGTATGCCAACCGGCGGATCTCCGGGTCTTCCGTACGGTCACGGACCAAGGAACTCATTTCCACCGCCTGCAGGTGATGGGTTTGCATGTCGCGGGCGAACCCGGCTTCCGGGCTGCCCTCCGCCGGGGTGGACGACGTCGGAGCGCTCAGCTGCCCCACCGCCCAGCCGGCCGCCACCAACAGCACGGCCGCCAGCACCAGCAGGACCCACCGTCCCCGGTGCCCTGCCGAGCTCCTGGAGGCGGCGCCGGTGGTGCTGGTGCTCATGCGACCCGGCTGGGGGCATCGATGCCGCCGGTGCAGGATGCCCCGGGCTCCGGGGCGTCGGGGGACTGCCAGTACTTGGTCACGAACTGCTCCAGGCGCTCATCTTCCGGGGAGTCCAGGGCGACCTGAGCCCCCCACGCCGAGATCATGATGGGGGCGCCCAGGTCCTCGTAGGGGGAGAGCACCACGTAGGTGTCCGGGACGGCCTGGCGTAACTCAGCCACCTGGTCCTCGGACAGGGCGGAGGGGTCGTAGGCGGCCCACACGGCCCCGTGCTCCAAGGCGTGCACGGCGTTCTCCTCGGGCACCGGCTCGGTGTAGACCCCGCAGTTGAGCCAGTCACTGGCGTGGTCCCCGCCCACCGGGGGGGACTGCTCGTAGTCCACCGCGGTCTCCACGTGGGAGTTGCCGAGGCCCTCGTAGGTCTGCAGCCCGGCGATCTCGATGTCCTCCCGCGCCTGGGGCGGGGGATCGTTGATCACCGCCACCGTCACCAGGGCCCCGACCGCCGCGACAGCCGTCACCGCGCCCGCGCCCGCCAGGAGCCGCCGCCTGCGGGTGGCCCGGGCATCGGCCGCCCAGTGCTGATCCAGCAGCGCAGCACGTTGCTGCCGCGCCCGCTCCGGGTCCGTACCGCCAGCCATGCGTCCTCCTTGAAAGGCCCAAAAAGGGTCTTGCTCCTCATGAACGGGCAGGACAGTAGCTCACTGCGCTGAGCCTTTCCTGCAAGGCCTTCTTCGGAAGATCGTCCACCATCCACTCCTGGACATGTCGGCGAGTGTGCATCCTCGAGCGCAGGAGAGGCGCGTCCTCGGTGGCTAACGGCGACGACGCAGAAGATCCAGGCCTGGGGCGGGATGTGAGGACCGGGTGCGCACTCCTTGCTGGTCGTTCAAAGAGGACGCACCCGGAGTATGTGATGCCTGAACCGGCTCAGCGTAGGCAAACCTGGACCGGCCCGGAGCCGACGTTGACGCTGTCGAGGACCGCCTGGTGGCCGTTCCGGCCGCCGTGCACGGCCTCGCCGCCGCCGGGATGGACCCCGATGTGGGCGCCCCCGGGGAGCAGTCGACGAGGACATCGGTCTGGGTCTGGACGGTGGAGACGCGGGCGCCGGACTCAAGTGGTCGGCCGGTTAGCCGCGGAAACTGGTTCAGGCCGCGCCCAGCGCATCACTCACCGCCCCAGTGCAGGCCTGATCCCGGACGGTGTCACCGAAACGACCGATGTCCGACGGGGGTGCTTTCGGAGAGGAGCACTCCCGCAGCAGGTGAAGGGCGCAGCAGGTGCGCGTGAGGTAGAGGCGGTCCGGCCCCGGGTGAGAGCGGTCCGGGGATCTGCTGCGGTGACCATGTGGGGCACCGCAGCAGCGAGTCCGGCTCAGCGGTAGGTGTAGTACCCGTCAACGCCATGCCCCTCGATGGGTACTACACCTACCGCTGAGCTTCGCCCCACCAGTGGTGGCCGGTTGACGGGAGGCCTTCCGTCAGGTGCGAAGTGCTCCGAGAGGATCGTCATCGGCGACATATTTGGGGTACTTCGTGCCTGGATCGCAGAGTCGATCGGTCGCCACGGCCCGGCCGCCTTGCACCCGGTCGGGAAACGGCGCACGGGCGGGCTGCCCAGCGGAGCAGCGCAGAAAGTGATCATGGGCTCCACCCGTCTCCTGCCGGAGGCAGACAATCGCCTTCCCTCCCCGCAGGGGCATTGCGGCAACGGCCGCACGAGGTGCCGTGGTGGTTCGAGGACGGGGGCGCCGCAGTGGCGGACGGCACCCCCATCCGCCCACACCGTAGGGACACAAGCTGGACATTGCCCGAGCCTCGCTCGACCCCGCCCCTCTTTGATACAGATTCTGCTGTACGGTTGTGGCATGAGGATCTTGTCCCCGGTCGAGGTGATGTCCCGGTTCGGCAAAGCACTGGCCGATCCCACCCGGGCCGCGGTGCTGCTGCAGCTGCAGCAGGGCCCGGCGGTGCCCTTGGAACTGGCGGCCCAGATCGGGGTGAGCCGGCAGATCCTGTCCAACCACCTGGCCTGCCTGCGCGACTGCGGGCTGGTCGTGGGCGTGCCGGCCGGACGCAATGTGCGCTATGAGCTCTCGGACCCGAAGCTGGCCCACGCCCTGGAGGACCTGCTGGGCACGATTCTCACCGTCGAGGCGGTGTGCCAGTGCGGCACGCCGGAGTGCGCCGCCGAGGAGCTCGCCGGTGCGGCCAGCACCCAAGAGGTTCCGGCGTGAGCGGTGAGCACGATCACGCCCACGGTGCCACCGGGCGGCGGGGAAAGCTGGCAGTAGTCTTCGCCATCACCGCCACGATCATGGTCGCCGAGATCATCGGCGCGGTGATCTCGGGCAGCCTGGCGCTGCTGGCCGATGCCGGGCACATGTTCACCGACTCCGCCGGGCTGCTGATCGCGCTGATCGCGGCGACCCTGGCCCTGAAGCCGGCCACGGACAAACGCACCTGGGGGTACAAGCGGGCGGAGATCGTCGCCGCGGCCGCCCAGGCCTCGGTGCTGCTGGCCGTGGGCGGGTTCGTTGCCGTCGAAGGTATCCGCCGGCTGCTGGAGCCCCCGGAGGTCGAGTCTTCGGCCATGCTGTGGTTCGGGGTGATCGGGCTGGTCGGCAACATCATCGGGCTGATCATCCTGGCCTCGGGGCGGGGAGAGAACCTGAACATGAAGGCCGCCTTCCTGGAGGTCGCCAACGACGCCCTGGGCTCGGTGGCGGTCATCGTCTCCGCGATCGTCATCGCCACCACTGGGTGGACCCAGGCGGATGCGATCGTGTCCCTGCTGATCGCCGCCCTGATCGTGCCCCGGGCCCTGATTCTGCTGCGCGACACCATCGAGGTCCTGATGGAAACCACTCCCAAGGGTCTGGATCTGGATGAGGTCCGCACCCGCCTGGAGTCCCTGCCCCACGTGGTGGGGGTGCACGACCTGCACGCCTCACGCATCGACTCCGACACCCCGGTGCTCTCGGCCCACGTCACCGTCCACGACGGCTGCCTGAGCGCCGAGCACGCCGGTGTCGTGCTGGCGGATCTGCAGGCCTGTGTGGCCCGTGACTTCGACGTGGCCATCGAGCACTCCACCTTCCAGATCGAACCGGCCTCCCACCGCGGGGACGAGACTCTCCGCCACTAGAACCCCTCCACTCCCGGTATGCCCTGCTGCCTGAGACAGAACGGAAACCCCTTGTGAGCACTACCGCCAGTACGAGCGCCCCCCAGCGGAAACCCTCGAAGGCCAAGATCCTCGTGTGGATCCTCCTGGTCGCCATCGTGGCCGCCGTGGCCATCCCGATCCTCATCGCCCGTGCCAATTCCACCCCTGAAGTACCCGAAGATGTGGGGCAGCTGGTGCGAGAGAACAGCCGAGTGCTCTCGAAGGCCCCGGATGAGCAGGCGGTGCTGGTGGAGTTCCTGGACTACGAGTGCGAGGCCTGCCGGGCCGCCTACCCCTTCGTCGAAGACCTGCGGGCCGAGTACGGCGACACCGTCACCTTCGTGCACCGCTATTTCCCGTTGCCGGGTCACCGCAACTCCGTCAACGCCGCGGTGGCCGTGGAGGCCGCCGCCCAGCAGGGACAGTACGAGGCCATGTATCAGCGCATGTTCGAGACCCAGGCCGAATGGGGGGAATCGGCCGAGGACCAGAGCGCACTCTTCCGCGGCTTCGCCGAGGACCTCGGCCTGGACATGGCCGCCTTCGATGCCGCGGTGGCCGACCCGGCCACCGAAGAGCGGATCAAGCTCGATGTGGCTGACGGTGAAGCCCTGGGCGTGGCCGGGACCCCGACGTTCTACCTCGACGGAGAAGTGCTCAACCCCGAATCCCTGGAAGCCTTCCGGGCCGCTGTCGAGACCGCAGCCACCGACTGACCCGATGACCAGTCCATCCCGCACCACCACCACACCACCGCCCGCCCCGTCGGCGCCGGCCCTGGCAGTGGTTGGACGGCGCCGGGGCGTCGCCACCGCTGCTCTCATCGTTGTCGGCCTGATGACCCTCACCGTGCTGTGGGTGGCCCTGAGCTCCTCCGGGGCCACCGCGGCCCGGGAGGTGCTCGATCCCGGGGCGATGGTGCGCTGGGGACTGCCGGCGGCCACGACCGTGCACCATCTGGCCATGTCCATCACCTGGGCAGGGCTGGTCTTCGCCACCACCGTCGTGCCCCGGTCCACCCCGGCCCACGGCGCGAGAACACCCGGAGCCGAGCACCCGGCCTTCGCCCGGGTGCTGAACGTGGCCGCGGGGGCGGCGGCGGTGTGGACGCTGGCCGCGGTGGCGATCATCGTGCTCAGCTACGCCGACACCATCGGTGCCCCCGTCTCGGGCTCGACCGAGTTCACCGGACAGCTGGGCTACTACGTGACCCGCCTGATTCCCGGCCAGGCGTGGGCGGTGACCGCGGTGATGGCCGCGCTCACCACCACCTTGGCCGTGCTCGCCCGCTCCCCGGGGCCGGTGACCGCCACCACCGTGGTGGCCCTGGCCGCCGTCATTCCGCTGTCCCAGCTCGGGCACGTGGCCGGGGTCGATGACCACAACGGGGCCGTCAACGCTTTGGCCCTGCACCTGCTCGGGGCCGGGATCTGGACCGGCGGGATCATCGTGCTCGCCCTGCTCGTCCCGCTGTTGACCACCCCGCAGGCCACGCACGGCGTGCTGGTGCGTTTCTCCGCCCTGGCCGCGGTGGCTTTCGTCGTGGTGGCCGTCTCCGGGGTTATCAACACCGTCTACCGGATCGGTGGGTGGGACGGGCTGGCCTCCGGCTACGGGGCACTGGTGATCGCCAAGACGATCGCCACCGTGGCCCTGGGGGTGCTCGGGTACCTCAACGGCCGGGTCATTGCTGCCGGGCCTGCGAGCCGGGGCAGGGTGTGGCGGCTGATCACCGTGGAGGCCTTCATCCTCTGCGCGGTGATGGCCCTGGGCGTGGCCCTGGGGCGCACCCCCACCCCGGTGCCCCTGGAACGGGAACCGGACATCACCGCCGCCGAGATCCTCACCGGCTACCTGCTGCCCCCACCGCTGAGCGCCTCCGGGTGGGTCACCCAGTGGCGCCTGGACTGGCTGTGGATCGCCGTGGCGATCCTCGCAGCCTGCCTCTACCTGGCCGGGGCGCGACGCCTGCGCTACACCAGGACACCGTGGCCGGTGGCGCGCACGGTGGCGTTCCTGGCCGGACTCGTGCTGCTGGTCTATGTCACCTGCGGGCTGCCGGCCGTCTACGCCCCGATCCTGTTCAGCATCCACACCACCGCCCACCTGCTGCTGGCCTTCCCGGTGCCGTTGCTGCTGATCGCCGGACGACCCGGGCTTCTGGCCGCGGCCCTGGTGCCGGCCCGCACCGACGGCTCCACCGGGGCGCGCGAGCTCACCACCGCATGGCGCACCTCCCGGACCGGGGCGCTGATGGCCCACCCGATCCCGGCCGCGGTCCTGGTCCTGGCCGGGCTCGGTGTCTTCTACTACACCCCCGCCTTCGCCCTGGCCCTGCACACCCACGTCGGCCACGAACTGATGAATACCACCGCCCTGGTCCTGGGCCTGATCTTCGCCGCCGCCGTGCTGGTCCCACCACGCGACCGGGCTGCGGTGCACACCCAAGCTCTGACGCTGGTCGGGACAGCCACCGCCCTGGGGCTCTGGGCGGGGGCCACCGCCCTGTCCCCAGCGCTGATCCAACCGGAGTGGTTCTCCGGGCTGGGGAGGGACTGGGGCCCCGCCCCGCTGGCGGACCAGCAATCCGCGGCCAGCTCCATCCTCCTGGCCGGGGCCCTGCCCCTGTTGGCCACCGCCCTGGCCGTCCTGGCCCGAAGACCCCAGGCCGACACCCCTGTCATCGACAACGGAACCGTCAAGGACACCCACCATGGCTGACCCCACCACCAGCACCACCCATCACACCGACGCCGGCCCGGCCACCGAGACCCACCTGCCCGGCTTCGCCCGGTACCGGCCCTTCGCGGTCCTGCTGCTGGTGACCGGGGTGATCGGTTGGATCGCCTCCGGTGTCCTGGTGCTCGAGCGCCTGGCCCTCTACCGCGACCCCGGCCACGTCACCAGCTGCGACATCAACCCCTGGGTCTCCTGCGGGCAGGTCATGGGCACCTGGCAGTCGGAACTGTTCGGCTTCCCCAACCCGCTGATCGGCATCGTCGCCTTCGCCGTGGTCATTACCACCGCCATGGCGGCCCTCTCGGGGGCGCGGTTCGGGCGCTGGTACTGGATCGGGCTGCAGGTCGGGGTCACCGCCGGGGCGGTGTTCGCGATCTGGTTGTGGTCCCAGGCGCTGTTCTCCATCTACATCCTGTGCCTGTACTGCATGATCGTGTGGGCGGCGATGATCCCGCTGACCATCCTGCTCACCATCCGCAACATGGTCCACGGCATCATCCCCGCCCCGCCCGGGCTGGCCCGCTTCGCCGCCGACTGGGCCTGGACCCTGGTCGCCATCACCTACGTCGCGGTGGCCGCCTCGGTGTTCTTCCGCTTCTTCACCGCCTTCACCGGCCTCTGACACCCACCGGTCGCGGTGCTCCCACGGGGGTCGACACCGTCGACGGTGTCAGACCCAGCTTGCCCATCAGACTCATCATCCGTGGCCCATGTTCCGCTGACAGACATCGGGTGATCGCCGGCCGCGTCCGGTCGGACGCGTTGCATCAGGTCGCCATCGCAGGGGCTCGGGATCCCGTCTTGGAAGGTATTACCGCTGTAGCGCTTCGATCGGCATCTGACGTTGGTACCTCGCCAGGGTAATGTCATCCTTCAGTCGCGATCATGCTTTCCGAGGTCCGAGGTCCGAGGTCCGAGGTCCGAGGCCACGATGCCGCGAGTCCACCGTGAGAGGGAGTCCTGATGGGACGCATGGCGTACGACCTCAGTATGGACAGCACTCTGGCCTTGGCTTGGCAGGGCTATGAGTTCGTGTCCCGGCGGTGTGAACGGTACGGAACCGATGTGTTCCAGACCCGCCTGCTGCTGGAGCCGACGGTGTGTCTGCGCGGTGCGGAGGCCGCGCAGGTCTTCTACGACGCCGACCGGTTCCAGCGACGAGGTGCCTTCCCAATGCGGGTGCAGAAGACGTTGCTCGGTGTCGGTGGCGTGCAGGGCCTAGACGGACAGACCCACCGGGCGCGCAAGCAGATGTTCATGGATCTCATGACCCCGCACGACATCCGTACTTTGACGGGCCTGGTCGCCGACGGCTGGAGAGCCCGGATTATCGGGTGGGAAGCCGCTGACCGCATCGTGCTGTACGAGGAGGTCGGGCAGATCCTGTGCCAGGCGGTCAGTAGCTGGGTCGGTGTCCCCGTCACCGAGTCCCAGGTCAGGGGCCGCACCCAGTCCTTGCACGCCATGATCGAGGCTCCCGCTGCGGTCGGTCCCCGGCACTGGCGGGGCCGGCGCGCCCGCCACGGGGCCGAACAAGCCATTGCGGACCTGGTGGATCGGGTACGCCGCGGGGAGCACGCTGCCCCGGAGGGCAGCGCCTTGCAGGTCGTGTCCACTCACCGCGAGCCTGGTGGGCAGCTGTTGGGCAGCCGGATTGCCGCGGTCGAGCTGCTCAACCTCGTGCGTCCCACGGTCGCGGTCGACCGCTTCATCATCTTCGCGGCCTTGGCCCTGCACCAGCACCCCCAGTGGCGAAGCCGGTTGCGCCAGGGCGGTGACCGCGACGCCGAGTTGTTCGTTCAGGAGGTCCGCCGCTTCTATCCTTTCTTCCCGATGGTCGGTGCTCGGGTGCGCACTGCCTTCGATTGGCAGGGCGTGCACTTCCCCCAGGGGCGTAGAACGCTCCTGGACCTGTACGGCACCAACCACCACCCCGACCTGTGGGAGAACCCCGAGATCTTCGATCCGGACCGCTTCACCACTTGGGACGGCGGCGCCTACGGTCTCATCCCACAAGGCGGCGGGGATCACCACATCGGCCACCGGTGCGCGGGGGAGTGGATCACCATCGCCCTGATGAAGGCGGCGCTGGCCATCCTGACGCGGGAGATGACCTATGACGTCCCGTCCCAGGATCTGCGGATCAGCCTGCGTCGCATGCCCACCCTGCCATCCAGCGGATTCGTGATCTCCGACGTGCGCTCCGTACCGTCGAGCGCAACGGTGGGGGGAGGGCCGCGATGACGTGGGTGTGGGTGGTGGGCTTGGTCTTGGCGGCATTCGCCACCCGCTGGGGCGCTGAGCAGCTGGCCGCTCCCCTGAAGGCGGTACGGCAGCGGTACGGGTTCACCGGCGCCGCCGGCGGCCCACTGGTCGCTCTCGGCAGCGCCAGCCCCGATGTCGGCATCAACGTCGTCAGCGCGGCCACCGGGGCCGGAGCGGTCGGACTGGGCAGCATGCTCGGCTCCACCGTGGTCTCGATCCCGATCACCGTCGCGGTCGGCTACGCGGCGTTTCGGAAGAACCGGGCGACCAGCGACAAGAAACCTGCCGAGCAGGGCGAGGGCCTGCGGATCGAGAAGAGCGCGGTGCTCATCGATGCACTGCCCTACCTTGCCGTCGTCGCCCTGTTCGCGGTGCTCATCCTGCCTCCGGCCTGGCGAGGGTTGCAGCCGATCGATGGCTTGATCGCCGTGGTCGCATACGTCATCTACCTCGGGCAGGCCCTCTTCCGCGGTCGTGGTGGTGAACGTGGTCAGGTCTCGTGGTCGGGGAAACAGACCCTGCTGACGCTCGGCGGTGTAGCCGCACTTGCCGTGGGTTCCTACGTCCTCGTCACCGGAACCCAGCAGATCGGTTCAGCGCTTGGCCTGGCACCGCTGGTCAGCGGGCTGTTCATCACCGCGTTCATGACTGCTCTGCCGCAGGTGTTCACCACCTGGTCCGTGGTCCGCAGTGGGCAGGTGACCAGCGGGATCACCAGCGTCTTCGCCGACCACACCATGACCTTCACGCTTGCGGTGCTGCCTCTGGCGATCGTGACCGTGCCGGTGCAGAACTACCCGGTCGTGCTCACCGTTATGGCTTTCGTTGCGCTCATGCCGGTGCTCTTCGCCGTTCTGAGCTACCGCCGCGAACGCCACGACTCCTACGGGTTCATCCTCCGCGATGTCGTCATGCTCGGTGGGGCTCTGATCGCATATCTCCTGTGCACTGCCGCCGTTCTCTTCTTCCTGGCCGGAGCCAGCGGCCGCTGATAGGGCGAAACCTGGGACAGAGCCTCCACGGGACCTGGTGCGATTCACTCCGGCACATGGTTCGCGTGCATGTTACTGGGGGGAAGTCTTAGGTGAATGCCAACCGCCTCCAGGGCGCTGACTCCGCTTGCAGCAAAAGAAGTTCCGGAGGATTTCTCCTCGGCTGCTTCTTCGATGCTGCCGGTATATCCGGGCAGCACCAGAGCGCACCCCAGGACGAGGGCGGTGATGGTGGCAGAGCGCTTCACGGGTGACCTTTGCTGGATGTCTGAGTACCGGGCACCGGCACCGGCCGGTCGATGCGCCAAGAAGATATCCGCCTGGCCGTGGTGGTGCCTGGATGGGCGCTGCGAAAGGGGTCCTTCTCAGGCCCGGAAATCAAGGAAGTGCTGGGGCGGGGTGCCGTGATCGGGACGCCATCGCAGGGCGGCGCCGGGAGTATCCCTGATGCGCGCCCCAGCGCCGCGGGGCAGCGGCCCATGGGTTCTTTCCGTGCCTGTTTCTGCAATCCGTTCCCTGCTGGATCACGACGAATCCCGCCCCGTAGCTGGCGGTCTACGCCGCCGGGGTTACAGCCCGGAGTAAGAGTGCAGGCCGGTGAAGACCGTGTTGACGACGGCGAAGTTGAAGATGACGCACAAGTATCCGACGATGGACAGCCAGGCTGAGCGGGTGCCGGTCCAGCCGCGGGTGGCCCTAGCGTGCATGTAGGCGGCGTAGACGACCCAGATCACGAACGTCCAGACTTCTTTGACGTCCCAGCCCCAGTAGCGGCCCCAGGACTGCTCGGCCCAGATCGCGCCGGCGGCCAGGGTGAAGGTCCAGAACGCGAAGCCGATCGCGTTGAGCCGGAAGGACAGGTTCTCCAGCGCCTGGGCGGAGGGCACCATGCCCAGGAAGCCCATGCCGGGGGCCTCACCGGCCAGAATGGCTTTCTCCCGGCGGGCCTGCAGCAGTTGGAGGACGGCCATGGCGAAGGTGATGGTGAAGATCCCGGAGGCGGCCACGGCGATGGAGACGTGGATGACCAGCCACCAGGACTGCAGCGCGGGGACCAGCGGGCCCACCGGGGTGGGAAAGCCGATGGTGGCGGCGGTGAGCATGATCACCACGAGCCCGGTGACGAGGGTGCCCACGAAGCGCAGGTCCCTCAGCAGCAGCGCACCCAGGTAGACCCCGGCCACGACGAGTGCCCCGGTGGTGGCGAACTCGTACATGTTGCCCCAGGGCACCCGTCCGGCGGCCACCGCCCGGGCCATCACAGCCACGGCGTGCAGGGCGAAGGCCAGGACCATGACGGTCACGGCCGCCTGGGCCGCTGGGCGGCGGGTCCCGGTGTAGCGCATGGAGGAGTCAGCGACGTGTTCGGCCAGCACCGACTGGGCGGAGGCCGGGTACCCGCGGCCGCGGTCACCGGTGCCCAGCCCGGCCCGGGAATCATCGGCCTCCACCGTGTTCACCGTGGCAGTGGTTGCCGCGCCGACCAGTTGCCCTTCCGATCTGTTGTGTTGCTCGGGTCGGGCCCTGCGCAGGATCTTGGAGTGGGAGGCCATGTCCCAGGCGAAGGCCACAAAGGCCACCAGGTAGGTCATGGCGGCCAGGAGCATGAACAACTGGCTCCAGGCGCCCAGGTCCTCATTGACGGTCATCGGTGATGTCCTCTCAGGTGTGGGCCGGCCCGCTGTGGGCCCTGCTCGTTTTGGGGTGTGCGGCAGCGTCAGCGGGCGGGGGCGCGGTGCCCCACTGCTGGGTGAACAGCTCGCCCAGCCGCTGCGCCTCGGCCGCCAGCCGGGGGTCCTCCCCGCGAGCCAGCAGACCGTACTCCAGGATTGTGGTTGGGGCCCCGTCCTTGTCGACGCCTTTCGAGGCCCTCACCCAGAGGCGGCGGCGGGCGATGAACATCGACATCAACAGGCCCGTGAAGGCCAGCACGAAGGACACGAAGGCGCCCGTCCGTCCCGGGTCGTAGACGATATCCAGGCCCACGTAGCGCTTCACATCGAGGAACTCGATGCTGCCCTTGCCCTGGGGCAGCTCGTAGACCGGGCCCGCGGCATCCAGGGTGATCGGCCCATCGGGGGTGAGCATGCCGTTGAGCTCGGTGAGCCCTTCGACGTCAAGCGCGTACACGTTCTGGGGGACTCCGGAGTCCAGTCCGAGGTCCCCGGAGTAGGAGGACAGGATCAGCTTCGGGTTGGCCAGTCCCGGATCCGCCGACCGCGGGAGCCCATCGGCCCCGGTGACGGCGGTGGGCAGCAGCAGGCCGGTGAAGCCTAGCTGGTCCGGGGCAGCGTCGGGGACCTTGAGCACGAGTGAAGAGGTGTAGACCCCGTCGGAAGGAATGCCCACCACCGGCCCCTCGAAGGCGACGTCGCCGTTGCCGTCGGTCACCCGGATCAGGGGGGCGTAGCCGTTGCCGATCAGGAACGACTTCACCCCGTCGACGTTGACCGGGGCGTTGACCTTCAGGGTCTCCTGCCGCGGCTGTCCTCCGGGTTGCTGGACGGTGACCTCGGCGGTGAAGTCCACCGGAGTCCCATACTGACTGGGAACGGCGGTGTCGCGGTAAAACTCGACCTCGAAGTTCTCCAGGGTGAGGGAGAACGGCTCCAGCTGGTCGGGGTCGTAGTTGGTGCCCGGGATGAACGCGTCGTAGTTGATCAACGAGTTGGCGAACGAATCGCCCTCCACGAGGATCTTCTGGCCCTTGAAGCCGAACAGGGACCCCACGGCCACGGAGACCAGCACGCCCAGCAGCGCCAGGTGGAAGACGACGTTGCCGACCTCCTTCCACATTCCCCGCTCGGCGGCCACCGACGGTGCCGGTCCTCCTGTGTCGCGCACGGCCACCCGGTAGCCGCGCTTGCCCAGCAGGCGGGCGGCCTGGGCCACGACCTCGTCCGGGGCCGGGGCGTCCGCGGGCCCACCGAGGACCAGGCGGCGGTGCTCGGGCAGCCGTTCCAGCCGTTTAGGGGTGCGCGGGGGCTGCGCCCGCCAGGCCCGCCAGTGCTTGCCCGCCCGGGGCAGTACGCACCCCACCAAGGAGACGAACAGCAGGATGTAGATCGCGGAGAACCACACGGAGGAGAACACGTCGAAGAACTGCAGCCGGTCCAGCCACGGGCCCAGGGTCGGGTTGGCATCGATGTAGTCGGCCACCGCACCCGTGTCCTGGATCCGCTGCGGGAAGGTCGAGCCGGGCACCGCCGCCACCGCCAGCAACAGCAGCAGGAACAGGGCGGTGTTCATCTTCGTCAGCTGCGCCCACGCCCACCGGGCCATCCCGACCGGCCCCAGCGCCGGCAGCTCGACATCCCCGGGGTTCTTGCCGGGTCCGGTGGGCGATGAGCCTCGGGGGCCCCTGCCGGGGGTGTCCTCAGGGGTGCTCTGCCTGCTGCTAGTGGTGCTCATGGTGACCTTTCAGCTCCCTGTGCGGGGACGGCGGAGGGGGTGCCGGAAGTCATGCTGTCTCGGCCACCGTGTCCTCGAGGAGGGTCTCGAGGATGGACCGGTCTGCGATCCCCAGGATGCGGGCTGCGACCCGGCCTTGGGCGTCGAGCACCAGCGTGGTGGGCACCGCCCGCGGGGGCACATAGGCGTTCAGGGCCATCACCACCTTCCCGTCCTTGTCTTCGAAGGAGGGGTACGGGATCCCGAAGGTCCGCTCGAAGGCCTCGGCCGTGGCCTGATCATCGCGCAGGTTTACCCCGTAGAAGGCGATCTGCCCCTCGAACTGCTGGGCGAGTTCGGCGAGGTCCGGGGCCTCCACCCGGCACGGAGGGCAGGCCGCGTACCAGAAGTTCAGCAGCGCGGGCTTCCCCCGCAAGTCCTCGGCCGAGAGCTCGGTCCCATCGAAAAGGGTGCCGCTGAACTGCACCGGCTCCCCCCGCTGATCCGGGGCGTACTCCGAGACGGTGCCGTCCCCGGCGATGTAGCCCTTCTCGTCTCCCGTGTTGGCCTGTTGGGCCAGGGGATCTTCCTCCGCACCGCAGCCGGCCATGACCACCCCGAGGACTCCTGCACCGGCCAAGGAGAGCACACGGCGGCGGGACGGGTGGGTGGGCAGTGAAGAGTTCGAGGGCACGGGCATTTCACCTCAGGGTCGAAACGGGCTCGGGGACGGGTAGGGGCTGACCCCGGAAACGATGAACCGGGAAGCCGATAGGCCTCTGAGCGCAACACGGCGGGCCTGTTGTCGAGGGCCTGGGGCGCACGCCGGCACACTCAGAGATGATCGTTATACGTCGATCATAGCAACGGGAATCACCGTTGCCGTCGGGGCGGCGACCACCGGCTGCGGGGGCATTGGCTCTCCGGGCAATGGCGATGCGGCCCGAGACGGAGGTGCCGCGGTTAGGGCGGACTCCAGGGAATGACCACGCGCGGTTCTCCTCCGGCGGACAGCTACGGGGACTCCAGATCGAGGGCGAGACCCACGTGCCCCAGGCCGTTTTCGGCCAGCACGCGGGCCATCAGCTCGGCCTTGGTGGTGGCTTGCGGCAGCTGCGGATCGGTGATGTGGGTCGGCAACCCTGGCAGGGCCTCAGCCGCGGATGTCCTCGTAGAGCAGGGTGGAGATGTAGCGCTCCCCGTAGTCGCACACAACCGCCACGATCAACTTGTCGCGGTTCTCCTCCTTGGCGGCATCCTGCAGGGCGGCCCACACGATGGCGCCCGAGGAGATCCCGCCGAGGATGCCCTCCTTGGTGCCCAGCTCCCGGGCGACCCGCACGGAGTCCTCGACGCTCACGTCGTAGACGTCGTCGTAGATGTCCCGGTCGAGGTTGTCGGGGACGAAGTTCGCCCCGAGGCCCTGGATCTTGTGCGGGCCGGCCTTGCCCTCGGTGAGCAGGGGTGAGTCGGCCGGCTCGACGACGACCAGGCGGATGTCCGGCTTCTGCTCGCGCAGGTAGCGGCCCGCGCCGGTGATGGTGCCGCCGGTGCCCACGCCGGAGACGAAGACGTCGACCTGGCCGTCGGTGTCCTCCCAGATCTCGGGGCCCGTGGTCCGGTAGTGGATCGCGGGGTTGGCCTCGTTGGCGAACTGGCTGGCGAGGACGGCGTTGTCACTGGAGCCGACGATCTCCTGCGCCTTCTCGACCGCTCCGCGCATCCCCTCGGCACCGGGGGTCAGGACGATCTCGGCGCCGTAGGCGCGGAGCATGACCCGCCGCTCGGTGGACATGGTCTCGGGCATGGTGAGGATCACCTTGTAGCCGCGGGCGGCGCCGACCAGGGCCAGGGCGATGCCGGTGTTGCCGGAGGTGCCCTCGACGATCGTGCCGCCGGGCTTGAGCTTCCCGGAGTTCTCGGCGGCGTCGACGATGGAGACCCCGATGCGGTCCTTGACGGAGTTCGCCGGGTTGTAGAACTCCAGCTTCACGGCGACGTTGCCGGGCAGGCCCTCGTCGAGCCGGTTGAGGTGGACGAGCGGGGTGCTGCCCACGATCTCGGTGACGTCGTGGTAGATCTTCGCCATGGTGTGCTCCTGGGTGGTGGTGTGGTGAATCGGTGGGTGTTGGGATTCGGTGCGTCACAAGCCGGGGATGTTCTCCCGGGCTCAGACAGGAGTGATGAAGGTGCCGGCGAGGCTTTGGAGCTGATAGATCCACTGCATCCAGATCCCGGTCACCATCAGCAGCCCCACGGCGATCAGTACGGAGCCGCCGGCGATGTTGAAGGTGCGGATGTTGCGGCGGATGTAGCTCAGGGTCGTGGTGACCCAGTTGAGCCCGGCCGCGACCAGCACGAATGGAATGCCCAGGCCCAGGCAGTAGGTGAAGCCCAGCAGGGCTCCGCGCCAGGCCCCGCCGGTGGTGGTGCTCAGCGCCAGCACCGCACTCAGGGTCGGGCCCATGCAGGGGGTCCAACCCAGGCCGAAGACCACCCCGAGCAGCGGGGCGCCGGCGATGCCGGTGCGGGGTTGGAAGGACAGCTTCTTGGTCTGCTGCAGGAAGGGGAACTTCCCGACCAGCACCAGGCCCATGAGCGCCACGAACACCCCCAACACCCGCATCAGCGGATCCTGCCACCGCACCAACCAGCCCCCGATGGCGCCGAAGGCCGCCCCGTAGACAGTGAACACGGCCGCGAAACCCAGGATGAACAGCCCCACCCCGGCCAGCACCCGCCGCCGGTTGTCGGCCCGGGTCGGATCGGTCAGCCCGGAGACGTAGCCGAGGTAGCCGGGCACCAACGGCAGGATGCACGGGGAGATGAAAGAGACGATCCCGGCGATCACCGCCAAGGGCACGGCGATGAGCAGGGCCCCGGAGTTCACCGTCTCGGCGAAGTAGCCGCCAATCGTCATCACCATCTCCTCGGGCCAGGGGGCGCCCTGAGACTACCGCACATGACCACTGTCAGCCCAAAACACGGTTATCATCGGTCCATGACGATTTCAGAGTATGTTCCGGATGCCCCTTGTGAGGTGTTGGATCCGGCGGCGGCGTTGTTCCACTCCCTCAGTGACCCGACCCGGCTGGCGATTGTGCAGCGCTTGGCTTCCGGGGAGGTGCGGGTGCGTGATCTCACCAGCGAGCTGGGGCTGGCCCAGTCGACCGTGTCCGGCCATGTGGCGTGCTTGCGTGGTTGCGGGCTGGTGCAGGGTCGGGCGCAGGGGCGCAGCGTGTACTACTCGCTGACCCGCCCGGAGCTGATGGACGTGCTGGCCGCCACTGAGGTGCTGCTGGCGGCCACCGGCAACGCCGTGAGTCTGTGCCCGAACTACGGGCTGGATGCCCGTGACACCCCCCAGATTCAGGAGATCACCCGATGAGCGATGCCTGCGGATGCAGCGACGAGAAGAACGAAACCGGTGAGGCCGGGGAGGAGGCCGAGGGCTTCTGGCAGGTGCGCGAGGTCCGGTTCGCCGCCGCGGCCGGGGTGCTGCTGCTGGCCGGCTGGATCCTGTCGCTGGCCGGGGTTCCTCTGTGGGTGGCGCTGAGCCTGGAGACGGGCGCGCTGCTGGCGGCCGGATGGACGTTCGTGCCCTCCACGCTGCGCCGGCTGGCCCGGGGCAAGATCGGGGTCGGGACCCTGATGACCATCGCCGCCGTCGGAGCGGTCGCCCTGGGGCAGATCGAGGAAGCGGCGATGCTGGCCTTCCTCTACGCCATCGCCGAGGCCCTGGAGGAGTACTCGGTGGCGCGCACCCGGCGCGGGCTGCGCGCGCTGCTGGAGCTGGTCCCGGATCAGGCCACGGTGCTCCGGGCCGGGGTGCAGGTCACCGTGCCCCCGGCTGAGCTGGTACTGGGGGACCGGATGGTGGTGCGGCCCGGGGAGCGGGTGGCCACCGATGGGCGGATCCTCACCGGGCGCACCTCCTTGGACACCTCGGCGCTGACCGGGGAGTCCGTGCCCGTGGAGGCCGGCCCCGGCGCGGAGGTCTACGCCGGGTCCATCAACGGCACCGGCCCGCTGGAGGTGGAAGTCACCAGCACCGCCGAGGACAATTCCTTGGCGAAGATCGTGCACATCGTCGAGACCGAGCAGTCCCGCAAAGGCCCCGGCCAGCGACTGGCCGATGCGATCGCCAAACGCCTGGTGCCGGGCATCCTCATCGTCGCCGCCCTGATCATCGCCTACGGGTTCATCGTGGGGGAGCCGGTCCTGTGGTTCGAACGCGCCCTGGTCGTGCTGGTCGCCGCTTCCCCGTGCGCCCTGGCGATCTCGGTGCCCGTCACCGTGGTGGCCTCGGTCGGAGCCGCCAGCCGCATCGGGGTGCTGATCAAGGGCGGGGCCGCGGTGGAGACCCTGGGCAAGATCGGCACCATCGCCCTGGACAAGACCGGCACCCTCACCCGCAACAACCCGGCCGTCATCGAGGTCGCCACCACTGGCGGGGTGACCCGGCAGCAGGTGCTGGGACTGGCCGCCGGGTTGGAGGCCCGCAGCGAACACCCCCTGGCCCGGGCCATCCTCGCCGCCACACCTGAGCGGGCCGAGGTGACCCAGGTGGATACCGTGCCCGGGGCCGGGCTCTACGGCACCCTGGACGGCGCCCGCCTGCGGCTGGGCCGGCCCGGGTGGATCGACCCGGGGCCCCTGGTCGCCGAGATCGAGCGGATGCAGCGCTCCGGGGCCACGGCCGTGCTCATCGAGCAGGACGGGCGTGTCATCGGGGCGATCGCGGTGCGCGATGAGCTGCGCCCGGAGGCCCGAGAGGTGATCACCCGGCTCAACCGCGCCGGATACACCACCGCGATGCTCACCGGGGACAACACCCTCACCGCCCATGCCCTGGCCGAGGCCGCCGGCATCACCCAGGTCCACGCCGACCTGCGCCCGGAGGACAAAGCCGAGATCATCCGCACCCTCAAGGCGCAACGCCCCACGGCGATGGTCGGTGACGGCGTCAACGACGCCCCCGCCCTGGCCACCGCCGACATCGGCATCGCCATGGGCGCAATGGGCACCGACGTGGCCATCGAGACCGCCGACATCGCCTTGATGGGCGAGGACCTCCACCACCTGCCCCAAGCCCTCGAGCACGCCCGGCGGACCCGCTCGATCATGCTGCAGAACGTCGGGGTGTCCCTGGCGCTGATCGCGGTGCTGATCCCCCTGGCCCTGTTTGGGATCCTCGGGTTGGCCGCGGTGGTGCTGGTACACGAGGTGGCCGAAATCCTGATCATCGCCAACGGGGTACGCGCCGGGCGGATCTCCCGCCGCACCCAGCTGCCCACTACCCAGCCCGCACCGGCTCTGGAACCGGCCGCATGAGCGCCCCCGTCGCCGGGCAGGTCGGCCCTTCGTCCCGATCTGCTCGCCGGTCCCGGACCCTCTTGCTGGCCGGGGCAGCGGCGCTGGCCACCGTCGATCTGATTCTCAAAGCCGTGACCTCAGCCCGTCTCACCGACGGGACCACGGTAGATCTGGGGCCGCTCACGCTGCAGCTGCACCACAACACCGGGGTGGCCTTCAGCCTCGGGGCGGCCCTGCCCTCCTGGGTCATCATCGCCGCGACCGGGGCGATCATCGCCGGGCTGATCTGGTATTTGCTCGTTGCGACACCCACCCTGACCGGGCTGGCCCGTACCGGAGCGACCCTGATGCTCGGGGGCGCTATCGGAAACTTCCTGGACCGCCTCGACGGGGGAGGGGTGGTGGACTACCTGCACACCGGGTGGTTCCCCACCTTCAATCTCGCCGACGTCTTCGTCACCACCGGGGTGGGCCTCTTGATCCTGGGTACGCTGCTGGCTCCGCGCCCCCAGGACATCTCCGCCGAATAGCCCCCACCTGCTCATCGCGTAACGTCAGGGCCGCCGAGACCTCCTCGGCGGCCCTGACTCAGGCCACCACGGGTCCCGCCCCGGGCCTTCACTCGTCACGCCCATGCCCGCCGCTCTTTGGCCACAGCCACCGCAGGCGAGGCCCCCGGGCCTCCCGTCGCACCGAGCCGATGACTATCTCGGGCCCCTGCACGGCGGCCACAACAGCTTCTCTGCCGGGTAGGCTCGGGTCGAGGTAGTCTCCAGCCCGAGACCCACCATTCCCTGGACAAAAGGCCCTGCACCGTCCCTTGCGGGCAACGTCAGATCCACCCCGTCCAATCAATCGGAATTAGGCGATAGGATCGGGTCATGACGAACACTAGTTGTACGACCGGCCTGGCCCCGGCTGTGGCCCTGTTTCACTCCCTGTCCGATCCCACTCGCCTGGCCATCGTGGGGCGCCTGGCCGGCGGTGAAGCTCGAGTGCGGGACCTGGTGGAGGAAACGGGCCTGGCTCAATCCACCGTCTCGGCCCATGTGGCCTGCCTGCGCGAGTGCGGGCTGGTGGCCGGACGCGTCGAGGGGCGGCAGATCTTCTACGCTCTGACCCGCCCGGAGCTGATGGATGTGCTCGCCGCCGCCGAGACCCTGCTGGCAGCCACCGGTTCCCAGGTCGCGCTGTGTCCCGCCTACGGCACCTCCACCCAAGAACACTGACAAATACATCACCCTCACCTGGCCCGCCCACGCACTGAGGGTGAAAGCGGGTGCTGGTGCGCCTTCGGGTGCCCATGACGGGCGCCGCGACCCATACCCGGTGACAGTGCCCCGGTGATGGTGCCCGGGGCATCGGCTCCCGGCAGCCTTCCCTTGCCTGCGCACTCGGCCGCCCGACACAGCGCAGCACGCCAGGTCCCGGTCGGCGATTCTCCCCACCTAAGAAAAGACAGGTTATGGAACTCATCTCCCCCGTGCTGCAGGCGATCGGCCTGTTCGCGGCCACCAACATCGACGACATCATCGTGCTCTCCCTGTTCTTCGCCCGCGGAGCCGGAGCCCGTGGCACTACCGCCAAAATCGGGATCGGCCAGTACGTGGGCTTCGGCGGCATCCTGGTCGCCTCCGTGCTGGTGACCCTGGGCGCCAGCACCTTCCTGCCGCCCGAGGCCATTCCCTACTTCGGCCTCATTCCCCTGATCCTCGGCCTCATCGCGGCCTGGAAGGTCTGGCGCAGCGACGAGGACGACGACGATGACGAGGGGAAGGTCGCCGGCAAACAGGTCAGCATCTGGACCGTCGCCGCAGTCACCTTCGCCAACGGCGGGGACAACATCGGGGTCTACGTGCCCGTATTCGTCACCGTGGGCCCCACCGCGATGGTGGCCTACTGCATCGCCTTTTTGGCCATGGTCGCGGTGCTGGTGGCTATCGCCAAGTACGTGGCCACCCGCAAACCCATCGCCGAAGTCCTGGAACGATGGGAACACATCCTGTTCCCGATCGTGCTGATCGGCCTGGGCGTGGTCATCCTCCTCGAAGGCGGCGCCTTCGGCCTCTAACCCATCCGCCTGCTGAGCTCAGCCCTGCGACGGGACCCCGGCTCCCCCGGGCGGTGTGAATGGCCAGGTCGCCCCCATCCTTTGCCTAAACGGTTCACTACCGTCGATCGTGGAACTAGGCTCGGCGCACACGATGCGTACGCCGAAAGGTGGAAACCATGCCGAGGATGTCCGCCTTAGAGGCCTCCTTCTGTCGCAGCGCGCCATGGGGCCTTGTGGCCCGGCGGATGGTTCCTTGGGCGACCCAGGGGTTCCCCGTCACCGGGGACGTGCTGGAGATCGGTGGAGGCAGCGGTGCGATGGCCGAGGCCATCGCCCGAGCCCATCCCCGGGTGCGGCTCACCATGACCGATGCCGACCCGGTGATGGTCGAGGCCGCGCAGGACCGCCTGGCCGGACACCCCTTGGTCCAGGCGCGTCAGGCCGATGCCACTCGGCTGCCCTTCGAGGACGAGTCGTTCGACACGATTCTGAGCTTTCTGATGCTCCACCACGTCATCGAGTGGGAACACGCGGTGACCCAGGCGGCCCGAGTCCTGCGACCGGGCGGGGCCTTCGTGGGATACGACCTGCTGGCCTCACCCATGGCATCCCTGGTGCACCGTGCCGACCGGTCACCGCACCGGCTCATCGAACCGGAAGCCTTCGGACCAGTCTTCGACCAGGCCGGCCTTGCCCCACTCGCCCTCCGGCTGTCCTTCGGCGGTCGGGTCATACGTTTTATCGCCCACAAGCCAGGCAATGCCCAGAACGCTCCCGGCAGCGACATCACTTCCAGGAACAGCCGATGAATAGCGCGCCCATCACCCCCGGAACCATCCATGAGGAGCTGGAGCGGGTCCGCGCGGACTTCCACGCCCTGATCATTAAAGCGACCCCTGCGGATGTGCACCATCTCTCGTCAGGCACTCGGTGGACCAACGGGCAGCTGCTGTTCCACATGTTCTTCGGCTACCTGATCGTCTGGCGCCTGCTGCCGCTGGTGCGCCTGATGGGCCGGCTCCCCGAGCCGGTCAGCCGCATCTTCGCCCGGACACTGGAGGCTGGCACCCGTCCGTTCCACCTCTTCAACTACTTCAGCGACCGCGGGGCCGCGCGGGTGATCCACGGTCCGCGGCTGATCCGGTGGTTCGACCGCACCGTCGAGGTCCTGCAGGCCCAGCTCGCCGCCGAGCCCGCGGCCGCACTGGCCCGTGGGATGCACATGCCCGTGTCCTGGGACCCGTACTTCCGGGACTGGATGAGCCTGGCCGAGATCTACCACTACGGCACTCAGCACTACGATCACCACCGACGGCAGCTGACCATCGGCCGGCCATCCTGAGGAGCTGAGTAGTGCGGTCGGGACGGCTCAGTGGGCGTCCTGCGTTTTGGGCGGGATCGCCACGTCAGGGCCGACCAGGCTGATGCTGATGGGGCCATGAGCCTGGGGTGAACCCACCGTTGAACCCGCCCGGCGCCCGAGGGTCTGTATTCAGCCGGCACCGACAGGGGGCTGTTGTCGCAGCGCCACCTTGACCTTCCCCTGTGGGGGAAGGTGCAGGCTGGGTTGGAGAAAGGCGCGCGGAAAGTTTCCGGTGGAAGTGTTCCTCACCGAGTTGCGGAGGTTGTCATGGCTGACACGGCAGTGATCGAGACGGATCTGGCCATCATCGGTTCTGGTGGTGGTGCTTTCGCCGCGGCGATCCGGGCGACCAGCCTGGGCCAACGGGTGGTGATGGTGGAGCGGTCCACGGTGGGGGGCACCTGTGTGAACACCGGGTGTGTGCCGTCGAAGGCGTTGCTGGCTGCTGCGGCCGCCCGCCATGTGGCCCTGGAGGCGCCTGGTCGGTTTCCCGGGCTCGCCGCCTCCGCGGGCCCGGTGGACATGCCGGGGCTGATGGCGGGCAAGGACGGGCTGGTGGAGGGGATGCGTTCGGAGAAGTACGTGGATCTGATCGCCGACTACGGGTGGGACCTGCGCCGAGGGGAGGCCGCCTTCACCGGCACGGCCCAGGACCCGGTGCTGGAGATCACCGGTGGGGGCGGGGCCGTGGAGGAGGTGCGGGCCCGGCACTACTTGGTGGCCACCGGCTCGGCCCCGTGGGCTCCGCCGATTCCCGGGCTGGAGGATGTCGACTACCTCACCTCCACGACGGCGATGGAGTTGCCGGAGGTCCCGGAGTCGATGATCGTGCTCGGCGGCGGCTATGTGGCTTTGGAGCAGGCCCAGCTCTTCGCCCGGCTGGGCTCGCAGGTCACGGTGCTGGTCCGTTCCCGGTTGCTGTCCGGGGAGGAACCGGAGGTCTCGAAGACCCTCCTGGGGGTCTTCGCCGATGAGGGCATCACAGTGGTGCGCCGGGCCGCGGTCGAGTCCGTGGGCACCGATCCGGCCACCGGGGGCGTTGTGGTGGCCGCCACCACCCGGGCCGGGCGCCAGGAGTTCACCGCGGACCGGTTGCTGGTGGCCACCGGGCGCCGGGCGGTCACCGAGGGCCTGGGCCTGGGCACGGTGGGGGTGGCTACGGGGGAGCGGGGGGAGATCCTCGTGGAGGACACCCTGGCGAGTTCGCATCCGCGGATCTGGGCGGCCGGGGATGTCACCGGGCACCCGGAGTTCGTCTACGTGGCCTCCGCCCACGGGGTCACCGCGGTGGAGAACGCCTTCCACGACACCGGGCAGCGGGTCGACTACACCCACCTTCCCCGGGTCACCTTCACCTCCCCGGCGGTGGGGGCGGTGGGGATGACGGATAAGCAGGCCCGGGAGGCGGGCATCCGGTGTGAGTGCCGGGTGCTGCCCCTGGAGTACGTGCCGCGGGCGCTGGTGAACCGTGACACCCGGGGGTTCATCAAGATCGTCGCCGACGCCGACACCGGGCGGATCGTGGGGATCACCGCGGTGGCCCAGGAGGCCGGGGACCTGGCCGCGGCCGGGGTATACATCTTGTCCGCGGGGATGACGGTGGACCAGGTGGCGACCTTGTGGTGCCCGTATCTGACGATGGCTGAGGGTTTGAAGATCGCCGCCCAGTCCTTCCGCACCGATGTCTCGAAACTGTCCTGCTGCGCCGCTTGAGGCCCGGACCCCACCAGCCACCCCAGCACAGGAGGGGACGACGGTGACCGGCCACGAGGCCTCTGCGGTGGCCGGCCGGGAGGCATGAGCACGGCCGAGCAGATGCTCGCCCAGGCCCCCTCCGACCTCCCCGGCGACCATGCGGCGGCTGGCACCGCGCGTCCTGCCCCGTGATGGGACGGGGTGCCACGATGAGCAGAGCCGAAAGATCCACCGCATCTGAAGGAGACGCATCATGAGCGAACATTTCGACGTGGCCGTGTTGGGCATGGGTCCCGGTGGTGAGGTCGCCGCCGGCCGGCTGCTGGCGGCGGGGAAGAACGTCGCCGTGATCGAGCGGGAGTTGATCGGTGGGGAGTGCGCCTACTGGGCGTGCATCCCTTCCAAGACGGTGCTGCGCCCGGCCGAGGCCCGCACCGAGGTGCACAAGGCCGCCGGGGTCTCCGGGGCCGAGGTGGACTGGGCGTCCACCCGGGAATACCGCGACTACATGATCCGTGACCTCGACGACTCCGCCCAGGCCGAGGGCTACACCGCCCAGGGCGCGACCGTGATCCGGGGCGAGGCCCGTCTCACCGGCCCGGGCCGGATCCAGGTCGGGGACCGGGAGATCACCGCCGAGCACATCATCATCGCCACCGGCTCCGAGGCCGTGATTCCGCCCATCGAGGGTATCGAGGAGATCACCGCCTGGACCAACCGGGAAACCTACACCACCCACGATCTACCGCGCCGGGCGGTGATCATCGGCGGCAGCGCCGTCGGGGTGGAGACCGCCACGTTCCTGGCCCGCTTCGGGGTGCAGGTCACCCTCATCCACCGCGGGGACCGGCTGCTGGGCCGGGAGGACCCCCGGGTGGGGGAGCTCGTCCACGACTACCTGACCGAAGCCGGGGTCGACATCCGCCTGGGCGCCTCGGCCGCCAAGGCCCACAGGAACGGTGCGGACAGTATGGTGATCCTCGAGGACGGGAGCGAGGTGGCCGCCGACGTGGTGATCTTCGGCACCGGCCGCGCCCCCCGCACCCAGGGTCTGGGCTTGGAGGCGGCCGGGGCACGTCTGGGCGAGCACGGCGAGGTGCTCATCGACGAGCACGCCCGGGCCGCCGACAACTTGTGGGCGATCGGCGATGTCACCGCGGTGATGCCCTTCACCCATGTGGCGAAGTATCAGGGGCGGATCGCCGCCGACGCGATCCTCGGCCGCCCGCGCCCGGCCGGCTATGAGGGGATCCCGCGGGTGGTGTTCGCCGACCCGGAGATCGCCGCCGCCGGACTCACCACCGAGCAGGCGCAACAGCGCGGGATCCGTGCCATCGCCACCGAGCTGGATCTGGCCCAGGCCATCGCCCGCCCGTGGACCTACGAGCAGGACCCGCGCGGGCACCTGGGGCTGCTGGCCGACGCCGAGCGGGCAGTGCTGATCGGGGCGTGGGCGGTCGGCCCGCAGGCGGGGGAATGGATCCACCACGCCTCCCTGGCCATCCGGGCGCAGCTGCCGCTGGAAATCCTGCGCGATCAGATCGCCCAATTCCCCACCTACCACGAGGCCTACCAAGCCGCACTGGAGCAGCTCGAGGTCTAGGGGCTGGGCGCCGCCCCGGGCAACCGGGCATGATCCGCTGCAGAAGGCGACAGCAAGCCGAAGCACTGCTCGAGAAAGGGGAAGCCCATGGCCCAACGATTGATCGTCATCGGTGGGGACGCCGCCGGGATGAGCGCGGCCTCCGCCGCCCGCCGCCAGCTGCCCCAGGACCAGTTGGAGATCGTGGCGTTCGAGCGCGGTCACTACACCTCCTACTCCGCCTGCGGGATCCCGTACTTCATCGGCAAGGACGTCGCCGACACCACGGCACTGATCGCGCGCACCCCGCAGCAGTTCCGCGACCACCACGCCATCGACGCCCGGACCGGTCACGAGGTCCTGGACATAGACCTGCACCGGCGCGCCGTGCTGGTGCGTGACCTCGTCCGGGGCCGGGAGGCCTGGGAGGGCTTCGACCAGCTCATGGTCGCCACCGGGGCCACCCCGGCCCGCCCTCCACTGCCCGGGATCGAGGCGGCCGGCATCCACGGGGTGCAGACCCTCGACGACGGCCTCGCCCTGCGCACGGTGCTGGAGCGGGACCGGCCGGGCCGGGCCGTGGTGGTCGGGGCCGGCTACATCGGCCTGGAACTGGCCGAGGCCCTGTCCGCCTGGGGCGTGGGCATCACCGTGATCGGACGCCCCCCGGCCCCGCTGCCGGCCCTGGACCCGGACATGGGCGCGCTCATCGCCACCGCGATGGAAGGCTTCGGGATGGAGGTGCGGATGGAGGAGACCGTCACCGGCTTCGACACCACCGACGGGAAGGTCACCGCCGTGGTCACCGACCAAGCCACCATCCCCACCGATCTGGTGATCCTCGGGCTGGGGGTGACCCCGAACACCACCCTGGCCGCCCAGGCGGGGATCCCGCTGGGGGCCACGGGGGCGATCACGGTGGACCGCCGGCTGCGCACCGGCATCGACGGGGTGTGGGCAGCCGGGGACTGCGTGGAGAAGTTCCACCGCGTCTCCCGCCGCCACGTCAGCCTCCCGCTGGGCACCCACGCCAACAAGGAGGGCCGCACCGCCGGGATCAACCTCGGCGGCGGCTACGCCACCTTCCCCGGAGTGCTCGGCACCGCCGTGACCAAGATCTGCGACATCGAAGTCGGACGCACCGGCCTCGGCGAGGCCGAGGCGCAGGCGGCCGGCTTCGATCCGGTCACCGCCGTGGTCGACTCCACCACCCGGGCCGGCTACTACCCCGGAGCCAAACCGATCCGCACCAAACTCATCGCCGAACGCGGCACCGGACGACTGCTCGGAGCCCAGATCGTCGGAGAAGAAGGCGCGGCCAAACGCATCGACGTGCTCTCCGTCGCTTTGTGGCACGAGACCCCGGTGGAAGAGCTGCTGAACATCGACCTCTCCTACGCCCCACCGTTTTCCCCGGTGTGGGACCCGGTGCTGATCGCCGCCCGCAAGAGTTGGCAGGCCGTGGAGACCGACCGCGCCCGCACCGAACCCGGATGACCACCGACTCCGGGTGACCACCGACGACTCCGGGTCAGGCAGTGCCCGGTACCGGAACCTTCCTCTACCGTGGAAGGCCACAGAACAGTCCAGGATCGAGGTGCACCGTGCGGATCGGTGAAGCGGCCGCAGCCGCCGGCATGACCACCAAAGCCCTGCGGTTCTACGAACAGCAAGGACTGCTGCCCCCGGTGCACCGCGGTCCCAACGGGTACCGCGACTACCCACCAGAGACCCTCGCCCGCCTGCAGTTCATCCGCCGCAGCAAGGCCGCCGGACTCAGTTTGGCCGAGATCCGGAACATCCTGCAGATCCGCGACGCCGGACAGGCCCCCTGCGCCCACGTAGCCGCCCAGCTCGCCCAGCAACTCACTGACCTCGACCAGCACATCGCTGAGCTCACCGCTCTGCGGACTTCCGTGGCCGAGCACTACCAGGCCGCCTCCCAAGGCGACCCCGCCCAGTGCGACGCCGAGCAAATCTGCAGTTACCTATGAGGTCATCATTGATGTTCAGATATGGATGAACACAGCGATGAATCCGAAGAGCGCTACCACCGCTTTACATATGGCCGGTTCTCGGTCGTGTCGTTATCTGTCTGAAAGGCGTTTTCGGGATAGAAGTGCATATCTGGGCATGCCCTGCCTGGATGTACATGGCGACGTGCTCCGGTCTCTGCATCCTACTGGTGCTCTTTGGGTAGAGAGTTCGGGTGAGTGAGTCGACGATCTGCGGTTCGGCCGAGAGCTTGACTGTACTCCAGTACTTCATCCCCGTGTGCCTGTCAGGTCCTACTCGCAGCATGGCCGCGGCAACCGCGGGGATGTCCTCGTGAGTCGCGACATCGCCACCCACCGTGCTCAAACCCGCCCGGAAACGTGAGCAGGACGCCATGAACACCAATTTCTCCCCTGGGGATCTGGACACCGCTCGCGAGCGACTGCGCGACGTCATCAAGGGACTGGCCGTAGTGCGCTGAAACGTGACGTTGGCCAGCGACAGTCAGGCCGATTACCACGTGGATCTGCGCCATGTGACCCTGCATCATGAGGCCTCGCGTTACGTCGGGCAGGTCATGTTCAGCCTGACGGCAGAAGACCGGAGCGAACGTTGTGGCTGTGGCCGTGATCGTGGATCGCCGCACGGGTGCCAAGGAACGCATCGAGGAGTACACGGGAGTGCCCTGCCTGTACGCCTACTCGAAGGACGAGCTGGGGCTTGACTGACCCGGCCACCACTTCTGAAGCCAATGTCGAACACGTGGTGGGCGTGGGCCCATGGGAAGGTCCGCGGCCGGAGGGTGAGCACTGGGATCGTGAGTTACTCGCGGACGGTTACCGCTACTGGGCCATGGACGCGATCATCGCGGACTTGGACACGCGGCGTCATGAATTCCACGTG
>NZ_NOIT01000013.1 GCF_004136555.1 Kocuria carniphila
CACCCCAGGGAACTACGCGGACATTCTTACGTGAGGCACCCGCTCCCGTTCCCGGACCTTTTAGCTGAGTCTCGTCGCCGAATATGAGGCACCCGCGAGTCATGTCAGGATGGTCACATGAGTGATACCCCGTTTGTGATCTGGAACAACGAGCCCGCCCAACGTGCCGACACCCCGCTCGTGGTGTTGTTCCACGGCTACGGATCCCACGAAGAGGACCTGATGGCCTTGATTCCGGCCCTCCTACCGGGAGCCACCTACGCTTCGGTGCGGGCTCCCCAGCGAGCGCAGATGGGCTACCAATGGTTCCCGTTGTCAGCGGACGCGAGTTTCTCGACCGAGGCCGTGGTGGACTCGGTTCGTCCCGTGGCGGAGTGGGTCGAGGAACAAGCCAAGAACCACTCACGCGTGTTCCTGCTCGGCTTCTCCCAGGGCATGGCGGTCGCCACGAGCGTGGCCCGGCACATTCCCGAAACCGTGGACGCCGTGGTCGGCCTGTCCGGTTTTGTAGTGCCGATCGCCGACGACAACGCTCACGCGGACTTCTTCCGCGACGACTACCTCGTGGAGCACCCCCTGCAGATGTTCTGGGGCCGCGATCCCGAGGACCCGGTCATTCCGCAGGCCATGGTGGATGCAACGGCGGACTGGTGCGTTGATCATGCCGAGGTGACCAAGGTGCAGTACCGGGGAATCGGCCACGGAGTGTCCCCGCAGGAATTGGGGCACGTCAAGGAGTACCTGCAGCACGTGGTGCGGTGACGCCCACCGGTTCCACGTAACGGCTCCGCAGCGAGTCCGATTGCTACGAAGCGTGACAGGCGGCGTGCCCTGAGGGGCATGCCGCACCTACATTGGGCGCCATGACTGTTCAAACCACGGTGGAATCCAAGACTTCGCCTGCGGCCGGAAACAAGAAACCCCCGGTGGCGTCCGCGCGCGGTGCCGTGGCGCTGACCGTGGGCCTCGTCGTGAGCTTGCTCGCTGGCACCGCCCAGGCATTGCAATCCAGGGTCAACGGTGAGCTGGGACATGCCGTGAGTGATCCCTACGGGGCAGCGCTCGTCAGCTTTTCCTCCGCATTTCTGATCATCCTGGTCGTCACTATCGTGACTCCCGCCGGCCGCCGGGGTGCTTCTCGAATTCCCGCGGCGGTGAAGAGCGGCGAGGTTCCGTGGTGGTATCTCACCGCGGGTGTGCTGGGTGGCTTCATGATCGTCACGCAAGCGATGACCACGGTGGTCTTGGGCCTGTCCGTCTACATCCTGGGGCTCGTGTTCGGTAAGTCGGTCGGTTCGCTGATCGTCGATCGCTTTGGCGTGGGCCCGGGAGGCGTCAAGTACCTGACCAGCTACCGCGTGGTGGGGACCGCCATCATCATCGTGGCCGCCCTGGTGGCCATGGCCCCGCGATTCGCGGCGACCGATCTGGCGGCATCACTGCCGCTGCTCATTCTTTTCGCCACGCTGTCCGTGCTGGCGGGTCTGGGAAACGCGATTATGACCGCCTGGAACGCCGGCATCGGTGCCAAGGCAGGTACGCCCATCACACCCACGCTGACGAATTTCGCCGCGGGCACGCTCGCGCTCATCGTGACCGTGCTCATTGCGCGCGGAATCTCGGATCCCGGACCGTGGGTGTGGCCCGGTCAGTGGTGGCTCTACGCCGGAGGCATCTTGGGCATCATCCACGTGGCCGCGTCCAGTGTGCTGCCCAAGCACTTCGGCGTGCTGGAAACCAGCCTGGGCATGGTGGCGGGCATGCTGATTTCCGCACTCGTGCTGGACCTGATCGTGCCTACACCCAATACCATCGTCACCCCGGTCACGATCATTGGAACGCTGGTGACGCTGCTGGGGCTGGTGGTCGTCACTCTTCCGTGGAAACCTCGCCCGCAGGGCTGACGATCTTCACCGCTGGGAGGTCTGCTCCCAGGACCTCAATGACATCGCCGTGGTGCAACTGAGCACCGCGGCGTTGTTCTTCCTTGCCGTTCACGATCACTACGCCTTCGGCAATGAGCTCCTTGGCGTGGTTGCCGTCGTCGGCCAGATTGGCCAGTTTGAGCGCCTGACCCAAACGGATCATGTCATCGCGGATGGGCAGTTCTTCGGTAATCTCTTCGCTCATGGGCCCATCCTCTCAGCTCGTCCGGTCACTGCGCATCACGGTTCTCGTGGTCGCGGCGTTGAACCTCAGTTATTTTTTCGTGGAAATGGGGGTTGCTCTGAGCATCGGCTCAGTGGCCCTGTTTGCGGACGGCGTGGACTTCCTAGAGGACGTGGCCATCAATCTGCTCATTTTCATTGCGCTGGGCTGGACGGTACGGGCCCAGGCCGTCGCCGGACGGATCATGGCGATCATCATTCTGATCCCCGCGCTCGCGGCCGCCGTGCAATTGGTGCGTAAGGCCTTCGACCCGCAAGCCCCGGATCCGTTCCTGCTGGCAATCACCGCCGGGGGAGCGGCCGTGGTCAATCTCGTGTGTGCCCTGCTGCTGGCGCGCCATCGGAAACACGCCGGATCCATGGGAACCGCTGCGTTCCTGGCGGCCCGCAACGATGTGCTCATCAACATCGCGATCATCATGATGGGCGGGATCACGGCACTGACCATGTCCGGCTGGCCGGACATCATTCTGGGACTGTTCATCGTGATTCTCACCTTCTCCGCGGCCCGTGAGGTCTGGGAAGCCGCGGAGGAGGAGAGCCTGGGAGCCAAGGCGCTCGCGGGTGAAGACATCGACTGACCTCGTCAACGGAACCGCCCGTCGTCGCACGCAGCGTGATCGCAGAGTTGGTGCCGGCGAATCAACCCGTCCGAACCGCGAGGCCGGACCGAGCGGCGTCGGCGTGGAGAACGAACCGAAAAAATTAGTTGCATGTCCAATGGTTTGTCGTTAGATTATCTGTGAGACACACGTCACAGCGCGACGCACCAACCATTCAGGAGAGCACCAATGACTCAGGTTCCTCACTTCATTTCCGGCCGCCGCGTAGAAGGCACGTCCGGACGCTTCCAAGACGTCTACAACCCGGTCAAGGGTGAGGTAGCCGCTCAGGTTCCTCTGGCCTCGGTCGAGGAAGTAGAGAATGCGATCGATTCCTCGCAGCAGGCCTTCGCCAAGTGGTCCACCACCAATGCGCAGCGCCGCGGTCGAGTGTTGCTCAAGTGGGTGGATCTCATCAACGCGAACATGGACGAGCTGGCCACGCTGCTCTCCAACGAGCACGGCAAGACCTTCCCGGATGCCAAGGGCGACATCCAGCGAGGTGTCGAGGTGGTCGAGTTCGCTGCAGGTGCACCCCATCTGCTCAAGGGTGAGTACTCGACCGCGGCGGGTACCGGGATCGACGTGCACTCGCTACGTCAGCCGCTCGGGGTGGTCGCGGGTATCACCCCGTTCAACTTCCCCGCCATGATCCCGCTGTGGAAGGCCGGCATTGCCCTGGCCGCCGGTAACACCTTTGTCCTCAAGCCCTCCGAGCGTGACCCATCCGTGCCCGTTCGCCTGGCCGAGCTGGCTCTTGAGGCCGGTATGCCCGAGGGCACCCTGAACGTGATCCACGGTGACAAGACCGCGGTGGACACTCTCATCGAAGATCCCCGCATCAAGGCCATCGGATTTGTCGGTTCCTCTCCGATCGCCCAGTCGATCTACATGGGAGCGGCCAAGCACAACAAGCGCGCGCAGTGCTTCGGCGGCGCCAAGAACCATATGGTGATCATGCCGGACGCGGATCTCGAGCAGGCTGCCGATGCCCTCATGGGTGCGGCATACGGTTCTGCCGGTGAGCGTTGCATGGCGATCTCCGTGGCCGTTCCCGTGGGTGAGGCCACCGCGGACAAGCTCGTGGAGTTGCTGCGCGAACGCATTGACAAGCTCACGTTGGGCCCGTCGCTGGATGAATCTTCCGACTTCGGTCCCGTGGTCGGCAAGGACGCCAAGGAGCGCATCGAGAACTACATCGGAATTGGTGTGGACGAGGGCGCTGAGCTGCTCGTGGACGGACGCGGTGCGACCGTTGACGGTCACCCCAACGGTTTCTGGGTCGGTGCCACGTTGTTCGACCGCGTGACCCCGGATATGCGCATCTACAAGGAAGAGATCTTCGGCCCGGTGCTGTGCATCGCCCGTGCCGCGGACTACCAGGAAGCCCTCCGACTGCCCAGCGAGCACGAATACGGCAACGGCGTGGCCATCTTCACTCGCGACGGTGACACGGCCCGTGACTTCACCACCCGTGTGGAGGTCGGCATGGTGGGTGTCAATGTCCCGATTCCCGTGCCGATTGCGTACTACACCTTCGGCGGCTGGAAAGCCTCGGGCTTCGGCGATTTGAACCAGCACGGTACGGACGGTCTGAAGTTCTACACCAAGACCAAAACGGTCACCACGCGCTGGCCCTCGGGTGCCAAGGAAGGCGCCAGCTTCGTGATGCCCGAAGGTAGCTGACGTCATACCGAGTCCCTGATTTCCGAACTCGAAGGAGAGTCATGAACACTTCACCGACAGCCACCCCGCCGCGCGTAGCGTTCCTGGGGTTGGGGCACATGGGCGGGCCGATGGCCGTGAACCTGGTTCAAGCGGGCGTCCCCGTGACCGGTTTCGACGTGGTCCCCGCTGCGCTCGATGTCGCTCGTGAAAACGGGATCACCGTGGCGGACAGCCCTCAGGAGGCCGTGCGGGACGCGCAGGTGGTCATCACCATGTTCCCCTCCGGCCAGCACGTGAAGGCCGCCTACACGGGTGCCGACGGCGCCGAGGGCCTTCTCGCCGCGGCCCCGGCCGGTGCCACTTTCCTGGATTGCTCGACCATCAACATCTCCGAGGCTCAGGAGGTGGCCACCCTGGCCAAGGAGGCCGGTTTCAAGGCTGCCGACGCCCCGGTCTCCGGCGGTGTGGTGGGTGCTCAGGCCGGAACTCTCGCGTTCATGGTGGGCGCACCGGACGACGTGTATCAGGAGATCTACCCCCTCCTGGACATCATGGGTGCCCGGATCGTGCACTGCGGTGACAACGGCATGGGACAGGCCGCGAAGATCTGCAACAACATGATCCTGGGGATCTCCATGGTGGCCGTCAGTGAGGCCTTCGTCCTCGCCGAGAAGCTCGGGTTGGAACATCAGGCCATGTACGACGTGGTCTCCAAGGCTTCCGGCCAGTGCTGGGCACTGACCACCAACTGCCCCGTGCCGGGGCCGGTTCCCACGAGCCCGGCCAACAACGACTACCAGCCCGGTTTCGGTGGTGCGCTGATGTCCAAAGACCTCAACCTGGCCGTGACCGCCATTGAGCAGACGGGCGTGGATGCCCAAATGGGTCAGTTGGCTGCGGAGATCTACAAGAAGTTCTCCGACGGTGAGGGTGCCCGACAGGACTTCTCCGGAATCATCAACACCATCCGTGAGGACAGCGGCAACGCGAAGTAGCGTCCCAACAGAACTCGTGCCCCGTCTCCGATCTCCCGGAGGCGGGGCACGAGTCTTGCCTGGCTCCCAGCGTCATGACTGAGTGGCGGAAACGACCGAGAATCCGGACCCTACGCGGCCAGTTGTTTCGGGCCGGATGTACCGGATTCAGTGCTCACGGGGCAGTTGGCGAGTCCTCGAAGTCCCCGGAACGGGCGCGGAAGCGACTCAGAATGCTGATCAACGAGTCCACCTCGTCGGGCTCGAAACCTGTTTGCAGGAATAACTCCTGGTTCAAGGCCGCCGTGGCCTCGGCCGCGATCTTTTTCCCCTTGGCGGTCAGCACGATGGTCATGGCCCGACGGTCCGTCTTGAGGGGCTCGCGCTTGACCAGGCCGGCGTCCTCCAGTCGATCC
This sequence comes from Kocuria carniphila, assembly GCF_004136555.1. Taxonomy (GTDB): domain Bacteria; phylum Actinomycetota; class Actinomycetes; order Actinomycetales; family Micrococcaceae; genus Kocuria; species Kocuria carniphila. The sequence continues at coordinate 5,829 of NZ_NOIT01000013.1, forward strand.
ACCGCATTGGTCACCGACGTCGGGTGAACCTGCAGCAGGGCGCTGGCGCGCTTCATGAGCATCTGCTGTTCCCGCGTGAAGCTGAGCAGGGCAATGAGCTCGTAGCGGGCGAAGGTCAGTTTGAAGGGCTTGAGTACCTGCTCGGCCTCTGCCAGCAGGATCTGCTGGACCCGCATGATGGCCGTGACGGCAGCCATGGGACCCGAGGCATCTTCCCAGCCATTGCGCACCCAGTTGCGCTGGGCTTCCGCAATCGGATCTTTCGTGAGCGTACGACTATTGGACATTGGACCATTCTATTCCGGGGGTTGGGGGAACTCTGACCGGGGGAGGAGCAACGGCCGGTGTCATATCTGCGCCACCGGCCGTTGAAGGAGCTCTAGCGCTTGAGCGTCAGGTCTTCCTCACGGAATTCCGTGCCGTAGCCCTCCGGCGCCTCACCCGATTCGGACCGTTGTTCCTCCGCCTTCCGGAGCTCCACACGCCGAATCTTGCCGGAGATCGTCTTGGGCAGTTCCAAGAACTCGATCCGGCGGATGCGCTTGTACGGAGGCAACTTGCTCAGGCAGAACTGCAGGATTTCCGTGGCAGTCTCCGCGGTGGGCTCGTACCCCGAACTCAAGGTCACGAAGGCCTTGGGGATGGCCAACCGCAGCTCGTCGGGGGTCGGCACAATGGCCGCTTCCATGACCGCCGGGTGCTCGACCAGAACCGATTCCAACTCGAACGGCGAGACCTTGTAGTCACTGGACTTGAACACGTCATCCGCGCGGCCCACGTAGGTGAAGATGCCGTTCTCGTCACGGGAGACCACGTCACCGGTGTGATAGAGACCGTTGCGGAACACATCATCGGTCTTGGCCTTGTCGCCGTAGTAGCCGCGCATCAGACCCACCGGGCGGGGGTCCAGACGCAGACAGAGTTCTCCCTCGTCCGCTTCCTCATCGGTCATCGGATCGATGAGCACCACATCGAAACCGGGAAGCGGTACGCCCATGGAGCCAATCACGATGCGGCGTCCGGGGGTGTTGGCCACCTGCAGGGAGGATTCCGTCTGGCCGAAGCCGTCGCGAATCGTGCAACCCCAGGCCCGGTTGACCTGCTCGATGACCTCGGCGTTGAGTGGCTCACCAGCCGACACGGTCTTCTGGGGTGCAGTCTGCAACAGGCTCAGATCTGCCTTGATGAGCATGCGCCACACGGTGGGCGGTGCGCACAGGCTGGTCACGCCGATCTTGTCCATCACGCTCATGAGCGCGGCGGCGTCGAACTTGCGGAAGTTGTACACGAAGATGGTGGCCTCGGCGATCCAGGGAGCAAAGAAGTTGGACCACGCGTGCTTGGCCCAACCCGGCGAGGCCACGTTGAGGTGGATGTCGCCGGGTTCCAGTCCGATCCAGTACATGGTGGACAGGTGCCCCACGGGGTAGGAGGTGTGCGTGTGCTCCACGAGTTTGGGCTTAGACGTGGTGCCGGAGGTGAAATAGAGCAGTAGGGTCTCATCCGCACCGGTGGGGGAGTCCTGGCTCAGTTCGGGGGAGGCGTCGTAGGCCTCATTGTAGTTGATGACGGTGCGGCCACCGGCTTGCGGCTCCTTGACCTGGTCGGCCGGGGTGTAGACGCCGGGCACATAGATCACGGTGTAGTCGCCGTCCACCGGGGCGAACTTGGGGGCGTCCTGCATACCCACGATGGCCCACTTGGCTTCGGCGCGGGTCACCCGGTCCTCGAGGTCTGCGGGTCCCATTTGTGTGGTGGTGGGAACCATGACGGCCTCGAGCTTGATGCAGGCGAGCATCGACTCCCACAGTTCCACCTGGTTGTTGAGCATGAGAATGACGCGGTCACCGCGCTGCACGCCCTGCTCCCGCAGCCAGTTGGCCACCTTGTTCGAGTCGCGGCCGAGCTCGCCGAAGGTCCGGCGCAACTCTGAGCCGTCCTCTTCGAGAATGATCAGCGCATCCTGGTCCTTGCGCTCGGGGGATGCTGCAACCTGGTCGAACCAGTCGAAACCGAAGTTGAAGTGGTCGAAGCGAGGCCACACAAATTCCTCGCGGGCACGCTCCCAGTCCTGTTGGAGTGACACCAGGTGGTCACGGGCGGTGCGAAATTCGTTCGTCACGGTCATGGCTTTCGAGGCCTCCTAGATATGCGGTCGTGATCCTGACGTGCCGTGCTCACCAGGTGGCGGCAACGGCTCTGAAGAGTCCGTTGGCAAGAAAGTGTGACTCACGACACCACAAATATACTTGGAAGGCCTATAGTTGGAAAGACCACAATCGGAATACCGAGAAATTTGAGGACCACGATCATGACCAGCGCGACCCTCTCCCAGTCCGGTAAGGCACCACAGAGCCTCTTGCCGGACGTCGACCTTCTGCACGTGGAGTCCCTCCTCGATCCGGCCGAACGTGAGCGCTTGGCCATGATCAAGGAGCATTTGCAGACCCACGTGCGCAAGCAGTCCATCGACCCGTGGAATCGTGAGCACCTGCCCACCGAGCTGCTGCCCGCGCTCGCGGAACTGGGACTCGGCAAACTGTTCCTGGATGGTTCTTCACGGTTGTTCCAGGGCATCGTGCACTCGCAGATCGCACGGGCGGACGTCTCACTGTCCGCGCTGATTGGCATCCACAACGAACTGATCGTGGGAACGATTGCGGAACTGGGCTCGGAGGAACAGAAAGCCCAGTGGTTGCCCGGCCTCTCCGAGCTGACGCAGTTGGGCGCCTTTTGCCTGACCGAGCCCACCCACGGTTCCGACATCGCTGGTGGCCTGGCCACCACCGCCACGTTGGACGGTGACGAATGGGTCATCCAAGGTGAAAAGCGCTGGATCGGTGCCGGTACCGTGGCTGCGGTCGCCCTCGTGTGGGCCCGCGACACCGCGGACGGTCTGATCAAGTGCTTTGCCGTGGACACCACCCACCCCGGTTACACGGCCACGAAGATCGCCAACAAAATGGGTCTGCGCATCATGCAGAACGCGGACATCGTGCTCAACGAGATCCGCGTACCCCGCTCCGCGCTCCTGCCCGGCGCCATCAGCTTCGATGCCGCCAACGAACTCCTGAAGGATTCCCGAGCCTGGGTCGGGTGGCAGGCCGTGGGCGCCCAGCAGGCCATTTTGGACATCCTGCGTGACTACTCGCTCGAGCGCCTCCAGTTCGGCAAGCCGCTGGCGCGTTTCCAGGTGATCCAGCAGGCCATGGCGGAGATCGCCGGCAATCTGGCCGCAAGCTCCGCGATGATGGTCCAGATGGCACGACTGCAGGAGACCGGCGAGCTCGAGATGATGCACGCGGCCATCGCCAAGTCCACGGCTACGCGACTGGGCCGTCAATCGGCGTTGTTGGCGCGCGATGCGCTCGGTGGCAACGGCCTGCTCAGCGACTACGAGATCTCCAAGGTGCTGGGCGACCTCGAGGCCATTTACACCTATGAGGGCAGCTATCACATCAACGCACTCATCGTGTCCCGGGCGTTGACCGGCGTCTCGGCATTCGTCTAAACCCCGCAAGAGAAACCGCTACGAAGACTCGTCTGACTCACCTCGAACCGGCGAGTTAGGCGAGTTTTCCGCGTAGTGGCTACCCTGGAACAGAGACGTCATCTCGGGCGTCTCATTCGTGGTGCCGAGCGCACGAAAGCCGCCCCGCGGCGTCGTCGTCAGTAGCGCCCTCAAGAACCACCCAACTGATTCCACGCGCGCGGCCGCAGCCAGCGGTCGGGCGAGAAACGGATGTGAGCACGCATGGCTGCCAAAACCACCCTGGACAATGTCATCTCCCTGGCCAAGCGCCGAGGTTTTGTCTTTCAGGCGGGTGAAATTTACGGCGGTTCGCGCTCCGCGTGGGACTACGGACCCTTGGGCGCGGAACTGAAGGAAAACATCAAGCGTGAGTGGTGGCAGACCTTCGTGCGCGGCCGCGCGGACATGGTGGGCCTGGACTCGTCCATCATCCTGCCCTCGGCCGTGTGGGAAGCTTCCGGCCACGTGGAGACCTTCACCGACCCGCTGGTCGAATCGCTGCACACCCACAAGCGTTACCGCGCCGATCACCTGCTCGAGGCCTACGAGGCCAAGCACGGTCACCCGCCGGTCAACGGCTTGGCGGACGTCAAGGACCCGGAGACCGGTCAGGACGGCAAGTGGACCGAGCCGCAGCAGTTCTCCGGTCTGATGAAGACCTTCCTGGGCCCCGTGGACAACGAAGAGGGCAAGCACTACCTGCGCCCCGAGACCGCCCAGGGCATCTTCGTGAACTTCCTCAACGTGCTCAACGCATCGCGTAAGAAGCCGCCGTTCGGCATCGGGCAGATCGGCAAGGCGTTCCGCAACGAGATCACCCCGGGTAACTTCATCTTCCGTACGCGCGAGTTCGAGCAAATGGAGATCGAGTACTTCATCCACCCGGACGACGCCCAGAAGTACTTCGACGAGTGGGTCGAGGCGTGCTGGGACTGGTTCGTGGATTTGGGCGTGAACCCGGACAACATGCGTCGCTTCGACGTGCCCGCGGATGAGCGCGCGCACTACTCGGACGGCACCATCGACATCGAGTACCGCTTCGGTTTCCAGGGCTCCGAGTGGGGCGAGCTCATGGGCGTGGCCAACCGCACGGACTTCGACCTGTCCAACCACACCGAGCACTCCGGCGACAAGATGCAGTACTTCGATCAGGCGTCCGGCGACCGCTACACGCCGTACGTGATCGAACCGTCCTTCGGCCTGACCCGCTCCATGATGGCCTTCCTGGTCGACGCCTACGTCGAGGACGAGGCCCCCAACACCAAGGGCGGCGTGGACAAGCGCACCGTGCTCAAGCTCGATCCGCGCCTGGCCCCGGTCAAGGCTGCGGTGCTGCCGTTGTCCAAGAAGGACGACCTCAAGCCGGTCGCCCAGAACCTGGACGCCGAGCTGCGCCGCCGCTGGAACATCGACTACGACGACGCCGGCGCCATCGGCCGTCGTTACCGCCGCCAGGACGAGATCGGCACGCCGTTCTGCGTCACCGTGGACTTCGATACCCTCGAAGACCAAGCCGTGACCATCCGTTCCCGCGACGAAATGACGCAGGAGCGCGTTGGCCTGGACCGCGTGAGCCAGTACCTCGCCGAGCGTCTCGAGAAGTAAGGACCGCATGAGCATCGAGTACCGTCCGTGGCGCGAAGACGACGACCTCCGCTTGCTGGAGGTCTGGCCGGACGCGCCGTCGGCCCCCGCCCAAGCCTTCCGTGCCCGTTTGGGTGCCAACGACGACGCCGCTTTCTCCCGCACGCTCGTGGCCACCGATTCCGGTGTGCCCGTGGGCGCGGGGGTGGTGTACGAATCCCCGTGGCACCCGCAGCGATTGTGGGCCTACGTGGAGGTTGCGCCGGATCGGCAGCGCGAAGGAATTGGCCGCGAGCTCGTGGCCCGGTTGCGCGCGGAAGCCGAGCAAGCGCCGTCGGGCGTCAGCGCGCTGCGCACCCGCGTGACTCCGGAGACGGTTGGGCAGCAGTTTGCCCAGGCCGAGGGGCTGCGTCCGGCCATGCGGTCACGCGTCGTCCGCGTCAACGCTGGCGCGCTGCCGATGCCCACGCTGGGGCAGAACGCGGACGGTACTCCCGCTCAGACCGTTGAGGATCTCGCGACCGGATCGGTGGAACTCACGCGCGCCGTGTGGGAGTTCTACCGTTCGGTGCACGAGTGGGATCCCGTGGGTGACATCGGAATTGGCGCCGTCAATCAGCAGTTGCTGTCGGACAAGGCCGGTGCCTTCGGTGCCGTGGTACTGCGCGACGGGACCGGGGCTTCCGGTGGCAAGGCTCCCATTTCGGCCTTCGCCGTGAGCTACCGTCCGTTCGATCCGCACAACCCGGATCAGGAACCAGCCGAGTTCGAGGCGGCTGACGTGCTGCTGGGCTACGTGCCATGTGCAGAACACAGCGAAGCGGGAACCGGCGAGGCGGTGGAGAAGCTGCTGGCCCTGCTCGTCAACGACTACCCGGTCGAGCTCGAAGTGGACGACTCCATGACCCCACTGGTGGCTGTCGTGGACAACCTGCTCGAGGCTGGGGTGGCGCACGTGGTCACGGAGACGGTGACGCTGGTCGACTAGGCTCAGGACGCCCTCTCAGTCCCCTGCAAGGTGTGTGACTCGCGTGAAGACCCTGGTTCTCTTCGAAGGTGATTTCCGGCAAGGCCCATACGGCATAGACCTCTTGCCGGATCTGGGATTTGAACTGAGCGGTGTTCAACCGCTTCAGGGAAGGCTGCCGCGCAAGCTTCGCGATGTCATCGAACATCGCACCAGCACAAAGATTGATGTTCCGGTCCGATCCATACCCAAAGCCCAGCGGGCGGATCTGATTCTCGGACTGCTGGAACCCAATTCAAAGTTCGCGGCTCAGCTCAAGAGACGTGGAATCCCGCCTTACGCAGGAACACCCATGGTCATGATTTCGTGCTGGCTGGCCGAATGGATCTCTAAGGCGAATCCAGAGGACCGCCGTGCGCTGGTCCGGCAGTTCGAGGCAGTTGACCTGATCCTCACACTGAGCCGCAATCAGATCGAGATCCTGATCGACGCCGGGTTCAGACCGGAACAGGTGGATGCCATCCCGTTCGGCTGCGCGCCGGAACTGTTCGACGGTGAAGATGTTGAACGGGATATCGACGTTCTCGCCGCAGGGTTTGATCACGGACGCGATTACGGAACGTTCTTCGATGGAGTGGGGGACCTGGACGTCACTGTCCATGTCCTGTGTCAGCCCGCGAATCTCGCCGGATTGACTGTGCCGGACAACGTGGTCGTGCACGGAGTCGTGCCGTTCGACCAATACCGCGCGATGCTGAGGCGTGCCAAGATCGTCGCCGTCCCGACTGAAGAACTGGCGTATCCCACGGGCCAATCGGTTGCCTTAGAAGCAGCGGCTTCCGGGGCGGCTGTGGCCTACACCGCAACGACCGCACTCAGCGAATATTTTGACGCGTCATACGCCGCTCCCGTTTCCGTGGGGGACAGCAAAGGGTGGCAGCGCGTCATCGGCCACCTCGTGGAGTCATCATCGGAACGCGAGGCGTTGGCGAGCGCGGGTCGGGCGAAGATCACCGAGGATTTCAGCTACGCAAACATGTGGCGGGCGTTCAAAACCAAACTTTCCGAGCACGGCATCACTCCATAGTTCCCATCCGGAGGCATCGTTACTGCGAAACCCGACCAGCGGTTGGGTTCCGAGTGACCGTCAGTGGTATGACGTTCTATGGAGAAAGGACGGCCATGTCATTGAAAACGGTGCCCGCGGAGAGTAAACCGCCCATGAACAGGCGGCTCAAGTTTATTGCCACGGTGGCCACGTTCGGTGGTCTGCTGTTCGGCTACGACACCGGAGTGATCAACGGTGCCCTGCCATCCATGGTGGACGACCTTCAGCTCACGCCGTTCCTGGAGGGTCTGGTTGCTTCGATTCTGCCGTTCGGTGCGGCATGGGGTGCGGCCTTCGGCGGCAAGCTGGCCGACCATTTCGGTCGCCGTAGAGTCCTGCTGATCCTGGCCGTCATCTTTGTGATTGCAACGATCGGCTGTGGAACAGCGCCGACCGTCACGACCCTCGTGGCATTTCGCTGCATCCTCGGCCTGGCCGTCGGTGCGGCCTCCGTGATCGTCCCGGTGTTCTTGGCGGAACTGGCGCCCGCACATTTGCGGGGTCGCGTGGTTGCCCAGAACGAACTCATGATCGTGGGTGGGCAGGCACTCGCGTTCGTCTTCAACGCCGGACTCGCTACCGCGTTCGGCCACATCCCGCACGTGTGGCGCTACATGTTGGTCCTCGCCACCATCCCCGCGCTGATCCTCTGGGTCGGCATGATTGTGGTCCCCGAGTCACCGCGCTGGCTGGCGCGCAACGGTTCCGTCGACCGAATGTTCGAGGTGCTCCGCCGCATCAGAGAAGACGCCTACGACTCGAGGGAGGGCGAGACCGTCCTCCAACTGGCCGAAGAGGACAAGAACCGCCCCACCGCGCGGGTCATGGACCTGGTGCGCATTCCCTGGATCCGCAGGATCTTCATCCTGGGCGCGTCCATGGCCATCATCAACCAGATCTCCGGCATCAACGCCATCCAGTACTACGGGGTGACCGTTCTCCAGGACGTCGGTTTCGGCGGTAACGGCGCTTTCTACGCGAACATCATCCCGGGCGTGGTGGGGGTGCTGGCCGTGGGACTGGCCATGTACCTGCTCAAGTACGTGGGGCGCCGCAAACTGTTGCTGACCGGCTTGGCGGGCACGGCGACATCGTTGACGGCCTTTGCGCTGTCCTACTTGCTGATCCCGGAAACCAACGAGGCGCGAGCGTGGGTGATCCTCGCGTGCATCGTGGTGTTCGTGGGGTTCATGCAGTGCTGCATCGGCACGGTGACCTGGCTGTACATGTCCGAAATTTTCCCGCTGAACGTGCGTGGCGTGGGTATGGGTGTGTGCGCTTGGATCTTGTGGATGATGACGTTCGTGGTGGGCCTGACGTTCCCGATCCTCACCGATTCGCTGGGCGTGGGGTACACGATCCTGATCTTCGTGGTGCTGCAGGTCATCGCGCTGGTGTGGGTGTACCGGGTGGCTCCGGAGACCAAGGACAAGTCGCTGGAGGAGCTGGAGCACTACTTCCGCGCCGGGTAGTGGACAATGGTTTGTCAGCCCAGTCCGTCGCACCCCGGTGTCAACGTCATGTGAGGAATCCGCCCGTGTCCTGTGAGCTCAGCGAAACCGCCACACCGGAAGATTTCGCGCGCCCACGGTGGGTCGGTCAGCCGGATGTCCTCGAGCGGGCACAGCGGCTGAGCCAGAAGTTCGAAGAGGCTTATGGCCGCGCACCGGTGGGTGTGTGGGCCGCACCCGGCCGCGCCAATCTCATGGGCGAGTACGTGGATTTCTCCGGTGGTATGTGCCTCCCGTTCGCTCATCAGTACGTCACGTTGACGGCCGCTGCGCCTCGTGAGGACGGCGTGCTCAACGCTCAGTCGATGCAGGACGCGGACGAGTCCGTGGCCGATGACCGCCCCCGTTCCACCCGCATCGACGACATTGAACCCGGGGTCATCTCCGGGTGGTTCGGATACGTGGCCGGCGTGGCCTGGGGGATGAATCGGGTGGCCCGCGGGGCATCCGCGCACCCCGTCGCGGTGCCCGAACTCGGGCTGCCTACGAGTTTCGGGGCGGACCTGATGGTCGACTCCACGGTGCCGATCGGGGCCGGGCTCGCCTCCTCCGCCGCTCTCGAATGCTCGGTGGCGCTCTCGCTGTTCTCCTTGAACACCGGCAACGATCACCCGAACGACGCCTTACGCCGAGCCCTCGCTCGCGCCTGCATGGACGCAGAAAACTACATCGTGGGTGCCAACACGGGCGGCCTGGACCAGACGGCGTCCCTGCGCTCGCACGCGGGGGAGATCCTGGCGCTGGACTGCCGCGATTTCGACGTCGTCCGCTTACCCGCCGATCCCGCGCTCGCCGGCCTCACGTGGCTGGCCATCGATACCCGCGCCCCGCACAAGCTCGCGGATGGTCAGTACAGTTCCCGCCGGGCCGAGTGCGAGGCCGCGGCAGCGGTCTTGGATGTGCCCACGTTGCGCGATGCGCTTCCTGAGCATCCCACCCCCGACGACGCCGCTGCCGTCCTCGATCGCTTCGATCACCTTCTTGAGGTGGGCGCGGAGCTCACCGAGGACCGTGAGAACACTCGGTTGAGGCTGCGACATTCGATGACAGAGATGGTGCGCTCGGTGCAGATCGCCGATGAGCTGCACTCGGATTCCCCCGACTGGGCGTTCGTGGGTCGCCTCCTGGTGGAGGGTCATGAATCCATGCGAGATGACTGCGAGGTCACCGTCCCGGAACTAGATGCCGCGGTGGACGGGTGCCTGTCCGCGGGTGCGCTGGGTGCCAAGGTCGTGGGTGGCGGATTCGGCGGATCGGTGATTGCCCTGGTGTCGTTGGAGTCCGTGGATCGGCTGGCCGCGGCCGTGCAGTTGTGCTTTGCCCAGAACGGCTTCCGCGAACCGCTCTTTTTGACCTTGCAACCGTCCGAAGCGGGCCGCAGGATCCTCTGATTCCTGCGGAGCTTTCTGTCGAGCCCCAGGCGCTGAACATTCTGGGCAGAGGTTCGCCAGAATGAGGCTAGGTATTGTGCGATCCTCTGCCAAAAATGTCACTCACCCCTAGGAGTCACCCGTGTTCGCAGCGGCCAGTGCCAAACGACGACTCAAACGCGGACTCGCGGCCCTCAAAACCGGGGATACCGCGGTGGCGCGAGAGTCCTTCGAGGCCGCCCTGCGCACCGCACGACTGGGTGAGGTGTGGCTGGTAGCCGGCGATGCGGCGTCGTCGTTGGGGGACTTGGCGCGAGATTCTGCTGACCTGCCAGGAGCGGAACACCATTACCGGCTGGCCGCGACCCAGTACCGGCGCGCACCGCGGACCGCGCGATCCGTGGGCGGGCGGGTGCGGTGCCTGGAGAGTCTGGGTGACGTCCTGCTGCTGGAGGGGCGCCCGTGGGACGCGTATCGCGAGTTCCAGGAGGGCGCCACGGCGGCCGGGGCGGACCCGTCGCGGCCCATGGGTACCGAGCATGGTGTGGAGTTCGTCTCACGCGAGGATCTGCGGTGGACCTCGCACCTGGCCACGGCGGCACAGGCAGCCGGCCGTCGCAGACTGGCGAACGACCACTACGAGAAGGTTCTCGCGGGTTGTGAGCTGCGCGGGGACATTGCCGGACAGATCATGTGTTGGAAGGGACTCGCGGCGCTCGCCGAGGACATGATGGCCTGGAATGACGCCGCTCACGCCCTCTACCACGCCAGTAACCTTTATCCCGCGCTGCCGGATCCGGAGGCCCACACGCGGGAGTGGGTGCAATGTCTGCGGGATCTAGGAGCCGTGTACAAAACCCTGGGCCGCCGCGACGAACAGGTGCGGGCGTTCAAGCTCGCGGTGCGCTTGGAGCAGGTGGACAGCTCGGCACGCGTTAACTCGAATAGTGAGACAATGGCGCACGATGAGCACCATAGATCTTGAGACCACGGACCGGGAACTGGCCGTGTTGAACCTGAAACCGTTGCAGCTGGGACCGTTGACGATCGACGTGCCCGTGGTTCTGGCGCCCATGGCGGGGGTGACCAACAAGTCCTTCCGCAAGCTGTGCCGCGAGTACGGCGGGGGACTGTACGTCACCGAAATGGTCACCGCGCGGGCCCTGGTCGAACGCCGCCCGGAGTCGCTGCGGATCATTCATCACGACCCGGACGAGACGCCGCGCTCGATCCAGATCTACGGCGTGGACGCGGTCAACGTTGGCAAGGCCGTGCGCATGGTCGCGCAGGAGGACCGCGCGGATCACATCGACCTGAACTTCGGTTGTCCGGTCCCCAAGGTCACCAAGCGCGGCGGCGGTTCTGCCCTGCCGTGGAAGACCGACCTGTTCCGGGCGATCATTCGCACCGCGGTTCAGGAGGCCTCCGAGGCGAACATCCCGGTGACCATTAAGATGCGCATCGGCATTGACGATGAGCACCAGACCTACCTGGATGCGGGCCGGATGGCACGCGATGAAGGCGTGGCCGCGGTTGCCCTGCACGGTCGCACTCTGCAGCAGCACTACTCCAGCAAGGCCGACTGGGACTCGATCGCACGGCTGCGCGAAGCGCTCCCGGACATCCCCGTGCTCGGTAACGGCGACATCTTCTCGGCGGAGGACGCCGTACACATGGTCGAACAGACCGGCGTGGACGGTGTGGTGGTGGGTCGCGGTTGCCAGGGTCGCCCGTGGCTGTTCGGTGACCTGCAGGCCGCCTTCGAGGGCAGCCCCAAGCGCTACAAGCCCGGAGTCCGCAAGGTCGCGGAAACCATTTACCGGCACGCCGAGCTGCTCGCCGAGGAATTCGGTGACGAGGCCAAGGGCTGCCGCGAAATCCGTAAGCACGTGCCCTGGTACTTCAAGGGCTATCCGGTGGGCGGTGAACTTCGTGCGCAGATGGCGCAGGTGCCCAGCCTGGTGCGACTGCGCGAACTGCTCGACCAGCTTGATCTGGCCCTGCCGTACCCCGGCAAGGACGTGGAGGGGCCGCGCGGCCGCGCGGGCAACCCCCGCAGACCTCACCTCCCGGACGGTTGGTTGAACTCCCGCATTCTGGGTGACGCCGAACGTCTGGGCCTGGTGCACGCTGAACTCGATGTCTCCGGAGGCTAACCGATTGCACACCCCTGATCGCCTGGGAATCCTGCCCGCCGGATACGCCTACGAGGACGCCGAGCGGTACGTGGCCGAGAACCACCACAACCGCCACCGCTCCCACTTCGAGCGAGACCGCGCGCGTGTGCTGCACAGCTCCGCTCTGCGGCGGTTGGCCGCCAAGACCCAAGTGGTCGCACCGAGCACGGATGACTTCGTCCGCAACCGCCTGACCCACTCCCTGGAAGTCGCGCAGATCGGCCGCGAACTGGGCAAGGCTCTCGGCTGCGATCCGGACGTCGTGGATGCCGCGTGCCTCTCCCACGACCTGGGGCACCCGCCCTTCGGGCACAACGGAGAGACGGCGCTCGCGGCCATGACCCGGGAGATCGGCGGCTTTGAGGGCAATGCCCAGACCCTGCGACTCCTCGTACGGCTCGAGCCCAAGATCATTACCGAGGACGGCCATCCCGCCGGTCTTAACCTCACTCGCGCCGCACTGGACGCCACGTGCAAGTACCCGTGGAGGGCAGAGGATGCACCGCAGCGCCCGGACGGTAAACCCAACCTCAAGTTCGGTGTCTACCAGGACGACCTGCCGGTCTTCCGCTGGATGCGAGAAGGCGCCATCGAGGGCCGCAAGTGCCTGGAAGCCCAGGTCATGGACCTCGCCGACGACATCTCTTACAGCGTGCACGACGTGGAGGATGCCATCGCCTCCAACACCCTGCAACTGGGTCAACTGGCTGATCCCCTTGCCCGGGCCCGCGTGATCGAGTGGACTCAGCGTTGGTACCTTCCGCAGGCCACCGCGGAGGAACTGGACGCGGCCCTGCGCCGCCTGGAAGCCTCCCCGGTGTGGATTCCGCTCATGGACGGCTCCCGCAAGGACCTGGCACGGCTCAAGAACATGACCAGCCAGCTCATTGGCCGGTTTGCGATGTCGGCGGTTGAGGCCACGCGTGATGTCGCCGGAGACGGTCAGCTGACCCGCTATTCAGCCGAGCTTGTGGTGCCGCACGAAACCGAGCTGGAGATCGCGGTGCTCAAGGGCATTGCCACGGCCTTCGTGATGACCGTGCGCGACGCCCAACCGCTCTACGACAACCAGAACGAGATCCTCACCATTCTGGTCAATGCCCTCATGGAGACCGATGGTCGGTTCCTCTCACCCGAATTCGCGGGGGACTGGCGCGAGATCGAGGACGGACCCGGAGCCGAGGCCGCCCGCCTGCGCCTGGTCGTGGACCAGGTCGCGTGCCTCACGGACATCTCCGCCGTGGCCCTGCACGACAAGATTCGCGGTACCAACTGGCGGACGGGCGACAAGCCGCTCTGGTGAGCTTGCTCTCATTCAATGGGATTGTGGCCGGGCTAACACGAGCGTGCGACTAGGATCACTGTGATCTGTTGCCCTACCGGAAGAGATTCTCCGTGAGCTCCACCGCTTCCTCGCCCACTGCTGGCCCCGCGCCCACCAAGGGCCTCATTCTCAAATCCCCCTTGTGGGTCGCACCGCTGTGCTGGATCGCCGTTCTGCTGGACGGTTTCGACGCCGTGGTCCTCGGCGCGGTGATGCCCGCACTGCTCGACGACGCAGCCTTCGACATGTCCACCGGCGAAGGCACCGCTGTAGCCACTGCGGGCTTGTTCGGCATGATGGTCGGCGCGCTCGGCATGGGTTGGCTCACCGACCGCCTGGGCCGCCGCAAGATGCTGATCGGCGCCGTGATCGTTTTCTCCGTCCTGACCTTTGCCGCAGCCTTCGCGCCCAGCGTGCTGTGGTTCGGCGTGCTGCGCTTCCTGGCCGGCCTGGGTCTGGGCGGTTGCCTGCCCACCGGCATCTCCATGGTCACCGAATTCGCCCGCAAGGGCCGCGGCTCCAACGCCACGACCGTCATGATGACCGGCTACCACGTGGGCGCCGTGCTCACCGCAGCACTGGCCATCTGGGTCCTGGCACAGTTCTCCTGGCACACCATGTTCATCGCCGGCGCCCTGCCCGCACTGATCCTGGTGCCGCTCATGTACATCTTCCTTCCCGAGTCGCCGTCCTACCTGGCGGCCAAGGGCGATTACGACGCCGCTCGCGCCGTCGCCGCGCATTACAACGTTGAGCTCGAACTTCCGGATGCGGCGGGTGCCGGCCGCGCGGCGTCGTCGACCCCGAACGGCGAGACGGCCAAGCCCGCGAAGCAGGGCGCGGCCCTGCTGCTGAGCGGAACGTACGCGCGCAACTCGGTGTTCATCTGGACCGCGTCCTTCATGGGTCTGCTGCTGGTTTACGGCCTGAACACGTGGCTGCCGCAGATCATGCGCGCCGCCGATTACGACCTGGGCAACTCGCTGGGCTTCCTGCTGATCCTCAACGTGGGTGCCGTGGTGGGCCTGTGGATCGGTGGCCGCGTGGCCGACCGGATCACCCCTCGTGTCGCCGGCATCCTGTGGTTCGCGGGCTCCGCTGTGCTGCTGGCCGCCCTGGCCATCAAGCTGCCAGTGTTGGGCATTTACTTCATGGTGTTCCTGACCGGTTGCTTCGTGTTCTCGTCGCAGGTGCTCGTGTACGCGTTCACCGCGGCCAACCACCCGCCGCAGGTCCGTGCGACCGCGTTGGGCATGTCCGCGGGCGTGGGTCGTCTGGGTGCGATTAGCGGCCCCATCGTGGGTGGCACGCTGCTGACCGCCGGTCTGGCGTACCCGTGGGGCTTCTTCGCCTTCGCGCTCGTGGGTGCGTTAGGTGGGGCGTCCATGCTGGGCACCAAGACGGTGGATCCTGTGGACAAACGCGTGGTCATCGACCCCGAGGACTCTCCCGCGCGGTAGGTTCCGCGCGTCGAGTCAGTCGAGAGCGGCGTCGTCCCGAGCGGGCGACGCCGCTTTTTCGTACCCGAGCTGCACAGGCCGACGTCGCGGCCCCGCGAGTTTGACGCGTTGCCTAGGATGAGAGGCGTGGCAGGACTGATCAGGCGCGAAGACATAGACGAGGTGCGATCACGCACCGATCTCAAGGAAATTGTCGACCAGTACGTGACCTTGAAGCCCGCCGGCATCGGTTCCTACAAGGGGCTGTGCCCGTTCCACGACGAGCGCACGCCCTCGTTCCACGTGCGCCCGCAAATGGGCACGTACCACTGCTTCGGCTGTGATGAATCCGGGGACGTCATCGCGTTCCTCATGGAGATGGACCACACCCCGTTCACCGAGACGGTCGAGCGGCTGGCCGCGCGCATCGGGTACGAACTGCGCTACGAGCAGGGC
This sequence comes from Kocuria carniphila, assembly GCF_004136555.1. Classification (GTDB taxonomy): domain Bacteria; phylum Actinomycetota; class Actinomycetes; order Actinomycetales; family Micrococcaceae; genus Kocuria; species Kocuria carniphila. The sequence goes on from NZ_NOIT01000013.1 coordinate 21,297, forward strand.
TCGGGCCCCAAACGCGAGGAAGTCGGCCGCCGCCAACGTCTGCTGGACGCGCACAAGATCGCCGCGGAATTCTTCCAACGCAACCTCTACACGCGCCAGGCCACGGCCGCGCAGCAGTTCCTGGGGGAGCGCGGATTCGATGACGCCGCCGCGCGAACCTACGGCATCGGCTACGCGCCCAAGGGCTGGTCCAACCTGCTCAAGCATCTGCGTGACCAAGGTTTCACCGACCAGGAACTCAAACTCACCGGCATGTTCTCCGAGGGTAATCGTGGTCTCTACGACCGGTTCCGCGGGCGGTTGATCTGGCCCATCCACGCGGTGGCCGGAGAGGTCATCGGCTTCGGTGCGCGCAAGCTCTACGAGGACGATCAGGGTCCCAAGTACCTGAACACCCCTGAAACCCAGCTCTACAAGAAGTCTCAGGTGCTCTACGGCATCAACCTGGCCAAGCGGGCGATCGCCAAGGGCAAGCAGGTCGTCGTGGTCGAGGGCTACACGGACGTCATGGCGTGTCACCTGGCCGGTGTCGAGACCGCGGTGGCCACGTGCGGTACCGCGTTCGGTGCGGACCACATCAAGATCGTGCGCCGCTTCCTCTCTGACGACTCGGCCGGGGGAGAGGTCATCTTCACCTTCGACGGCGATGCCGCAGGGCAGAAGGCCGCGCTGCGCGCGTTCCAGGAGGACCAGCGGTTCGTGGCCCAGACCTACGTGGCCGTGGGCCCGGAGGGCATGGACCCGTGCGATTTACGACTGACCCGGGGCGACGCCGCCGTGCGTGACCTGGTCAGCACCCGCACCCCGCTGTTCGAGTTCGCGTTGAAGGCCACCATCCGCGACTACGACGTGAACAGCCTGGAAGGGCGACTGCGGGCCATGCGTGCGTGTGCGCCGATCGTGGCTCAGATCCGTGACTCGTCCCTGCGGCCGGCGTATGCGCGAGAGTTGTCCGGGTGGTTGGGCATCGAGACGGACGAGGTGATGCGGGCGGTCGCGGCGGCCTCCAAGCGCGGCTCGTCCTCGCAACAGCGCGGGCAGCAACAACGGGCGCCGCAGCATCATGAGTCGCAGCAGTTCTCGTCGGGCCGTGATGGGTCCGGACGCGGCTCTGACACTCCGGGACGCCCGGGGGGTCGCCCCGGTGACTCTCAGGAGCAGGAACGCCCTGCCGAGGTGCAGCTACCCAATCCTCGCGAGCCGGTGGCCCGAATGGAACGCGAGGCGCTGGAGGTTGTTCTCCAGGTGCCTGACTTGGTGCCGGACGCATACTGGGGTCATTTCGAGTCCGCGGAGATGCGCTACCCGGTGCACCAGGCACTGCACGATGCGATCGTGGCCGCGCGGCCCGAATACGACGTGAACGATCCTCGCGGTGGCCGCGGCTGGCTCGAGCATGTGCGCGGGCAGCTGCCCGAACCGTTGCACGGATACCTTGCGCAGTTGTCGGTGACCCCGCTGCCCGCTTCTTCTGAGCAACAGGTCCGCAACTACGCGGTGGGTGTGCTGACGAGCCTGGTGGAGATGCACATTAACCGCGCCAAATCGGACAAGCTGGCGCACCTGAACCGCACGGATCCGCAGCAAGAATCGGCTCTGTACCAGTCGCTGCAGCGTGAGCTGCTGGACCTGGAGATGCAGCGGCGTAGCCTCCTCGGTAACTGACGTTCACGTTGCAGCGAGCCGGATTTGAGGAACCGGCAAAGGGTCTGTAAAGTATCTTCTCGTTGCACAGATGTGCACGTTCCCCCGTAGCTCAATTGGCAGAGCATTCGACTGTTAATCGAAGGGTTACTGGTTCGAGTCCAGTCGGGGGAGCTGCAGACGAGAGAAGCCCCGGTTCGCCGGGGCTTCTGTCGTTTCCGGTTCCGGCCAGCGGTCCGCAGGTCCGGGTTAAAGGCCAAAATGTGTGTATGGCTCGGGTGTGTCATGGGTGGTTTCGGCCTGCCCAGCCGTGTTGGATGCCGTTGCCGTCTTCCCAACTGAAGGCGTTGTCATAGAGGGTCGGCCCGATCGGTTCGTCCTGGTGTTGGGGGCGTGTTGGTGGTGGGTTCCAGTGTTCTTCCCGGGCGAGGTCCCAGGGGTTTCTGGGGTGTTCGGTGAGGGAGTTCAGTAACCAGTCCACGGCCCGTCGAGCGTGGTCTTCGGGCATTCCGCGGTGGGCTCGTAGGAGTTCTTTGATGGCTTTGTTTGGCCCGCCCTCCAACGGAGAGGTCGTGCGGTCGACCTTCACCCCAGTTCCCGGTGCCAGGGCGGGGTTGAGCCAGGTGAAGAGGTTGTGGTGGCGGATCAGGGTCCGGTAGAACCCGCGGGCTCGGCGTAGGCGTTGATGGGTGTACCACCAGGCCCGGTTCTCGTTCACCCCGGTGGGGCGTAGTACTCCTTTGCCCGGGCGGGAGCGTTGTTTCAAGAACGTCTCCCATTTCGCTTCCCAGGTGGCGTAGGCGCCCATCCAGACCGCGGCTTGGTCCAGGTCGGTGACTGCCATCAGCGCCCGGGTCAGACGCATCAGTTCTTGGCCGGCTTCCAGGCGTGGTGAGAGGCTCAGGTGCCGGCGGATAGCGGTGTAGATGTGGAAGTAGCAGCGCTGAACCGCGGTGTGGGGCCACCCCTGGCGCAGGGCCGCGTGCAGGCCGGTGCCACCGTCGATGATGGCCACGACCGGGGCCGGGATCCGGTTCAACAGCGCCACCCAGGCGGCTTTCTTCTCGTGGTCACACCATTGCCAGTCCACCACGTGGGTGCCGGTGTAGGCGATGAGCACGCACCAGCCGTTGAAGTAGGTGCCATCGAGCATGATCTGGTGGTGGATCACCCCGGTCGGCTCCGGGCGCGGGACAGGTACTCGCCAGCACCAGGCGGTGGCTCTCCTGAAGGTGCGGGCGCTACCGCTGAAATCGCCGCTCTTCGCTCCGTGCACAAGCCAGGCGTGAAACCAGTCCAGTTGGGCTCGTCGGGTGAGCTGTTCGCGGTGGATGGTGGTTGAGGCCCCGCACTGCCGGCATCGCCATCGGGTCCGACCAGCGCTGGTCTTCCCGTTCTTCACCAACGGTTGAGCGCATACACCACAAGAGGGTCTGTTTCGTGGAAGGGGCACCAGACATGCTCCCAGAGCATGTCAAAGCCCCTAGAACGGTGCTATCGCAGGCAAGCAAGCCCCCGCCATACACACATTTTGGCCTATAACCCGCAGGTCCTCTTGATCGTTTATGGCAGAGGTTCACACCGATGACATTCGGGGCAGAGTGTCGCAGCCGGTCCCCTTGTTTTCTAGCGAACTTGATCCCGAGATGTCAGTGACAGCTCGCGTTCCGTCAAAACCTCACCCGTGGACGCGCGACTTCGTCGGTTCAGCGATGATTCACGTGGCCGACGATTACTGGCCGCTGCGGCGTCGGCGGCGCCGTTCGAACCAACCGCGGGGCCCGCCCTCGATGAGAACGTGCTTGGTGTGCGGGTCGAGGAGCATGAGGTACGCGGTGAAGGCCAAGGCGATGACGTAGGCGATCGTGGAGACGTCCCACTGGACCTCGATGAACGGCCACACGGAGAGTTGATCCTGCGCACCGAAGATCACGAAGAACCCGGTAACCACGTACAGCACACGCACCTGCCAGTTGTTCTTGATGCCTGTGACGGCCAGGAACGGCAGGAACCACAGGATGTACCAGGGCTGGATGATGGGGGAGAGCATCACGACCGCTGCGAAGGCCAGACCCATGCGGCGGACCACGCGGTGACTGCGCTGGCCCTCTCCCCAGAACATCAGCAGCACCACAATGCCGATGCCCAGGTACTTGAGGGCGGTGCGCAAGACTTTGGCGATGTCGCCGCCGGGCAGCCCGAGGGCGTCGCCGATCCGGTTGACCTGCATTCCCAGGAATCCCGAGGGAGAGTAGCCGGTGAACCCGGGTGTGGGATCCAGGATCGCCAGGATCCACCCCGATCCCAGGTTGTAAGGGATGCCGCTCATGAACAGCACGCCGAAACTCAGGACTGCGGTGGCGGCCCAGGTCGCGAACTTGCGGGGCCATGACGCGTTCCGCCCCGCCCACAGCAGTCCGATGAACGGCAGCAGCAGAATGGTAATCGGCTTGATGCCGATCGAGGCGGTCACCAACAGAATCCCTCGGATGGGTCGGCCGGTCGCCGCGAAATACGTACCGGCCACGGCCAAGCCGACCATCAGGCCGTCGTTGTGGGCGCTGGCCACAAAGCTGATGAGGAACAGCGGATTGGCGACCGAGAGCCACAGGGCGCGAGCGCCGTCGAACCCGTGCATTTTCGCGAGCTTGGGCACGTAGATCACGCACAGTGCCACGCCGATGCACGCGAGGGCGCGGAACAAGAGGCCCGAGAGGTCCGGCTGGGCGTCGGTGACCTTCACGACCAGGTGCGCGAGCCACAGGAAGTACGGACCGTAAGGGGTGCGGGATTCGGCCCACGCCGGATCAGCGCCCAGCATGAACCAATTATCGAGGGTTGAGATGCCGGTCGTGTACGGGTTCTCTCCGGCCTCCATGAGGCGGCCTTGCCCGATGTACGCGTACACGTCGCGCGAAAAGATGGGGACGGCCAGGAACAAGGGCAGAGACCAGGCAATGATCGCGGCGACGACGGCGCGCAGCGAACCTTCTGGCCAGCCGGCCAGTCGCTGTCCCAGCCGGATCCACGAGCGCATGAGTAGCATGGCGCCGAACGTCAACAGGACGGTGGAGGTGTAAATGCCCCAGCCCTCCGTGCGCATGGCGATCACCAGGGGGTTGCGAACCATGGGGGAACCGAGTGCCATCCATCCGGTTCCGACGGACCCAACGAGCATCATGAGCGAGCCGATCAGGCCCTGGACGATGGCGATGTGCGGGCGGGGAATCAGCGGAGTGCCGGGGGCGGAACGGGCTTCGGCGAGCGAGGGGGTCTCGGAGGGTTGGTGTTGCGCCGGGGTGCTGCCGTGGGCAGTGACCTCCGGACCCGAACCACTTTGCGCCATGACCTGTGTCGTTCCCCTACTTGTGACCGTGTTCGGGCACCCAGGGTCTTGGGCCCGCGGGACCTTTCTCAGAAGGCCGATCTTAGCAGTCAGAGCCGCCTCAACCGTGGGTATCGGGGCCGGTTCAGGATGGGGATTAGCCGGGGACAGTACCTCGATGTGCCGCACCCCATGGGCCGCGAGTCCGTGGAGAGGTACCCGTGGCACGTAGCATGAGAAGACACCCGTGCCCGTTTCCGCTGGGCACGGTACTGATTTCATGAGGCCGCACGTGGTCTCGTACCGCTGCGCACCCGACGAGGATTGATCATGTCCACGCACAAGCCGTTGACCCAACAGGACCGATTGGATGTTCTGGATCGTCCCCGGAACCTACCGGGGTGGTTGAGTTCCCCGCGTGCCCTTCTGGCGGGGTTCGTGGTCCTGCACCTCGTCTTCCTGATCTTCGCGCTGATTGTTTCACTCAACGGCAACGCCTTCAGTGACACCAATATTTATCGGGGCTGGACGCGCATCGGCTTCGACCAGGACGCCTTGGACGGCGGCCCCAGCCCGTGGGTATATCCGGTGCTGGCCCTACTGCCCATGGCGCTCGCGGGGATCGCGGGACCTGCGCCCTTCTTCTTCCTCTGGGTCCTGATGACCACGCTGCTCAACGGCTGGGCGGTGCTCAAACTCACCGATCGCGGTCGCAACACACAGGCGATTCCCGCTGCCTGGTGGTGGTTGGGCTTCACCTTCCTCATGGGGTGGCTTGGCTTTGCTCGGGTCGACGGCGTGACGGCCCCCATTGTTCTGGTGGCCTTGGCCTACGGCGTGGCCCATCCGTTCATCGCCTCCACTCTTCTGAGCATCGCGACGTGGATGAAGGTGTGGCCGGCAGCTATCGTGCTGGCGCTCTTCACGGTGGTGCGGCAGCGCGTGCAGGTGGTCGTGGCGGGCTTGATCGTGAGCGTGGTGGCCGCGGGCATTGCCGCAGCCATGGGTGCTCTGCCCTTGCTCTTCAACTTCCTCACGCAGCAGGGCGACCGTGGCATGCAACTGGAAGCCACGTTCACCACCCCGTGGCTGTGGTCCTCCGTGCTGGGCGTGGGCGGCTCGCAGATGTACATGAACACTGACATCAACTCCATGCAGGTGGACGGCCCCGGTACCGAGATCATGTCCTCGCTCATGCAGCCCCTGCTGATTCTGGCCGCGCTGGCCACCACCACGTTGCTCGTCCGGGCCCTACGTCACGGTGTGCGTACCGGTGGTGCGGATCGCACCGAGCTGTTGCTCGCGGGCACGCTGACCCTGGTGTCCGTGTTCATCGTGTTCAACAAGGTGGGCTCGCCTCAGTTCATGGTGTGGCTTGGGCCGGCCGTGGCTCTGGGACTCGTGCACCACTGGCGCTCGTGGCGTACTCCCGCCATCATGCTGATCGCGATAGCGGTGCTGACGTTCTTCATTTACCCGCTGTTCTACACAGAGCTGAGCCACGACAACCTGGCCATGGCCTTGGTGCTGACCGTGCGCAACGCGCTGCTCGTTGTGCTGATGCTGTGGTCTGCCCGCCGTCTGTACTGGCTGGGATCCAAGCGCCCCACCGATGAGCTCGTGACCAAGGAGTCCTGACATTTCCGCCGCATTCTTCGACCGGCTGAGCGGCGTACGCGACGCCCTGCTGCCGGACCGCGTGATCGCCTGGTTCGCCCGTCCCTCCAGCGTGTGGTGGGGTTTCGCGGTAGTTCATCTGTACTACATGGGCTGGCTGGCCTCCTTCTTCCTGAACGGGTGGGCCTTCAGCGACACCGAGCAGTACCGCGAGTGGGCCATGGCCGGGTTCACCCCCGAGGTCACCGATCAGTCGATCAGCCCGTGGGTTTACCCGGTCCTGGCGCAGCTGCCCATCCACGCGGCCGGTATTGCAGGGCACGATCTGTACCTGCTCGCGTGGACCCTGATCATCACGGCGCTCAATGCGGTTGCTATCTGGTTCCTCACCCGCCGCTCCATGCAAAGTCGCGGAGTGGCGCCCGCGTGGTGGCTGCTGATTTTCCTGGTGTTCATGGGGTACCTGAGCTTCGCGCGCGTCGAGGGCATCGCGGCTCCCATCGTGCTGATCGGTATGCTCTACGCTGCCCGGCAGCCCGTGGTGGCCTCCGTGCTGCTGAGTATCGCCACGTGGATCAAGGTGTGGCCCGCGGCGGTCATCCTGTCTCTTCTCATCGCAGCCAAGAAGCGCGCGCAGGTGTTCGTGGCTGGCGTAGTGGTCACCGCGGTGGTCGTTCTGGGTACGTGGCTGTCCGGCGGATTGGCCCGCATCGCGGACTTCATGGTCAATCAGGGTTCGCGCGGCATGCAGCTCGAGGCTACTTTCTCCACCCCGTGGGTGTGGTTGAGCGTGCTGAACATCGCGGATTCCAAGATCGCGGACAACACGGCGATCAACTCGTCTGAGGTCTACGGGCCCGGCACCGAGGTCGCCGCGTACCTCATGCAACCGCTGCTCATCGTGGCAGTGGTCCTGGGCACCGCTCTGTTGATTCGTTCGTTGCGCAGGGGAGCGGACCGCGGTGAACTCTTCTACGAGGGTGCTCTGATGATGACCACCGTGCTCATCGTGTTCAACAAAGTGGGCTCACCACAGTTTATGATCTGGCTCGCGCCCGTGATCGTGGCCGGCCTCGTCTACGACTGGAAGCGCTGGCGCACCCCCGCGGCCCTGCTCATGGGCATCGCGGTCGTCACGTTCTTCATCTACCCGCTCTTCTACACCCCGCTCATTCACGCCAATCCGATCATGGCAGGTGTGCTGACCATCCGAAACGTCCTCCTGGTACTCCTGCTCGCCTGGTCGGTCAAGCGCACTTGGGATCTCGGAACCAAGCCGCAGCCCGCACGCGAGGTGGCTCAGGGCTGAGGCGCCGCGCTCGCCGGTTGCCCTGGTCAGGAACGCGACCAGAACGACGTCGTACGGGGCCTTGGGTGCACCACGAACCAAAGGCGCCCCGGACAGTAACTGTCCGGGGCGCCTTCGGCTTCTTCAGGAACGTGAAGTGAAGGTCAGTACCTTACTTCTCGTCGGTGGTGCCGGTTGCTGCCTCGACACCGGCCTCCGGGTTACCCGGAGGGGTCGTGGGTTCGTTGATCGGGCGAGCCGGTTCCTTGAGCAGGAACGGAGCCAGACCGCCGGCGACCAGCATGACAGCCAGGACGATGAAGGCCACCACGTAACCTGCGGCGTCGACCACTGCACCGACCAGGGCACCCTGGGCCATACCACCGACGAACGCGCCGATGTTGATGACTGCGAACGCGGAACCGATGATCTTCAGCGGGATCAAGCGGTAGGGGAGCATCAGGATGGCGGAGAAGGACCACATGATGAACAGGTTGGCCAGCCACATCATGACCGCGGAGCCCCACAGGTTGGGGATGATCACGGCGATGACCATGAGCACTGCGCCGATGCTGGACATCAGCAGCATGAAGACCTTCTCGTTGTTCTCGAACCAGCGCTTGACCACGGTGGCACCCGTGCTGGTAGCGATCCACAGCGAGAGACCGTAACCGACCATCACGACCATGTACTCCCATCCGGTGGGGGTGATGCCGAACTGCTCTGAGTACATCGTGGCGAGCCAGGTCAGCAGGCCCACGCCCACGGCGTTGTTGAGCAAGAGGCACAGGCCCAGGACCAGTGAGTTGCGGTTCTTCCAGGCGTCCAGGATGGAGACGTCGTTCTTGGCCTTGGCAGCAGCCTTGTCAGCGGCGGCGGCCTTGTCGGCCGGGGACTCGCTCGGGACCAGCTTGATGAACATCAGGGTCGCAACGACCAACAGGACGGCGAGCAGGAAGTACATCCAACGGAAGTCACGGGCGACCACGAGCGGTGCGAAGACCAGGTAAACGAGGATCGTACCGATACCGGCAGTGGAGACCACCTTGGACTGCACGGCGCCGCGCTCTTCGGCGGCGAACATCTTGGCGATGACCGGCGGGGTGCCGTTGGTGTAACCGGCCTGACCGAAACCGATGATCAGACGTGCCAGCGGGATCAGGATGAAGATCATGGACGTGGAGCTGAAGCCGGCGAAGCCAAAGAACGCAGCGCCAGCGGCCAGGATCAACAGTGCCACCGGGATGAAGATGCGGTAGCCGTAGCGGTCCACGAACCAGCCAGCCACGAAGGTCATCACGATGAAGGACAGGTAGAACAGAGTGGTGATCAGCCCGAACTGGGTCTTGGTGAAGGTCTCCAGTCCCAGGTTGGACATGTAGGCCGGGTCGGTCAGGAACGGACCGATAGCACCCGCCAGACCCTTTTCGATGTTAGCCAGCAAACCCACCCAGAAGAGTGTGGCGAACACGCCCTTCTGGGTTTTGGTGAGGTTCATTTCCTCAGCCTTTCGTACTCAAGTGATGCGGACGGGGGATCAAGAAGCCAGGAAGTCCAGGGCGATCTGCACTTCCGTGCGGGCGCCGGCTTCGAGAGCCTCTTCCTTGATGTCGAACTTGGGGTGGTGGTTCATGTAGGGCAGGCCGTCCTCGGCGGTGCCACCGCCCAGGAAGATGAAGCAACCGGGGATCTCACGGGCGAAGTAGGAGAAGTCCTCGGACGCAGAGGCGGGCGGACCCCAGAACGCGTTCTCGTCTCCAACGGCCTTCTTGGCTGCTTCCAGGGCCAGCTCCGCGAGGTCATCGTTGTTGATGACCACGGGGTAGCCCTCGGCCCACTGGAACTCGGCCTTGGCACCGTAGGCGGCGCACACGTTCTCGACGATCTCCGTGGCGCGTTCCTTGAGGATGTTCCAGTCGTTGTCGTCCACGGTGCGCATGGAGACACCGAGCTTGGCCGAATCCGGGATCACGTTGGGAGCCTGACCGGCCTGGATCATGCCCACGTTGACCACGTTCATGTGATCGGGTGCAACACTGCGGGAGACGATCGTGTTCAGGGCAACGGTCACCTGCGCGGCGACCAGTACCGGGTCGATTCCGTCCTGCGGCATGGAGCCGTGCGAACCCTGGCCGTTGATCTTCAGGAAGAAGCCACCGGCCACGGTGGACGCGGGGCCCTTGTGCACGCTGACGGTGCCGGTCTTCTGGTTCATGATGTGCATGCCGTAAATGGCGTCCACGTCTTCCAGGACTCCGGCGGCCACCATTTCCTTGGCACCTCCGGGAGGGGTCTCCTCGGCGTGCTGGAAGATGAGCTTCACGCGGCCGTTGAAAGTGTCCTTGAGCTCGGTCAATGCCTTGGCGGCACCGAGCAGCATGGCGGTGTGGGTGTCGTGACCGCACGCGTGCATCACACCGTCAACGGTGGACTTGAAGTCGTTGTCGGTCTCCTCGTTGAGGGGAAGCGCGTCCATATCGGCGCGCAGCGCCACGGTCTTACCGGGGCCCTTGCCCTCGATCACGGCCACCACGGAAGTTTCGGTGGGGTGGGTCGGGGCCAATCCGAAGCTCTCCAGGGTTTCGGCCACGAACTTGGCCGTGTTGTGCTCCTTGAAGGACAGCTCGGGGTTAGCGTGAAAGTGGCGGCGCCACTTGATGATGTCGGCGGCGGGAACGTTGATCTCGATAGTCATGGTCGCTCCTGAAGGATTTATGAGCCACTTGGCTCGATTTTGATGATTTCGAGCCGTTCCAACGCAGCAAGTGTAACTTGTTCGGCTCAAATCGTGTTCGTGTGAACAATTCCAGTTTTGCACCCCCGGGTGAAACGCAACTGTTTCCTAACTCTGTGACAGCGGGATCCGAGCGGGCTAGCCTCCTGGCAGCATGCTGAGTGGTAGTTTTGACCTTGAAAAATAACCAGTAGTGAAGTTCAAGCAACATCGGAGGCGGCATGAGTCATGCAGTGGGCCCGGAAAGCGGCCACACCCCCGGCGCGCGTACTCGGGCAACCAAGAAACCTGGAGCGGCATCCATCCTTGATGTCGCCAAGGTCTTCGCCCGTTTGCTGCCCAAGCAGCTCAAGGACGAGGCGCAGTTAGCGGTACTCGAGCTCAAGGACAAGGGGATCAAGCTCGGCGTGGGTGCGGCCCTCGCCATTGTGGGCCTGGTGTTCCTGGGTATGGCTGTCATCGCACTGATCGGTGCGGCCATTGCGGGCTTGTCGAACGTGATGCCGGCGTGGTTGGCCGCGTTGCTGCTGGCCCTGCTCTTCATCATCATTCTTGCGGTCCTCGCACTGATTGCGTTGTCCAAGATCAAGAGCGCTCTGCCGCTCAAGCCGGAGAAGACTATTTTCGGTCTCCGTTACGATCTGGGTGTCGTGAAGGAAGGCTCTGCCTACACCGAAGGTCGCGTGCAGCGTGAGATGAACGAGGCCGAGCAGCAGAAGGAACGCGAGCAGGAAGCTGCCGCCAACGACCCCAACCAGGTCAAGCCGGTCAAGCCGACCGAGGAGCAGTTGCGCCACCGTCTGAAGTTGCGCCGCGAGCACCTGAAGAGCCTGCGCGACGACGCCCAGAATCGTGCGGACTCCGTTCAAGCAGCCACTCAGGGATTCGTTGGTCGCACCGCGAATACCTTCAAGTCCACCGAGAACTCGATCAAGCAGACCTTCGCGACCAGTGGCGGTTCGCAGGGTGTGCGTACCGGGGGTTCCACCTCGGCCACTGCCGGCGAGAACCCGCTGGCGGATCGCTGGCAGCCGCTCGCGGTTGCCGCAACCGCGGGATCTGCGTTCTTGGTGTTCTTGCGCAAGCTCCTCAAGAAGTAATCGCTCGACACGATTCGACGACGCCGCGGCGTCGCCTCCGGAAGGCCGGGTCACCACGGTGACCCGGCCTTCCTCCTGCCCAACTCCTACCGGAGTATGGCGTTGGTCCTCCCACGGGCTGATTTCCATGATTTGGTGAGGAAAATGCCACGGGCGCGCCCTACGATGAAGCTGTGGTGGAAGATGTGATGAACCGGTGATGCAGTGGTTGGCAGTTTCCTTGGCTCTCATAGCCGCCCTCTGCCTGGCGCTCGGTACTCAGACCCAGTCTGCGGCCGTCACGGCGCACACCCAGGAGGCTTTGAAGCCCTCGAACCTTGGTTCGCTGGTGCGCAATCCCAAGTGGGTGGCCGGGTTGGTTCTGCTGGGCCTGGGCACGGCACTCAACGTTGCCGCGTTGACCTTGGCGACCGTGACGGTAGTGCAACCCATCGGCGTGATCGCACTGGTGATCACCACCTTGTTGCACGCCAAGCACAAGCACCTGGACATCAATGTCCGGACGTGGGGTGCGATCTCTCTCTGCACCGCGGGCGGTGCGGTGTTCGTTGTGGCCGCTGTTGCGGGCACCGACCCCACCTACTTGGCTGATCCCAAAGCGGAGACCATTTTGGTGTCCATCCTGATCGGGCTGGTCCTCTTCTTCGGTATCGCGGAATTGTTCCTTCGGCACCGCCGTATCAGCATGTTCTACGTCTTGGCGGCAGGAATCCTCTATGGATTCGTAGCGGTGCTGGTGCGACTCACCATGACTCACACCCTGGCCCACGGACTGGGGCAGATCCACTGGTTCACGGTCATCATGATCGTTGTGGCCTCCGTGGTGGGTGGTTGGATGGTTCAGTGTGCTTACTCATGCGGACCCCCTGATCTGGTGATCGCGGGCCTGACCGTGGTCGATCCGATAGTGGGCGTGATCCTTGGCCTGTCTGTCCTAGGGGAGGCCGGACCGGGCTTCACCCCTATCATCGGAGCGGTCATGTCTCTGGCAGGCGCCGTTGCTATAGTCGGCGTGGTACTGCTGTCCCGGCATCACCCAGAGGTGATCGAGCGTAGGGAGCAGACCAAGCAACTGCAGCGTGAACTCTCAAGTGAAGCTCCACCCACCGACCTTGAGCACAGGAAGACTCTGAACAGCACCCGTGAGCACTGAGCATCCCGAGGAACAGCGCCCCTTGAAGATTTTGATCATCGCCGAAACTTATCCGCCGGACATCAACGGCTCGGCGCAGTTCGCTCGGCGGCTCGCACAGGGCATGCTCCGGCGTGGCCACGAGGTTCATGTGATGGCGCCTATGACGTCCCGGGGTAAATCCCTGACGGTCGAGAAGGACGGCGTGACCGAGCACCGGATCCGCTCGCACCGTGCGTTCACCCATTCGTATTTCCGGTTGTGCTTCCCGTGGGAGATCTACAGCGAGATCAAACGGGTGATCGATGAAGTCCAGCCGGATGTGGTGCACAGCCAATGTCACTACATCCTGGGACGACTCGCTATCCAGGAAGCTCAGCGCCGCGGGATCCGGTTGGTAGGCACCAACCACTTCATCCCGGAGAACATCGAGCCGTTCCTGCCGTTCCCGGAATGGTTCATTCGTGGGTATCGGAAGGTGTCGTGGTGGGACCTGGCCCGCCAGTTCCGCCGCTGCGATGTGGTGACGGCACCGACCCAGTTGGCCGTGGACACCATGGTGACCAATGGCGTGGATGACAACGCGATTCCCGTGTCCAACGGCATTCAGGTGGGTGACTACGAACTTCACCCGGGTGAGAACATGAAGAAGCCCAACCGTGAGACCGTTCTGTTCTGCGGTCGCCTGGCCGTGGAGAAGAACGTCAACGAGCTGATCGAAGCCATATCCCTCATCCCGGCCGAGAAGAATGTGCACGCGGAAATTGTGGGGGAGGGTGAGCAGCTCGACACATTGGTTTCGCTCGCGCACTCGCTGGGTGTGGCCGAACGAATCCATTTCCGTGGGTTCCTGACCGACGAACAGCTGCGTGTTTCGTACCTGAACGCCGATGTGTTCTGTCAGCCGGGCACCGCCGAGCTGCAGTCGCTGGTCACGCTGGAAGCAATGTCCGCGTCCACCCCTGTGGTTCTCGCCAACGCGCGGGCCTTGCCGCACTTGGCGGACGAAGGAGTCAACGGCTACCTCTTCGAACCTGGAAATCCCCAGGACCTGGCGGAGAAGCTGCAGTTGGTTCTGGACGCCAGTCCCGAGAGACAGCGCGCCATGGGGGAGGCCAGCCACCGGATGATGGCGCAGCACTCGTTCGCCAAGACGCTGGACACCTTCGAACGGATTTATCGCGGCGAACCTGTCTGATGAGCGGCTCCACCGCGTGGATGCGGTAGCGTAGAGCGGCGACCACGGCACTGTTTCGTGGTGGCAACAGGGGGCGGTAGCTCAGCTGGTCAGAGCAGAGGACTCATAATCCTTTGGTCGTGGGTTCAAGCCCCACCCGCCCTACAGAAATGGCCCTTTCGCCGATGGAAACATTGGCGAGAGGGCCTTTTTCATCTGGTTGTGACGGTTCAAGCCGTCAGCTACTCACCTCATGGTTCGGTAGAACCACCCGCTGCACCTCCTGCGCCGTTGGAGCCCTTGGCACAGTGGATAAGGGTTGCAAAGAAACCTCAGGTGCACGGTGGGGTCCTGACGGCATCCAGGATGCAGGCGGACCCCAGATACCGGGACGCAGCCGACCCCCAGACGTCGGGTCGCAGCGGACCCCCAGGTGTACACCCGTCGGGAGTCGGGGAGCCAGCAGATCCGGCAGTCCCGCAGGCACACGAGAGCCAAGAGCCGCAGCCGCCATCACTCGGGCACTGGTAGCAACACAGACGGGCGCATGTCCTGCACGAACTGCAAGGGGTTCACGTATTCGCCGTCCCGTCGAACACCCCAGTGCACGCAGTTCGCCGGAGGACAGTGTCCGGCGGAAGCGATGTTGCCGATCACCTGTCCCCGGGCCACCGAGTCGCCGCGTTTGACCGAGGCTTCAATGGGTTCGAAAGAGGATTTCAACCCACCGCCGTGATCCACCGTGATCACCGGCCGGTCCACGACAACTCCGGCGAACGTCACCGTGCCTGCCGCGGGGGAGCGAACCTCGGTTCCCGGTGCCGCACCCAGGTCCACGCCACGGCGGCCCGAGAGCCACTTCTCGGCCGGCGGTTGGAACGTGCGCGTGACCGCTGGTTTGGGCTTGACCGGCCATGTCCACCCTCCGGCGGCCAGAGCCGGCTGTAGACCGAGCGCCCCACCGCCCAACGCAGCACCAAGGAGGAGACAGAGCGCCACAAGAATGGTGAACGCTCTCGACCGGTGACCAAGCGGAGAACGCGAGGCGGGTGAATAAGGGGCGAGGGCGGCGTCGTCGGGGACCATGAGGCAAGCCTGACCCCGCGAGATGGCTGACACCAGAGGAATCCGCTCGATGTGGAGCGAGATGCACCGTGCATGATGTATTCTGAACGTTGCAGTGTCGACTGCCCTCATTCATCATGCCCGTGACCCGGGTAAGACCGTGAGGCTGACACTGACTTCGCGCGCGAAGGAACACATTGACGTGTGTGCGCACTCCTCGGTCCGGAACTTGTTGCGGATGGGGTGCGTTGGTCAGGTCCGTTGGACCGGATCACGAATCGCGCCAGGGATCGTCCCGATCGATCAATAACCGTAAACCCATGGCGGTCGCCCATAAGGCCGCCAGCAATTAACAGGAGACGACATGCCCGTCGTAACCATGCGCCAGATGCTCGACAACGGCGTTCACTTCGGCCACCAGACCCGCCGTTGGAACCCCAAGATGAAGCGTTTCATCTTCACCGAGCGCAATGGCATCTACATCATTGACTTGCAGCAGTCGCTGGGCTTCATTGACCGCGCCTACGAAGCAGTCAAGAACACCGTGGCTCACGGTGGCACCATTCTGTTCGTGGGTACCAAGAAGCAGGCTCAGGAAGCCATCGCCGAGCAGGCCACCCGCGTGAACATGCCCTACGTGAACCACCGCTGGTTGGGCGGCATGCTCACCAACTTCTCCACCGTTTCCAAGCGCATCGATCGCATGAAGGAACTGGAAGAGGTCGACTTCGACGACGTCGCCGGTTCGCAGTACACCAAGAAGGAACTGCTGCTGCTGCGCCGCGAGAAGGAAAAGCTGGAGCGCACCCTGGGCGGTATCCGCAACCTGACCAAGGCTCCCTCGCTGGTGTGGATCGTTGACACCAAGAAGGAACACCTGGCCGTTGACGAGGCGCAGAAGCTCGGTATCCCGATCGTCGCGATCCTGGACACCAACTGCGACCCGGACGAGGTCTCCTTCCCGATCCCGGGTAACGACGACGCCATTCGATCCGTCTCGCTGTTGACCCGCGTGATCGCCGACGCCGTGGCCGAGGGCCTCATCGAGCGCAACAACGGTAAGTCCGGTGGCAACGCCACCGACGAGCCGATGGCCGAGTGGGAGCGCGAGCTCCTCGAACAGCACGAGGCCGAGGGCGCCGAGAAGGCCGAGTCCGCCGAAAAGGCTGACGATGCTGAGCAGGCTGCGCCCGCAGCCGAGACCGAGGCTGCTTCCGAGGAAGCTCCGAAGGAAGAGACCCCCGCAGCCGAGTAAGGCCGCGAGTTTCGTTTACCTTCCATTCTTTCGGGTGGCCCATCATGGTCACCGACGTTGGCCGGGCGTGTATCTCGCGCCCGGCCAACCCCAAACGACAACAGAGGAGTTCACATGGCGAACTACACCGCTGCTGACATCAAGGCACTGCGCGAGCGCACCGGTGCCGGCATGCTCGACGTCAAGAAGGCCCTGGACGAAGCTAATGGCGACGCTCAGAAGGCCCAGGAAATCATCCGCGTGAAGGGCCTCAAGGGCGTCACCAAGCGTGAAGGCCGTTCCACCGCGGAGGGCATCATCGTCGCTCGCGTCGAGGGCAACGTCGGCCACATGGTCGAGCTCAACTCCGAAACCGACTTCGTGGCCAAGTCCGGCCCGTTCGTCGAGTTCGGTGCCAAGGTTCTGGACGCAGCCGTTGCCGCTGACGCCAAGGACCTGGACGAACTGCTCGCTGCTGATTCCGAGGGCAAGCCCGTGTCCGAGCTCGTGACCGAGACCGGCGCACTGCTGGGCGAGAAGGTCGTCGTGCGTCGCGTGGCTCGCGTCCAGGGCGATCACGTGGCCGTTTACCTGCACAAGACCTCCAAGGATCTCCCGGCGCAGGTCGGCGTGCTGTTGGCCGTGTCCGGTGAAGGCGCCGACATCGACCAGGCCGCTCACGACGTGGCTGTGCACACCGCCGCCATGTCCCCGAGCTTCCTCCACGAGTCCGACGTTCCGGAAGAGACCGTCGAGAACGAGAAGCGCGTGGCCGAAGAGACCGCACGCAACGAGGGCAAGCCGGACAAGATCATCCCGAACATCGTTCAGGGTCGCCTCAAGGGCTTCTACAAAGACGTCGTTCTGGTCGATCAGGACTTCGCCAAGGATTCCAAGAAGTCCGTGGGCCAGGTGCTGTCCGAGGCAGGCGCCACCGCCACTGCCTTCGCGCGTTTCCGCGTGGGTGCCTGAGCTAGCTAGTTAGTTAGGCAACCTCCGCCGACGCCGCTCGCGAGCGGCGTCGTACGAGGTCACCTCGGCGGGGTGTCACCGAGCAATCGGTGGCACCCCGCCGTTTCTGTATGCTGTAAAGCGGTCTGCCACATTCGGGCCCGCACCTCGACCACGTATTTTTCGGGAGGATCTATGCCCACCACCAACGAATCCGAACTGCACGACGAAGCCGTGCGGTTGAGCCGGGATCCCCGGGTCGAGCCCAAGCGCCGCAGGGTGCTGTTGAAGCTCTCCGGTGAGGTCTTCGGCGGCGGGCAGGTGGGTCTGGACACCACCGTGGTCCGTCGGATTGCCGAGCAGATCGCGGCCACCGTGGGCCAGGTGGAAACCTCCATCGTGGTGGGTGGTGGCAACTTCTTCCGTGGCGCCGAGCTCTCCCAAGCCGGGATGGATCGCTCGCGCGCGGATTACATGGGCATGCTGGGCACCGTGATGAACTGCCTGGCGTTGCAGGACTTCCTGGAGCAGTGCGGGGTCGATACCCGCGTGCAGTCGGCCATCAAGATGGAACAGGTGGCCGAGACCTACATCCCCCGCCGTGCCATCCGCCACATGGAGAAGGACCGCGTGGTCATCTTCGGCGCCGGTGCAGGGCTGCCGTACTTCTCTACAGACACCGTGGCCGCCCAGCGAGCACTCGAAGTCCACGCAACCGAGGTTCTGATGGCCAAGAACGGTGTGGACGGCGTGTACACGGCCGATCCCCGCAAGGACCCCACCGCGGAACGCCTGACCGCTCTGACCTACGACGAAGCCCTGGCACGCGACATCCGCGTGATGGATCAGACCGCTTTCAGCCTGTGCCGCGACAACAACGTGACCATGCGCGTGTTCGGCATGGAGGGTGAAGGTAATGTCACCCGCGCGGTACTGGGGGAGCAGATCGGCACGCTGGTCACCCCGTGAATCGTTAGTACTTGCATCCACCGATAGAGTGGAAGCTAGTACCGCAGTCCGCCAGCGCCCCTGGCTTTTCCACGTATAAGGAGCAAAACACGTGATTTCCGAGATCCTTTCCGACGCCACCTCCCGGATGGCCAAAGCGGTGGATGCGGCCAAGACCGACTTCTCCACGGTTCGCACCGGTCGCGCGAACCCGGCACTGTTCTCGAGCCTCACGGTCGAGTACTACGGCACGCCCACTCCGCTGCAGCAGCTGGCGTCCTTCCAGACGCCCGAGGCGCGCACCCTGCTGATCACTCCCTACGACCGCTCCGCCCTCAACGACATTGAGAAGGCGCTGCGCGATTCGGATATCGGAGCCAACCCCGCCAATGACGGCAACGTGATTCGCGTGGTCATGCCGGAGCTCACCGAGGAGCGCCGCAAAGAATACGTCAAGGTCGTTTCCACCAAGGCCGAGGAAGGCCGCGTGTCCGTGCGCAACATCCGTCGTAGCGCCAAGGAGGCCATGGAAAAGGCCATCAAGGACGGCGACGTGGGCGAGGACGAAGGCAAGCGCGGCGAGAAGGACCTCGACGCCGCCACCAAGAAGCACATTGACCAGATCGATGAGCTGCTCAAGAACAAGGAAACCGAACTGCTCGGTGCCTGATGGCGGCAGCTCATACCCCTCACGGATCTGACAACCGTTCATCCGCCTCTCCCCAGGGACAGGCGGATGAACGGCATGACCCGGCAGGTAAACCCTCCCGGATCGACCTGCTCAACACGGGCACACTGAGAGAAGTCATCAAGCGGCCTTGGACACGCAGCGA
Source organism: Kocuria carniphila (assembly GCF_004136555.1). Classification (GTDB taxonomy): domain Bacteria; phylum Actinomycetota; class Actinomycetes; order Actinomycetales; family Micrococcaceae; genus Kocuria; species Kocuria carniphila. Next base: position 40,345 of record NZ_NOIT01000013.1, read on the forward strand.
CGAACACCGCGCGCCGTCCAAGGCCGGACGCAATTTACCGGCGGCCATCGCCGTTGCACTGGTTCTGATTGCCACCCTGTTGGTGGGACTCTACCTCTTCCCGATCGTCCTCGCGCTGCTGGCCGGCACCGCCGCCGGGATTGGCGTGTGGGAGATCGCACGTTCGCTGAGCTACCGGGGGATTCGGATCCCCAGGGTTCCAGCGGTGATAGCCGCGGTGCTCATGCCTCTGGCGGCCTATCAGGGCGGCGCGCAGTATCTCTCATTCGCCATGGTGCTCTCAGTGACGCTCGTCGTGTTGTGGCGAGCCTTCGGGCCCAAGGAGGGCATGCTGCTCTCCATCATGGGGTCGGTCTTCGCCTTGGTGTGGGCATCGTTCCTGCTGAGCGCTGCTCTGCTGCTTTATCACTCCGACGACGGACCCTTCAAGATCCTCACCGTCATCCTGCTCGCGGTCAGCTCGGACACGTTCGGCTACGCGGTGGGTGTCGTGTGGGGTAAACATCCCATGGCACCCAAGATCTCGCCCAAGAAGTCCTGGGAGGGCTTTGCCGGATCGGCCGGTGGTGCCATGATCGTGGGCGTTCTGTGTTCGGTCTTCCTACTGGGGGACGCTTGGTGGCAGGGCATCATTCTCGCCCTGGCAATCGTGGCCGTTTCCACCCTGGGCGACTTTTCCGAGTCCATGATCAAGCGTGAGCTGGGCATCAAGGACATGGGCACGTTGCTACCGGGGCACGGGGGAGTGATGGACCGCATCGATTCCATTCTGTTCGCGGTCATGACCGGCTACGTGATCTTCGAGTTATTCGCCCTTCTGGGATAGGCATTGGCCCCGGCTGGTCGGGGCGCGGAGCGGAATCGCTTCGGCAGTTGGAAAGGTACACACCAAAATGACCGAGAACACGTTGGGTTCCTCCGCCGCTGATCAGCCCACGCAGGCGATCGACGGACTGGACACTCGAACCAAGGCCCAGCAGGTCCCGGGCGGCGACGGCGCCCCCAGCCACTCTGCTGCCGCCCCCCAGGCGGCTGCCCCCACTCAGGAGGCCACGCAGGCTTCGGCTCCGGCTCGCGAGACGGCGGGCCGCAAGTTCATGCGTGTCGAGGATGAACGCTGGGGTTACGATCCCGCCGAGGTCGACGACTTCCTGGACCGGGTCGACGCCGTTCTGGCCACCACGGCGCGCGATCTGCAGTCCGCGCCGGGCGTAGGTAGCCGGCAGGTGCGCGAGCGCGTGTTCGATCGTGTGCAGGGCGGTTACGATCCGGCTCCGGTGGATGCCCGGCTCGACGAGCTCGAAGACGAGCTGGCGGATCGAGAACGTGAGGCCTTCATCTCGGAGCACGGTCCCGAGCGCTGGGAGGAGCACCTGGAACTCATGGGTCAGACTCTGCTCGGACGCCTGAACCGGCCCCACGGGGAGCGGTTCCGCAGGCCTTCCCAGCGCAAGCAGCTCGGGTATTCGGTCTCTGACGTGGATGTGCTGTGTGACCGGATCACCGAGCACTTCCGTTCCGACGAAGCTCTTGATCCAACACTGGTGCGCAAGGCGGTGTTCCGTCAGGCGCAGGGTCAACGATGCTACGAGGAACAGCAAGTCGATGCGTTCATGGACCGGGTCGTGGAGCTCATCCTGGCATTGCGCTGACTCCCAGACTTCCGCGCGTTTGTATACAAAGCGGGCCTAACTACCGAAATATTCGGAAAGTTGGGCCCGTTTTTTCGTCTTTTTTCGCGTTGCTGTTGTGTTTGTGGATACAAAGAGCCTAATGTGGTCCTCATCACACAAGGAGGCTTTCATGGCGTCTACGCCCCCTGTCGACTCGGCCAACTCCACGGCTTTCGACTTCACAGAAGCTCAGCGCTCGGATCAGTTCCAGCAGCTGCGCAAAACTCACCGTTCTTTCGTCTTCCCCATGGCCGTGGCGTTCCTGGTCTGGTACCTGCTCTACGTGGTGCTTGCCATTTACGCCCCTGAGTTCATGTCCCAGCGCATTTTCGGGAATGTGAACCTCGGGCTGCTCCTGGGGCTCCTACAGTTCGTAACCACCTTTGGCATCACCGCTGCGTACGTGTCCTTTGCCAACCGGAAACTTGATCCCCAGGCCACAGCGTTGCGTGAGCACCTCGAGGCCGCCGGTGCGGGACGAGGAGAAGCGTAAATCATGATCAACATCACTAATGCGGCACTTCCGGCGATCCATGCCGCCACTGACACCGAAACCGTCGGTACTCCGTGGATCAACATCAGCGTGTTCCTGGCATTCGTCGTGGTCACGCTGGTCGTCGTAATCCGCGCTTCCAAGTCGACATCCACGGCGGCCGACTACTACGCGGGCGGCCGATCGTTCTCCGGTACCCAGAACGGCCTGGCCATTGCGGGCGACTATCTCTCCGCGGCATCGTTCCTCGGCATCGTGGGGGCCATTGCGTTGCAGGGTTACGACGGGTTCCTGTACTCCATCGGCTTCTTCGTCGCGTGGCTCGTGGCCCTGCTACTCATCGCCGAGCCGCTGCGAAACACCGGTAAGTTCACGATGGCGGACGTGCTCTCCTTCCGCCTGCGTCAGCGTCCAGTGCGCGTCGCGGCGTCCATTTCCACCCTGGCCGTGACCTTCTTCTACCTTCTGGCGCAGATGGCCGGCGCGGGTGCTCTCGTGTCGCTGCTGTTGGGCATCGGTTCCAAGACCGGTCAGTCACTGGTCATCGTGGTTGTGGGCATCATCATGATCGTCTACGTCTTGGTGGGCGGCATGAAGGGCACCACGTGGGTCCAGATCATCAAGGCGTGCCTGCTGGTCACGGGTGTTGCCGTGATGACCGTGTGGATCCTGGCCATGTTCGGCTTCAATTTCTCGGCCATCCTGGGCGCCGCAGTGGAAACCAATAACAACCCCGCCATGCTGGATCCGGGACTGAAGTACGGCTTGAGTGAGATCACCAAGATCGACTTCATCTCGCTGGGCCTGGCTCTGGTGCTCGGTGCCGCCGGTCTGCCGCACGTGCTCATGCGCTTCTACACGGTTCCCACCGCCAAGGAAGCACGCAAGTCCGTGGTGTGGGCCATCACCCTGATCGGCTTGTTCTACCTTTTCACCCTGGTGCTGGGTTTCGGCGCAGCCGCGTTGATCGGCTCCGACCGGATCTTGAATTCCCCCGGTGGCGTGAACTCGGCCGCTCCATTGCTCGCCTACGAGCTGGGCGGCTCCATCCTGATGGGTTTGATCGCCGCAGTGGCCTTCGCAACCATCCTTGCCGTCGTCGCCGGTCTGGCCATCACGGCCTCAGCGTCCTTCGCGCATGACATCTACACATCCGTGATCAAGAACGGCAATTCCGACCCCAAGCAGGAACTGCGCGTCGCCAAGACCACCGTGGTCATCATCGGCCTGGTGTCGATCGCCGGCGGTATCGGCGCCCAGGGTCAGAACATCGCGTTCCTGGTGGCACTGGCCTTCGCGGTCGCCGCATCGGCCAACCTCCCCACGATCCTGTACTCGCTGTACTGGAAGCGCTTCACCACCCGCGGTGCCGTGCTGTCCATGTACGGAGGTCTGATCAGCTCCGTGGTCCTGATCATCTTCTCGCCGGTGATGTCGGGCGCTGAGACGTCCATGATCCCGGGTGCAGATTTCGCCATCTACCCGCTGTCCAACCCGGGCATCATCTCCATTCCGTTGTCGTTCCTATTGGGCTTCCTCGGTTCCATGTCCGAGCGTCGGCCGGAGGATCCCAAGAAGCAGGCCGAGATGGAAGTTCGTTCCTTGACGGGCGTTGGTGCTGAGAAGGCAGTCGATCACTGATTGAGTGTCCTGACGATTTCTCCTGTAACCTGATAGGAAGCTGGCAGTCAGTACGCTGACCAAGGCATACGAACGCGACGACCTCGTGTTAAAGCAAACAGCTAAACTGGAGGAATCATGGGCATTATTAGCTGGATCGTCCTGGGCCTGATCGCTGGCGCACTCGCCAAGCTCATCATGCCGGGTCGTCAGGGTGGCGGCATCATCGTCACCATCATCCTGGGCATCATCGGTGCCATCCTGGGCGGCTTCCTGGGCAGCCTGGTGGGCATCGGATCCTTGGAATCCGTGTTCGACATCGGAACCATCATCACCGCAATCGTGGGCGCACTCATCGTGCTGTTCATTTACGGTGCAGTGACCGGCCGCAAGGGCGCTCGTCGCTGATCCACGGCATCACTGAACGAGGGCGTCACCTCCGGGTGGCGCCCTTGTTGTATGTGCTGAGCTCCTCCGATCCACGAGATACTGGTGACCATGTCTGACGCACCCCTGACCATGACCCCCGAACTCGACAGCGCCACTGGCAAGCATCCCCGGCGCGTGGTCATTCTGGGTTCCACGGGCTCCATCGGTACGCAAGCGCTCGACGTCGTCGCCTCCGCGCGTGGCCTGCGGCGACCGGGCGAGGGCGACGCCGCCGCGGGGCACCCGCCGCTGTCGGTCACGGCCTTGGCCGCCGGAACGTCCAACCTGCCGGTGCTGGCGGAGCAGGCCGTCCGAGAACGTGTGGCCGCGGTCGGAACCAGTGGCACGGCCGACCACGCCCGGCAACTGAAAGAACTCATTGCCCAACGAGCCTCGGGGGAGGGCCTGACAGGCTTCACCCCCGAGATCTTCCACGGGCCTGAGGCCGCAACGTGCGTGGCGGAACACTCGGACTGTGATGTTGTTCTCAACGGCATCACCGGGTCCATCGGACTGGCTCCCACGCTCGCCGCATTACACGCGGGGACGCCCGTGGCGCTGGCCAACAAGGAGTCCCTCATCGCGGGCGGCCCGCTGGTCAAACAGGCCGCGGCCGCCACCGGCCTGGAGACCCCGCTGATCCCGGTGGATTCCGAGCACTCGGCTCTGGCGCAGGCGCTGCGGGGAGGCCGTTCGAGCGAAGTCGACCGATTGATCCTCACCGCCTCCGGCGGACCCTTCCGAGGGATGTCCCGGGATCAACTCACCACGGTCACGCCCCAGCAGGCGTTGAAACACCCCACATGGGACATGGGGGTGATGGTCACGACCAATTCGGCCACCATGGTCAACAAGGCGCTTGAGGTCCTGGAAGCATCCTTGTTGTTCGACGTTGCCCTGGACCGGATAGACGTGACCGTGCACCCACAGTCCGTGGTGCATTCCATGGTCCAGTTCGTGGACGGTTCCACCCTGGCCCAGGTATCACCGCCGGACATGCGACTGCCCATTGCCCTGGGTATGGGGTGGCCCCACAGAATTCCCGGCGCGGCGGCGTCGTGCGATTGGACGCAAGCGGCGCACTGGACCTTCGAGCCGCTGGACACCGAGGCATTCCCCGCCATCGAGCTGATGAAGCATGCCGGGACGCTGGGCGGCACCTGGCCGGCCGTGTTCAACGCGGCCAATGAGCAGGCCGTGTACGCCTTCCACCGGGGTGAGGTGAACTTCACGACCATCGTGGACATCGTTGCGGTGGTCGTGAATGAACACGAGGGCGACACGACCCCGCGGCTCGAGGACGTCCTGGGCGCCGAGGGCTGGGCCAGGAACCGGGCGGATCAGTTTATTGCGCAGCGTTTCAGCGCACGCTGATCACCGCCGGCCCCATGTTAGGCTTTGCCGCGGATGACGAGATCCGGCGTCAAGCTCTGGCTGGCCGGACGGCAACCCTCTCCCGTAGCGGGGTGCCCCAGATGACCATCCGGCCGCGGTTAACGTAGCTCCCGGCAAGTGCGGTTTCCCGAATCAACTAGCACGAGCCTTGCAACTGCGGTGTGTCCTCGGACGTACCGCTTTCAGTTGTTAATCGCCCAGAACATTTCACACCTCGGAAAGGCACATCGTGCGATCTCACCGTTTGATCCCCCTTGCGCTGGCCACCACCATCGGCCTCACCTTGACCGCGTGCGGCGGCGGAGATTCTGAATCCTCCGATCCTGCTGCGGACGGCACCGTCACCATTGGCATCGTCGGCTCGGAGCCCGCTCACGACGCGCTCAAGGAAGTCGCTGCCGAGAACGACATCACCGTCGAGTACGTGGATTTCAGCGACTACAACCAGCCGAACCCCGCCACCAAGAGCGGCGACGTGGACATGAACTGGTTCCAGCACACCGCGTACCTTGCTGACTACAACAACAACTCTGGTGACACCATCACACCGGTCGGGTCCACCGCGATTTACCCGTTGGGTATGTACTCCAGCAAGTACGACTCCCTGGACCAGATCAAGGACGGCGACGAGATCGCGATTCCCAATGACTCGATCAACCTGGGTCGTGCGCTGAACCTGCTCAAGCAGGAGGGGCTGGTCGAATTCACCAAGGACACCATTGCCCCGACCGAAGGCGATATCGACACCGAGAAGTCCAAGGTCTCTGTGCGTCCCGTGTCCGCCGAACAGACTGTTTTGTCAATGGATTCCGTGGCGGCTTCCGTGATCAACAACGACTTCCTGGGCCGAGCGAACATCGATCCCAAGTCCGCTCTCGCATCGGATGATCCCAAGCAGGACAGCGCCAAGGTCTTCAACAACCTGTTCGCTGCTACCGAGGCCAACGCCGACAACGAAACTCTCAAGAAGGTTGCAAGCTTCTACTACGACCCCAAGGTCTTGAAGGCCGAGGACGAGGAGAGCAAGGGCACCGCTGTCCCGACAGAGGTGGACCAGCAGGAACTCAAGGATCTGCTGACGCGGTACCAGGAAGACCTGAAGGAACAGACCCAGTGACGGAAGTATCCAGTGAGCGCACCCTGGTGCGCTTCCGGGACGTCAGCAAGGTCTACACGGGCGGATCCAAGCGCGCACCGCGAGTGGTCAACGCCGTGGACAGCGTCACCCTGGACATCACCAAGGGCGAGATCTTTGCCGTGATCGGGTACTCCGGAGCCGGCAAGTCCACCCTCGTGCGATTGATCAACGGTCTGGAGCCCATCAGCTCCGGATCGCTCGAGGTTGCGGGTAACCGGGTGGACGGTAAGTCCGAGGTGCAGTTGGCACCCATCCGCCGCAAGATCGGCATGATCTTTCAGCAGTTCAACCTGTTCAACTCGCGCACCGTGGCGGGCAATATCGAGTATCCGCTCAAGCGTGCCGGGTGGAAGCCCGAGGAGCGCAAACGACGAGTGACCGAGCTGCTGGACTTCGTGGGACTGACGGACCGTGCCAAGAACTATCCCGAAGAGCTGTCCGGTGGGCAGAAGCAGCGCGTGGGCATTGCTCGCGCCCTCGCCTCCAATCCGGAGTTGTTACTCGCGGACGAATCGACCTCGGCGCTGGACCCCGAAACCACCCAGGAAGTGCTCGGACTGCTCAAGCGGGTCAACCGGGAACTGGGGATCACCATTGTGCTGATCACCCACGAGATGGACGTGGTGCGTTCCATCGCGGATCGCGTAGCCGTGATGGACAGCGGCCGAGTGGTCGAAATGGGCACCACGTCGGACGTTTTTGCCTACCCCCAGGCCGAGACCACACGGAAGTTCGTCTCCTCGGTGATGCGCACCGTTCCCCGTGAGGACGAGATCGCCAAGCTGCGCGAGGAACACCCGGGTCGCCTGATCCTGGTGGATGTCACCGACCAGAACCGGATCGGCTCCGTTCTCTCGGAGTGCGCCCGGGACGGCGTGACGTTCAACATCGCGTTCGGTGGCATCTCCATGCTGCAGTCGCGGTCCTTCGGCACGTTGACGCTGTCGTTGAACGGTCCGGACACCGCCGTGGAGAACACCATTGTTCGGCTGCGTGAAATCACCAAGGTAGAGGAGGTGACCCGCTGATGGATTGGTCATTATTGGGACCCCAATTGCTCTCGGCCACCGGCGAGACCCTGTACATGGTGGCAGTCACCCTGGTGTTGGCCGGTCTTATCGGGCTGGTGGTCGGCGTGGGACTCTACGTCACCCGTCGGGGCAACATCCTGGAGAACACCGCGGTTTTCACCGCGCTGAACCTCCTGGTGAACTTCATCCGCCCCATCCCGTTCATCATTCTGCTGGCCGCACTTGGCCAGGCCACCGAGGCCGTCGTGGGCACCCGACTGGGTCCCAACGCCGCGATTTTCGCCATGACCATTGGTGCAACGTTCGCTGTGGCGCGCATCGTGGAGCAGAACCTGATGAGCGTGGATCCCGGTGTGGTTGAGGCCGCTCGTTCCATGGGTGTGTCTCGGTTCCGGATCATCACCACGGTGATCCTGCCCGAGGCTCTCGGCCCGCTGGTGCTGGGTTACACCTTCTTGGTCATCGGCATCACGGACATGTCCGCCATGGCCGGTGCCATTGGCGCTGGTGGTTTGGGCGACTTCGCGTTGCGTCTGGGTTACCAGCGTTTCAATGACGAGGTCACCTGGGCAGCTGTGATTGTGATCATCATTCTGGTGCAGTTGGTTCAGTTCTTCGGCAACTGGTTGGCGCGCAAGATCATGCGCCGCTAGCGAGGACAACCGCTACGAATCCCGCCCCGGGCCTTCCCACGGAAGGCCCGGGGCGGCGTCGTTGGGCGTTCGTTTGCTCACGTCCGGCTGCAGGCTCTCGGCAAGGTGGCACAATGGAAGGTGAATAAATCGGGGAGTGCCCTTGCGCACCCCCGGCCAACAAGCTTCTGGAGGCAATTCGTGAGTTCGGTCAGTCTCGGTATGCCCGCTGCACCCCAGCCGGTCCTTTCACCTCGACGGAAGACCCGTCAGATCCAGGTGGGGTCCGTGGGTGTCGGATCGGATTTCTCGGTCAGCGTGCAGTCGATGACCACCACGCCCACCACCAACATCAACGCCACGCTGCAGCAGATCGCAGAACTCAACGCAGCTGGTTGCGACATTGTGCGTGTGGCCTGCCCGTCCCAGGATGACGCTGATGCGTTGCCCATCATCGCCAAGAAGTCACCGATCCCGGTGATTGCTGACATCCACTTCCAGCCCAAGTACGTCTACGCGGCCATCGATGCCGGCTGTGCCGCGGTACGCGTGAACCCGGGCAACATCCGCAAGTTCGATGATCAGATCGAGGGCATTTCTCGCGCAGCCGAGGCCGCGGGCGTGTCCATCCGGATCGGCGTGAACGCGGGATCGCTGGACAAGCGCCTGCTCGAGAAGTACGGCAAGGCCACCCCGGAGGCACTCATGGAGTCCGCCGTCTGGGAAGCCTCTTTGTTCGAGGAACACAACTTCCACGATTTCAAGATCTCCGTCAAGCACAACGACCCCGTGACCATGGTGCGCGCCTACCAGTTGCTCGCCGAGCGCGGTGACTGGCCGTTGCACCTGGGTGTGACCGAGGCCGGGCCCGCGCTGCAGGGCACCGTGAAGTCCGCGACCGCCTTCGGCATTCTGCTGGGACAGGGCATCGGCGACACCATTCGCGTCTCGCTGTCCGCACCACCGGTCGAAGAGGTCAAGGTGGGCAACCAGATTCTGCAGTCGCTGGGCCTGCGCCCGCGCAAGCTGGAGATCGTCTCCTGCCCGTCCTGTGGCCGCGCCCAGGTGGATGTCTACAAGCTCGCCGACGACGTCACCAAGGGTCTCGAGCACCTGACCGTGCCGTTGCGCGTGGCCGTGATGGGTTGTGTCGTCAACGGGCCTGGCGAGGCTCGCGAAGCCGATCTGGGTGTTGCTTCCGGTAATGGGAAGGGACAGATCTTCGTCAAGGGTGAGGTCATCAAGACCGTTCCCGAGGACCAAATCGTGGAGACCCTGCTGGAGCAGGCGAATCGCATGGCCGAGGACATGGAGCTCGACGAGAACGGTCAGCCCGTAGAGGGCGCCCCGGTCGTGACGGCCGGATGATCCGATACCGGGTGACGCGTCTGCTGGTTCCCGGGGCAGTGCCCCAATCCCAATTGGACCAGCTCCTGGCGCGTCACGCGGTCTCCTCGGTGTTCGTGGGCTCCCACGTCGATTCGGTGCGCACCGCACGACGTCGCCGCCCTCCGCCCGTGGTGGGCGTCATGAACCCGGATCAGGAACTCGTGGGTGCCTGCTGGGTGGGTACCAACGTGGTCCCCGTGGCGCTGGACGAGACCGGGCAGGACCTCGTGGCTGATTATCTGGCGCGGGGCGGGGCTCACTACGCGTCGATTTTCGGCCCCGCGGATCCCGTCATGGGGCTCTGGAACCGCCTTAAAGGTTCGTGGCCGCTTCCCTTCGACGTGCGTCCAGAGCAACCGCTGCTGGCCATGGACCAGGACCCAGCCCCTGAACAGTTGAATCACGTCTCGCGTCGAGTGCGGTGGGCCGAGATCTCGGAGTTCTCCCGCGTGCTCCCCGCGGCCGCGGCCATGTTCGAAGAAGAAGTGGGCTATTCACCGTTCGTGGATGGTGCTCAGAGTTACCGCAAGCGTGTGGAGCAGCTGCTGCGTGAGAAACGAACCGCGGTGCTCACCAACGACACGGACGGGAAAGTCCTCTTTAAAGCGGACATCGGTTCCATCAGCGGTGGGGTGTGCCAGATCCAGGGCGTGTGGGTCGATCCTGCCTATCGCGGTCAAGGACTCGCGGCACCCTGTATGGCCGCTGTGGTTGCGTTGGCTAGGACATATGTTCCCGTGGTCAGTCTCTACGTGAATTCCTACAATGCCCCGGCCCTGGCCACGTATCGCCGGGTCGGTTTTGAGAGATCCGGGACCTTCGCGACCGTTCTGCTGTAGTCAGGGCCCGTCATGTTGTTCCGGGAGAACGGCAAGCCAGTAACTGGTCAGTACCATTGAGGTCGATTGCCTGGGGAGGGGATTGACTGCCATGAAGAATACCAGGCGCGCAACGAAGCGCGTCTCGATCGTGGGTACGCGCATGTGCGCCGGCCTGGGACTGTATATGCTCTCTGGTTGCGCTTCACCGGAAGCTCAGCACTCCACCGAGTCCCACATAGTGGTCGAGCCCGAAGACGCACGCCAGTCGATGGACGGTGTGCTGGTCTCGGAGGAGAATCCGTTGTCGTTGTACACCACTCGACAGGGCGCGGGCACAGCCGCCAGTGATCAGCCTTCATCGCCGGGTACGAACGAGACCGGCGGTGACTCCGGGGGTAGAGCGCGCGACCGCGCGGTCAGCGAACTGGGGTTGGGGGCCCAAGCGGACCCCAAGATCTGCGAACCCGTGAGGGACGCTGCAGTGTCCTACCTGGCGGTTCCGGCATCATCCACGAACTCGTACAAGGCGTTGAGCCGGGACAATCTCACGGCCGTCACAGTTGAGCTGACGGATTCGGCCGAGGATGCTCGAGAACGGGTGACCGAGAACATCGAACTTCACGGGCGCTGCCAGGACATGACCATGACGGTGTCCGGTGTCAGCGTTCAGACCCGGGTGATGCCCCTGGACGTGGATGTGGATGCGTTGCAGAGTTCAGCGGCCAAGGTGAGCGGAACGGTGTTGGGAGCACCGCTCAAGACCGTGCTGGTGCAAGCCAGCCTGGGCAACGCGGTGGTCACGGTGGCGCACTTCGATTCGGATTTCCTGGTCACCGGCGATATGAACAGCCAACGTATGCCGGCCGAGGATCTCGAACGCGAAGCCACGGACGTGGCCAACGAGGTGCTTCACAATCTGCGTGAACACGCGGCGTGAAGTGTGAACCGGGTTACCTTTGGAGCGTGGCGCGATCAGCCGCTGAAGACAACTGACAGTACCGGCGAAAATAGGTGATCTCCGATGGGCTCCAAGACCACTACCCCCGCATCGTTCTCTCGTATTCAGTCCCCCCGACGCCGCGGCGCACGTGCCGCGGCGGCAGTCGCGATCACAGCACTCGCGCTCACGGCATGTTCTTCCGGGGGAGGTAACGAACCCGATCCCGAAGCCAGCTACTCCCAGGACCAATTGATCACGGCGCTCAACAGCGTGGAAGTGGACGGTCAGACCCTGACCGCCGAGGCCATGGACCAGGAGAGCGCCGGGACCCAGATGGATGACATTGAGCAGGCGTTGGAGCAGGCCACCATCGAGCCCTCGCAATGCAAGGACCTGGTCAAGGCGGCCCTGGACTCATCCTCCGGCCACGTTGAGAACATCGTGGTGGCCACACCCTCGGGCGGGAAGTTCGCGGTGAGCGCCATGCCATTGGGATCCGGGGACGAGGCCACCGAGCACGCGAAGAACGCCAACCAGCAGAACGAAGACTGCCAGGACTTCACGATGGAGCTCATGGGAAGCAAGATCGAAGCCACCATCGAACCGCGTGACATCGAGGTCGATAACGGCTCCGAAGCTTCCATCATGGACATGACCATGGACATGGGTGGACAGTCCAACAAGATGACTCAGGCCTCCGCCGTGGTCGGAAACACCTTTGTCGTGGTCAGTGGCCAGGGCGCATCCGGTGAGTCGGAAAGCGCCTCGTCCGAAACCCCGGACATCGAGGCCATCCTGCAAGAATCCGCCAACAAGATTTCTGAACAGTAAGCATCCATCTTGGTCTGAGAGGCTGGTATCTGGGGGATAGAATCCCACCAGATACCAGCCATTTTTTCGAAGGCCCGTTTACGGGCGGTTAGGACTCTTCGTGCCGCTTCGCCTGAGTTCCCTGTTCCTCCGCACTTTGCGTGAGGATCCCGTTGATGCAGACGTGGCCAGCCACCGACTGCTCGTGCGCGCTGGTTATATTCGTCGCGCCGCTCCGGGTATTTACACGTGGTTGCCGCTCGGGCTGAATGTGCTGCGCAAGGTCGAGTCCGTGGTCCGCGAGGAAATGGACGCGATCGGTGCGCAGGAAGTTCACTTCCCGGCGCTGCTGCCCCGTGAACCGTACGAGACCACCAATCGCTGGACCGAGTACGGCGAGAACCTGTTCCGGCTCCAGGACCGCAAGGGCGCCGATTACCTGCTCGCGCCCACGCACGAGGAAATGTTCACCCTGGTCGTGAAGGACATGTACTCCTCGTACAAGGATCTGCCGGCGATGCTCTACCAGATCCAGACCAAGTACCGCGACGAGGCCCGCCCTCGCGCGGGTCTGCTGCGCGGTCGCGAGTTCATCATGAAGGATTCCTATTCCTTCGACGTGGACGACACCGGTCTGGACGAGTCCTACGCTAAGCACCGCGCCGCGTACGTTCGGATCTTCGAGCGTCTCGGTCTGCCCGTGGTCGCGGTATCGGCACAGTCGGGTGCCATGGGCGGTTCGCAGTCCGAAGAGTTCATGCACCCCACGCCCATCGGCGAGGACACCTTTGTCCGGTCGGCTGGCGGCTACGCCGCCAACGTGGAGGCCGTCACCACCGTCCCGCCCGAGGCCATCTTCTACGACGCCGCTCCGGCCGCCCAGGTGAACAGGACCCCTGACAGTCCCACGATCGAGACTCTCGTCCAGCGTTCCAACGAGCTCCACCCGCGTGAATCGGGGGAGTGGACCGCCGCGGACACCCTCAAGAACGTGGTGCTGTCGGTGATCCTTCCCGATGGTGAGAAACAACTGGTTGCCGTGGGAATCCCCGGTGATCGTGACATCGACATCAAGCGTGTGGAGGCCGGTATCGGCGAAGCTCTGGGCGTGGGCGGCGAACTGGACGTGGAACCCGCCAGCGACGAGCAGCTGCGGGCCCGTCCCGAGATCGTCAAGGGCTATCTCGGCCCCGGCATGACCAGGGACGATGCCCTGTTGGGTGCAAAGTCCCAGTCGGAAATCCCGTACTTCGTGGATCCCCGCGTGGTGCCCGGTACCAGCTGGATTACCGGTGCCAACGTGAGCGAAATGCACGTGTACGGCCTGGTGGCCGAGCGTGACTTCACGTGGGACGCCACCCTGGAGGCTTGCAGCGTGCGAGCCGGTGACCAGGCACCCGACGGTTCCGGTGAACTGGAGATTGCCCGCGGCGTAGAAATGGGGCACGTGTTCCAGCTCGGCCGCAAGTACGCGGAGGCTCTGGGGCTGAAGGTGCTAGACCAGAACGGCAAGCTCGTGACCGTGACCATGGGCTCCTACGGTGTTGGCGTGACACGCGCGCTGGCCGCCGTGGCCGAGTACTACCACGACGACAAGGGCCTGATCTGGCCCCGCAACCTGGCCCCGGCCGACGTGCACGTGGTGGCCACGGGCAAGGGTGCCGAGGTGCTCGAAGCTGCCGAGGAAATCGTCAAGGAGATCGAGGACGCGGGTCTGAGCGTGATCTTCGACGACCGTCCCAAGACCTCACCGGGCGTGAAATTCGGTGACGCAGAGCTGCTGGGTGTTCCCACGGTCCTGGTGATCGGACGCGGTCTCAAGGACGGACTGCTCGAGGTGCGCGATCGCCGCAGCGGCGACAGCCGGGACATCGCCCGGGACCGAGTGGTCCAAGAGCTGCAATCGGAAATCTCGAACAGCGTTCAGCCCGAATCGGCCGAGGCCCGGTAACCGCTCGCGCGGTCACCACCGGTATCCCGTGTGGACGCATGGTTCTTGGAAGGCTCGGGGTTGGAATCCGCAACCCCGGGCCTTCTGCTGCTCTTGGTACTGACCGGCCTGGCCGCCGGATTCATCGATGCGGTCGTGGGCGGCGGGGGACTGCTACAGCTGCCCGTTGCCATGATGATTCCGGGAATCACCCCCGTCCAGGCGCTCGCGACCAACAAGATGGGGTCGATCTTCGGCACGGCAACCTCTGCGGTCACGTATTACCGCCGGGTGCATCCGGACCTTCGCACCGCCCTTCCCATGGCGGTGGTGGCCCTCGTTGCTTCAGGTGGGGGAGCGGCGGTCGCATCCTTGCTGCCCGCCGAGGTCTTTCGGCCGATCATCGTGGCAGCGCTGATCGGTGTGTTGATTTTCACCATTGCCCACCCCACCATGGGGCAGCTCACGGCCCTGCGGCACAGCGGCGTGCGGCACTACGGATTGGCCGTTCTGCTGGGCGGCGGCATCGGCTTCTACGACGGCGTCATGGGTCCCGGAACCGGATCCTTCCTGGTGATCGGGCTGGTCTCGGTGCTCGGCTATAGCTTCCTGGCCGCGAGCGCCAAGGCCAAGATCATCAATCTGGCCACCAACATCGGCGCACTCATCGTGTTCACGGCCAACGGGTCGATCCCGTGGGGACTCGGCTTGGTGCTGGGCATCAGCAACATGCTGGGTGGCTACATCGGTGCCCGAACGGCCGTGGCGAAAGGGAGTTCTTTTATCCGGATCATCTTCTTCGTGGTGGTGAGCGTGCTCATCGTGAAGCTTGGATGGGACATCCTCAGCGGTCGCTGACCTGGTGTTCACCCGCCAACGCGGGCACGGGATCGGAAGGCTGCAGTAGCGCCTGAGCACGCGCCGAGGATTCCAGGACATCCATGAGCCAGACACGTTCAATGGAGGTGACCGTGCTGATGGCGCCTTGAGCGTAGGCAGACACGTCTTGGGCCACCTCACCCGACGCGGCCTCGGGGTCATCCGCGATGTCACGCGGTAACTCGTAACCGCCGCGTGCGGGGCGAGGCTCACATTCGTACAACGACTCGACCGCGGGGTGGTCCTGAATCCGCTGCAGACTCTCCTGCCATCCGGTGAGCGCCCGAGCGGTTTCTGAGAAATCGGTGCCGCGCGCATCGGCCGATTGAGCGGTGAACAGGGCTCGGTCAATCTGCGTGGCCACGGCGGTCAGCTCGGGTGTGCACCGCTCGGTCACTTCTGCTTCGGCTTCCTGGCTTCCGGCATCCGCGGGTGCTCTTTCGTCGGATACATCGTTTTGCATCAATGGCTGTGCGGTTCCGTCCTGCCGGGTGACTTCCGCGGACCACGAGGCCGCGATGCCGGCCATCGTGGCTGCCAGGTCTGGGTCTTCTTGATCCGTGGCCAGTTCAGTCATGCGGGAGATGGCCGTGGTCAGGTCGGTGTCCGCGGAAGCAGCGTCCTGCGGTGTGCGGTCCGGTGTATCCGTTGTGGCATCCGGTCCAGAATTTGTGCCACGCATGTCTTCCAGCCGGTCGCGTTGCGCCGGAGTGGCCGCGGGCCCGAGAGCGGAGAGCTGACGATCCGTGGTGTCTTGCGGAACGTCGTCGCGGGGCGATTCATCCACGGAGGTGACGATGTCGCGGGCGGTGAGCCGGGCGGCGTCGTACTCGGACAACGGGCGCCACGTGGCCCAGGCACCGGCCGCAAGGACGGCGACCAGCGCCATGGCCAGGAACGCAATCACCCACGGCCAGGCGCGAATGCTGCGGTCAGCGGCCACGATTCCTCCCTAGCTCCGGTGTTGTTCCATGATAGGGAGAACGACCGACACGAAGGAGAACGCATGAGCTCGGCAGACACTACCGCCATTCGCAACGCCGTGGAGCCAGTGGTCACCACCGCGGGACTGTATCTGGAAGACCTCGATCTCGAGACCAAGGGCTCCCAGCGGACCCTGCGGATCGTGCTGGACCTGCCGGACGGCACGGACGCCCTGAACCTGGATCGCCTGGCCGAGGTCTCCCGTGACATTTCCGCCGCGCTGGACGAACACGACCCCGTTCCGGGACCGCCCTACGAACTGGAAGTCTCCACGCCCGGTGCCACCCGCGAGCTGGAAACCCCACGACACTGGAAGCGCAATGTCGGCCACCTGGTGCGTGTGCGCCCCGCGGACGGCGAACGTTTCACGGCCCGCCTGCTGGAAGCCCACGACGATCACGCGGTGCTCCAGCGTTGGCACCAGCCCAAGAAGGGCATGCCCATCAAGTATTTGGATCCGGAGCGGCTGGACTACCAGAACGTGCGTGGCGCGCGCGTTGAGGTCGAAATCTAAACCCGCACGGGGGATGTACCATAGCCCGAAGAACAATTAGCCAATACCCACGCGCAGCGCTCCACACCTCCCATGTGTGGCGCGCTGTTTGGTTCCCGGACGGGTCCCGAATGGGCACGAAGGAAGGCCGGTCACATGGACATTGATATGAGTACCCTGCGTCTGCTCGAA
This sequence comes from Kocuria carniphila, assembly GCF_004136555.1. Lineage (GTDB taxonomy): Bacteria > Actinomycetota > Actinomycetes > Actinomycetales > Micrococcaceae > Kocuria > Kocuria carniphila. Next base: position 57,194 of record NZ_NOIT01000013.1, read on the forward strand.
CGCGAACGGGACATTCCGGTGGACGTGTTGATCCCCACCATCGAACAGGCACTGTTGCTCGCCTACCAGAAGTCCCCGGGTGCCGTGAGCGGTGCTCGCGCAGAGGTCGAACGCCGCACCGGTCACGTGACCATCTGGGCGGACGAGGTCGACGAGGACGGGAACAAGATCGGCGAGTTCGACGACACCCCCGCCGGTTTTGGTCGCATTGCCGCCGCCACCGCACGCCAGGTCATCCTGCAAAAGCTGCGGGACGTGGAGGACGACAACGTGCTGGGCCACTTCAAGGGCCGCGAGGGCGAACTGGTGTCCGGCCAGATTCAACAGGGAAAGAATCCCAACATGATCCAGGTGAACCTGGGCACCGTGGAGGCCGTGCTGCCACCGCACGAGCAGGCACCCGGCGAGGTCTACAAGCACGGCGCCCGCATTCGCGCGTTCGTGGTGGAGGCCAAGCGCGGCATGAAGGGCCCGTCCATCACGCTGTCCCGTTCGCACCCGGACCTGGTGCGTCGCCTGTTCGAGATGGAAGTTCCCGAGATCGCGGACGGCTCCGTGGAGATCGTCGCCCTGGCCCGCGAGGCCGGTCACCGCACCAAGATGGCCGTGGTCGCGACTCGTCCCGGGGCCAACGCCAAGGGCGCGTGCATCGGTGAAATGGGTTCGCGTGTGCGCGCCGTCATGAACGAACTGGGGGAGGAGAAGATCGACATCATCGACTTCACCGAAGAACCCGACGTGTTCATCGCCAATGCCCTGTCCCCGGCCAAGACCACCCGCGTGGAGGTCGTTGACGAGCGAACTCGCTCGGCCCGAGCCGTGGTACCCGACAGCCAACTGTCACTGGCCATCGGCAAGGAAGGGCAGAACGCTCGACTGGCCGCGCGCCTGACCGGCTGGCGCATCGACATCGTGCCCGAGTCCCGAGTGGCGAATCACTGAGAAAACCCGCAATTCGAGGGAATCAACCCCGGCGCGTTAGACTGGTCTACGGTCAGTTCGTGAATTGTGCGTACTCACCGGCATCGCACCTGGCGAGTGCCGAGTACTCACGTGAGCAAGTACAGGAGCGAGGGTGAGCCAGAACAGCCTTCGAACCTGTGTGGGATGCAAGAAAATTGTTTCCCCTGACCAACTCGTCCGCGTAGCGGTGGAGCAGACGGAGCAGGGCCTGGAAGCCGTGTTCGACGTGCACCGCCGTATCGGCGGCCGAGGTGCCTGGGTGCATCCCACCCAGGAATGCGTCAGGACAGCAGTGCGACGCCGCGCGTTCAATCGCGCGTTTCGCACCGCCGTCAGTGCCGAGAACCTCGGTCACCACCTCAACGTTTTACTGTCCACACGGTGGAACGGACAGAAGGAAAGCGAGTCAGAAGACCATGGAAAACCGATGAGTGCCAAGCGATGAGTACTTTTTCGTACTCCGCCCACGGCCAGCAGGGTGACATGTCGATCATCGACGCGCCCCAAGGCCGCATCAACGGAAGATAATGGTTCGTGCCTGTTTCGGTGCGAACCGAGACAGGAGAAATGTGGCCAAGCCCCGTGTCCACGAGCTCGCCAAAGAGCTCGGTATCACGTCTAAAGAAGCGATTTCCAAGCTTCAAGAATTAGGGGAATTCGTCCGTGGAGCATCCTCCACGGTGGAGCCCCCCGTAGCCAAGAAACTTCGTTCTGCATTCCCCGCCGGTTCCGGCGACGCTGCAGCGGAGAAGGCTCCCCAGAAGAATCAGAGCACCAAGCCGGCGCAGAAGTCCCAGCCCAAGGCCGAGACCAAGCCCGCTGCCGAGCGCCCCGCAGCAGCCCCCGGCCCCAAGCCGGGTCAGGCTGCTCCCAAGCCCGCTCAGGCCAAGGAAGAGACGGCTCCGGCTGCCGCTCCCAAGGCGGAGTCCACGCCCGCTCCGGCACCCAAGGCGGAGGCTCCCAAGGAACAGGCACCCAAGGGGCCCGAGTCCAAGCCGCAGTCACCCAAGTCCTCGGCCCCCAAGCCGGGCGGTGCGCGTCCGGGTAACAACCCGTACGCATCGCAGCAGGGTATGGGTCGCGGTTCCGAGTCCGGCGGTCCCAAGCCGAGTGGTGCTCGTCCGGGTCAGCAACGTTCCGGCAAGCCGGGCGCACCTCGCCCCGGTAACAACCCGTTCGCCCCGCAGCAGGGTATGCGTACCAGCGGTTCCGGCCAGGGCGGTCCCCGTCCCGGTGGACCCCGCCCCGCAGGCCCTCGTCCGGGCGGTCCCCGTCCCGCGCACGGCGGTCAGGGCGGCCAGGGTGGACCCCGTTCGGGTGCTCCGCGTCCGGGTGGCGCACGCCAGGGCCAGGGTCAGGGTCAGGGTGCTCCCCGTCCCGGTGGTCCTCGCCCTTCGCCCAACATGATGCCGGGGCACACCACGGGTGTGGCTCCCATCGGAAGCCGTCCCGGTAACGCCGGTGGCGGTGGACCCCGCCGCGGTGGTGGCGGTCCCGGTGGCCCCGGTGGCGGCGGCGGTTTCCGCGGCCGCGGTGGTCGTGGTGGTACCCAGGGTGCGTTCGGTCGAGGCGGCGGTGGCCGTGGACGTCAGCGCAAGTCGAAGCGCGCGAAGCGTCAAGAGCTTGAGCAGATGTCAGCACCCGCCGTGGGTGGCGTCTCCGTTCCGCACGGTGATGGCAACACGGTGGTCCGCCTGCGTCGCGGTGCCTCGCTCATGGACTTCGCTGAGAAGATCAACGCCAACCCGGCATCGCTCGTGACCGTTCTCATCCACCTGGGTGAGATGGCCACGCAGACCCAGTCGCTGGACGAAGAAACGTTCGAGCTGTTGGGTGCCGAGCTGGGCTTCAAGATCCAGGTCGTCTCGCCGGAGGACGAGGAGCGCGAGCTGCTCGAATCCTTCGACATCGACCTCGAGGCCGAAGCCGAGGCCGAGGGCGACGAGGTTCTCGAATCCCGTCCTCCGGTTGTCACCGTCATGGGTCACGTCGACCACGGTAAGACCCGTCTGCTCGACGCGATCCGTAACACCACGGTGATCGAGGGCGAGGCCGGCGGCATCACCCAGCACATCGGTGCGTACCAGATCTCCACCGAGGTGGACGGTGAAGAGCGTCTGATCACCTTCATCGACACCCCCGGTCACGAGGCGTTCACCGCCATGCGTGCCCGTGGTGCCAAGGTCACGGACATCGCCGTGCTGGTGGTCGCCGCTGATGACGGCGTGATGCCCCAGACCGTCGAGGCGTTGAACCACGCCCAGGCGGCCGGTGTGCCGATCGTGGTCGCGGTGAACAAGATCGACAAGCCGGAAGCCAACCCGGAGAAGATCCGCGGTCAGCTCACCGAGTACGGATTGATCCCCGAAGAATACGGTGGCGACACCATGTTCGTGGATGTCTCCGCGCGTGCCGGTCAGAACATCGAAGACCTGCTCGACGCGGTCGTCCTGACCGCTGACGGTGCCCTGGAACTGCAGGCCAACCCGGACAAGGAAGCTCGTGGCGTGGCGATTGAAGCCAACCTGGACAAGGGCCGCGGCGCAGTGTGTACCGTGCTGGTCCAGTCCGGCACGCTGAAGGTCGGCGACGCCATTGTCGCGGGTGCGGCTCACGGCCGCGTGCGCGCCATGTTCGACGAGAACGGTCAGGCAGTCGAGACTGCCACCCCGTCCCGACCGGTCCAGGTGTTGGGTCTGTCCGCAGTGCCCCGCGCCGGTGACACCTTCCTGGCCACCCAGGAGGAGCGTACGGCTCGCCAGATCTCCGAGAAGCGTCAGGCCGCTGACCGCAACGCTCAGCTGGCCAAGCGTCGCAAGCGCATCACGCTCGAGTCCTTCGACGAGGCCGTGGCAGAGGGCAAGATGGACACCCTCAACCTCATCATCAAGGGTGACGTGTCCGGTGCCGTGGAGGCGCTGGAAGATTCGCTGCTCAAGATCGATGTGGGCGGAGACGAAGTTCAGCTGCGCGTCATCCACCGCGGTGTGGGTGCCATTACGCAGAACGACGTCAACCTGGCCACCGTGGACAACGCGGTCATCATTGGCTTCAACGTCCGCCCGGCGGAACGTGTCACCGAACTCGCGGACCGCGAGGGCGTGGACATGAAGTTCTACTCGGTGATCTACAACGCCATCGACGATGTCGAGAGCGCCTTGAAGGGCATGCTCAAGCCGGAGTACGAGGAAGTGGAGCTCGGTACCGCCGAGATCCGCGAGGTGTTCCGCTCCTCCAAGTGGGGCAACATCGCCGGTGCGTACATCACCAAGGGCGTGGTCAAGCGCAACGCCAAGGCGCGCCTGGTCCGCGACGGCAACGTGGTGAAGGACAGCCTCACCATCGATTCGCTGCGTCGCTTCAAGGATGACGCCACGGAAGTTCGCGAAGGTTTCGAGTGCGGTATCGGCCTCGGTTCCTTCAACGACATCCAAGAGGGCGACATGATCGAGACGTGGGAGATGCGCGAAAAGCCGCGCGCCTGAGTCACGTCACGTTCAAGCGGCGGGTACCCCGGTTTCCGGTAGGTACCCGCCGCACCGGCCCGTCGCCCACGGCGGCGGGCCCGCGGCGTCGTCGTGATGGCGGCGCCGCACCCCAGATTTTTTAGATACGGAACGCACCGCGTTCCCCAGCGAAGGAGAGTCACCATGGTTGACGCCGCACGCGCCGCACGGCTGGCCGACCGCATCAAGGTGATCGTTGCCCAGGCCCTCGAGCGCCGGATCAAGGATCCCCGCGTCGGTTTCGTGACCATCACCGATGCCCGGGTCACCAACGACCTTCAGCACGCGACGCTGTACTACACCGTCTACGGCGATGAGACGCAGCGCGCGGAGACCGCGCAGGCACTGGAGTCCGCCAAGGGCGTGCTGCGTTCCGAGGTCGGCAAGAACATCACCGCCCGCCTCACGCCCACGCTCACCTTTGTCGCGGACGAAATCCCCGCCGACGCCGCCCGGCTCGAAGAGCTCTTGCGCGCCGCACGCGAAAAGGACGAGCAGGTCGCGGCTCAGGCCGTCGGCGCCTCCTACGCCGCGGGTGAGGACGCGTACCGCACCCCCGAGGACGAAGCCGCGGATGACGATACCGACGACGACTCGCCCCGGAGCTGACGCGCGTGAGTGAACGTCCCCACGTTCCGAGCCCGGCCCCCTCGCTTCCGAGGACGGCCGGGTTCGTCATCGTCGACAAGCCCCTGGGCTGGACCTCGCATGACGTCGTGGCACGAATGCGGCGCCTGGCCGGGACCCGCAAGGTAGGTCACGCCGGCACGCTGGACCCGGCGGCGTCGGGAGTCCTGGTGCTGGGTGTCGAGAAGGCCACCAAGTTGCTGACCTGGGTCACCGGAACGTCCAAGACGTACGAGGCGACCATTCGATTGGGCGCAGCGACCGTGACCGACGACGCCGAGGGCGACGTGACCGAGCGCGCGGATGCCTCGACCCTCGCGGGAGTAAGTGACAGCGACATTCAGCGTGAAGTTTCCGCACTTACCGGCGAGATCCAGCAGGTACCGTCAGCGGTGAGCGCCATCAAGGTGAACGGAAAACGCTCTTACGCCCGAGTTCGCGGCGGCGAGGACGTCGAACTGGCCGCGCGACCCGTCACGATCCACGAATTCACGGTGCACGACATCTCGCGCGACGAGACCGGCATCGATGTGACGGCCACGGTCTCGTGTTCCTCAGGCACCTACATCCGTGCGCTGGCCCGTGACATGGGCCGTGGCCTGGGCGTGGGCGGACACCTGACGGCGCTGCGCCGCACGCGCGTGGGGTCCTTCACTCTCGACCAGGCGCACACGCTGGACGACCTGACGCAATCGGTGAGCGACGGCGGGACCGTGGACACCCTGGAGATCAACCGTGCCGCGGAACTGCTGTTTCCCGTGCGCCGTTTGGACGCGGGGGAGGCCACGGACCTGTCGCACGGTCGCCGGATCTCCGCGCACCCGGCCGATCTGGTCAGCGGAACAGACTTGCCCGTTGCGTGCTTCGCACCTAACGGGACTCTGGTGGCCCTGGCCGAGAACCGCGGCTCCGCTTCCAAGCGCTACGCGGCATCCGTTCTGGGCATTGCCGCGGGCGAGACGTTTTCTGCCGACTCGACCGGCACGTCCGAACCGTCCGAACAGGAGAATCACTGATGCTGTGGGGTTACGACGGATGGTTCTGGGCCTCGGTGGTGATTGGAACGCTGTCGTGTTTGATCTGCCTGGTGCAGGCGATGCGCGGACGCGAACCCGACGACTTCTCACAAGGCTCCGTGCTGATTCTGGAACTGTTCCTGCTCGTGTACGTGGTGGGTTCGATCTTCCTCCCTATCTTCGGGTCGGAAGCCTCGGGCAGTGTTCTCGAGTACTGGGGTTACCTGCTGACGGCGCTGCTCATCCCGGCCGGAACGTTCATTTGGTCTCTCGTGGAACGCTCACGCTGGTCCACGCTCATCCTGGCTGCGGCCGGACCCGTGGTCATCATCATGGTCTACCGCATGAACTACATCTGGTACTACCAGAACGTCTGAGGCCGGCAGCATTGACCACTCCGCGGAAAGGAACGGGATCACGGTGACCAAGTCCACCGAGCACAACGCGTTGCAGCAGCGTTTCGGCAACCGCGTGAAGACAAAGCGCACGGATGCCAAATCCAGCGGATTCGGGAGGCTCATCATCGTGATTTACGGGGTGTTCTCGCTCTCGGCAGGTGTGCGTTCCCTGTACCAGCTGGGTACGGAGTTTTCCGAGGCACCGCTGGCGATCATCCTGTCCACGATTTCCGCCGTCATCTACGTGATTGCGACCGTGGCACTGACCAAGACCGGCCCCGGTTGGCACCGGATCGCGTGGATCGCCGTATGGATCGAGATGATCGGCGTGCTCGCAGTCGGCCTGCTCAGCGTGCTCTCGCCCGAACTCTTCCCCAAGGCCAGTGTCTGGTCGCACTTCGGCGCGGGTTACGGTTTTGTGCCCTTGGTCTTGCCCATGATCGGTCTTATCTGGTTGTGGCGCACCCGTCCCACCCGCGCCAACGGGTAGGCTCGTTTCGTCCCGCCCGCACACTCGACATCGAGGAGAACAGTGATTCGCTGGAGATCCCGCGACGACATCACCCCGGGTTTCGGACCGTCCGTGGTGACGATTGGAAACTTCGACGGAGTCCACCGCGGTCACCAACACGTCTTCGACACGTTGTTGGAGGTGGCCGGGGAACGCACCGCGAAATCGGTGGTGGTCACCTTTGATCCCCACCCGGCGCTGGTGCACCGGCCCGAGTCTCACCCCGGCGTGATCATGGGGCTCGAGGACAAACTCGACGCACTGGAACACACCGAGATCGATGCCGTGCTCGTGCAGCCCTATTCCCTCGATTTCGCTCAATTGACCCCCGAAGAGTTCGTGGTCGACTACCTGGTCAAGCCGCTCGAAGCGGTGTGCCTGGTGATCGGTGAGGACGTGCGTCTGGGTAAGGACAACACCGGCGATCTGCATGCCATCAGGGCGCTGGGCGACAAGCACGGTTTCGACGTCGTGGTCGTCGAGGACGTCGTGGGCACCGATCCTTCGACTCCCCTCAAGAACGGCACACCCGCGGCCGCGGCTACGGAACGCCGCTGCTCCTCCACGTGGATCCGCTCGTGCCTGGAAGCCGGTGACATGCGCGGCGCCACGGGTTTGCTCAGCCGCAACCACCGGATGCGCGGGGAAGTAGTGCACGGAGCTGCTCGCGGTCGCGAACTGGGATTCCCCACCGCGAACCTTTCGCCGGACGCGTCCGGATTCATCCCCGCGGACGGTGTCTACGCGGGATGGCTCGTAGATCAGAACGGCAAGCGCTGGCCCACGGCCATTTCCGTAGGCTCGAATCCGACGTTCGAAGGGGTCTCCCGTCAGGTCGAGGCGCACGTGATCGATCGGCCGGAAGAGAACATTGAGGACTTCGACCTCTACGGTCAACAGGTCGTGGTGGAATTCGTGGAACGACTGCGCGGCATGGTTGCCTACCGCGGCATCGATGCGCTGGTGGCCCAGATGAACGACGACGTCAAACGGTCCCGCGAGATCCTGGCCAAGGAACCTCACGAGACCGCCTGATACATCCGGCCGGGTAGTTGCTACATCTCCTCGTGCTCAAGGGGATCGAAACCGGAGCCGCTCAATCCGGTGTGCAACATCTTGATGCGTCGCATCTGATCGTCCGAGAGATCCCAGTCGAACACGTCCAGGTTCTCGGCCATGCGGGTGACGTCCGAGCTCTTGGGGATGGGCAGGATGTTGGACTGGATGTGCCACCTCAGGATGACCTGGGCGGGCGTGCGGCCGATGCTGCGGGCAATTTCCGAAAGCCACTCGTGCTGCAGGATGTCCGTCTTGCGGCCCAACGGTGACCACGCCTCGGTCACGATCTTGTGTTCTGCGTGGAACTCGCGCAGCAGTTCCTGCTGGTACTGCGGGTTCAGTTCCACCTGGTTGATCACCGGCATCTCGTCCGTTTCCTTCTCGAGCCGCAGCAGGTGCTCCGGCAGGAAATTGGACACGCCGATCGACTTGATCAGGCCCTGATCCCGCAGCTCGATCATGGTCCGCCAGGACTCCACATAGCGGTCCACGGAGGGATTGGGCCAGTGGATCAGGTACAGATCCACGTAATCGGTTCCCAGCCGTTCCAGGGAGCCTTCGAGCGAGCGCCGAACGGAATCCGTTCCGTGATGGCGACCCGGGAGCTTGGTGGTCAGGAAGATGTCATCGCGGTTGATCCCGGATGCCTTGACGCCGCGACCCACACCCAGTTCGTTGCCGTAGTTCACGGCGGTGTCGATCAGGCGGTAGCCGCGCCACAGCGCTTCAGGGATCAGCGCCTCAGCCTCGGCGTCGTCCATGGGGTAGGTCCCCAGGCCCAACTGCGGAATCTTGTTGCCGTCGCGCAGCACGTGGGGCGGGGCGTCCGGGACGGCGTCCTCAAGTTTCTTGTCGCTCATGCGTTCCTCAATTCACTCGGCAGTACTTTGGCGGAGGGTGTTCAATACCTGGCACACGGCACTCGCGCTGATCTCCGCCACAAGGTCGATCTCCAGGTGGAACTGTTGTCCGGCGGCGGGACCGCACAGATCCGACACGCTGCGCACCGCCAGGAAGGGGTATCCGCGGGTGGCGCACACCTGCGCCAGCGCGACCGTTTCCATGTCCGTGCTGAGCGCCTCGGGGAAGATCTCGCGGGTGGCACCCACATTGGCTTCCGTGACGAACGAGCCACCCGAAAGCATGGTGCCACGGAGAACGGTCTGCTCATCGCTCCCGACCAGAGTTTCCGTGGCATTCAGCAAACTCTCAGCGGGGGAGTAGCTTTCCGGCATGCCGGGTACTTGTCCGGGAACATATCCAAACGCCGTGGCATCTGCATCCGTGTATCGATAGCCGGTGCCGATCACCAGGTCACCCACGTTCACGTCCGCTCGTAGGCCCCCTGCCGAACCGGCCGCGAGCACCATGGAGGGCTCGAAACGTTCGATCACCGCCGTCACCGCCGACGCCGCATTGACCAGCCCGATACCCATGCGCACGAGCAGCACGGGGGCACCTTCCAGGACCACCGCGTAGACCAGTGCCTGACCCACGGTGAGCGGCTGCGCCGCTTGTTCCTCGGCGCGCGTCAGAAAAGGTGCTGCCTCTTCGTCCATGGCGACCACCACGGCGGGTGCGCCCACGCAGCGACCGAACAGGGCGGCGTCGTGATTCAACGTCTCCTGGGAGGCGCCTGCGCTCACTTGGTGACCACGTCCCAGGCGGCGCGTTCGTCCAAGAAGTCCTGCACGGCAGACTTGGCGGCCTCAAGGCTGTGGTTGGCGCCCCAACCGCACTGCACCTCGTTGGCGGCCGGAACCTCGTCCGCCGCGAGGATGTCCTTGAACGTGGCCTCCAACAGATCCTTGAACTCAGCGTCCTCCACGCCCAACATGAGCGCGTAGAAGCCGGTCTGGCAGCCCATGGGGGAGAAGTCGATGAGCGCTTCGGTGTGATTGCGCATGTGCTCCGCGGTGAGGTGCTCGATCGAGTGGATAGCCGGCATCTCCAGGTGCGATTCGTTGGGCTGGGAGAACCGCACGTCGTACTTGATGAGCGTGTCTCCTCCGGGCAACTCCTTGCGATCGGCAATCCGAACGTAAGGGGCCGCGACCGAACGGTGGTCGAGGTTGAAAGACTCCACATTCATTTTCTTCATGGTCCTCATTGTCCCAGTTGACGGGGACATCCATAACGGTGACCCGCCTGATACGACGTATTGGTTGACGTCCGTTAGACTGGTCAACGGCCTGACTGCAGTCCGTGGCGGTCAGATCTCGGGTGAGACACCCGAAACCCGGGCGCGAAACCTGCGCACCGGGCGGTCACGGTACTAACTCAAGGAGTTACTTATGGCACTGGATGCCGCTATCAAGCAGGAAATCATCAAGGAGTACGCAACTCACGAGGGTGACACTGGTTCCCCCGAGGTGCAGATTGCCGTGCTGTCCCGTCGTATTTCCGACTTGACCGAGCACCTGAAGCAGCACAAGCACGACCACCACACCCGTCGCGGCCTGATGGCCCTGGTGGGTCGCCGTCGTCGCATGCTTGACTACCTGCGTCGTACTGACATCGCTCGCTACCGTGCGCTCATTGAGCGCCTCGGCCTGCGTAAGTGATCTAAGTTCTCGGTGTTCCCCGTGTTTTCACCCGTGAAGGCGCGGGGAACCGCCGTAACCGGCGCTGTTCGTGACGAACACCGCCAGGTTCCACACGGAACCACCGGCCCACCGGGCCAACACATGAAATAGAAAAAGCTAGTAGCGGATTCGCGCACCATATCGCGGTCCTCGACAGTGGCCTTCGCAATGCATGCGCAGTGCGAGCGCCTCGATCGAAGACCGGTATGTCGCGCTTTTCGCCACAGAAGAAACGGAGGTGACCCTTGGAGGGTCCCGAAATTCAGAGTGCAGAAGCAATCATCGACAACGGTTCGTACGGCAAGCGCGTAGTGCGCTTCGAAACCGGCCGGTTGGCCAAGCAGGCCGCCGGTTCCGCCCTGGTCTCCATCGACGAAGAGACCTCCATGCTCTCGGCCACCGCCGTGGGCAAGAACCCCCGCGAAGGCTTCGACTTCTTCCCGCTGACCGTGGACGTGGAAGAGCGGATGTACGCCGCCGGTCGCATCCCGGGCTCGTTCTTCCGTCGTGAAGGCCGTCCGTCCACCGACGCGATCCTGACCTGCCGCCTGATAGACCGTCCGTTGCGCCCCGCTTTCGGCAAGGGCATCCGCAACGAGGTCCAGGTTGTCGTGACGGTGCTGTCCATCGCACCGGACGAGATCTACAACACCGTGGCCATCAACGCCGCGTCCATGTCCACCTCGCTGTCCGGCATGCCCTTCCAGGGCCCCGTGGGCGGCGTGCGCATGGCACTCATGCCCGAGGAGAACGGCAAGCACCAGTGGATCGCCTTCCCCAAGCACTCCCAGATCGAGAACGCCGTGTTCGACATGGCCGTGGCCGGCCGCGTGGTCACCACCGCTGACGGTTCCGAAGACGTCGCGATCATGATGGTCGAGGCCGAAGCCACCGACAACGCCTGGGAGCTCGTCAAGGGCCAGGGCGCTGTCGCCCCGACCGAGGAGCTCGTCTCCGAGGGCATCGAGGCGTCCAAGTCCTACATCAAGGCACTGTGCGACGCTCAGGCCGACCTGGTCGCCCGTGCGGGCAAGTCCCCCATGGAACTGCCTCGCTTCGGCGGCTACGGCGACGACGCCACCCAGGCCGTCGAGGACTTCGTGGGTAACCGTCTGGCCGAGGTGTACTCCATCGCCGGTAAGCAGGAGCGCGAAGCCGCCACCGACGAGCTGCACCAGAGCGGTCTGGCCGAGCTCACCGGTGAGGGCAAGCCCTTCGCCGACCGCAAGGACGAGATCAACGGTGCCTACCAGGCACTCACCAAGCAGACCGTGCGTCAGCGCATCCTCAAGGACCAGGTCCGCATCGACGGCCGCGGCCTCACGGACATCCGTGAACTGACCGCCGAGGTCGAGGTGCTGCCCCGCGTGCACGGTTCGGCGATCTTCGAGCGCGGCGAGACCCAGATCATGGGTGTCACCACCTTGAACATGCTCAAGCTGGAACAGCAGATCGACTCGCTGTCCCCGGTCAAGCACAAGCGCTACATCCACCACTACAACTTCCCGCCGTACTCCACCGGTGAGACCGGCCGCGTGGGTTCGCCCAAGCGCCGCGAAATCGGTCACGGTGCGTTGGCAGAGCGTGCGATCACGCCCGTGCTGCCCTCGCGTGAGGAATTCCCGTACGCGATCCGTCAGGTCTCCGAGGCCCTCGGTTCCAACGGCTCCACCTCCATGGGCTCCGTGTGCGCCGCGACCCTGTCGCTGCTCAACGCCGGTGTGCCGCTGCGCGCACCCGTTGCCGGTATCGCCATGGGTCTCGTCTCGGACACCGTGGACGGCGAAACCCGCTACGCGGCGCTGACCGACATTCTCGGCGCCGAAGACGCCCTGGGTGACATGGACTTCAAGGTTGCAGGTACCTCCGAGTTCGTGACCGCCATCCAGCTGGACACCAAGCTCGACGGTATCCCGGCCTCCGTGCTGACCGCCGCCCTGAGCCAGGCTCGCGAAGCCCGCCTGTACATCCTGGATGTGCTGACCTCCGCGATCGACGCTCCGGACGAGATGAGCGAATTCGCGCCTCGCGTGATCAGCGTGAACGTTCCCGTCTCCAAGATCGGTGAGGTCATCGGCCCCAAGGGCAAGATGATCAACCAGATCCAGGAAGACACCGGAACCGACATCTCCATCGAGGACGACGGCACCGTGTACATCGGTGCCACCGACGGACCGTCGGCAGAGGCCGCTCGTTCGGCGATCAACGCGATCGCCAACCCGCAGGTCCCCGAGGTGGGCGAGCGTTACCTGGGTACCGTGGTCAAGACCACCACCTTCGGTGCGTTCATCTCCCTGACCCCGGGCAAGGACGGCCTGCTGCACATCTCCGAAATGCGCAAGCTCAACGACAACAAGCGCGTCAACGAGGTTGACGACGTCGTAAGTGTCGGCCAGAAGGTCCAGGTCGAGATCACCAAGGTCGACGACCGCGGCAAGCTGTCGCTGGCACCGGTCGTTGCCGACGAGGACAAGGCCGAAGAGCTCGAGTCCGAACCCGTCAACGAGAGCTGATCGAGGGGTAACTCGAGGTTCATGACGGTAGTTCACCTTCCGCTGGAGGCGGGCGATCCCGGGGAGAAAATCTTCCCCGCGGACGCCCGCCTTCGGGCGTACTCAGCTTCTTTGCCGGACACCACCGGCTTCACCCACGTGGTCCACGACGACGCCGACGGCGCCGTGATCACCCGCAGCGTACTGCCGTGCGGTACACGCGTGCTCACGGAAAAAATGCCCGGTCAACGCTCGGCCTCCGTGGGCTTCTGGGTCAGCCTGGGTTCTCGTGACGAGGCACCCGGGATGCTCGGTTCCACGCACTTCCTGGAGCACTTGCTGTTCAAGGGCACGGCGCGGCGCACATCGCTCGACATCGCCGAAGCGTTCGACGCTGTGGGTGGCGAGTCCAACGCGTTCACCGCCAAGGAGAACACGTGCTACTACGCGCGGGTGCTTTCGGACGATCTGCCCATGGCCATTGACGTTCTCGCGGACATGTTCTCGAGCGCGGTACTGGACCCGGACGAGTTCGATCGCGAACGGGGAGTCATCCTCGAGGAAATCGCGATGGACCGTGACGACCCCACCGATTTCGCGTTCGAACAGTTCACCGCAGCGGTCCTGGACGGCTCACCCCTGGCGCGTCCGATTGCGGGCACCCCGGAGGAGATCCGGTCCGTGGCTCGTGACGCCGTGTGGGAGCATTACCGTGCGGCCTATCGTCCGGAACATCTCGTGGTCACGGCCGCCGGCGGGCTCGAACACGAACGCGTGGTCGAGCTGGTTCGGGAGTCCTTGACCCGCGCGGGCTGGGATCCGGATGCACCCGGTGCGGTGGGGGCGCGGCGCGCCAATACATCGGCTGTGCTCACACCCCTGACGGGCACCCAGGTGTTTCACCGCCCCGTGGAACAGGCGCACGTGGTGCTGGGCGGTCCTGCACTGCGCGTGGGTGATGACCGGCGTTTCACCATGACCGTGCTCAATGCCGCACTGGGCGGGGGGATGTCCTCACGGTTGTTTCACACGATCCGCGAGCAGAAGGGCCTGGCGTACTCCACGTTCTCGTTCTCGGGTGCGTATTCGGATGCCGGGTATTTCGGCATGTATGCGGGCTGCACCATGGATCGGGTGGACCAGGTCGCGCAACTCATGCGCACCGAGCTGGACCGGCTCGCGCAGGACGGAATGACCGCCAAAGAATTGGCTAAGATCGAGGGCCAGCTCAGCGGCGCCACTGTGCTGGCCCTGGAGGATACCGGTTCACGGATGTCCCGTTTGGGATCGGCAGAATTGAAGACCGGCGTGTACATGGACGTGGACGAGTCCCTGGACCGGATCCGCGCCGTGACCTCGCAGGACGTTCAGACGCTGGCGGCGGAACTGTCCGCGGCGTCGTCCGTGCAGACCGTGGTGGGGCCGCAAGCTCCGGCCGAGAAGCTGCCGAGCCAGAACTAAGGAGTGGTTGAGATGACCGAATCGAACAACACCATCAAGGTGGCCGTGCTCGGTCACCACGGACGCATGGGTTCCGAGGCCGTGGCTGCCGTTGAGCGTGCTGCCGGGTTGGAACTGGTCGCCGCGCTGGGTCGTGGCGATGATTTCCAAACCATCGTCGACTCGGGTGCGCAGGTCATGATCGACCTGACCGTTCCGGAGTCCACGCGGGACAACGTCCGCTTCGCCATCGACCATGGTATCCATTCGGTCGTGGGCACCACGGGCTGGGACGATCAGGCCCTGGCGGACCTCGAATCTCAGCTGGCCAAGCACCCCGAGGTAGGTGTGCTGATCGCCCCCAACTTCGCAGTGGGTGCGGTGCTGGCCATGAAGTTCTCGGAGGCGGCAGCCGCGTTCTTCGAATCCGTGGAGGTCGTCGAACTGCACCACCCCGACAAGCTGGATGCGCCGTCCGGAACCGCAGCCCGTACGGCGTCGTTGATCGGGAAGGCCCGCCGCGCGGCCGGTGTGGTTGACTCGCCGGACGCGACACAGACCGATCCGGACGGCGCACGCGGCGCCGTGGTCGACGGTGTGCACGTGCACTCCGTACGACTACGCGGCCTGGTCGCCCACCAGGAGACTCTGCTGGGCAACACGGGGGAGCAGTTGACCATTCGTCACGATTCCTTTGACCGGATCTCGTTCATGACCGGTGTGGTGCTGGGCGTGCGTGAAGTGGCCAAGCACCCGGGACTGACTCACGGGCTGGACGGCTACATGGATCTGGGCCTGTGAGTCATCGCGAATCCGACTCCCGAGAACACGTTTCCGTAACGTCCGACTCCGGGAAACCCAGTTCTCTGCGGTGGTGGGTGGCCGCGGTCATCGTGCTGGCGCTGCTGACCGTGGTGATCCTGCCCATCTCCGTGGGCTCCAAAGTGTGGATCATCGCCATGTTGGCCTTCGCTGCGGTCTTTACCGTGCTCGAAATCGGTTCCAAGGGGCGCATCCTGGCCGCCCTCATGGTCGCTTTGCTCGCGCTCTATCTTGGCCTGTCGTTCCAACGAGCGGTGCTGCTGCTGAGCTCGGAGGGTTTGATCGTGAAGGGCTTCGGGATCGCCATGCTGGTCATCCCGGCGGTGGGCACGTGGGCCATGGTGCGAGAGATCATTTTCGGTGCCCGTACCGAAAAACTCGGCCGCACCCTCGCCGCGGAAGGCGGGCTCCCCGAGGACAACCTGCCCAAAACGCCGTCGGGCCGCTATGTACGAGAGGCCGCGGACGAGCACTTCCACACCGTTCGCGAAGAGGTCGAGGCGAACCCGGAGGATTGGCGCGGTTGGTACCGCTTGAGCCTGGCCTACTCGGCGAGCTCGGACGGTCGGCGCGCCCGCGGTGCCATGCGCACCGCTATTGCCTTGTACCGCGGCGCGGACCCGGGGGCGGCACTGGCGCGGTGATCGCGGTAACCTTGAGCGTATGACCGATCGCAGCGTAGCCACTCAGCCCGACCGCCCCGCCCCCATGTTCGGAACTCTGCTCACCGCCATGGTGACCGCGTTCAAGGACGACGGGTCCGTGGACCTCGAAACCACGGGGCATCTGGCGGAAGAACTGGTCAACGATGGTTGTGACGGACTGGTGGTGTGTGGCACCACCGGCGAGTACTCGACCATGACCGACGAAGAAAACCTCGCGGTCTTCCGGGCCGTCAAGGATGCCGTGGGCGGGCGCGTGCCCTTGCTCGCGGGCACGGGTTCCAACGACACCGAGCACTCCCGGTACCTCTCCCTGGAAGCCCAGAAAATCGGCATGGACGGCCTGCTGATCGTCACGCCGTACTACAGCAAGCCCACACAGGCCGGTATCGAGGCGCACTTCCGCTCACTGGCGGATTCCGTCGACACGCCGATCATGATGTACGACATTCCGGGTCGTTCGGGCGTCCCGATTGCCCCGGAAACGCTCATCTCGCTGGCGTCCCACGAGAACCTCGTGGCCGTCAAGGATGCCAAGGCAGACTTCAATGCCGCCGCACACGTGATGGCCGAAACCGATCTCGTGTACTACTCCGGTGACGACGGACTGACCCTGCCCTGGATCGCGCTGGGCGCGGCAGGTCTCGTGGGCGTCACGTCCCACCTGGACACTCCGCGGTTCCGCACGCTCGTCGACGCCGCCCTCGCCGGTGACCTCGTCACCGCGCGCAAGGTCAACAATGAGCTGATCCCGGTGGTTCGCGCCGCCATGACTCGTGTGCCCGGTGCCGTGGCCGCGAAAACGATTTTGAATTGGCAGGGGCGCCTGCCGAACAACACCGTGCGCTTGCCGCATGTGGCGCCCACTCAGGCCGAAATCGAGCAGATCCGCGCGGATCTGAGTTCCTCGGTCCTGGCAGACACTTTGAACAATTAAGACGAAAGGGGTCTCATGACCCGATGGACCAACACTGACCTCTCCGAACCCCCCGCGTTGGCCGCAGACACTCTGCGCGTCATCCCGCTGGGAGGTTTGGGCGAGGTCGGTCGGAACATGACCGTGTTCGAGATCAATGGGCAGTTGCTCGTGGTCGACTGCGGTGTGCTGTTCCCCGAAGAAACCCAGCCCGGTGTGGACCTGATCCTGCCGGACATCAACAACATCAAGGACCGCCTGGACGATATCGTGGCGGTCGTCCTGACGCACGGTCACGAGGACCACATCGGTGCCGTTCCGTACCTGCTCAAGCGCCGTCCGGACATCCCCATCATCGGTTCCCAGCTCACCCTCGCACTGATCGAAGCCAAGCTGAAGGAGCACCGCATCAAGCCCTTCACCCTGGCCGTGCGCGAGGGCCAGGTCGAGCGCCTCGGCGAGTTCGAGTGCGAGTTCGTGGCCGTCAACCACTCCATCCCTGACGCCCTGGCCGTGTTCCTGCGGACCAAGGCCGGCACCGTCCTGCACACCGGTGACTTCAAGATGGATCAGTTGCCCATGGACGGTCGCATCACCGACCTCCGCCACTTCGCCCGCCTGGGTGAAGAGGGTGTGGATCTGTTCCTGACTGACTCCACCAACGCCGAGGTGCCGGGCTTCGTACCCACCGAGAAGGCCATTGGCCCCGTGCTCGCAGACGTGATCGCCAAGGCACGCCAGCGCGTGATCGTGGCCTCGTTCTCCTCGCACGTTCACCGCGTGCAGCAGGTGCTCGACGCCGCCGTGGCCAGCGGTCGCAAGGTTGCCCTGATGGGTCGCTCGATGATCCGCAACATGGAGATCGCCGACAAGCTCGGTTATCTGGACGTTCCGCCCAACGTGCTGATCGACCAGAAGAAGGCCGCGGACTACCCGGACGACAAGCTCGTGATCATGTGCACCGGTTCTCAGGGTGAGCCCATGGCCGCGCTGTCCCGCATGGCCAACGGCGACCACAAGGTTCAGGTGAACGCCGGTGACACGGTGATCCTGGCGTCGTCGTTGATCCCCGGTAACGAGAACTCGGTGTTCCGCGTGATCAACGGTCTGATGCGTTTGGGTGCTGACGTGGTGCACAAGGGCAACGCCAAGGTGCACGTGTCCGGTCACGCAGCCGCCGGCGAACTGCTGTACTGCTACAACATCGTGGAGCCCGAGTACGTCATGCCGGTCCACGGCGAGGTGCGCCACCTGATCGCCAACGGTGCCCTGGCCCAGGAGACCGGTGTTCCCAGCGATCACGTGCTGCTCGCCGAGAACGGCACCGTGGTGGACATGCACAACGGTAAGTCCAAGATCACCGGTCAGGTCGAATGCGGGTTCATCTACGTGGACGGCTCCTCCGTGGGTGAGATCACGGACGCGGACCTCAAGGACCGCATGACCCTGGGTGAAGAAGGCTTCATCTCCGTGGTTACCGTGGTCAATCGCGACACCGGCAAGATCGTTTCCGGCCCGGACATCCACGCGCGCGGCGTGGCCGAGGAGGACACTGTCTTCAATGAAATCCGCCCCAAGATCATTGCGGCCCTCGAAGACGCGATGGGGGAGTCCGGCAAGAATCACACAGCGCACCAGCTGCAGCAGGTCGTGCGCCGCACCATCGGCTCGTGGGTTTCGCGCAAGCTGCGCCGCAAACCCATGATCGTACCCGTGGTGGTCGAAGCTTAATTAAGGCTGATCCGAGCGAGCCGAGCCCGCCCCGACGCGATGTCGGGGCGGGCTTTGCGCTCGGCGGGTATTCTGGAACATATGGCGTCACGAACTTCCCCTCCGCGATCGTCGAAGTCAACATCTCGAACCTCGACCGCATCCCGCTTCTCCAAGGGCACTACCAAGAGCACGTCCAAGGCCCCGGCCAAGTCCACACCACAGGGACCGTCTGCTGGTAGTCGTCTCCTTCATGCCGTGGTCAACGCGTGGGCCGGTCTCGGCCACGTGGTGGGTGCCGGTGTGCGGCGGATCGGCACCGTGCGCACGGACATGGCTCCGGAGGAGCGCCGCGACGGCGGCGCACTCGTATGGCTCGTGCTGGCCGTCCTGATCGCGGCGGTTGAGTGGTGGAACCTTCGCGGAGTGGATGCCACCTTCATTTCCATGCCCGCCTCCTGGGTGCACGCCGTGGTCGGCGGCACGTTCGGCTTCATGGCGCTCGTGTTGCCCGTGTTCTGCCTGTTCTTCGCATGGCGGGCATTCCGGCACCCCACCGAGACACAAGCCAACAACCGCATCGCCATCGGGCTCATGGCACTGACCGTGGCTGGATCCGGTATCGCGCACATCGCCGGTGGACAGCCCCAACTCAACCAGGGGTTCGAAGCGATCTGGCGCGCCGGCGGGTTCGTCGGTTTCCTGGCCGCCGATCCGCTCTCGGCGCTCGTGACCCACTGGGGTGCCCTGGTGGTACTTGCCGTTCTAGCTTTCCTCGCCGTACTCGTCATGACCGCGACCCCTGTCGGCCAGATCGGGCCGCGACTGCGGGACGGTTACGACAAACTCATGGGACAGGGCGAGCACCGGACCACCGACGTGTCGGACCCTGAACACGACCGCTCGTACCTGGACCCGGCCAGCCCGCAGAAGAAGCGGGGCAAGCGCCAGACCCGCGCCGAGCGGCGTCGTGAAAAGGCCCAGTTGGACGCCTACAACGGGGACGAGGCCTTCGAACGTGCCGTCGTGGACGAGGCCAAGCGCCGCGAGGCCGCGGACGGCTCCTCGAGTACCCGCGTGTTCGATCTTTCCAACGACGGCGCTCCGTCCGGTTCCACGTCCTCGACCGCCGCGGGTGCCGCGAGCGCCCAGGTCCAGGACACCGAGGACATCCCGAGCGTGCGACCGGGTGTGAAGCGCCCGACCAAGTCCCAGATCGCCGCGGACAAGTTGCGGCGCGAACAGGGTCTGGAACCGGCCGCAGACACGGCAGAAGCCTCGGACGCACCGGCGCTCGCAGAGGTGGATGCCCCCGAGAGTTCACGGACCCACACGCCGTCGGCGCCGATCCCGGCCCGCTCCGAGCAGCTGCAGCTTGCCGGTGACATGGCGTACAACTTGCCGGACCCCGGGAGCCTGGTGCAGGGCCCGCCGGCCAAGGAACGCTCCGAGGCCAACGACCGCGTGGTGGGTTCACTGACCAACGTGTTGCAGCAGTTCAACGTGGATGCCGAGGTCACCGGTTTCTCCCGCGGCCCCACCGTGACCCGCTACGAGATCGAACTCGGCTCGGGCACCAAGGTGGAGCGCGTGACAGCGCTGTCCAAGAACATTGCCTATGCGGTGGCCTCCGCCGATGTCCGCATCCTCTCACCCATCCCGGGCAAGTCCGCGATTGGCATCGAGATCCCGAACACGGACCGAGAGACCGTGGCCCTGGGTGATGTGCTGCGCTCACAACGGGCTCGGAAGTCCGAACACCCCATGGTCATGGGCGTGGGCAAGGACGTCGAGGGAGGCTTCGTGGTGGCCAACCTGGCCAAGATGCCGCACATGCTGGTGGCCGGTGCGACCGGTGCCGGTAAGTCTTCGTTCGTGAACTCGATGATCGTGTCGATCCTGATGCGCTCCACCCCGGACGAGGTGCGCCTGGTCATGGTGGACCCCAAGCGCGTGGAACTCACCGCGTACGAGGGCGTTCCCCACCTGATCACGCCCATCATCACCAACCCCAAGAAGGCCGCCGAGGCCCTGCAGTGGGTGGTGCGCGAAATGGACGCCCGCTACGACGATCTGTCGCACTACGGGTACAAGCACATCGACGACTTCAACAAGGCCGTGCGCAATGGCAAGGTGCAGCCGGAGCCCGGTTCCAAGCGCGTCATCCGCCCGTACCCGTATTTGCTCGTCATCGTGGACGAGCTCGCGGACCTCATGATGGTCGCCCCGCGCGACGTCGAGGACGCGATCGTGCGCATCACCCAGCTCGCCCGCGCCGCCGGTATCCACCTGGTGCTGGCCACCCAGCGCCCGTCCGTTGACGTGGTTACGGGCCTGATCAAGGCCAACGTGCCCTCGCGCATGGCGTTCGCCACGTCATCCGTGACCGACTCCCGAGTGGTCCTGGATCAGCCCGGTGCCGAGAAGCTCATCGGCCAGGGTGACGCGCTGTTCCTGCCCATGGGCGCTTCCAAGCCCATGCGTGTGCAGGGCGCGTGGGTCTCGGAGTCCGAGATCCACAAGGTCGTGGAACACGTCAAGACCCAGATGCAGACCAACTACCGCGAAGACGTGATCCAGGAAGCGCCCAAGAAGCAGATCGACGAGGACATCGGGGACGATCTGGACGTGCTGCTGCAGGCAGCCGAACTCATCATCACCACCCAGTTCGGTTCCACGTCCATGCTGCAGCGCAAGCTCCGCGTGGGCTTCGCCAAGGCAGGTCGCCTCATGGACCTGCTCGAGTCCCGCGGCGTGGTGGGCGCCTCGGAGGGTTCCAAGGCCCGTGATGTTCTGGTCAAGCCCGACGATCTCGCGGCCACCCTGGCGCTCATTCGCGGCGAGGAACCGCCTTCGACCCCCGGCGACGACGCCGCCGGGGCAGGTTCCGCAGCGGCGTCGGCGGGGACCGGTGGTTCCGTCGACTACGGTGACGACCCCGTGGAAGCAAGCCTGTCCGACGTGGCCAAGGACTACCACGACGGAAACGACGACGATGATTCGAACGATGCTTGGGAGTTGACCGGACGATGATGGCTCGAAAAGGCGGAACCCCCGCACCCCGGGCGGTCGCAGACCCGCCGCCCAACTCATCCAACTGGAATCTGCCCAATGCGCTGACGGCACTGCGCATTGTCATGGTGCCGTTCTTCGTGTGGTTCCTGTGGGCCGGTGGAACGCACGGTGAGGATTCCATGCCCATGCGCTGGGCTGCCGTGGTGGTCTTCGGCGTGGCCATGTACACGGACAAACTCGACGGCGACATCGCCCGCGCACGTAACCTGATCACCAGTTTCGGCAAGATCGCCGATCCCATCGCGGACAAATTGCTGACCGGTGCTGCGTTCGTGGTGCTCTCCATGTTGGGCGAGCTGTGGTGGTGGGTGACCATCGTGATTCTGGTGCGTGAGTGGGGCATCACGATCATGCGTTTCGTGGTGATCCGCTACGGCGTCATGGCAGCTTCCAAGGGAGGCAAGACCAAGACCGTGCTGCAGACGGCGGCTCTGATCGCTCTGCTGCTGCCGCTGGCACCATTCGTGGGTGCTTGGTGGCTGTGGTTCGCATGGGTGTTGACCGCGCTGGCGTTGATCGTCACGGTCGTCACCGGTATTGACTACGTGATCAAGGCCGTGCAACTGCGTAACGCTGCCGTGAACAAGGCCGCTGAGAACGAGGACGAATAGTGGCAGATTCTCAACTTCATACCGCCGTGGATCTGATTCAGTTGGCCGTAACGCACGGGGTGACCATCGGAACCGCGGAATCGTTGACCGGTGGAGCGGTGGCAGCGGCCATTGTCGATGTTCCGGGCGCCTCCGACTCTCTGGAGGGCGGTGTGGTGAGTTACTCGCATGCCGTGAAGGAAAAGACTCTGGGCGTCTCCCATGAGTTATTGGAGCGTCAGGGTGCCGTCGATCCCGAGGTGGCGGAGGCCATGGCACGCGGCGCCCGTGCCGCTCTGGGTGTCGACTGGGCCGTGGCCACGACCGGCGTGGCCGGCCCCGAACCGCACGATGGTCAGGAGGTCGGCACCGTGTACCTCGGTGTCAGCGGACCCAGGGGAGAGGACCACCTCGAGCTGCGCCTGGATGGCGGACGCGCCGCTATCCGTCGGGAGTCGGTTTCCCGGGCCATTGACTTTCTTGCGTCACAAATCGAGCTCACAGACAACTTCCAGTGAAATTCTTTCGCCAACAAGGAACAATTGAACGGGCAAGCAGGTTACTACTACCAGAGGCTCAACTTGAGTCGCCCAGGGTCAAGGTTGTGGCTACCGCCCGACTGAAAGCACCTGGTTAAACGGTTTGACCGTTCGTACGAGGAGTAGGCAATTCACATGACGAAGCAACCCGTGTCCGTCAATGGTGTCGTCCGTTGGAAGGACGTGGGACTGTCCGACGAAGAACATGCCGAGACGAAGGACGTCAAAGTGGGCGTTTTGCGACAAGAAATTGGCGAAGTGCTCCGTAGCGTCCGCCAGCGTCAGGGACGCACTCTGCGAGAAGTTTCGCACAGTGCTCGTGTGTCGCTGGGCTACCTGAGCGAGGTGGAGCGAGGCCAGAAGGAAGCATCCTCCGAGCTGCTGGCATCCATCTGCACCGCTCTCGAAATTCCCCTGTCACAGATGCTGCGTGAAGTTGCAGATCGCCTCGCATACGCCGAGGGCAACTACATTCCGGATACCGTGCCTTCCGAGATGACCGAAGAGTTCACTCGTGAGGTCCGCCAGTTGCGCGGGGGCGCAGCCACTTCGGCGCACTAATCCCATCCGCTCACCAGCGTTAGAGTTTCCAGGGCCCGTCGGCATTGTCGGCGGGCCCTTGTTATGTCACCCCACCGTTGTAGTCCGCTAGGAAAGGCCGCATGCGCATCAGTACGTTCTGGGAGTTCATGGCCCACGAGTTCGGGTCCGGATACTCCAAGGTTCTCGCTCGAGATCTCGTCATGGCAGAAGTGGGGGACCGGACCGCCGTCGAAGCCCTCGACGCAGGCATCGACCCCAAGCACGTGTGGTTCGCGATCTGTAAAGCGCAGGAGATCCCGCAGGAGCGTTGGTGGGGCCCGGACAGGGAACCCAAGTCCTAGTCTGCGCAATGGCGTCGAACGCCAATCGAATGTATATTCGAATCAGATCATCCGGGCTCCACATCCTTCGTGAGCCCTTATGCGTGTCGGACCCCCTCAGTAGGTTGAGACACGAACCAAACAACAGGGCCCGGAACACAGGCCCCTAAGAACCGAGGTGAATCATGGCAGCCAAGTCAAAGGGAACCACTTCCGTTCCCTCTCAGGTGGTCGGCTCCGATCGCGAGAAGGCTCTGGATACTGTCCTGGCACAGATCGACAAGAACTACGGCAAGGGTTCGGTCATGCGACTGGGTGACCGCCCGGCCACTCGCATCGAGACCATTCCCACTGGCTCCATCGCTTTGGACGTGGCCCTGGGTATCGGAGGATTCCCGCGCGGTCGCGTGGTCGAGATCTACGGTCCGGAATCTTCCGGTAAGACCACCGTGGCACTCCACGCAGTGGCGAGCGTTCAGCGCGCCGGCGGTATCGCCGCGTTCATCGACGCAGAGCACGCCCTGGATCCCGTGTACGCCGAGAAGTTGGGCGTGGACACGGACAACCTACTCGTGTCCCAGCCGGACACCGGTGAGCAGGCACTGGAGATCATGGACATGCTGGTGGGCTCCGGCTCCATCGACATTGTCGTGATCGACTCCGTGGCAGCGCTGGTCCCCAAGGCGGAAATCGAAGGCGAAATGGGCGACAGCCACGTGGGTCTGCAGGCGCGTTTGATGTCTCAGGCGCTGCGTAAGATCACCGGTCGTCTGTCGCACACGAACACCACCGCCATCTTCATCAACCAGCTGCGCGAGAAGATCGGTGTGTTCTTCGGCTCGCCGGAAACCACTACCGGTGGTAAGGCTCTGAAGTTCTACGCCTCGGTGCGTGTGGACGTCCGTCGTATTGAAACTCTCAAGGACGGCGCCAACCCCGTGGGTAACCGCACCCGCGCCAAGATCGTCAAGAACAAGATGGCGCCGCCCTTCAAGCAGGCCGAGTTCGACATCCTCTACGGCCAGGGCATCTCCATCGAGGGTGGCCTGATCGACATGGGTGTGGAGCACGGAATCGTCAAGAAGTCCGGTGCCTGGTTCACCTATGAAGGTGACCAGCTCGGTCAGGGTAAGGAGAACTCCCGCCGGTTCCTCAAGGACAACCCAGAGTTGGCCGCGGAAATCGAGCGGAAGATCCTCGTCAAGCTCGGCATCACTGAGGGCACCGAGGAGCCCGAGGAGGACACCGTGGTGGAAGCCCCCGAGGACGACATCCTTGAGGCTCCGGATTCGACCAAGCCGGAACTTCCCGCGTTCTGATCGAGGTGACTGAGCGATGAGCCAGTCCTCCAGCTACAACTCCCGGCGACGCAGGGCCTCGGAACGGTACCGAGGTCCTGCGGAGCCACCCGCGGAAGGCTCAGCTGGCCAGGACGTCGAGCCCGATCAGCGTGAAGTTGCTCGGGCCATCGTGCTGCGCCAGCTCACTGCCTCCGCCAAGTCTCGTAAGCAGCTCGAAGACAAGCTCGCGGACCGCGATGTTCCCGAAGAAGTCGCCCAGGAAGTTCTGGACCGCTTCGAAGAGGTCAACCTGGTGGACGACCGCTCCTTCGCCGCGATGTTCGTGCGGTCCCGAGCCGAAACGCGCAAGCTTTCCCGCAACGCGCTGCGCCGCGAACTGCAACAACGGGGCATTACGGGGGAACTTGCGGAGGAAGCCCTTGAGCAACGCACCGACGAGGACGAGACCGAGGATGCCCACGAGCTCGTACGCAAGAAGATGCCCAAGAGCATCGATTTCTCGGATCGAAAAGAAGTCGACAAGGTCACCCGGCGTCTCGTCAGCATGCTCGGTCGCAAGGGGTACCCGCCCGGACTCGCGTTCGGGGTGGTGAAAGAGGAGCTATCGGCGTTCGGCACCGAGAATGACTTCTCGGAACCGGATCCCTGGCCCAGCGTGTAGCGCATGACTCGGTTAATTTGACCTGGTCCTTAACATAGTGGGGTGACTCAACTGACCGACACACTGGTGAATGCCGCCCCCGCCGCCTCTGATCTGCCCGCGCCCGCTTATGAGGTGCGCACTCTGGGCTGCCAGATGAACGCCCACGATTCGGAGCGCATCACCGGTCTGCTCGAAGAAGCGGGCTACGTGCCCGCCGTGGATCGAGACCCTGATCTCGTGGTGTTCAATACCTGCGCGGTGCGCGAAAACGCGGACAACAAGTTGTACGGCCAGCTCGGTCAGTTGGCACCGGCCAAGAAGCGCAATGAGCGCATGCAGATCGCCGTGGGCGGCTGCCTTGCTCAGAAAGACCGTTCCACCATCGTGGAAAAGGCCCCCTGGGTGGATGTCGTGTTCGGTACCCACAACATTGGTTCCCTTCCAGTGTTGCTGGAGCGCGCCCGTCATAATCACCAGGCCGAGGTCGAGATCCTCGAGTCGCTCGAAACTTTCCCCTCGACTCTGCCCACCAAACGCGAGCAGGCGTACGCCGGATGGGTCTCCATTTCGGTGGGCTGCAACAACACCTGTACGTTCTGCATCGTCCCGCAGCTGCGCGGTAAGGAGAAAGACCGCCGCCCCGGGGACATCCTGGCCGAGGTGCAGGCGCTCGTGGATTCCGGCGCTGTGGAAGTCACCCTGCTGGGTCAGAACGTCAACTCTTACGGTGTGGAGTTCGGTGACCGCGGTGCGTTCGCCAAGCTCCTGCGCGCCTGCGGCGAGATCGAAGGGCTGGAGCGTGTCCGCTTCACCAGTCCGCACCCGGCGGCTTTTACAGACGACGTGATCGACGCGATGGCCGAGACCCCCAACGTGATGCCGCAGTTGCACATGCCGCTGCAGTCGGGCTCTGACCAGATCCTCAAGGACATGCGTCGCTCATACCGCTCCAAGAAGTTTCTGGGGATTCTCGAACGGGTCCGTGAACAGATTCCCAACGCGGCGATCACCACCGACATCATCGTGGGATTCCCCGGTGAGACCGAAGAAGACTTCCAGGCCACGATGGACGTGGTCGAGGCCTCCGAGTTCTCCTCCGCCTTCACGTTCCAGTACTCGATTCGCCCCGGCACCCCTGCTGGCGAGATGGCGAATCAGGTTCCGCACCACATCGTCCAAGAGCGTTTCGAACGGCTAACAGCTCTGCAGGACCGAATCAGTGCGCGGTTGAACCAGCAGTTGGTCGGCTCCACCGTGGAGGTCCTGGTCAGCGCGCACCAGGGCCGTAAATCGGAGAGCACCCACCGCCTGAGTGGTCGGTCGCAGGACCAGCGGCTCGTGCACTTCTCCGTGCCTGAGGGCGCTGAGTCCCCGCGCCCGGGTGACTTCGTGACAGTTCCGGTCACCGCGGCCGCGGCCTACCACTTGCTGGCCGACCCCAAGGACTCCACCGAATATTCACTGCGCCGTTCCCGCGGCGGGGACGCGTGGGAAGCTGCCCAGGCGGAATCCTGTGGCACCGACGGTTCTGGTAAGCCCGGCACCGTCGGGCTCGGTATGCCTGCCCTGCGCACCAATTAGGTGGCTGCCATCTCATGGCCGCCCGAAGGCCCACCACTGATCGCCGTGGTTGGTCCCACCGGAAGCGGTAAATCGGATCTCGCGCTGGCCCTCGCCGAAGCTCTCGATGGCGAGGTCATCAACGGTGATGCCCTCCAGTTCTATCGGGGCATGGACATCGGTACCGCCAAGATGTCAGTCGCCGAGCAGCGCGGTATCCCGCACCACCTGCTCGACATCATGGATATTTCCGAGGAAGCCTCGGTCGCCCGGTTCCAGACGGACGCTCGGACCGCAATCGACGACGTCGCCGCGCGCGGCAAAGTGCCGATCCTCGCCGGCGGTTCGGGGCTCTACGTCCGCGCCGCCGTGGACGCCATCGAGTTCCCCGGAACGGACCCCGCAGTTCGGGCCCGCCTGGAGAACGAATTGGCTGAACAAGGGCGCGGCGCGCTCCTAAGGCGACTGAGCGACGTCGACCCCCAATCCGCAGCGCGCGTCAAAGATGACCGGCGGCTGGTACGGGCGCTGGAGGTCTACGAAGTCACCGGGCGACCGTTCACCTCGTTCATGCCGCAGCGCGAGTACGTGCGCCCCACGGTGCAATTCGGTCTGGACATGGACCGTGAAGTTCTCAACGAACGCCTCGCTCAACGCATCGACGGGATGTTGGACGCGGGATGGCTGGATGAGGTGCGCTCGCTCGAGAAGCGGGGTCTGCGCGAGAGCCCCACGGCGGGTAAGGCCCTGGGCTATCCCCAACTCCTGGATGTGCTGGCCGGGGAGCGGACCTTGGAAGATGCCCGGGAGGACACCGTGGTGGCCACCCGTCGCTTCACCAAGAGGCAACGCACGTGGTTCCACGCGGACCCGCGGGTGCACTGGCTCGACGCGGGACATCCCGGCGGCGTGGACGCACTTGCATGTGATGCCGTGAGGATGATTGAGGCCGCGTAAACTGGCGGCCGTGACTGAAACTGTGGATCGGGGAGTGAAGACCGTGGACTGGCGTGAATTGGTGAACCATGAAGTGGTAAAGGCCCACGGAACCGGCAACGACTTTGTGGTGTTCACGGATGAACACGGTGAGATCCCGCTGTCCGCGGACACCGTGGTGGCCGTGTGCGATCGTCATATGGGTCTTGGCGCGGACGGCGTGATTCGCGTGGTTCGTGCGAGTGAGCTGCCCGAGGGCCGGAAACTCACGGAGCAGGATCCCTCGGTCGAGTGGTTCATGGATTACCGCAACGCTGATGGTTCCATCGCGCAAATGTGCGGCAACGGTGTGCGCGTTTTCGTGGACCACATGGTTCGGGAAGGTCTCGTGGAGCTTCCCCAGGGATCGCAGCTGCGCATCGGCACCCGCGCGGGTGTGCGATCCGTGGCCCGCACCGAAGGCGGTTACGCCGTGGACATGGGGCCGTGGAGCTTCATCGCCGGTGAGGACGCCCGTGAAAAGGGCTCGGATGCCGTGGTCACGACCGACGGTTTGAGCGTCCCCCGCCCGGGGTTATCCATCAGCATGGGCAACCCGCACACCGTGGTGGCCCTGTCCGAGGAAGACAAGCTGGATCAGTTGGACCTTCGCCGAGCGCCATCGGTCTCGCCGGAACCCGAGGACGGCACGAACGTCGAGTTCGTGGTGCCCGTTGATCACGACGACACCGAGGTCGGCCGCATTCACATGCGCGTGTTCGAGCGCGGTGTGGGGGAGACCTATTCGTGCGGCACCGGCGCGTGCGCGGCCGCGGCGGCAACCCGCTTCTGGGGCGGCGCGGATGCACCGGACCGCTGGTTGGTGGAAGTCCCGGGCGGAGTGCTGTCCGTGACCTTCGTGCCCGCAACCGACGGCACCGAGCACGTGGTGCTGGCTGGACCGACTCGCGTGGTGGCCCGAGCCGTCCTTGCATAACGGGCTCCACCATCCGGAGGCCCCGGGATGTCGGACTGGGCCCGGCTCACCGCGTCGGTCCTAGGTCGCAAAGATCTGTGCCGGCTCTCGAGGCCGGTCCCGAGCTGCGGGACTATGGCCGGGAATGCCCGCGCTATCGCGCGCGTTCTACCGTGAGGATCCGGAAGCCCTTGTCCGTGGCAGCGCGTTCGATCGTGAACTCCTCGGCGTCCAGGACCGTGCCGAGCCAGCGCTGCAGTGAATCTCCGCCCAGGTTCTTCTGAACCACCAACCAGGCGGTGCCGCCCGGTGCCAGTCGGGGCAGCCACGTCAGCAGAATCTCGTGCAGTGCTTCCTTGCCCACGCGAATGGGCGGGTTGGACCACACGGTGTCGAACTGGCGATCCTGGGGAACGTCCTCGGGGCGGAAGGTCTCCACGTGGGACAGTCCGTGAGCCTCGGCGTTTCGGCGGGTGAGGTCAAGACTGCGGTCATTGACATCGACCGCCGTTACCGTGGCCTCCGGATCGGCCAATCCCATGGCCAGGGTCAACGGACCCCAGCCACAACCAATATCCAAGAAATGACGGCCGGTCGGATCGGGAACGTTGCGCAAGAGTGCGGCGGTTCCCTTGTCCAGATCACCGGGGGAGAACACTCCGGCGGCGGTCTGAACTCGCACTTCGCGACCACGCAGGTCCACTGAAATCTGCCGGGGCTTCTCCGGCAGGGACGGATCGGTCACAAAGTAATGCGCACTGTGCGGTTCTGGGGCCATGGCTCCACATGCTATCGCTCAGCGCTCCGTGTCGGGGTGCAGCGATAGACTGAACGAATTACCAGCAGCTTGCAGATCAAGGAATTATGACTGAATCTCACCGCCCCGAAGACTCCCAGCACCGCGCGTCGGTGACACCGGGGGAACCCTCGGGCGCCGATCTCGAAGACGTCGTCGCCAGGGTTCTGGCTCGCGCCCACGCGCAGAAGGAACCCACCATTTTCCGCGACGGCGCTCAGGATGCCACCGAACAGCGCCGCGACCCCCTGGGCCGCGCGCGCGAACTTCTCGACGAGGATCCGCAGTTCTCCGACGCCGACGGCGAGCAACAAGACCTTGCCGAACGTCATGCACTGCGCCGTGTCGCCGGTCTCTCCACCGAACTCGAAGACGTCACCGAGGTCGAATACCGTCAGCTCCGCCTGGAACGCGTGGTGCTCGCCGGCCTGTGGTCCGCCGGAACCCTGGCTGACGCGGAGAATTCACTCCGGGAACTCGCCGCGCTCGCAGAGACCGCCGGTTCCGAGGTCATGGACGGAATGCTCCAGCGCCGTGTGAACCCGGATCCTGGAACCTACCTGGGCTCGGGCAAGGCCATGGAACTCCGGGACGTGGTCGCGGCAACCGGGGCGGACACCGTGGTCGTCGATGCCGAACTCGCGCCGTCCCAGCGTCGTGCCCTGGAAGACGTGGTCAAGGTCAAGGTCATCGACCGCACCGGTCTGATCCTGGATATCTTCGCCCAACACGCCAAGTCCAAAGAGGGCAAGGCGCAGGTCGAACTGGCACAGCTGGAATACATGCTCCCTCGCCTCCGTGGTTGGGGTGAGTCGCTGTCCCGCCAGGCCGGTGGCCGTGCCGCTGCCGGTGAAGGCATTGGCTCGCGTGGCCCCGGTGAAACCAAGATCGAACTCGACCGACGCAGGATCCGCCAGCGCATGGCTAAACTGCGCCGCGAGATCGAAGCAATGAAGCCCGCCCGCGAAACCAAGCGGCTCAACCGCAAGCGGTTCTCGGTGCCGTCGGTGGCCATTGCCGGATACACCAACGCCGGTAAGTCCTCACTGCTCAACCGGCTCACCGACGCGGGCGTGCTCGTGGAGAACGCGCTGTTCGCCACGTTGGACCCCACAGTGCGCAAGGCGGAAACCCCGGACGGGATCGGCTACACGCTCTCGGACACCGTGGGTTTCGTGCGTTCGCTGCCCACCCAGCTCGTCGAGGCCTTCCGCTCGACGCTCGAAGAAGTTGCCGATGCCGATGTCATCGTGCACGTGGTCGATGCCTCGCACCCGGATCCCGAGGGCCAGCTCAAGGCCGTCCGCGATGTCCTCACGGACGTGGGCGCAACCGACATTCCGGAGATCGTGGCGCTCAACAAGTCGGACGTCGCGGATCCCGTGGTGCTCGGCCGCCTACTCAACCACGAGAGCCCTTCGGTTGCCGTCTCGGCTCGCACGGGTGAGGGCATCGAAGAACTCAAGCAGCTGATCTCTCGGGCGATCCCGCGCCCGGATCACGAGCTGGACCTGCTGATTCCCTATGTCCACGGTGAAGTCGTCTCGCGATTGCATGCCCAGGACGCCGAGATTCTGAGCACGGAGCACACCGAGGACGGCACGCGCTTGCGCGTGCGCGTCCGGGGAAGCCTCGTGGCGGAACTCGAGGAGTACCGGCTTGGAGCGGCGTCGGCGGAAGATGCGCAGCCGGACGAAAACGGCGCGGACACCGCATAGGTATGGCAGACCCGTTCATTGACGAGACCGGGCGCGACATTTCGGACCTTCGGCCCGAAACCCTGCCCGGAGCCAAGGATTCGCTCGAGCTCCTCGACGCCGCCGTGACCGCCATGGGCGGGCAGAGGCGCGACGGGCAGCGGTTCATGGCGGCCAAGGTAGCCGAGGCCCTGGACACCCGCAAACACCTCTTGGTTCAGGCGGGTACGGGCACGGGTAAATCCCTGGCCTACCTGGTTCCGGTGTTCGAGCACGCCCAAACCGCAGATAAACCCGTGATCATTTCGACCGCGACTTTGGCGTTGCAGTCGCAGGTGACCGGTCGCGACGTGCCGCGGGTATTGGATGCGGTCGAGGAGCACCTGGAGCACCGGCCCAACGTGGCCCTGCTCAAGGGCCGCTCCAATTACGCGTGCCTGCACAAGATCGGCGGTGGGTACCCCACCGATGACGACGCCGCTCTGTTCAATCTCGCTGAACCGGCCGGTTCCGCTCGTGGCGGGGAGACGGCCGTGGGTAAGTTGGGCCAGCAGGTCAAGCGGTTGCGCGAATGGGTCGAGTCCACAGAGACCGGGGACCGGGACGACGTGCAGCCCGGCGTTTCCGATGCAGCCTGGCGTCAGGTCTCCGTGACCGCTCGTGAGTGCATCGGGCGCAAATGCCCGCTGATCGAGGAATGCTTTGCCGAGAAAGCACGGTTGGCCGCGGGCGAAGCGGACGTGGTGATCACCAACCACGCGCTGCTGGCCATCAACGCCTTCGAGGGGTTGGCCGTGCTGCCCGAACACGACGTGGTGGTCGTGGACGAGGCTCACGAACTGCAGGACCGGGTCACGGGGGCCGTCACCGGTGCGTTGTCCGGTGCCGCGGTACGCGCGGCGGCGAGCGGCGTGCGTAAACACACCGCGGCCCCGCACGAGGACCTGGACAAGGCTGCGGATGCCTTCGACCGAGCTTTCAACGGCGATCCGAACGGACTGCTGCCGCGAGGATTCACCGAAGAGCAGGTCTACGCCGTGCGGGGAGTGCAGGACGCCGCACGTGCCGGATTGAGCGCGACCAAGGGTGACTCCAACGCGGAGGACGCGGGCCGTCATGCGGCGCGGTCACGGTTGTCCGAGATTCTCGACACCGCTGATCGCCTGCTCACGGCCAACACGGATCACGATGTCCTGTGGATCTCCCGTGTGGGGCGTTGGGGGCAGTCCTCCGGCTACGTGTCACCGGATGCCGGTGAACCGGCAACCCTCAATATCGCTCCGCTCAGCGTGGCGGGCGCGCTGCGAGAAGGACTCTTCGACGGCCGCACGGTGGTGCTGACTTCTGCCACGTTGGCCGTGGGGTCATCGTTCTCGTCCGTGGCCGGTGCCCTCGGTCTGCAGGGTGCGGGCGCTCCGCCGTGGCGCGGCGTGGACGTGGGAAGCCCGTTCAACTACCCCAAGCAGGGAATCCTGTACGTGGCCAGGCACCTACCCAAGCCGGGCCGGGGCGTGTCCTCGGAGCAGTTGGCTGAATTGGCCGAACTGCTCAAGGCCTCCAACGGTGGTGCCCTGGGGCTGTTCTCGTCCCGCCGCGCAGCGGAAGAGGCAACCGAGAAACTGCGCGAACTGATCGACACTGAGATCCTCTGCCAGGGGGAGGCGTCCCTGCCGTCGCTGGTGAAGGACTTCACGGACGACCCCACCGCCAGTCTTTTCGGGACCATGAGCCTGTGGCAGGGCGTGGACGTGCCCGGGAATTCGTGTCGCTTGGTGGTCATCGACCGCATTCCGTTCCCGCGGCCTGATGATCCACTGGGGACCGCCCGGACCAGGGCCATCGAACGTGCCGGTGGTAACGGCTTCATGGCCGTGTCCGCGACTCACGCCGCGGTGAAGCTTGCCCAGGGTGCGGGACGCCTGATCCGTTCCAGCAACGACCGCGGTGTGGTTGCCGTGCTCGATTCGCGATTGGCGACGGCGCGATACGGAACCTTCCTGACCAAGTCACTGCCGCCGTTGTGGCCCACCGCGGACAAGTCCAAGGTGCTGGGCGCACTGAAACGGCTCAGCAGCTCGCAGTAGTTCCGCAGCAGCATGGGGAGATGACGTTCAGACACGGGCGGAACGTGATCCTGCAGTCGCTGGGAGCCGTTTCCTTTTGGTGAACCCCCGAACGGAAACCGGCCCGGTAGGTGAATTCACCTACGGGCCGGTTCTTTCATGGTGAGTGGCTAATGGAGGATCCGTCAGAGGGACCGGAAAACCGATACAACCTTGCCCATCACCGTGGCGTGATCGCCCAGGATGGGCTCGTACTGGGTGTTCTGCGGCAGTAGCCAGGTGTGACCGTCACGCTGGCGGAAGGTCTTGACCGTAGCCTCGTCATCGAGCAGGGCCGCCACGATGTCACCGTTGAGCGCGGTGTTCTGCTGGCGCACCACGACCCAGTCACCGTCACAGATAGCGGCGTCGATCATCGAATCACCGGACACCTTGAGCATGAACAGGTCACCGTGACCGACGAACTCGCGCGGAAGTGAGAACACGTCTTCGACCGACTGCTCTGCCGTAATGGGGCCACCGGCCGCGATTCGTCCGACCAGGGGCACCGAAGCCATGGAGTCATCCGGGCTGGTGGTGGGCAACTGCGTGACGTTGTGCAGTGTGCCGTCCGAAGCCTTCGGAGACTGCTCGGCCGGTTCTGGCTCGCCCAGTTCCCGAGCCAGTTCGGCCTCCGAGAGCGGGCGCAGAACTTCCATGGCCCGAGGGCGCCGAGGGTCTCGGCGGATATAGCCAAGCTTCTCGAGCTGGCCCAATTGGTGGGTCACGCTCGATAGCGAGGCGAGGCCCACAATATCGCCGATTTCACGCATCGACGGGGGATAACCGCGCTCACCGATGGCTTGCTGCACCGCCCCCAGGATGGTTCGCTGACGCGCGGTCAATGGCCGCTGGGGTCGCGGGGACTCCGAACCGGAGGGGGAAGGTGTGCTCACGAGTTGGGGTCCTTTCACCGTTTTCCGACCGCGGGGTCAACCGCGACGTACTCCGTACCCGTCGAGTTCAATCCTGCCGCTTATGCGTGTCAGTGACGTTCGGTCAACTAGTACGGACGTTGCTTCAAGACTAGTGCGCCAAGAGTGAGGACTCAAACACATGTTCGATTTTTCTCTCGACAAGGTTCGTACACCCGTGCTAGAACTTAACGCAGATATTCGAAAACGTGTTCTAACGCCGGGGAAAGGGTTCGAACACCCTGCCGCTTCATCCCGCGGTCACCGGAAAGTTCACCAGGAGGTTGCCATGACCACACATATCTTGCCCACCAGCGCCCAGAGCTTCACTCGCGCGCCCAAGCTCAACCTGACCCGTCGCGGACGGTTCGTCTTCATCGGGCTGCCGCTCATTACGGGTGCCGCCGCACTGCTGGTGGTTGCGGTCATCTTCCTGCTTCCCTCCACCGTTCAGGCCAATACCGATCCCGTGGGTGAACCGGTAACCCACTCCGTGACCGTCCAGTCCGATCAGTCCCTGTGGGAGATCGCTTACGCGGCGGACCCGCAGCGCGACACCCGTGAGGTCATGGACGACATTGTGGAGCTCAACGGACTGGCATCCTCGGAACTGTCCGCCGGTCAGCTGCTGGAGATCCCCGCACGCTGAATCGTGTGAAGGCCTGCTCGGCGCTTAAGCTAGGGGAGTGAGCCAAAATCTCGATCGCCTAGAAGCCCTGCCCCTCCGTGAGAACCTGCGGGGCATGTCCCCGTACGGCGCACCCCAACTAGATGTTGCGGTTGCCTTGAACACGAACGAGAACACACACCCCGTTCCCCAGCCCGTGGTGGACGCCATCACCGAGCGTGTTTCGCGGGCCGCGGGTCAGCTCAATCGCTATCCGGATCGGGAATTCACGGAACTTCGCACGGCATTGGCCGCATACCTGGACCACGGACTGACCGCCGACAACCTCTGGGCAGCCAACGGTTCCAACGAGATCCTGCAGCAGATTCTGCAGACATTTGGTGGCCCCGGACGTTCGGTCCTCAGCTTCGTGCCGACCTATTCGATGTACCCCTTGCTGGCCTCCGGGACGGGAACCAAGTTCATCGCGGGTCAGCGCGCGGAAGATTTCACTTTGACGGCTGAGTCCGCCGCGAAGCAAGTACGTGAGCACAAGCCCGATGTGGTCATTCTGTGCTCGCCGAATAATCCAACCGGCACTGCGCTTGGCCTGGACGTGGTCGAAGCCGTGTACGAGGCCGCGGAAGAATCCAACTCCATGGTCATCGTGGATGAGGCCTACGCGGAGTTCGCCCGATTCGGCACTCCTTCAGCGCTCACACTGCTCGAGGGTCGCCCTCGCTTGATCGTCACCCGCACCATGAGCAAGGCCTTTGCGCTGGCCGGTGCCCGTTTGGGCTATTTCGCCGCGGCCCCCGAGGTCACGGATGCCATCCGTTTGGTCCGGTTGCCCTATCACCTCTCCGCCGTCAGCCAGGCGACCGCCCTTGCGGCGCTCGAACACAGCGATGTCCTGTTGAGCACCGTAGAAGACATCAAGATGCAGCGCGACCGAATTGTCGACGACCTCAAGCGCCTGGGTCTGGAACCGGCCGAATCTGATTCCAACTTCGTGTTCTACGGGGGCATGGAGAACGCCCAGCAGATGTGGCAGAACCTGTTGGATCAGGGCGTTCTGGTGCGCGACGTCGGAATCGCCGGCCACCTGCGCGTGACCGCAGGCACCGAGGACGAAACCACCGCATTCCTGGCCGCAGTGGAGAACTACCTGCAGCAGAAGTAATCCGCGGGTGGAGTCATCCACCCGTCATCCAGCGGGCCCGGCAGGCCCGCGCATTAGACTGAAGAGCGCCGCTGTTTCCGGCAGGCGCACGCAGAATTCGAGGAGTTACACCCCGTGATGTCCCCAACCAACTCACCTCGTACGGCCGTGGTGGAACGCGTAACCAGTGAATCCACTGTCCGCGTGGAACTGAACCTGGACGGCACCGGTCAGTCCAACATCGAGACCACCGTGCCCTTCTACAACCACATGTTGACGGCGCTGTCCAAGCACTCCCTGATCGACCTCAACGTTCAGGCCCACGGGGACACCGACATCGACGTGCACCACACGGTCGAGGACACCGCCATCGTGCTCGGTGACGCGTTCCTGAAGGCGCTCGGTGACAAGCGAGGCATCCGTCGCTTCGGTCAGGCCACCGTCCCGTTGGACGAGGCGTTGGCCTCGGCGGTCGTGGACGTGTCCGGCCGACCGTACGTGGTGCACACAGGCGAACCCGAAGGCCAGCAGTACCACTTGATCGGCGGTCACTTCACCGGCTCGATGACTCGCCACGTGTTCGAGTCCTTCGCCTACCACGCCCAGCTGTGCCTGCACATCGATGTCATTCGCGGTCGGGACCCGCACCACATCGTGGAAGCGCAGTTCAAGGCACTGGCCCGCGCACTGCGCGAGGCCGTGGAACGCGATGCCCGCATGGCTGACGCCATCCCGTCCACCAAGGGAGCTTTGTGAACCCCGGTAACGAACAGGTGTCCGAGACCGAACAGGCCCCGTGCGTCGTCGTTCTCGATTACGGCGCAGGCAATGTGCACTCGGCCGTGCGCGCACTGGAGGCCGCAGGAGCACGCGTGAAGCTCAGCGCCGATCCGCAGGACGTGATGGATGCCGACGGGCTCGTCGTCCCCGGCGTGGGTGCCTTCGCAGCGGTCATGGATGGACTGCGCTCCGTTCAGGCTCCCCGACTCATCGACCGTCGCCTCAGCGGCGGCCGACCCGTTCTGGGCATCTGCGTGGGCCTGCAGGTCATGTTCGATGAGGGTGTCGAACACGGTGAACGTTCGGAAGGCTTGGCCCAGTGGCCCGGAACCGTGGAGCGCCTGAACGCACCCGTGGTACCCCACATGGGTTGGAACACTGTGGAACCGCCGCAGGATTCGATCCTCTTCAAGGGCATTGAGAACGAGCGCTTCTACTTCGTGCACTCCTACGGTGTGCAGGACTGGAATTTCGATCAGACCATTGAGCGCATGAAGGCACCGGGCGTCACGTGGTCCGAGCACGGTGGCCCGTTCGTTGCGGCGGTGGAGAACGGCGCGCTGAGTGCGACGCAGTTCCACCCGGAGAAGTCCTCGGCCGCAGGCATTGCCCTGTTGCGCAATTGGCTCAGCACGCTGCCGCGCACCGGCCGCATGGCGGACCGTATGCCGGCGCGGGGCGCGGAGGTCGAAAAGTGACCTTCTCCATGCTGACCATGGTGCTGGGGGCGTTCTTCGCCGGTGGTGCCATTTCGTTCAAGCAACAGAAGAAACCGCTGTGGTCGGTGTTGCTCTTGGCGGCCATTGCCTTGGCGCTGATCATTTACGGCGCGTATTCCTGGTTCACGTCCGTGTAGTTCCCGCCGCGGCGTGGGTCGCGGCATCTTTCGTGCAGTCATTGAGCGGTATCCACCGCCGGTAAGGAGAACCATGTCTCAAGACACCACCCCCCGTTTGGAATTGTTGCCCGCCGTGGACGTGCAAGACGGCCAGGCCGTGCGTCTCGTTCAGGGTGAGGCCGGTTCCGAAACCGGGTACGGCGATCCCGTGGACGCCGCACTCATGTGGCAGGAGGCCGGGGCGGAATGGCTGCACCTGGTGGACCTGGACGCGGCGTTCGGTCGCGGTGACAACATCGACGTGCTGCGTCGCGT
Source organism: Kocuria carniphila (assembly GCF_004136555.1). Classification (GTDB taxonomy): domain Bacteria; phylum Actinomycetota; class Actinomycetes; order Actinomycetales; family Micrococcaceae; genus Kocuria; species Kocuria carniphila. The sequence goes on from NZ_NOIT01000013.1 coordinate 95,574, forward strand.
GGCCGAGCGGATCGAGATGAAGATCGAGATGTCCGGCGGTATCCGTGACAACGAATCCCTCGAGCGGGTTCTGTCCCTCAACCCCGCTCGCATCAACTTGGGCACCGCAGCCCTCGAGAATCCCGAGTGGACCCAGCGCGTGATTGCCGAGCACGGTGACGTGATCGCCGTGGGCCTGGACGTTCGCGGCACCACCCTGGCCGCGCGCGGCTGGACCAAGGAAGGCGGCGATCTCTGGGAGGTCCTGGATCGCCTCGAGGCCGACGGCTGCTCCCGTTACGTGGTCACGGACGTGACCAAGGACGGCACGCTCAAGGGCCCCAACGTGGACTTGCTGGCCGAGGTGGCCCGTCGCACCGACAAGCCCGTGGTGGCCTCCGGCGGCGTGTCCTCTCTTGAGGACATCGCTGCGCTGCGCGAACTCGTGCCCGTGGGCGTCGAGGGCGCCATCGTGGGAAAGGCCCTCTACGCGGGTAAGTTCACGCTGCCCGAGGCCCTCGACGTGGCCGGTCGCCCGAATGCCTGATAGCTCCGACTCTCGATCGTTGCCCGCGCACATCGCGGCGCAACTACGCTCGGCCGGCGGTAGCGAGGACACCGGCGGCCAGGCGTGGGAGGGTCGCAACCTGGGGGAGGGCACCAGTCACACGCACCTCTTCCCCGACGACGACGGCGCCGCGGCACCCGGGATTTCCGCCGCCTTGGCGGCGTGGCGAGAAGGGCGCGCCTCCGAAACGGATGTCGTTGCGGCACTGCCCGGTATCAGGGTCTTCGTGCCGATCGTGGCCGAGGTCACCCATTCTGAGATCACTGAACACGGTTTGGTGTCCGATAAGGAAGCTGACATGGCCCTGGTGAGTCTGCGCACCGCCGACGGCCGCAAGGCCCTGCCGGTGTTCACCGCTGTGAATGAGCTGTCCGCGTGGAACTCCGAGGCGCGACCCGTTGCGGTGGATATCCGCAAGGCAGCGCTGTCCGCGGTTCAGGACGGATCAGATCTACTGGTCGTGAATCCGGGTTCTGACCCGGCCTTCGTGGTGCGTCGTCCGGCGATGTGGTGCGTGGCGAAAGCTACGGCCTGGACGCCGTCGTACCTGGATTTCTCCGTGGACGACGCCGTTCTGCGTGCCGCCCTGGACATGGAGCACATTGTCTCCGCACGCACCGAGCCGGGCCCCGGAATCAATGGGAAGCGATCGGACGGGGCACTGCTGAACGGCGGCGCCACGGGTCCCGAACTCGTGATCGTGTTGCAACTGACTCCAGGACTGACCCAAGAAATGGTTCAGGCCACGATCGGCCAGTACCAGCAGAAGCTGGTCACCGAGCCGATCATGGCCGAGAACGTGGATTCCTTGGGGCTTCGCCTGACCGCTTAGCCGAACACCGGGCCGGTGAACTTTTCACCGGGGCCGGCGCCGGGGGCGTCCGGGAACGGGGATGCCTCACGGAAAGCTAACTGCAGGGACTTCAAACCGTCACGCAGGGGAGCCGCGTGCTGCGAGCCGATCTCCGGGGCGGCGGCGGTGACATAACCCGCCAGTGCGGTAATGAGTTTGCGGGCCTCATCGAGGTCCTTGAGTTCCTCGGCGTCGTCACCAGCGGCCAGGCCGCACTTCACGGCCGCGGCACTCATGAGGTGAACGGCGGCCGTAGTAATGACCTCGACGGCGGGAACTTCCGCGATGTCGCGCATCTGCTCGTTGACCGCCTCGACGGTCTCGTCGGGGGCGCCGTGTGCGCCGTGGCCCTGGGTGTTGTCGTCGAATTCGAAGCGCTCGTTGCGCGGTGCATCGGTCATGGATCTACTCTAAATCAGTCTGGCAACGCGGCGGCGCCGAGCAATATGTGCGGGTGGTGAGGCGATCATCACCTCCACGGTTCGCGCTCACGGCCGCCCATGCGCTAAACTATTTGGCAGTGTGCAAGTGGAGGTAACTCCCACCCGTGTCCGCCCGCGTCAAACCGGGTTGTAGGACTCCGGGTCAGTGACCGGAAATCCGAGATCCACGCCGTGAGGTGTGTGATCCATTCGTATTTCTGATGACAGTGTGGTTTCAACCTCCGCTCGCGCCTATCGCAGCGGAGGTTTTTTGTTGCGGTAGTTCATAGCAACGGGGAAACCCACGAACATCAGGAGATTGGCATTAGCGATCCACGTATCAATGACAGAATCCGTGTCCCGGAGGTCCGCCTTGTCGGACCCGGCGGCGAGCAGGTTGGCATCGTACGCGTCCAGGACGCACTGCGGCTAGCACGCGAATCGGATCTCGATCTGGTCGAGGTCGCACCCAACGCCAAGCCTCCGGTGGCCAAGCTCATGGACTTCGGCAAGTACAAGTACGAGGCCGCGGTCAAGGCTCGTGAGGCTCGCAAGAACCAGGCGAATACCGTGCTCAAGGAAGTTCGGTTCCGCCTGAAGATCGACACTCACGACTACGAGACCAAGGTCGGTCACGCCAAGCGCTTCTTGGGTGCTGGCGACAAGGTCAAGGCCATGATCCAGTTCCGTGGCCGTGAGCAGCAGCGCCCCGAAATGGGCGTCCGTTTGCTCGAGCGTCTCGCGGAAGATGTCGCCGAGGTGGGTGTGGTGGAAACCAACCCCCGCGTCGACGGTCGCAACATGGTCATGGTCATCGGTCCGCTGAAGAACAAGGCTGAGGCTCGCGCCGAGGCCCGTCGTCAGAAGCAGCGCGACGAGTCCAAGGCGGACAACGAGCGGAAGCAGCGGGTGGACACCTCCAAGGCTGCCCCCGTGACCCAGTCCATCGGGGATGCGTTCCCGGAGGAACTGCGGAGCAAGGCAACCGCTCCGGAGACCACGGAAGAAGCACCGGCTCAGAACACCGAGCAGGCCAAAGTTTCGGACCAGGCTGATACCAAGCCCGAGTCCACCGAGGTCGAGGCACCCAAGGCTGAACCCAAGGTTGTGGATGCTCCGGCCGTTGATCCCAAGATCGGTCAGGCTGCTCCGGCAGTGACCGAGACGGAGGAACAGGCGGAGAAGCGCACCGAGGAGGCTTCCACCGAGAAGCCCAAGGCGGCGGCGTCGTCGACCAAGCCCAAGGCGGCCAAGGAGAAGCCCAAGGCTGCTCCCAAGCCCGTCGCGGCCCCGAAGCCCGGTGCCCCCAAGCCCGGAGCTCCCAAGCCGGGTCCCGCTAAGCGCTGAGGCGCGCAGCACACAGTGAATTGACATCGTTGGGCGTGCAACACGCTCAACACAAGCGTGGCCGTCGCTTGCGAGCGGCGGCCCACCGGTGTGCGTCACCGGTTGAACCAAAGGAGACGGCCACCATGCCGAAGATGAAGACCCACAGTGGAGCTAAGAAGCGTTTCAAGCTCACCGGTTCGGGCAAGGTCAAGCGTCAGCAGGCCAACCGCCGCCACTACTTGGAGCACAAGTCTTCGCGACTGACCCGCCGCCTCGCGAGCGATCAGATCGTGAGCACCCCGGGCGAGGCCAAGGCCATCAAGCGGATGCTGGGCAAGTAAGCCAGCGCTAACCAAGTTTTGTGCCGTGAGAACGGCACTGTGAAGTTTGAGATTGTTCCGATCGCGATCGGAACCGAACCGTAAGGAGTACACACGTGGCACGTGTGAAGCGGGCGGTCAACGCCCACAAGAAGCGTCGTGAAATTTTGGAGATGGCCTCCGGTTACCGCGGACAGCGTTCGCGCCTGTACCGCAAGGCCAAGGAACAGGTGCTGCACTCGTACACCTACTCCTACAACGACCGTCGCAAGAAGAAGGGCGATTTCCGTCGCCTGTGGATCCAGCGCATCAACGCTGCTTCCCGCGCCAACGGCCTGACCTACAACCGTTTCATCCAGGGCCTGAAGGCCGCTGAGGTTGAGGTGGACCGTCGCATGCTGGCTGAGCTGGCTGTCAACGACGCCAACGCTTTCGCCGCTCTGGTCAAGGTTGCCAAGGACGCACTGCCGGAGGACACCTCCGCACCGCGCAACGCTGCCTGATCAGGTTCGTGAACTTCACCGAGCGCCTGGGAGACCGGCTGCTGTCCAACACCCGTTCTGATCGGGTTCGTGACGTAGCCGCGTTGACCAGGCGCTCGGTTCGTTCCAAGCGCGGAGTGTTCCGCGCCGAAGGCCCCCAGAACGTGCGCGAAGCACTGCGGCTGGCCCTCTCTGACATGCCACCGCCCGGATTGCCGGGACTTGAGGCTGTCTATGTCACCGAGGCGGAGCTGGAGCGACACCTGGACATCGCCGCTGATCTGGAAGCGGTGTCCGAACGCGGGGGAGTGTTCATCCGCGCGGTCAGCCCCGAGGTGCTCGCGGCCATGACCGACGCCGTCACGCCGCAGGGAATGCTGGCCGTGTGCTCCCTCCCCTCCCTCACACTTGATGCCGCGCTGGCGCGGGCCGAGCTGGCCTGCGTGCTCGTGCGCGTCCAGGACCCCGGTAATGCCGGAACGGTCGTGCGCGCCGCGGATGCCGCCGGCGCCCAGGCTGCCGTGTTCACCTCCGGCAATGTTGATCCGTTCAACCCCAAGGCCGTGCGATCCTCGGCCGGTTCGCTGTTCCACGTCCCGGTTGTCACGGGCGCAGAGATGGCCGAGATTGCCGACACCGCCCAGTTGGCCGGCCTGGGGATTCTTGCCGCGGACGGTTACGCGTCCGTGTCGGTCGATGATCTTGCCGACGCCGCTCTGTTGCGTTCCGCGGGCGTCTCACCTTCCGACGATGCCGCTTACGACCTGTCCCGGCCCACCGCATGGCTGTTCGGCAATGAGGCGCAAGGCCTGACCGAGGACGAAAAAGACCACGCCGATCTGGCCGTGGCCGTCCCGCTCTACGGGGCCGCAGAATCACTCAACGTAGGCACCGCAGCAACGGTGTGCCTGTATTCGTCGGCGCGTGCGCAGCGCCGCGCCCACTCATGACCACCGCGTCCGCGCAGGATCCGCTCACGCGGGTCACCGGCGCGGCCATCCTCGACAGCTCTGCAGCGCCCACGCGATTGCTGGTGGCCCAACGCGCCTACCCAGAGAAGTTGCGTGGTCTGTGGGAGTTCCCGGGCGGGAAACAAGACCCCGGCGAAGGCGCTGAGGAAGCGCTCGTTCGGGAATGCGGCGAGGAACTCGGCGTGACCGTCCGCCTGTTGGACGAAGTCCCCGCTCCGAACCCGGAGGGCTGGCCCCTCAAGGGAACCGCCGTGATGCGTGTCTTCACCGCGGTGGTCACCGATGACCGTGAGCCCGCCGCGGGGGAGGACCATCTGCAACTGCGCTGGGTAGCCCTGGATAACCCCGCAGCGATTCTCGATCTCGACTGGATCCCCGCGGACCTGCCCATAGTCCGGGCACTGCTCGAGCAACTCGCGGTGGTCGGAACGACCACCGCCGGACCCGAGAACTCAGGTGTGGGCACAGCGCTGTCGGGCCCATTGATCGCCGACGCCGCCCACACCGGTGCCCCAGTCACCGGCACCGCAGACACCGGCGTCCCCCGCTCCAGAACCTCCCACAGCGGACGCTGATCATGGCGCAGCACACCGAGACGCGCCGCGACCCCGCCGCGTGGAGCGCCCTGTGGGCCATGGTCCTGGGGTTCTTCATGATCCTGGTGGACGCCACCATCGTCTCTACCGCGGTCCCAGCCATCATGGCGGGGCTCAACGCTCCCATTGGGGGAGTATTGTGGGTGACCAGCGCCTACCTCCTGGCCTATGCGGTACCGCTGTTGATTACCGGGCGACTGGGCGATCGTTTCGGTCCGCGCACCATGTACCTGCTGGGGCTGTCGATCTTCACCCTGGCGTCCCTGTGGTGCGGGTTCGCCGGGAGTCTCGAAAGTCTCGTGGCCGCCCGCGTGGTCCAAGGGCTCGGCGCGGCCATCCTCACGCCGCAGACCATGTCCGTGATCACCCGGATGTTCCCGAGCGAAACCCGCGGCACCGCCATGGGCATCTGGGGCGCCACGGCCGGTATCGCCACGCTGGTAGGACCGCTCCTGGGGGGCGTACTCGTGGACCTGGCCGGTTGGCAGTGGATCTTCTGGGTCAACGTTCCGGTCGGAATCTACGCTCTGTGGCGCGCGGCCAAGTACCTCCCGCGTTTCGAACGTCGCAGCCATTCCCTCGACATCCCCGGTGTTGTGCTCTCCGGTGTGGGCCTGTTCCTCATCGTGTTCGGCGTGCAGGAGGGTCAGAACTACGGGTGGTCCACCGTGGTCGGTCCCATTACGATCCCCGTGGTCATCGGAACCGGTGTGGCCGTGATGATCGCGTTCGTCGCGTGGCAGGCGAAGAACCGAGGTGAGCCGTTGGTCCCGCTCGCGCTGTTCCGCGACCGTAATTTCTCGCTGGCCAACGTGGCGATCGGCGCGGTCAGCTTCACCGTGAACTCCATGATCATTCCCGCGATGCTCTACTTGCAGCTCGTCCGGAATCTCGATCCCACGGTGGCGGCGCTCAGTTATGCCCCCATGTCGCTGCTGTCCGCGATCCTGGCTCCGCTCGTGGGACGGTCGCTGACCAAGCGCACTCCGCGATCCCTTGCGCTCCCGGGACTCATCATCATGTCGCTCTCGCTGGCGGCCTACGCTTTTGCACTGCGCGTGGATACGCCCATTTGGTTGTTGGCCGTCATGACCCTGGGTATCGGACTGGGCAGCGCCATGGTCTGGTCCCCGGTTTCGATCGCGGCCACCTCCAATCTCCGTCCCGACCGCGTGGGCGCCGGCTCCGGGGTGTTCAACACCACGCGCCAGGTAGCCGCCGTCCTCGGCGCAGCCATGGTCGCCGTCCTGCTGCAAGCGCGACTGGCCGCGAATCTGCCGGAAGGTGCGGGGACGACGTCGCTCGCGGCGTCGTCGAGCGCGGGTGGGCTACCCGAGGCGCTCCAGGAAGGCTTTGCCGCCGCGGTGACCCAGACCCTGCTGCTCCCGGCCGCCGTTCTGCTGCTGGGCGCGATCGCCGCCGCGTTCTTCACCCCGCCGCGCTGGTGGGGCGAGCCCGAGACGGAGAGCCGCTAGTCGATCCACTAGACTGGATCTGCCCGCACCGTGATCGCTGCGGGCATTTACACGGGGACCGCGGCGCCGTCGCTGACGCCGGGCCTCCCGCTGAACCCGTCCGCGAGCAGGAACGCGAGAAACCATGTCCGAACCCACATCGTCCATCGAGGTGGACCCCACTGACGAAGCCGGGGTCACCTCAGCCGTAGAACGCGCGCTCGCCGAGATCGAGACAGCTTCCGACCTCGACGAGCTGAAGGTCGTGCGACTGGCCCACACCGGTGAGAAGTCACCACTCGCGTTGGCCAACCGCAAGATCGGTGGCCTGGACAAGGCCCAGAAGGCTGTTGCAGGCAAGCTCGTCGGCCAGGCCCGCGGCCGCGTGAACAAGGCTGTGGCCGCGCGCACCTCCGTGCTCGAGGAAGAGCGCGACGCCCGCATCCTTGTGGACGAGGCCGTGGATGTCACCGCGGCCACGCGGCGTCGTCGGCTGGGCGGGCGCCACCCGCTCACCAACCTGATGGACCGCATTGGCGACGTCTTTGTGGGCATGGGCTGGGAGATCGCGGACGGCCCCGAGCTCGAACATGAATGGTTCAACTTCGACTCCCTGAACTTCAAGCCGGACCACCCGGCACGCCAACTGCAGGACACGTTCTTTGTGGACCCGCCGTCCTCGCACCTGGTCATGCGCACCCACACCTCACCCGTGCAAATGCGCTCGCTGCTGGAGCGCGAGCTGCCGGTGTACGTGGTGTGCCCGGGCAAGACCTACCGCACGGACGAGCTGGACGCGACCCACACCCCGGTGTTCCACCAGGTGGAGGGCCTCGCCGTGGACGAGGGTCTGTCCATGGCCGACCTCAAGGGCACGCTCACGCACTTCGCGCGAGTGATGTTCGGTGAAGAAGCCCAGATCCGATTGCGCCCCAATTACTTCCCGTTCACCGAACCCTCCGCCGAGCTGGACGTGTGGCACCCCACCGCCAAGGGTGGCCCCCGTTGGATCGAGTGGGGCGGCTGCGGCATGGTGCACCCCAACGTGTTGCGTGCGGCCGGTATCGACCCCGAGCGGTACTCGGGCTTCGCGTTCGGCATGGGTATCGAGCGGACCCTGATGTTCCGCAACAACGTCCCGGACATGCACGACATGGTCGAGGGCGACATCCGTTTCAGCGAGCACTTCGGGATGGAGATCTAATCATGCGAGTTCCTTTGTCATGGCTGCGCGAGTACGCGCCCGTACCCGAGAACGCAACCGCCGAGGACGTCCTGGCCACGCTGGTCAAGGTGGGCCTCGAAGAAGAAGACATTCACCGCCCCACTGACGAGCTCTCCGGGCCCATCGTGGTGGGCCAGGTGCTCACTATGGAGCCGGAAACCCACTCCAACGGCAAGACCGTGAACTGGTGCACTGTGCGCGTGGTTCCGGAAGGCCAGGAGCAGACGCTGACCGGCAAGGGCATCGACCCGTCCGGTGTGCAGGGCGTGATTTGCGGTGCCCATAACTTCACCGTGGGCGACAAGGTCGTGGTGACCCTGCCCGGTGCCGTGCTGCCCGGCGACTTCAAGATCTCCGCGCGCAAGACCTACGGTCACACCTCCGCCGGCATGATCGCCTCGGTGCGTGAACTGGGCATCGGTGATGATCACGACGGCATCCTGGTGCTCTCCACCCTGGGCCTGGACCCGGAACTGGGTTCGGACGCCATGGAACTGTTGGGCCTCTACGACTCCGCCGCCGAGATCAACGTGACCCCGGATCGCGGGTACGGCTTCTCGCTGCGCGGTGTGGCCCGCGAGTACTGCCACGCCACGCGCTCACCGTTCACAGACCCCGTGGCCGAGCTGGCCGCAAAAGTGCCCGCCGCGAACGACTCGGGCTTCTCGGTCACACTGGCCGACGACGCCCCGATCAACGGACGCGAGGGCTGCACCCGGTTCGTGACCCGCGTGGTCGAGGGCGTGGATGCGACCGCGCCCACCCCGCCGTGGATGTCGTCCCGCTTGCGCTTGGCCGGGATTCGTTCCCTGAGCCTTCCCGTGGATATCTCCAACTACGTGATGCTCGAATACGGCAACCCGATCCACAACTACGACCTGGACAAACTCCAGGGCGGCATCACCGTGCGTCGGGCCCAGCAGGGCGAGAAACTCACCACGCTGGATGACAAGACCCGCAAACTCGACTCCGAGGATCTGCTCATCACGGACGAGTCCGGTCCCGTCGGCATCGCCGGTGTCATGGGTGGTGCCACGACCGAGGTCTCGGACTCCACCACGCGCATTCTTGTGGAGGCCGCGCGCTTCGATGAGATCTCGATCGCCCGTACCGCGCGTCGCCACAAGCTGCCGTCGGAGGCGTCCAAGCGCTTCGAACGCGGTGTGGACCCGCAGGTCGCCCCGGTGGCCGCTCAGCGCGTGGTCGATCTATTGGTCGAACTTGCCGGCGGCACCGACACCGGTGCGGTGACCGACGTCGATCAGACCGTGGCTCCCGAGTCCATCGACCTGCCCGCGGGATACGCCGAGGCCCGCGTGGGCGTGGACTACTCGCCCGAAACCATCGAGCACTCGCTGGGCGAGATCGGTGCCGAGGTCCTCGAGACCGCGGACGGCTGGACGGTCACCCCGCCCACATGGCGCCCGGACCTGAGCGACAAGGAAGACCTGGTCGAGGAGATCGCCCGCCTGGACGGGTACGACAAGATCCCCGATCGGCTTCCGGTTGCGCCTCCCGGTCGCGGGTTCACCCGCTGGCAGGCCGCACGACGCCGCGTGGCCAACTCTCTGGCCGCAGCCGGCCTGACCGAGGTGCTCAGCTACCCGTTCGTCTCCCAGGACGAGAACGACCTGTGGGGCTCGGCGTCGGAAGGCACGACCGTCGAGTCGGTCAAGCTCGCCAACCCGATCAGCGAGGCCAAGCCGTTGCTGCGGGTCAGCATCCTGCCGGGCCTGCTCGAGGTGCTCAAGCGCAACCACTCCCGCGGTTTCCGTGACCTCGCGTTGTTCGAATCCGGTCACGTGTTCCTGCCCGAGGGCTACACCCCGGACCCCCAGCCCATCCCGCCATTGGGCGAACGCCCCTCGGAAGAGGACCTGGCGCGCCTCAACGCGGCCATTCCCGATCAGCCACGCAAGCTCGCCGCGGTGTTCACGGGCAACGACGCCGCCGCGGGACCCTGGGTCGCGCCGCGTCGCCTGGATTGGCAGGACGCCTTGGACTCCGCCATGCTCGCCGCGGATGTGCTGGGTGTGGAACTCACGGTCACGCAGGGCCAGCACCAGGCCTTCCACCCGGGTCGCACCGCCACCCTGAGCACCTCCGACGGTGCGGTAATTGGGGTAGCCGGCGAACTGCACCCCAAGCTCGTGGCGGCACAGAACCTGCCGGAACGCACGTGCGTCATGGAACTGGACCTTTCGGCGTTGATCGAACGTGAGATCCCGTCCGTGGTGGCCGAGTCGATCTCGGGATACCCCGCAGCAACGCAGGACGTGGCGCTCGTCGTCGATCAGGATCTCCCGGCGGCCGAACTCTTGGCGACCGTGGAAAGCGGTGCCGGGGAGCTGCTGGAATCGGCCAACGTGTTCGACGTGTACTCGGGTACCGGTGTGGAGGACGGGAAGAAGTCCGTGGCCATTGCCATGCGATTCCGAGCTTCGGACCGTACCCTGACCGCCGACGAAGCATCAGAGGCCCGCACCGCGGCCGTGGCCGCTGCTGAAGCCGCTCACGGCGCGCAACTGCGCGGCTGACACACCAGAAGGAGAATCGTTGTCACACGACGCCCAGGAGTTCTTTGATTTTGACGAGCAGGAGCCTCCTCAGCGCAGCAGAGCCGGTGGTTGGCGGATCGTCCTGGTCGTGCTCGTGGGCGTCGTGGTGTCACTGATTTTCGCCGTCGCGTCGCTGCTGGCCTTCGACAAGGCCGGCCGACTGGCGGACTGGGCCGGGAACTCCATGGTGGTGTCCGGTTCCTATCAGACCATGACCCACGATCTGGTCACCAAGGATTTCAACGGCATTTACGCGGGTATCATGCCCGACAACGAGCTGCTGAAGGACCACCCGTTCGACAACGGGTTGAACGACCCGGTCAAGGCCGCGGTAGGGGATCAGATCACGTTCCGCGGGTCCGAGACCGGGCAGCAGGACTCGGACTTCCCGGAGGCCGTGGATGCGCTGCTGGCCGTTGAAGACGGCCGACTGCGCGTCATGGAAACTGGTGAGCCCGGTAGCTACGGCGAGGGCATCACCGAATCCACCGTGACGGGTCAACGCGTGAAGGCCATTGGGCTGGCCGGTCTGACACTGTTGTCCCTGGCGGGGACGGTCTGGGGAGTACGCGCGGTCAACCGCCACGCACACTGACCACCGCTCGTGAGCGCATGGAGTGCAGATGCGCGACAAAGAACATGACGAAGGGCCCGGTTCTCACCGGGCCCTTCGTCATGCGCGGACTCACATGATGCAAGAGTCCGCGTGCTGGACGACTTATGGCAGCAGCAGCAGTTTGCCCTGCGTCTTACGGGATTCCAGATCGGTGTGGGCCTGTGCCGCATCGGCCAGGGGATAGGTACCACCCACGCGGACCGTGAGATCACCTGCGACTACGGCCTCGGTCAATTCGTTCCACCGCCACGCACGCTCCTCAGCATCTCGGAGGTAGTAGACCAGGGAGGGACGGGTCAGGAACAGCGCACCGGAGCCGTTGAGGCGCTGGATGTCGAACGGCGGGACCTGACCTGACGATCCTCCGAAGAGCACCACGGTGCCGCGCACGCGCGTGGCCTTCAGCGATTCGTCGAACGTTGTCTTGCCCACGGAGTCGTACACGACATCCGCGCCGCGGCCGCCCGTGAGTTCACGGACCTTGTCCGAGAAGTTCTCGTATCCCAGGACATGATCGGCACCCAGCTGACGTGCGGTGGCGGCCTTTTCCTCGGTGGAGGTCAACGCGATGACCGTGGCACCGATACGCTTCATGAGCTGGATGGCCAGTCCGCCCACGCCGCCGGAGGCCGCGGTGATGACCGCGGTGTGCTCGGGCCTGAGTTCGAATGTGGACCGCACCAGGTAATGGGCGGTGAGTCCCTGTAGGGGGAGGGCGGCGGCGTCGTGATCGGACATCTCGTCAGGAACCGGCATGGCCTTGGCCGCGTCAACCACGAAGTATTCGGCGTAGGTGCGGGTGGCCTCGGAGGTGGCCACGCGCTGACCCACGGACACCGAGGTGACGTTTTCACCGACGGCGGTGACCACGCCTGCGGCTTCGGAACCGGGCGTGAACGGGTGGTCCACGGGGTACACACCCTCGCGCTGGTAGGTCTCAATGAAGTTCACACCGGTCGCGGCGGTGCGCACCAGCACCTGATCCGGTCCGGGCTGGGGGATGCCCACATTCGCCAGCTGTAGGACGTCCGGGCCACCGCTTTCCTGCGTGGCTATGGCTTTCATGGTGTCGGTCACGATGCCTCCTCTGGGCGCGGGCGCGCCGGTCGTCAACGGTCATGGTCAGTCTTGCGCGCCACACCGATCGGTTCAAGGTTCGTCGCGCTCACTCGCCTACGCGCGTAATGGTCCAACGCCATGGATGTATAAATATTGATAGTTATGTATATCCATGCGGTATGCTGACGAGTATGACGTACACCGCAGCTGTTTCAGGAGCCACCGGCTACGCGGGCGGAGAGGTCTTGCGCCTGCTCGCCGGACACCCGGAGATCACCGTGTCCACCGTGACCGGTCACTCGACCGCGGGCCAGCGACTGGGCAGCCTGCAACCGCACCTGCACGCGCTCGCGGACATGGAGGTGGTGGAGACCACTCCCGAGAACCTGTCCGGTCACGACATCGTGTTCCTGGCGCTACCGCACGGCCAGTCTGCGGAGATCGCCGCACAGCTGCCCGAGAACACTGTGGTCGTGGATGCCGGTGCGGACCATCGGCTGGAATCCTCCGAAGCGTGGGACGCGTTCTACGGCGGCGACCACGCCGGACACTGGCCCTACGGTCTGCCCGAACTGATCATCGATCCCAGCGGGGCCAAGCAGCGGGAGAAGCTCGGCAGTGCCACGCGCATTGCCGTCCCCGGGTGCTATCCCACGGGGTCCCTGCTGGCCCTGGCTCCGGCCGTTGCGGCGGGTCTCGTCTCAACCCGCGACATCGTGATCGTTTCTGCTTCCGGCACCTCTGGAGCGGGCAAGGCGTCCAAGCCGCACCTGCTCGGCGCCGAGGTCATGGGCAGCATGTCCCCGTACGGAGTGGGCGGCGGCCATCGGCACACTCCCGAAATCGAGCAGGGTCTCGGCTGGGCCTCCGGCCAGGACGTCAGCATCTCGTTCACACCCACGCTCGCCCCCATGCCCCGCGGCATCCTGACCACGGCCACCGCGCCGCTGACCGAGGGCACCACCCTCGAAACTGCGCTGAAGGCCTACCAGGATGCCTATGCGGACGAGCTGTTCATTCACGTTCTGCCCCAGGGGCAGTGGCCGACCACCAAGTCCGTGGTCGGGTCCAATCACGTGGCGCTCCAGCTCGCGGTCGACCCGCACGCCAACCGTCTGATCGTCAGCCTGGTGCTGGACAATCTCACCAAGGGGACCGCGGGCGGCGCCGTGCAGTCCGTCAACATTGCCCTTGGCTTGCCCGAGACAGCGGGTCTCCAGCACCAGGGTCTTGCTCCCTGATTAATTACTGACACCGGCACGTACGACGCCGCTCGCTCACCTTCGCTCACGCCGCTCACGATTCACGCACCAGGAGTTCTCATGGCATCCCACAACCCCGTTCCCGATATCACCGTGGACACAACCTACGGCGTGTGCGCGGCAGCCGGTTTTCGCGCCGCCGGTGTGGAAGCAGGCTTCAAGGCCTCCGGTGGCAAGGACCTCGCCCTGGTGGTCAACGACGGCCCGGAGTTCAATGCGGCGGCCGTCTTCACCTCCAACCGTGTAGCCGCAGCACCGGTGCACTGGTCGCGCGAGGTGATCCGACAAGGAAGTTCCCGCGCGGTGATCCTCAACTCAGGCGGCGCCAACGCCTGCACCGGTGCCCAGGGGTTCCAGAACACCCACGAAACGGCAGAACTCGTGGCCGAGAAGCTGGGAGTGGGCGCCGGCGACGTCGTCGTTTGTTCGACCGGACTGATTGGCGAGCAACTGCCGATGGACGTGATGCGGGCCGGAATCCCGCCGTTGACCGAGGCCCTCGAAGCTGGCCCCGAGGCGGGTAAGGCGGCGGCCGAGGCCATCATGACCACCGACTCCGTCTCCAAGCAGGCGTGTGCCGCGCGGGACGGATGGACCGTGGGCGGTATCGCTAAGGGCGCGGGGATGCTGGCGCCCGGACTGGCCACGATGCTCGTGGTCATCACGACCGACGCCAAGCTGCCGGCCGACGCCCTGGACCGCGCGCTGCGCGAGGCCTGTCGGGTGACGTTCAATCGCACGGATTCGGACGGCTGCATGTCCACGAATGACACCGTGGCCCTCATGGCCTCCGGTGCCTCCGGGAACACCGCAGACGAGCTGGAATTCACCCGCGCACTTACCGCTGTGTGCCACAGCCTGGCGCAGCAGCTCATCACGGACGCGGAGGGTGCCTCCCACGACATCGCGATCACCACCGTGGGAGCCGCGACCGAAACCGAGGCCGAGGACGTCTCCCGCACGGTATCCCGGTCCAACCTGCTCAAGGCCGCAGTGTTCGGCAACGATCCCAACTGGGGCCGTGTGCTCTCGGCCGTGGGCACCACGTCCGCTCAGTTCGACCCGGACCAGATTGACGTGACCATCAACGGCGTCATGGTGTGCCGGAACGGCGCCATCGGCGATTCCCGCGACAACGTGGACATGGCCGCAGCTCGCGCCGTGGATATCGTCATCGACCTGAAGGCCGGCAATCACCAGGCCACGGTGTGGAGCAACGACCTCACCCACGATTACGTTGAGGAGAACAGCGCGTACTCCAGCTGACGCGCGCCCGTCATGTCACGTTTGAGCGATAACACCAGGTACGAGACCGCCCAATCCAAGGCGGAAACCCTCATGGAGGCCCTGCCCTGGATCCAGCGCTACGCCGGTTCCGTCATGGTCTTCAAGTACGGCGGTAACGCCATGATCAACGACGACCTGCGCCGCGCCTTCGCGGAGGACATGGTCTTCCTGAGTCACATGGGCATTAAACCCGTGGTCGTCCACGGTGGCGGCCCGCAGATCAGCGCCATGTTGTCCACGTTGAACATTCCGTCCGAGTTCAGGGACGGGCTCCGTGTGACCTCCCGCGAGGCCATGGGTGTGATCCGTATGGTGCTCACCGGCCAGGTGGGGCGGGAGCTCGTGGGTCTGATCAACGCGCACGGCCCGTACGCGGTGGGCATGTCCGGTGAGGACGCCGGTCTATTGCAGGCGCGCAGGATTCGCACGGGTTCGGACGGACAACCGCTGGACCTGGGCTTGGTGGGGACCGTGGAGAAGGTCAACACCGCGGCCGTGGAACAGCTCATCGAGATCGGCAAGATCCCGGTGATCGCCTCGATCGCACCCGAACTCGCGGACGATCCTTCCGCGTCGGACGGCTCCGGTGACCTGACCGGTGAGGTGCTCAACGTCAATGCGGACACCGCGGCGGCCGAGGTTGCCGTTGCGCTGGGTGCGGAGAAGTTCGTGGCCCTCACGGACGTGGAAGGCCTGTACGCCAACTGGCCGGACAAGTCCTCCCTCATCTCGTCGCTGACCATCACGGAGCTGCGCGAGATGCTGCCCTCCCTGGAATCCGGGATGATCCCCAAAATGCAGGCTGCCCTGCGCGCCGTGGACAACGGTGTGCCGCGGGCGTCCATTGTGGACGGCCGGTCCGCGCATTCATCCCTGTTGGAAATTTTCACCGACACCGGTATCGGCACCGAGGTCACCCCGGACGGAGACACCCCATGAGCGAATCGCAGAACGAGCTGCTGCAGGACTACAAGGACAACCTGCTGGGGGTGTTCGGTGACCCCGCCCTCGTCCTGACCGAGGGCCAAGGTGTGTACGTCACGGACGCCAACGGCAAGAAGTACCTGGACCTGCTCGGCGGTATCGCGGTGAACTCGATCGGCTACGCGCACCCGGATTGGGTTGCGGCGGTCAGTGAGCAGGCGGGCAAGCTCGCGCACATCTCCAACCTGTTCACCTCACCGCAGGGCATTTCGCTCGCGCACCAGTTGCTCGAGCTGACCGACGCGCCCGAGGGCTCACACGTGTTCTTCGCCAACTCGGGTTCGGAAGCCAACGAGGCCGCCTTCAAGCTGGCGCGCCGTCACGGCGCGGCCCACCCCGGTCCCGACGGCGCTCCGCGCACCCGGGTGCTCGCCCTGGAGAACGCGTTCCACGGTCGCACCATGGGCTCGCTCGCCCTCACCGCCAAGGACGCCTACCGGGCACCCTTCGAGCCGTTGCCCGGGGGAGTGACCCACATCCCCGCAACGATTGAGGCGCTTGAGAAGGAGCTGGACGGTACAGTCTCGGCGCTCATCGTGGAACCGGTGCAGGGTGAATCCGGTGTGCATGCACTCCCCGAGGGGTTCCTGGCTCTCGCCCGCGAACTCACCCGCGAACACGGTGCACTGTTGATCGTGGACGAGGTGCAGTCCGGCATCGGACGCACCGGACAGTGGCTCGCGACCACCGCGCAGCTGCCCGAGGGTGAATTCCCGGATGCCATCACTTTGGCCAAGGGCCTGGGTGGCGGTTTCCCCATTGGCGCCATGATCACCGTTGGCTCCGACGTGTCCTCGCTGTTGACCGCGGGACAACACGGCACCACGTTCGGAGGCAACCCGTTGGCGACCGCGGCGGCGTCGGCCACGCTGGACGTCATCAAGAACGAGGGCCTGCTCGGCAACGCGGACGTTGTCGGCGCGCACCTGGCCGCGGCATTGAAAGACCTGACAGAGGTCCGCGAGGTGCGTCAGCACGGCCTGCTGATCGGCATCGATCTGGTCCAGGACTCACCCGAGCAGGCCCTGGCACCCGCCGTCGTGACCGCCGCCCGCGAAGCCGGATTCATCATCAACGCCACCGGTCCCGGTACCGTGCGCCTGGCCCCGCCACTGATCATCACCGCGCAGGAAACGGACAGTTTCGTTGCCGCACTACCGGGCATCATCAGCGACGCCCGCACCGCGCTCGCCGGCTCTTAACAGACTTCATTCACCCGCAGGAGGAATCCCCGTGTTGCGTCATTTTCTGGTCGATACCGATCTGAGCCCCGAGGAACAGGAGCAAGTCCTGGATCTGGCCGCCGCGCTCAAGGCCGATCGGTTCAGCCGCCGTCCCCTGGCCGGCCCACAAACCGTGGGCGTTATTTTCGACAAGACCTCCACCCGCACCCGTGTTTCCTTCGCGACCGGCGTGGCCGATTTGGGCGGCAACCCGCTCATCATCAACCCGGGCGAGTCGCAGCTGGGTCACAAGGAAAGCATCGCGGACAGCTCGCGCGTGTTCTCCCGCATGCTCGCCGCGGTCGTATGGCGCACGTTCGAGCAGTCGGGCCTGGAGGAAATGGCCGAGTACAGTTCCGTGCCCGTGATCAACGCGCTCTCCGACGACTATCACCCGTGCCAGATCCTCGCGGACCTTCTTACGCTCCGGGAACGCTTCGGCGACGTCAAGGGCCTCACCCTGACCTACGTGGGAGACGCCGCCAACAACATGGCCAACTCGTACATGCTCGGCTGTGTCACTGCCGGTATGCACGTGCGGATTGCCGGTCCCGCCTCGCACCTGCCCGGCCAGGAGGTGATCGACGCCGCTCGGGAACGCGCCGCCGAAACCGGCGGTTCCGTGCTGGTCACGACCGACATGGCTGAGGCCCTTGCGGGTGCCCACGCGGTGGTCACTGATACCTGGGTTTCTATGGGCCAGGAGGATCAGAAGGGTGATCGCGCCGAGATCTTCCGGCCGTATTCGGTGACATCCGAGGCCATGGCGCAGGCAGCCGAGAACGCCGTCTTCCTGCATTGCCTCCCCGCCTACCGGGGCAACGAGGTCACGGCCGAGGTCATCGACGGACCGGCATCGCTGGTCTGGGACGAGGCCGAGAACCGCGTGCACGCTCAGAAAGCGCTGCTCACGTGGCTGCTGGATTCTTCCGGGCTGTCCTCGGATCGGCCGGATGCCCTGCGCCGTGCCGGGGGACAGCAGTGAGCATTCCCACCACCAAGACCGCCCGGCAGGCTCGCATCATGGAGTTGGTGACCGGCGGAGACATTCATTCGCAGGCCGAGCTGGCCGAACTGCTCGCCGCAGACGGCGTGCAGGTCACCCAGGCCACGCTGTCCCGGGACCTGGTCGAGCTCGAAGCCGTGCGCGTGCGCTCGCCGGAAGGTGGGCTCGTGTACGCGGTGCCGCAAGCCGGAGCGGATCGCTCACCGGCGAGCGGAATCACGCGCGAGACCTTGGACGCACGGTTGGCCGGTCTGTGTAAAGACTTGCTCGTCACTGCGGAGGCGAGCGCGAACCTCGTGATTCTGCGGACCCCTCCCGGAGCCGCCCAGTATTTCGCCTCGGCGATCGACCATTCCGTGCTTTCGGACATCTTGGGAACGATTGCCGGCGATGACAC
Source organism: Kocuria carniphila (assembly GCF_004136555.1). Taxonomy (GTDB): domain Bacteria; phylum Actinomycetota; class Actinomycetes; order Actinomycetales; family Micrococcaceae; genus Kocuria; species Kocuria carniphila. Next base: position 114,165 of record NZ_NOIT01000013.1, read on the forward strand.
CATCATGGTGGTGTGCCGCGACCCGCAGGGTGGGGACGCGGTGGCCCAGAAGTTCTTGGACCTGGCTCACTGACCCCTGGCCCACGGGTCTCCGGCCCGCTGATGGGCCCACCAATAAGGGTTCACTGCCCTTTGGCGATCTTGTCTCGTTGGCTGAGCCATCCACGTTCGCTGACCGGCTCGTTCGGCGGCGCGTTGCGTCGCGGGGCAGTCAGGACCCGCGGGGTTCGAACTCCTGCAGAACGGGCAGCAAGTGCTCCTGTCCGAAGACCTTGGCCACGTCCTGTGCGTGCTGATTGCCCGTGGCCTGACCCGCGCCCGCTTCCAAGAGCCTGCGAGTGATGGGTTCATTGCCCCGGAACACCGCGCAGATCAGTGCGGTGAACCCCACGTCACTCACCCGCTCGGTGTCCGCACCAAATTCGAGCAGCATGAACACGGTCTCTTCCTGCTCCTGGTAGGCCGCCAGGTTCAGCAGGGTGTCGCCTTTGCCGTTCGTCAGGTTGGCCGGAACCCCGGCCTGGAGAGCTTCCCGCAAGAAATCGTACCTACCCTCACGTGCGGCGTCGAAGAGTGAGTTGACGTAGGCGATTTCTTCGTCGGTCAACTGCGGCTGCTGGGCATTGTTCTCCGGTGCGGACACGGACGGTTCCTCCTGTAAGAGCTGGCAAGGCGCGGTTTCACCCGAGTCGGGGAACCACCAGGACAGTTTCCCACGGCACTCCGACATGATCATGCCGACAGTAGTGCACTCCCGACACACCTCACGAAAACGAGTCGGACGCAGGGTGGTTTGGCAGCGGGCATCACGGAGCGTCGCGTTGACTCCGATATCCGATACTGGCAGTCTCATGTGTCACAGATCACTACAGATTCCTGGGAGATGACTCATGTCCAATGTGGCAACCCTGCTCACCGATTCCGCCGACCGATATCCGGACCGTCCCGTGATCATCCTGGATGACACCCGGATGACCTACGCGCAGCTCAACGACCTCTCGGCGCGGGCAGCAGCAATGCTCAAGGCGCAGGGGATTAAGCCGGGCGACCGCGTGGCCATGGTCATGCCCAATGTTCCCCACATGCCGGTGTTGTACTACGCGATTCTCCGGATCGGAGCGATTGTTGTTCCGCTCAATCCGCTGCTGACCCCTCGTGAACTCAGCTACCACTTCACCAATGCTGAGGTCTCCGCGGTTCTGACCTGGGAAGGCATGATCGACGCTAGCCAGGAAGCTGCCAAGGAAGCCGGTGACATTCCTGTGGTGGCCATCGGAGCGCAGGAGACCATGCAGAAGCTGCAGGGTGTGGAGCCCGATCATGAGGTGGTTGACCGGAATGATGACGATACGGCCGTACTGCTTTACACCTCCGGTACCACCGGCAAGCCCAAGGGTGCAGAACTGACCCACCTCAACCTACGTTCCAACGCCACGATGTCCGCCGAAGGATTCTCCCTGACCGAAGACGATGTGAAATTTGGAGGCCTTCCGTTCTTCCACGTGTTCGGTCAGACCGTCGCGCTCAACGGAGTGGTGTCCAAGGGTGCTTCGGTCACTCTGCTGCCGCGCTTCGACGCCATGAAGGCCCTTGAGATTCTGCGCCGGGACAAGGTCACGGTGTTCGTCGGCGTGCCCAGCATGTACGTGGCCCTGCTGCACGCAGTCAATCAGATCGGTCCGGAAGCGGTGGAGGGTATCAACCTTCGGGCAACTCTCTCCGGCGGGTCACCCATGCCGGTGGAGGTGCTCGAACGGTTCGAGAAGGTGTTCAACACGACCGTCCACGAGGGATACGGGCTCTCCGAAACGTCACCGGTGGTTTCCTTGAATCAGCCGGGAGGCATTCGTAAACCCGGTTCCATCGGAACACCTGTCGAGGGCGCTGAATTGGACATCTTCGATGGCCAGGACCAGCCCGTCGGCGAGGGGGAGGTCGGTGAGTTGGTGGTCCGCGGCCAGTACGTGATGAAGGGCTACTGGCGTAACCCGGAAGCAACGGAGGCAGCCATTCGCGACGGATGGTTCCACACCGGGGACATGGCGCGCCGCGACGAGGACGGCGTCTACTACATCGTGGACCGCAAGAAGGACATGATTCTGCGCGGCGGCTACAACGTGTATCCCCGCGAGGTCGAAGAGGTGCTGTACCAGTTCCCCGGTGTGGTGGAAGCTGCCGTGCTGGGTGTGCCTCACGAACAGCACGGCGAGGAGGTGGGTGCCGTCGTCGTCTTCGACCCCAAGGCCCTCGGTGACCGGTCGACGGAAGAAGTGACCAAGGAGCTGGACGCCTTCGTTCAGGAACGGGTGGCCAAGTACAAGTACCCCCGTCACTACAACGTTCTGGACGAGCTCCCCAAGGGACCCACGGGCAAGATCCTCAAGCGCGAACTCTCGCTCAATGCATAATTACAAATAGTGCTGTATAGTCATGCATTGAGGCGCGGGCCTGGCCCGTGCGCAAAGTTTTTGTCGTGCAGCAAAGTGAGGAGAGCACCGTGAGCGATCGCGTTGTGTTGGCATACTCCGGAGGTCTCGATACTTCGGTGGCTATCGGTTGGATCGGAGAAGCCACGGGTGCCGAGGTCATTGCGGTGGCCGTTGACGTTGGACAGGGCGGCGAGGACCTGGAGACCATTCGCCAGCGCGCCCTGGACTGCGGTGCCGTGGAGGCCTACGTGGCCGACGCTCGCGACGAGTTCGCCGAGGAATACTGCATGCCGGCTCTGAAGGCCAACGGCATGTACATGGATGCCTACCCGCTGGTGTCCGCCGTGTCCCGCCCGGTGATCGTCAAGCACCTGGTCAAGGCCGCCAAGCAGTTCGGCGCGACCACCGTGGCACACGGTTGCACCGGTAAAGGCAACGACCAGGTTCGCTTCGAGGTGGGTATCCAGACGTTGGGTCCCGAGCTCAAGTGCATCGCCCCGGTTCGTGACTTGGCTCTGACCCGCGAAAAGGCCATTGCCTACGCGGAGAAGAACGACCTGCCCATCGTGACCACCAAGAAGAACCCCTTCTCGATCGACCAGAACGTGTGGGGTCGCGCTGTGGAGACCGGTTTCTTGGAGGACATCTGGAACGGTCCCACCAAGGACGTCTACGACTACACGGACGATCCCACCTTCCCGCCGCCCGCGGACGAACTGGTCATCACCTTCCGGGAAGGTGTTCCGGTCGCAATCGACAACAAGCCGGTCACAGCGTTGCAGGCCATCCAGGAACTCAACCGCCGCGCCGGCGCCCAGGGCGTGGGTCGGATCGACATTGTTGAAGACCGCCTGGTGGGCATCAAGTCTCGCGAGATCTACGAGGCTCCCGGTGCCATGACCCTGATCGCGGCGCACCGCGAACTGGAGAACGTCACCCTCGAGCGCGAGCAGGCACGCTTCAAGAAGACCGTGGATCAGCGCTGGACCGAACTGGTCTACGACGGCCAGTGGTTCTCGCCGCTGAAGAAGTCCCTGGACGTCTTCGTGGATGACACCCAGAAGTACGTCAACGGTGACATCCGCATGGAACTGCACGCGGGTCGCGCCACCGTGACCGGCCGCCGTTCGGACACCGGCCTGTACGACTTCAACCTGGCCACCTACGACGAAGGCGATTCGTTCGACCAGTCGAACGCCCGCGGCTTCATCGAGCTGTTCGGTATGTCCTCCAAGGTTGCCTCGCAGCGCGAACAGCGCCTGGCGGGCGAGAACTAAACGCCGCTGACGCGTCATGACCGGCCGGGCTCCTAGACTGGAGCCCGGCCGGATTTACGTCCGAAGTCGTTACGGGTAACCACGACCTCGGCACCCGTAGCTTCGGCACACGAACCGTCGGCGCCCGGTCGCCGGAACCCAACTAGCACCATCTCGCGAGCAAGGAGCAGCATGGCCCAGCACCAGCAGCACGGAACCAATGAGGGCGCCCTGTGGGGCGGTCGTTTCGCCGGGGGACCGGCGGATGCCCTGGCCGCTCTGAGCAAGTCCACGCAGTTCGACTGGCGGTTGGCTCCCTATGACATCGCGGGTTCCCGCGCTCATGCTCGCGTGCTCCATACGGCCGGACTGCTTACTGCCGAAGAACTTGAGGGCATGATTGCCGCGCTCGATCAGCTCGAGACCGACGTTCGTTCCGGCGCCTACGTTCCCGCCGAATCCGATGAGGACGTCCACGGTTGCCTGGAACGCGGTCTGATCGAGCGCGCCGGGCCGCAGCTGGGCGGTAAGCTCCGCGCCGGCCGTTCCCGCAATGACCAGATCGCCACGCTGGGTCGCATGTACCTGCGCGACCACGCCGCCATCATCGCCAAGGACCTGCTGGACGTGGTGCGTGCCCTCATCTCTCAAGCCGAGCGGTACCCGTACGCACCCTTGCCGGGCCGCACCCATTTGCAGCACGCGCAGCCCATCCTGCTGTCCCACCACTTGCTCGCGCACGCTTGGGCAGTTCTGCGCGACGTGCAGCGTCTGGTCGACTGGGATAAGCGCGCCGCGGTGTCCCCTTACGGTTCCGGCGCCTTGGCCGGTTCCTCCTTGGGGCTGGACCCCAATGCCGTCGCCTCGGAGCTCGGCTTCGATTCCGCTGTTTTCAACTCGATCGACGGCACAGCGTCTCGCGACGTCTACGCCGAATTCGCGTGGGTCACCGCAATGGCGGCGGTCGACATTTCCCGCATGAGCGAAGAGGTCACCACGTGGGCCACCAAGGAATTCTCGTTCGTGACCCTGGACGACGCCTTCTCCACGGGCTCCTCGATCATGCCGCAGAAGAAGAATCCCGACGTCGCCGAGCTCGCCCGCGGTAAGGCGGGTCGCCTCATCGGCGACCTCACCGGTTTGCTGGCCACGCTCAAGGGCCTGCCGCTCGCGTACAACCGTGACCTGCAGGAGGACAAGGAGCCGGTCTTCGACGCGATCGATCAGCTCGAGGTCCTGTTGCCTGCGGTGTCCGGCATGATGGGCACGCTCGTGTTCCACCAGGAGCGCCTGGTGGAGCTGGCTCCGCAGGGCTTCGCCCTGGCCACGGACGTGGCCGAGTGGCTCGTTCGCCAGGGTGTCCCGTTCCGCGAGGCCCATGAGATCTCCGGAGACGCCGTGCGTGTGTGCGAGGAGAACGGCATCGAGCTGTGGGACCTCACCGACGAACAGTTCGCGCAGATCTCCGCGCACCTCACTCCGCAGGTGCGCGAGGTACTCACGGTCGAAGGATCGCTGAATTCCCGCAATTCTCAGGGCGGCACGGCTCCGTCCGCTGTGGCACAGCAATTGGCCGAGCTCAAGCGCCAATTGGGTGAGTTGGCCGCGTTCGAGTCCCGTCAGCCGATCGTTTCCTGACCACTCGCACACGTGGCCGATTCGCTCGAAGAGCTCTTGTCCGCAACAGCCCCGGAGGCAGCTCCGGCGCTGTTGGGTGCCGTCCTGGTACGTTCCGATTCACAAGCGACGGTGGCACTGCGCCTGACCGAGGTCGAAGCGTACGGCGGTCCAGCCGACTCCGACCTTCCGGATCCCGGGGCGCACACCTATCGCGGGCGGACCGCCCGCAACGCCTCGATGTTCGGCCCGCCGGCTCACCTCTACGTCTACTTCACCTACGGTTTGCACCACGCGCTCAACCTGGTGTGCCGCCCCGACGGACACGCGGGCGGCTGCCTCATTCGCGCCGGGGAGCTGGTGGCGGGGGAGGACGCCGCGCGGCGTCGTCGTAGTGCGAACCGGGCCACCGAACCAGCGCACGCCGCACTTGCCAGGGGACCCGGCAATGTCGCCCAGGCACTCGGGCTGGACCGTTCTGACGACGGCGCTCCGTTGCGTTACCTGGGCAGCGTCCCGGATCCCGTCCTCGCCGCGCAGCGTCTCGTGACCGAGCACCCCGGGTATCCGAAACCCTGGACGGGGATTTTTCTGCCGGAGCATACTGGGCAGGCGGAGATGGCGACCACCGCTCGCACCGGCGTCTCGGGCGAAGGCGGGACGGACGCTTTCCCGTGGCGCTTCGCGCTCAAGAACGATCCCACGGTCTCGCCGTACCGAAAAGCTGCCGTTAAGAAACGTAGAACCCGGCCGTAGCATCCACGCGAACTGCTCGTGTGGGGCAAACGGCGGATACGATGGTCCGGTGACTGAATCCGTAGAGCAGATGATTGACCGGTTGTGCGCTAAGATCCCGGACCACCCGGAGCCGGGGGTGTTGTTCCGTGACCTCACGCCGCTGTTCGCTGACGGGGACGGATTCAAGCGCACCGTGGACGCACTGACCGATGCATTCCGCGGCCAGTACGACTGCGTGGCCGGTGTGGAAGCGCGCGGGTTCATGATTGCCGCAGCCGTGGCCTATGCCTCCGGCGTGGGTATTGTTCCCGTTCGGAAGAAGGGCAAGCTGCCGCGCGAGACCATCTCGCAGCAGTACAACCTGGAGTACGGCACCGAAACGCTCGAAATCCACACGGACGATGTCCCGCGCGGTTCGCGTGTTCTGGTGCTCGACGACGTTCTGGCCACCGGTGGCACGTTGGGTGCCTCTGCCTCATTGCTGACCCGCGCCGGTTTCAACGTGGCGGGCTTCGGCGTGATCATGGAGTTGACCGCCCTGCGCGGCCGCGCCCAGCTGGGCGGACACCGGGTTCGCGCCCTGCTGCGAGTCTGAGTTTCTCCCCGTGACATCCTCGGTCACGGGAGCGCGATAGGATTGACGACCGCTGGTTATGGAACCGGCGGTCGTTTTCCGTCCCCGTGAGGTGAATTGCGTGACCGAGTCCGCGTCTGAAAGAACCGCCCAGCAGCTCGAGCTGGAACGGGACTACGTTGCCCAGGCCTATGAACGCCTGGACGAGTTGCGCGAGGTCAACAGTCATGAACTCGCCAAGGTCCGGCGTAGTGACTACGGAGGCGGTCACCAGGCCAAATCCGAACGTGACGCCTTTGCGTCTCACTACGAGGACCGATTGACGCAACTCGAATCGGTGGATGAGCGCCTGGTCTTCGGCCGCCTCGACACCGAGGACGACGAACGCTATTACGTGGGCCGGCTCGGTCTGGCCACCGAGGACCACCAGCGTCTGGTGCTGGACTGGCGCGCCCGAGAAGCCGGCGCGTTCTATCAGGCGACCGCACGCAACACCCAGGGGCTCGCGCGGCGTCGGCACCTGATCATGGAGAAGCGCAACGTCACGGCCATCGAGGACGATGTCTTCAACGCGGACGCCGTGGAACAGGACGAGGTCGTCCGAGGCGAAGGCGCGCTCCTCGCAGCACTCAACAAGACCCGCACCGGTCGGATGAACGACATCGTGGCGACCATTCAGGCCGAACAGGACCGCATCATCCGCGCACCACTCAAGGGTGTGCGGGTAGTGCAGGGTGGTCCCGGAACGGGGAAGACCGCGGTGGCGCTGCACCGTGCCGCGTACCTGCTCTACGAACACCGCGAACGCCTGGCCAAGTCCGGCGTGTTGATCGTCGGGCCATCGTCATCGTTCCTCTGGTACATCGAACGGGTGTTGCCCGCTCTGGGTGAGACCGGTGTGGTCATGTCTTCGCTGGCGGATCTGTACCCGGGCGTTCACGGCCAGGTCGAACGTGATCCGTGGGTCGCACGGTGGAAGTCCGGACTGCACATGGTGGACGTGATCGAGCGAGCGGTCGCGGACCGGCAAAAGGTTCCGGAGAAGAATCTCTGGCTGACCGTGGATGGTCATTCGGTCAAACTCAAGCGCTCCCTGGTACGGCACGCGCGTGAGCGTGCCCGTGCCACGGGCAAGGCGCACAACGAGGCCCGCGCGACCTTTGTGAAGGTCATCATCAAGCAGCTCGCGGAAACCCTGGGGCAGCAGCTCAACGAGAAGGCCGGTTCCACCATGGACCGTTCCTATCTCAAGGAAGACCTGCGGCAGTCCCGCGAGGTCCGAGTGGCTCTCAACCTGTTGTGGTTGCCGTTGACCCCACAGCAACTGGTGGGTCAGCTGTTCTCCAAGGAGCGCTACCTGCGTTCCGCCGCTCCCAACCTGAGTGACGCCCAAATCGCGCAGCTACTCCGAGCCCCTGATGCGCCGCTCACCGTCGCGGACGTGCCATTGCTCGACGAAGCGGCAGAGCTGCTTGGCGACTTCGATTCCGCGGGTATCAAGCTGCGCGGTCAGGCGGCCGAGCAGCGCAAGGCGGCAGAATCCGCGGAGAAAGTGCTCGCCACCATGGCCGAGGGTTTCGAAGACATCGGCGCCCAGGGCATCATCACCGTGGACCAGTTGACCACCCTGAACGAGGAACCGGTGCGGCGCATGACCGCTGCCGAGGCGGCGTCGGCGGACCGCACCTGGGCCTACGGGCACGTGGTGGTCGACGAGGCTCAGGAGCTCTCGGCCATGCAGTGGCGCACGCTGATGCGCCGCTGCCCCATGAAGTCGTTCACGGTGGTCGGCGATATTGCCCAGGCCGGTAACGCCGCGGCAGCGACCACATGGGATGGTGCGCTGGAACCGTTCGTGGGGGATCGCTTCTCCCTTGAGGAACTCACGGTCAACTACCGCACGCCCCAGCCCATCGCCGACGCCGCCGTGCGAGTTGCCCGCGCAGCAGGCCTTCGCGTGTCGGACCCGCGCGCCGTTCGTGACGGGGAAGCGCCCGTCTTGATCAACGTTGCCGACCAGGAGGAAGTGGCCGAGGCGGTGATCGAGCAGCTCCGCAGTGAACTGGATCTCGTCGAGGGAGGACTGATCGGCGTCGTGTGTCCCGGTGACTCGATTGCTGCCGTGGCCGCAGCACTCGACCAGGCGTTCCCGGGGTTGGTCGCCGCGGGAATGCGACGACTGGATCGTCAGATCATGCTGCTCACCCCGTGGGATGCGAAGGGCCTGGAATTCGATTCCGTAGTGGTGGTGGAACCGGCGGACATTGCCAACGATCCTGCCGGGGGAGTGGGCAACTTGTATGTGGCGATGACACGACCCACCCAGCGTCTGTACATGGTGGCCGCGCATGGCATGCCAGCGGGTCTGGAACAAACCTGCTCGGAGTCGCAGGGCTGATAACTTAGTCCTCGTGTCAACCACCGATCTGAGCAATCAGCACAACGACCCGACCTTCGATTCCCTGTGGGAAGAACTGAATTGGCGGGGTCTCGTCCAGGTGTCCACGGACCCACAGTCCATTGAGGATGCCTTGGCCTCCGGACCCATCACGTATTACTGCGGGTTCGATCCCACCGCGGCCTCTCTTCACTTGGGCCACCTGGTTCAGTTGTTATTGCTGCGCCGTCTGCAGTTGGGCGGACACAACCCCATCGGGTTGGTCGGTGGCTCCACCGGACTCATCGGTGACCCGCGTCAGACGTCTGAGCGCGTCCTGAACTCCCGCGAGACCGTGGCCGAGTGGGTTGAGTTGCTCCGCGAGCAGGTTCAGCGGTTTCTCTCCTTCGAAGGGGAGAACGCGGCACGGATGGTCAACAACCTGGATTGGACGTCGCAGATGTCCGCGATCGACTTCCTGAGGGACGTCGGCAAGAATTTCCGCGTCGGCACGATGATCAAGAAGGACATTGTGGCCAAGCGACTCAACTCGGACGAGGGTATTTCCTACACCGAGTTCAGCTACCAGATCCTGCAGGGTATGGACTTCTTGAACCTGTACCGCGAGTACAACTGCGTATTGGAGACCGGTGGTTCGGATCAGTGGGGCAACCTGACCTCGGGTACCGAACTGGTACGCAAGGTTGAAGGTGCCACCGTGCACGCGATCGGTACGCCCTTGATCACCAACTCGGACGGCACCAAGTTCGGTAAGTCCGAGGGCAACGCGATTTGGTTGAACCCGGAGCTCACCTCTCCGTACGCCTTCTACCAGTTCTGGCTCAACACCGCTGACGCAGATGTGGTGGACCGTCTCAAGGTCTTCACCTTCCGTACCCGCGAAGAGATCGAAGAGCTTGGCCGTCTCACGGAGACCGAACCGTACCGTCGCGAAGCCCAGAAGGCCCTGGCCTACGAGGTCAATACTCTGGTCCACGGTGAAGAGGCAACGCGCAAGGCCATCGCGGCATCCGCTGCCGTGTTCGGGAAGGGGCAGTTCTCCGACCTGGACGAGGAAACCCTGGCGTCGGTCACGGCTGAGCTTCCCCATGCTGAAGTCAGCGCGGATCAGACCACGATCATTGACCTCCTGGTGGCCACCGGACTCTCGGAGTCCAAGTCCGCCGCACGACGCACGGTCAAGGAAGGTGGCGTTTCGCTGAACAACCAGAAGGTCACCGATGGGGACGCAGCACTGGATGCCTCCGATCTGTTGCACGGGCGATTCGCGCTGCTGCGTCGAGGCAAGAAGAATCTGGCTGCAGTTACTGTCGTCTGAGCCCTGAGCCCTGAGCCCTGAGCCCTGAGCCCTGAGCCCTGAGCCCTGAGCCCTGGAGAGTTGCCATTATGGGCGCTTCAGGGCTCTTCTCATCCGGGAACCGGGGGCGCTGGCAGTGGTTTTGCGCGCCGTGGGATCCGTGTGTAATGTAGTCCGAGTCGCCGCGGGCAAGGCCGAAAGGCCAACGCAGCGGTGAACATCCCGTAAAGATCAGCACAGGTTGTTCCTGCGCCTTGTTCATGCGGAATCGACAGCTACCAAAAGTGGAAGCCAACCAGCTTGAGAGATCAAGTTGACACGCCGAAGCAGAAGGTACTACGATAGAAAGGTTGCTTCCGAGCGGAACCGCGAGGTTCTCGGCGAGAAGCGAAAATTTCAACCAACGACAGGATCGCTGAGATCCGCCGTGTGGTTTGTTGTTTGTCAACTCAATAGTGTGCCTAGTTTGTTGATACCGAAAAGTATTTGTATTTTTTGGTTGATGG
>NZ_NOIT01000014.1 GCF_004136555.1 Kocuria carniphila
ATCGAGACGATGCGCCGAGTCGCCCGCGGCTTCCGGAACTTCGACAACTACCGCCTACGCGCCCTGCTCGCCGCCGGCGGACACCGGCCGTGGCGCAAGACCCCTACCCATGCTCATCTGTGAAGGGCCGGATTACGTCGCTCAAATAGCCGAAATTTTTTCGCAACCAAATGCGATCCGGGTCTCATACGACGGCCGGGAGGCAGTCGTCTTCGCCAATGCGTCCCAGATGCTGCCGTTTCGGGGCCGCGGAGTCCTCAGAATGTCCTTCGATGACGGCACCACGTGGGCGCACAACCGGGTGCTGAATCCCCGCCACCATGTGTATCAGTCAATGGCCCAGCTTCCCGACGGCCGATTGGCCGTCTTGTGGGAGCGGGAGTGGCAGGGGCTCTTTCTGAGTGTGCTTCCGTTGACGTGGCTCACGAGCTCACGCAGTACGGACGGCTGACACGCACTGGACTCCCATTTCGCGGTGGCCCACCGGTCAAGACTCCAGTAAACGAGTCACGTTCCGGATGATGTCCACACGACGCTGGATCGAGCTGCCGGTTGGCACTTGCACTTTTGCCCCCGTATAGGTGCACGCGCCACCGGCAGCTTCCAGACACTGCTCGACCGCCGACTCATCCATGAGAGACGTGGGTTCGTCACCCGTGAGGGGCAAATGCGCATCGGCCCACGGGGCCCCGTAACCATTACTCTCTCGACCCGCGCCGGAGAACATCAATCCCTCAAGAATTCCTTCCGATACCAATTGTCGGACATGTTCCACCGGACGATCAGAATTTTGAGCTTCAACCGCAGATCGTCCCCAGTTAATTGTCACGCCCATCCCCAATGACGCGGCAACGGGAATTTCATCGCCCAGGGAAAGAAACCGCTTTTCACCTTTGATTGTTGGATCATAGGCGTCACAGTGTTCCAAAACCAGTCGAGTCGACCATTCGTAAGTGTTGGGCTGCTCCGATAAGAGCATCTCAAGTGATCGCCCAAGTTGCGCTGGATCCGCTTTCATGGACGGAGCTTAATGGACGTGGATGACCTCCACTGACTTCTCACCCGTCAGCTGATTGAGTTCCTCGGCGCATTGCCGGGCCGCACGGGTGTAGTCCATTGCGGCGCGGCGCGCATTTTCGTCGGGAGATGCTAGGCCGAAAACACCACTGGCGCCTACCCTCTCCATGGTGCCGGGTATGAGCGTGATGACTGATCGGGTGAAGCGCCTTTTCATCTGCCGGGCCAACCATTCAATTGGGTCCACAAATCCGTCCCGGAACGGAATCTCTAGTGCCGTGGCCTTTCCATGTCGTGCGAGCAGGTCATAAAACATTTCCTGGTTCTTCTGATCCGATGGAATGGCCGCGTAAGCACCCACCACAATGGGGCGAAGGATCTCTTGATTCATGCGAGTCATAAATTAATTGTGCATATAAAATCGACAATTACCAGCCTTTTAAGCTGGGCCTTCAAGTGCCTACCGCTTCTTCCCTGTGCTCAAGGATTCTCTGTATTCATCTGAAGTTGAAGGCTATTCATCACGGACCATGCCGCGCAGGATCTCTACTCGGTGTGCAAGTTGTTTCTCGTGACCGTACGGCGTGGGCCGGTAGTAGTCTCGGCCCACCAGCTCGTCCGGCGGGTACTGCTGCGAGGCCACGGCATTGGGCTGGTCGTGGGCGTACAGGTAGCCGTCCCCGTGTCCCAGGGTGGCCGCACCCTTGTAGTGGCCGTCCCTGAGATGCATCGGAACCGGCCCGGCCTTGCCCGCGCGAACATCCGCGATGGCCTCATTGATGGCCATGTATGAGGCATTGGACTTGGGCGATGTAGCCAAATGCGTGACCGCCTGAGCCAGCGGGATACGCCCTTCGGGCATGCCGATCAGCTGCACCGCTTGTGCCGCTGCGACCGCGGTTTGCAGCGCTGTCGGGTCCGCCATGCCGATGTCCTCGGAAGCAGAAATGATCAGTCGCCGGGCGATGAATCGTGGGTCCTCCCCCGCTTCGATCATGCGCGCCAGGTAGTGCATGGCAGCATCCACATCTGAGCCACGGATGGATTTGATGAACGCGCTGATCACGTCATAGTGCTGATCGCCCTGCTTGTCGTACCGCACGGCAGCGCGATTGAGCGCTTCCTCCGCGTGCTCCAGGGTGATGGTCACGGGGCCGACGGCGCTCGGTCCCGAGTCTTCGTTGGTCACCGCGCCTTCCTTGGCGTCCCCGCTGTCGAGGGGCGCCCCACCGCCATCGGACTCCCCTTCGGCAGCTGCGGCATTTCGGGTGTGAGAGAAGGCCACTCCCGCGGAGGCGTCCAACGATGTCAGTGCCTTGCGAGCGTCACCGCCGGCCATGTCGAGCAGGTGGTTCCTGGCGTCGTCGTCGAGTGTGACCTCACCGTTGAGGCCGCGCCGGTCGGTCACGGCGCGATCGAGCAGTTCGTGGATGTCGGAGCGTTCAAGTGGCTGCAAGGTGAGCATCAACGAGCGGGACAACAGCGGTGAGATCACCGAGAAGGACGGATTCTCCGTAGTCGCGGCCACCAGAATGACCCAGCCGTTCTCGACTCCGGGAAGCAGCGCGTCCTGCTGGGCCTTGGTGAAACGATGGATCTCGTCCAGGAACAGCACGGTGCTGCGCCCGTGCAGATCGCGGTCGGTGAGCGCTTCGTCCATGACTCGGCGGACGTCCTTGACGCCTGCTGTGATCGCCGACAGTTCCACGAACTTGGTCCCGTGGCCGCGCGCAATGACGTGCGCGATGGTGGTTTTTCCGGTTCCCGGCGGTCCCCACAAGATGATGGAGTTCGGACCGGCCGGACCCGCATCAGTTCCGGCCAATACGCGCAACGGTGATCCGGCACGCAAAAGATGTTTCTGTCCAACCACTTCGTCCAGCGTGCGCGGGCGCATCCGCACGGCCAAAGGCGCTCGACCACGGCCACGGGTTGGCGCAGGATCGTCTTCCCGGTCGGGCTCGTCCGGGTCGGGCAGGTCAAACAGCGGATTGCTCACAGCACCGACCCTAACGGGAGGTTCCGACATGCATCCGTACGGAAGGTAGAAGTGTCATGTGAGGAAACTGCAGCGGTACGGCCTGGGGTGAGGAACGTGCACATCCGCGGCTACTTTTACGCTTTTCCCTCCCCCGGGGCCGCCAAGCTTCATTTTCCTCACCTGAGACTGCGCCACACGCCCGCTCCTTCAGAGGCATGCGTGAAGGCTCAGGGTTCACTGCCTCCGCGGGCGGTCCAGCTCGTCGGAGTCGACGATGATGGTGACGGGCCCGTCATTGATCAGCTCGACCTGCATATGAGCGCCGAAGACACCGGTGCCAACGTCCAAACCGGCCCCACGCAAGGATTCCACGAACTGATCGAAGATCGGCTCGCTGACGTCCCCGGGCGCCGCCGCTGACCACGAAGGCCGCCGTCCCTTCCGCACATCCGCGTACAGGGTGAACTGGCTGACGGCCAGCACGGGTGCGGACAGGTCCACACACGACTTCTCCCCCGGAAGGATCCGGAGCGTCGCGATTTTCTCAGCGAGTTTCTTAGCGGTCTCCGGGGTGTCCTCGTGAGTCACACCCACCAGTGCCAGCAGTCCAGGTCCGGTGATCTCCCCGGTCACCGAACCCTCAACCGTGACGGACGCCTTGGACACCGTTTGCAACACAATCCTCATGGGCTCAGTTCATCACACCCGGTAGACCAGCATGGATGCGGAGTCGTGCCACATCCTGGCATCAGTAGGACCCCTCTCGCGAGAGCGCGGCGCGACACGCGAGAGCGATGTCCTCGGCCTCAATCTGCACCCTGCGCCGTTGCCGCGTGACCGAGCTCGTCGTGACCGATCTGGCGCCGCGGCCGGCCCAAGCCCAGGTCGAGCAGCTGGAAGGCGTCACCCGGACCAGCGTGCAGCGCCCAACCCGGTGAGATCATCGCCCATTGAGCATCGTCCGTCATGCGTTCGCTGGCCACTACGGTGACCGTATTGATCGTGGGATCCAGACCGGCCACGGCCCAGTACCTTGAGGTGAAACGTACTGGTGACTGACCCGTCGGCGCCGGGTGTGAACCCGTTCCGGCGGGCCCGCTGAGGTACCACAGCGGATTCGTGTCCGGGTAACGCACCGCCCACACCTCCTGCGGTGTCGCCAGGACACAATTCAGGCAGTACAGCGACACGTTCTGCGCCAACCACGTCAGACATGCACGGAGCGCCTGAACAACATCGCCCGAGAATTCCCGCAAATATGAGGTCAGCAGCGCGAAGTAGCGCTCGCTGTCGGTGGTGCCAAGAACCAAAGAGGTCGCGTCACGCCGGGCCAGCTCCCGATCCAGCACATTGAGAGACCGAATCACCCCGTTGTGCGCGAACATACGCCCTTCCTGTTCGAACGGGTGCGTGTTGGCTACGCTCAGCTCGCCCTCGGTCGCGAATCTCACGTGGGCCACAAAGCTCGTACCGGTCAGGGCCTGCGCGGCTATCGCAAATTCGGGATCGAGGTAGGCGGCGAGTGCTGATCTGACGAGATGCGGCTTGCCGTTCGGATCGAAGGTGCCGATCCCGGCGCCGTCGGGCTGCCGTCGACTCTGCTCGGACAGTGAATCGGAGGCGTTCAACAGCCAGAACGAGCAGGTTTGCGGCTGCGCTCCGGTGTGGAGCCCGAACAGTCTGCACACGGCAACCTCCCCGGAGGTGATTCGCGCGGTGAGCGTGTTCTCGAGCCTACTCCTGCACCGTGCGGTCGGTCGCCACGCCATCCTCCAGAAAACGACGGCGCCCGGTCAGCAGCACACCCGCGGTCAAGGCGATCAGCATGAGCCACAGGTAACTGAACGAGGTCCACCATGAGCCACCCCATGTGAACAGCAGACCGAAGATCAGCGGTCCCACGCACCCGGCCAGGTATCCCACGCCCTGGCCGAATCCCGACAGTGCACCCGCCCCGGCCGTGCTGCGCGTGCGCGCGTTGATGAGCGTCAGGGCCAGCGGGAAGGAGGCCTGCGCCAGTCCGAAGATCGTGATCCACACCCACACGGCATCCAGCGGCCCCCATTGCGTGGTCGGCCACAACAACAGCCCCAGGTAGCCCAGCGCGTACAGAGCCACGGCCGTGAGCCCCAGACCGGTGGTCCGGGAAAGGCGACGCACCAACAGCGGCACCACCAGGCTCACTGGAATCCCCAAAATTGCGTAATAGGCGAGCATGAGCCCAGCCTGATGCTCGGAGAATCCGTAGCTCGTGATCACGCGCGGCAACCAGGTGAACATTGAAAACGTGTTGGACGAGGTTCCCACGAACAGCAGCACCAGCCCCCAGCCGATCGGCGATCGCCACGGCCTCACCGTGGCCTGTGCCGGATCCGGCGCGACCGACGACGCCGCTCGCGCACCCTCCCGACGCACGCTCACCCACATGAGCAACCACGGGATCAAAGCTGCCAGCGAGAAAACCGCCCAGGACCCGACCGAGAAACGCCACCCGGCGGCGTCGGCGAGGGGCACCGCGAAGAACGGGGCGGCCGCGGTGGACAGCCCCAGGAGCATCGAATAGATCGCGGTGAGCGGGGCAATGTGCTCGCGGAAGTACTTCTTGATGATGGGTGGCAGGGTCACGTTGCCGATGCCCAGCCCAATCATAATCAACAGTGAGAAGGCCAGAAAGGGACCGGACGAGGAACTGGCCGCGCGGGCAATCAGCCCCGCGGCCGCGAGTGCGCTGGCAATCGCCAATAACGCCTCCAAGCTGATCCGACGCATGGCGGCCGCAGTCAAGAAACCTGTGAGAGCGAAGCCGAGGGTCGGCAGCATGGCCAGCAAACCGGTGGAGGCCGCGTCCAAGGCAACGTCCTCGCGCACTCGATCCAGCACGGGTGACACCCCTGACACGGCGAGCCGTAAGGAGAAGGCGGACAGCACAATGCCGGCCAGGGCAATCAAACCCCGGCCGGCAAAGTTACTGTGACGCGTGCGTGCTACTTGGAATCGTCCTTTACGCCGGCCTGAGCCTGATCGGTCTCGGCCTTGTCCGCAGCCTTATCGGCCTTCTGGCCCTTGGGCTCGGGCTTGGCGTCCACGCCGGCTTCCTTGCGCTGCTGCGCGGTGATGGGCGCGGGAGCGGCGGTCAGCGGGTCGTAGCCGTTACCGGTCTTGGGGAACGCAATGACGTCGCGAATGGAATCGGTGCCGGCCAGCAGGGCCACCACGCGGTCCCAGCCGAAAGCGATTCCACCGTGCGGGGGCGCGCCGAACTGGAAGGCGTCCAGCAGGAAGCCGAACTTCTCCTGGGCCTCTTCCTGCGACAAACCCATCACGCGGAACACGCGGTCCTGCACGTCGCGGCGGTGGATACGGATGGAACCGCCACCGATCTCGTTGCCGTTGCACACGATGTCGTACGCGTAGGCCAGGGCGTCACCGGGGTTGGTGTCGAAGGTATCGAGGAACTCGGGCTTGGGCGAGGTGAACGCGTGGTGCACCGCGGTCCAGGCGCCGGAGCCCACGGCCACGTCACCGGATTCCACGGCGTCAGCGGCGGGTTCGAACAGCGGGGCGTCCACGATCCAGACGAAGGCCCAGGCCTCGTCGTCGATCAGGCCGGTGCGGTGACCGATCTCGACACGCGCGGCACCGAGCAGTGCGCGGGAGGGCTTGGCCTCGCCGGCGGCGAAGAAGACGCAGTCGCCTTCCTTGGCACCCACGGCCTCGGCCAGTCCGGCCTTCTCCTCGTCGGAGATGTTCTTGGCCACGGGACCGGTGATCTCGCCATCTTCCTTGAACAGCATGTACGCCAGGCCCCGTGCGCCGCGCTGCTTGGCCCATTCCTGCCAGGCATCGAGCTGGCGGCGCGGCTGGGAGGCACCACCGGGCATGACCACGGCACCCACGTAGGGAGCCTGGAAGACGCGGAACGGGGTGTCCTTGAAGTACTCGGTCAGGTCGGTGAGCTTGAGATCGAAGCGCAGGTCCGGCTTGTCCGTGCCGTAGTCGGCCATGGCCTGCGCGTAGGTCATGCGCTGGATGGGCGTGGGGATGTCCACGTCGATCAGCGACCACAGGGCCTTCACGATCGACTCACCCAGGGCGATGATGTCGTCCTCTTCCACGAAGGAAGCCTCGACGTCCAGCTGGGTGAACTCGGGCTGGCGGTCCGCGCGGAAGTCCTCGTCGCGGTAGCAGCGGGCGATCTGGAAGTATTTTTCGATGCCGCCCACCTGCAGCAGCTGCTTGAACAACTGCGGGGACTGCGGCAGCGCGTACCACGAGCCCGGCGAGAGACGGGCCGGAACCACGAAGTCACGGGCACCCTCGGGGGTGGAACGGGTCAGCGTGGGGGTCTCGACCTCCAGGAAACCCTGGTCGTGAAGCAGGTTGCGGGCCACGCGGTTGACCTCGGAGCGCAAGCGCATGATGCGGGCGGGCTCGGGGCGGCGCAGGTCCAGGTAGCGGTACTTGAGGCGCGCTTCCTCACCGACCTCCACGTGCTCGTCGATCTGGAAGGGCAGCGCGGCGGAGGTGTTGAGCACGGTCAGTTCGTCGACCATGACCTCGACCTCACCGGAAGGCAGGTTGGGGTTCTCGTTGCCCTCGGGGCGGCGCTCGACCTTGCCGGTGACCTGTAGGACGAATTCGTTGCGGAGCTGGTGGAACTCTGCTTCGTCGCGCACCACGATCTGTGCCACACCGGAAGCGTCGCGCAGATCCACGAACGCCACGCCACCGTGGTCACGACGGCGGTCGACCCAACCGGCCAGCGTGACCGTTTCGCCGATGTTCTGGGCGCTCAATGATCCGAGTTCGTGCGTTCGCAGCAAGAAATATCCACCTTTTCATGTCTGGGGTGTTGGCTCGACCGGTGCGTTCGCCAGCCGGTGGGCTGGGCGCGGCTCGGTGGCCAGGTCAGTCTGGTTGAAAGTCTACAAGTCTCAGGCGGTCTCGGGCGCCTCGACCGTGGGGTGCAGGTCCTCGTGCGGGGGCTGCCAAGCCGTGGGATCCGCGGTGACCTGCTCGCCGGAGCGGATGTCCTTGACCTCGTGGGTCACGGTGCCGTCCTCCTGAACGGTCGAGAACCACACGAACGGAATGCCGCGGCGTTCGGCGTAGCGGATCTGCTTGCCGAACTTCTGGGGCGACGCCGCCACTTCGGTCGCGATGCCACGGGCACGCAGTTGCCCGGCCACGTCCTGGGCGGCGGACCAGGACTCGTCGTCGTTGAGGGCCACGAGCACGGCGGAGGGCACGGCGCGCGAGGCCTTGGCCATGTTCTGGGACAGAATGCGGGTGACCAGGCGGGTCACGCCGATGGAGAGACCCACACCCGGGAAGTTCTTCTTGCCCGTGGTCGCCAGAGATTCGTAGCGCCCGCCCGAGCACACCGAGCCCAGTTGTTCGTGGCCCACGAGCACGGTTTCGTACACGGTGCCGGTGTAGTAATCGAGGCCTCGGGCGATGGAGAGGTCCGCGTTGACCTTGCCGGGAGCGCGACGGGCGGCCTCGCCCACGACCTCCGCGAGCTCGGTCAAGCCCTCCTCGAGCAGGTCGTTGCTCACGCCCAGTGCGCGCACCTGCTTCACGAAGGACGTGTCCTCGGTGCGGATGCTCGCAAGATCCAGGGCCGACGCCGCCTGCTCGGCGGTTGCTCCCACGTTCGCCTGCAGATTGGCGATCACGGCGTCACGGCCGATCTTCTCGAGCTTGTCGATCTCGCGCAGCACGGCGGGGGCGTCGTCCAGGCCGATGCCGCGGTAGAACCCCTCGGCGAGCTTGCGGTTGTTCACGCGCAGCACGAACGGCGGGATGGGCAGCCGTGACAGTGCTTCGATCATGACCAGGGCCAGTTCCACGTCGTAGCGGAAGGCCAGGGTGCCGTCACCCACCACGTCGATATCGGCCTGGGTGAACTCGCGGGCGCGACCCTCCTGCGGACGCTCACCGCGCCACACCTTCTGGATCTGGTAACGGCGGAACGGGAACGTCAGGTAGCCGTTGTTCTCCACCACGTAGCGGGCGAACGGAACCGTGAGGTCGAAGTGCAGTGCGAGCGCGCCCTCCTTGGGCGACTTCTCGTCCTCGTCCTGCTGCAGCCGGGACACGCCGTAGACCTCTTTGTCGATCTCGCCCTTGCGCAGCAATTGTTCGACCGTCTCTACGGCACGGGTCTCGATGGACGAGAAGCCGTGGAGCTCAAAGGTGCGCCGCAGTTCGTCCAGGACGTGTTGCTCCACGATCCGCTCTTCCGGAAGCCATTCGGGGAAACCGGACAGGGAGGTGGTGCGGGCCATGGGTGAGTTCTCCTTGGTGCGAATGCGGGGTCCCGGCGCGCGATCCTGGACCTGGTCATAGAAAGGCCCCGAGCGGCGTCGTGGTGTGTGCTGCCATTCTAGGACGCCGCGGTCGATAGGATGGCCGTATCGATGACCGATTCCACGCGTCGTGTGACGAATGCCCGCTTTTGTGGGGCTCGTAGCGCGGTCGTGGACGTGGAGAGAGAGTTATAGCGGTGACAGAACGTCCTGAATCCGACGACCGGCCCCAGACCCCCGAGTCGGCCCCCGTGCCAACTCCCCCGGCGAAACCTGCCAAGCCTGCTGCCCCGGCCGCAGCACCCACGCCGACGCCGCCCGCTGCAGCGCCGTCGAAACCCGCCACCCCTGCAACGCCCGCGAACGTCGTCCCCCAGGCCACCGAGGGTGCCGTGCCCGCGCCTGCCGGCCCGGCGCCGTCGGCACCCGTGGTCGCTCCCGCTCAGCCGGCCCAGTCAGCGCCGACCCAGACCGCGCCGGCCCAGGAAGCGGCCAAGCCCGCCCTGGCCACTCCGGAATCCGTGGCGCGTGCCAAGCAGCACGGCCGCGCGGACGAGAACGGCACTGTGTACGTGACCGTGGACGGTGAGGAACACGAGTGCGGCCAGTTCCCGAACGCGACCGAGGACGAGGCGATCGCCTACTTCGCGCGCAAGTTCGACGATGCCGAGGCCCAGGTTGACCTGCTCGAGCAGCGTCTCGCGGCCAAGGCTCCGACCACGGACATGCGCAAAACGGTGGAACACGTGCGTGAGCAGGTCGCCGCCCGCGGAATGGTGGGCGATCTGGCCGGACTTTCCACGCGACTCGATGCCCTAGATGTCGCCATTGGCGAGGCCGAGACCCGTGAAAAGGAAGAGCAGCAGAAGGCCAAGGCCGAGCAGCTGGCTCACCGCACGGCCATCGTGGAGGCCGCGGAAAAGGTTGCCGGTCAGGACCCTGAGAAGACCCAGTGGAAGCACTCGTCGGAGCGCATGGGCGAACTCTTCGATCAGTGGAAGGCGCACCAGCGTTCGGGCGTGCGGCTGTCCAAGTCTGATGAGGAATCCCTGTGGAAGCGCTTCCGCAAGGCCCGCACAACGTTCGACCGGCACCGCAAGGCGTTCTTCTCCAAGCTGGACGAGACCAACGCCAAGGCCAAGCGGGCCAAGGAAGCGCTGATCGCTGAGGCCGAGTCCCTGTCGAATTCGACAGATTGGGGCCCCACCGCCTCCAAGTACCGCGACCTCATGGATCGTTGGAAGGCCTCGCCCCGGGCGTCCCGCAAGGACGACGACGCCCTGTGGTCGCGGTTCCGCGCGGCCCAGGATGTGTTCTTCGACGCCCGCAAGGCCGCCAATGAACAGATCGATCAGGAGTTCGAGGCGAACCTGGTGGTCAAGGAGGAGCTGCTCGCAGAGGCCAAGAAGATCCTTCCCGTCAAGAATTTGGATCAGGCGAAGAAAGAGCTCGCAGCCGTACAGGCTCGTTGGGAGGAAGCCGGTAAGGTCCCGCGTGCCCACATGCGTCGCGTGGAGAACGAACTGCGCGCCGTCGAGGACGCCGTCAAGAAGGCCGAGGACGACCAGTGGCGCCGCACGGATCCCGAGACCAAGGCACGCTCCAACTCCATGTTGACTCAGCTCGAGAACAAGATTGCGGATCAGAAGACCGCCATCGAGGCCGCCCGTGCCTCCGGCAACGAGAAGAAGGCCGCCACCCTCGAGAAGGATCTGGCCACGAGCGAGCAGTGGTTGGCCACGCTGCAGGCTTCGGCTTCAGAGTTGAACTGATGTGAGCTGAGCGCACTGCACAGCGAACGGGGACCGTTCCGGTTGTCCACAACCGGGGCGGTCCCCGTTTTCTTTCCCGCCGGCATCGGTTCAGATGGGGTCATGACACCGCCGCAGCCGCAACCCACCGACTCCGTTCACTCGCTACCGCCCCGAAGCGGTGCGAAGCTGACACCGGTCTTGCGACCCGGGCACCCGTTCAGCGGTCCTGAGCTCTCCGCGATGGTTTCGGACGGGATTCTCAACCGAATCCTGCTCGACGCCCACGTACCCGTGGGAACTGCGCTCACTCGAGTCAGCAAGTTGCATGTCCTACGCGCGGTGATTCCCGCCCATTTGCAACGTCGCGGGGTGCTCGGACGGCTCGGCGCCGCATGGTTCTACGATTGCGCGGAAGTACCTGAACCCCTGCCCATCCTCGTCGCCAAGGACGCGCGAACCACCACGACACTCCCCCGCGGGTTCAGCCTGCATCAGACCGCGTTCAATCCCTTCGACCGGGTCGTTCACGAGGATCTGGCGGTGACCAGTCCGCTGCGCACCGCGGTTGATGTGGCGCTTCACGTGCCCGGTTCCGAGGGCACCGGGGCCCTGCACTGGCTCATGGCCTCCCCGCACCTGCACTGCCCACCCGAATTGGTCCTGGCCGCACTCGAGGCCGTCGGCAAGAAACCGGGCCGCCGCCAGGCTCTGGCCAGGGTGCGGAAAGTGGGCCGAGCCGTGGAACGCGGTTACGAAGCCACCGGACGTTGACCCGAGGTGCGGTAGACGTCGTACACGCCATCGATCCGGCGGACCTGGTTAAGCACGTGGTCCAGGTAGCGGGTGTCTCCCATTTCGAAGGCGAAACGGGAGATCGCCAATCGTGACCGCGAGGTGTGCACCTGCGCGGACAGGATATTCACGTGGTTCTCGGACAGTACGCGGGTCACATCGAGCAACAGGGAGTGTCGGTCGAGGGCCTCCACCTGGATCTCCACGAGGAACAGCGAGGACTGCGTGGGCGCCCAACTGACTTCCTTGACCCGCGGATCATCTGAGGACAGCAGGGACTTCATGTTGTTGCAGTCCTTGCGGTGCACGGAAATGCCGGCACCACGGGTCACGAAGCCCACGATCTCGTCCGGCGGAACCGGGGTGCAGCAACGTGCCAGTTTCACGTACACGTCCGACATGCCCTGGACCACCACACCCGAATCGGACACCGTGGCCCGGGCCGGAGCGGTGACCTTGGTGGTCTCGGCGAAGTCCTCCTCGGTGCCCTCCGCGCCACCGTGGTGCTCGATGAGCTTCTCGACGACCTGCTGAGCGTTGACCGCGTCGTTTCCGAGCGCCTCGTACAGCGCGGCGACGTCAGACCGGTTGAAGTCCTGTGCGACCGATACGAGAGACTCGTGCGTCACCGTGCGCTGCAGCGGCAAGTGGTGCTTGCGCAGCGCCTTGGTGAGCAGGTCCTTCCCGCGCTCAATGGCTTCCTCGCGGCGTTCCTTCGAATGCCACTGGCGGATCTTGGTGCGCGCCCGCGGCGAACCCACGAACTTGAGCCAGTCCTGCGACGGCGATGCCGACTCGGACTTGGACGTCAGGATCTCCACACGATCACCGTGCTGGAGTTTGGAGGACAGCGGCACCAATTTGCCGTTGACCCGGGCGCCGATCGTGTGGTTACCCACCTCAGTGTGCACGGCGTAGGCGAAGTCCACCGGGGTGGACCCGGTGGGCAGCGCCATGACCTCACCCTTGGGCGTAAAGACGTACACCTCGGCCGTGTTGATCTGGTACCGCAACGAATCCAAGAAGTCCGAGGAGTCCTTGGCTTCTTCCTGCCACGAGACCAACGAGCTGAGCCAGTTGAGCTCGCCTTCCTTGGCCTTGGGTGTGGCGGAATTGGCCTGGTTGACCTGGTTCTTGTACTTCCAGTGAGCGGCCACACCGTACTCGGCACGGTGGTGCATCTCGTGGGTGCGGATCTGGATCTCCACCGGCCGCCCGTTGGGACCGATCACCGTGGTGTGCAGCGACTGGTACATGTTGAACTTGGGCATCGCGATGTAGTCCTTGAAGCGGCCCGGCAACGGGCTCCACTTCGCGTGCAGCACACCGAGGGCGGCATAGCACTCACGCACCGAGTTCACGAGCACGCGCGCGGCTTGCAGATCATGGATCTCGTCGAAATCCTTACCCCGCACGATCATCTTCTGGTAAATCGAGTAATAGTGCTTGGGCCGACCGGTGATCGTGGCGTCGATGCCGGACTTGTCCAGCTCCGCCGCGATCAGACCGCGGATCGTGGCTAGGTTGCGTTCGCGCTCCGGCGTGCGCTCCCCCACCATGCGAACGATCTCGTCGTAGACCTTGGGGTACAGCGCGGAGAAGGAGAGATCCTCGAGTTCCCATTTGATGGTGTTCATACCCAGTCGGTGGGCCAACGGGGCGAAAATCTCAAGGGTTTCGCGGGCCTTCTTGGACGACGACGAGGATGAGACGAACCGCCACGTGCGTGCGTTGTGCAGCCGGTCGGCCAACTTGATGACCAGCACACGAATGTCCTTGGCCATGGCCACGATCATCTTGCGAACCGTCTCTGCCTGGGCGTTCTCGCCGTAGTGGATCTTGTCGAGTTTGGTCACTCCGTCCACGAGCGTGGCGACCTCTTCACCGAAGTCCTTAGTGAGCTGTTCGAGCGAGTAGTCGGTGTCCTCCACGGTGTCGTGCAGGAGCCCAGCGACAAGGGTGGCGCCGGTCATGCCCAGCTCCGCGAGAATCGTGGTCACGGCCACCGGGTGGGTGATGTAGGGGTCACCGGACTTGCGCTTCTGCCCTTCGTGGTACGAGTCCGCTACGGCAAAAGCGCGTTGCAGGACGTCCAGATCTTCGTCAGGGTGCGTCGCACTCACCGTGCGTAACAGTGGCACCAGAACGGGCGATCGGGGCACCGATTCACCGGAGAGCACGGACAGTGTCGAGCGGGTGCGTTCGCTGCGACCGGGGAACACCGCGCGTCCGAAGACCGGACGGGAGGCGGGCAACACAAAATGGGTTCCCGCTGTCTCGATTCTCGAATTGGCAGGCAGCGCCGGGGGGTCCTGTGGGTTGGGCGGCACGGAATTCTTTGCACTCTGAGCGTCTGACTCTGTCGTCATGGGTCCACAGCCTCCTCACGGATCACCGCTGGCCGGGACGGGATCTCTGCGCCCGGTGCGCTAAGTAGCCAAGTCTAATAGCACGCCCCCGCACCTTACGGTACGGGGGCGAGTGTAACGGAGGTGCGGCGCGTTATTCGCGCGGCCCGGCCTGGACCGGATCCGCGGTCACCGGAGCGCCGTCGGTCTGGCGGGCGTCCAGAACCTTGCGTTCCTGGTCACGCACGGCCGGTTCGAGTCCGCGCAGCCAGGAGTACAGGGGCGCGGCCACGAACATGGTGGCGATCGTACCCACGATGATGCCCACGAACAGCGACAACGACAGGTCCTTCAGCGTTCCCGCGCCGAGCAGATAGGCACCGATGAACAGAATGGCACCCACGGGCAGGATTCCCACGATGGAGGTGTTGATCGAACGGACCAAGGTCTGGTTGACCGCCAGGTTGATCTGTTCCGAGAACGTCCGTTTGGCCCGCTCTTCCGGTGCCGCGCCGCTCAACAACCCCTTGGTGTTCTCACGCACCTTGTCGAAGACCACCACGGAGTCGTACAGCGAGTAGGACAGCACGGTCAGGAAGCCGATCACGGCGGACGGGGTGACCTCGAAATCAACCAGCGAATACACGCCGGCGGTGATCACGATCGTGGCCATCATCGCGGCAACCGCCGACACGGACATTTTCCACGTGCGGAAGTAGAGCGCCATGAGCACCGTGGCCAGCAGGACGAAGATCAACAGCCCCCACAGGGCCTGTTGGGTCACTCCCTGCCCCCATGTGGGGCCCACGAAGTTCGAGGTCACCTGGTCGTCCGAGGCGCCGTACGCCTCTTGCAGGGAGTCCTTGACGGCCAGAGTCTGGTCGTCGTCGAGCTGTTCGGTCTGCACGCGCACCGTGCCGGGCGCAATGTTGGTCACGGTCACGCCGCTGGCGTCAGAGGATTCCGCCACGGCCTGCTCGCCGGTCTGGACATCCGTGTTCTCGATACCGGACACCGTGAATTCCGAGCCGCCCGTGAAATCAATGCCCAGATTGAAGCCGCCCTTGACCACCGGGATCAGCAGGGACAGCACTACGAGTGCCACGGTCAAAGAGAGCCACAACCGGCGCTTCTCAACGAACGGGTAGGACTTACGACCGCTGTGCAGGTCGTTACCGAAGCGTGCGAGTCGGTTGCTCATCGGGTGCTCCCCTCGGTCTGTTCGGTCTGGTCCACCGCGCTGGAACCGCCGGATACGTCTGCTCCGTCCGCGGCGCCGTCGCCCGGGGTTTCGGCGGCCTTCTGACGACGACGCCGCTCGGCGATCGTGAGTCCGTCGCTGTCCTCGGGGCTACGAACGCGTCCCGCGCCGCGGTAGAACGGCACGGCGTCGAGCGCTTCGGGATCGAGACCCGAGTTCTTGGCACCCCCGCCGAAGTACTTGGTGCGAGTCAGCAGCACCATGACCGGGTGGGTGAACAGGAAGACCACGAGCAAGTCGGCGATCGCCGTCAGGCCCAGGGTGAATGCGAATCCTCGCACGTTGCCCACGGCCACGAAGTACAGCACGACTGCCGCAAGGAGGTTCACGGCCTTGGCGGCGAGCACAGTTTGCCGCGCGCGTTTCCAGCCGTGATCCACCGCGGCGGGGATGCTTCTGCCCGCGCGGATCTCGTCCCTGATGCGTTCGAAGTACACGATGAACGAGTCGGCGGTCTGGCCGATGGCCACGATCAGACCGGCCACACCGGCCAGTGACAGGCGATAGTTGGCGCTCCACCCCAGCAGGGTGATAGCGAAGTAGGTGATCAGGCCCGCCACCAACAGGGACGAGATGGTCACCAGACCCAGCCAGCGGTACTGGAACATCGAGTACACACACACCAGCGCCAGCCCCACCAGGCCCGCGATGATGCCCATGCGCAGCTGGTTGCTACCGAGAGTCGCAGAGATCTGCTGCTCGGACTCGATGCTGAAGCTCACGGGAAGGGCACCGTACTTGAGCTGCTCGGAGAGGAAGCGCGCGTCCTCCTCCGTGAAGGAACCGGTGATCTGGGCGCTGCCGTCGTTGATCACGGCGTTCATGGAGGGCGCCGAAATCACGGTGCCATCCAGGAGGATGGCGAACTGGGACCGGGGGTCGCCCTGCTGTGCCTGACCGATCTGGTACAGGCGCTCGGAGAGTTCCTTGAACGTCTCGGTTCCCTCTGAGTTGAACTGCAGGTTCACGGCGTATTGCCCCGTGGACATGCCCTGCTGATTGTTCGCCATTCCGTAGGAGGCGTCGTCGATGTCCGTACCGGGGATCTCGAGCGGGCCCAGGATGTACTTGGCGTTGTTGGCCGGATCGCAGGCCACGACGGCCTTCTCGGGGTCCTGTGCCTTGCGCTCTTCCTGGGGTCGCTGCGCGGCGCAGTCCAGGGACTCGAACTCCTTGACAAGTTCCGGGGTGACCCAGTTTGGATCCGAGGAGTCGGTGGGCTCTGCATCCGGTTCCGGAATATCTTCGACCGGGGTGCGTTGTTCCTCGGGCGTGGGTGTGCCCTCAGCGGTGGTGATCACGGGGCGGAACGCCATCTGCGCCGAAGTCTGAATCAGATCACGGGTCTCGGAGGAAGGAACACCGGGCATGGACACCACGATGTTCGAACCCGACTGGGTGCTGATCTCGGCCTCCGAGACACCGGTACCGTCCACGCGCTGGCGGATGATCTCCACAGCCTGGTCCAGCTGTTCCTGCGTGATCTCCTGACCGTCCTGGGCCTCCTGGAGCTCCGGGGACAGCACCATTTGCGTGCCGCCCTCTAGATCCAAGGCCAGCTTGGGATCCCACCCGGTCCGATCGGTGGTGACACCGTAAATCAGGATGCCCGCCAGGGCGATGGTCAGCACGGCGAGTGCCACGAGTCCGCGCTTGGCCGTGCTCACGGCCGCCTGGGATCCCGAGCGCACCGTACGAGGCGCACGGGACGCCGCTTTCGAGGGGGATGTTTTCGACTCATCGGCGCCCGAACGGCCCGAGGTGTCCTTGTCTGATGCCATGTCTGTCCTTCAACAACGCACGGTGAGCGCGGCCAGCCAACTCGCCGCACCGGGTCAGGTCATGAGAAACGGGCCGATGCTCTCGGCCCGTGTCTCATGCACTTCTTTAGTTGGTGTCGTTATCGCGGCGGTTGTCACGCCAGGTTCCGCGCGAGGAATCATCACCCGACAGGTTCTCACCGGTTGCCGTGTCACCGGGGACATTGTCACCGGGCAGATCGTGCTCGCGGTCACCGATGGATTCCCGTGCACCACCTGCAGCCGTGGAGCCCTCTCCATCCACTGCACCGTCTTGAGCAATAGCCGCATTCTGGGCGGCGTTCTCGGTGGTGGGTTCATCGAGGATGGTCGTCACGGTCTGAGTGTGCACGGTGACCGAAGTTCCCGGAGCCACTTCCAGCACGGCCTTGTTCTCATCACGGTCGATCGACAGGACGGTTCCGTAGAGACCGAAGCTCGTCATGACGCGGGTACCGGGCTCCATGGTCGCCTGCTTGGCTTTGATCTGAGCCTGGGCCTTCTTCTGGCGGCGCATGGGCAGCCACAGCAGCAACACCATGACCACGAGCATGACGGGCAAGAACCATGCGGTTCCGCCGCCGCCTGACTGCTGGGCCTGTGCAAGAAGTTGGGCGGAGAGAATCACGGAGTTCCGTTCTGTAGACGATGCTGACGTCTGCGGTGACCAGCGCGGCCACGAGTGCACGCGGGAGTCATCACAGGGATCCGCTCAAGTGTAGGGGATGTAGCTGGCCACGCGCTGAACAGCGACGCCGGGGCCATAACGGCACCGTGGCGTACGTCGGATTGACTTGGCCGTTCCTGGCCGGGCACGGCCGGGGACCCCTGTGGCCTTGCTCCCCGGGGCACCCGCTCAAAATGCCGTGGGCTGCTCTTCTTCGGGCGGATCCGTGGCCAACGCGGTCCGCAGTGCGGGGTCCTTGAAGGCCGCGTGATCGGGCACGTTGAGCCCCAGGTGCTCCCACGCCGCGGCCATGGCAATGCGACCGCGAGGGGTGCGTCCCAACAATCCCTCGCGCACGAGGAATGGTTCGGCGACCGTCTCGACCGTCTCGGTTTCCTCGCCCACGGCAATGGCCAAGGTGGAAAGCCCAACCGGGCCCCCGTTGAACTTGGTGACCAGGGCGGAGAGGACATTGCGGTCCAGTCGGTCCAGTCCCCTGACGTCCACTTCGTACATGTCCAGCGCAGCGCCGGCGGTGCGGGCATCGATCCTGTGCACCCCGTGCACCAGGGCCCAGTCCCGGACGCGTCGCAACAGTCGGTTGGCAATTCGTGGAGTACCGCGCGAACGTGAGGCCACTTCGTAGAACCCCTCAGAGGTCATGTTCAGGTCCAACAGACCTGCCGATCGGCGCAGGACGAGTTCGAGCTCGGGAACCGAGTAGAACTCCAGGTGGCCGGTGAAGCCGAAGCGATCACGCAGCGGTCCGGGCAACAGGCCCGCGCGCGTGGTGGCACCCACCAGGGTGAAGGGAGGTAGGTCCAGCGGGATGGACGTGGCACCGGCACCCTTGCCGACCACGATGTCCACGCGGAAGTCCTCCATGGCCATGTAGAGCATTTCCTCGGCCGGGCGGGACATGCGGTGGATCTCGTCCAGGAACAGCACTTCACCATGGGTCAACGAGGACAGAATGGCCGCCAGGTCACCGGCGTGTTGAATCGCAGGACCGGACGAGATCCGCAGGGGTACGTCAAGTTCCTGGGCAATGATCATGGCCAGCGTGGTCTTACCCAGGCCGGGAGGGCCCGAAAGCAGCACGTGGTCCGCGGTGCGTCCGCGCAGTTTGGAGGCTTCCAGGACGAGTGAGAGCTGAGCACGCACCCGCTTCTGCCCCACGAAATCGTCGAGGGTACCCGGGCGCAGACTCGCTTCGAGCTGCTGATCGTCCAGATCGCCCTCGGCGCCGACCAGTCGTTGCTCCCCCTGCACAGAACCGCGTTCTTCGAATGCCATCAGGACCGTCCTCGGCTACGCGCGTGACTCGTGCCCTTGGCCGTACCCAGCCAGGACAACACGGCGCGCAGGACCTCTGCCACGTTGCCGGAATCCGCAAGCTCCGGTTGAGTCTCCAGGGCGTCGTCGATGCCACGGGTGGCGTCCTTTTCGCTCCATCCCAGACCCGTGAGCGCGTCCATGACCTGTTCGCGCCACACCTGCATCTGCGGCTGCGCGGCCGGACTCTCCTTGGGTTCCGGAAGCACGAGCTTGTCGGCCAGTTCCAGCACGATGCGACGGGCGGATTTGGGGCCGATTCCCGGCACGGCGGTGAAGGCCTTGTCGTCTCCGGTGGCAATGGCGCGCCGGGTCTCGTCCGGTCCGAGCACGGAGACCGCGGCCAAAGCGGTGCGCGGTCCCACGCCGGAGACACCGAGCATCACGGTGAAGACTTCCTTCTCGTCCGCCCCTGCGAAGCCGAACAGCAAGGGGGCCTCGTCCTTGCGGGCAATGTAGGCAGTGTGAAGGTGCACCGTGGATCCCGTGCGCAGACCCGCCAGGGTATGCGGGCTGGCCTGGACCTCGATCCCGAATCCCGAGACTTCGACCACCGCCTGGGTGGCACCCACGAAGCGCACCTCACCGGTCACCGATGCAATCACTGGGCGGCTCCCGTCACGCGGGGTGACCCCGCCATAGATTCGAACACGTATACGAACTGCAACACGGCATCACTCTAACAACTCCCCCGGACATGCACAGCGCGCACCCTCCCATGGACGGCGCGCAGCGGTCGACCGGGCGGTGTCACTGGCCGAACGGGCCGTGTCATCGCTCGAACGCTCTGCGCCAACCCTGGAACCGCCAGGTTCAACGGCGCGGCAGTCGGACGGTCCTGGGAGCCTTCGGTTGACGAGAGGCCGCTTCGGCTTGTTTCCACGCCTGCTGCGCGGGAGTGAGCCCGGAGGCTCGCACGGATGAGGGCTGAGAACCAGAGTGTGTAGAGGTCTTGGCCGCCGCGTTCATGCCCGACATGCCGCCGCGCCAGCCGTGGCACACGGCCAAGGCGAGGGCGTCGGCGGCGTCGGCGGGGCGCGGTGGTGCGTCCAGCCGCAGGATCCGGACCACCATGCGGTTGACGGACTCCTTGTCCGCGCCACCGTCTCCCGTGACCGCGGCCTTGACCTCGGACGGGGTGTGCCACGCGACCGGGATCTGCCGCCGTGCGGCCGCCGCAATGACCACGCCGGTCGCTTGGGCGGTTCCCACCACAGTGGGCGCATTGTTCTGGGCGAACACGCGCTCTACCGCCACGACGTCCGGTGAGAACCGGTCCATGAGTGTCTCGGCCGCGTCCATGATGGCCAGCACACGGTGTTCGAGGGCCTCGTGTGCCTTGGTGCCGTTGACCTCCACGTGCACGAACGTTCCGGTGCGATTGGCAGCCATGTCCACGACCGCGAAGCCACAACGGGTCAGCCCCGGGTCCACCGCAAGAATGCGCTGTCCCGGGGCCGGTCCGCCGTCAGAACTGTGTGCCACGGAGTGCTCAGTCCTCGTCCTCGAGTTCCGCCAGCACGGATTCGGGGATGTTCGCGTTCGAGTAGACGTTCTGCACGTCGTCGAGTTCTTCGACGGCGTCCGCAAGCTTGAGGAACTTCTTGGCGCCTTCGGCATCCAGGTCCACCTTCATGGTGGGGCGGAACTGGGGATCGTCGTTGTTGTAGTCCAGTCCGGACTCCTCCAACGCCTTACGGATCTCGGGAAGGTCGGTGGCCTCACTGACGACCTCGAAGACCTCGGACTCCTCGATGACCTCGTCCGCGCCGGCATCGAGTACGGCCATCAGGACGTCATCCTCGGTCAGACCGTCGGTCTTGGTCACCTCGGCCACGCCCTTGCGCTCGAAGAGGTAGGCCACGGAACCGGAGTCCGCCATGGTGCCGCCGTGGCGGGTCACGGCCACACGCACCTCGGAGGCCGCGCGGTTCTTGTTGTCCGTCAGACATTCGATGTACAGCGCGGTGCCCTGGGGGCCGCGGGCTTCGTAGAGGATCTCCGAGTAATCGATGGTTTCGCCGGTCAGGCCGGCGCCACGCTTGATCGCGCGATCGATGTTGTCATTGGGCACGGAGTTCTTCTTGGCCTTGGACACGGCCAGGTCCAGTGCCGGGTTACCGGCGGTGTCCGCGCCACCCATGCGGGCGGCAACCTCAATGCCCTTGATGTACTTGGCGAAAGCTTTGGCGCGCTTGGCGTCGATCGCGGCCTTCTTGTGCTTGGTCGTGGCCCATTTGGAGTGACCTGACATCGAGTTCCTCCTAGAAAGTCTGTGCGCCCGGCCTCACAGCGCCGGGTCTACGATTTGTCAATTATTTTAGCGATTCGTCAGGGCGCCTCGAAGGCTGCCCCGCGTCGCTAACGGGGTCTCGTCTGGGCGACGCCGCGCGCGTGTTCCGCATACGTGTCGTCCAGAGACGCCTCCGGGAAGCGGTCCCCGCGCGTTTCCACCGCGGTCCGCAACAGGAAATCGGCCACGGCAGGGTTCTTGGGCAGCAACGATCCGTGCAGGTAACTGCCCAGCACGTTGTGCGTGCGCGCGCCCTCGGTACCGTCCTCCCCGTTGTTACCGGCCCCGCTGACCACGGTTGCCATCGCTGCCTGGTCCGGTCCCAGCGTGGTCAGTCCGGAGTGGTTCTCGTAGCCG
The DNA here is from genome assembly GCF_004136555.1 of Kocuria carniphila. Lineage (GTDB taxonomy): Bacteria > Actinomycetota > Actinomycetes > Actinomycetales > Micrococcaceae > Kocuria > Kocuria carniphila. The sequence continues at coordinate 21,916 of NZ_NOIT01000014.1, forward strand.
ATGATCGTGCCGAATTCCGGGGACTCCGTCACGATATTGCCGATCAAACGCTCCGGTCCACCGACCGTTTCCAGATCGAACATCTCAATGCCCCTCAGGGTCTCTCCCCCGCCGGTTCGGAACTCCCGGCCGAACAACTGGTAGAGCCCGCAGATGACCAACATGGGCGTACCCGCCGACGCCGCCTCGTGCAGTTTGGGAGCCACGCGAGCGAGATCCTCGGCCACTCGGAACTGGCCCGAGTCCTGACCACCGCCACCCACGAAGAGGTCTGCGTAGTCGGGCCACGGGTCACCCGGGTTGTAGTCGTGCACCCGTACCTCGTAGCCGTAGCGCTCGGCCCTGCGTTTGAGGGTCAGCGTGTTGCCCCAGTCCCCGTAGATGTTCATGTCCCGCGGATACAGCTGGACGATGTCCAGGGAACCCACTTTTTCCTGATTCATGATCGGCTCCTCAGATCGTGTCCACGTGGGTCATGCCGCCCAGGATCTTCCGCAGCGACAGCATGGCGGTGTAGGTGCAGAAGATGCGCATGGGCCGGTCCCCCGCCCCTGCAATGAATTGCTTCAGTGCGGACTCGAGGTCCGTGTCCACGGATCCGACCTCCACCAGGTCGTAGTCCAGCCGTAGCGCCATGTCCCACGCACGCACACCCGAGACAATGTCCACGCCTCCGGCACGCAGACTGTCGAAATCGACGTCCCACAACCACGACACGTCCCGACCGTCCGCGTAGGCGTCGTTGATCGCGATCATGGTCGCGTAGTCGTCGGCCGAGGCCGACGCCAGCGACAACCGGAATCCGGCGGGGTTCTTCACGAGCAACAACTGGAGGGGCTTGCCCTCCACCGTCACGGTTTCGCCTCGACCGAAGGCAGGTGTTACACGGGACAGTTCGTCCACCAGCGACGCCACGTCCGCACTGTCGCCGAGCACTTGCAAGGCCAAGGCGAGGGCCGCCGCGGCGTTGTACTGGTTGTACACACCGTAGAGATCGATCGTGGCCGTGTGCTCCTGGCCGTGCACGTCCAGATCCACACTGTTGGCTTTGACGGCGTTGAGCACCACGTCAGCGGCCGGTCGGGCCACGGATGGTTGCGCTGAATCCAGCTCGACATTCTCGGTCTGGCGCAGCACGTCACGCATGTCGTCGTCGGAGGGGAACATGGGCCGCAGCGCGTCCGACAGGCCGAACCATTCAACGGTGGCGTCAGCGGCGACGTCGTCCGCGAGACTGGCGATGCGCGGGTCCTCGCGGTTGAGGACCACGGTACCGGTGGTCGCCTTGGCGACCTGGCTGAGCATGCGGCGGGTCGTGTCGATCTCACCGAAACGGTCGAGCTGATCGCGCATCACGTTGAGTAGTAGCGCGTAGCGGGGCTTGACCTGCTTGACGAAGTGCACGGCGTGCGCCTCATCGAGTTCCAGCACCGCGACGTCCGCGTCGAGGCGGCCGAACGCATTCATCTCGGCCAACAACGACGCCGCGACGCCCCGGACGAAATTCGATCCCGTGCGGTTCGTGAACACGCGCAGCCCCTGCGAACGCAGCAACTGCACGGCCATTTTGGTGGTTGTCGTTTTGCCGTTGGTGCCGCTGATGACCACCACGCCGTGGGGCAGCTTGGCGAGTTCTTCCGCGACGAAGGCCGGGTGCAGCTTTTCCATGACCAGGCCGGGGAAGGCGGACCCGCCCCCACGCAGGCTCGAGGCCCAGCGAACTCCCTGGCCGAGTAGACGTACGAGTGGTCGAGACATGGATTCCATCCTAGTGACAGGTGTACCGCCGCACGCGGCCACTCGAAAGCGACGCTCGCGCGCGGGGAGGTTCAGGAACGGGGCCAGGCAGCGGCGATGTCGTCGCGGTTGGCACCCAGGGTCTGAATCAGGGGCTTGGTCTGGGCAATCACCGGCATGAAATTGGCGTCCCCGTCCCAGCGCGGCACCACGTGCTGGTGCAGGTGCGCGGACAATGAGCCGCCCGCGGCCGAACCCAGATTCAGTCCCACGTTGAACGCGGCCGGCTGAGCCACCTCACGAATGGTGGCGACCGCCGTGCGGGTCAACACGTTCAGCTCCCACAACTCGTCGTCCGTGAGTTCGGTGATGTCCGCGACGTGACGATACGGACACACGAGCAAGTGACCGGGATTGTACGGGAACAGGTTGAGCACCACGAAACAGTGCTCACCGCGGTGCACGATCAATGCGTCATCGTCCGTACGGTCCGGACCGGTGCAGAACGGGCAACCCGGAGTTTCCTTGATCGAGGGGTCCTCACCGCGCACGTACGCGAGCCGGTGGGGTGTCCACAATCGTTGGAAACTATCCGGTACACCGGGCAGCTCGAACTCGTCCTGAGCCACCCAGTGTTGATTCTCGTTCTTGGTCTCCGCGTTGTCGTCCGTCACGACTGCTCCGCAACGATTTCCGTGACCTCCACGTTCGACGGCGCCGAAGGGTCCTCGTTCACGCGGTCGCGCACGTGCCGCACGATCATCTCCACGGCATCGTCCACGGGCACCGCGTTGTACTGCGATCCGTCGCGGTAGCGGAAGGAGACGGCACCGGCGTCGGCGTCGTCGCCGCCGGCGATGACCACGAACGGGATCTTGTCCTTGGAGGCCGTGCGAATCTTCTTGGGGAAGCGGTCCGAAGACGTATCCACCTCCACCCGAATGCCCTGGACCCGCAGCTTGGCCGCGAATTCGTCCAGGTAGTCGTTGAACGCCTCGGCCACCGGAATGGCGCGCACCTGAACCGGGGCCAGCCATGCCGGGAACGCTCCGGCGTAGTGCTCGGTCAGTACGCCCATGAAGCGTTCCACGGAACCGAACAGGGCGCGGTGGATCATCACGGGACGCTGACGCGTGCCGTCCGCGGCCTGGTATTCGAGGTCGAAGCGCTCGGGCAGGTTGAAGTCCAACTGGATGGTGGACATCTGCCACGTACGCCCGATCGCGTCCTTGGCCTGCACGGAAATCTTGGGGCCGTAGAAGGCTGCTCCCCCGGGATCAGGGACCAGCTGCAGACCGGAATCCTCGGCCACCTCCTGCAGCGTGCGGGTGGCCTCGTCCCAGATCTCGTCCGAGCCCACGAACTTCTCGGGGTCCTTGGTGGAGAGTTCCAAGTAGAAGTCGTCCAGGCCGTAGTCCTTGAGCAGGGACAGCACGAAGTTCAGGGTGGCCGTCAGCTCATCCTTCATCTGCTCGCGAGTGCAGTAAATGTGTGCGTCATCCTGGGTCATGCCGCGCACGCGGGTCAGACCGTGGATCACGCCGGACTTCTCGTAGCGGTACACCGCGCCGAACTCGAACAACCGCAGGGGCAGCTCACGGTATGAGCGGCCGCGTGAGCGGTAAATCAAGTTGTGCATGGGGCAGTTCATGGGCTTGAGGTAGTAGTCCTGGCCCGGCTTGGTGAGCTCACCCGTTTCCGGGTTGCGCTCCTCGTCCACGTGCATGGGAGGGAACATGCCGTCCCGGTACCAGTCCAGGTGGCCGGAGACCTCGTACAGGTGGCCCTTGGTGATGTGCGGGGAGTAGACGAACTCGTAGCCGGCCTCGGTGTGGCGCTGGCGCGAGTAGTCCTCCATCTCCTTGCGGATGATGCCGCCCTTGGGGTGGAACACCGGCAGACCGGAACCCAGCTCGTCCGGGAAGGAGAACAGGTCCAGTTCGGAACCCAGCTTGCGGTGATCGCGACGTTCGGCCTCAGCCAAACGCTCCTTGTAGGCCTTGAGCTCGTCCTTCGAGGGCCAAGCCGTTCCGTAGATGCGCTGCAACTGCTTGTTCTTCTCGTTACCGCGCCAGTAGGCAGCCGCCGAACGCATCAGGGCAAACCCGTTGCCGATCAGCTTGGTGTTGGGTACATGGGGACCGCGGCACAGGTCCCGCCACACGATCTCGTGACTCTGTCGGTCCACGTTGTCGTAAATGGTGATCTCCCCGGCGCCCACTTCAACGGAAGCGCCTTCCGCGGATTCTTCCATGGAACCTGAACCCGGGCCGTTGGCCAGGTCGATGAGTTCGAGCTTGTAGGGCTCGTCCGCCATCTCCTGGCGGGCCTCGTCCTCGTCGACCGCGCGCCGCTGGAACAGCTGCGACTTGTTCACGATCTTGAGCATGGACTTCTCGATCTTCTTCAGATCCTCCGGCGTGAACGGCTCGTCGACGTCGAAATCGAAGTAGAAACCGTCCGTGATGTACGGGCCGATGCCCAACTTGGCGTCCGGGCGCAACTGCTGCACGGCCTGGGCCATGACGTGGGCCGTGGAGTGACGCAGCACCTCCAGGCCTTCGGGGTCACTCACGAGCACGCGCTCCACGACATCACCGTCGGAGAGCTCGGTGCTCAGATCCTTGAGCTCACCGTTGATGTGGGCCACCACCACCTCACGCTGATCCGCGTACAGATCAGCCGCCGTGGTTCCTTGGATCTCGGTGCGCGGGGCGCTGTCCACGGTCAGCTGTAATTGAGCGGCATCAGACATGAGTTACTCCTTGAATGTTCGTGTGACGCGCGTCCATACCGGGGACGCGCGGGACCCGCGGACCTTTCGGTGCAACGGGGACGCAGATGATGCTACCGCTCCGACCGGGAGCGGACACAGTTGACGGGCCGGGAAGCGGCCCGAAATCAGCTGCACCCCGGGCCCAAAGGCGCGGGGTGCAGCGATTACCGATTCAACGCCTCAGCGTTGCGGATCAGTTTCAGCGACGGGGAGCGTTGCCGCCCAGGCCGTCACGGCCGTCCAGATCGCGGTCACGGCCATCAAGGTCGCGGTCACGATCGGTCAGGTTGCGATCATTGCCGGTCTCGACATCGACCTGTTCCTTGCGAACATCGGCTTCGACGCGCTGGGTGTCGCGGACGGTCTCCTTGTTCAGGCCGACCTCCTCGACAGCCACGGCTTCCTTCTCGACCACGGGGCGCTCTTCGTGGAGGGAAACCTCGACCTCTTCCTCACCGATGGTGCCGGTGCGGGCCTGGCCATCGCGGATCGGGGTGCGCTCGACGGAGACCTCTTCGCGCTCGACGGGAACGTCAACGGTCTCGTGATCGGTGACCACGTACTTGCGCAGACGTGCACGGCCGGTCTCGCGCTCCTGGGTGCCAACCTTGAGCTGCTCCTCGTGGCGAACCACGGATGCGTCGTCGCGGTCAGTCAGGTCGCGGTCGCGGTCAGCGACGTCGCGGCGGTCCTGGTCCACCAGGCCGCGGTCACGGTCGGTGAGGTCGCGATCACGGTCGCCATCGCGGCCTGCGGCTGCACCTGCAACACCGGCGGTGCCAGCGGTACCGGCAGCAGCGTTACGGTCGCGATCGTTCAAGTCGCGGTCACGGTCGGTGAGGTCGCGATCACGATCTGCGCCACGACCGTTGTCGTAGTTCAGCTCGTAGTAGCGGTAGAGCTCTTCCTCTTCCTGAGGGGAAAGGTGCTGGTCTGCATCGACCTTCGGAGCATCCTTGATGACATCCTTCTGGTAAGGCAGCACAACGCGGTCGCCGTCCTGGCGAGCGTCCTTCACCGGAACGAAGCTCTCCTTCGCTCCGAAGAGACCGGTGTTCACGGTCAGGAACGTGGGCTCACCCGAGTTGTCGTCGAGGAAAACCTGCTCCACCTTGCCGACCTTGTCGCCGTCAGCATCGTAGGCAGTGCTGGAGAGAATCGCATTCACATCGAAAGTGGTCATCGCAAGAACTCCTTCAAGTTTATTGCGTTCGTCAAAGCACGGTTTGTGCCCTGCGAGCCATCACTCTGCACGATGGCATTGTGATCTAGCTTGCCGCCCAGCTTACTGATGTTCAGTTGCCTGACAATAGATTTTCTCTCTCGGGTGAAATGACCGTGGGACACTTCCCCGGCCAAGGTTTATCCATTAGTGACCCGCTAGTACCGAGCGTGGGGCCCGCCTAGGAATGGGCCATTCCGGCCTCGAGGCGTGGGGTAGGGCACAATGGGAAGGGAGCCGACAGGTGGCGGGCTGCGCATCCTGCGGAGGCGGCCACTTCCGACACTTCAATCATGTCTGGAGCCTCACGTGTGGGACGCACTGGTCAATAACCCCTGGATCATTTGGCTGATCATCATGTTGATCTTGGCCGGAATCGAGATGCTCACCCTGGATTTCTTGTTCCTTATGATGTCCGTGGCCGCGCTGTGCGCCGGGGTGGTGAGTTTCTTCACCCATAGCATCCCCTTACAAGTGGTCACATTTGCGGTAGTCGCTGTACTTCTCATTTTCCTCTTGCGGCCGGTGGCCCTCAATCGGATCAACAGGTCCACTCCGAGCACGCGTTCCAACGCCGAACGACTGGTGGGACTGTCCTGCACCGTGCTGGAACCCGTCAGTGAGAACACCGGCCTGGTCCGTCTCGAAGGCGATATCTGGACCGCGCGATCTGCCGAACACGGCACGCTCGAGGTCGGGACCAAGGCCTATGTCTACCGGATCGACGGTGCCACGGCCGTGGTGTCCGGTACCGCCCCGGCAACCACCGACTTCTCCGACTCCCCCGCTTCCCAACCCGGGTACTAGAACATCAGTAGGGCCGTCCGGCCCGCACTCCACCCATGTGAGAGGACCCCATGGAAATCGTCATCACAGTACTGCTCGTAGTGGTGGTGCTGGCAGCGGCAATCGCCTTGATCAAGGCCGTTCGCATCATTCCGCAGTCGCGCGCCGGCATCGTGGAACGACTTGGCAAGTACCAATCCACCCTGAACCCCGGCCTGCACTTTCTGATCCCCTTCGTGGATCGACTTCTCCCCCTCATCGACCTGCGTGAGCAAGTGGTGCCGTTCCCGGCCCAGTCCGTGATCACCGAGGACAACCTGGTGGTTGGCATCGACACCGTGGTCTATTTCCAGGTCACCGACCCCCGCGCCGCGACCTACGAAATCACCAACTACATCCAGGCCGTGGATGAGCTCACGAGTGCGACCCTGCGTAACGTGGTGGGTGGTTTGAATCTTGAAGAGACGCTGACCTCGCGCGACAAGATCAACGCCGAATTGCGCGGTGTCCTGGACTCCACCACCGGACGCTGGGGCATTCGCATTTCCCGCGTGGACATCAAGGAGATCACGCCCCCGCCGTCTATTCAGGACTCCATGGAGAAGCAGATGCGCGCCGAGCGAGACCGTCGTGCAACCATCCTCACGGCTGAGGGTGAGAAGCAGTCCCAGATTCTGACCGCCGAGGGTGAACGGCAGGCCGCCGTGCTCTCCGCGGAAGGTGACGCCAAGGCTGCAATCCTGCGTGCCGACGGTGAGGCCCAAGCCATTGCCAAGGTCTTCGATTCGATTCACCGCGCCAAGCCCACCCAGAAGCTGCTGGCCTACCAGTACATCCAGACCCTACCCAAGGTGGCAGAGGGTTCCGCCAACAAGGTGTGGATGATCCCCGCTGAGCTCAGCACCGCACTGCGCGGAGTCGGCAATTTCCTCGCGACTCCGGGTGGCGGAGGCGAAGGCCCCCACGACTCGTCCTGGGATGATCCGGAAGAAGAGCCCGCGACCACCGGTTACTCGGAACCGATCGTGGAATCGGAGACCGTCAAGGTCACCGAGAAGGATCTCGAGCCGGATTTGACGCTCACCGACCCCAATGATTTCGAGATGCCGGAGCCTCCCTTTGCCGATCCGGCTGCCGGGGACCACGGTTCCACCAGCGCCGGGAATGAATCGCGCTAGTTCGTGGTTGTACCCGGTTGATGCGGATCTCTGCGTCTCGAATATCCAGTTCAGGCCCCGGGATATCGCCCTTTGTACCAGTAGGACTTCAGGAAGGACCGTCCAGTGAGCGATCGCAGCCTGCGTGGAATGCGCTTGGGTTCCCAGTCGATGGAAACCGAGACCGGTGTTGAGCCGGCACCGCGCCAACGCGTGGAGTACCGCACCAAAGGTGGTGAGTCGGTGAGCGTGATGTTTGCGGCGGAGGCGGAGATTCCCCCGGTGTGGACCACCAAGACCGGTCACGAGGCCATCCTGGTCAACGGTGAGAAGCCCGAGAACCCCAATGAGAAGCACGTGCGTACCCACTGGGACATGCTCATGGAGCGTCGCAGCTCGGAAGAGCTCGAAGAGATCCTGCAGCAGCGCCTCGACTTCTACAAGGAGCGCCACGCGCTCTGAGTCCCGCCATTCCCGGCCGCGCGCCCGCGGTCGCGCGGCCGGTGAGTGACCACGGACGAACGCCGACGCCGCGTACCAAGTCTGGTACGCGGCGTCGGTGTTTAAGTAGTGGTCGGGGTTCGCCCCGGAAGGTCTACTTGCGCAGGCCCAGCTTTCCGGCCAGAGTCTGAGCGCGTGCGGTCAGCCCCCACTTCGCCACGTTGGTCGCGGCCTCCACGGTGACATCCTTGCTCATCTTCGACACGCCCTCTTCGCGTTCCACGAAGGTGATGGGAACTTCCGTGATCTTCAGGCCCAGGCGTTCGGTACGCCATGCGAGGTCGATCTGGAAGCAGTAACCGCGCGAGCGCACGGAGGCCAGATCAATGGCCTCGAGAGTGCCGCGCTTGAAGGCGCGGTACCCGCCGGTGATGTCGTGAACGGCGGTGCCCAGCAGAACACGCGAATAAAGATTGCCACCGCGGGAGATCAGCTGGCGGTCCAGGGGCCAGTTCTCCGTGCGGCCACCCGGTACATAGCGGGAGCCGATGGCCAGATCCGCGCCGTTCTCAATGGCGTCCAGGAGCAAGGGCAGCTGCTCGGGCTGGTGGGAGCAATCCGCGTCCATCTCGACCAGCACGTCGTAGCCGTTGTCGAGGCCCCAGCGGAAACCGGCAATGTAGGCCGGGCCGAGACCCTCCTTCTTGGCGCGGTGGAGCACGTGGATGTGATCATCCGCGGCGGACATCTCGTCGGCCATGCGGCCGGTGCCGTCCGGGCTGTTATCGTCCGTGATCAGCACGTGCGCATCGGGAACGGCCGCCCGCAACCGGCTCACCACCGTGGGCAGCGATTCGCGTTCGTTATAGGTGGGGATGATCGTGAGAACTCGCACCGGGCGTCCTTTCAAGCCACTGGGGACGGGGAAAAACGCCCCGAACACACCACAGGGCAGGCCCACCCGCCTTCGGACCAGGCGCGAATTGCTCCGCAGCACTGTTTTCTAAGGACGGATGAACCCACCCGGCAGTAAGAATTCAGTCTAACCGGCAATTCTGGTCAGCACCAAGATGGCCGATTGTCAATCACTCGAAGATCACGTTTCCGCCCACCACAGTGCGTTCGCACACGGGCAGCCGCGGGTCGTCGAGGGCGGGAAGGGCTGGCGTGCGGGCGCGGGGATCCGTGCTCCAGGATGCTCCGGTGCCCTGCGCCTGCTGCACCATGAGCGACTCAGCATCCCACATCGTCAGGCTCGCCTCTGCTCCGGGGGCGAGTTGGCCGGCCAGCGGCTGAGCGTCACGCTGGGCCCGCCACACGCCACGGGTCAGGGCCAGGAACGCCGCACGAGCCGAGGTCCGATGACTCGGTTCCTTCGCCTCAAGGGCGTCCTTGACGGCCTGCCACGGGTTCTCCGCGTCGGTCGTGAGAGTCACGGGCACACCCGCGCGCGCCAGCGCCGTCAGCGGTGCGGCGCCGGGACGCGACGTCACGGACAGAGCGTGGCGGGCGAGCGATTCACTTTGTTCCTCGCTGAGTTCGCCCACGCCCACGAGCCGGTGCCCGCGCGACCTGAACGCACGCTCCCCCACCGTGTCGGTGGCCTGCTGCGCGGCCTCGAGAATCACGTCGATAACGGCCGACGGCGCTCCCTCCACGGTGGCCTCGGGGCGGGCCTCGCACACGATCACGGCCTGGTAGCGGGCCTCGGAGCACGCCACCAAGTGGGCGGTTACGTCCTCCAGCAGAGCGGCGGGGTCCTGGGCGGGGTCGATCTCGATACCGAGGCACGGCCGCGGTGCATCGGCGGAGGCGATGGCCGAAGCCCCCGTCACGGGATGGATCAGGATGGGTAACGGCACGAGACCCGCGTCCGAGGCACGGGTCGCGGCGTCGTTCAAGGTCCGGGCGTTGTCGGAAAGCAATTCAACGGCACCGTAGCCCTGAGCTGCCGAGACGATCTGTGTGCCGTGGGTGACACGCTGGTGCGCCACGAAGGACGGAGTGATCACCGCGCCGTGCACGTCCACCACCGTGGACTGTTCGCCCGCCATGGTGTGAGCTGCGCTGTCGGAACCCAGCCACGCGACCGTTGGCCCGTCCACCAGGATGGCCGTGGCGAACGGATCCACCGGCGAATACACCGAGGCGTTCACATACATCACGGTGGTTTTGGTCTGTGGGCTCACTCTGTCCTCCGGTAAGTCATGCTGCTGGTCACTGTTCAAAGACGCTGTACTCCACCACGCCGCGGCGCACAGCCTTGATGGCGTCGAGGGCGGTATCGCGGATGGCCGGGTCCAGGTGCTCGACCCCTACCAATTGGTCCAGCAGATCAATGGTCTGCTTGGCCCAGCGGACGAAATCCCCGGCCGCCAGATCCGTACCCGACAGGGTCTTGGTCAGGCTGGCGCCTCGGGCCCAGCGGTACATGGCGTCCACCAGGCCCAGCTCAGGTTGAGCCGTTTGCGGCAGCCGGTGCTGGGACTCCACATCGGTCAGCACCGACCAGTTGTGGATCAATGTCTGCACTGCGGCCTCCATGTGGGCCGTGGGCATCTTAGGGCGGGAGCCCTGGTCTTCTCGGCGGGGTTGATATACCAACGCGGTCACGACGCCCGCCAGGCCGGCCACGTCCAGGCCGTCCAGGAAACCGTCACGCAGGGTTAGGGCCAGTAGGAGATCTCGTTCGCCGTAGATCCGACGCAGTTGTTGGCCCGCGGGAGTGGGTTTGAGATTCCCTGACTCGTCCGCGCGCAGGTAGTCGAAGTGCGTGAGCACGGCGCAGACCCTGTCGAACGTTGCGGCGATGCTGCCCGTACGGCCGGCGATCTGCTTGCGCAGACCCTCGGTTTCCTTCTCGAGTTTCCAGGCACGCTCGGCCCACCGTGCGTGGTGCTCGCGGTCGGAACAGCCGTGGCACGGGTGCGACCGAAGGGCGCGGCGCAGGTCCTCGATCTTGCGATCCCTCGCGGACGTGCCCCGATCGAAACGGATGGTGTGCCCACCACTGCGTTCACGTGCGGGCCGGTGTTCGCGCAGGGCCGCACGCACGGTGGATGCCAGGTCTTTGCGTTCCTGCGGGGAACGCCCCGAATAGCGTTTGGGGATCTTGACCTTCGACTCCGGTTCGAGTGAGCCATCCAAGTCGTTCACGCCCACGCGGCGCAGTTTGCCGTCCAGGGTGAGGATGTGAGGCCGCGGATCGAAGGGATGTTCATCGGCCTTCACGACCACCGCGTAACCCGCGTTACGCCCCTGGGGGATGTCGATGACATCGCCGGGAAGCAGATCCTGGAGCGACACCGCGGCGTCGTTGCGTTGCCGGGCGGAGCGGGACTTGGTCGCGGACTTCTCGAGTCCGTTGAGCTCTCTGCGCAGACGCGCGTACTCGGTGAAGTCGCCCAGGTGGCAGGCCATGGCCTCTCGATATGCTTCGAGGGTCTTCTCCTGCGACCGCACCCGTTTGGCGATCCCCACCACGGAACGGTCCGCTTGGAACTGGGCGAATGAGGTCTCGAGAATGGACCGTGACCGCTTGGCACCGTAGCGGGCGATCAGGTTCGTGGACATGTTGTACGTGGGGCTGAAGCTGGAGTTCAGCGGGTACGTCCGTTTGGAGGCCAGACTGGCCACGGTCTGCGGATTCATCCCGTCGCGCCACAGCACCACGGCGTGGCCTTCGACGTCGATCCCGCGTCGGCCGGCACGACCCGTGAGCTGCGTGTACTCACCGGGGGTGATATCAACCCTGGATTCACCGTTGAACTTGTCGAGCCGTTCGAGCACGACGGATCGGGCGGGCATGTTGATACCCAGTGCAAGGGTTTCGGTGGCGAACACGGCTTTCACGAGCCCCTGGGCGAAGAGCTGCTCCACTACTTCCTTGAAGACGGGGAGCATGCCCGCGTGGTGGGCGGAAATGCCGCGCACCAGGCCGTCGTACCAGTCGTGGTAGTTCAACGCGGCGAGATCCGCGGTGGTCATGTGCGAGGTCGCCTCGGCCACGTAGGCGCGAATGGTTTTCTGTTCTTCCGGGGTGGTCAGCCACAGATCCGCGGCCACGCACTGGGCCACGGCTGCGTCGCAACCCGCACGGGAGAAGATGAAGGTAATCGCCGGCAGCAGGGCCTCGGCGTCAAGGCGCCGAAGTAACTGCGGACGGGAAATCCGCTCCTGGCGCGCCACGCGAGGCTCGGAATGGTGTGGCCCGCGGCGGCGTCGGCCGCGGTGGTTGGGACCGCGCCCGCCCCCGCGCCCACCGCGTGGGTGCTGGGCGCGGAACAGGCGGAGCAGCTCGGGATTGACCGCTGGTTCATCCGCGCCCGGTTCGGCCTGCCGTTCGGCGGCTTCCTCAACGGTGTCATCGACGAACAGGTCCAGCAGCTGCGGGCCCACCTGAACGTGCTGCCACAACGGGACCGGACGGTGCTCGGAGACCACCACGTCCGTGTGGCCACGAACCTGATGAAGCCACGCACCGAATTCCTCGGCATTGGACACCGTGGCGGACAGGGACGCGAGCTGCACGTGTTCCGGCAAATGGATGATGACTTCTTCCCAGACCGCCCCACGAAAACGATCCGCGAGGTAGTGCACCTCGTCCATGACCACGAACCCCAGATTGGTCAGCGTGGACGAATCGGCGTAGAGCATGTTGCGCAAGACCTCGGTGGTCATGACCACGATGTCCGCCTCCGAATTGACCGAGGTGTCACCGGTCAGCAGACCCACACGATGGCTCCCCCAACGGCGGGAGAACTCGTGGAACTTCTGGTTGCTCAGCGCCTTGATGGGGGTCGTGTAGAAGGCCTTGCGACCCTGGGAGAGTGCCAGGTGGATCGCGAACTCCCCCACGACCGTTTTACCGGCACCCGTGGGGGCGGCGACCAGAACGCCGTGCCCTTGTTCGAGTGCCCTGCAGCCCTCGATCTGGAAAGGATCGAGTTCGAAATCCAGCAGCTGTTCAAACGCCGCGAGTTCGGTGTTCGCGTGGGCCGCACGGGCCTTGGCGGCCATGAAACGATCGGCGTGAGAAGACATGGCACCAGCCTACGGCGTAGCGCGGACACCGATTAAATCAGTGCGGTGTGGTTCCGCTGCTAGCCCATCTTGCGGAGGTCCTCCGCGGAGGTCGCGCTGTCCGCGGTGACTCCGGTTGCTGCTTCACGCTTGGCAGCCTTCTTGGCGCGGCGGCGGTCCAGGACGAGACACAGTCCCACGGCGACGAAGAACAGCACCAACAGCGGAATGGCCAGGTACAGCATGGTCACCGGGTCCGGCCCGGGAGCAGCCATGGCCGAGATGACCAGCACGATCACGACCACCACGCGCCAGGACTTCAGGATCGTGCGACCGGAAAGGAGCCCCAGCATGTTGAGTCCCACCAGGAACACCGGTATCACGCAAGAAACACCGAAGGTCAGGATCAACTGCAGGAAGAAGCGCAGGTACTGATTGGCCTCCACGAAGTTCGCGCCGCCCTCCGGGGTGAACGCGGTCAACGCGTACACTGCGGCGGGCAAAGCCGTGATGGCCAAGACGCAGCCGCCGATGAACAGCGGAATGGCCGCCACCAGGAATCCCATGGCGTAGCGGCGCTCGTGCTTGTGCAGAGCCGGAGTGATGAACGCCCACAGCTGGTACAGCCACACGGGCGAAGCGAAGATGACACCCAGCACCAAGGCCACCTCGACCATGATGTTGAAGGAACCGCCCACCGACGAGTAGTTGATGGTGGCGGTTCGACCCGAGTCCGCCAGACGCTGCAGCGGTTCGGTGATGTACTGCATGAACGGGTTGTAGACCATGAACCCCGCCACCGCGCCGATCACGGCCGCGATGGCGGACTTGATCAATCGGTTGCGCATTTCACGCAGGTGCTCCTTCAGGGCCATCTGGGCCTGAGGGTTGTTCCTGCGCGAGGTGTTCTTCTTGCGGTTCCGACGCTCCTTACGGCGCGAAGGATCCCGCAGAGACTTGGAATCAGTGGCAGACATACGAACCTATGTGTTGAGAGGGGCTGCACCGGGGTGCTCGTCGGGCCGAACCATGAGGTCCGGCCCGATCGCTGTGTAGTGAGTGGTGCCCCGTGACCTACGCGCTGGGGCGCTGGTTGGGATCAACCTGGTTGTTCGGCTGCGCGGCGGCCTGGCCCGTTGATTGACCGGGAGCGACCGGGCCGTTGTTCACGGTGTTGGTCTGTGTGGGATTCTGCGGCTGCGAAATGGTCTGGCCGTCGGATACCGGCTGGCCGTTCACGGTGACGTTGTCGTCATCGCCGTCCTTCTTCATTTCCTTGACCTCGGACTTGAAGATCCGCATGGACTGGCCCAGGCTGCGGGCCATGCCCGGAAGCTTGGGGGCACCGAACAGCAGCAGGATCACCACGAGGATGAGGATGATGGTGAGGGGGCTGTCAAACAAGCGGCCCATGGTGGATTCCTTTCCGTTCAGCCCGGCGGAGATCGGACAGCCGTTGGGGCTGGCCCTTGGCGTCCTTGCGGTTCATGCGGCGGATGAGCCGGGCTGTATGTCGTTGATCGCGACCGCTTGAATAGGCGGCGCGGGCCGAATTCACCGGGGTGAACACGGCAGGTTCAGCGGGTGTGCGCAGTGGTTGTGTCGCTCCCTGGGCCGCGGCGTTCCACCGCACCGTGAAGTCATCGGCGAAGGCCTCGACCTCACGTAATGCGGGTAAGGCCTTCTTGGTGACCAATCCCCACACCGCGCCCACGATGAACGCGAGACTGACGAGGACCAGGACGGTCCACAGCACAATCCACATCCACCACAGCATGGACCCCAGTATAGGGCCGCGCGAATCCTCTACTGGTGCGTTGTGTCCGTGAAGAGACTGTTATTTATCCACTGTTCAACTGAGTGGACCACCTCGGGCGGTGACGCCACCGCCACGTGACCCGCGTGCCTGGTCACGAGCGAACACAGTGCCTCGACCGTGGGGAAATCCACCTCGGCGGCCACGTACTCGGGCAGCTGTTTGGGGCCCTTGGAGCTCCCCGGTCCGGCAGTCACGGTGATCGGTGGTTCGTCGCTGGCGGGTAGTTCCACCGTGGCGGCACGCTTGGCGTGGTAGTGCTCCACGATCCAACGGCCACGCCGGTCGGTCACGAGCACCGCCTGAACGGGTCGGCGTTTCTCCGGGTACAAACTCGTGCGCATTTCGGAGTCCATGCGCGGATGCGCCTGGGCCTCTCCAATGTCTTCGCAACTGAGGATGCAGTCCGCTCGGAACGTCCTGGGCCCCTTGGCGTTGAGGCACCAACCGCGCACGTACTGGTGTCCGTCCGAGGACACTATGCGCACCGGGTCCACGAGACGTTCGGTGACCTCGTCCCGTGAGGCCACCACGTAGCGGATCTTGATCCGCCGATTGTTCGCAATCGCCTCGCGCACCCGGCTGACCAGTTCGGTGTCCTCGGGGACCGGTTCGGCGGGTTGATCCGGTGCGGCCAGGGCATCCGCGAGTGGCAACGCGTCCGCGGCGGTCGCCACCTTGCGCATGGTCGAGCGCACGACGTCGCTGTTGCCGCCCGGTAGCGCCTGGAGCGTTTGCAGCCCCATCAGCAAGGCGCTGGCCTCGGGTACGGTCAGCCGCACGGGTTCCGAGAGTTCTTGGGCATTACCCAGGTAGATGTGGCCGTCGTCCCAGGACGCATCGATGAGCTGATCGGGCATGTGACCCGGTCGCCCGCACACGAACAGCGTCTGTAGATCCGCGATCAACTCCTGATCGGTGATTCCAAAGTGCCGAGCCGTTTCTTCCAGCTGAGCCCCCTGGTGGGAGTACACGTGGCGCACGATGTGCAAGAGCCGGGCGAGATGTTGTTCCGTACTGGCCTTCGCGGCGCCGCTGCGGCGCTGCTTGCCCCAGGCAACAGCCACGCCACCCACGCGTTCCTGGAATTTCCGAGCCTCGGACAGACGCCGTTCGACCGCCTTGGCCACGGCACGCTGAGTTCCCAGGTCGGCCCCGGCTGCCGTGGCAACCCGAGCATCGGGACCCGCTGCACACACGTGCTCGGCGGCGCCCTCGGTGTCCGGGACGGCCAGCAGCACGGCGTCGAAGCCTTCGGGCAGATGCGGATCCTCGTCCGCGATCGGCGCGGCGATCTGACGCAACAACTGCGCTGCACCCTGACGAACGTAGACGGTTACCCGCACGCGCGTGGGCGGGTACACCATGCGCGCGAGCTGCCCACCCATGGAGAAATCTTCGGGAGGTTGGAAACTGTCCCGGGTGACAGCCACCTCGGAAATGATCCTGGACAGCCGGAAGGTGCGCTCGGCCTGCCGGTCCTCGTCCCAGCCGGCCAGGTACCACGCACCGAAGCGCGAACCCACGCCCCAGGGTTGAACCGTGCGACGGCTGTAGGTACCCGTGCGATCCACGTAGTCGAAGCGCACCGTGCGGTGGCTCAGCACCGCGGACAGCAACGGTTCGAACGCTGGGTCCGCCACGGCCACGGTGGGCTGGACGTCACGGCCGGGTGCTGCCTCATGAGACAGCGCAGGTTCCAGCTTGTCGAGGGCGCGGCGCGCCAAACGATCCTGAGCGGCGTCGTTCCAGGCGTCCGCGGCAACCGCGAGGACGGCCGATTCCTCCGCACTGAACTGGACCTGGGGCAATTGGTACGAGCCGCGGGACACGCGATAACGCGGAGCCAGCTGGGCGTCGGAGGCCCACGGATCGTCGTCGGGGATTTCCTCGACCGGATAGCCGAGGGACCTCAAATGCGATTTGTCGCGCTCGAACATCCGCTCGAACGCGTCGTGGCTGCCGGCCTTGTGGTACCCGGGAACGATCTCCCGCAGCTGATCACGCGTGTAACCGCTCTCGCGATCCAGCAGCGCAATGAGCAGGTTGAGGAGCCGCTCCGCCGACGCTGCGGTGGAGCGGCCCGATACCGAACCTGAAGATGGGGGCATTTAGCGGACGTCGAGCAGATCGACCACGAAGATGAGTGCTTCGTCAGGGCCGATGGCGCCAGGAGCGCCGCGCTTGCCGTAGGCCATCTCTGAAGGGATCTCCAGACGACGGCGACCGCCCACCTTCATGCCCAGCAGACCCTGGTCCCAACCCTGGATGACCTGGCCGATGCCCACGGTGAAGTCCAGGGGCTGGTTGCGGTTCCAGGAGGCGTCGAATTCTTCGCCACCCGAGTAGGTCACGCCCACGTAGTGGCAGGAAATGCTGTCGCCGGCCTTGGCCTCGCGGCCGGTGCCCGGGATCACGTCAGTGATACGCAGTTCGGTGGGAACCGGATCCTGCGGGAAATCGATCTCCGGCTTGGAACGATCCAGGTTGCGCTGTCCAAATGACACGGTCATGGCCTTTCGTAGAAACCGTCCCCACTGGGGGACCTGTCCGATCGACTAGTTTACTTCTCCGACTCGGACGGCGCTGGCTTGGGCGCCTCGGATCCGCCGGCTTCCTCCGAGGGCTGAGGCGCAGCACTCTCCGACGGAGCTGCGGACTCACTGGGTGCGGGTTCGGGAGTGGGGACGGCACCGAGGATGTCCACCACGAACACGAGCGAACCGGACGGGTACTGCGAGTCCTTGCCGAGCTGCTTCTCGGTGCCGTAGGCCTGATCGGTCGGCACGGCGAGCAGCACGCGCGAGCCCACCTTCTGACCCTTAAGGCCTTCCTTCCACCCCTCGATCACGTTGTCGAGCGGGAAGGATGCGGGAGCGTTCTTGTCGTAGGAGGAATCGAAGACCTCCCCGTCTTCCCAGCGCACGCCCACGTAATTGGCGACCACGGTGTCCGTGTCCGAGACTTCTTCACCATCACCCTCGATGAGGACTTCGGTCTGGAGGTCCTTGGGTTCCTTACCCGAAGGCTTCTCAATGGTGGGTTTGCCCTGATCGTCCTGAGTGACGTTGGGCATCTTGTCCGAAGTGTCCTTCATGTCCTCGTTGAGAGGGGCCAGAATCTTCTTGGCCACCTGGTACACCTCGACCGACGTGGATTCGTCCCCCGCCGCGCCGCTGGTGTCCGGGGAGCTGTAGGCGATGATCGCGCCTTCCTGGGCGTCGATCAGGGCGTCGTGCATCTCCGGGATGGCTTCCTTGAGCTGGTCGTCCAGCTTGAGTACCTGACCGGCACCCTGGCTGTACGTATCGCCCAGCGATGAACCATCGGAACCCTTGAACAGCGCGGCCTGCAGGAGGATGTTGTCGCCCTCGTTGAGGTCTTCGCCGTCGCCTTCGCGCAGCACCTTGGTCTCCGCCTCGCTCACCTGGAGTGGAGTTTCGAACGAGACCGACGGCGCGGTGCCCTCGGACGGGTCCTTGGCCAATTCCACCGAATCCATTTCGGCTCCGCCGCACGCGGTCAACATCAGGGACAAGGCCAGGGCGGTGCCCGCGGCCGGAACAATCTTTCGCAAAGGAGGATTCACCTTTCAACACGAATGGGCACTGAGGGAAGTCGCCCACCAATGTATGGGACACGGTTGAGCATCAGCTGATACTTCTCGTGCCACGCCCGTGGGGGTTCCCCGTGAACTTTCAGCGGCCGGACATGGCCTGGACCTCGGCAATGAGCTCGTCCGCGTCCGGTTGGGACGTGGCGAACGGGTCCTTGCACATCACGGTGCGCTGGTTCTGGGAACCGTTGAGTTTGAGGTGCACCCAGTCCACCGTGTAGTTCTCCCCCGCGTCCAGGACGGCCTGGATGAACTTGCCGCGCAGGCTCGCCCGCGTGGCCGGAGGCTGCGTGACGGCGGCACGAGCGGCGTCGTCGGAAATGAAGGACGCCACCGCGCCCCGCCGACTGAGCATGCGGAACAGCCCGTGCGTGGGTGAGGTGTCGTGGTAGGCGAAATCCAACTGCAGCAACCGCGGGTTGGCGTAATCCATGCCGTGGGCGGCGGCGTAGGAGTCCAGTAGCTTCTTCTTGATGGCCCAGTCGAGCTCGGTGTCCACCAGGTCGAAGCGCTGCTCGGCGACCGCGCGCAGACCGCGTTCCCACAGTTCCAGTACCCAGTCCACGCGGTCGTGGTGCGCACCGTGGCGATCCACGAAGTGTGTGACGGCCTGAAGGTACTCGTGCTGCAGGTCCACGGCGGACATCTTTTCGCCCGAGGCCAGCTCCACCAGCGCCCGGCCGGTAAGGTCGTGGGAAATGATGCGCAGCGCGGCCGCGGGATCCGCGAGCATGCGGTCCGGCAGGATCTTGCCCGCCTCGATCATCCTCAGCATGAGATCCGTGGTGCCCATCTTCAGCGCCGTGGTGGTCTGGGACATGGATGAGTCGCCGTTGATGACGTGCAACCGGCGGAAGTGCTCGGCATCAGCGTGGGGCTCGTCGCGCGTGTTGATCATGGGCCGCGAGCGCGTGGTGGCCGAGGAGGAACCTTCCCAAATGTGGTCCGCGCGCTGCGAGAAGGAATAGCTGGGGCCGTGGCTGCCGTCGCCCAGGGTGAGGCCGCCGAATTCTGCGGGACCGTTGGGGTGCACCCGACCGGCGCCGACCAGGATCTGGCGGGTGACCAGGAACGGGATCAGCACCTGCACCAGGCGCGCGTATTCGGTGCGGCGGGAGATCATGTAGTTCTCGTGGGAGCCGTAGGAGTTCCCGGCGGAGTCCACGTTGTTCTTGAACAAGTGCACCGTGCCGCCGGTTCCGACCTGGTCCAGTTCTTGTTGGAGCTGCTGTCGCAGATCGTCCACGATCAGCTCACCGGCTACGTCCTGCGCCACGACATCCTCGAGTGAGGCGGTCTCCGCGCTGGCGTATTCGGGGTGCGAACCCACGTCGAGGTAGAGCCGGCCGCCGTTGGGGAGGAACACGTTGGATGCTCTCCCCCACGCGAGCACGGGCGCGAACAGGCGCCGCGCCGTCTCGTCGGCACCCAGGCTGTGTCCCTGGGACACGCTGTGGGTAATGCCGAACTCGGTTTCGATGCCGTAGATTCTGCGGTCCACGAGGTTACTGGCCGCCCTTCTGGACGAAGCCCTTCACGAAGGCCTCAGCGTTGGTTTCAAGTACGCCGTCGATCTCGGCGAGCAGGTCATCGGTGCCCTGGGTGTCGCGCTGGGCCTGACCCGCGCCCTGCGACGGCGCCGGGGTGCCGTTGTCGGGCAGGTCGGTTTCTTCCTCGCGACGCGAGCCCTGGCCGAAAATGCGTTCCTGTGCCATGTGTCTCTCCTGACCTCTCAGTGGTTCAAGTCTCGGGTACTCAGTTCAGGCCGGTTCCGGTGACCGTGCCGGGGCGCTGTTCCGCTACCCGGTGTACCCACTGTTCAACGTCCGGGGCGTCGAACCATTCCCGCGTTGTCTCGCGGTTGAGATCCAGCGGTTCCGGCATGCCGATGCGCGCGCCCCTTCGGATCCCGGGGAATTCCACGTTCACGCTGTCCCAGCCCACGCTCACCATCGCGGACGGGTAGCGGCGCACGGCGGTGCCGCGGAACCACGCACGGGTGTCCTCGGGGGGCTGGTCCGCAGCGCGTTCGATGGTTTCGGAGTCGACCAGCGTGCGGATCCGCCCGGCCGAGGCCAACCGGTGGTAGAGCCCCTTTTCGGGGCGAATGTCCGCGTACTGCAGGTCGATCGCGATCAGTCGGGGGTCGTTCCACGCCATGCCATCTCGCTGCCGGTACGCGTTGAGCAGGGCGTACTTGGCAGCCCAGTCGAGTCGGTCGGCCAAGCGGGAGGGGTCGTCCGCCAGGTCGGTCAGGACTTCGTCCCAGAGGTCCAGTACCTGTCGGGTGTCCTGGTCCAGCCCGTCCGGCGCCAGTTCGCGTTCCAGCTCCAGCGCGGCGCGGTAATACTCGCGCTGGATGTCGACGGCGCTCAGCTCGCGTCCGTCGCGCAAGGGCACGGTCGCGGTCACGGACGGGTCGTGGCTGACCGTCTGCAGGGCGGCCACGGGATCGGCAAGGTCCAGGGCCGGCACCCGGTCATGTTCGATCAGGTTGAGTACGAGCGAGGTGGTGCCGAACTTCAACACCGTGGCGGTGTGGGACAGGTTGGCGTCACCGATGATCACGTGCAGCCGGCGGTATTTGGTGTCGTCCGCGTGCGGTTCGTCGCGCGTGTTGACGATGGGGCGGTGGATGGTGGTTTCCAGGCCCACGGTGCGCTCGAAGAAGTCCGCGCGCTGGCTCAGTTGGAAGCCCGGTTCGGAACCGTCCACTCCCAGGCCCACGCGGCCGGCACCGCACATGATCTGGCGGGTAGCGAAGAACGGCAGCAGTGCTGAGGTGATCCGATCGAACGGCACCGCGCGGTCCAACATGTAGTTCTCGTGGGCACCGTAAGACACTGATTTGTTATCCGTGTTGTTCTTGTACAGGTTCACGGCCGGAGTCCCGGTCTTCTCCGCGCCCCGCGCCAGTTCCGCAACGGCGCGCGCGGCCACCACGTCCCCCGCGGCATCCCAGGTCAGGGCGTCCAGCGGGGTGGTGACCTCCGGGGAGGAATATTCCGGGTGCGAGTGGTCCACGTACACGCGCGCCCCGTTGGGGATCACGGTGTTCATGATGACCTTTCGCCAGTCCATGTCCTCCGTGTACATCGCGGACTCGGTGATGGCTTCCGCCGCGATTTCTTCGGCGGTGAGCACCGGGGCCTGATCGGTCAACTGCGAGGGGTGGGCCTGTTCTCGGCTCATCGTGTACCCGCGAGCATCGGACAGTGGGGCCTCGGAACCGTAGTCCCAGCCGGTGCCCACGCTCGTTTGCCCGTCCGAACCGTTCCTTCCAGAAGATTCCCGGGACAGTTCCCGCGCTACCCGCAGCGCATAACTGGTCACCACCCGGGTGGAGAGCACGGTGGCATTCGCGTGGGGCTCCCCCACGGCCAACACCCCGAATTCGGTCTCACTGCCCATGACCCTGCGAACGCTCATGACCGCTCTCTTTCGGGGAGTGATCCGGTACCGCGGTGCATCGCCATCCGGACGTCCTGGATCGTGTTGGCCCGGCGACCGGTCAGGCGCGCCCAGTCCTCGGGGTCCGCGGTGTTGGGCAGGTCCTGCTGTTCGTAGAATTCTTCGTCCACGGCATCCACCAGGTGTTCGCGGGTCAGCCCGCGTTCGCCCGTGGTGAGCAGGGTCTTGATGGCCTGCTTCTTGGCGCGGTCCACCACGTTGCGGATCACCGCGCCCGAGGCGTAGTCGGCGAAATACAGGGTTTCCTGGCCGCCGTCGCGGTAGCTGATGGTCAGGAATTCCGTGGCGGGGGTGCGGTCGTACAGGTGCGCGATCGCGGCGTCGATCAGCTGATCGGCGGCGGCCTCCCGGGAACCCGCCGCGGCGACGTCGGCCTCGCGCAACGGCAAGTCCGGGGTGATGTAGAGCTTGAAGATTTCGCGAGCGCCGTCGCGATCCGGGCGGTCGATGCGGATCTTGACGTCCAGGCGGCCGGGGCGCAGCACGGCGGGGTCGATCATGTCCTCGCGGTTGGTCGCGCCGATCACGATCACGTTGTCGAGTTTCTCGACGCCGTCGATCTCGGTGAGCAGCTGCGGCACGATGGTGGTTTCCACGTCCGAGGACAGGCCCGAACCGCGCACGCGGAACAGCGAGTCCATTTCGTCGAAGAACACGACCACGGGCACGCCGCGGGCGGCTTGTTCGCGGGCGTTGGCGAAGATCGAGCGGATCTGGCGCTCGGTCTCACCCACGTACTTGTCGAGCAGCTCGGGGCCCTTGATGTTCAAGAAGTAACCGAGGGCGCGTTCGCGTCCGGCCTTGGCGGCGCTGCGTTCGGCCAGCGAGCGCGCGACGGCCTTGGCGATCAGCGTCTTGCCGTTGCCGGGAGGCCCGTAGAGCAGGATGCCCTTGGGCGGGCGCAGTCCGTGTTCGCGGTACATGTCCGGGTGCACGTAGGGCAGTTCCACGGCGTCGCGGATGGCTTCGATCTGGGCGCCCAGGCCACCGATGTCCGCGTAGCTGACCTCCGGTACCTCCTCCAGGACCAGCTGTTCCACGTCCGTGCGTTCCACGTGCTCCAGGGCGAAGCCGGTGCGGTGGTCCACGGTCACGGCGTCACCGGGTTTGGGGCGATTACGGCGCAGGGCCCCGGAGAGCAGCATGACGCGTTCCTCATCGGAGCGGCCCACGGTCAGTACGCGGTCGTGGTCGATGATTTCCTTGATGGTGGCCACTTCGCCCACGCGGTCGTAGTCGAGGACCGCTGCGACCACGTAGTTCTCGTTGAGGAGCACCCCGATCCCTGGTTCGCAAGAGCTCAACGACACGAGCGGGCTCACGGCCACGCGCATTTTTCGCCCGGACACCAGCACGTCCAGGCTGGCCACGGTGATCACCGGGCCGTCTCCCGTGGCCGTACCCACGGGTTGGTGGCCGGGATTAACTTGCTGCACCACACCGAAACTCATGGGCGGAACAGCCTCAGCGGCGAGCGTCTGCTTGAGCTTGACGATCTCCTGCCGGGAGGCGTCCAGCAGGCGCACGAGTTTCTGGTTCTGCGAACCCACGCTCGCGAGTTGCTTGTCCAGGTTGCGCTTCTGGTCGCGCAGCATGTTGATCTGCCGCTGCGAATTGTCGGTGGCGCGGTTCTCGGGGGTGGAATCACTCATGACTGGTGTCCTCCGTGCTCTGCGGGGTGTTCTCCCGTCGCGAGTCGGGATCGATCTGGGCCGTGGCCTTGGCGGCCTGTTCGGCCAGGTTGGTGGCGTCGCGGCCGGCGCGGCGCAGCTTGCGGTCGGAGACGATCCGCTCGCCCAGGGCCACGGGCGTCCACGCCTGCAGATCCTCTTCCGTGTAATCGCTCTTGGACGCACGACGCTTGGGTGCCAGGCGCACGGCACCTTCGGCGAGCTTGCGGGACTGGATCAGGAATCCGGTGTGCGCGACCATGCGGTGGTCGGGGCGGACCGCCAGTCCCTCCACGTGCCAGCCGCGCACCATGGTCTCGGAGGCTTCGGGTTCGGTGTAGCGGCCGTCCGCGCGCATCGCCTCCGCCACGCGCGACAGCTGGGTCACGGTCGCGACATAGCAGATGACGACGCCGCCCGGGGCCAGTACGTGGGCCACGGCGTCCAGGCATTCCCACGGGGCCAGCATGTCGAGCACCACGCGGTCCACGGAACCGGCTTCTTCGACCCGGGTCAGTTCTTCCGCGAGATCGCCCAACGTCAACTGCCACGCCGGGTGCGGGCCGCCGAACATGGTCTCGATATTGCCGCGAGCGATGTCCGCGAACTCTTCGCGTCGTTCGAAGGAGTGCACCGTGCCTTCATCACCCACCGCACGCAGCAGCGAGATGGAGAGTGCACCGGAACCCACGCCGGCCTCGACCACGCGGGCTCCGGGGAAGATGTCGGCCATGGTCACGATCTGACCGGCATCCTTGGGATACACCACGGCCGCACCGCGGGGCATGGACAGCACGAAGTCCTTGAGCAGCGGGCGCAGTGCCTGGAACTGGATGCCGCCCGAGTTGGTCACCACGGTGCCTTCCGGGGCGCCGATCAGTTCCTGGTGGGCCAGCACGCCACGGTGGGTGTGGTACTCGCCGCCCTCGGCCAGCGTGATGGTGGTGATGCGGCCGCTGTCATCGGTCAGCTGCACGCGTTCGCCCACGCGCAAGGGACCCCTCCGGTTGGCGGCACCGCGGACGGGTACTGCGCTCTGGGTGGTTTCGGGGCGTTCGTGCGACTGCTCGGTCATGTGCTCGCTTTCACGAAAGGTGCGATGTGGTGTTCATCAGGGGCTGGCGCGCGTGGCGCTCCGGTCACTATCTGTCATTGTCTCACCGTGAACCGTGAGAGCCCTCATCGCCCCATGATGTGGCGGGCAAGATCTTGATGGTGCACCACGCCCACCACGGATCGCTCTGGATCGAGCACGATCACCCACGGGAACCCGTTGATCTCCAGGTGTCGCAACAGATCGTCACCGCGCTCGTCGGCTGGCGCGGAAGCCTCCGCGGGGGCCCATTCCATGACGTTTCCCACCGGAGTACTACCGCGTAGATCAGCCGGAACCGTGGCGGCTCGTTGCGGGCTGAGCACCCCCAGGTGACCCGAGGCCGCGTCGCGCGCCACGACGTCGGGAGTCCACCCGCTGTAGCCCTGGCTCGTGGCGGCCAAGACGGAGGTGTCCACCATTGACAGCGGCAGGTCCGGTGAGAATTCGAATGCGGGTCGCGCAATCGATGCTGCGCGCAAGGGGTGGACCCGCCCCAGCACCTTGGCCTGTTTGAGGGCTTGGGAAGCTCCCATGAAGATGAACGCCGCGATCATGAGCATGATGAGCAGGGTGATGGGCGAAGTCCAGAGTCGCTGCCACACAATCCACACCACGATCAGGGCGGCCAGGCCGCGGCCGCTCCACGCCGCCACGGCGGTTCCCTTGCTCTCCGACCCGGTGAGCCGCCAGATGAGCGCCTCAACTACGCGCCCACCGTCCAGTGGCAGCCCGGGCAGCAGGTTGAAGAGTCCCAGGATCCAGTTGGCGAACACCAGTAGTTGCAGCAGCGCCCATCCGGGTCCAGCGTTCTGGGCGGGGGCCAGGAGCATGACGGCGGTGCCGATGCCCGCCAGGATGATGTTGGCCATCGGTCCCACCAAGGACACCAACGCGGTGGATCCCGGTGAGGCACGCACGGCGCCGAACGTGGTGTGGCCACCCATCAGCGTCAGCACGATGCGCCCGACCGGCCAGCCGGCGGCTCGCCCCACGAGCGCGTGGGCTACCTCGTGGACCAGCACGCTGAAGGCCAGTCCCACGGCGAACCCGAAGGCGATGACCAGATTGATCCAGCCCAGCTCTGGGTAGATCCGCCACAGGATGGGCCCGTAGAGCACCACGGTCAGGACGGCGATCACGAACCACGAGCGATCCAGGTGAACGTCCACCCCACCGATGCGGCCCAGACGGAGTCCTCGGCGGGCAGCGGTACCCCCGCTCATCCGAACGCCCGCTCGGTCGGGCGGGCATGGTGTGTGGCGCGTTCGAAGTGCATGCGCCCATGCTAAGCGGGCAGCCGGTGAGGCCGCTGAATCACCGCTCGTGGTACTGCATCCCCGCTCGCCGTACAGTGGAACGGTGAGTACGTTTGACGAGAAGAATTCGCAACCGCAGGTCGGCCCCTTCGGCGTGGTCCGCGACGGCGACGAAACCGAGAAGGTCACCGTGATGATCGCGGCCTTCGAGGGCTGGAACGATGCCGGTGATGCCGCGACCGACGCCCTCAAGTTGATGAGCGAGCACTACGGTGCGCGCGAAGTCTTCGAGGTGTCCCCGGACGATTTCTACGACTACCAGTACTCCCGGCCCGTTGTGCGCCGTGGTCTGAGCGGTGAGCCCAAGCTGCAGTGGCCCACCACCAAACTGTTCAAGGCACCGGTTCCCGGGACCAATCTGGAGTTGGTGTTCCTGCACGGCTGGGAACCGTCCTATAAATGGCGCACCTTCACCGCTGAGCTGATCGAACAGGCGACCACTCTGGACGTGGACTTCGTGGTCATGATCGGCGCGCTACTCGCCGATGTCCCCCACACGCGTCCCATTCCGGTGACGCTGACTTCGGACACCGAAGAGCTGCGCGATGAACTCAATATCGAGGCACCCCAGTACGAAGGCCCCACCGGCATCGTGGGCGTTCTCTCGCACATGGCTGCGCGCGCCGGCTTCCCCACGATCAGCATGTGGGCTGCCGTCCCGCACTACGTCGCACAGTCCCCGTCGCCCAAGGCCGAACTTGCGCTGTTGCGGCAGCTGGAGGAACTGCTGGGCATTTCACTGCCCGTGGAACCGATCGTGGAGGATTCGGAGGCCTGGGAACGCGGCGTCAATGAACTTTCCGAAGAGGACCCGGAGGTGGCCGCCTACGTGCGCCAGTTGGAAGAGGCCAAGGACACCGTGGACCTCCCCGAGGCCACCGGTGACGCGATTGCCCGCGAGTTCGAGCGCTATTTACGACGCCGCGACGACCGCGGGTAGCAACGGTCACCCGCGCTTCGGGTCACGTCCCGGACACGACACAACGGCGGCGGTTCCCTGTCCGGGGAACCGCCGCCGTTGTGTTGTGTCGACGAACGAGTGGATCGGGGGCCTAGAGCACGACTCCCAAGCGGGATTCGATGAGATCCACGGCCAGCTGACGATCCTCCGCGGACGCGTTGGCGCCGCGGGCGGCAGCACCGCCCTTGTTCCGAGCGGCCCAGGCGTCCACGCCAATCAGCGCGGCCGGCGCATTGAGGTCATCGGCGAGGGCGGCGCGGACGGCCTTGAGCAGGTCCTCCGCACCGGCGGTCTCCGGCTTGGCCGCGGCCTCGCGCCACGAGGCCAGACGGCGCTTGGCGTCCGCGAGCAGGTCATCGGTCCAGAACCAGTCCGTGCGGTAATGATTCGCCAGGATTGCCAGGCGGATCGCCGCCGGGTCCACGCCTTGTTCGCGCAGTTTGGAGACCAGCACCAGGTTGCCCTTGGACTTGGACATCTTCTCGCCCTCGAGTCCCACCATGGACGTGTGCACGAAGTGCTCGGCCATGGGCTTGCCCGACAGCGCGTAGGAGTGGCCTGCACCCATGTCGTGGTGCGGGAAGGCAAGGTCCGAACCGCCGCCCTGCACCGTGAACGGAGTGGGCAGGTACTTGAGGGAGATCAGGGAACATTCGATGTGCCACCCGGGGCGACCGGCGCCCAGCGAGGCACCGTCCCATGCGGGTTCACCGGGGCGGTTGACGCGCCACAACAGGGGGTCGAGCACATCGTGCTTACCTTCGCGTTCGGGGTCTCCCCCGCGTTCGGCGAACAGCGGCAGCATTTCTTCGCGGGTCAGACCGCACACATCACCGACCACCCAGGCATCCGGGTCGGTTTCTTTCAGCTCCGCGGCGGCGTTGACGTCGAAGTACACGTCGCCAGCCGGTTGAGCCGCGCCGTCCTCGTCCACGCCCCCGGGTACCCGGTAGGCCAAGCCACGCTCGATGAGTCCCTCCACAGCAGGAACGATCCATTCGACGGATTCGGTGGCGCCCACATAATGCGCCGGCGGAATGACGTTCAGGGCGCTCATGTCCGTACGGAACAATTCGGTCTGTTCTTCGGCGAGGTCCCGCCAGTCGACACCCGTGGCCTCGGCACGTTCCAGCAGGGGGTCATCCACGTCGGTGACGTTCTGGACGTACGTGACGTGCTGAGCGGCGTCGTCCCAGGCGCGGTGCAGCAGGTCGAAGGACACGTAAGTGGCGGCGTGGCCCATGTGGGTCGCGTCGTAGGGCGTGATGCCGCAGACGTACAGTCCCACTTCGGATCCAGCGGGCAGCTGGACCATCCGTTGCTGCCGAGAGTCGTAGACCGAGGGTGTGGGGGCTGTTCCGGGCAATTCGGGAACGGGACGGGCAGACCAGGACTTCATACTCACCTTTTGTTCACGGACATCGGTCACTCAAGAGTTCAACGGGCGCCTCCGGCGCCCTATTCCCCCGGTGGGGTGGAAGCGGCGATCAGGCGCTGATCACACCCGTGCCCAGCAGCACGAAGATTCCGGCGCCGAGCAGGATGCGATACCAGACGAACAGGTTGTAGCTGCGCTCAGAGATGTAGCGCATGAACCAGCCGATGATCACGTAGGCAATCACAAAGGCGATGCCGGTGGCCACGAGCGTCTGGCCCATGGTGTAGATGCCCTCTGGTTCCTGCCCCGTCATCGCCTTGTACAGCTTGTACAGACCGGAGGCGAAGACCGCGGGAATGGCCAGCAGGAAGGCGTAACGGGCGGCGGCCGCGCGGGTGTACCCCATGAGCAGACCGGCCGTGATGGTGCCGCCAGAGCGGGACACCCCGGGGATCAAGGCCAGCGCCTGCGCCAGACCGAAGCCGATGGCGTGCTTGACGGTGAGGTCCTGCAGGACGCGTTCCTGCTTACCCACGTGATCCGCGATGGCCAGGAACAAACCGAAGATCACGAGCATGGACGCGGTGATCCACAGTGATCGGAACTGGCTGTCGATGTAGTCCTCGAGCAGGAGACCGAGGATCGCAATCGGAAACGAACCCAGAATGATGAACCAGCCCATACGGGCATCGGGGTCCTTGCGGGAGACCTTGCCGACCAGTGACAACGACCAGTGCTTGATGATCCGCACGATGTCTCGCCAGAAGAAGATCACCACGGCCGTTTCCGTACCCAGCTGGGTGATCGCCGTGAAGGCGGCACCCGGATCCGCACTGTTGGGCAAGAACTCGCCCACGATGCGCAGATGCGCCGATGAGGATACGGGCAAGAATTCAGTCAGGCCCTGGACAATTCCCAGAATGATTGCTTCGATCCAGTTCACGCGACAACTGTACGGCACCCGGAGCTGAAAAATGGGTGAGGAAAGGGCTCACGTGTTCTACAACACGTGAGCCCTCTTCCGCCCACAGAGTGGGGTATAACCGCCGGCTATGTCCTAGCGGCGAGATGAATTCGACGAACCATTGTCGTCATCATCGTCGTAGTCGTCCTCGTCCACGAGATCTTCGTCCATCATCTCGTTGTCTTCGAGGAGGTCCTCGTCGTAATCGTCGTCGTCATCATCATCATCATCGTCCGAGTCGTCCTCGTCCTCAGCGAACACGGTGAGGGGGGTGACTTCGTCGTAGGCCTCGTAGAGGGCCTCTTCGTAAGCGTCGAAGGCATCGGCAATCGACAGGTACGCCCCGTCCACGGCGGGGTCGTTGTCCGAACGTCGATTTGCGGCGGCGGCCAAGTGTTCTTCGAACGCGTTGACCAGTGTTTGCAGGGCGGCGCGAGGATCATTGCTCATGGGGTAGACGTTAGTCGTTATCGAGGCAGAATGGGAGCAATGAAAGAACAACGATTGTCCGAGATCACGTCCGCGCGCTCGCACCCCGTGGCCAGCAGGGACGACAGGTACGAATACCTCACCCTCACGGTGGCCCCGCGGGAACACGTTGCCGATGCGCGGGCACGAGTCCGGGAGCACGCCGAGTACGGCAAGTGGGAACTCACGCGTTCGGCTGTACTTTACGGCGGTGCTCGCCGTTACGTGATGCGCCGCCGGATCATTCGCGTCGAACGCACGTTCTGATCCTGCTCGACGACGCCGCTCGGTACAGTCCACGCGCAACCTCACCCAAGAGGCACGCGCTCAATCGGTCTGAACCGGCCCGAGTAGCGACTTGGCCGTGGCTGCGTGCACGGATTCGTTGTCCGAAGGGTGATACATCCCGGCGAGCACGTCACGGTAGAGCCGTTCCAGTTCGCTCCCCCGGCGGAACTGCGAACCACCGCTGGAACGCAGCGCCAGATCGACGACCTGCCGTGCGGTTTCGGTGGACCGGTGTTTGAGGCCGGAGAACAGGATGAACCAGCGGGCACCGTGCTGAACCTCGTGGTCGGTGCCCACCGAGTCCATGTCGGAGGTGAGCTGGCGCAGTTGGAGTTCCACACCGTCGCGCAGGATCCCTGCCTCGGCAATGTGCCAGCGAATATCCGGGTCCGTGGCGTAACTGGCCCCGCGCGCGTGCGACCTGCGCTTGTTCACGATCTCCACGGCCACCTCGATGGCCCGATCCGCAATCCCCGTGTACACGGAGGCCAGCAGCAGTTCGAAGCACCCGAAAATTCCCCACACCACCGGATCGGGCGAAGGCCCCACGGGAATTTCGGTGAGCACTCGCCCGGGTGCCAGCACAGCGCCGTCGAGCACCGTGGTGCACGATTGCGAGGCGCGCATGCCCAGCGCGTCCCAATCCTGTTTGATCCCAATGCCCTCGGCGCCGCGCTCGAGGATGCCGAACACGAGGGCGTCAGGGGCGTCGTCGTCGCGATCGGTGCGGCGGGCATGGACGAGGAGCCGCGTCCACGCGGGCGAGAGCGACGTGAAAATTTTGGTGCCGCGCAGGCTCAACCCGTCGGCCACCGGATCGGCGGTCGTGGTCGCGTCGAACAGGACGGAATCGTTGCCGGCCTCCGAGATCCCGAACGCGAACACCTCGCCCGCCACGACCTGGTCGAAGATCGCGCGGGCACGATCGTCCCCGCGCTGCCACAGCGTGCGGGCGATGCCCACGATCACGTGGTGCATGTTGACGCCCAAGGCCGTCGACGGCGCCGCGGCGGCCAAGCGGCGCTGGGCCTGAGCGGCGTCGGCAAGGGAAAAGCCCAAGCCGCCGAATTCTTCGGGAACGAGCAGACGTAAGTAACCAGCGGCGCGAAGATCCTCGAAATCCTCGGTGAAGAATTCGTTGCGCTCGTCGTAGCCGGCCGCGCGGTCACGGAAGGTTGCGAGCATGTCCTCGGGAAGCACGTCCTGGATCGTGGTCAACTGGTCTCCTCCAAGTCGAAAATTGAGTGGTCGTGGTCAGCGCAGTGGATCGGCGGCGTCAAAGCTGCGCGCAATGCGGTGGGTTGCGAAGAAGGCTTCGTAGGGCCTGTTGCCGTACACGCCGATGCGCGAGAACGAGGCCGGTACGGAGGCGTCCCGGTACCAGCCGTCCGTGACATTGGGGCGCATGACGTCCAGCGTGGGTTGGTTCTCACCGTTGATCTGCACCTGCTGCCACTGTCCGCCGGTGTTGATCCACATTTCGACCCAACCGCCGTTGCTCGCGTACGCGTATTTATAGGCCTGAATCACGCCCACCCAGCGTCCGGTGGGCACCCGCACATGATCGCCGAGCAGTTCGGGATCATCGCCCATTCGGAACATGAGACCGCCCTCGGGGTGTCGCACCAACATGAGACCGAGCAGGGACGCACCGTTGGCCGGCGGACCGTAACCGCCGGTGAACAGCGTGATCCACGTGTCCTGATCGAAATCGCCGTCCAGGACGTAGACCGAGAACCCGTTGAAATACACGTCGTTGTCGTTGCCGTGCGCGGCAGCCTTGATGATCGGCTCGGTTTCCACCATGGAGCGCGGAAATTCATTGCCCAGCGTCAACCCGGGAACGGACGTGAAACGCGCCACCTGTCGCCCGCCACCCACTGGGTCCGGAACCAAGTGGTAGCCCAGGCCCTGCCGATTCTCGTCCGGAATCAACTTGGCGTAGCCGCCGAGCCCGCGCCCATTGATGTTGGCGTCGAAGATCCGGTCCGCTGCGAGGCCCTCGTCCGTGGGTTCCTCCTCGAGCCATTCGGGAATCTGGGTCGCGACTCCCACGGCCGTGGCCGCGGCCACCACGCCGGCGGCCGTGATAATTGCCCGGCGCCGGGTCAGGCCACCGCGCCGGCCCTCACCCGTTGTCGGGTTGGTGCTTCCGGAATTCTCCCCCACGAAGTGCTCCTAGTAATTGGTCAGCAAGCGGTGCAGGACACGCGAGCCGAACTCCAATGATGCGACCGGCACGCGCTCGTCCACGCCGTGGAACATACCGGTGAAATCCAATTCGTCCGGCAGCTGCAACGGCACAAAGCCGTAGCCGGTGATACCGAGCTGCGACAGCGACTTGTTGTCCGTTCCGCCGCCGAGCATATAGGGCAGCACCACGGCGTCCGGATCCTCGGCCTTGAGCGAGTCCACCATGGCGTCCACCACGTTGCCAGAGAACGGTACTTCCAGGCCGATGTCCTCGAACTCGGCCTCGAACGTGATGCCCTCGCCGGCCAGCTCTTTGAGCTTCTCCATGACGATATCGCGCTGCTCGGGCAGGTAACGCACGTCGATGGTGCCCTGGGCCGAACCGGGAATCACGTTGGTCTTGTAACCGGCGTCCAACATGGTGGGGTTGGCGGTGGTCTGCAGCGTTGAGCCCACGAACCGCGCCACGTGGCCGAGTTCGTCAAGCAGCCGCTTGGGATTCTCCGGGTCGAATTCCACCCCGGTCAGTTCGGTCACCTCGTCCAGGAACGCCCGGGTGGTCTTGGTCAACTCGATCGGCCACGTGTACTCACCAATATTGGCCATGGCCCGTGACAGTCGGGTGACCGCGTTGTTCTCGTGCAGACCGGACCCGTGGCCGGCCTCGCCCTTGGCGATCAGGTTGAGCCACATCAGGCCCTTCTCAGCGGTCTGCAGCAGATAGGCACGCCGGCCTCCGATGTTGGCGGAATAGCCGCCCACTTCACTGAGCGCGTCGGTCACGCCGTCGAAGAGTTCCGGGTGGTTCTGCGTGACCCATTTGGAGCCGTAGCTCATGCCGGCTTCCTCATCCGCGAAGAATCCGAACACGATGTCGCGCTTGGGTCGGTCTCCGGTGCGGGCCATGTGGCGCATGACAGAGAGCATCATGGCGTCCATGTCCTTCATATCCACGGCACCGCGGCCCCAGATCATGCCGTCCTTGACCTCTCCCGCAAAGGGATCAACGGACCAGTCCTCTGCAAGCGCCGGTACCACGTCCAGATGCCCGTGGACCAGAAGCGCATCCGCAGAGGGGTCGGTGCCCTCGATCCTGGTGAACACATTGGCGCGGCCGGGGGCGGATTCGAAGTACTGCGGTTCCAGGCCGACGTCACTGATCAGTTCTGCCACGTACTCACCGGCGGCTCGCTCGCCCTTGGCGTTACCCCTGGAGTAATTGGTGGTGTCGAATCGAATCAACTTCTGACAAATGTCGGCGGTCTCGAGTTCCGGTGCTGACTGTCCCGCAACTGTGGATTCCGGTGTCGACATGAGGTCTCCTTCTCCTGGGTGTCCTCCGGGAGCTGGACCCCGGATGTCGTGCGCTTACCGTCAACGGTAGTCCCCGCATCAGCCCGTGACCCATAACCATGGCCAGGCTGTGCCGGGGCGGTTCATATCCTGGACACGATTTGACATGAGGAAGACTTATTTCGATTGCTTCCTACTTGGCAGTACTATCAAGCCACGGTTGTTTGAGATTCCCCCCAAATCCCCCAAGGTCTCATGCCTCATGAAATCCCTGCCCCCTGATTGCACCCCCAATTTCCCTCACGACGAGCTGCCCCAAGTCGATATTCGCGCCGTGGCGTTTCATCGCTGGCGCACGCTCAAATGGCTCGTCTCCTTCGTCGAGCCAAATTCTCCATGCGCCCGTGAAGGTCATGCCCGCACGTTCGACGCCGCGTTACAGTTGGCCAAAACGTGGTCCCTGGCCTACTGGGCCAAGCACTACGGGATCAGCGAACTCCTTAACGATGCCCCGCCGCTTCAGCTCAATCACGCGGACGTAGATAAAGATTCTTCAACAATTCAGTGACGACCTTGCGGCAGTGATCCCCGCTACCCGGTTCTCCGATACTCTGGTGTGACGAATGACAGGCCGCACCGGCCCTTGACCCATATGGAGGCCAAGATGAGTGGAACCATCACCCTGATCGCACAAACGTCGGAGACCAGCAGCACTAACCCGGTGCCCAGTCGACAGGTGACCGCCGAGGATATTCCGGCGCTGTCGGAACTATTCTTCCAGGCCTACGATGCATCGTCCGCCGCCACGTCCAAGGATGACGCTCAGAAAATCATCGAGGGCGTGTTCGACGGCGAGTTCGGCCCTTTCCTGCCCGATGCCTCCCCCGTGATCGAAGACGAGGACGGCAAGGTTATCGCTGCGGCCATCGTGTTGGAGCAGCGCAAGGGCGACGATTTACCCAAGGCCCCGTACCTGTTCGAGTTGTTCACGGCGTCGTCGCACCGCCGCCGCGGTTTGGCGGAACAGCTGGTCCGCGAGGCCATGACCAAGCTGTACAACCAGGGCTACGAAGAAGTCAGTCTGCGCATTGCAGAAGACAACTCCGCAGCCCTGGCGCTCTACCTCACGTTGGACTTCAACCGTTGGGTTCCGTACAACGACGATGTCTGAGCCGGCGGGTTAGAGCTGCAGCTCACGCTGCGCGGGAGGAACTTCTCGCGCATCAGTGTGGCTGGCCCAACGAACGGTGACCTCGAGCAGACGCATGTTCTCGGGGTCACTGGTCTCTGCGGAGTCCGGGTGCTGGGCGGAGAGCACCTCTGCAGCGGCGGCAACCTGAGTCTCGTCGAGGACTGCTGCCTCGCCCTCGAGCTGCACTTCCTCGGCGCCGTCATTGACGATCACCAGCGACACGCGGGGATCAGAGGTGATGTTCGTGAACTTGCGGGACAGCGCGTTCGTGCCGAAGATAATGCGGCCGGCGTCACTGGCGGCCACGTGAACGTATGCGGACTCGGGGTAACCGGTCCCGCTGTTACTCGCGATCACGGCAGCTCCCGCGCGGCGTACGAAGTCGACCAGCCAGCGGCTGTCTTCCGAGATGTTCTTGCCCAGTTCCACCATGACGTCTCCTACCGGATTGTGCCTGTACCTGACACTGTCCACTGTAGGCTTCGGGCGCGTTGGGACCCGGGGTGGCGCTCCAGCGAGAGCCTTTAGAGCAGAGTGTTAAGCGGTTCCACCAAATGGGGGCCTTGCACGGCCACCGAACCGACGTCCTTGGTGACCGGATGCATCCGCCATTGGGCGGCCACGTCGTAGGCCTCCGAGATCGCCCGAGCCACCAGGTCACGGGTGCGGTCCTTGTCCAGGGAAATCCACTCCGGAACCAAGTCACTGGTCATGCCCATGGGCAGTCGATTGTGGAGGTTTCCCAGGGCAGCCAAGTGCTCATTGCCGGAGTCCGCGTCCGGTGCCTCGCATGTCAGGATCGAGCACGACAGCAACCACTGGCTTTCGCCCTCTTTGCCGGAGCGAGTCTGGCCCTCGCGGGCACCCTCCAGCTGACCCTCCGGAACCTTCCACCACTCGTAGATGCCCGCGAACCAGATCATCCGGCCCTCGGGCGGGTGCACGAAGTACGGCTGCTTCTTCCCTTTGCCTTTGCTGCCATCGGCCGGAGCCAGCCACTCGTAGTAACCGTCCGCCGGAATCGCGCAGCGCCGGGATTTGATGGCCGACCGAAACGAGGGCTTTTCAAGAACGGTTTCCGACCGCGCGTTGAACATCTTGGACCCCACGGTGATGTCCTTGGCCCATGAGGGCACGAGACCCCAGCGTGCCGCGTGCAGCTCACGGTGCAGCGTGCCCTGGTCATCCAAACGTTCCAGCAGGATGGGCACAGTCTGGGTGGGCGCGGTGTTCCAGTTGGCGCGCAGGTCGTCCCCGTCGAGGGTTTCGTCCACCTCCGCATCGAATTCCAACGCGAGTTGTCCCGGGGTCTTGGCTATGACGTAACGGCCGCACATGGGGTGCCCCTAACTGTTCTGGATGGATCCGTAGCCCATGTACTGGGAGTACATGGCGTACACCTGCATCAGTGCCTCTTCGACCTGGGACACCGTGGTTCCCGGGCGCACGTCATCTACAGCACCAGCGGTTCCGGGGTCCCAATCCACACCGAGCGCCGAGTAGACATCGGTCAGGACCGAGCGGATCGGGTCGGAGTGTTCCACCACGATCACGCTGGAGAAGTACCAGGCGCCCGCCACTACCCGTTGGGCGGTTCCCGCCAGTTTGACCGGTCGCTTGGGATCCTGGGCGGTGCGCGGTGCGTGCACGCTGTAGTCCCCCGCGCAGTATTCGCCGGGGATCTCCCCCACGTCCGCAGGAATGTCCAAGTGTTCGAGGGCGGCCACGATCATGTCGCCGAACAGGCGGTATCGGTCCTGGATGCCCGTCTTGGGGTCAGAATCGGATTCGACGTGATCCACGATCAGGCACCCGCCGTGATAGGCGGCCGCGCGCCCTCCGACCCGGCGCACCAACGGTGTGAATCCGGCGTCGACCGCGGCCTTTCGCGCGCGTGAAAAGCCCGGGTTGAGCTCGTCGCGGCGACCGAAGGCGACCGTGGGGCGGGGTTGGTAGAGCCGCAGGACGGGTCCGGTGTTCGACGACCGAGCGGCGTCGAGAATCGACAAGGAACGGCGATAGTCCTGCTCGGCACCAAGGGACTCGCGCTGACGTATAAGTTTCATGCTGCGCCCTACTTTAGTTCCTCGGCCGGGCGCTTTCGGGCGACGACGCCGCCCGGTCACCTCACGCGGCCAGGGCCACCGTGGATCCACTGCGCCACTGCGGCGCGACCAGGTGTTCGCGGGGCCGGATCCCGTCGCGAATGGAGCGAATGGCGATTCCCGGCTTCAACGGCCCGTAGGCCTGAGCGGCCGCGGTTGCAGCCGCGAGTAACCCGTAGTCATCCAGCAGGTTGCGAGAGTCCTTCATGCCCAGGATCTTCTCTCCAGGCTCGGAACTCTGAGTGACCGGCACGAAGCGATGAACCCGGTGCTGCACGCGAGCCAGCCGCTTCTTCTCGCGGCGAGACAGCGAGTTGGTGTCCGGATGGGCGCGATGCCAGGCCTGCGCTCCGCGCAGAACACGGGTCAGCAGCGATACGTGGAACTCAGCGACGGTGCCGCCACCGTGCATCAGGGAACCCAGTGCGGACAGTTCATGGGACGTGAGAGCGGAACGGGTCCGCGGGGAAGTGAACGTCGACATGTCATCCTCTCGACATCGGATGGATCCAAGCTCGCAGGGTGCGTGCCAGGTGTGGATCGATCATGCCGGGTGATGACTGATATTTCGTTGAGAGGACCTGGTGCTTAGCTGAAAGCAGTTATTCCTGAATCATGACGCTCTGTCCATGGGCGGCAAGGAAGGTCACCGGAATAGATGTGACGTTCTGGACCAGAGGTTCGAGGGCCTCGACGTGCCGCCTAAATCGTTCTGTCCTCCCCCAACTATTCTTGGCCTCTTCGGATAGGAAACGAGTAATAACAATGAGACTGGCACCATCTTGTGATTGATAGACCTCATTACTCAGCCACCCGGGACTGCCGCACGGATAGGTGACATCTGATCTGGCTTGCCCGTTGGGCGGCCTGGAAGGATGTGCATCATGCCCGCTCCCTACCCCCAGGAGTTCCGCGAAGACGTCGTGCGAGTGGCCCGGTCCCGTGAGGACGGCATCACCATCGCGCAGATCGCGAAGGACTTCGGCGTCCACGAGATGACGCTGCACAAATGGATCCGCCAAGCCGATATCGACGACGGCAACCGGCCCGGCAGGACACGGGAGGAGTCGACCGAGCTGCGCGAGGCCCGCAAGCAGATCCGGCTGCTCCAGCAGGAGAACGAGGTCCTCCGCCGCGCCACCGCCTACCTCTCCCAGGCGAACCTGCCGGGAAAAGGTTCTACCCGCTCGTGAGTGAGCTCGCCGCTGACGGCATCCCCGTCGCGGTGTCCCTGCGGGTCCTGAAGCTCTCCCGCCAGCCCTACTACCGCTGGCGCCACCAGCAGGTCACCCAAGCTGAGCTGACTGAGGCCTACCGCGCCAACGCGTTACTGGACGCCCACGTCGACGACCCCGAGTATGGCTACCGGTTCCTGGCCGGCGAAGTGATGTGCGAGCGCACGGCATGGAGCATCTGCCGGGACAACCAGTGGTGGTCCGTGTTCGGGAAGAATCGCGGCAAGAACGGAAAGCGTCCCGGGCCGCCGGTCCACGACGATCTCGTGAAGCGGGACTTCTCCGCCGATGACGTCAACGAACTGTGGCTGACCGACATCACAGAGCACTGGACCGACGAGGGAAAGCTCTACCTCTGCGCCATCAAGGACGTGTTCTCAGCCCGGATCGTCGGCTACTCGATCAGCGACCGTATGAAGGCGCGACTGGCGGTGAACGCCCTGGACAACGCCGCTTCCCGCCGCGGTGACGTCGCTGGCTGCATCGTGCATTCGGACCGAGGATCCCAGTTCCGGTCACGCAAATTCGTGCAGACGTTGAACCGTCATCACCTCATCGGATCGATGGGGAAAGTCGGTGCCGCTGGGGACAACGCCGCGATGGAGTCCTTCTTCGCCCTGCTGCAAAAGAACGTCCTGGACCGGAAGCGGTGGCGGACCCGCGACGAGCTCCGGATCGCGATCGTTACCTGGCTCGAACGCAAGTATCACCGCCGCCGTCGACAGGCCCGTCTGGGTCGATTGACCCCCATCGAATACGAGACCATCATGAACCCCGCCGTGAGCCTCGCGGCCTGACACCCCAACTGTCACCTATTCGTGCGGCAGTCCCTTTTCGCCACTGGGGTCGATGAACCTTCGCCTGCCCAGTCCGAGCCTGGTCAGGTGGCGGGTGAAGGTGCGGCGGTTGATCGTGAACCCGAGGTCGGCGAGCTCATCGGTGATGCGTTGAGCGGACCACTTGTGCTCGCGTCGCCAGGTCTCGATCTGCTCGATGGCCCAGGCTGGTGTGGCGTTCGGGCTCCGGTGGGGGCTCGATGAGCGGTCGCGCAGCCCAGCGTCGCCGTGACGCCGCCACCGGTTGACCCACTTCGATGCGCACGCACGCGAGATGCCCATCTCGGCGGCCACGTGGGCGATGGGGCGTGTCGTGCATCGCTCGACCAGCCGGCGGCGTCCCTCAATGCTGAGCGGGGCGTTGGCGTGGCTCATGCGTCCATCGCGTAGGAGCGCTCGATCAGGTCGGTCATCGCCTGTTGGAAGTCGCGGCGCTTCTGGTCGCTCCAGCCGATGGTCAGCGCAGCGAACACTTCCTCCTGCCAACGATGCGCCTGGTCCAGCATCGACTGGCCCGCAGAGGTGAGTGATGCTACCCGTCGTCGGCCATCGGTCGCGGACGCTGCCATGACGAGATACCCGGCTACCGTGGCGCTCTTGATCAACCGTGACGCGCCGCTCTGGTCGATCCCGACCTCCTGCGCGACCGCGTTCACCGTTGCCGGGGCGGCGCGCAGACTCAGGGCATGGACAGCCTCGCAAACGAGCACGAGTCGCCCCTGCTCACCGCCCGCGTCCGCTGCAACAGACCGACGTGACCAGTGCCTGACGAAGTGGAACAGGACCTGTCCCGGGCCGAGGTCTGTCACTCGGTTGCCGCCATCTCACGGCAGATGTAGGCCAGCTCGAGAGCGGACTTGAGGTCCGGCAGTCTGAGAGCAGCCGTGACCTTCCCTGCGGCAGCGCGGAAGACCGTCGCTACTCGCGTGGATTCCGCGTTCTCGGGCCAGGTCGCGTCCTCCTCGACAACCATCAGTCGCTCGCTGACTGGGTGCCAGGACCGCGGGACCAGCTTGATGCCCGAGCGCTCCACCCACTCGGCAAACTGCACAGGCGTGATCGGACCCGCGCCCTTCGGGCCGAGCACGACGACCGGATCACCGACCGCCCGCGCAGATCGCTGCAGGTCGCCGGCATTGACGCTCGCGTGCCACTTGTTGATCGCTTCTTCAAGGTTGGGTTCCATGAGCAGCAGTATATGCGATTCGCATGCATCTGTACTCGGGCGGCCGCGACATCAACCTCCTGCCCCGCAACAACTAGGTCGCGCGGTCCCTTCGATCCGGCCTCTCACCTGGCCTTTTACGGGCCTCGACGCGAGCCCAATGGCACGCTGTGGCACGCAGCTGGTGGCACGCTGCCCCCAAATTTCGGGCTTCGAGCCACCCCGCGCTTGGCTGGAAGGTGCGCTCGTGCCACCCCCGTGCCATACCGAACGGATACTGATGTTCATCTGTGCTCTCCTCTGTCCTTCGGATGGAGGCACGAAAAGAGGCCCGGACCTGCAGAAACCTGCAGGTCCGGGCCTCCCATCAGCCCTTTCGGGCCTCGAGCAAGCTCTGGGGTCTTAGAAGTCCCAGTCCTCGTCTTCCGTGTTCACGGCCTTGCCGATCACATAGGAGGAACCGGAGCCGGAGAAGAAGTCGTGGTTCTCGTCCGCGTTCGGGGACAGCGAAGACAAGATTGCCGGGGACACGTCGGTCATCTCGCGCGGGAACAACGCCTCGTAACCCAGGTTGTTGAGGGCCTTGTTGGCGTTGTAGTGCAAGAACTTCTTGACGTCCTCGGTCCACCCCACAGTGTCGTAGAGGGACTCGGTGTAGGCGATCTCGTTCTCGTAGAGCTCGTCCAGCAGGTCGTAGGTGTACGCCTTGAGCTCTTCCTGACGCTCCGGGGTCTCCTCGACCAGACCGCGCTGGTACTTGTAGCCGATGTAGTAACCGTGCACGGCCTCGTCACGGATGATCAGACGAATCAGGTCCGCGGTGTTGGTCAGCTTGGCATGCGAGGAGAAGTACATGGGCAGGTAGAAGCCCGAGTAGAACAGGAAGGACTCCAACAGCGTGGAGGCAACCTTCTTCTTGAGGGGGTCATCACCCTTGTAGTACCTGATGATGATCTCGGCCTTGCGCTGCAGATAAGGGTTCTCGCGTGACCAGCGGAAAGCCTCGTCGATCTGCTTCATGGACGACAGCGTGGAGAAGATCGAGGAGTAGGACTTGGCGTGCACCGACTCCATGAACGCGATGTTGGTGTACACCGCTTCCTCGTGCAGGGTCTTGGCGTCCGGGATCAGCGACACGGCACCCACGGTGCCCTGAATGGTGTCCAGCAGGGTCAGACCGGTGAAGACCTTCATGGTCAGGTCCTGTTCCTGCTCGGTCAGGGTCTTCCAGGACTGGACGTCGTTGGACAGCGGCACCTTCTCGGGGAGCCAGAAGTTGGAGGTCAGGCGATCCCAGACTTCGAGGTCCTTGTCGTCCTGAATGCGGTTCCAGTTGATGGCTTCCGCCGGGTGGCGGAGCAGTTCAACCTTTTCAGGTGTCATGGCGCGCGCTGGCTCCTTCGCTTGGTGAGGGGGCCGTCTTAATACCCGGGGGCGCCACGTGGTCGTGCGCTCGGGACGACGGCGCTTCAAGAGTAGCCCACACCGCCCAGTTCCGGCGATGGCCCAGGTCACCGGCACGTCACGCCCCGGGTGGCTCGGCAGAATCCCACACCGACCCACCCTTGTCACGGTCTGTTTTCTGTCGGCGAAGTTCACGAGAAAGCCTTTTCAGATTCACTTCTGTGAGGTCATGATGATCACATCAGCGCCCCGAGCGGGGCGGCTCGATCTACCGAAAGGAGACCGTCATGGTGGACATCGGAGGACTTGGAGACAAGGCAAAGCAGTTCGCTGAGGACAACCCGGACAAGGTTGACCAGGGCATCGACAAGGCCGGAGACACCGTGGACGACCGCACCGGCGGTCAGCACGCGGAACACGTCGACAAGGGCCAGGATGCGCTGCGTAACAAGCTCGGCGGCGGCAACGAGCAGTAACAGCTGATAGAACGGCGCCCCTCGGATGAATTTCCGAGGGGCGCCGTTTGCTATGCACACGTGCTTGAAAAGAGTCGTTGCGGAACCTAGGCCGCTTCCCCGCCTTCACGAGCGAGCGCGGTCAGACGCGACACGGCGCGGTAGTACTTCTTCTGGTAGCCGCCGGCCATCATTTCTTCGGTGAAGACCTGGTCGAAGGGCACACCGGTCGAGAGGATCGGCAGATCCTTGTCGTAGAGGCGGTCTGCCAACACCACGAACCGCAGTGCCACGGCCTGCTGGTCAATCGTGCGCACTCCGCGCCACACGATGGCGTCCAGACCGTCGATCAGCGCACGGTAGCGGGACGGGTGCACGCGGGACAGGTGCTCGACCAGCGCGTCGAAATCGTCGATCGCCACGGTCTTGCCCGAGAAGGCTTGCTCGGCAGCGGCGTCCAGAGCGGCGTCGTCGGCGAGGGGCCTGGGAGCCTCG
This sequence comes from Kocuria carniphila, assembly GCF_004136555.1. GTDB lineage: Bacteria > Actinomycetota > Actinomycetes > Actinomycetales > Micrococcaceae > Kocuria > Kocuria carniphila. The sequence continues at coordinate 64,474 of NZ_NOIT01000014.1, forward strand.
GGAAGGCCGCGATGGCGGTAGTCCTCGCCGTCGATCCGCACGACGTCGAACTGGGAGGACAGCACCTGGATCTCGCGCTGGAAGTCCTGGGCCGCGAACCGGCCCTCGCCCAGCGAACCGGGCAGCGTGTTGGAGGTCGCCGCGAGCTTGACGCCCGCGTCCGCCAGTTCGCGCATGAGGCGGGACATCAGCACGGTGTCCCCGGGATCGTCGAGTTCGAACTCGTCGATGCACACGAGCTTGTAGTCCTTGAGCGCCTCCACGGTGTGGCGGAAGGTCAGCGCACCCACCAGGTTGGTGTACTCCACGAACGTGCCGAACGCCTTGGGCCCCGGAACCGCGTGCCACAGCGATGCCAGGAGGTGGGTCTTGCCCACACCAAAGCCACCGTCCAGGTAAATGCCCTGCGCGGGCGAACCCTTCTGGCCGCCGCCCCCACCGAACAGCTTGGAGAAGAACCCGTTGCCGGAGGCCTGGCCGCCACCCACGCCTGCAGCGAAGGCCTTGAGCTTCTCGACCGCCTCGGCCTGCGAGGGCTGGGAAGGATCGGGCCGGTACGTGTCGAAGGAGACCTCTCCGAAGCGCTCGGACGGACGGAAACCGTCCAGCAACTCGTGGCCGGATACGCGCGGATTACGCTCCACGAGGTGTTCAATGTGCATGTTCACGTAAAGGGCCTCCCTGCCCGCTGCGCCACTCCCCCGCGAATTCACGGGCACCGGGCACCGGACGGCATTGATCGGTACGGATTCTGAGCAGCCTAACTGCTCCTGCCCCGATGCTACCGGTCAGCCCGTGGTGAACACGCGCGCTGCAGCGCCCGGTTGCGGCTTTCTCGCATGCATTCGCCACCGCTGGCGCACTACGCTGGAAAACAAGTCCCGCGCGCCGTGACGCGCACGTCTAGACACGAGGAGTACTCCACATGCCCGTGGAAGCAGAGAACAACCAGGATTTCTCCCAGTACGCCCATCCCGAGCGGCTGGTCTCCACCCAGTGGGTGGCCGATAACGTGGGCAAGCCCGGTGTGGTGGTTGTCGAATCGGACGAGGACGTTCTGCTGTACGAAACGGGTCACATCCCCGGTTCCGTGAAGGTTGATTGGCACACGGATCTCAATGAGCCGGACACCCGTGACTACGTGGACGGCAAGCAGTTCGCGGAGCTCATGTCCCGCAAGGGCATTTCCCGCGACGACACCATCGTGGTCTACGGCGACAAGTCCAACTGGTGGGCCGCCTACGCTCTGTGGGTCTTCACCCTCTTCGGTCACCAGGACGTCCGATTGATGAACGGCGGTCGCGACAAGTGGGTAGCCGAGGGCCGCGAACTCACCACCGATACCACCGAGGTCACTCCGACCGACTACCCCGTGGTCGAGCGCGATGACTCCGTGATCCGCGCCTACCGCGAGGACGTCCTGGAGAACCTGGGCACCACGCCGTTGATCGACGTGCGTTCCCCGCAGGAGTACACCGGCGAGCGCACCCACATGCCCGATTACCCCCAGGAGGGCACGCTGCGCGGCGGTCACATCCCCACCGCAGCGTCCGTTCCCTGGGCCCGTGCCGCCGCGGAGGACGCCACTTTCAAGTCCCGTGACGAGCTGGACGCGATCTACCGTGAAGAAGTTGGCCTGTCCGACGGTGACGACATCGTCGCCTACTGCCGCATCGGCGAGCGTTCCTCCCACACGTGGTTCGTGCTCACCCACTTGCTGGGCTTCGACAAGGTCCGCAACTACGACGGTTCCTGGACCGAGTGGGGCAACGCCGTGCGCGTGCCCGTGGCCCAGGGCGAGGCCCGCGGCGAAGCTCCGGAGGGTGTCCGGTGACCACTGACGCATTACCGAATCAGATTCAAGAGCTGATCGAGGATTTCGACGCCGTTCCGGAACCTGACAAGCTCCAGCTCCTTCTCGAGTTCTCCCGTTCGCTTCCCGAGCTTCCCGCCCGGTACGGCGAGCACCCGGAGGACCTCGAGCAGGTGGTCGAGTGCCAGTCCCCGCTGTTCCTGGCCGTTGAGCTCGAAGAGGGTACCCAGGATCCCGGCGTGAACATCTTCTTCTCCGCGCCGGCGGAGGCTCCGACCACCCGTGGATTCGCGTCCATTCTGTACGAAGGACTGGACGGTCTGCCCGCGTCCACCGTGCTGGAGATCCCCGATGATCTGCCCGAGCGCTTCGGGCTGACCAAGCTGGTGTCCCCGCTGCGCATGCGGGGGATGTCCGCGATGCTGGGCCGGATCAAGCGCCAGGTCAAGGAGCAGCAAGCGGCCCGATCGGCCGACTGAGCATGGCACGCAAGCGTTCCGGGGCTCGAGCGTCACACGCCGCCACGGCGGCTCTTGCCGTGCTCGACGCCGCCGGGGTTGCCTATACTGCGTTGCCTTACCAGCATGATTCGCGCGCGGAATCGTTCGGGCTGGAAGCAGCTCATGCTCTGGGCAAGGATCCGGCGTGTGTGTTCAAAACCATCATGGTCGTCCACGACAAGTACTGGGCCACGGTCATGGTCCCGGTGAGTTCCACGGTGGATCTGAAGGCAGCCGCACGAGAACTGGGCTGGAAGAAGGCGAGTCTCGCGGCGGCGTCGGCGGCTCAGACCCGGACCGGCTACGTGGTGGGTGGCATCTCGCCGCTGGGCCAGAAGACTCCGTCACCCACGCTGCTGGATGAATCCGCGCGGGACCGGCCGACCGTTCTGGTCTCCGGTGGGCAGCGCGGGCTGGACGTCGAGTTGTCCCCCGAGGACCTGCTCAGGCTGACGGACGGGCGGTACGCACCGCTGGCCGCTTGAGCTTGGTGGGTAGCCATTCGCGCACGGCACGCTCCCAGCGCTTGCGGTCGATGTTCCACTCCTTGGTGTGCCGGGCGCCGGCGAAACCCACGAAGTCCACGAACGGGCTGAGCTCGGCCAGGTGCACGGAGCCCTCGACCGGGACCACCTCGTCGTCGGTGGAGTGCAGGATGAGCGTGGGGGTGGTGATGTCCTCCCAGCGGGACAGCCAATCCAACGCATGCAGGTCGAGGGGTGCCGCGAGACCGGTGATCTTGGGACCGAGCCGATGCGAGATCAGGTCCGTGGCCATGCGACCGATCCGGCGCGGAATCCGGTGGATCTTGGCCTGGTGCGCCACCAGCTCGAACCAGTCCACGACCGGACCGTCCAGCACCACCGCGCGAACCTTGTTGCGATACTGCGTGAGTTCCAGGGTGCGGAGCACGATCGCACCACCCATGGACCAACCGAACAGCACGATGTCCGTGGCACCTCGGGACAAGGCGTACTCGATGCCCGCCTCGACGTCTTCCCATTCGGTGAAACCCAGGCCGTAACGGTTGTCCTCGGTGGCGGGGGCCTCCCGATCGTTGCGGTAGGAGACGATCAGACTGTGCAGCCCGAGTTCCTGGGCCACACGGGCACCACGAATGCATTCCATGCGCTGTGCCCCGCGGCCGTGCACCATGACCGCCCACACTCCGTCGTGCAATGTCCGGTCAGTGTTTCCGTCCGCGGGGATGACCCATGCCGGAGCCGGACCGAGGTCCGTATCCACGTCCACCTTTTCGAACGCGAATCCGGCGTCGCCCGGGCGCGCGTAGACCGTCCCGGTCCACCAACCCTTCTTGCCCTCTTCCAACTCACCCCGGTAGACCCGCTCGACCAACCGGGTGACCGTGCTGTTGTTCTGCCGCACCACGAAACCGATGCGCGCCATGCTCTGGCCCTCGTCGAAGCGCAGGGCGTAGGTTCCGGCGGCGCGGGTGTCCGTGTTGGCGGGCAGAGTAATGAGCGGCTGACCGGAGTTTGGGTCGTTCTCGAGCTTCAGCACGGTGAGTTTTCCACCGACCTTGGGAGGCACCACCACTTGGCGTGCGATCAGTGCCGCCAGACCACTGGAGAGGGCGAACGTCGCGGACGCCGCACCGATGCTCGCCGTGGCACCCACGATGGCACCGTGTCGCCACGAACGGGCGGGGGCGTCTCCGGCGGGAGTCAGAAGCGAAGCCATGTCGTCATTCTGACATGTTCACCCTGGACGGCACCGGCGGGCATATTGGAGGACGGTGAAGTGTTGTACCCAGAGGCCTGCTCCATCACGGCCATCACGATCCAAAAACTCGAACTACGATACGGAGAAGCCATGTCTGAGAACTCCACCAACGAATCGGTCTCCGCACAGTCCGCCGCCCGCACCGACGCACAGTGGCGCGAGATGCTGTCGCCCACCGAGTACCAGGTTCTGCGCCAGGGCGGTACGGAACGCCCCTTCACCGGCGAATACGTGGACACCGAAACCACCGGTGTCTACGAATGTCGCGCCTGCGGGGCGGAATTGTTCCGTTCGACCACCAAGTTCCACTCGAACTGCGGCTGGCCCTCGTTCTTCGAACCGCTGGCCGAGGACCGGGTGCGCTACATCGAAGACACGACCATGGGCATGAAACGCGTCGAGGTCCGTTGCGCGGCCTGCGACTCCCACATGGGGCACGTTTTCGAGGGCGAAGGCTTCGACACACCCACCGACCTGCGGTACTGCATCAATTCGGTCTCCATGCGGCTGGTACCGGAGTCGCAGGGCGGCTAGCGGTCAACTGAGCTACCGCGCAGTCACCCTTGGCTCGAAGAAGTCGTCAGAGTCGCACACGGCGTGGCTCCCCTCACCCTCACCGACTCACTGGCTAATGTGAGCGTTGTGAGCGCGGTAAGCGAGCTGAACGGCACCCCGGAGGAATTTCGCACGGCAGTGCGATCTCTCGGTCGTGCACGCACCCGCCCTGAGGTTTCCCTGGCCCGCATCGCGCCGCCGAACGGACTGGCACCGCACGCAATCTCCATTGCCGCAGAAGTGGGCCGAATTCAACGGAGAACCCTCCGCGCAATGCGAAGTCCGGAGCAAACACAGGCGCCCACCACCGGGCGATTCGTCATGTTGTACGACCCCACCCGGCCCGGGCCGTGGGGCGGGTCCTTCCGAATCGTCAGCTGGTTCCGGGCGCACATGGACCTGGATATCGGACGTGACGAATTACTGACCGATGTCAGCTGGTCCTGGCTCACCGACGCCCTGGACGGCAGCGGTGCTCACTACATGGCCGAGGGTGGCACGGCCTCGCGCACCATGGAGAAGGGTTTCGGCTCTCTGCGCGAAAACACCGACAGCGTGGAAATCGAGGTCCGCGCGTCCTGGACTCCGCTCACCGAGTACGAACCGCAGAACTGGGCCGCCGCCCATGTGGAGGCCTGGTCAGAATTACTGTGCACCGCCACGGGTCTTCCCCCGTACAGCGAAGGCGTGACGTATTTGTAGTGGATCACACCTACTGACGGGTTCAGTGGCAGTACGGTAGGTACAACAGTTATCGATCCATTTGTCAGGAATTCTCATAAACACCGTGAGTGATCAATCTGCCAGGCCGCCGCGCGAGCCCCAATCCACCGAAGTGGTGGTCGAGGGGTTCGAGGATTTCCATGTCCCCACAACGGTTCACCTGAACGGGCCCGCCGAGGGTATCCCCCGCGTGGTGGATACGGCACGCGGTCTGGCTCGCGCAGCAGAACAACTGGCAGAAGCCACCGGCCCCGTGGCGATCGACACGGAACGGGCATCCGGGTTCCGCTTCGGACAACGAGCGTTCCTGGTTCAGATCCGCCGTGAGGGCGCCGGCACCATTCTGATCGACCCCGAGGCCGTGGGATCGCTGGCCAGCGTGAACGAGGCCCTGAGCGGCGTCGAATGGGTCCTCCACGCCGCCACGCAGGATATGCCCTGTCTGCGGGATCTGGACATGACTCCCGACATCTTGTTCGACACCGAATTGGGCGGTCGGTTGCTGGGACTACGCAAAGTGGGCCTGGCCTCGATGACCGAGGAGCTGCTCGGATTCACACTCTCCAAGGAACACTCGGCCGTGGACTGGTCCAAGCGGCCACTCCCCCAGGATTGGCTCAATTACGCTGCACTCGACGTCGAGGTCCTGGTTCAGCTGCGCTGGGCCACCGAGGAGCGGCTCGTCGAAGCCGGCAAACTCGACTGGGCCCGGCAGGAATTCGAGGCGGTGCGCACCGCGCCAACTCCCCCGCCGCGGAAGGATCCGTGGCGCCGCACTCACGGGATCGGCAACCTCCGTGGCCGTCGCAAGCTCACCGCCGTGCGCAACCTGTGGACCGCTCGCGAGAACCTGGCCAAGCACAAGGACCTCTCCCCCAGCAGGCTACTGCCCGACTCGGCCATCATTGCCGCCGCGAACGCCATGCCGCGCACGGTGCCGCAATTGCTCGCGACCCCCGGGTTCCACGGCCGCTCCGCTTCCCGTGAGGCCCCCCGCTGGTTGACGGCGGTCCAGGAGGCGCGGCTGACGGAAGATCCCGTACCCCACAACGTTCCCTCGGACGCACTTCCGCCGGTCAAGGGCTGGGACACCAAGCGACCGGAGGCCGCCGCGAGGCTCAAGGCCATCAAACCCGCCGTGGCGGAACACGCGGAAACCGTGGGCATGCCCACCGAAAACTTGGTCACGCCCGAGTTGCTCCGTCGGTTCTGCTGGCAGCCGCCCCGCTCCACCTCGGACGACGCCGTGGCGCAGCGCCTCACAGAGCTAGGCGTCCGGCAATGGCAGGTCGAGCAGGTCACTCCGGTCATCGGCCGCACGTGGCGTGAACTGCGAGCCCAGCGTCGCGCGGAGAAACACGCGGACGACTCCCCTTCGGGTACAGAGCCCGACACGAGTACCGGGACATCCGAACAGCAATAGACACCGCCGCGCTAGGACCAGGCGGGTCTGAACAAGGTCTGCACACCAGATCACCCGCAGATGACAGTGGCCGCGCATCCCGGGGGATGCGCGGCCACTCGTCTGTGACGGACAGACGTCAGTTCTTCATGTCGTCCTTGGTGGGAGCCGGCTCTGCGGCGTCCATGTCCACGTCCTTCTCGGTGGTCACGGGCTTGGGGAGATCAGCATCGGAAGAGTTGGAACCGACCTTGGCCTTCACCGATGCGGCACCACCCTGAGCCTTGTCCTTGACGGCCGAAGCGCCTTCCTGAGCCTTGGAGGACACAGTGCCGGCTGCCTTCTGCGCGGTCTCGGCGAGCTTACCGCCCACCACGGGAACCTCGGCCTTGACCCAGTCGGTACCTTCAGCGACCTTGTCCTGGACCTTGGGGTCGTTCCAGGTGTTGATGGCGCTCTCGCGCAGGGACTCGTAGCTCTTACGGCCCGAGGCGGAACCCACGACAAAACCAACACCGAAACCGGCGACAAAAGCGAGACGCTTGATCATCTTGATTCCTTTCATTCCTTCGAGGCAGCCATCATGGCGCCCCTTGGCTAATACACATCCTACTGATCTTTGCCGTGGCCCTCAGGGTTGACGCACGGGCTCTCGGCCAGTCGCACCAAATTGCCAGGGTCGAAATCCTAGACTGATGGCAACCACACCGTAGAGAGGGTCCCCTTGAGCACCGAACGTCATCAACCGTCCGACACCGCAGATACCTCCGGCTTGCCCACGCGACGCCGCGTGATGGGTGCTGCGGGACTCGCTTCAGTTGCCGCGGTCGGACTGAGCGCTTGCGGTGGCTCCGATCAGGAATCCAGCGACCCGGCCACGCCCCAGGCACCCACTAGCCCCGTGGACGTAGCTGCGACCTCGGACGTTCCGGTGGGCCAGGGCCTGAAGGTTGAAAAAGACGGCCTGCAGGCCGTTGTGGGCCAGCCCACCGAGGGCACCTTCAAGGCCTTCTCCCCCGTGTGCCCCCATGAGGGTTGCGTGGTGAATCCCGCCAACAAGAGTTACGTGTGCCCGTGCCACAGCTCCACGTTCGACATGGCCACCGGTGATGTGCAGGGCGGTCCCGCGACCAGTGGACTCGTCGAATACCCGGTCACGGTTCAGGGCGACCGCATCATCGTGGGGTGACCGGTTCCAACGGCCCGGGCTTGACGCCCGCGGGCCGGAAGGCCCAGGCCCGCCTGCTTACGCGCCGTCCACCCGCCGCATCTGGCTGGTCTGGGTGGCGCGTACTTTTTCCTCGTCGGCGGGTCGAGCATAGGGAACCCGGGTGCCGAGCACGGAGGACAGTGTGTTCTGGGCGATGCGCTGCGCGGTGAGTCCGGTCCGCTCCAGGATCTGTTCACGGCTCGCGTGGGCCAGGAACTCGGTGGGCAGGCCCACCTCGTTGAGAGCGGTATCCACTCCGGCGGACCGCATTTCCTGACGGATGAGTGAGCCGATACCACCGGCCCGCACACCGTCCTCGATGACCACGACGATGCGGTGCTGCGCCGCAAGCTCGACCACGGATTTGGCCACCGGAAGCACCCACCGCGGGTCCACGACCGTGGAGGACACACCGTGGGCAGCCAGTCGCTCGGACACCTCCTGGCTGATGTCGCACATGGCACCCACGCTTACGATCAGCACGTCCCGGCGATCGGTGCCGGGCTCGGTCGGGTCGCCATTGCGCACCAGCACGTCCACGCCGTCCGGTAAGCGCTCCAACGCCGGCGACGGCGCTCCCACCGTTCCCTTGGGATAGCGCACCACGGTGGGTGCGTCCTCGACGGCCACGGCTTCGCGCAGTTCCTCCACCATGGTGGCCTCGTCGCGGGGCGCGGCCAAGTGCAGTCCGGGAATGATCTGCAACAGCGCGAGGTCCCACATGCCGTGGTGGCTGGGCCCGTCCGGACCGGTGACGCCGGCGCGGTCCAGCACCACGGTCACACCGGCCTTGTGCAACGCCACGTCCATGAGCAGTTGGTCAAAACCACGGTTCAGGAAGGTGGCGTAGAGCCCCACCACGGGATGCAGTCCGCCGAAGGCCATTCCCGCGGCCATGGTCAGGGCATGTTGCTCGGCAATTCCGACGTCCACCACGCGATCCGGGTGGGCCAACTGCATCTTCTGCAGTCCCATCGGAATGAGCATGGCGCCCGTAATACCCACGATGTCTTCGCGTTCGTCCGCGATGGCCGCAATCTCGTCACGGAACACGTGGGTCCAGGTCCGGGAGGACGACGTCGCGGTCGGTTTGCCCGTGGACGGATCAATGACCGGCACGGAGTGAAACTGGTCGTTCTCGTCGAGTCGGGCGGGCAGGTACCCGTGGCCCTTCTCGGTGATCGCGTGCACGATGACCGGGCCACCGAAGTTCTTGGCGTTACTCAGCGCCTGTTCCATGGCGTCCAGATCGTGGCCGTCGATCGGGCCCACGTACTTCATGCCGAGGTCCTCGAAGATCCCCTGCTGGACCACCACGTCCTTGATGCCCTGCTTCATCCCGTGCAGACCCCGGTACACGGCCGATCCCAAGTGACCGGATTCCTGGAGCAAACCCTTGACCTTGTCCATGGTCTGCTCGTAGCGGCGGTCGGTACGCACGGCGTCCACGCCCTGCTGCACGCTCGCCTGAAGTTCCTGCAGCCGGTTGGCGAAACCACCCACGGTGGGCGCGTAGGAACGGCCGTTGTCGTTGACGACGATCACGACCTTGCGGTTCTTGTCCGAGGCAATGTTGTTGACGGCTTCCCAGGCCATACCGCCGGTCAGGGCGCCGTCGCCGATCACGGCCACGGTGTGGCGATCGTGCTGGCCGGTCATCTGGTAACCGCGCGAGATACCGTCCGCCCATGACATGGACGACGACGCGTGTGAGGACTCCACGATGTCGTGTTCGGATTCGCCGCGGTCCGGGTAGCCTGCCAGGCCGCCCTGTTGGCGCAGCGTAGAGAAGTCTTGGCGCCCCGTCACGAGCTTGTGAACGTAGGACTGGTGACCGGTGTCGAACACGATGGAGTCACGCGGTGAATCGAAGACCCGATGCAGGGCAAGTGTCAGTTCGACCACACCCAGGTTGGGTCCCAGATGACCACCGGTCGCGGCCACGTGCGTGATCAGGAACGAGCGAATGTCCGCAGCCAGTTGCTCGAGAGCCGCGGCGTCCAGTCCTTTGAGGTCTGCCGGGCTCTTGATGGTCTCCAGAAGCGTCATTGCGTGCTCTCCGTGCCTTGAAAATTCGGGATCGGTCAGTGCGGTGTCGGTCGACAGCAGACTGTCGGTCTGCCCCGACGTACCGTTCGATCTTACTCGTCATCACCGACAGCACTGCACAGGCACCTGATGAAACAACCCGGCCGACGATCCTCGAGAGGACCGTCGGCCGGGTTGTCAGGCCGCGAATGCCTTACTTGGCAATCTGACGCAGCACGTACTGCAGGATGCCACCGTTGCGGTAGTAATCGGCTTCACCCGGGGTGTCGATGCGCAGATCGGCGTCGAACTCCACGATGGAACCGTCTTCCTTGGTGGCGGTGACCTTCAGGGTCTTGGGGGTCTCGCCCTCGTTCAGAGCGGTCACACCCTCGATGTCGAAAGTCTCGGTGCCGTCCAGGCCCAACGAGTCAGCGGACTCGCCCTGGGGGAACTGCAGCGGCAGCACACCCATACCGATCAGGTTGGAACGGTGAATACGCTCGTAGGACTCGGTGATGACCGCGCGCACGCCCAACAGCGAGGTGCCCTTGGCGGCCCAGTCACGCGAGGAGCCGGAACCGTATTCCTTACCGCCCAGCACGACCAGCGGAACGCCGGCTTCCTGGTAGTTCACGGAAGCGTCGTACACCGTGGACTGCGGGCCGTCTGCCTGCGTGAAGTCGCGGGTGAAGCCACCCTCCACGCCGTCCAGCAACTGGTTCTTGATGCGGATGTTCGCGAACGTGCCGCGGATCATCACCTCGTGGTTACCACGACGGGAACCGTACGAGTTGAAGTCCTTGCGCTCCACACCGTTCTCGATCAGGTACTTACCGGCCGGGGTGTCCGACTTGAAGGAACCTGCCGGGGAGATGTGGTCGGTGGTGACCGAGTCGCCCAGCTTCAGGAGCACGCGAGCGCCCTTGATGTCCTCGACCGGGGTTGTCTCCATGGACATGCCGTCGAAGTACGGTGGCTTGCGCACGTAGGTGGAGTTGGGATCCCACTCGAACACGTCGCCGGTCGGGGTCTCAAGGTTCTGCCACCGCTCGTCACCGTCGAAGATGGTGCCGTATTCGGTGGTGAACATCTCGGTGTCGATCGAACGATCGATGATCTCCTGGACCTCGGTCGGGTTCGGCCAGATGTCCTTGAGGTAGATGTCGTTACCTTCGGAGTCCTGACCCAGGGCTTCGTTCTCGAAGTCGAAGTCCATGGTGCCGGCCAGGGCGTACGCGATGACCAGCGGCGGGGAGGCCAGGTAGTTCATCTTGACGTCCGGGTTGATGCGACCCTCGAAGTTACGGTTACCCGACAGCACCGAGGTGACCGCGAGATCGTTGTCCTGGATGGTCTGGGAGATCTCGGGCTCCAGCGGACCGGAGTTACCGATGCAGGTGGTGCAGCCGTAACCCACGATGTAGAAGCCGAGCTCCTGCAGATCCGGGACCAGGCCGGACTTCTCGTAGTAATCGGTGACGACCTTGGAACCCGGAGCAATGGAGGTCTTGACCCACGGCTTGGCCTTGAGACCCTTGGCCACGGCGTTGCGTGCCAGCACGGCAGCAGCCATCATGACCGACGGGTTGGAGGTGTTGGTGCACGAGGTGATCGAGGCGATCGAGACTGCACCGTGGTCCAACTCGAACTCGCGGCCGTCCTCCATGTTGACCTTGATCGGGTTGGACGCTCGGCCTTCGACATCCTGTACGTCGTGGTCGCGGGGGCGCTCGGAAGCGTCCTGCTCCTCGGTGGCGTCGTGGGACGGGGAGTCCGAAGCGGGGAACGAGGTGCCGTTCTCGCTGCGGTCCTTGACGATTTCCTGGCCCTCAACGTAGTTGACCAGATCGTCACGGAACTGCGGCTTGGAACGAGTGAGCTCGATGCGGTCCTGCGGGCGCTTGGGGCCGGCGATCGAGGGAACCACGGTGGACAGGTCCAGCTCGAGGTACTCGGAGAATGCGATCTCCTCCGAGGGGTCGTGCCACATGCCCTGTTCCTTGGTGTACGCCTCGACCAGAGCGACCTGCTCCTCGGAGCGGCCGGTCAGGCGCAGGTAGTCCATGGTGACCTCGTCGATCGGGAAGATCGCGGCGGTCGAACCGAACTCGGGCGACATGTTGCCGATGGTGGCGCGATTGGCCAGGGGCACAGCTGCCACGCCCTCGCCGTAGAACTCCACGAACTTGCCCACCACACCGTGCTCACGCAGCATCTCGGTGATGGTCAACACCACGTCGGTCGCGGTAGCGCCGGAGGGGATCTCGCCGGTGAGCTTGAAGCCCACCACGCGCGGGATCAGCATGGAGATGGGCTGGCCCAGCATTGCGGCCTCTGCCTCGATACCGCCAACGCCCCAACCCAACACGCCGATGCCGTTTTCCATGGTGGTGTGGGAGTCGGTACCCACGCAGGTGTCCGGGTAGGCACGAACGGTGCCATCGACCTCGCGGGTCATGACCACGCGGGCGAGGTTCTCGATGTTGACCTGGTGCACGATACCCATGCCAGGGGGAACGACCTTGAAGTCGTCAAATGCGGTCTGGCCCCAGCGCAGGAACTGGTACCGCTCACCGTTGCGCTGGTACTCGATGTCCATATTGCGCTCAATGGCGTCCGTGGAACCGAAGGCATCGATCTGCACGGAGTGGTCAATGACCAGCTCGGCAGGAGCCAGGGGGTTCACGCGGGATGCATCGCCGCCGAGTTCCGCAACGGCCTCGCGCATCGTGGCAAGGTCCACGATGCAGGGAACGCCGGTGAAGTCCTGCATGATGACACGGGCAGGGGTGAACTGAATCTCCGTGTTGGGCTGGGCCTCGGGATCCCAGTTGGCCAGGGCTTCGATGTGCTTCTCGGTCACGTTGGCACCGTCTTCGGTGCGCAGCAGGTTCTCGAGCAGAACTTTCAAGCTGTAAGGGAGTTTCTTGGCCCCCTCAAGTGCATTGAGTCGGAAAATTTCATAGTCGGTGCCGCCGACGTTGAGTACGCCTTTGGCTCCAAAGCTGTCCACAGTCATGGTGTGGAACTCCTCTCGCCACCGTTTGAATGCGTTCGCAGCTGTCAACGGAGCGCGAGAAGCACCCCGGGCGCGCACGAACGGTCACCCCACAGTGTAGCCTGTGCCACTTCCCCTGACCGGGAGATTCGGCTCGGGATCATTCATTGCGCCGCAGCACCGCCACGGCCTCAACGTGATGGGTGTTGGGATACAGATCGAAGGCCCTGATGTTGACCACTTTCCACCCGCGCCGGGACAACCGACCGAGGTCGCGACCGAGCGCCGCGGGATCACACGCGACGTACACGATCGTGCGGGGTTCGACGGCGTCGATGGCCGCGAGCACTTCCTTGGCCGCACCCGAGCGCGGTGGGTCCAGGATCACGATGTCCGGCTGAGGGGCGCGCACCGCGGGACGTTTGTGGCCCCGGGAGGCCCCGTGGCGGCGTCGTGCGGGGTTGCGGCCCGTGAGAATCCGAGCCACATCGCCGCGGGTGACCCGCACATGATCCAGCTCCGAGAGGTTCACGCGGGCATCCGCGGAGGTGACCGGGGAGCCTTCCACCGCGAAGACCTGACCGTCCGGACCCACCAAGGGCGCCGCAGCGGCGGTGAACAGGCCAGCGCCGCTGTAGAGATCCCACACCGTGTCCCCGGGCCCCATCTGCGCGGCCGCGAGCACCGCATCGACCAGCGTGCTCGGGGCGCTGCGGTGGATCTGCCAGAACCCGGTGGGACTCACTCGCCACGTCAGCGATTCACCGGCGGGCATGTCGAGGGTTTCGCGGACAACCGGTTCACCGACCCAGGTCTGGATCTCCCGATCTTCCGGGGACTGCGCGGTCACCGAGACCTCGTGCTCACTCCCCCACGCGGCCAGGTGACGGCGCAGTTCGGCCAGTGCGTCGGGGTCCTGACGCGCGCGCAGACTCACGTGCAGCAACGGACGGCTTCCGTTGGCCGGCGCGGCGACATCCAACCGCGACGCGCCGGGTACGGACAGTTCCCACGGGGCCAGTGACTGAATGACCGGCGTGGCCAGTGGCATGTCGGTGATCGGAATCAGTTCGTTGGAACGGTGCGGGTACATGCCCGCGGTCCCGTCCTCGGCAACGTCCAGGTGCAGGCGGGTGCGCCAGCCGGTGCCATCCGAGGTTTCGTCCTCGACCGCGGCGACCTGTCCCCGCCAGTCGATTCCGGCAAGGTGATCAAGCTGCTCGGCGACCACGGAGCGCTTGAGTTCGCGCTGGGCCTCCAGGGTGAGGTGCCCGAATTCGGCCCCGCCCACGGGCAATCGCTCCTCCCGCGCCGCCGACACCGCGTCCGCCGCTGCCCACGGGTGCTCTCCCCGCCGGCCTTCGGAGGCCTCGAGAACCTCGACCACGTCACCGCGCCAGAACTTGGCGTCCTCACCTCGATCCGTGAGGCGGACCCGCACCAGCTCCCCCGGGGCACCGTGGCGAACGAACACCACGCGCCCCTCCGGCGAACGCGACACCATGTGCCCTCCGTGGGCTACCCCGGTGAGCCGGAGCGTCAACTGGTCGGCGGTGTCGGGTTGGTCTTCGGTCATCCTTGATTCTCCGTGAGTCGTAGTTCGCGCACCGATTCCAGGTGCCAGGGAACGGAGGCGATCATGACGCCTCGTTCGAAATGTAGTCGTGTCTTGAGCGGTCGGATGGCTTGGTTGTGCAGGAACCGTTCCCAACCGCGTCCCACAACATATTCGGGCAGGTAGACGATCACCAAGTCACGCGGTGATTTCTTGCGGATGCTGCGCACGTGGGAGATCACGGGGCCGATGCTGTCACGGTACGGGGACGCGAGGACCGTGATGGGGACCGGGAATTCCAGCCGCTGCCATTGCCGCAGGACATCTTCGGTGCGGGCGCGGTCGGTGTCCACGACCACGGCCTCCAGCGTGGACGGCCGGGAGGCCCGGGCGTAGGTCAGGGCGCGCACCACGGGCTTGCGGACCGATGTCACCACGATCAGCGCGTGCACGCGGGAGGGCAACGCGCGGACCGGTGATTCCGGATCGACCTCGAGTTCTCGGTCCACTTCCGAGTAGTGGTGGCCGATGGCCCGCATCCACAGCGTGAGCAGCGCAATGGCAACGATCGTCAACCAGGCTCCCTGCGAAAGTTTGGTTCCCAGCACCACCACGAATACGGCCGCGCAGAAGATCAGGGCCACCACGGCGACTCCCTGCCGCACGGTCAACTGCCGGGTCGTGGCTTTCGAGGTGCGAGTGCGCCGCACACGCGCCCAGTGCCGCACCATGCCGGCCTGGGTCAGGGTGAACGCGAAAAATGCGCCCACCACGTACAACTGGATCAGGCTGTTGACGTTCGCGTCGAAGATCACCGTGAACAGTGCCGCGACGATCGAGAGCAGCACAATGCCGTTCGTGAAGGCGAAGCGGTCTCCGCGTGACTGCAGTTGTCGCGGGAGCAGGGCCGCGCTGGCCAGTCGCGAGGCCAGCGTGGGGAAGCCGGAGAATGCGGTGTTGGCGGCCATGAACAGCACACCCACGGTGACGGCCACCAGCACGAAGAACCACACGGAGTCCTCACCCGCAATGGTCTGGGCGAGCTGACCGAGGATCGGCACCTGAAAGAACTCTTCGCCGGGACGCTGACCGTTGATCAGCAGTTGCTCGTCCGCGTTCATGACCACGACCGCGCGGGTTTCCCGCGTGAGATACAGCACGCCCAGCAGCAACACGGTGGACAATGCGCCCAGATAGGCCAGCGTGCGAGCGGCATTGAGGGCCTTGGGTTTGCGGAAATAGGGCACCGAATTGGTGATGGTTTCCACACCGGTCACGGCCACCGCGCCCGAGGAGAACGCTCGCAGCACCAGCACCGCACCGGCCAGTCCCACCAGGCCCGCCTCCATTCCCGCGGCGGGCAGAACCTCGTAGTCCGCCGACGGCGCTCGGTCCAAAGTTCCGGTTACGTTCTGTACCAGCCCGGCAACGATGAGTAGGAGCACCACTCCCACGAACGCGTACGTGGGCACGGTGGATGCCCGTCCCATGAACTGGAGTCCGCGCAGATTGAGGAGTCCGACGATTGCAATACCCGCCAGGGCCACCCACACCTGATGACCCACGAACCACGGCACCGCGGAGGCGACGTACTGCGCCGCCGCTGACATCGACACCGCCACGACCAGCGTGTAATCCACCAGCAGGGCCGCGCCCACCATGGCACCGGAGGGCCGGCCCAGGTTCTTGGAGGCGATTTCGAAGTCCGCACCGCCGGACGGATAGGCTCGCACGTTCTGTCGGTAGGCGGTAATCAGAACGATCAGCACCACCAGCACCACGATTCCCACCCAGGGTGAAATGGCGATGGCCGCGGTGCCCGCGAGGGCCAGGGTCAGCACGATTTCGTCCGGTGCGTAGGCCACCGATGACAAGGCGTCGGAGGCGAAGACCGGAAGTGCCGCACGGTTGCGGAGCAGGGTTCCGCCGGCGCGCTCGTTGTGAAGTGGTTTACCTACGAGTACGCGGCGGGCAAGTTGGGACAGGTGCACGATTCAACACGCTAGTACCTCGCGGGGGTCTTGTCCCGAAGCCCGGAGAATTATGCTGTGCGACATGGCGCATTTTGTGATCATGGGTGTCGGCCGCGTGGGGATCTCCATTGCGCACGCCCTTGAGGATTCCGGCCACACAGTGGCGGTCATTGATCAGGACGATCGGGCCTTTCGAAAGCTCCGGCCGTCCTTCGGTGGCAAAAAGGTCACCGGCCACGGTTTCGACCGTGATGTTTTGCGCCGGGCGGGCATCGAGGACGCCTACGCGTTCGCGGCGGTGTCCAGCGGTGACAACTCGAACATCATTGCCGCCCGGGTGGCCCGTGAGACGTTCAAGGTCAAGCACGTCGTGGCTCGCATCTACGACCCCAGCCGCGCGGAGTTCTACCAGCGCATGGGGATTCCCACGGTGGCGTCCGTGCGGTGGAGTTCGGATCAAGTGTTGCGGCGCATCCTGCCGGAGCACGCGATCACGGGTGACTTCCGAGAGGCGTCGGGGCGGTTGCAGCTGGGAGAGTTGCCGCTGCACGAGTCGTGGTCCGGTCTGCACCTGGACCGCATTGAAGAAGCGGCCGGGGTGCGGGTGGCCTTTGTGACACGGTTCGGGGAGGGCATTCTTCCGGCGTCGGATTCCAGCTACCAGCAGGGAGATATCGTGCACGCCATGATGCGCGTGGAAGACGTCGAGAACGTGGCCAGAGTCCTGTCCCGCCCGCCCTCGGACGAGGTCATGGAAGCAGTGGCCCTGGCCGCCACCGAAGAACGCGGGCACGGACGGGAGCGGTCATGAGAGTCATTGTCGTGGGTGGTGGATCCGTGGGGTCCTCGATCGCCCGGGAACTGGTGTCCCACGGCCACGAGATCGTGGTGATCGATGCGACGTCGGAGGTGATTGGCCGGTCGAACCTGCGCGGCACCCAGTGGGTCGTGGGTGACGCATGTGACCTGGAGGTGCTGCAACGCGCCAAGACCGAGGAAGCGGACGTCGTCGTCGCGGCGACCGGTGACGACAAGGCCAATCTGGTGGTTTCGCTCCTGGCGCGCAGCGAGTTCGGGGTTCCCCGCACCGTGGGTCGGGTGAACAATCCCAAGAACGAGTGGTTGTTCGACGACGCGTGGGGCGTGGACGTTGCCGTGTCCACTCCGCGGCTCATGACGGCCCTCGTGGAAGAGGCCGTGGAGGTGGGTGACGTGGTGCGGCTGTTGAGTTTGCAAACCGGTGGTGCCACGCTGGCCGCCTACACGGTGCCGAGGGAGCACCCTGTGGTCGCGTCCATGGTGTCCCAGGTGCCGTGGCCACCGGAGGTCGCGCTCGTGGCCATTCTGCGCGACGGTGTGCCCATCACGCCCTCCGGCGATGACGTTCTGGAAGGTGCGGACGAACTGTTCTTCATCTCCACCGCTGAGGGTGAGGAACAGTTGCGGGCCATGTTCACCACGGCCCAGGACGTCCCGGAGGTTGAGGTTACCGAGGACCGTCCCGAAGAGGCCGAACGGGCCGGGTCATCATCCACCCGAGCCACAACACCAACGCGTACAGCGGAACGCCCATCACCAACCGAGTGACACCCAGCGCGGCCACGTTCTCCGCGAAGTACAACGGCACCTGCACGAGCAGCCGCGCCGCGAACATGCCGATCAGCAACAGGGTGGCGCGCTGATAGGCCGTGCGGCGGCGTCGGTCCTTGCGCCACTCCATCCCTTCACCGCGCACGTAGCCGTAAAACACGCCCAGCAACGGCCAGCCGACCGCGGTGGAAATGGACAGCCCAATGAACCACGCGATGTTGATGAAGAAACCGGGTACGTAGTAATCAAGGGCCTGGCCACCGGCTCGGGCGAACAGCGCGCACACCGCCACACCGATCAGTCCGGTGATCGACTGCATCAAGGATTGCCGCTGCGCCAGGCGCAGAACCGCGAAGACCGCCGCGGTGGCCAGAGACGCGATCAGGGCGATGCCCAGTTGCTGGGTCAGCAGGAACACGACCAGGAAGATCAGGCCGGGCAGCACCGCCTCGATCAGCCCGCGCCAGCCGCCCACCGCGTGAAGCACGTCCAGCTGGCCGTGTTCATCGCGCCTCAGCCCGGCCCGCGCCGCATAGTCCCCCATGGCCTGTTCCATGGACGGCGGCCGCTCGGGCCGATCGTTGTCTTCCTGCTCACCGGAGTGCTCCGGGGGCGGGGGTGTTCCGTGGCTCACCGGTTGATCCTTTTGGGAGTGATGATCTCGTAACGAGGGTTGTACATGGTCGGCACCGAATCGGTGAAGGACACCACGGCCACGCACCGCAGTTTCGTGCCCGCCATGACGCCTGGGACGCTGCGCTGACCGTGCCAGAGCAGTTTGATGTAGGAATCGGCGCGGCCCAGTTCCTGCGGCGGTTGGTTCTGCACGTGGAGCACGGCTTGGTACCGCGGAGCCTCCGTGGCCGGGGAGAACGTCACCTCGGTGACCTCACCCTCAACCATGACCCGCCGCCGTTGCGACGACGCCGCCGGATCCAGATCCTGTGCGGCGGCGCCGCACTCGCTCACCACGTCGATGGCGCCGGTGGCTTGGGATGTCACCACGACAATCAGCCGATTTCGGTGATTTCAGGACCGCGGCGCGGTGCACTCACCGGCGGTTGCGGGTCCTCGACGGGTTGTTCGGGCGATGCGGTCCCCGGATTCTGGGGCGTGGCATTCTCCGGAACCTTGAATTGCAAGAGGTCACGCGGGGGCATCGGATCCTGTCCGCGCACGATCACCAACGACCGCACGACGTCGTCGAGGACCTCCGCGGTCGTGGACGGCATTGCGCCGCCACCCGTGTAGACCGCGCGCAGGAACCAACGGGGCCCGTCGATGCCGACGAACCGCGCCAATCGGTAGCCGGGACCGCCCGAGGCGGTGGTCGCGTTGAACTTCGCGTTGACCTGCAGGCCCAGCGGTCCTTCGGCCACCGTCGCCTGCCCGCCATCACGGCGCAGCCCCTCTGTGAGCTCGCGGCGAACGTCGTCCCACAGGCCACTGCTCTTGGGAGCCGAGAAGGCCTGCAGCTGGACCGAGCCGTCCTTGTAGTCGACGTTCAGCGCGCGCGGTCGTTGCGTTTGCTCATCCAGGTCCATGCGCACGGCCACCCCGGACACGGGCTTGATCAGGATGCAGCCGAGGTCCACATAGTCCTCACGCTCGCCCTTCATCTCGGACTCGTCCCACGGTCCCAGCGCGCGGGGGTCCGGCGACGACGCCGCTTCCGCCTCCTCGGGTGCGTCCTGCGGCTCGGTCTCGGCGACGGCGCCGCTGTCCGCCTGGGCGTCCTTGCCGCGCTTCTTACGTCCAAACATGTGTGCTCCGTTTACTGTCTGCGGGTCGTGGTGATTGGGTGGCCGGGGTCTAGTGGGTTCCCGAGGAGCCGAAGCCCCCCGCCCCTCGTTCGCTCTCGGGCAGCTCTGTCACTGCCTCGAAGTGCGCCGTCTCCACACGCTGGATCACAAGCTGGGCAATTCGCTCCCCTCGGCTCACCGTGTAGGTTTCCGTGCGGTCGGTGTTGAGCAGGCACACCTTGATCTCGCCCCGGTAACCACAGTCCACGGTTCCGGGAGCGTTGACCACCGTCAATCCGTGCTTGGCCGCCAATCCCGATCTGGGGTGCACCAAGCCCACGTACCCGTGGGGAATCGCAAGGGCCACACCGGTGTCCACCAGTGCGCGCTGACCCGGCTCCAGCACGGTTTCTTGTCGGGCTCGCAAATCGGCCCCGGCGTCTCCAAGGGTCGCGTAGGACGGGGGTGCCAGCTCAGGATCCAACATCTTGAGGGCCACGGTCACGGTGTGGTTACCGGCTACATCAGTCACAATCCACCACTCTAACGCGGTGCACCATGTGGCGCCGTCTGCACGTGGAAGACTCCTAGCAAGCTGTGGGAAAGTGGAGCCATGACCTCTCACGATCCGCGCGCCACCACGGCCTCAGAGCCGGTAACCCCCGACCATCCTTCGACCGAGCCCGTGGTCGAATATCAGGAGCGACTCACCGTCGCGTGGTGGATGTGGCTCGTGGTCCTGTTCGTCGGAGCGGCGTCTTTCATAGCCCTGGCCCCCATCAACATGGCCGTGGGCATCATTGCGGCGGTCGTGATCATGGTCTTGATCACGTTGATCCTCCATCTCGGCTCGCCCAGGATCGTGGTCACGGATCAGGACGTTCGCGTGGGCCGCGCCTACATCGAACGCCGTTTCGTCGGCGAGGCAGAGCCGCTGCGCGGAGATGCCGTGCGAGTGGCTCGCGGGCCGGAACTGGACGGCCGCGCGTTCATGAACTTCCGCGTGTCCATTCCTGACATGTGCCGGATCGAGATCGTGGACCCCGTGGACCCCACACCGTACTGGCTCACCGCAACCCGTCACCCCGAAGAATTAGCGCGAGCCATCAACGCCGGTCGCCCCACGGACTCGGCGTGAGACGACACGGTATGCGGAGCTGAAAAAGTCCGGGCGGTCACCATTTGGTGACCGCCCGGACTTTTTATTCAACGGCTGATTCAGAGACCGCGTGTCAGCCCATGCATTCGAAGCAGAACTTCACGCCGTCGCGTTCTTCGGCAAGCTGCGAACGGTGACGTACCAGGAAGCACGAACCGCACGTAAATTCGTCTTCCTGAGCGGGAAGAACCACTACGGACAGTTCTTCGTTGGACAGGTCTGCGCCGGGGAGCTCGAAGCTTTCGGCCGCTGCAGCTTCATCTTCGTCGACGCTGCCGGACTGCTGATCCGATCGACGAGACTGCAACTCCTCGATCGAGTCTTCTTTGAGGTCTTCGTCCTGCTTGCGCGGCGCGTCGTAATCTGTGGCCATGTGTGAATCCGCTCCAACCGGTCTTCGCGAGATCGCTGTGGGTGTCGAGACCCCGGCTTTCTGGGAAAAATGCCGGGTCCGTGTCGCGTAGATTGTTCACCATCAACCGCGAAAAATCCAGCCCGAATCTCCTGCGGCGAAATGTGTGTCTTACAGCACGCGGATCCGCCCCCGAACGGCTGCTCCCGGTATACCCCGCCCCGTCCCTCGAAAAATGCGGTGGCCCGGGCAGAAACCGGTTCGGGGCCCTTCATGAAAGCACTAGACTGGCACGACATGAGCGGCAGGAATTTCTCTGACAGCATTACTTCCCGCCGGTAAAGGAAGGACAGCATGGACCAGTTGCACCTGGTGGGCATACACGATGACGGGGAGCACCTCATCGTGGAAACCACCGATTCACAGCGTTACTCGCTGAAAATCGATCAGCAGTTACGACAAGCGGTGCAGCACGCGCGGAAGAAGACACCCGCGCGTGGCCGTGTGACGGGCCAGTTCGGCCCCCGCGATATCCAGGCTCGTTTCCGTGCCGGTGCCAGCGTGGAAGACATCGTGGCCGAGTCCGGATGGGAGCCGGAGCGCGTCAAGCGTTACGAATGGCCGATCCTCGCCGAGCGCGGTCACATGGTGCGGGAAGCCCTCAAGGTTAAAGTCACCGGCACGAGCCCTTCCCACGACGGCTACCGTTCCGTGTTCGAGGGCGAACCCCGCACTCTCGAGCAGACCGTGCGCCATCGTGCCCGGAACACCGGTGTTGCGGTGGATTCGTTGGACTGGGATGCGTGGCAGCGCGAGGACCAACTCTGGACACTGCAACTGTCTTTCACCGTGTCCGATCGCGACCAGGCACCCCATGACACCAATGGTCCCGCGGAGTGGACCTACAACCCCGCGAATCAGACGGTTCGACCGGCCAATGACTGGGCCACCGCGCTGGGTCAGGAACCGCACGAGTCAGGGCCGCTGGGCGTTCCCGCCCCCGCAGTGAGCCATGCTCCGGCCCCCAACGCCCAGGTGGAGCAACTCCAGCGAGAGGCCAGCCAGGCGGACGAGTTGCTGGACGTGCTGCAGTCACGCCGCGGACGGCGTCTGGGTTCGGACAGTGAAGAAGACGACCGCCTGGCCGAGATCCTCGGCCGCGGCATGGGGCACGTGGACAACCGTCCCCGACCCATCGGCGCGCCAGATGATTCTCCGCTGTTCGATCAGCCCATCCAGCCCGCTGCCGCCCGCGTCGCCGAGGACCGAGCCTTGGAAGAGGACGCAGACATCGAGATCGTGGATGATTCCACGAACGCTCCCCACGAGCACGAGACCTCGAGCGAGGAACCGGACCAGGCGGCGTCGCCGTCGCTGCCCGAGGCCGTCACCGCCGGTCGAGGCCCTCAGCTCACCGTGGCTACGGATTCCGAGGAGTCGATGGCCACCCTCGAATCGGAGGAGCCCGTCGCTCAAGACGACCGGGGCGAAGAGTCGGAGTCACCGGAATCGACGTCCGCCACGCTTCAGGAAACTCCGGAGACGGAGCCCGAAATCGAGCCGGCGCAACGCCACGAGGAACCACAGGAGCAACCGCAACGGGCTCCCGGTCCGCGCGGCCGTACTGGCAAGGCGAAACGCTCGTCGGTGCCGAGTTGGGACGAGATCGTCTTCGGTTCCAACTCGAACTAGTGTCCGGGAGCACCACGCGAGGGACTGCAGATTTCCCGTCGACACGCTAGAGTCATCAAGGCAGATTGGGCTCAGGGGAGAGAGCGGTCCATCTTTGCTCTGGCAATTCATGGATTCGAGGGACGCGTTGCATGGGTAATTCCATACAGGACGACTTGTTCGGTGCCGATGAACCGGCTGCGGAAGCAACCGGTGGTTCCACCGAACCCGAAGGTGACGGGGGTTTCCGCCGATTCATGGCACCCCTCGTGCTCGGATTGGCCGCGCTCCTGGTCCTCGTGGGGGTGGGCGCACTGGCTTTCACCGGACTGTCGAATTCCCAGGATGATGAGGAACCCGCAGACTTCGCCACGGAATCCGAATCGCCGTCCCCCACGCCCACGCGCAGCGCCACTCCGAGCCGCACGCCGTCCCCCACCCCGGTGGAAACCGCCCCGCCGGTCCAGGAGTACGTGCCGCCGCCACCTCCTCCTGTAGCGCCCCCGGTGGTTCCTCCGCCCCCGCCCGCACCGGTTCCGCCGCCTCCGGCACCACCGGTGACCCAGGCACCGGAGCCGACCAAGAAGCCCGAGCCGACCAAGAAGCCGACCCCGGCCCCGACGAAGCAACCGACGACGGCGCCCAAGCCGCCGAAGTCGACGCCGACACAGGCTCCCAAGCCGCCGTCGACCAAGGCTCCGGTAACCAAAGCGCCGCCCGCTCCCAAGCCGACGAAGGCGAAGCCGCCGGCCAACGACAAGCCGGCATCGACACCCAAGCCCAGCAATTAGTGCACAGAGGCCCGATTCGCACTCCAGCGAATCGGGCCTCTTCGTGTTCAGTTATCGGTCTCGGGACGACGCCACCGCGATGCGAACCTGGGCGCTCGTCGAATCGTCCCGTTCCCCCTGGCCGGTGGCCAGACACCGGGTAGTTACCAGAGCAGCGCCGGAATCAGGCGTTCGGCATCCGTGAGGGAGCCGTGCTGACCCACCATGTTCAGGGGCTTGGCGCCCTGCCGTGAAACGTCATAAATGGCGACCGGTTCCTTGCCGAGTACCCATACATCACCGGCGCGTTCCAGGACGGCCTGATTCGGGTCACTGCCGAAGTAACCGCCCGAGGCCAGCTCGTCCCGCGTGGCCACCCATACGTCGTCGCCGAAGTGGTCCTGCCAGCGAGTGACGACCTTCTCAGGATCGGTATCCGCTTCCATGTGAAGTTGCACGGCCCGCGGTTCACCCGCGGTGTGTCGCACGCCGTCGAGCAGTCCGGGCACGGCGCTGGCGTCATAACGGTGTTCGGGAGCCACGTCCACCATGCCGTGATCGGCGGTGAGGATCACGCGGGTGTTGGCCGGTAGCTTCTGGACGAGCCGCTTGATCGCGGAATCCAGCTCTTCGAGGGCCTGCAGCCACGTGTCGGATCGCCACCCCTTGGAGTGCCCGATCTTGTCCAGCTCGTCCCAATAGAAGTACACCAGGGCGCGCTTTCCCTCCCGGAGTTCCTCGAGGGCGGCGGCGGTGCGTGCGAATACGCCGTCGGCGCCCTTGAAGCGACCGCCGCGCAGCGACGCGCGGGTCAGTTCGGAGTTCTCGAACCGAGGCTTGCTGATGGTCACGGTGTCCACCGTGTCCTCCGCCCGGTTGAACACCGTGCGATGCGGCTGCCAGGATTCCGGGTCGATCTGTGGGCTCCACTGCCCCAACATGTTGACCACCCGGTCCCGGGCCGGATCCAGCACGTCGTAGCCGAGCATGCCGTGCTGCCCGGGGGTCAGCCCGGTGCCCAGACTCGACAGCGATACGGACGTGGTGGTGGGGAACGCGGCGTCGAGCTCCCCCAAGGACTGCGCCTTCCGGAGCGTAGGCGCGTAACTCGCGTACTCGCTGAGCAATCTGGAACCCAGACCGTCCACGAGTACCACCACGTAGCGCTGGGCCTTGGGCAAACCCAGGGAGTTCGTGAGGTCGGGGACGCCCAGGGCTGCGGCGGCAGAGGACATCACGTCTGCCACGCTGCGCCGGCCGTAACGCGGGGGCGCAGGAAAATCAGACGGCAGTGTCATTGGGATTTGCGCCCGGAATCTCGCCCCGTGAAGCGGTGTCCGAAACGAGGGCGCTGCACGGGCGCCTCGGAAGGCCTGCGGTCGGTCAGGGGCCGCTGATGCGGCGACTGGGCGATCTGGGCACCCGAATCCGTCACGGGTGCCAGGTTGGCGCGGCGCAGCGTGCGCGCGAATTCGCGGGCGCCCTCCACTGCGTCCTTGCCGTCCGCCTCGGAACTAATGCGCATGACGACGTCCTCGCTGGCGGCGGTTCCCGTGTAACCGTGGTCGGCCTGGCACTCGGGGTCCTCGCACATCGCGGGGTACAGCTCGAGCTGCTGGGTTCCGGTCCAGCTCACGGCCAGGGTCAGTTCCATGATGGGCGTGTCCGGGTGGTAGTTCTGCGGCTGGTGGTAGGCGTAACTCAGGGTCACGGAACGGATCTGGGAAATCCCGACCGTTTCCGTGGACACCCGGGCGACCACGTCACGCCCGCTGTCGTCGAACTGCTGATCGTCCACGTGGGTGATGTGCAGCACGTCCTCGGCGAGCACCAACACGGTGATGTGTCGGTGGAGTTCGGTGTTGTTGAAGTGGGTCTCCAATTGCACCAGGTGGGAGACGGGCTGTCGGCCGTCCAGGGAATCCTTGACCACGTCTTCCACCAATTGGGGATAGAACCCGGCCGTGCCGATGTCCTGAATCAGGCGCGAACCATCGGGAGCTGAATACGTCATGCGTCCATTGTCCTTCACTTGCCGCTTCTGTGCGCAATTATCACGGTCAGGGGGTGACCACGCACGACAGCGATCCGTCTTCTTGCTCGGTGCACACCGGTGTCACGTCCTGGCCGGGTTCTGGCGGTGGCGACGGCGTTGGGGTCACCTCGGGCGTTTGGCTCACGTCGGGTTCGCCACCGGTCGTATCCTCCAGCCACGAGCTGAGCGCCGGGCCGGCCAAGAAGTATCCGGCGGTCAAGGCGATACCGGCCAGCACCAGAGCCAAGAGCACCCAGGGCATCCGAGATCGTTGGGGCCGTGTGTTTCGCCTGGCCGGAATGGACCGCGGTGTGGGCGTGGGTTCCTCGCTCGCCACGTGCGGCACAGCGGCAGTGCGCGGGGTCTCCTGGCGTGGCAGAGCTTCGGTGGTTTCCCCGGTGGCTGCCAGTCTGCCGAACGGGTTCAACGGGTCGTCGGAGATCGGTGGCACGGCTGCCGCCTGTGGGTGTTCCTCTCCCCTGCGGCGCACGGCGTGCCATTCGATGCGTGCCGTGGGAGCGTCCTCCGAGAGGGGCAACACCGCTGCATCGGGAACCACGGACAGCTCACGCTCCGTGGTGGGTGAGAGAACGTCGAAGATCTCGAAGGGTTCTCCCTCGGCCGTGAGGGATTCGCGGTCGGATCGGCTCGCTGCTCCTTCGCCCAAGTCGTGCAGGGCGATCTTCGCCGCGGCAATGCGCTGTTTCGGTTCCGTGCTCAGCAGACCCGCCACGTGACTACGCAACTGCGGAGAATCCGGGAAAAGTCCCTCCACCGCTGTCGGTTCCAACGGGTTGCTGAGATCCACGTGCGGGTCCACGAGCCGCACCGCCGTGACACCGGCCGCGTACAGATCCGAGGAGATCGACGGCTCCATGGGTCCGTAGGCCTCGTGCGGCAGGTATCCCGGTGTCCCGACCACGGTTCCCGTATGGGTCAACCGAGCGTCCTCCGCGCGAACGGCAATACCGAAATCCGCGAGTCGAGCCCATGGCCGCCCGGAACCGGTGGGTTCCATGAGCACGTTGCCCGGCTTCACATCCCGGTGGATCCAGCCTCGTGCGTGAACGAACTGCAGGGCCTGAAGCAGTTGGTAGACGATCTCCTCCGCCACGAAGTCCGCCACGGCACCGTTGTCCCCCAACGCTGCCTCGAGGGTCCCCCCGCTGACCAGGGGCATCGCAATGGCCACGTACTCGTCCTCGGCGGCCCAGCCGTAAGGTGCGACCACGTGCGGGTGATCCAACTTGACGGATTGCTCTCGCACGAAGCGCAGCAGATCGGCCGAATCGCGTTGGCGTAGCACCTTGGCCGCGCATTCCCGCTCCAGTTTGTGGTCCATGGCGCGCCACACCGCCCCGCTGCCACCCTTGGCAATGGGTTCCAGCAGTTCGAAACGCCCAGCTATTGTGTCCGACACGCGATAGGTGACCTAGCCCCGCATGGCCCGGCGAGCGCTGTCGGTACGCTGCCCCGGGTCACCCAGAGTGACGGTTGCGGACAGGACAGTGACTACGGAACCGGACAGCAGCACCGGGTTGAGGTCGATGGACGCAGTTTCCGGGAACTGGTCCTTGAGCAGCGCCACCTTGTTGATCAGGTCTTCCACCCCGGTCGTATCCACGGCGGGAACGCCCTGGTGGCCAAAGAGTTTCTTGGACGCCTTGGGTGCGCGGACCATTCGGGAGATGTCCTGATCGGTCAACGGAGGGACTCGGTGCGCCCAGTCGTCGAGCAGATTAACCGCGTCCCCGGCCATGCCGAACGACAGCACGGGTCCGATCAACGGGTCCTCAATGGCTCGCACGATCACCGTCTGGCCGGTCGCGGCCATCGACTGCACCTCGAAGTCGGAGGTACCGAAGCTCGCGAGCGCCCGCTTCATGGTGGTGATGGCTGCTCGCAGCTGCGATTCGTCCTCAATGTTGAGCACCACACCGCCCAGGTCAAGACGGTGACGCAAGTGCGGATCGGTCGTCTTCAGTGCCACGGGGTAACCCAGTCGTGCGGCTGCCTCGACACCCTCGTCCGGGTCTGCGAAGCGCACGGATTCCAGGACCTTGATTCCGGCGTAGTCCAGCAGTTCGGTCGTCTCGTCCGTGCTCAGTTCGTAGAGCCCGTCGCCGGGGATCTGAGGCTTGAGCTTTTCGAGGAACTTCTCGATAGCGTCGTGGTTGAAGTCCTCGGGAATCTCCACGTGTCCGTGGTCCTGGTCGCGCCAGGTGGAGTACGTGACCACGCTGGAGAGCGCGAGCAGCGCGGCACCTGGCGAATCGAAGCACGGGAGGGAGGCGCCGTCGTCGGTGGTGTGCACCGTGGCCGTCTTGGCGTCACTGCCGAACTGGCCCGTGAACACCCCGATGGCCGTGCACTCGGCGGTGCGCGCCTCGCGCGCGATCTGGTCGACGAGCGCGTGGTGATCAAGGCCCGGAACGGGCATGAGAACCACCACCAGGCTCGCGACGTCGTCGCGGGCAGCATTCTGTCGAACCGCGTCGATGATGGCCTGGTGTGCGTGCTGGGGACCCTGGCTCGTATCCACGTTGCCGTCCGAGACGATCGGTTCCATACCCAGGCGGATCGTGGAATCCTCCGCCAACTGGGACAGCGCCAGTGCGTTGGCCACGACCGCGACACGATTGTTCTCGGGTACCGGCTGGCTTTCGGCCACGGACGCGATATCAAGCAGCTGCTCGGCGGTGGCGGCTCGGATGACACCGGCCTGGCGGAACATGGCGTCCAGCGCACCGGGAGGGGCCTGGGTGGTACGTCCCGTGTGTCCCGGGGGCAGTCGCAACCCGGTGACCTCGGACTTGGCCACGATGACGGGCTTGGAACGCGAGAGCCTGCGGGCAATGCGGGAGAACTTGCGCGGGTTGCCCACCGATTGCAGGTACAGGCCGCACACCGTGGTCGAGAGATCGTCCTCCCAGTACTGCATCATGTCGTTACCGGACACGTCCGCGCGGTTACCGGCGGACAGGTAACTGGACAGCCCCACCTTGTGGCGACGTGCGGCACCGTAGACCATGGTGCCGATGGATCCGGACTGGGTGAACAGGCCCAGCCCCCCGAGCTTGGGCATGCGGGGCAGAACCGATGCGTTGAGGCTGACTTCTTCCGAGGTGTTGATGAAACCCAGGCTGGCCGGGCCCACCACACGCATGCCCGAGGCACGG
The DNA here is from genome assembly GCF_004136555.1 of Kocuria carniphila. Taxonomy (GTDB): domain Bacteria; phylum Actinomycetota; class Actinomycetes; order Actinomycetales; family Micrococcaceae; genus Kocuria; species Kocuria carniphila. The sequence goes on from NZ_NOIT01000014.1 coordinate 93,475, forward strand.
GCGATGCGCACCAGGCGGCGCTGTTGCGCGGCACCTTCTGCGCCGGCCTCGGCGTAGCCGCCGGTCATGATGACCACGGCCTTGGCGCCGGCTCGGCCGGACTCGGCAATCGTGGACTCCACGGCCTCACGCGGCACGGCAATGATCGCCAGGTCGATCTTCTCCGAGATCTCCTGGACCTTCTCTACGAACGTCAGGCCGTCCCGCTCGTACGGCGTGTTCCCCACTCCGTAGAGGGTGCCGGTGTAACCACCGTTCAGGATGCCCTCGACCGCGTGGTACCCGGCGTGATCAGCATCCGAAGACGCACCGATCACCGCGATGACCTTGGGTGACAGCAGTTCTTGGATCGAACGGGCCTCCGCGCGGTGTTCGCGGGACTCCATCACGGCCAGGGACTTCTCGGTGGGATCGATGTCGAAGTCGACCACCACCACGCCGTCCTCGAACTGGCGGGAGACGTCATAGCCGGCTTCCACGAACACGTGGAGCATCTTGCGGTTCTCCGGGAGTACCTCGGCCGTGAAGCGGTCGATCCCGTTCTCGCGAGCCGCTGCGGCCAGGTGTTCCAGCAGGATGGAGCCGATGCCGCGCCCCTGGTGATGGTCGGAGATCATGAAGGCGACTTCCGCCACGCGGTCCGAGGTGCGGTCGTAGCGACCCACACCGATCATCTTGCCGTCCAGCAACAGGATGAAGCAGACCCGGTCCACATGGTCCACGGTGGTGAAGCGCACCAGTTCCTTCTCGGACAGCGACGGTTTGTAGGAGAAGAACCGGAGGTAGATGCTGTCCTCGGACTGTTTTCCGTGGAACTCCGTGAGCAGCTCCCGGTCATCCGGACTGATGGGGCGCAAATGCGCGGTCGCACCGTCGCGCATGATGACGTCTGCTTCCCAGTATTCGGGGTAGGACGGTGACTGCGAACCTTCATCGTGAGAACCCATAGACTTCAGGGTAGCCAACCGCGTGACCTCTCGACAGGTACACGCCGATTATTCGAGGAGTTGCCGCTAGATGGCCCGACGTCGTTCAACCACCCGCTCCGAGCAGGACGAGCTGCCCGAGGATTTCACCGAGCACATTGTTGACATTGATGTCACGCAGGAAATGGAAACCAGTTTCCTCGAGTACTCCTATTCGGTGATCTACTCCCGCGCCCTGCCCGACGCGCGGGACGGCCTCAAGCCGGTACAGCGGCGCATCCTGTTCATGATGGACCAGATGGGCCTGCGCCCGGACCGCGGTCACGTCAAGAGCGCCCGCGTGGTGGGCGAGGTCATGGGTAAGCTCCACCCCCACGGTGACTCGGCCATTTATGACGCCATGGTGCGCATGGCCCAGTCCTTTGCGATGCGCCTGCCCCTGGTGGACGGTCACGGCAACTTCGGCTCGCTCGACGACGGCCCCGCCGCGCCGCGTTACACCGAGGCACGGATGGCCCCGGCCGCCCAAGCGCTCACAGGGGATCTCGATGAAGACGTCGTGGATTTCGTGCCCAACTACGACAACCAGTTCCAACAGCCCGGTGTGCTTCCGGCGGCCTACCCTGCGCTGCTCGTCAACGGTGCCACGGGTATCGCGGTGGGTATGGCCACCAACATGGCACCGCACAATCTGCGCGAGGTGGTTGCCGGCGCGCGGCATCTGATCCTCAACCCGGAGGCCACGCTCGAAGATCTCATGAAGTTCGTGCCCGGCCCGGACCTGCCCTCGGGCGGCCGCATTGTGGGCCTGGAAGGCATCCGTGACGCTTACCGCACCGGTCGCGGTTCCTTCAAGACCCGAGCCAAGGTCTCCATCGAACAGGTTTCGCCCCGCAAACAGGGCATCGTGGTCACCGAACTGCCCTACATGGTGGGCCCGGAAAAGGTCACCGAGAAGATCAAGGACGCCGTCCAGTCCAAGAAGCTGGCCGGCATCTCGGACGTGGTGGACCTGACCGACCGCACCAACGGCTTGCGCCTGGTCATCGAGCTGAAGAACGGTTTCAACCCCCAAGCCGTGCTGGCTCAGCTGTACAAGCACACGCCCATGGAGGATTCCTTCGGGATCAACAACGTGGCCCTCGTGGACGGGCAGCCGCGCACGTTGGGTCTGCTCGAGATGCTGCGGGTCTACACTGATCACCGCTTGAGCGTGGTGCGCCGCCGCACCGCGTTCCGGTTGGACAAGCGTCAGAACCGTTTGCATTTGGTCGAGGGCCTGTTGATCGCGATCGTCGACATCGACGAGGTCATCCAGATCATCCGTTCCTCCGAGCAGACGGCGGAGGCCCGTGACCGGTTGATGAAGGTCTTCGACCTCTCGCGCGCCCAGGCCGAGCACATTCTGGAACTGCGCCTGCGTCAGCTCACCAAGTTCTCGCGCATCGAGCTCGAGGCGGAGCGGGACCAGCTGCTCCAGGAGATCGCCGAACTCGAGGCGATTCTCGGCTCCGATCAGAAACTCCGTCAGGTCGTGGCCGACGAGCTCGAGGAGGTCGCGAAGAAGCACGGCGACGATCGCCGCACCGTCCTGCTCGAAGCCGAAGATCTACCGGCCGTGACCTCGGCGGCGGACGCCGGCGGCAAACGCAAGCAGGCGGCGTCGTCGGTCACCCTCGAGATCAGCGACGACCCGTGCTGGGCGTTCGTCTCCACGACCGGTCGCCTGGCGCGCACCAACGCGCGCACACCACTGGCCGATGCCTCACGCCGCTTCAAGCACGACGCGCTCTCCAGTGTGCTCCCGACCACCGCGCGCGGCGAGATCGGTGCGGTCACGTCCACGGGTCGCATGCTGCGCGTGTCCTGTATCGACATTCCCGTGTTGCAGGATTTCGACGGCGTTCCACGCCTCGCGGACGGGGTGCCCGCCTCGGACTTCTTGGGCCTGGACAAGAACGAGCACCTGGTGGGTCTGGTGCCCCTCAATCAGGTCTTCGCGGTCGGTACCGAGCAGGGCATCGTCAAACGCGTGAACCCCGACTACCCGCTCAATCTGGATCAGTGGCCGGCCATCAAACTCAAGGACGGCGACCGCGTGATTGGCGTGGCTGCGTGCCCCGATTCCGCCGAACTGGTGTTCGTCTCCTCGGACGCCAAGTTGCTGCACTTCGGGGCGGACCTCGTACGGCCCCAGGGACGCAACGCGGGCGGTGTGGCCGGTATGAAACTGGCCGCCGGTGAGCGCGCGATTTTCTTCGGCGCGGTCAAGGAGGACGACGCCACTGTGGTGGTCACCCAGGCCAAGTCCCAGGATCAACTACCGGACATGGGTGAGGCGTCCATCAAGGTCACTCCCCTGTCCGAGTACCCGGCCAAGGGCCGTTCGACCGCCGGTGTCCGCGTTCAGCGACTTCTCACGGGCGAAACCGAGCTGAACCTGGCCTGGGTGGGCCACGGGCCCGGCAAGGCCGTCTCAGCGGCCGGTGTGGCGCGCAATCTGCCCAATGAGTACGGCCGCCGCGATGGTTCCGGTGTCAGCGTGGATCGTGCGGTGCACGCCGTGGGACCTGCGCTCGGCGGTCTCCCAGTGCCCGGGTTGGAGGCCGCTGAGGATTCCACCTCTGCGGCTGAACCGTCCGGCGCGGAGCAGGACACCCTGCCACTGGACGACTGAATCATTGCTCCATTGACGACGGCGCCCCGAACCTTCCATGTGAAAGGTTCGGGGCGTTGTTCGTGGAGCAGGCGTCAAAACGTCATGTGACGAAGCCCTGCCGCGGGCTCGGCAATGTCTCGCTGCTGCACCTTTTCCTGTGCTGCTCTGTCACGCCTGCCGGGTCAGGCGTCGATGCGATCCTGATCCAGCTGCGCAGCACCGGCCACGATGAAGTCCTTGCGAGGTGCCACCTGGGAGCCCATGAGCAGCGAGAACGCGTGCTCCGCGGCCTCAGCATCCGCCACCCGCACGCGACGCAATACGCGGTGACGGATGTCCATGGTGGTCTCGGCCAGCTGATCCGCGTCCATCTCGCCCAGACCCTTGTAACGCTGGATCGGTTCCTTGTACCGGCGGTCCTGCTCTTCCAGGCTGCCCAGCAAAGTCTCCAGTTCGCGTTCCGAGTAGGTGTAGACCATTTCGTTGGCCTTGGAGCCGGGGTTGACGATTTCCACGCGGTGCAGTGGCGGCACCGCGGCGTATACCCGTCCGGCTTCCACCAGCGGGCGCATGTAGCGGTAGAACAACGTGAGCAGCAGGGTGCGGATGTGCGCGCCGTCCACGTCGGCATCGGTCATCATGATGACCTTGCCGTAGCGGGCGGCGTCCACGTCAAAGCTGCGTCCCGAACCGGCACCGATGACCTGGATCAGCGCGGCACACTCGGTGTTGGCGAGCATGTCGGTGATCGACGCCTTCTGGACGTTGAGGATCTTGCCGCGGATCGGCAGCAGTGCCTGGTAGTTGGAGTTACGAGCCAGGCGCGCGGTACCCAGCGCGGAGTCACCCTCCACGATGAACAGTTCTGAACGGCCGACGTCCGAGGAGCGGCACTCGACCAGCTTGGTGGGCATGGAGGAGGTTTCCAGGGCATTCTTGCGGCGCTGGGTCTCCTTGTGCACGCGTGCCGAGATGCGGGACTTCATTTCCGCGACGACTTTGTCGAGCACCTGGCTGGTCTGAGCCTTGTCGTCACGCTTCTTGGACGTGAACTGCTTGGTCAGTTGGGACTCGACCACCTTGGTGACGATCTGACGCACCGCCGGGGTACCGAGCACCTCCTTGGTCTGGCCCTCGAACTGCGGTTCGGCCAGGCGGACGGTCAGGACCGCGGTGAGACCCGCCAGGACGTCGTCCTTCTCGAGTTTGTCGTTGCCCACCTTGAGTTTACGGGCGTTTGCCTCGACCTGCTTGCGAATGGTCTTCAGCAGGGCTGCCTCGAACCCGGACAGGTGCGTACCGCCCTTGGGCGTGGAGATGATGTTCACGAATGAGCGCACAGTGGTGTCGTAACCGACACCCCAGCGCAGAGCGACGTCCACCTCGCACACGCGCTCCACGTCCTGGAGCTGGGCCCGCCCGGTGTCGTCGAGCACCGGAACGCGCTCGGTGAAGCTGCCCTGGCCCTGCAAACGCCAAACATCAGTGACCGGCGCATCGATCGCCAGGAATTCCGCGAACTCGGAAATGCCGCCGTCGTACTGGAACACCTCGGTGTGCGGACCGGTCTCCCCCGGAGTGCCCGCGAGCAGTCGTTCATCGCGGACCGTGATCTGCAGACCCGGGATCAGGAACGCTGTTTGGCGTGCCCTGCGCACCAGCTCTTCCGTGGAGAACTTGGCGTCCGGGGTGAAGATCTGTTCGTCCGCCCAGTAGCGGATCCGCGTGCCGGTGACCCCGCGCTTGGCTTTGCCCACGATCTGCAGCTCGGAGTTGTCCGTGAACGCCTCGAACGGCGCATGCGGGGAGGGCGCACCCTTGTCCGTGAAGATGCCCGGTTCACCGCGCTTGAAGGACATCTGATAGGTCTTGCCGCCGCGGTCCACCTGCACGTCCAGGCGTGAGGACAGCGCGTTGACCACGGACGCACCCACGCCGTGCAGACCACCTGAGGCGGTGTAGGAGCCGCCGCCGAACTTACCGCCGGCGTGCAGTTTGGTGAACACCACCTCCACACCGGTCAGGCCGGTACGGGGCTCCTGATCGATCGGGATGCCGCGACCGTCGTCATGGACCTCGACACACCCGTCCTTGTGCAGGATCACGGTGATGTTCTGTCCGTAGCCGGCCAGCGCCTCGTCCACGGAGTTGTCGATGATTTCCCACATGCAGTGCATGAGCCCGCGGGAGTCCGTGGATCCGATGTACATACCCGGGCGCTTGCGCACCGCTTCGAGCCCTTCCAGGACGGAAAGGTGCCGGGCGTTGTATTCGGAACGAGTGGGTGTCACGGTGATAAATCTCCCGAGAGTCTGGCCGGAGGCGCGAGTGGGACTCCCCCACTTTAGTCACGAGTGCCGACATTGTGCGCGGTGGGCGAAACCACTGTCCACGGGGAAGGAATCGGGTCTACCTTTGGTTCTATTGATACGTGCTGCAGTGTTCATTCTCGGAACCACCTGCACACCGCAATGACACCGGATGGTGAGATTGCAGACCCTGTATCCGTAAGGAGGATCCAATGAACGCGACACTCGAGACGCGTGAACTCAACGCGACCGACCGCTGTGACGCCTGTGGCGCCCAGGCATATGTCCGCGTGGTCCTCGAAAGCACCGGCGGTCAGCTCCTCTTCTGCGCGCATCACGCGCGCAAGAACGAGGACAAGCTGCGCCCGCTGGCTGCCACTTGGCAGGACGAAACGGAGCACCTGGGAGCCTCCTGAGGCACTCACGGCCAATGCAAAGACCGGGGCACGCACCACACACGGTGCGTGCCCCGGTCTTTCGCTATCCCCCAGGTGCTGACGGGATCAGGGTTTGTGACCCCACATGATGACATTGGTACCGAAGTACTTGGTGGCCCAGTCGACGTCCCGGAACCCTACGCGCTCCATGACCGCCGCGACCTCAGCGGGTGACATGAAGCCCAGCGTGGAGCTTTTCAAATAGGTGTACGCCTCGCGATCCTTGGCGATGATCTGTCCGAGCAGCGGCAGGACCACGCTCATACCGACCGAGAGCACCAGCTTGAGCACTCCGCGCGGCGGTGATGTCTCCAGCACGACCACTCGACCGCCCGGCTTGAGCACGCGGTGTTGCTCCCAGAGAACCCGCTCCACGTCGCTGACGTTACGAAGCAGGTACCCGTGAGTCACAGCGTCGAAGGATTCGTCCTCGAAACGCAATTGATGCGCGTCCGCGAACTCCCACTCGATGCTGTCCGCACCGGGTTTCTCACGGGCCTCGGCCAGCATGTTCTCGGAGAAGTCCACACCGAAGATCTCAGCGCCAGGGTAACGACGCCGCGCGGCCAAGGCGATCTCGCCCGTGCCGGTCGCGATGTCCAGGAGTCGCCCACTCGCGGTCAGATCCGCGCGCCGGGCAACCTCCCGACACCACTGCGCGTGACGACCCATGGTCATCAGCGAGTTGATTTTGTCGTAACTACGCGTGACCCGGTTGAACATGCTCTGGACACGGCTGTCCTGGGACGTCATGGAGTAATCCTCACTCACCGTGGCGATCCGGATCAGTCCAAGTAGTCCCGCAGCACCTGCGAGCGCGACGGGTGACGGAGCTTGGACATGGTCTTGGACTCTATCTGGCGAATGCGCTCACGAGTGACCCCGTAGACCTTGCCGATCTCGTCCAGGGTCTTGGGCTGACCGTCGGTCAGACCGAAGCGCATGGCCACCACACCGGCTTCCCGTTCGGAGAGGGTGTCCAGCACGGAGTGCAACTGTTCCTGGAGCAGGGTGAAGGACACGGCGTCCGCGGGAACCACGGCCTCGGAGTCCTCGATGAGGTCACCGAATTCGGAGTCGCCGTCCTCGCCCAGCGGGGTGTGCAGTGAAATGGGCTCGCGGCCGTACTTCTGAACTTCCACGACCTTTTCGGGGGTCATGTCGAGTTCATTGGCGAGCTCCTCCGGGGTGGGTTCGCGGCCCAGGTCCTGGAGCATTTGACGCTGCACGCGTGCCAATTTGTTGATGACCTCGACCATGTGCACCGGGATACGAATGGTGCGGGCCTGGTCGGCCATGGCGCGGGTGATGGCCTGACGGATCCACCATGTGGCGTACGTGGAGAACTTGAAGCCCTTGGTGTAGTCGAACTTCTCGACGGCGCGGATCAGACCCAGGTTGCCTTCCTGGATGAGGTCCAGGAACAACATGCCTCGGCCGGTGTAGCGCTTGGCCAGGGACACCACCAGTCGGAGGTTTGCCTCGAGCAGGTGGTTCTTGGCGCGGCGTCCGTCGTGGATCACCCAGCGGTAGGCCCGGCGGGTCTCTGCGTCCATCGAGTCCTGCTCGTCCGCGAATTTGTGTTCAGCGAACAGGCCGGCCTCGATGCGCAGCGCAAGATCGACCTCTTGCTCGGCGTTCAGCAGCGCGACCTTACCGATCTGCTTGAGGTAGTCCTTGACGGGGTCCGCAGTGGCACCGGCGGCGATGACCTGCTGCGCCGGGGCGTCGTCCTCGTCGTTGGTGGTGAGCACGAACCCGCGAGCGGTCTTGTCCTCACGGCCCTTCATGCGAGGAGCGGCTTCCTCCGGGCTGGCCTGAGTCGATTCCTCGCCGTCAGAGTCGCGTTCGTCCTCGATGGCCTCATCGTGGTTGGCCAGCAACTCGTCATCCGCGTCCGCGGTGTCCGCGGAATCGGAAGCCTTCTTGCGGCCACGACCCGTGCCCGTTGCCGTGGCGGTCTTCGACTTGCGTGCGGCACCCGCGGTCTTACGGGCGCGAGTGGTCTTGGCGGGAGTTGACTCCGTGTCCTCGACCTCTGAGGTGTCATCGCCTTCGGCCTGGGCTGCCTTGGCGGCAGCGGCCTTGGTCGCGGACGCCTTGGAAGCCGCCGCCTTGGTGGCCGCGCTCTTGGCCGCGGTCGACTTGGTCGCCGGGGTCTTGGAAGCGGTGGGCTTTGCTGTGGTGGTCTTCTTGGCCGCGGTCGTCTTCTTCGCCGCCGTGGTCTTCTTAGCGGCGGTTTTCTTGGCCGCCGTGGTCTTCTTTGCCGCACCGCTGGTACTCGCCCGGCCGGTGCTGGCCTGAGTGGTCTTCTGTGCGGAGTCCTGTGACTCCTCAGAGACCGTGGACTCGTTCGCGGTCTTGCTTGCAGCAGGTGACACTGAGAACCTTTCGTTGAACCGGTCGCGAGGTGCATTGCCACCATGTGTGGTCAACACGCCTATGACCCTGTCAAGCCCGGATTGCTGGCATTTCTGCCTCCTGAGACTTGAAGGGTCCTAGTTGAGCCAACATACATGCCCCAAGTTTTGTTCCCGGTTCATCACAAATATTTTTCGTGAGCGTGGCGAGGGTCATTGCGTTTCGCCCACCAACGGTCTCCGGGCCACGCCGTACGGGGGTCGGTGCTCCACCACGGTATGTCCTGGATGTCCAGACGACGCCGCACGGTTCGGGCTCCCTCGCGACCCTCCGCGATCTCGTTGCTGCGCTCCAGGAGCCCCATGGCAGTGAAGGCTCGTCCCCTGAACACCTCCAATTGAGCGCGCGCGGATACGACGTCCGCGTGGACCATGGAGCACCGACGTTCCCGCCCTCGGAAGGCCTCCGCGGATTCCAATCCGTGGCTCAGCAACAAGTCCAATCCCTCCAGGATTCGATAGGCCGCTTCTACCGTGGCCCAGTCCGGAATGGACTCCCACTGGCCTAGCACCGCGTGCGCGCAACACAGCCCCTCAGCGACGTCCTCGCGCGTGGCGCAATACTCGATTGCGGGTGCTGGGAGGGACAAGACTTCTCGCAGGGACGCTTGCAGCCCCTTGTGCGCCCGCGCTGCTCGGTCCTGGTCACCGGTCAACCACGAGTAGAAGATCGCATCCCGGGTGATGTTGTGGGTCAACGCCATGACCAACCGAGCGAGATGCTGATCCGTGAGACTCAACAACGCGGAGGGCCAGTCGGCTCCTCCGGAGTTCATCACGGCGATGGCATCATGCCAGCGCCGCAGGTCTCGTTCGTAGCAGGCCGGCGCCTGGAAGTGACAGTGCCACTGCTCGTCCACCCACTCGTGATGGGTGCCCTCGTACGCGAAACCGTGGTCCTCGGGCACTTCGTCCTCGGTGTGCCAAACGCCCGGTCCCTCTGTTAAGTGGTCCAGGGCGTCGAGGAATCCGGACGACCGGTGCCTTAGCGCATCCGGCACCTGGCCAGGTTGTTCCGGGGTCAACTCGTTGAAACAGCTTCCGAGCGCCACCATGTGCGCGTTCAGCTGGCTGTCGGAGATCCCACTCACCGGCTGCGGTTCATCGACACGCTGGAGGTTCCACCAGTGCTCCGGGCCCACGACGAAACCACCGGTGGCGCGCATTCCGGAGTCCTCAACGGCCAGCCCCAGCCACGCCGCGCGGAAGAAGTCCTCCTCGGGTTGGGAAAGCACCGCCGTATCCGAGTACACCACCACCGTCGCCTGATGCACGTGACCGGTGGTCGCTGTCACCTCAGTCAGTTGTTGGGCGTATTCCGCAAGATCCTCCGTCCCGCTGGGGGTGGGCAGCTTCAAACACAGTGCTCCCCCGCTGGAGACCGGGATGAACAGGACGGCGCAATTGCGCGGTTCATATCCCAGTTGGTGCGGAATCAGCGCCAGGAGGTCTTCGTCGCAGCGGATCTTGACGGGTTCTTGGGGATCATTGAGGAGTGTCATGCCCCCACGATCCGCGAGGCGCGCTCACCACGTCTCGCGGCGGCGTCGAACTGTGCATGCCGGGCAAGAAGGAAACCCGAGAGACCGCACTGTGGAGTGTGAGTGCCGCGACTTAGGGGACCAACAGGTTCTCGGACGCGATCACACGGAGCGGGGCCCGTGCACCTTGCGCACTTTCTTAGTGCAGATGAGCACCGCAATGATGCCCACCGCGGCCACGAGACCCTGGGCGGCAATGGCGGGACGGAACGCCTCGGCATCGTAGAGGGTCGGTGAAACCCCCGCCGCGAATTGGAGGTCCAGCACCAGACCGGTGAGATAAATGGCCGCCAAGGACGCGATGAACCCGCCCACATTGGCCAAGCCCGTTGCGGTGCCTCCGCGGCGGGGCGGATTGAAGCTGCGCACGATGTCAAAAGCGAGCATGGACGCGGGATAGGACAACGCCAGCATGCCGACCGCAATGAACACCACGGCCGTGGGCGCCTCACCGGGCCACAGCAGCATGAGCGCCCACCCGCAGTAGATCACCGCGCAGAAGCACAGAGCGAGCACAGAGCGGCGCTTGGCGAACACCGCACTGAGCTTGCCCACGCCCAAACTCACCACCACGTTGACCACCACGAACGTGGTCATGACCACGGAGGCCTGAGTGGCATCCATCCCCTGAGCGTTCTGTAAATACGGGTACGCCCACATCAGGGCAAACGTATTGCCAACGAATTGCACGGCGAAGTGAACCCAGAAACCCAATTGCGTCCCGGGTTCCCGCAGGGATTCCTTGATGGTCGCGCCCACGGTTGCGAAAGAAATGGACTCGTTGAGCACGTTCACCCCCGGTGGTGCGCTGCGCAGTAGGGCCGCGGACAGCACGCCGGACAACAATGCCAAGGCCGCCAACGAAATGAACGCGGGAACCCAGCCGGTCGCGTGCAGCACGGCCGCGAAGGGGATCACGGAGAAGAGTTGCCCCAGATTGCCGGTCATGCCGACCACTTGGGAAAGCATGGGCACGCGCATGGCAGAAAACCATGCGGGCAACAGGCGCATGACGCATACGAACGTGGCGGCGTCACCGGCGCCCACGAGAATTCGGCCAATCACACCGGCCGCAACGGATTCGGCCGCCGCGAGCTGCAATTGGCCGACCACCATGCACGCGGCCCCGGCGCTGATCAGCACACGGGGCCCGAAACGGTCCACCAGCACACCCACCGGGACCTGCAGGGCGGCGTAAACCAGCACCTGCATCATGGAGAACATGGACAGGCCCGCTGCCACTGTCTGGAAGCGGTCCGTCGCTTCCACCGAGGCCACACCAAAGCTCGTCCGCTGGGCTACCGCCGAGAAGTAGGCGAAAACCCCCACCGCAAAGACGAGCCACGCCCTTCGCGAATCCTTCCCCTGATCACGGGGTGAAGACATGGGAGTGCGTGGCATGCTCAGGGTCCTTGGGTCGCAGTGGAGATCGCGGCCCGGCTAGTGCAGTTGCCGCGAGATCAGTTGTCCTGCTCGTCCTGAGAAGCGAGGAAAGCCTCGGCGGCCGCACCGAGTTCGTCGGCGTCGGGCAGATCGTCGTGGTCAGGACCGGCCAGGATGGAACGATGCGCTGACGCATCGACCACGTCATCGTATCGCCGTTCCATATTCTCGATGACGGACTGGATCTCCGGGGACCCATTGGCCTGCTCGTTGATCTGCTGAATCACGCCGCGAGAGGCTTCACGCAACTCGTCCGTGGGAAGCGTGCGGCCCGTGACGGCGCTCAGGTGCTCCAGAGCAGCCACTGCGGCCTGCGGCAAGTACGACTCCGCGAGATACTGCGGCACGTGTACCGACAGGCCCACGTGATCGATACCGGCGCCCTGCAACTTCAATTCCAGTAAGTGCGAGACGGAGGCGCTGATCTCGAAGGTCGGCTTGTTACCTCCCGTGCTCGGCAACAGGTCGGCCCGCGGTCCGTGCGCGGTGACCAACATGGGGCGGGTGTGGGGAACGGGCATGGGTATACCGCTCACCAGGGCCACCAGGCTCACGTCCAGGCGCTGGGCCAGGCCGACCACGGCCCGGGTGAAGCGCTCCCACTGAGTATCGGGTTCGGGTCCGGTGAGCAGCAAGAAATGACGACCCAGGCCATCCGTGACCACGCGCAGGGTGAGCTCGGGTGCGTCCCACTCTTCGAAGTGGTCCTCCACGAACTTCACGTGCGGCCGACGGGAACGGTAATCGTAGAGCTGGTCCAGATCGAACTGGGCCAGGGTTTCACTGGGCATGGAGTCCATGACCACGGCCTCGATCTGCCCGGCCAGGTGCCCCGCCTCCACATATCCGGACAACGCCACGATCATGGGCAATCCGCGCAGTCGCCCATCCCCGAGCAACGCGGGGTCACTCAGGTACAGCGCCGTAGGATCCAGCACAACGACCTCCTGCAAATAACTTGGGGGGACGAAACCAGCGACGGCTCGCCTCTTGATGACATTACTGACTTCAACGCCGGTGTGACCCGCCGGTATTCCCGCAGCGTACTGCGGAAGTGTCGGCACGTCCGGATAGGATCGGTGACGGTTCCCACGTTGTGATCCCCCTAGCGTGGGTAAGTGTCAGTGTTTCCGAACGAAAGGACACCATCGTGACCACCGTGCAGGACATTGTTGATATCAGCGATCTGAGCTTGGCCGTCAGTGCCAAGTCCCCGGCTGCCCTGTCCGCCGACGCGCTCGTCGTGGGTGTCGAGGCCCCCGGCAAGACCGTGAATCTGGGTCCCGCAGCCAATTCCAAGTTGAGCCGCACCCTGTCAGAGCTGGCCGAACTCGCGGGTGCCTCCGGTGCCGCAGATTCCGTCACCGTGGTTCCCGCGCCCTCCAACGTTTCCGCGCGCCTGGTCGCGTTCACGGGTCTGGGCAAGGTCAACCTCGACGACGCCGCCGCTCACGCAGAGTCCCTGCGCCAGGCGGCCGGTGAAGCCGTGCGCCAGTTGGCGGGCAAGGCCACCAGCGTGGTCGCTGCTCTGCCGACCACCTCCGTGGCCGAGGTCCAGGCCGTGGCCGAGGGCCTGGGCATGGGTGCTTTCAGCTACACGGCCCAGAAGGTGCAGACCCTGGACAAGCAGTCCACCCCGGTCGCTTCCGCGACCGTGTGTGTTGCGAAGGACCTCGCCAAGCGCTCGCAGGTGGCCGTGGAGCGTGCCGCCCACGTAGTCAAGGCGGTTCGCACCGCCCGCACCCTGGTCGATCTGTCCCCCGACACCGCCAACCCGGAGTTCGTGGCTGACTACGCAACCGCTGCCGCCAAGGGCAGCAAGGTCAAGGTCACCGTCCTGGCCGAGAAGGAACTGGCCCGCGGCAACTTCGGTGGTCTGCTCGGCGTCGGCCAAGGATCCGTTAACGGGCCGCGCCTCGTGAAGCTCGAGTGGGCTCCCGCCAAGGCCAAGCGCCATGTCTCGTTCGTGGGCAAGGGCATCACGTTCGACTCCGGCGGTCTCTCGCTCAAGCCCCCGGCCTCCATGATGACCATGAAGTCCGACATGGCCGGCGCCGCTGCAGTGCTGTCCACAGTGATCGCGGCGGCCGAATTGAAACTGCCCGTGGCAGTGACCGGTTGGCTCTGCCTCGCGGAGAACCTTCCGTCCGCCACGGCCACCCGTCCCGGGGACGTTCTCTCGATGCACTCCGGACACACCGTGGAAGTGCTCAACACGGATGCCGAGGGCCGTTTGGTCCTGGCCGACGGTCTGTGGGCCGCGGGCCAGGAGGATCCGGACCTGCTCGTGGACATCGCAACCCTCACCGGCGCCCAGATGGTGGCCCTCGGAACTCGTACCGCCGCCGTGATGGGTGACGAGCCCGCCCGCGACATGGTGGCCGAGGCCGCTTCCGCTGTTGGCGAAGCGACATGGACCATGCCCCTGCCCGAACACTTGCGCGCATCCCTGAACTCCAACGTGGCCGACATCAAGAACATGGGCGACAAGCACGGTGGCATGTTGGTGGCCGGATTGTTCCTGCGCGAGTTCGTTCCGGAGGTCAAGGGCAACCGCGTCCCCTGGGCCCACGTGGACATTGCCGGACCCTCGTTCAATGAAGGCTCCCCCTGGGGCTACACCCCCAAGGAGGGCACCGGATTCGGTGTTCGCACCCTGTTGAACGTGGCCGAGAACTACGCGTCGTAGTAGTCGTACCCGCCCCACCAAGCGCGCCACGCGCCGGGGACCCACGAGGTAGCAATACCTGGTGAGTCCCTGGGCGTGGCGATAAGGTGGGGACAAAACATCCAAGGGTCTGAGCGCACCGCAGATCGGTACGGCCAGACCGCATAGCAACGTCAAAACACTCGAACCCCGAGGGAGCCAACGTGGCCGACAACCAATACAACATTCTCGTCCTGGGCGGTGGATCCGCCGGATACGCAGCAGCACTGCGCGCAGTTCAGCTGGGTTACTCCGTGGCACTGTTCGAAAAGGAGAAGCTGGGCGGCACGTGTCTGCACTGGGGTTGCATCCCCACCAAGGCGTACCTGCATTCCGCCGAGTTGGCAGAGGGTGCTCGTGAGTCGGAGAAGTACGGCATCAAGGCCACGCTGGAATCCATCGACATGGGTGCCGTGCGCGATTACAAGAACAAGGTCGTGCAAGGCAAGTTCAAGGGACTCACCGGTCTCATGAAGATGCGCAAGGTGGACGTCATCGCCGGGGACGGCAAGTTGACCGGCCCCAACACCATCGAGGCCAACGGCACCACCTACACCGGTGAGCACATCATTCTGGCCACCGGTTCCTACGCCAAGACCCTGGGCATCGAGATCGGTGGTCGCGTGATGACCTCGACCGAAGCCCTCGAGATCGACTTCGTACCCAAGTCCGCGATCGTGCTCGGCGGCGGTGTGATCGGTTGCGAGTTCGCTTCCATGTGGCGCTCCTTCGGTGTCGACGTCACGGTGATCGAAGGCCTGCCCCACCTGGTGGCCAACGAGGACCCCGCCATCATCAAGATCGCCGAGCGTGAGTTCAAGAAGCGCGGCATCAAGTACAACCTCGGCACGTTCTTCGAGAAGGTCGAGCAGAACGACGACGGCGCCAAGGTCACCCTCGCGGACGGCAAAGAGTTCGAAGCGGACATCGTTCTCGTGGCGGTCGGTCGCGGCCCCAACACCGAGAACATGGGCTTCGAAGAGCAGGGCATCCCCATGGACCGCGGTTTCGTGACCCCCAACGAGCGTCTGCACACCGGTGTCGGCAACGTCTACGCCATTGGAGACATCGTTCCCGGCGTGCAGTTGGCCCACCGCGGTTACCAGCAGGGTCGTTTCGTGGCCGAGGAGATCGCCGGACTCAACCCGGTGCCCGTCGAGGACATCAACATCCCCAAGGTCACTTTCACCGAACCCGAGATCGCATCCGTCGGATACTCCCAGCCCAAGGCCGAGGAGAAGTTCGGTAAGGACAACGTGGAGACCTTCGAGTACAACCTCGCCGGTAACGGAAAGAGCTCCATCCTGGGCACGGGCGGCATCATCAAGCTCGTGCGCGAGAAGGACGGTCCCATTGTCGGATTCCACGCAATCGGTACACGCATCAGTGAGCAGATCGGTGAAGGTCAGCTCATGGTGAACTGGGAGGCATACCCGGAGGACGTTGCCGCGTTCATCCACGCCCACCCCACCCAAAACGAGGCCATCGGTGAAGCAGCCATGGCATTGGCCGGAGCACCCCTGCACGGTTGATACCGAGTCGATGCCCGCCACCCGGCGGGCATCGACGGTTAGCCCACCACCGGGGCGGTCACCCGCCCTGACAACTTGAGAGCATTTCTACGTTTAGAGAGGGACGGACGAGACAATGTCTGAAACCGTTAACCTGCCCGCACTGGGCGAATCAGTCACCGAGGGCACCGTTACTCGTTGGCTCAAGGAAGTTGGCGACGAGGTAGCCGTTGACGAACCCTTAGTCGAAGTTTCCACCGACAAGGTCGACACCGAGGTCCCCTCCCCGGTGGCTGGCGTCATTGAGAAGATCCTGGTCGAAGAGGACGAGGACGTCGAGGTCGGCGCGCCGCTGGTCGTCATCGGCGACGGTTCCGGTTCGGGCGATTCGGACGATTCCGGCTCCGAGGAGTCCTCAGATGATTCCGGTGAGTCCGAGCAGGCCGAAGAGCCCGCCGAGGACACCCAGGACGCCAGCGAGTCCGAGGAGAAGGAAGAGCCCAAGGAAGCACCCAAGGCCGACACCAAGAAGTCCTCGGGCAATTCCGTAGAGGTCACCCTCCCCGCACTGGGCGAATCCGTCACCGAAGGCACCGTGAC
>NZ_NOIT01000015.1 GCF_004136555.1 Kocuria carniphila
CCTCTACCCAGACCCCACAACACGCGCTCCGAAACGCCCCCACGCACCCGGCTACCCATGCTCATCTGTGAAGGGCCCAATTAGCCCGCCCCAGCGGCTCTTCATCGCTACCGCGAGACCGATGGCGGTCAGTAGGGCTGAGATGACGGCCGCCCATCCGAGCGAAAAGTTTCGGGAGAGCTGGAGAAGGCCTGCGACGAGGAAGATTACGGCCGCCGCGCTGAAGATCCTTCTTGCGGTTTTGCGGGACATGCTCGAACTCCTCGTGCTTGAGACGCTCGACGCCGGCGCCGAAAACATGCCGTAGCGGGTACAGAAATCCGGCGCGTGACTCACCGCGAATTGGGATCCCCGGACTACAGGCGGCCGGCGAGATTCCGGTGCAGGAGGTCGGGTGCCCGAACCCATCACGTCAGAATCTCTGCCCCAAAATTATGAGATATCCAATTAACTCATAATTGCAGGGGAGCTTGTTATGACTGCGCACCAGGGGTGGTCGGCTATCGGCTACGAAGAGCACGAATGGGTGCGCAGGGCACAAGAGTGGCCTGGGGGTCGATATAGCACATGCACGGGGTTCTCATGAAGCAGCAGCCTCATCAGACGCCGGGATGGTGGCGGGATGAACCCGTGCGGATCGGTACGCGTTCGGGCTCGCCGGTGGGGGCGTCCTACATAGCCCCGCATCACACCCACATCCACGAATCGTGGATGATCTGGTCGAGTTCGTCACGAACAACTCGGTAGCCCCGATGATTGCGGTAGCTATCGGCCACGCTCAATTCGAGACCATCCACCCGTTCAGTGACGGCAATGGCCGCGTGGGGGCGTGCACTGGCGCAATCCATGCTGCGTCAGAGGGGGGTCACTCAAAACGTGGCGGTGCCCGTCTCGGCTGGGCTGCTGGCCGATGTCGACGGATATCACGACGCTCTGACGGCCTATCGTTCCGGAGACGTGAATCCCATGGTTCAACAATTCGCAGACGCGTCTCTGCGCGCGGTCCGGAATGCTCGTCAGTTGGTGGAAGACATCCGAAGCATCCGTACGAGCTGGGATGAACGGCTCAAGGCCCGGCGAGACTCCAATGCGTGGAGACTACTGGATGTTCTGGCCCGCCGGCCCGTGCTCAACAGCTCGGCCGCGGCCGAAGAACTGGGTGTCAAGCAACCCAACATTTACCCACCACTAAGAGGGCTGGTGTCTGCCGGCATCGCGAAGTCAAAAGCCGAACATCAGCTGGGCCCCTTTTGGCGCAGCGATGAAGTGCTCGCGGCCATCGACGCTTTCGCTGAACGGGCCGGACGGCGGTCTGCTGCGGGGGCAGGGTAGGGAACCATGAACGGGAGGCTTCAGATGTGGGTCGGCCCCTTGTTCTCGTGCGACACGTATGCAGCGCCCGCCGCAAGTGAACGCGGCGTCGGCTCCTTGTCTCCCACAGGGCATCAAGTGATACTGAGGAAATGTCGACACAGGATCACAAACAGCGCGCTGGATGGCTTCCCGAACAGGACGACCTGGAGTCGTGGTTGCAGCGACTCGAGGAGAAGGACCGGGATCGCGGGTCGGACGCTCCGCTGCATCCCGCGGTCGAGCGGCTGCGGCAGCTGGTCGAGTCTGACGCGACCGTGCGGATGTACATGACCCGGATGATCGAGCAGGTGCCGCTGGCTAAGCCGTACAGTCGCCGGCACCTGCACAGCGTCGATCAACTGCTGCGGCTGATCAACCGGGTGATCACCACGGCCCCGGAATTCAGCGAGGCTTCAATGGTCATGACACCGATGGCCGGGCTGCTGGACTGGACGATGGGTACCCCGGCCGGCTTCGCTTTCTACCGGGACCCCCGGGTCAACGAGGTTCTGAAGGACATTCTGAACGCCTGGTGCGAGTACCTCGACAGCCCGGACTCATTGTCCGTGCTGAACGATTCACCGGCCGGGTGGAAGGGCGACACGGCCCAGGAGGTTGTGGGCATGGACCAGTTCGTCCACGATCCCGCCCATGAGCACTGGGGCTTCACCTCCTGGAACGACTTCTTCACCCGCCACTTCGCCGAGGGCCGCCGCCCGGTGGCCGGACCCGCGGACGACCGGGTGATCGCCTCCGTCTGCGAGTCGACCCCCTACAAACTCAGCACGGGAGTGCGCCGGCGCGACGAGTTCTGGGTCAAGGGACAGCCCTATTCCCTGGAGGACCTGCTCGCCCACGACGCGGACGTCGACGAGTTCGTCGGCGGCACCGTCTACCAGGCCTTCCTCAGCGCGACCAACTACCACCGCTGGCACAGTCCCGTGTCCGGGACCGTCCGGCGCGCGTTCGTGCAGCCCGGCACCTACTTCTCCGAGGCCGACACCGAGGGCAAGAAGTCCATCGAGCCACCCGAGTCCCAGGGGTACCTCGCGCACATGGCCACCCGCGCGATCATCCTCATCGACGCGGACAACCCCGCCATCGGCCTGATCGCCGTCGTGCTGGTGGGCATGAACGAGGTCTCCTCCTGCGTTGTCGATCCGCACGTCACCCCGGGCCACCACCTGGAGAAGGGCGAGGAGCTGGGTTATTTCCAGTACGGCGGGTCCACCGAGTGCGTCGTCTTCCGGCCCGACGTCATCGAGAGCATCGCGCTGCAGGCCGTCCCGCGTCCCGGTGCCGTTCCCATGAAGGTCCGCTCACACCTGGCCACCGCCGTGCGCTGAGCCCGACGACGCCGCCGCTCGGCTGTCCCGGAGGCCCCGCACCGGAACCACGGACCCAATCACGCGCAAGGAACTAGAACTGAACGCGCCCACTCACACGGTCGTAGCTTTCGGTACCACCCGACGCCGCCCGCGCAGCACCACGTAGAGCACGAACGCCTGTACGAGCCCGGAGAGAATCAGCACGAACAGGGCCACGCCGGGTCCGAAGACATCAAAGGGACCCGTGGCGGAGAGCAGGAGCAGCGACGTCGGCGCCGTCAGCGCGATGGCGGGCAGTCCCTCGAACGTGGCACCGATCGCGTCCGGGTCCGGGTTGACCAGGAAGTACAACAGGTACGCGAGGGCCAGGGCCACCAGGAACAGGTACACCCCCGCCGCAGCGATCGCGAATACGCCCAGGTTGTAATCGCGGAAGCGCAGCTGCCGTCGGAAGAAGTCCATGCGGGGGTCCTTGTCCACGGTTCCCGCCCAGCCGCCCGGCGGTACGGGATCCGTTGCTCTGAAGCCGCAGGCCCCAGGGGATCCTCGGGTCTGGCGCCAGTATATCCCGCTGCAAGTGATAAAGATCACACGGGGTTCACGTCTCCGTGAGACCCCCGATTCACCGCGCCGATCCCACCCGCGCGCAAGACGAACCGGTGAGCTGACTACTTCAGCTCCGTCACCGGCACGAACTCGTATCCCAACTCCCGGATGCCCTCCACCGTGTCCTTGAGGTAGTTGATGTCCAGGTAGGGGTGGAAGAAGAAACTCGCCGTGGATTCACGAACGGCCAGGTGCGCCTCGGCCCGGGAGATCAGGAACTCCGGGTCGCGGGTGGCGTGGTTGTTCTGTTCCGACTCGGTGATGTTGCCCAGGTTCTCCGGGTACACCTTGCTGCCGTAAATGTCATGCACGGTGTACGGGAAGTGCTGGCTGTAGGCCCGGCCTGCCTCGCTGGGCTCGCCCGAGAGGATCCCCGCGAAGTAGTCGCTCTGCTCGTACCGAGCGTCATAGACGTCAGTCATGGCCGCATACGCGTTGGGTGATGCGGCGTAGTGCGGGGTCTCGAAGATCTCCGGCTCGCCCAGCCCGGCGTCGACCATGACTTGGCGGCCTTTTTCGATGCGCGCGGTGTGCTGCTCCATGGAGTCCTCGGCGATCCGGCCGATCTGGCGAATGTAAGAGGTGTTCGAGCACTCCCCGAACTCGAAGGGCTGACGCGCGGTGGCACTGCATCCGTAGCGGTAGAACTCGTAATCCTCACCGCTGCGGCCGCTGTACGGATTGTCAAGGGTGCCGAACTGGTGCGTGGTGCCGTGTTGAATCAGCGTTCCACCGCGCTCCTGCATGTATTTGAGCGCATCCACCACCTCGGGACGATCCAGCAGACTCAGCCCGTACCAATCGTCCCCCTCGGGAGTTTTGGCGATGTGAATGGGCATAACGGCCACCTGGAACGGGACACCGGCTTTCTGGAGGTAGTCGGCCATGGCGCGCAGGTCGGCGGGATCGGACTCCGGCCCCACGTCCTCCAACCGCACCGCGGCCTGCTTCACCGCGGCGGTGTCCGGTGCCAGCAGCCCGTAGAACAAATCCGAATAAATCAAATAGACGTCATTCTCGTCGATGTAGTCCAACGGGATCTCGCTCACGAACGTCAGATTCTCGGAACGCACCGCCCACGGAACGTCCTGAGCGCCGTCGGCATTATCGGGCACGCAGGAAACCGGGGCGTCGTCCTTGCGGCATTGCGCGCTGGCCAGCACCTGCACGGAGCTACCGGATTCCACGACGGGCGATTCCAAGATCGCCACGGAATCGGTGTATCGCGCCACGTCCTTGTCGTTGTAACGGACCGAATGGACCAGGTCGCTGCTCACGGTCCGCGTCTGGCCCGGGTCCCAGCCGAATTCGGAACGGAACTGCGCCGTTCGGTCGCTCGTCATCGCGTTCAGGTTCTCGCCCACCCACATCACCGGGGTGTCCGAGGTCAGAACATCATCCAGGAACGCGGGCGGGAGCGTGGCCGCGGAATCCGTCCCGATGTACACCACGGCGTCGTAGTCGTTCATGGCGTTGTCCGCGTACTCGGCCACCGGTTTGATCTCCGCCGTCCCGAAATGGGTCACCAGGTTTCCCGTGGCCACGGCGTACAGTTCACCGTTGGAGGACGTGTTGTCCGTCTTGTCATACAGCACCAGCGTGGAGGCCTTACCTTCCTCGCCGAACGTGGCGGGGAAAGTGGCTTCCGAACCATCCCCCTCCCCGTCGGAGACGGTCGTGTACTCCTTGGCCAACGGTGAACCCTGGCCCTCGCGCAACGAATCGTTGGTCAAACCGAAAACTACCGCGGTGGACATGAGCAACAGAACGAACAGTCCCGCGACCCAGGCGGCGCGTTGGCCCCTCGACAATTGAAAAGTCTTGCTCATGGCTCCCCCGCCTGAACGTGATGTGGATCGTGAAATATAGGTGTTCGCCCAAGTCCGAACACCGTGTGAAAAACTCAGTGGGCGGCGGCCCGGGTGAACGGTGGTTTGCCAAAGCTGAACTCATCCACGGCATCCCCCATGCCGAAGTGCCGAGCCACCGCGTGCACCGTGCGTTCCGCCGCACGGCCGTCCCCGTACGGATTGAGCCCCCGTGACATGCGGCCGTACGCGAGGCTGTTGCTAATCAAGGTGGAAACCTCTCGGGCAATGGTGTTCTCATCGGTCCCGACCAACTTCACCATGCCGGTTTCCACGGCTTCCGGTCGCTCGGTGGTCTCACGCAGCACCAGGACCGGTTTGCCCAATGAAGGACCTTCCTCCTGCACACCGCCACTGTCGGTGAGGATGATCTTGGACCGTTCCATCAGCGCGCAGAACTGCGCGTAGGGCAACGGTTCGATCATCAGCACGTTGTCATGCCCCCGCAGGGCCGGTCGTAGCGCCTCGCGCACCATAGGATTCGGGTGCGCGGGGAAAATGAAATCGTGGTCGGGGTGCCTCCTGGCCAGCGTGGCTACGGCCCGGCCCACGGCCTCCAACGGTTCGCCCCACGATTGCCGCCGGTGGGCCGTGACCAGAACGACCGGGCGACCGCGGCCCAGGCGTCGGACCAGAGCGGCGTCGGTGATCCGGGGCCGGGACGCCACGGTGGCCAACAGGGCGTCGATGCCCGAATTGCCCGTGACCACAATGTCCGACGCCGCCACGTTCTCCCGCAGCAAATTCTCGCGACTTGCCGCCGTGGGGGCCAGGTGCAGGCTGGCGATCTGCCCGGTGAGACGCCGGTTGATCTCCTCCGGGAACGGCGAGGACCTGTCACCCGTGCGCAGCCCGGCCTCCGTGTGGATCACCGGAATCTCGGAGTAGGAGGCCGCGAGCGCGCCCATGAAAGACGTCGTCGTGTCACCCTGAACCAGCACAGCATCGGGCCGCTCCGTCTGCAGGACCCGAGTCAGCCCCTCGAGGGTGCGTGCGCTGATCTGTGTGAGCGTCTGTCCGGGGACATGGATGTCCAGGTCGTGATCGGGGACGATACCGAAATCCTCGTTGACCTGCTCCAGCATCTCGCGGTGCTGCCCCGTGACGACCACGCGTACTCGGAAACGCGGATCTTTGCGCAGCGCCAGAACGAGCGGCGCCATTTTGATGCCCTCGGGGAGGGTTCCGTAAACCGCCATGATGGTGACCGGCTGAAGGGGGGGTGTTCGTACCATAATTTCTCCTCTGGGATGCCGGCCCACGGCACCCCGATTGTTAGCGTCAGTCTCCCGATTCGGTGGCCACGCTGAGGTCCATGAAGCGGACCCGGGCGTCCTCCGTGTACAGCCCGATGGAGCCCCCGCGGTACGGCCGCTCCGTGTCAGTCACCGTGGCCAGAACATGACCGTCCACGCTGACGGTCATCCGGGGCCAGTCCTGCTCGATCCGCACTTGATATTCCTGACCGATGGGAAATTTCTTGTCCTCCCCGGTGGCCAGGAAACGCTGGCTTCCCGGATAGTCGGGGTCCTGCTTGGAAATCTCCCAGCCGTTGGGCTTGAGCGCCACGGCGTAGAAGTGGTCGTTGTCCCGGAAATTCCACAGCACCCAGCCCACCTCCCACACGTTGGGAGATCCCTCGCGCACCTGCTCCTCGGTCTTCATGGTGATCTCGAAGTCCGCGTCCTGGTACGTCTCGGTGGTGTGCACCAGTGACCCGTGGGTGACATCCGCCGACGTCGCCGCGTTGGGTTCCAGCACCACCTGCTGGTCCGTACCCACCGTCCGGCCGTGCCCGTTGTACAGCGCCGTCCACCGGCCGTGGGTTTCTCCGTCCGCCCAGGGCTGGACCCGCCACACGTTATTGACCCCCGCCGTGACCAACAGCGCCAGGAGCACGGCTCCCAGTAGCACCGCCGGCAATTTCTTCGGGTATGGCCTCACCTGTCAGCTCCTCCGCGGACGTATCCACTTGATTTCTGCTTTCGACATTGCGTTCTGTCTTGGTCCACGAGTTCTGGCCGATCACGGCGCGGTAGGCGGCCTTCCAGCCCGCCACGTACCAGAGCAGGGCATAGAGGACGTACCCGTGAATCAGCACCACGGCCACGAACGGGTTCAACCCTTGATGTTTCTCCTGCGACCAGTACACGAATCCGAACAGCACGGCGGGTCCGAACGCCACCAGGTAGGCAGAGAGCCACCAGGGGGAGACCACGGCCTGTCCCAGGGCGATCCCGAGCAGGATGTCCAGGACCCAGAACGCGAATGCCGCACTGAGGAAGGACGTGACCAGGAGCAGAAACGGGCTGGTCAGGTGATACAGAATGTCCGCCCTGCGCGTTCCGGTCAGATCGCGCAGGACCCAGGGCACCAGGTTCCAGGACTGAAGGTGCCCCTGGAACCAGCGGGTGCGCTGCTTGATCCACCGCTTGACGTCCACCAGGCCCTGCTGGTGCACGGATGAGGTGGAGCAGAACTCGATGTCCCACTCGTCGATGTGCAGCCGGACCCCCAGGTCCAGGTCCTCCGTGAGACTTCGCGACCACGGGGACGGGCCCAGACCGGTCAGCGCGGACAACCGCACGAATTGGCCGTTACCGCCCAGACCCACGCTGCCCAAGTGGCGGCGACCGCGTTGGAACACGTGAGTGAACAGCACGAATTCGATGTCCTGCATGCGAGCCAAGAGGTTCTGTTGACGGTTGTTGATGCGAACCCCGACCTGTACGGCGCCCAGTTGCTCGTCGGAGAACAGGGGCATGACATCACCCAGAGTGTGGGGGTCCAATCGGCCGTCCGCGTCCATGACGCATACGATCACTTCGGATTGCGGCAACCCGGCGATCAACTCACCCGCCACGAGGTGACGGATGGCCGCGTTCAAAGCCTCACCCTTACCTTGACGAGCTTCCGGTAGGACACGTTGGAACAGGTGAACGCGTGGGTCCGGATGTGAACGAACGATGTCCGCGGTGCCGTCATCGGACCCGTCATCAATCACGAGAATATGGATTCGCGGATAAGTGGGACTGGTTAGACGGTCCAAGCTGGCTTCCAGGACGCGATCCTCGTTCAAACACGGAACCACGAAAACTACGGTCATTCCTGAATCGGAATTAATAGCGTGACCTGGGCGGACTCCGTGTTCACGAGGTTCAAAACGAGAAAGCAGCAACAATGTCAAGCCGTACAGGACGCTAACCAGTACCAGGGCAATTGCGAGCCACAGAACCAAATCGATCCTGTTCCCAAAAAATATGATCATGACGGATTCTTTACCGTTGACCTGCAGTTTTATTCACGGTGGTGGCCGTGTGTCTGCCCCGAACATGACGACCCGCGTGCAATGCATGTGACCCGCCGGCAATCGCCGTCGCAACGCCGCCCCTGGAGTACTGCCGCAGCGTCTGCCAGGTGGTGAACGCGCTGGAGATTGTCACGGCGCACAGCATGAAAAGCATGTAGGCGAGGAAGAGCACCATGGCGATCATCAGTAGTAGTCGGCCGCCACTTTGTAGGATCGATTGCGCGGATTCCGAGATGCTGGCCACGCTAATTAAGGGCGTGCTTAAAGCTATGAACATGTGTTTCCCCTCAATGGATCAGTCCCGTTCCCCAACAGGACTCACGGCGCCATTCATCATTGATGTGCCGATTGACCTCAGTGTGGCACCAGAGTCTAGTTACCGCAAGGTTTTTCAACGAGTTCGAATTCGTTGCCCGCACAATAGGGGACTAATCCGGAAGTCCCGGTCACCGGTGATTCCAGGATGAAATCCCTTTTTCACTTCGGGAAACGCGGCTCCCGCGATGGGCGCCCGCTCTGCGGCCGCGGCTCGCCCGGCGGGTCGGAAAGTGGGATGCCGCCGAGGCCCTGTCCTCACCGCCCAGCAGGCGGGCGGTAGTTCTGCCGGCAAGAACAGCCACGCTTCGTTAACCCCCGCGAAACCTTTTGATGAGTAACTCAAAATATGACATATTGAACCTATGACCTCGACCACACTTTCCTCGCAGCCGCAGGACCAGGAGAACGGCGGCCACGGCGCCGTCGAACCCCTGTCGTGGGCTGCGCGGATCCGTGAGGCCGGACTGCGGGTCACCAAGCCTCGGTTGGCGGTGTTGGACGCATTGGAGCGATCCCCACACGCGACCGCGGACGAGGTGCTTGCAGCCGTCCGCACGGTGATGCCCAGCATTACCGTGCAGTCCATCTACGTGGTGTTGCACTCGCTCACCAAGGCCGGATTGCTACGTCAGCTTGACCTGGCAAACTCTCCTGCCCGGTACGAGACTCGGGTGGCCGACAATCATCACCACGCGGTGTGCACGGTGTGTGGGCGCATCGAGGACGTCGCCTGCGCTGTCGGGCACGCTCCTTGTCTGGTCCCCACCGAAACCCATGGGATGAACATCCACGTGGCTGACGTGGTCTACCAAGGTGTGTGTTCAGATTGCTCGGCTCACCGGGTCGACAAGACGATGACCCTGACGTAGACCCTCCCAACTCCGGAAAGCCCACCTGGGTCGACCGGTTCTCTCACCCGTCCCCAACCCAACCTAGGAGTAAGTGATGACGGATTCCATGCCGCACGGCACTGGTTCAACCACTCAGGCGGGCATCCCCGCCGTCAGCGACCGCAACTCGCTGACCACCGGTCCCGATGGAGCGATCGTTCTGCACGACCACCACCTGGTGGAGACCCTGCAGCACTTCAACCGCATGAACGTTCCCGAGCGTCGTCCGCACGCCAAGGGCTCCGGCGCATTCGGTACCTTCGAGGTCACCGAGGACGTCTCGAAGTGGACCAAGGCCGACTTCTTGCAGAAGGGCAAGAAGACCGACATGTTGGCTCGTTTCTCCACCGTGGCCGGCGAGCTGGGCTCCCCGGACACCTGGCGCGATGTCCGCGGTTTTGCGCTGAAGTTCTACACCGAAGAGGGCAACTTCGACCTGGTCGGTAACAACACCCCCATCTTCTTCGTGCGCGACCCAATGAAGTTCCCGCACTTCATCCGCTCGCAGAAGCGTCTGCCGGACTCCGGCCTGCGTGACGGCACCATGCAGTGGGACTTCTGGACCCAGAACCCCGAGTCCGCTCACCAGGTGACCTACCTGATGGGCCCGCGTGGCCTGCCCAAGACTTGGCGCAACATGAACGGCTACGGCTCCCACACTTTCATGTGGGTCAACGAAGCCGGCGAGAAGTTCTGGGTCAAGTGGCACTTCATCAGCAACCAGGGCGTGGAGTTCCTCTCCAACGAAGAGGCCGAAGCACTGGCCGGCTCTGACGCTGAGGCTCACCGCCGCGACCTGTTCGACGCCATCGAGCGCGGCGAGCACCCCTCGTGGGATCTGTACGTGCAGGTCATCCCCTACGAAGAGGGCAAGACCTACCGCTTCAACCCCTTCGACGTCACCAAGACGATCTCCAAGAAGGACTACCCGCGTCACAAGGTCGGCACCATGACCTTGAACCGCAACCCGAAGAACTTCTTCGCGGAGATCGAGCAGGCCGGCTTCTCCCCGGCCAACGTGGTTCCCGGTATCGGCATGAGCCCGGACCGCATGCTGCTGGGCCGTAACTTCGCCTACGCGGATGCTCAGCGCTACCGCATCGGCACCAACTTCCAGCAGCTGCCGGTCAACCGCCCGAAGAACGAGGTGCACACCTACAACTTCGAGGGCAACATGTGGTACCACGACAGCGGTGACCGCCGCACGTACGTACCCAACTCCTTCGGTGACTCCTGGTCGGACGAGACCGGCCCCGTGGACAACGGTTGGGAGGACGACGGCGCCCTGGTGCGCGAGTCGCAAGCCCTCCGCGCGGACGACGGTGACTTTGTGCAGGCAGGCATTCTGGTCCGCGAGGTCTTCTCGGATGCCGAGCGCGACGGGTTCGTCGAGACCGTTGCCGGCGCCCTGGACGGCGTGCAGGAGCCGGTGCTGTCCAACGCCTTCCAATACTGGAAGAACGTGGACGCCACCATTGGTGAGCGCATCGAAAAGGCCGTCAAGGACGCAGCCCAGGACAACTCCGTCCCGGGCATGGGCGTTGACGAGGACAAGTAGGGTCTAAATTCCTCATCCCCCGCCGCCGCGCGGTGGGATTGACGGACCCGCGTGAACGGCCCGGCTGGATGTTCCAGTCGGGCCGTTCGCATGTCCCGGGTGCTTCGCGACCCGTTCACGAGCGTTCCCATTGGGCGGACCTACCCTTGAAGCATGACCTCCCCACACACCCTGGATCTCCCGCCCGTTGATGCTCTCCTCGATACCGTTCGCGTGGTCGCACTCCCGATGCGCGTGAAGTTCCGTGGGGTCACGGTCCGCGAGACCGCGATCTTCCGGGGTCCCGCAGGGTGGGGCGAGTTCGGTCCGTTCCCCGAATACCAGGACGCCGAAGCATCGCAGTGGCTCCGCGCTGGCATCGAAGCCGCCTGGCAGGGGTTCCCCGCTCCCGTTCGCGAGAGCATCCCGGTCAACGCAACCGTCCCCGCCGTCCCCGCGGATCGGGTGGGTGACGTACTCGCCGGGTACGGCGGCGCGGTCCCCGCCGTGAAGATCAAGGTCGCCGAGCGCGGCCAGTCCTTGGCTGACGACGTCGCTCGTGTGGCCGCCGTCCGCGACCTCCTTCCTGACGCGGAGCTTCGCGTGGACGCGAACATGGGCTGGGACCAGGATCAGGCCGTCGTGGCGCTGACCGAGTTGGCGGTGTACGACCTTGAATACGCCGAACAGCCCGTGGCCACCATCGAAGGCCTGGCTGCCGTGCGGCAACGGCTGCGGGACAAGAGCATCGATCTGAAGATTGCCGCGGACGAGTCCGTGCGCAAAGTCGAAGATCCCCTCGCCGTGGCCCGAGCGTGGGCCGCGGATCTCATCATCGTGAAGGTGGCCCCGCTCGGGGGAGTGCGTCGAGCACTTGAGATCGTGCAGGACGCGGGGCTGCCCGCCGTCGTCAGCTCTGCGATCGACAGCTCGGTGGGAATCCGCGCGGGCGTTGCCTTGGCCGCAGCGTTACCTGAGCTGCCGTACGCGTGCGGGCTGGGAACTTTGTCGCTCATGGAAGGGGACGTCACCCGCGAACCGCTCAAACCGCAGGACGGCTTCATCGCCGTGCGAGACGTTGCCGTGGACGAAGGCCTGCTGGATGAATTCGCGGTCACGGGGGAGCGACGGGACTGGTGGCTCGACCGGATCCGCCGGGCCCACGCACACCTGGTGAGTTAGCGCACCGCGCTCGCCTCGGCGGCGTGCGACTCAGCCCCGGGCTCGATAGGCACCTCGTACAGCCGCAGCTTGAGCAGCGCGAGCGCGGCGAGCACCACGATCACGGACACACCGATGTAGAGCTGCGTGGGGGTCCACCCGGCGTCCAGCAGCACGCCCACCAGAACGGGCGCCAGGATCGCGCCGATGCGTCCCACGCCAATGCCCCAGCCAACGCCGGTGGTTCGCACGGCGGGAGCATAGGTCTGCGGTGCCACGGTGTAGAGGCCGGCCACGCAACCGTTGATGAGCATGCCCACGATCACGCCGCTGAAGAACGCGAGGGTCGGCATGGACGTGGTCGAAATGAATACCACCAGCGTCACGGCGGAGAGTAGCGAGAACACGAGCAGGGTGAGGCGGGCATCGCGGCGGGTGGTGATCGCGCCGTAGAGCAGCGCACCGAACGTTCCGCCCATCGTCAGCATGATGCCGCCCACGATGCCCTGTTGCTCTGTCATGCCGGACTCGACCAGCAGCTTGGGGGTCCACGAATTGGCGAAGTAGAAGCCGAACATGATCACGATGAACGCGATCCACAGCATCAGGGTGGGCACGCGGTAACGGCCGCTCAAGAGTTGAGTCACGCTGCCCTGGTTGCTTGCGGCGGCGTCGGGCGGGCCCAGAACCACGTCACTCGGCAGGCCAATGCGGCGAGCAATGCGAGCGATCTTTTCGGCGGCGTCCCGGGGACGGCGGGCGCGGTAGTAGTCCACGGATTCCGGCAGGATCAGGGCGGTGAGCACGATTCCGATCACGGTCAGGATCGCGCCGGTGAGGAACACCGAACGCCAGCCGAAGCCGGGGATCAACTGGGTTGCGCCCATGCCGCCGAGCGTGGCACCCACTCCGTAACCGGCCGCGTAAATGCTCACGGCCATGCCACGGTTGCGATTGTTGGAGTACTCGCTGGTGAGAACCGTGATGGTTGCCAGGATGCCGCCCACGCCAACCCCGGTGAGCACGCGCCACAGCCCCAGCTCGACGGCGCTCCCGGCCGTTGCGGACAAGAACAAGCCCAGGCCGTTCAGCACCAAGGCGACCAGCAGAATGTTGCGCCTTCCATATCGGTCCGCGAAGGGACCCAGGAGCAGCGCGCCCGCGCCCATGCCGATCAGGCCAGCGCTCAAGAGCCAGCCCAGCTGGGAACCGGACAGCCCGAACTCCGCAGTCACGGAGGTTGCGGTGAACGCCATCGCCAGGACGTCGTAGCCGTCCAGGGCATTCAAGAAGGTGGCCATGGCCACGATGACCCACTGGTAAACGGACATTCTGGACTGATCAATGGCGCGACGAATGTCCAAAGAGATGCCTTTCGAGGATTGTCACCGGTGTTGGGTGACGGCTGGCGCGAATCGGGAAGTCTCCGCATGAGCAGCCTAGTCAGGACCGAAGGATTCGATGAGACTGATGACACAAGAGGTCACGTGGACCGGGTCGAGACGGCATCGGCACATCCGCCGATGGGTAGCCAAGCAATTAACCTCCCGTTTCATCTGCGGTCGCACCCGGATCACCCACGGGTGATGAGCTATGCATCGAAAGAACTCGCTGACATGCCTATCCGAATGTCGTCACCCAGGGGGACTCCATGACCCAAACGCCCGAACGCCGCAAGCTCCTGCCCATGCTGGGCCACGTCAACGGCAAGCGCAGCCCGCTGACGTGTGAGCTCAAGTGCGGCAGCCAGTGCACCAACCCGGACTGCAACCAGTCCAACAACGAGTACGCGCACGACATCATTTCTGCGGCGGTCAGCCGCCGTTCCGCTCTGGGCCTCGGCCTGGCAGGTGCCGTCACGGTGGGGGTCGTGGCCGGTACCTCTGAGCCCGCCAATGCAACTTACGCGTACTGGGGCAAGGGCCGCGGACGCTTGGACTTCAACCCGATCAAGCCCGTGGACATGACCGTGGACGACTTCAACGTCCCTGAGGGCTATGACTGGTCCCCGATCATCCGATGGGGTGACCCCTTGTTCTACGATGCTCCGGACTTCGATCCGGAGAACCAGACCCCGGAGGCCCAGTCCAAGCAGTTCGGCTTCAACGCCGATTACCTGGACATCCTGCCGGATCCGAACGGCCTGACCGGCGTGCTCGTGAACAACCACGAGTACACCAACGAGAACACGATGTTCCCCACCGGGGAGCAGGAGAAGAACCTGGCCAACGTGGTGCGCACCGCCATGGCTGCGCACGGCATGTCGGTCGTGGAGATCACCCGCACCAAGGTCGGCGAGCCGTGGTCCTACGTGCGCGGTGGCGCTCGTAACCGCCGCATCACCCTGAGCACCCCGTTCGTGGTGGACGGTCCCGCCGCAGGTTCGGACCTGCTCAAGACGCAGGACGATCCCACGGGTAAGCGCGTGGCTGGCACTCAGAACAACTGCGCCGGTGGCGTGACCCCGTGGGGCACCATCCTCTCCGGTGAGGAGAACGTGCACCAGTACTTCATCACCTCCGGCACCGCTGAGGAGAAGCGCTACGGCTTCCCCACGGCCATGCCGTCCCGCCGCTGGCCCGAGGTCGAGAAGCGTTTCGACGCTCGCATCGAGGGCTACAAGAACGAGCCCAACCGCTTCGGCTGGATCGTGGAGATCGACCCGCAGAACCCGAACTCCGCGCCGGTCAAGCACACCGCGCTGGGCCGGTTCAAGCACGAGGGTGCCAACGTCCACGTGGGCGACGACGGCACGGTGGTTGCCTACTCCGGTGACGACGAGAAGTTCGAGTACATCTACAAGTTCGTCTCCTCCCGTAAGTACAAGGAGGGCGACAAGCGCCACAACATGAAGCTGCTCTCCGAGGGCGACCTCTACGTGGCCAAGCTCAAGGGCAACTCCAACCCGGCAGAGATCACCGGCAACGGCACCCTGCCCGCAGACGGCGAGTTCGACGGTTCCGGCGAATGGCTGCCCCTGATCAAGGGCGGCAAGTCCATGATCAAGGACATGGCCGTGGACGAGGTTCTCGTCTACACCCGCCTGGCCGCGGACAAGGTGGGTGCCACCAAGATGGACCGCCCGGAGGACGTGGAGCCCAACCCGCACACCGGCAAGGTGTACGTGGCTCTGACCAACAACTCCGACCGCGGCAAGCCCGGCTTCGCACCGGTGGACGAGGCCAACCCGCGTACCGGCAACCGCGACGGCTACGTTCTGGAATTCACCGAGCGCCACGGCCGCGTGAACTCCACCCGCTTCAACTGGAACCTGTTGCTGGTCTGCGGTGATCCCACCAAGGACTCCGGCACGTACTTCGGCGGTTACCCCAAGGACAAGGTCTCGCCGATCTCCTGCCCGGACAACGTGGCCTTCGATCGCGCCGGCAACCTGTGGGTCTCCACGGACGGCGCGCCGTCCAAGATCGGTTACAACGACGCCCTGTTCAAGGTCGGCCTGACCGGCTCCGAGCGCGGCCGCGTGCAGCAGTTCCTCTCGGTCCCGCAGGACGCCGAAACCTGCGGTCCGGTCATCCACGACAACGAGGACATGGTCTACGTGGCCGTGCAGCACCCGGGTGAGGACGGCTCGTACGAGGAGCCCCGCTCCTACTTCCCGGACTATGGACTGCCCACCCGCCTCGAGGAGGGCGAGTTCTCCATGCCTCGCCCCGCCGTGGTGCAGGTCTTCAAGCTGGAGCGCGACAAGGATCCGGAGTTCCCCGGTGGCGTGAGCGACAAGCCGGGCAAGGGACACGGCCGCGGCAAGCGCCGCAAGAACGGCCCCAAGGGTCCCAAGTACCGCGGCTACCGGGGCAAGTCCAACCCGGACACCCGCAACCGTGCTCGCCGGGCCCGCCGTTCCTACGAGGACTGGAGCTTCCAGGACAGCGGCGGCGAGGGCAACATCACCCGCCCGCTGCCCAAGCGCTGAGCCAGCGCCAGCCACGCTTGAGTGCGTGATCAGACCCGTGCGGGGTCGCGGTTGTCCGCGGCCCCGCACGGGTCTTTAACGCGTTCATGTCGACGACGTCGCTCGCGCACCCGGGTGCCCCGCCGCGCCCGACATTCCGGCACGGTATTGCTCGGGACACACGGTGCCCGCTGCGAAGCCGAGCCGGACATGTCACCGGGCCGAGCGGCGTCGTCCTGGGTGCCCGCGACCTATGTGACGCGGTGTGACGTGATGTGACTCCCCGTGACAACGGGCTGTGAGGCCCGCCCTGACGTCGGTAGCTTTTATGCAACGGGTCACGCAGAACTGTGCCGCTCGGGGACTTCACCCGTTCCCCGAAGACTCGTGGCGCACCTCCGATCACTAGTTTCCGTTCAAGGAGCTGCCATGGCCGCGCAAACCACGTCGACCGAAACTTCTTCCAAGTCAGCCGCACCGCGCGTGCGCGGACCCCGCCCGGGCACCAACCTGGGCCAGTGGAAGATCAGCGGCAAGGAACCCCTCAACCACAACGAGGAGTTCAAGTCCGAGGGCAACCCGCTGGACGTTCGCGAGCGCATCATCGACACGTACTCCAAACAGGGCTTCGATTCGATCCCCACGGATGACGTGCACGGACGGTTCCGTTGGATGGGTCTGTACACCCAGCGCAAGCAGGGCGTGGACGGCGCATCGACCTCCAAGCTGGATGCGGAGTCCCTGTCGGACAAGTACTTCATGATGCGCATTCGCACGGATGGCGGCCGGCTCAACGTGGCTCAGGCGCGCGTGATCGGAGAGATCTCCCGTGATTTCGCCCGTGACACCGCCGATGTCAGCGACCGCCAGAATATCCAGCTGCACTGGGTTCGAATTGAGGACGTCCCCGAGATCTGGGAGCGACTGGATTCGGTGGGCCTGTTGAGCGTCGAGGCGTGCGGTGACACCCCGCGCGTGTTCTTGGGCAGCCCGGTGGCCGGCGTGGATGCCCACGAGATCATCGACTGCACCCCGCAGCTGGACGCCCTGAGCGAGGCGTTCGTGGGCAACCCGGACTTCGTGAACCTGCCCCGTAAATTCAAGACCGCAATCACCGGCAGCAAGAGCCTGGACGTGGTGCACGAAATCAACGACGTCAGCTTCGTGGGCGTCGAACACCCCGAACTCGGCGTCGGCTACGACCTGTGGGTGGGCGGCGCACTGTCGATCACCCCGCGCCTGGCAGAGCGCCTCGGCGTGTTCGTGGCCCCGGAAGACGTGGTCCCCGTGTGGGCCGCCGTGGCCGGGATCTTCCGCGATTACGGCTACCGCAAGCAGCGCACCAAGGCCCGCCTCAAGTTCCTGCTGGCCGAGTGGGGCACCGAGAAGTTCCGCCAAGTCATCGAGAATGAGTACCTGGGTCGTAAGCTTCCGGATGGCCCCGCGCCCGCCCGCGCCGTGGGCCGCCCCGATCACGTGGGCGTGCACGACCAGCACGACGGCAACAAGTACGTGGGCTTCGCCCTCACCGTGGGTCGCCTCAACTCCGCGGCGCTGCTGGCGCTCGCGGACGCCGCTGAGGCCGCAGGTTCCGATCGCATCCGACTGACGCCATACCAGAAGGTTCTGGTGCTGGACGTTCCCGAGGATCGCGTGGAAGAGCTGACCACCGCGCTCAAGCCCCACGGCATGGACGCGCACCCCAGCCCGTTCCGCCGCGCGACCATTGCATGCACCGGCATCGAGTTCTGCAAGCTCGCGTTCGTGGAGACCAAGGGCCTGGCCGCCCAAGTGATCGACCAGCTCGAAGAGCGGCTCACTGACCTCGAGATCACGAACCCCATTTCGCTGCACATCAACGGCTGCCCCAACTCGTGCGCGCGGATCCAGACCGCGGACATCGGACTCAAGGGCCAGTTCATCGGTGAAGAGTTCGTGTTCCAGG
The DNA here is from genome assembly GCF_004136555.1 of Kocuria carniphila. Taxonomy (GTDB): domain Bacteria; phylum Actinomycetota; class Actinomycetes; order Actinomycetales; family Micrococcaceae; genus Kocuria; species Kocuria carniphila. The sequence goes on from NZ_NOIT01000015.1 coordinate 18,230, forward strand.
TGCACCTGGGCGGTGGCCTCGCCTCCGCAGATCGCGAGGAGGGCGGCCTGGGTCGCACCGTGCGCGGCCTGAAGGTCACCTCCGACGACCTCACCGACTACGTCGAACGCGTCACCCGCCGCTACATGGCCGAGACCAACGGCGAACTCACCTTTGCCGAGTGGGCACAGAACGCCGAGGAGGATTCTCTGCGATGACCACGCCTATTTCTTCAGTCACTACTTCAACCACGACGACGCCGCCCGAGGCACCTGCCGCGGGTACGTCACCTGACGCGACCACTTCGCCGGCCGCAACCGGAGTGGGCTCCGCAACCGTCGACACCAAGGCGCCCGGAGCGGCGTCGGCGCCCCAACGAACTCGCTCCGAGGCCGAGCTGAAGGCTCTGGTCGAGGAGGCCAACGAACTGTTCGGCGAGCGCAACGCGGACACCCAAGAACTGCTGGCGTGGGCCGGTAGGACGTTCGGGAAGTCGCTCGCGGTCGCGTGTTCGATGGCCTCGGACACGGTGGTGCCCGCCCTGGTCAGCCAGCACATCAAAGACGTGGACGTGCTGTTCCTGGACACCGGCTATCACTTCCAGGAGACGATCGAGACCCGGGACGCGTTCGCCTCGGACTGGCCTGTGAACGTGCGCACCCTGCTGCCGCGGCTGACCGTGCCGGAGCAGGACGCCGAGTTCGGTCCGAAACTCCACGACCGGGAGCCCGCCACGTGCTGCGGGATCCGCAAGGTCGAGCCGCTCGACAACGCACTGGAGGGCTACGAGGCCTGGGTGACCGGACTGCGGCGCGAGGAAACGCCCCACCGCGCCAATGCCGCGCCGGTCGAATGGGATGAACGCCATCACATGGTCAAGATCAACGCGATCGTGGACTGGACCTTTGACGACGTCGTGAGTTGGGCCGAGACCAACCTGGTGGTGGTCAACCCGCTGCTGACGCAGGGTTACCCGTCCATCGGTTGCGCTCCGTGCACACGAAAAGTTGCCCCCGGCGAGGACCCGCGCGCTGGTCGCTGGTCCGGGCTGGGCAAGACAGAATGCGGGATTCACGTATGACCACCACAGCCACCTCCACTGTTACTTCGGCGTCGAACTCGAGCGCGCTGACCCAGCTGCAGCGACTGGAAGCCGAGTCGATGCACATCTTCCGCGAGACCGCGTCCGAGGGCGAGCGCCCCGTGCTGCTGTTCAGCGGCGGCAAGGACTCCGTGGTCATGCTGCACCTGGCCGCCAAGGCCTTCTGGCCGTGCCCCATCCCGTTCCCCGTGCTGCACGTGGACACCGGGCACAACTTCCCGGAGGTCCTGGACTTCCGCAATCGCACCGCCGAGCGGCTCAAGGTGCGCCTGGAAGTCGCGAGCGTGCAGGACTACATCGACGACGGGCGGCTCAGCGAACGCCCGGACGGCACCCGCAACCCGTTGCAGACGGTGCCGTTGCTGGACGCGATCACGGACGGCCGCCACGACGTCGTCTACGGTGGCGCTCGCCGTGACGAGGAGAAGGCCCGCGCCAAGGAACGCATCATCAGCCTGCGTGATGAGTTCGGCCAGTGGAATCCGCGCGATCAGCGCCCCGAGCTGTGGAGCCTGTACAACACGCGCCACCGCCCGGGCGAGCACGTACGCGTGTTCCCGCTGTCCAACTGGACCGAGCTGGATATCTGGCGTTACATCGCCGCGGAGAACATCGAACTGCCTCCCCTGTACTACGCCCACGAGCGGGACGTGATCCTGCGCGACGGCATGCTGCTGGCCGTGGGGGAGTACGTGACCCCGCGCGACGGCGAAGACATCGAACGCCGCACGGTTCGCTACCGCACCGTGGGCGACATGAGCTGCACCGGTGCCGTTGAATCACCGGCCGCCAACGCTGAGGACGTCCTGGCGGAGGTTGCAACCAGCACACTCACCGAACGCGGAGCCACGCGAGCGGATGACCGCATGTCGGAAGCCGCCATGGAAGACCGCAAGCGAGAGGGCTATTTCTAAAATGAGCGTTGACACCCGAGGAAGCCTGCTGCGCATTGCCACGGCGGGCAGCGTGGACGACGGCAAGTCCACCCTGGTGGGGCGCCTGCTCCACGACACCAAGAACATCCTGGTCGACCAGCTCGAAGCCATTGAGCGGGTCAGCCAGGCGCGTGGCTTGGACTCCGCTGACCTGGCGTTACTGACCGACGGCCTGCGTGCCGAACGCGAGCAGGGCATCACGATCGACGTGGCCTACCGCTACTTCGCCACGCCCGCCCGGAATTTCATCCTGGCCGACTGCCCGGGACACGTGCAGTACACCCGCAACACCGTGACGGGTGCCTCTACCGCGGATGCACTGATCATCCTGGTGGACGTGGAACACGGAATTGTGGAGCAGACCCGCCGTCACCTGGCAGTGGCCGCGCTCTTGGGCGTGCCGCACCTGATCGTGGCGCTCAACAAGATCGACCTGGTCCCGGACGCCGAGCAACGCTTCGCGCAGTTGAATTCGGACCTGCACGAACTGGCCGATCAATTCGGCGTGCTCGCATTGCAGACCATTCCGATCTCCGCGCTGCGCGGGGACAACGTGGCGGAGAAGTCGCCGAACACCCCGTGGTACGAGGGTCCCAGCCTGCTGGAATGGCTCGAGACCCTGCCGGATTCCGCGGAACTGACGCAGTCGGAGCGGTTCGCGTTCCCCGTGCAGACGGTGCTGCGCCCGCAGTCCGCTGCGGTGGATCCGGAACTGGTGGATTACCGCGGCTACGCGGGACAGATTGCCGCCGGAACCGTGCGCGTGGGTGGCACGGTCACGGTGCAACCGGCCGGTCGCCAGACCACGGTCGAGGGCATCGACCTGGCCGGTCAGCCCTTGGAGGTAGCGGTGGCCGGGCAGTCCGTGACCCTGCGACTGAGCGATCAGATCGACATCACCCGTGGTGATCTCATCTCGGGCGTGGACACGGGTGCCGAGCCCAGCCAGTCCGTGGAGGCCGTGGTCTGCTGGCTCGACGAGAAACCGTTGCACGAGGGCCAGCGCGTGCTGCTCAAGCACACCACGCGGGTGGTGCGGGGGATCGTGGGTTCGATCGACGGTCGGCTTAACCTGGACTCCCTCAGTGCGGAATCCGTGGATTCCTTCGGGCTCAACGACATCGGACGGATCACGGTGCGTGTGGCCGAACCGATCTTCGGCACCGGGTACACGCAGTCCCACGCGTTGGGATCGTTCCTGCTGATCGACCCGCAGACCGGGCGCACGCAGGCCGCGGGCATGATCCAGGACGACAGCGTCGAGACTCCCGGGGTGCTGGGAAGTCTCAAGGCCGAGCACGGGGACTGGCGCATCTGAGGTGCGGCGGCGGCGTCGTTGATCGGACGACGCCGCCCCACGGCACTTTGGCGCGTGACCTCGCCATAAGGCGCTGCGTGACGTGGTCGACTGTGAGTGTCCGCGCCGATTACTAGAGTGGGCTCCATGATCACTCCAAGCCTGCTGACCGCTACCATCGCACTGAGTGCCCTCGCACGGGCGGGTATGGAGCAGATGGTCGTCGCACCGGGTTCACGGTCCGCACCCGTTGCGTACGCCGCAGCGGCTGCCGAGGCCAGCGGGGCTTTGCGAGTGCACGTGCGGATCGACGAGCGCTCGGCGGCCTTCACGGCCCTGGGAATTTCCCGCTCCACCGGGCGTCCCACGGCGATTCTCACCACCAGCGGCACCGCGGTGGGCAATCTATTGCCCGCGGTCATGGAGGCCTCCCACTCGGGAATCCCGCTCGTCGCGTTGACCGCTGACCGGCCCCCGGAGCTGCGCGGAACCGGAGCCAACCAGACCACGTACCAGCCGGGAGTCTTTGAGTCTTTCGTGCGTGCTCAGGTGGATCTGGTACCGGACGATCAGAAGTCCGCTGTGGAGACCCTTGACCGCGCGCTCGCCGCGGCCGGGGGAGACGACACCACTGCCCCGGGTCCGGTGCACCTGAACCTCGCACTGCGAGATCCGCTCTACCCCTGGGCCGAGGAAGACCACGTGTTCCTCAAGAACTGGGCCGAGGAGCTCGCAGCGGAACTCAAGGAGAACCGCCCCGCGCGGCTCGCGCACCCCTGGGCCGTGTTCGACGAATCCCTGGTGACCGAGAACTTGGAAACCGATACCAGTGGACTTCCTCGGGACATCGGCAGGAATTTCCGCATCCACGACGTGCACGGTGGCAGCATCCCGTCGCCGTTGGGGGAGAACCCCGGTAAGCGCCCCACCACACCGGACGGCGCGCGTGCCGTGGTCATGGCCGGTGACGGCGCCGGGCCCGCCGCAGCTCGTTTTGCGGAGGAGGCAGGCTTGCCGCTGATGGCCGAGCCCTCCTCGAATGCGCGTTTCGGCAAGTCAGCCGTGCACTCGTATCAGAATGTCCTGGAACTGGACATCGTGGATTTTGTAGACACCGTGGTGCTCGTGGGGCGTCCCACGCTGTCCCGGCAGGTCGCAGCCATGCTGCAGCGCGAGGACGTTCGCGTGCTGGCGGTACGTCCCGGACCGGTGCCGTGGTTCGAGGAAGGCCGCCGCGACGAAGAGGTCGTGCACACGTTCCAGGAAGCACTTGAACTACTCGGGCCCGTCCGCGATAACTGGTTCGAACTCTGGGAAGCCACCGGCATTGCTGCGTGTGACGCCCTGCGGACCCAGGCGAACTCCACTCCCATCCTGACCGGGCCGCACGTGGCCCACGCCGTGTGGGATGCCTGCGCCGCGGACGGCGCCGTCCTGGTGGCAGGTTCGTCCAACCCGATCCGCGACCTGGACCTGGTTGCCTGGCCGGATGATCCGGTGGCCGTGGTGGCCAATCGAGGAGTGTCCGGAATCGACGGCACCGTGGCCACCGCACACGGTGTGGGCTTGGGAACGGGCCGCCCGGTCCGCGTTTTCCTGGGCGATCTCACCCTGCTTCACGATGCCGGCTCTCTGCTGGTGGGCGAGGGCGAAGAAATCCCGGATGTGCAGTTCGTAGTGCTCAACGACAAGGGCGGCGGGATCTTCGGCAAGCTCGAGCACGGCGCCGTGGCGGAGGACGAGCGATACACAGGCACCGTGGAACGGTTCTTCGGAACTCCGCACAATGTGTCCTTGCCGGATCTGTGTGCCGCCTACGGGGTGGAGTACAGCGAGGCGAATACCGCCATCGAACTGGCGGCGCTGTTCGCGGCCCCGTTGCGCGGACGACGGGTCATCGAGATCCCCATCGACCGCGCGGGATTGCGTGAATTCCACAAGGGCATCCGCGGGGCTGCCCAGGACGCGGCCAGGGAGTATCTGGCGAAGAACCCGATCAAGGCGTGACCACGGCCTGGTCCTAATCAGGGGTACCCAGGACTCATCGCGCACCCCTGATTAGCATGGGTGCATGACTGAACAGCAGACTGCTTCCAGCAATTCGCCCCGCACCGCTCTGGTTACCGGGGCCACCCGGGGTATCGGTCGTGCCGTGGCCGAGGACCTCGCGCGAGATCATGTGGTGTTCGTGGGCGGCCGCAGCTCCGAGGATGTCGAGCGCGTGCGTTCCGAACTCGAGGGTTTCGGGCCGGGCACGCGACCGTTCGTTGCGGATCTTGCCGACGACGCCGCCGTCCAAGCAGCCTGGGCGCCCCTGGCCGAAGAGTTCCCGGGTCTGAACGTCGTGGTGCACTCGGCCGGTATCGCCCCCATGGCACGGGTGGAAGAGGCCACCCGTGAGCAGTGGCGCGAAATCTTCGAGGTCAACGTCTTCTCCGTGGCGCAGCTGACCAAGCTCGTGTTGCCCCAGTTGCGGACCGTCGGCGGGGACGTGGTGGCTATCAACTCGGGGTCGGGCTTCACGGCCGGGCCGGCGTCGTCGTTGTATTCGGGCACCAAGTTCGCCCTGCGTGCCTTCACGGACGCGCTACGCGAGGAAGAGCGCGAGAACGGTGTGCGTGTGTCCTCGGTGCACCCGGGCCGCGTCGCCACCGACATGCAGGCAGAACTGCACGCCTACCAGGGCAAGGAATATCGTGCCGAGGAATGGATCCAGCCGGCCCAGATCGCCGCGGCCGTGCGCGTAGCCGTAGATGCGGAACGGACCTCTCAGGTCGAGGTCATCACCGTGCGACCTTCCGGTATGCACTAGGTCCCTGGCGACCCCCTTGGTGTCGGGCTCTCTCTGACCAGTTTCTGTGTATTCGGTGGTCGGGGAGGGCCCGAATCGCCATGATCAGCCCTGCATTAGGTAGCAAATTATACAAACTACGACCAACTCATATGCAGGCTGTTATTTAACACCCCCTGGCGAAACCCTGGGGGTTATCCCCGTGTGGTAAGGCTCACAGTAGTTCAGGATTGAGATCTAACGCGCAACCATTCCGGAAACGCACCGGGAGTCTAGGGGCTCTCCGGAAGATCTTTGATCCGAGAGGACCACCACTATGAGCAACACACTCGTTGCCGCGGACCCGCGAAAAGAGGCGAGGACCGCCGCTTGGGTCGCAGGTATCGCCTGCACCGCACTGATTTTCGACGGCTTTGACCTCACTATTTACGGAACCGTCCTCACCACGTTGATGGCAGATCCTTCCCACATCGGCGCACTCGATGCCGCCACCGCGGGCACCCTGGGTTCCTACGCATTGATCGGCGTGCTCATCGGCGCCCTGATCTGTGGCTCCATCGGCGACTACGTGGGCCGCCGCCGCATCATCCTGGTGGGCATCGCCTGGTTCTCCATCGGCATGTTCGTCACCGCGCTCTCCACCTCGATCTTTGCTTTCGGCGCGCTGCGCCTGATCACCGGTATCGGCCTGGGCGCGATCCTCGCCACGGCCGGCGCCACCATTGCGGAGTTCGCTCCCGCCGGGCGTCGTAACTTCTACAACGCCATCGTGTACTCGGGTATCCCCGCCGGTGGTGTGCTCGCCGCACTGCTGGGCATGATCCTGCTCGAGCCCCTCGGCTGGCGCGGCCTGTTCATGATCGGTGCAACTCCCATCCTGTTCCTGTTGCCCATCGCGTTCTTCAAGCTTCCCGAGTCCCCGCGTTGGCTGCTCTCCCGCGGTCGTCGTGAAGAAGCTGAGGCACTGTCGCTCAAGACCGGTACTCCTCTGCTCGAGGAAGTTGTCGTCCAGAAGGCCGGCGCTACTCCCGCCAAGACCGGTTTCGGCGCAGTGTTCTCCCCGCAGTTCCGTGCGGGTGCCATCCTGCTGGGCTTCATGTCCTTCTCCGGTCTGCTGCTGACCTACGGCCTGAACACCTGGCTCCCCAAGATCATGGAGAGCTACGGCTACGGCAAGACCTACTCGCTCGCGTTCCTGCTGGTGCTCAACTCCGGTGCCGTGATCGGTGGTGTGGTTGCATCCAAGCTGGCCGACCGCCGCGGCCCGCAGTTCATCGTCGCCACCACGTTCGTGATCGCAGCCATCACCCTGGTGCTGATGACCTTCCAGTTCCCGCTGCCGGTGCTGTTCATGTTCATCGGTATTGCCGGTGTGGGCACCCTGGGTACCCAGGTGCTGATCTACGGCTTCACCTCCAACTACTTCACCACCAACGCTCGTGCAGCCGGTGTGGCGTGGTGTTCCGGCTTCGGTCGGCTGGGCGGCATCTTCGGCCCGCTCATCGGTGGCTGGTTGGTTGCAGCTGGTCTGGGTGGCGCCACCGCGTTCTACATCTTCGGTGGTGTGGCACTGTTCGGCGCACTCGTGACCGTGTTGGTTCCCCGCCAGAAGGCTGTGGAAGCAGCCAAGGAAAAGGCAGAGGAAATCCTGGAGTCCACCGACAACCAGGACACCAACACTCCCTCTACCGTCCTGAACTGATTTTCCGGGAACGACGGTCGGTCGGCGCATCCGCGCACTGACCACCGACTGCCTCGGGAAACATAGAAACACCAAGGGTGCCGTTGCTCATTGCGAGCAGCGGCACCCTGCTTTTGCGTGCTGGCCCTCGCTTCAGTCGTCCCACCGCTTCACCTGCCCCACCACTTCACTCGTCCCACCACTTCAACCGCCCCACCACTTCAACCGCCCCAACCGCCCCACCAGCCGTGCGCTGGCACTGGTCCCCACCATCTGGTGCGCCGCTGCGACCACCTCCCGCACTTGATGCGCCGTTAGAACCTTTCGGGCGGCGTAAAAGGGTTCCAACGCAACCTCACGCGGGTTCCTCGGCGCTACCGTCCCCTCACGTGCGTGGCTCTCACTCGCCTATCGTCCGCTCATGTGCGTGGCTCTCACTCGCCTATCGTCCGCTCATGTGCGTGGCTCTCGCTCGCCCCCCGCGCTGCCTGCTGCTTACGTAGGCACCCGCCACGTCGTGCCCGCCGACGGCGTTCGCGAACCTATTGCTGTTTCGCACACGGGCGCTGCAGTCGCCTGAAGCGCCGCCAGGACCGCATTGCCCATCTGATGCTCCGTTGGAACCTTTCTGGCGCCACGGAAGGGCCCTAACGAAACCTCACGTGGGTTCGACGGCGCTCCCGGAACCTCACACGCACGGCTTCTGCTTGCCGGCGGCGCTCCCGGAACCTCACACGCACGGGGCTTCTGCTCGCCGACGGCGCTCGGAGACGCACCACCGCATCGCGCGCCGTCCACTGCCTCCTGACGACGGCGCTCGGCTCGTTCCCATCTCCCCTCGCCGTGCGGAGGGGCCTCCACAGATGCCTCATTGGCAACGTGTGGGCAAGGAAACGGCTTGGTCTGTGGAAAAGGTGACCGAACGGCGTCGAAAATTTCTAGGGTCCGTTCCATGAGAACTCTCGAAGCCATGGACCTGGGACCGAAACTCACGGTGCTGAGCGCCAGGGAATGGGAACGACGTCCCAGAGATCTCCGGCGCAGACCGTACATGCAGCAACTGGCCAGGGGAGCGTGGGTTCGGAGCGCTGAGCCGCTGAATGTTCAGCAGCAATCGGTTCTGTTGCGGGATCACCTGGACCAACATCGAAGCCAGGTGGCGATTACTGGGTTGACCGCGCTGGTCATGCTGAACTTTCCCGTCGATCACGCCTACGGCTGGGAAGAACGGCTCTTGAGACACCCGTCGGCACCGCGGGCTCGGGAGTTCGTAGCGCGATCCAACACCACGCATCTGGCATGGAACGGAACGAGGATCGCCTCGAACCAGAGACTGACGCGGGTGTCCAAAACACTGGGCTTGCCGGAGATCGTGGGTCCATGGGATTGTCCGTTGACTCACCCGATGGAGGCGCTTGTGGTGGCGGCGCCGGTCCTCCCGCTGTGGAGAATCACCGCGTGTTTGGATGCTCTGATCTCGCTGCGGGTCTTGGCTGAAGGGCGCACCGTGATGGAACCGCTCACTGTCGATCAACTGACGGACCTGCTCAACCAGCTGCCACCGCGGGCTCAGAGCGTGGTGCGGGTTCGGCAGGCCATGGCACTAGTCCAGGGGCCCACGATTTCCGCGATGGAAACTCTGCTCCGATTAGTGCTCCTCAACTGCGGACTACCACCCATGGAGAGCAACTTCCCGGTCATGATGGGCGGCAAGTATGTATACCCGGATCTCGCCTGGCCGGAAGACATGGTCGCGCTCGAGTACAACGGACGACCTCACTGGGAGGACGGCAAGGCGTACGGAGACGAGAATTATCGGATTCAACGCCTGCGCGATCACGGGTGGCAGGTCCGAGTGGTGGTGATCGACGACCTCAGGGATCCCAAACGGCGCAGAGAACTCCTGCAGTGGCTGTTCCACCACCTGGATTCAGCACGCGCCAAGCGTTGTCAGAGCCAACCGCCACGCCTGAGGGGTCGTTAGAACCCTCCAGCCACTCGAAAAAGGTTCCAACGGCCCCTCAGGTGTGTTCCAAGGTTCTAGTGGCGCCTGACGTGTGGGGCACCAGATGTAAGTGGCACTCGGGGCCCAGGCGCTGTTACGAATCCCAGCTCCGGCGACCCCTGTCCAGGCCTACTCCGGCGTGTCCACCTTGGTGGGATTGAGCACGCGGGACAGGAAGGACTGCGTGCGTTCGTGCTTGGGGGAGCCGATGACCTCGCGGGCGGGGCCTTCTTCGACCACCACTCCGCCGTCCATGAAGACCACACGGTCGGCGACGTCGCGGGCGAACGACATCTCGTGGGTCACCACGAGCATGGTCATGCCCTCATTCGCGAGCTTGCGCATGATGGCGAGCACGTCACCCACGGTCTCGGGATCCAGGGCCGAGGTGGGCTCGTCGAAGAGCATCAGATCCGGGTTCATGGACAGCGCACGAGCAATGGCCACCCGCTGCTGCTGGCCGCCGGAGAGCTGACCGGGGCGCTGCTGTGCCTTTTCTGCCAGACCTACGCGTTCCAGGTTGGTCATCGCGGTCTGTTCGGCCTCGGACTTGGAACGCTTGAGCACCTTGATCTGCGAGACGGTGCAGTTCTCCAACACCGTCAGGTGGGGGAACAGGTTGAAATGCTGGAACACCATGCCCACGTTGCGGCGCATGGCATCCACATCGATGTCAGGGTCGGTCACGTCGAAACCACTGACCGTGATGTCCCCGGACTGCGGTTCTTCCAAGAGGTTCAGGCAGCGCAGCAGCGTGGACTTACCGGAACCGGAAGGCCCGATCAGGCACACCACTTCACCGGAGTTCACGGTCAGGTCGATTCCGCGCAGCACCTCAAGATCGCCGTAGGCCTTGTTGAGCCCTCGCACGGACACGGCCGGCGTCTCGGAGGGTGTAGATGCCTGAGTGTTTTCGGTTGCAGATGTGGACACCGTGGCTCCTAAGAGGACTTCTTGACGCGGTCGGTCTTGGTTTCAAAGCGGCGGGACAGGATGCCCAGCGGCACGGTGATGATCAGGTAGCAGATACCCGCCGCGACCAGCGGGGTCAGACCCGCGCCGGCACCCGAGATGCCCTCGCGGCCGAACTTCGTGAGCTCGTACTGAGCCAATCCCATGCCCAGGAGATAGACCAGGGAGGAATCCTTGGTCAGCAGGATGACCTCGTTGGTCAGCGGGGGCAGCACGATGCGCAGCGCCTGTGGAATCACAATGGTCACCATGGCGCGGGTGTGGGACATGCCCAGCGAGCGGGCCGCCTCGTACTGGCCCTTGGGCACGGCTTGCAGACCGGCGCGCAATGACTCGGCGATGTACGCCGCCGCCACCACGCCCAACGCGATCATCACGGTCACGTAGTGGTTGAACCTGAAGCCGAACGCCAGCGGAATGCCGTAACCCAATGCCAGGAACACCAACAGCGCCGGAACACCGCGGAAGAACTCGATGTAAAGCGTGGCGATCCACCGATAGGGCGCCACGGAGGAGAGCTTCATGAGCGCCAGGATCACGCCCAGGGTCAGACCCACCACAAAGCCCAGGGCCGTGTAGATGAGCGTGTTCTTCAGAGCAATGGTGATGATCCCGGGGAACTGATCCGCAATCACCGCGGGGTTGAACACTCGTTCGTACAGAACCTGCCAGTCCGCGAGAACGACCAGGGCGATCAACACCAGCACCAACAAGGCGTACTGGATGCCCCTCGACAGCTTGGCGCGCTGCCGGGTGGTCATGGCCATCAGTTTTCTCCCTCAGTCATCACAAAAGTCATCGCACTAGTCACCACAAAATCTCGTTCAATGATCTCGCACTGCGCTGACAACGGGCGTGCCGGGCGAGAGACTCGCCCGGCACCCGTTGTCGATCACATCAAAGCTGGTTCAGGACCTGGTTCGAGGAACCGGATCAGAGACCAATCCACTCTTCGCGCATCTTGTCCATGGTGCCGTCCTCGTTGAGGCGGTCCAGGGTCTTGTTCCCGGAATCGAGCAGTTCGGTGTTGCCCTTCTTCACGGCCACACCCAGGTTCTCACCGGTGTCCACGGTCTCGACAATTTCGAGGTCCTCATTCTCGTTGGCGCGGTTGCCCAGCGTGGAGATGTTACCGGACACGGCCTTCACACCGCCGGTCTCCAAGGACTGGAACATGAGCTCCACATCCTCGAACTGCTGAATGGTGGCGCCCTTTTCTTCGGCGTACTTCTCACCGGAGGTGGCCTGCTGGGCCCCCACGGATGCGTCACCGATGGAATCGAAGCTGGTGATACCGGAATCCTTGGTGGTCAACAGGCCGATTTCGTCATTGAAGTACGGCTCGGAGAAGTCCATGGAGGCTTTGCGCTCGTCCGTGATGCCCATGCCGGAGATGACCATTTCGCACTGGTCGGTGTCCAGGGCGGCACCGGACTCCAGGGTCTCGAAGTTGGCCTGGATGAATTCCTTCTCCTTGCCCAGGTCCTTGGCGATCTCGTCCGCCAGGGCCATGTCGAAGCCCACAACTTCGCCGTCGCGCTCGAACTCGAACGGGGGATAGGGCGAGTTGGCGCACACGGTGATCGTGCCGCCCTCGCCGCCCGCCTGGGAATCTGACTCGGACGTGGATTCGCAACCGGTCAGGATCAGGCCGGTTGCGGACAGCACGGCCAGTGCGGGCATTACACGGCGAAGCTTGGACATGGGATCTCCCTCGAAAAGCAAAAGCGCTATCTAGTTTGGGGAAAACCTTACTACGCCGTTATTTCTGGCGACCTCAAGCCGAGCCCACCCCGAGCGAATTCACGCGCAAGAATCAAAGACGCGTGGCGGGCAACGCCTCGAGCATGGGCCGCAGCTTGGCCCAGGTCTCAGCCAGCTCGGCTTGCGGATCGGATTCGGCCACGATCCCGCAGCCAGCACTCACGCGCGCCTGATGCGCATCCAACTGCACGGCGCCGCGCAGGGCAATGCCCCATTCGCCGTTACCGGAGGCGTCCAGCCACCCCACGGGCCCGGCATAGAGACCACGGTCCATGCGCTCAAGGTCCTCGATCACGCCGCCGGCCACATCGGTGGGCGTCCCGCACACGGCAGCGGTCGGGTGCACGGCCTCGGCCAGTTCCAGCGGGGAGGGCAGGGTGCCGTCCACGCCGGTGCGCAGTTCGGCGCGCACGTCCGATGCCAAATGCCACACATTGGGCAGGGCCAGGATGAAGGGTTCTTCCTCACCGTGCACGGTCTCCGCGTACGGGGACAGCCCCGCCAGCAGCGAATCCACGGCGAACTTGTGCTCGCGTTGTTGCTTGTCGGAGCCGCCCAGCGTCACACCCGCAAAGTCTTCCGGATTGGCGCCTTCCGGCAGATCGTGCCGGTCCAGTGTTCCCGCAAGCACGCGAGCGGACGCGGTTCCTTGCTTGACGCGGATCAGCATTTCCGGAGTCGCGCCCAGCAACCGCCCAGCGTCCGGATCGTCGATGCCACCGGGCCGCACACAGTACGTCCAACACGAGTCGTACCGGTCGCTCAGCCGCGCAAGCACCGCACTCAGGTCGATGGGCTGCCCCACGTTGACCACCACGTCCCGCGCGAGCACCAGTTTCTCCAGGTCACCGGCCTGAATCATGTCCACACCGTCCGCGACGGCCGCCATCCAGCGGTTCTCGTCCAGGGCACCCGGGGTCGCGGTGGGGTACGACGACGCCGCACTCGTCGTTTCGGACGCGGGTCGCGTTTCGATCGCGGCCGGTGCCTCGACCACGAGAGCCCGCCAGGCGGCGTCGACGTCGGACTCGGTGAGAGTTTCGGAACCGGGGCGGATCAACGTGACCCACGCGCCGTGGTCATCGGAACCGATGACCACCTCCGGGACCACGAGCCCGGAACTCACGGTGGAGGACGGTGAGAAGGCGAACGCGCCGAAGGCGAGTAGGCCGGTGCCGGGACGGTTGACACGATCGTCCACGCGCGCGGCGTTGCGCACCGCGTCCCACCACACACGAGCGGAGGTGAAGCGGGTGCCACCGCGCACCCGGAACTCGGCGGAACGGCCCAGCCCCAACAATCCCTGACCGCGCAGAATCCACGTGGCCGGATCCGGACTACCCAGCAGGCGGCGGACATCCGGACGGGTCGTGAAATCGGCGGCGGCCTGCACGTCGGTTGCGGGCACCGTGAGAACACTCAGACTGGGCGGGGAAGTATCGATGGTCATTGCCCTCAAGCATAGGACGGCTGCGGGCGGAGAAAGCTCACCGGCAATGACACAATGGACGACGGACCGAGCAGTAACGGCTATGGGCACACGGAGGGCCACGGCAGAGTGAAGGTATTGATCAGCGGGGGAGGGCCCGCCGGAGCCACCGCAGCCTATTGGTTGGCCACCCAGGGAATCTCGGTCACGGTGCTGGAAAAAACCAGCTATCCGCGCGAAAAGGTGTGCGGCGACGGACTGACCCCGCGCGCCGTGAAACAATTGCAGCTCATGGGTCTGCCCCACGACAGCGAGCACGGCTACAAGCGCAATCAGGGTCTGCGCCTGGTAGCCGACGGGCGCACCGTGGAATTCCCGTGGCCCGAACTCACCGACTTCCCCTCCTACGGACTGGTGCGCACGCGCGCCGGTTTCGACGAGGACCTCATCCGGCATGCCCAGCGCGCCGGAGCCACCGTGATCGAGCACCGTTCCGTGCAGGATGTGCTGCGCGACGACACCGGGCGGGTCATCGGCCTGCGGGCCACCGTGATGGACCCGGCGACCGGGCGCCGCACCTCGGAAACCGAGGACTACCACGCGGATCTCGTGATGGCGGCGGACGGAAACTCGACCCGCACCGCCGTGGCCGCGGGACTGCACCGCCGCAAGGACCGCCCCATGGGCGTGGCCGTGCGCACTTACTACCGCTCCCCGCGCTCCGAACTGGACTGGATGGAGGGCTGGCTCGAACTCGTGGATGGCACCGATCCCAAGCGGTCGCTGCTGCCCGGCTACGGCTGGGTCTTCGGCGTGGGCGACGGTACCGCGAACGTGGGCCTGGGCATCCTGGACACCTCGCCCGCCTTCGGGAAACTCGACTACCGTGCCGTGCTGCGCGACTGGGCCGCATCCATGCCCGCCGAGTGGACCTTCGACCCCGAGCATCAAGAGGGCCGCGTGGGATCGGCTGCGCTGCCCATGGCCGCCAACCGTACCCCGCATTACATTCCCGGCCTCATGCTGCTGGGTGATTCCGCCGGACTGGTGTCCCCGTTCAACGGCGAGGGGATTTCCAACGCCATGGAATCCGCGCTGTTCGCCGCATCCTGCGTGGTCGACGCAGCCTCGGCCAATGGCCCGCAGCAGCGCGAGAACGCGCTGGCCCGTTATCCGCACATGGTGCACGACGAATGGGGCGCCCACTTCGTGCAGGGCCGGGCGCTCGCCGAACTCATCGGCCACCCCGCGCTGTTGAGCGCCGGTGTGCGAGCCGGAATGCGGATGCCCCAGCTGATGCGATTCGCGGTGCAGGTCATGACCGAGCTTTCTGATCGCCCCGCCCACACCCTGACCGACCGTGCCGTAGCGCTCATTGATGCGCTGACGCCCGCCCGCTGAATTCTCGATAGAGTGGTACACCGTGACTGAAACCAGCCGACTGAATGGCTCATTGCGTTTGCCCGCAGGATTTGAGCTCATTGCCCAGGACGACCACCTGGGTCCACTTGTCGTGGAATCACTCGCGCAGATCGAAACGCGGCTGGAAGAGGCTCTGCGCTCCACCGATCAACTCGCGGATGTGACCGCCCGTCACCTGCTGCAGGCCGGTGGCAAGCGTGTTCGTCCGTTGCTCACGCTGCTCGCCGCAGAAGCCGCCGGTGAAGTCAACCAGGACGTGATCGAAGCTGCGGCGGTAGTCGAACTGACCCACCTGGCCACGCTCTACCACGACGACGTCATGGATTCGGCCCCCCTGCGCCGCGGTGTGGAGACTGCGCAGACCGTGTGGGGCAATTCCGTTGCCATTCTCACCGGTGACCTGATTTTCGCCCGGGCATCGGCCATGGTGTCCGAACTCGGTCAGGAACCGCTGTTGATCCAGGCCAAGACCTTTGAGCGGCTGGTCATCGGTCAGCTGCAGGAAACCACGGGTCCCGTGGACGGTCAGGATCCCGTGGAGCACTACCTCAACGTGCTGGCCGGCAAGACCGGTTCGCTGATCGCCGCGAGCGGCCAGTTCGGTTCGCTGCTGGGCGGTGCACCGCGAGACGTGATCAATATGATGGTCGAATACGGCGAGAAGGTGGGTCTGGCCTTCCAACTGGCCGATGACATCATCGATCTCACCGGCCACGACGACGTTTCCGGCAAGACTCCGGGCACGGACCTGCGCGAAGGCGTGGACACGCTGCCCGTCCTGCTGTTGCGCCGCGATGCGCAGAGCGCGGACCAGGCCGTGGCGGATTCCGCACGCGAAGCCCTGGAACTCATCGACGGGGACCTCTCCAGCGATGAGGCACTGGCACGGGCCGTGGCCGCCGTCAGTGAGCACCCGGTGTCCGCGGAAGCGTGGGACACGGCCAACCGATGGGCCGATGACGCCATTGCGGCGATCCAGCCGCTGCCCGAAACCGTGACCAAGGCGGCACTGATCGAATTTGCCCACGCGGTGGTCCACCGAGAAGGCTGATACCTCAGTAAGCTGGGGGCTATCCAAAAACCGCCCCGCGTTACGCTGTGATCCAGACTGATGCTCGGGCGGGATGTGTTCCCCCTGTGAGGATCATCGAATGTCCACAAAACCTTTACGTGGTGGCGCTTCCAACGAGGCTTTCTCGGGACGCACCATGTTCATCTTTGCCGCCATCGGCTCCGCCGTTGGTCTGGGCAATATCTGGCGTTTCCCCTATGTCGCGTATGACAACGGTGGCGGCGCGTTCCTTATCCCTTATCTGGTCGCACTGCTGACTGCCGGCATCCCTCTGTTGATGCTCGACTACGCGGTGGGCCACCGTTACCGTGGCTCCGCGCCCTTGGCGTACCGCCGCTTACACCCCAAGCTCGAGGCCATCGGTTGGTGGCAGCTGGGCATCTGCGTGATCATCTCGCTGTACTACGCCATCATTCTGGCTTGGGCCATGCAGTACACGATCTTCTCCTTCACCAAGGCGTGGGGAGATGACCCGGCGGCCTTCTTCATGTCCGACTACATGCAGGTCTCCGAAGAAGTCACCATCAGCTTCAACTTCATCTGGCCGGTCTTCATCGCCACCGCCATTGCCTGGTTGGCCCTGTTGGTCGTTCTGATGATGGGCGTGCAGAAGGGCATCGGCCGCATCAACGCGATCCTGATTCCGCTGCTCGTGGTCATGTTCCTGATCATGGTGGGCATCGCTCTGACCCTGCCCGGCGCAGCCGGTGGTCTGGACGCCCTGTTCACTCCATCGTGGGAGGCCCTGGGCGACTCGTCCGTGTGGGTTGCCGCGTACGGACAGATTTTCTTCTCGCTGTCCGTGGGCTTCGGCATCATGATCACCTACGCCGCCTACCTCAAGCCCAAGTCGGACCTGACCGGTTCGGCGTTGGTGGTAGGTTTCGCCAACTCGAGCTTTGAGATTCTGGCGGGTATCGGCGTGTTCGCGGCACTTGGCTTCATGGCCGCCGCTGCGGGCACCGGCGTCGGTGATGTTGCGACCTCGGGTATCGGTCTGGCGTTCATCGCCTTCCCGACCATCATTTCGGAGGCGCCGTTCGGCGTGTTGATCGGTGTGCTGTTCTTCGGCGCGCTGGCCTTCGCAGGCTTCACGTCCATGATCTCGATCGTGGAAGTGATCGTGGCCGGTTTCCGCGACAAGTTGGGCCTGAGCCGCCGCACCGCAGTGGCCGTGGTGGTCATCCCGCTGGCCGCTGTCTCGCTGCTGTTCTTCCCCACGACCACGGGTTTGAACCTGCTGGACGTGACGGACGCATTCGTCAACAACTTCGGCATTGTGGCCGCTGCACTGGTGTCGGTGCTCATGCTGACCGCTGGTTTCTCCGCCCTGCCCACCCTGCGCGATCACCTCAACTCGGTGTCCTCCTTCAAGTTGGGCCGCACCTGGATGATCGTGGCCGGTGCCGTGACACCCGTGGTGCTCGGTTACATGCTGATCGACCAGCTCACGCTGAACCTGGCCGAGGGGTACAACGACATGCCCGCCTGGTTCGTGAACGTGTTCGGTTGGGGTATGGCCGGCAGCCTGGTGGTCATCGCGTACCTGTTGTCCAAGCTGCCCTGGTCCCGTCGCACGGCGGCGGCCTTCACCAGCCCCGCGCCCAGCGTGCAGGACGCCTACCTGGACCGCGACCTGCTGACCCAGGACAAGTCCTTCACCCACTACCGCGACACCGCGATGCGCAGCCCGGCGTTGGATCAGGACTACTCATTGCGCGCCATTCAGCACGGCACCGTGGTGCACCAGCGCGCTCCCTGGGATGAGGGCAAGGCAACCGCCGACGAAGCCCCGGCGTCCCGTTCCGCGGGCCAGCCCACCCGTGACAACCACGAAGGAGGTGCCCGATGAGCACCACCGCAATCGTCATGATGGTCGTCGCTATCGTGCTGGTGTGGGGCGGACTTGTGCTCTCCATCATTAACATTCGACGGTCACCGGAAGAGGTCGACGAGCTGGATCCGGATTACCCGGAGCAGCCCGATGGGTTCGGCAACCCGGATCAGCCGGAACAGGGGGAGCGCTCCCGCGTGAGCGAACCGACCCGCTGAGCGGGCGCCGTCGTCACGAGGCGAACGCATGATGAGGGCCGGGGCCAGCCCGGATTCCACGAGGAATCCCGGTGCGCCCCGGCCTTCGCCGTGCCCGCGCAGGAGCAGGGGCTAGGCCGCGTCCCGCTCGCGCTGCAGCCTGCGTGCGCGAGGTGCGCGAACGGCGTCGAGAATCATGAGGAGCACGGCGCACCACACGATACCGAAACCGATCCAGCGCTCCAGCGGCATGGACTCGTTGAGCACGGTGATGGCCAAGATGAACTGGCCGATCGGTGCCACGTACTGGATCATGCCCACGGTGCTCAGGGGCAGCCGGGCGGCCGCGGATCCGAAGAGCAGCAGGGGGACCGCCGTGATGATGCCGGAGGACGCCAGCAGCCAGAAGTGGCCCGCGCCCTCGGAGAACAACGTGATCTGACCGTCGGAGTTCAGGAAGAATACGGCCGCCAACGCCAGGGGAGCGATCGCCGCAGTCTCACCGGTAAGCGTGACGAGTGCCGGATAACGGCCGCCGATCGTTGATTTCACCAGCCCGTAGAAGCCGAATGAGAAGGCCAGGGCCAGCGACAGCCACGGCACGGATCCGTAGACCACGGACATGATGAGCACGGCCAGAAAGCCCACCGCTATCGCAGCCCACTGCAGGGGCCGGAGCTTCTCGCGCAGGACGATCACGCCCAGCAGGACCGCCACGATGGGGTTGATGAAGTACCCCAGGGAGGCTTCCAGCGTGTGGCCGGTGGTGGTGGCCACGACGTACAGCAGCCAGTTCGTGGCGATCAGTACACCCGCGATCACCAGCGCAATGACCGCCTTGCCGTCCCGGAAGAGCCGCACCAGCGTGCCCAGGGACCTCGTGAGTGCCAGCAGAATCAGGCAGAACAGCACAGAGAACAGCACCCGCATCGAGACGATCTCGTACGCGGTGGCGGGCAGCAGGAGCACGAAGTACAGAGGCAGCAGGCCCCACAGGCCGTAGGCGCCGAACCCGTACAGAAAACCGGCCCGGGTCCTTTTCTTACGATCAGGTCCCGAGCCGGTCTCAGCGTTATAAGTCACCGTCCGATCCTAACGGCGGACGGCCACTCGATCACACTCCGAAGAAACGACTGAAGAAGCCCTTCTTCTTTTCGCCCTTCTTTTCCAACTGCTCGTTGGTCTCCACTTCTTCGCCGTCGACCACGGCGGGAGCGGAGATGTCCTCGGCGGCATCGGGGCCGGCCACGGTTTCCCGGCGGGCGGCGGCGTCCTGCTCGCGCACCTCACGGATCTCGAGGTCTTCGCGAACCTCCACGACCTCGCGCTCGTCACGTCCACGATCGGCCACGACGGTTTCTTCCTCGCGCGGGATACCCGGCTGGGAAGCAGCCAGGTCCGGCTCGGGGATGCGCGCCATGGTGGTGGTGTCCGGCTGCGGGGACGCCTGCGGGCCCGCAGTGGGCTCGCCCTTGTCTTCCGGATCCGGCAGCACGGTTGTCTGCACACGACCGGGAACGGCCGGTTCCTGGGTGGGCTCCTGGTCGAACGGGCGATCGCCGTCGCGCACCTCGCTCGCGGGAACCGCAACGTCGTCCTCGGGCTGTTCCGGTTCGGGAGCCGAAATGTCCTCGGTGGACAGCTTCTGGGGCAGGGGCTCTTCCTCGGTCGCCGACGCCGCCCTGGCCGCCTCGCGCTCACGACGCTCGTTCTCAGCGGCCTCGCGTTCGCGCTCGTTCTTCTCCTCGGCCTCGGCACGTTGCAGCTCGCCCAGCTGAACGGCGAGCTTCATGGCGACCTGGCGATCCTCGCGCAGGGCCTCGCGGTGGGTCTCGGCCTGGCGCTCGAGCTCCTCGAGTTCCTTCTCACCGACGGAAGGTTCGGCGGGTTCCACCCCGGTGATCTGGTGATCATCGAACCAGAAGCGCTGAGCGCCGTCGTGAACGGTGACCACGCACGTTGCATCCGTGTCCCACTCGACGTGAGCGCCTCGCAGGGCGGCATAGCTGTTCACGGCCAGATTGTGGTCCACGGCGGTGTCGGTGGTCAGGGACTCGCCGATCACCTGCATCATGCGCTGCTCGGTCAGGCGGGGCAGCTCGAAAGCATCGCCCTCGAGCAACAACCACGCGGTGATGTTGCCACCGGCGCGTGCGGGGTAGTGGGCGTACAGACCCGTGACGGCCTTGGAGGCCAAGGTCAAGCGACGTGCCAAGCCATCCTGGATGGGCTGTTCGTCGGTGGTGAGTTCGTCGACTTCCAGCCGCTGGCCGGCCTCCTTGGCCTGGACGGCTGCGGAGACGACCTCAGGGTTGAAGTGACCCAGTTCCTGCCAGGACCAGATCCAGCTACCGCGGGAGGCGGACTCGGTGCCCAACAGGTACGGGGTGAGTGTGACCGGCGGGGTCGTCTGCAGGGTGAACGACGGCGCGGAAAAATCCACGTCCCAATCCGCACCCTGAGACAGTTCCGCCAGCACTGCCTGGTATTCGGTGGAGATGAAAATCGAAGCGTCGATCAGCTCCTGCAACGTTTTTGTCATACCACCCAGGCTAACAACTGGCACGGCCCCTCTGTGCAGCCCATGGCGGTTTTGACCGCGTCTGGCAGAAAGATCTCAGGCTGCTGACGTCGCGGCCGCGTTCGATAGGGTTGTTTGCAGAGGAACGCGGGGGAATCCCGCTCTACCAATGGGCGCCGCGTTGCCGGGCCGAAGGGACACCTACTCACCATGACCTCAACTCCGCACGCCGAACAGAACTCCGGTACACGCAGCGAACGAGAGCTGGTGGCGGAGATCGGGCGTTGGGTGCTGTCCGTGCTTCGGACCGAGTCCGGCTGGGACTCCATGCGTGTCGATTTCAAGCCGCAGGGTGATCGCGTGTACTTGCGAGTTGCGGAGAACCGGGACGGCACGGCTATCCCCGGTGCGGCCGGGCCCATTAAACAGGGCAGCCCCGTGTTGGATTCACTCGAAGAGTTGCAACGCAGTTGCTACCTCAAGGGACGCGGGACGTGGTTCTCCACAAGCGTCACGATCGCTGCGAAGGGTTGGCCAGACCCTGAATACCGATTCGCCGCTCGGTACAACTACCACGACCTGCCACCGCAATTCTCGAACGAAGGCCGGTACGGAGCCCAGGACATTGCCACGCATCTCGGCACCTACCCTCGCACCGTGGCACGCACGCCCGAGTGGGCCATCGGCATCACGGGGGAACAGGGAATCGACCTCGAGTTCGTCGACCCCGCCGAGGACCAGAGCGCCCAGGCCGACGACGCCCACCCCCGGTTGCGCGCGGCCATCGCCCAGTACGTCGCGAACCCCGTGGACCAGGCCATGGCCAATGTGCTCCGCGAGGCCATGACCGGAATGGTGCTGCTGGACATCACCGGTTCCGACCTGGTGCCGGGCGAAGACGGCCAGCCTGTGGGTCCGGAATCCAATATTCGTGTGCAGGCCCTGGGGCAGAAGGACGGCACCCGTGCGTTGGCGGTCTACACGACCACCGAAGAAGCGCGCACGGTGTTCCGTGAGAACAACAAGGACTCCGAGAAGACCGAACCCGTGCTGTTCCGACAGCCGTCCGGGGCCGTGCTCAACATGGTCGCCACGGACCCGCAGTATGACGAGCTGGTGTATGACCCCGGGGGAGAAAACCCCATGCGCATCAAGCGCGAACAAATCGAATGGGTCAACAGGACCCCGCAGAACCGACCGGTCAAGGAAGCCCTGCTGGACAACAACATGTCCGGCTTGCTCGCGGCCGTCCTCAACCCCAACGGTCAGTTGCTGTTCGGAACACGGGATCAGGACGGCAAGTCCATGCCGGTGATGGTCCAACCGGAGGACCCCAACGCGGCGCCGGACACCATCATGGTGTTCACCTCCGCCGCGGAAATTGCGGCCCTGGACACCAGCCTGCAAGTTCGCGCGGCACCCTCGCGTGAAGTGTTGAAGTTCGTGGTGGATTCGGGTGCGGCGGGCAT
This sequence comes from Kocuria carniphila, assembly GCF_004136555.1. Classification (GTDB taxonomy): domain Bacteria; phylum Actinomycetota; class Actinomycetes; order Actinomycetales; family Micrococcaceae; genus Kocuria; species Kocuria carniphila. Next base: position 40,700 of record NZ_NOIT01000015.1, read on the forward strand.
GTGCGTGAATGCGCTGCCGCCGGTGGCTACGATTCCCACCCAGCAGTTGCGAGAGCTTCTCGAGCTGGTCGCACAGCAGGAGAACCAACAGCAAGACGAACAGCACTAATGGCCACGCTGCTGTACCGGGTAGGCGCCTGGTGTGCCCGGAAAGCTCCGGCCGTCATGATCGTGTGGCTCATGATCCTTGCACTCGCCGGAGCAGCGGCATTCGTGTTCGCCAAGGGAACCAGTAGCCAGTACTCGGTTCCGGACGCCCCGTATCAGCGGGTGCTGGACGAGATGAACGAGCGCATGCCGGAGGCCACCTTCGGCTCGGGCACCGTGGTGTTCCGTACGACGGGCGGTCAAGCGTTTTCCGATAAGGAGCGGGAAGAGATCACTTCGGCCCTGGACGGTGCCGTTGAGGACGTCCCGGTCATTTCTTCGATCACGGATCCCTTCGAGGCGCAAGAGCAACTGGACGATGCCGCGCGGAGCGTGGCCGAGGGGCAGCAACAACTGGACTCGGGTCAAGACGAGCTCCAACGTGGCGAACGTGAGCTCGAGCAGCAGCGCCGCGACCTGGACCGCGCTTCGCAACAGCTGGACCGGTCCCTGGAGCAGTTGCCGGGAAACCCGAGTAGAGAGCAAGCGGCTCAGGCGAATCCCGCCATGGCCGATCAGATCGAGCAACTCGAGGACGGCCAGAGTCAGCTCGAGCAGGGCGAGGCTCAGCTCCGGGACTCCCGGCAGGAACTCGAGTCACGGTCGGAAGAACTGAGTACGGCCCAGCGTCAGACGGCGCTCACCGAGGAACAACGATTCGTCAATGAGGACGGGACAGTCGCCCGAGGGGTCGTGGATTTCTCGGAGAGCACCACGTCCATGAGCGCTGAAGAACGCGATCACGTCACCTCGGCGATCAGTGGGGCGCTGCCAGCAGGTGTCGTTGCAGACTATTCCGTGGAGATCACCCAGGACGTCTCAGGGCTCGTGGGCTCCACGGAGCTGATCGGTATTGCGGTGGCGGCCGTCGTCCTGTTCATCGTGCTGGGCAGTATCGTCATGGCCGGGCTGCCCGTGGTCAGCGCCGTGATCGGGTGCGGCACCGGAGTGGCCCTGGTCTACGCGTTGTCCTCCGTGGTGGACATGACCGCCACCGATCCGGTGCTCGCGCTCATGCTGGGCATGGGCCTGGGGATCGACTACGCACTGCTCATCACCCACAGACACCGCACCAACCTGCTCGACGGAATCCCGCTGCGGGAATCCATTGCGCGGGCCACCGGCACCGCGGGCACGTCCGTGCTCTTCGCGGGCTTGACCAACGTGATTGCCCTGGCGGCCCTGGCCACCGTGGGCATCCCCTTCCTGGGGACCATGGGCTTGGCCGGCGCGGGCACCGTCATGCTCGTCATCCTGGCCTCGGTCACCGTGACCCCGGCGTTGTTGTCCTTGGTCGGCCACCGTGCAGTGCCCGCCAAGAAATGGCGCGAGCGCGGGTTCACCGAACACGGCGAGAAGGTGGCTCGACAACGTGAGGTGGGCCCAGCGGCGTCGGCGGGTGAGCGGGCTTCCCGAATGTCCGCGCGAGCCCAGGCCCAGCGCATCGAAGCCGATGTCCGGCGCGAGGCCCTGGCCGCCGGCAACAAACCGGAAGCCCTCGCCCTGGCGCGCGCCAACAAGGGGTGGGGTGCGTTTGTGACGCAGCATCCCATTGCGATGATCGCTGTGGCAGTGGTCGTGCTTCTGGCCCTGGCACTGCCGGCCATGCAATTGCGGCTCGGCCTGCCCGACGGTGCCGCGGAACCTCCCGGGTCCACCGCCAACACCGCCTACCACGTGGTCTCCGAGAACTTCGGCGCGGGGGCCAACGCTCCCATCGTGACCATGGTGTCGCTGCCGGATGAAAGCCCGACCCGCGAGCGGGCCACCGGGGCCGCCGTGGAGGTCTCCGAATACATCGCGGGCATGGACGGTGTGGTCACCGCGGTACCGGCGACCATCAGCGACGACTTCCGCACCGCGATCGTGACCGTGACACCGGAGACCGGTCCGGCGGATTCTCGCACCGAAGAACTCGTCAAAGATCTGCGGGACCAGCGTGAGGAGATTCAGGACGCGACCGGCACCGACGTGGGATTCACCGGGCAGACCGTGGCCAACATCGACATTTCGGACACGCTCAACGCCGCCCTGCCCGTCTACATGGCCATTGTGCTGGTGCTGTGCCTGGTCATCATGCTGCTGGTGTTCCGCTCGATCTGGGTGCCCGTGATGGCCACGCTGGGCTTCATCTTCTCCACCGTCGCTAGTTTCGGCGCGGTGGTCATGGTCTACCAAATGGGCTGGGGAGCTGACTTCTTCGGCGTGCACGACCCCGGACCCATTCTGGCGTTCCTGCCCATCCTGCTGGTGGGGGTGCTGTTCGGGCTGTCCGTGGACTATCAGATCTTCATTGTCTCGGGCATGCGCGAGGCGTACATGCGAGGCTTCGAGGCGCACGACGCCGTGCGGGTCGGTTATCGACAGGGCGGCACCGTGGTGACCGCGTGCGGTGTGATCATGGTGTCCGTTTTCGCAGGCTTCATCTTCGCCCACGTGTCCGTGGTGCGGCCCATCGGGTTCGCCCTGGCGTTCGGCGTGGCCATGGATGCGTTCCTGATTCGCACCACGTTCATCCCCGCCACCATGCAGCTGCTCGGCAAACACGCGTGGTGGCTGCCGCGCTGGCTGGACCGGATCCTGCCCAACGTGGACGTGGAAGGCGAGAAACTCAATGAGCGTCTTGCCGCCGAAGACCGGAAGGGCCGGGAGATGTTGGTCGAGACCGTCTGAGGCGGCGGCGTCGTCCATGAGGCCGCGGAATGGGTCGGGACAAGGTGGGCCAGGAGGCAGTTGACCAGGAACAAGGAAGTGGCCCCGGAACGAGTGAGGTCCCGTCCCCGCGTGAAACGGGAACGGGACCTTCTGCTCGGTGACTGGTTGATCAGCTACTGACCGGCCCGAGCGAACGGGCGATCAGATGCCGTACGCGTCGTTGCCGGCATCGCGAGCAACGGCTTCGCGTACGCGTTTGCCGAGGTCGGCGTCAACGTTCTCCCAGTATTGGAAGGCGCGTTCCTGGATGGCCTCGTCGGCCACATCACCCACGTGACCCGCGATGTTTTCGACCGTCATGGCCTTCTCTTCGTCGTTGAAGACCTCGCGGTACAGCGTGCCCGCCTGACCGAAGTCGTCGTCCTCGGAGTGCAGGGTGGCCGCGGCGCGCAGCATATCGCTGTCGGATTCCCAACGCAGCTCATCAGCGGCATCCTTGCCACCGGCCACCGGGCCACCCGTGGTATTGGGGGCGTAAACCGGCTGATTGGGGTGCTTGAACGAGTAGCGCATGGGGCCGTCGTGCGAGTAGGAGTTCTGCTCGGAACGGTACGGGTAGTTCACGGGCAGATCCGCGAAGTTCGCGCCGATGCGGTGACGGTGGGTGTCCGGGTAGGAGAACACGCGGGTCATCAGCATCTTGTCCGGGGAGATCTCCACGCCCGGGACCGTATTACCCGGGGAGAACGCAGCCTGCTCGATCTGAGCGAAGTAATTCAGGGGGTTCTGGTTCAGGGTGAACTTACCCACCTTAATGCGGGGGTAGTCCTTCTTGGAGACCGTCTTGGTGACGTCGAACGGGTTGAACCGGTAGGTCTTGGCATCCTCGTACGGCATGATCTGCACGTACACGGTCCACGAGGGGAAGTCGCCGTTCTCGATGGCTTCGTAAAGATCGCGGCGGTGGGCGTCTGCGTCCGCGCCGGCGATTTTCTCGGCCTCATCACCGGTCAAACATTCGACGCCCTGGTCCGAAACGAAGTGGTACTTGACCCAAAAACGTTCGCCGGCCTCGTTGACCCATTGGAAGGTGTGCGAGCCGTAACCGTTCATGTGACGGTAGGACCTGGGGATACCGCGGGGGCCCATCAGATAGGTCACCTGGTGGGCGGACTCGGGGGATTGGGTCCAGAAATCCCACTGCATGGTGTTGTCACGCAGTGCCGAGCCCGGAAGCCGCTTCTGGGAGTGGATGAAGTCCGGGAACTTGATGCCGTCACGGACGAAGAAGACCGGGGTGTTGTTACCCACGATGTCGAAGTTGCCGTCGGTCGTGTAGAACTTCAGCGAGAAACCGCGGGGATCGCGCCAGGTATCCGGAGAGCCCTGCTCGCCGGCCACCTGCGAGAAACGAGCCAGCATAGGAGTCTTGGTACCCGGCTGGAACACGGCAGCTTTGGTGTATTGGGAGACGTCCTCGGTGATTTCGAGTTCACCGAAAGCCCCGGAGCCCTTGGCATGCACCACTCGCTCCGGAACGCGCTCTCGGTCAAAAGCCGCGAGCTTCTCGACCACGTAAGAGTCATGGAGAACGATGGGGCCGTCAGCACCGACAGACAGCGAGTGCTCGTCGGACGCTACTTTCTTACCCAACTGGTCGGTGGTGGCCGAGCCAGTCATTCGCAGGCCGTGTTCATGGGGAGTGGTGTCAGACATGGTTCCTCCTGGGTGATGGACGGGATCCGACGGACGTGCGGTCAATTACTGAACGGCGGAGCTGTTCGCCATGTCTTGCTGACATTGCGCGCAGATCCCCCGATACACCACCTCGGCGGACAGCAGTTTCATGCCGTGGTCCTCCGAGGGCGTGAGGCACGGCGAGTGCCCCACCGCGCACGCGACATCCGCGATCATTCCGCAGTTGATGCAATACGCGTGATGGTGGTTGTCTCCGGTGCGGGTTTCGTAGCGCGCAGGAGAGCCGGGCGGTTCGAACTTGGACACCATGCCAATGGCCGTGAGATCCGTGAGGACCACGTAGATGGACTGAACAGAGATGTTCGGTAGGACCTGACGGACCCGCCGTACGGTGTCGTCCGCCGTGGCGTGAGGCATTGCGTCCACCGCGTCGAGTACCGCGAGACGTTGTTTGGTGACCCTGCGTCCGTTCGAACGCAGCTGCTCGGCCCACTCCTGCTGTGAGGGGTGGCTTGCGCCTGTCTGCGTGGTCTCCATGGCAACCACCATAACTTTATTTTGAGTAGCTCACAATAGAGCTGAGTGGCGTGCGTCTCACTCGGAGGGTTCCAAAAATCTTTTCGGTTTTCGCGTCACGATTCGCACGTTCGGCTGTCTACATAGTGAATCTCGCGCGGGCTGCGTGTGATTCCGGACGGCCTTTTCGCTCGGAGGTCGCCGTACCGCCGCAGTCGGAGCACAAGGACCGGGGAGGGCCCTGCGTCGCGGTGGGCTAGAGCGACCAACTTCCGAGTGGGCTGCTCGGGATGGGGGAGAGACGGGTGACATAGGAGACGGGGGTGCGGGCGAGGGGAGACACCGCACCCCCGGCCCACCTCTTGAAACACTTGGTATCGGTTTTGTCACAGTCGGTATCTCAAGCCACGTAGTGCCGGTGTGCTGACACAATAGATGGACCTGCCAGCACCCTTAAGGCGCCATGGAACATCACCGACGTCCCACTCCGAGGGACGGCCAGCAGAATTCGACACCAGCGGCCAACGACGAGCCGTTGCTCGACGCTGTCCGAAACGGGGATAACCAGGCGTTCGGTGAGCTGTACGAACGTCATCGTGGCGCGGTGTTCGCCGTAGCCCGTTTACACACCCACAGCCAGGCCGAGGCCGAGGACATCACCTCGGAGGCCTTCACCCGTGTGCTCACGCTCCTGAAATCCGGTGGTGGTCCGCGACAGTTCTTGCGCGCCTACCTTGTCACCGCTGTTTCACGCTTGGCCGCCGATCGGGCCAATGACCTCAATCGGACCCAACCGCAGGAACCCCAAGAACAGGGCAAACTGGATCGTGTCCAGCTCTTCGACGACACCCTGGTGCGACAGGTCGACGCCGCCGTGGTTGCCAGGGCTTTCGCCTCACTGCCCGAGCGTTGGCAAGAGGTGCTGTGGTACCTGGAGATCGAGGGATATCGGCCCCGCCAGGTCGCCTCCGCGGTGGGTATGCAACCCAATGCTGTTTCCGCACTGGGAAAGCGCGCCCGCGATGGCCTCCGCACCGCGTACATGCAGCAGCACGTGTCCGCTCAGGCGCTCGAGGAATGCGGTGACTACTCCGCGCAGCTGGGAGCGTTCGTGCGCGGCACGCTCACGCCGTCCAAGATGAAGCTCATGCAGGACCACCTCGATTCCTGCGAACGGTGCACCGCCGAATACCTTCAGCTCCAGGACCTGGGTGTGGGCCTGCGCGGCTGGATCCTGCCCATCCTGGCTGGTCTGCCTCTCTGGGGCGATGCCTCGGAACGGCTAATTGCCGCACTCGGCGCGGCGGGTGCCGGGGGCGCCGCTGGCGTCTCGGGTTGGTTGTCCGGGACGACGGCGCCGCTCGGGGCCGGTGCCGAGGGCGCCTCAGTTCCTGCAGTGGCCACGGCCACGGCAACGTCTGTAGGCAGCGCGGGAGCGGCGGCGTCGGGGGCGGTCGCCACTACTGCAGCCAGCGGGTTCCTGGCAGGCTCGGCCACCAAGGTCATTCTCGCGGCGGCTGGTGTAGCCGTTGCCGGAGCGGGCACCGCGGGCATCGTGACTGCGGTCCAACCGGACTCGTCCGAAGTGGAGATCACTCGGCAGGCGCAGCCGGCCGCGGATGGGCCTGCCGGAGCCGGTACAGGAGAGGGCGCAGCTACCGGCGATACCGCCGGGGGTTCTGCTGGCTCTGCGGGCGGGTCCTCGGATGTTGACTCCGGTGGCGGCCCAGGTTCTTCTGCCGGATCCGATACCTCCGATGAAGCCGAGGGCCAGGCGGAAGCCGGTGGCAACGACAAGGCTGATCCCCCCGCTGGCGATTCCGGCGGCCGCCAAGCAAACGCGGGTGCCGATAAGGCAGAAGGCGAATCCAACGGCGGATCGGACGGGAAAGAATCCGATGTGACCGGTGCGCCGCTCGGGGCACAAAGTCCGAGTGTCGGCGGTGAGAGAGCCAGCGGCGAGCAGCCCGGTGACGTCCTCGCTGGCACTGGTGCGTTACTGCCCCCGTACTCGGACCGGGACTCGGGCCGGGACTCGTCGTCTTCGAGAGATACCCCTTCGGGCATCGACATGCCCTCGTTGCCTGGGGATACCGATATTCCCCAGCTCGACGTGCCATTCATTCCCACCCTGCCGGCCCCTGAGCTGCCTCTTGAACCTCCGGTTTCGGAAGATACGGGTCCTCTAGACGGCCCGGTCGTGGACCCGCTTGACAGTGATGAAGAAGATGGGACGCCCGAGATTCCCGGACCCATTGACACTCCGGATCCGTTGATCACCCCTGTTCCTGAAGTACCTGTCATTGAAGACCCAGTACCCGGCGATCCTGTACCCGGCGATCCGGATACAGACGATCCAGGTACGGATATTCCAGGTACGGATATTCCAGGTACGGATGTTCCAGAGCTCCCGGGCGAGGACAACAGCGGCAACGACAGCCCAGGGAATTCTGGTAACCCGGGCAACGGGAATGGGAATGGCAACGGCAACGGGAATGGGAACGCGGCTCCTGAGGGAACCGACAATACGAACCCGGACAATCCGCAACCCCAGCCGGGCGCCCCGGAGGTGGGCGCGCCGGTGAGGCCGGGAGCGCCGTCGTTGCCTGAAAACCCGCCGCTGGACGGGCCGGGCACCCAACCCACCGCTCCCGCGGTGAATCCCAATGCGCCGTCGCCAGCTGTACCGACTGTTGAACCCGTGCTGCCCCCGGCTGAGGACGTGGGCGATCGAAACGCGGATAGCGCGGAGAATCCCGGCGATGTCACAGGCTGGTGGGGAACACTTCCAGAAGGTTGGACGTTGTCCGAATGGATCGTCATTGTCTTTACCGGCGGGCGCCCGTGATCTGTGCGTAGTAATGCCGGTGCGGAGGAGAAGGTGGAATGCACAAGCATTACAACGGGCTGAAAACCGTGCTGCTGTTGGGTGGCATGTGGGCGGTGCTGCTGGCCATCGGCGCAATCATTGCCGGTGCAACGCGCAGCTCGGTGTTCATCGTGATTTTTGCCGTGATCGGCCTGATCGGTACCGCGTACAGCTACTGGAACTCCGACAAACTGGCCATCCGTTCCATGCGAGCGATCCAGGTAACGCCGCAGCAGGCGCCCACCATGTACCGCATCGTGCATGAGCTCTCCCAGCGGGCGGGCCAGCCCATGCCGCGTTTGTACATTGCCCCCACAATGAGCCCCAATGCCTTTGCGACCGGACGCAACCCGGAGAATGCCGCCGTGTGCTGCACTGAAGGCATTCTGCAGATCTTGGACGAACGGGAACTCAGGGGAGTGCTGGGCCACGAGTTGATGCACGTTTACAACCGGGACATCCTGACTTCATCGGTAGCCGCGGCCGTTGCGGGTCTGATCACGTCGGCGGCGCAGTTCTTGCAGTTCGCCGCCATCTTTGGTGGCCGCGGCGGTGACCGTGGGGGAAACCCGTTGGTCGCGCTGCTCATGGCATTCCTGGCACCCGTGGCGGCCATGGTCATTCAGATGGCCATCTCGCGGACCCGCGAATACGACGCCGACCAAGACGGGGCTCAGCTGACCGGTGACCCCCTCGCACTTGCTTCGGCGCTGCGCAAGATTGAGGGTGGTGCCTCCCAGCGCCCCATGAATCCCAACGATCAGAAGGTGGTCAACACCTCGCACCTGATGATCGCCAACCCGTTCCGCGGTGGCGGCCTCAAGAGCATGTTCCGCACTCACCCGTCGACCGATGACCGGGTGGCACGCCTGGAGAACATGGCGCGTAGCGGCGGTTACTACGGTCGCTAATCGATTCAAGATGAAGGTGCGGCCGCGACTTAATTCGCGGCCGCACCTTCATTTACGTTAAGGCTCGTTTTACCCTACGCAAAACACCATAGACTCGTGGATGTTTGTCAATGAGGCCTTCGAGGCGGCGATATCGATGTTTATAATCGGTGAGTTCGTCCGTTCTCTCGAACCATGCGCTAAAGAGGAGATTCGCATTGTCGATATACAGCGCCGAATTATTTCTCATGATCTTCGCGTAGGTGGCAACTAATTCGTCACGTGTGAACACGCTGTTCAACGAGTCAGCGCGGATACGGTACCGGAAAAGAACTTCATCGATCCGATGTACTCCGCGTCCCAATCCAACGATTTTCAGCCAAAAGTCGTGGTCTTCACGAAAATGTAGAGTTTCATCATAGCCTCCCACGGTGAACCAGTCTTGTTTTCGAAACAAGGCGGTTGCAAAGATGATGCCTTCGGTTAGCATCAACTTTAGCGAATATGGGGGAAGTTGCCATGGCCCGGTAGCGTCGCCCATGAATTCTGCCTGTGCATAAACTATCCCAATCGTGGGCTCACTATCTAGTATCTGCGCCGCTTTTGATACGTAAGTGGGGGCAATATAGTCGTCCGCGTCCACGGGGAGGATGTAATCGCCCGTTGCTGCGGTGATGCCGACATTCCGAGCTGCCGCCGACCCTGCATTGTCTTGTCGAATAACTTTGACCCCGTGCCATGGAGGGTTCTCCATGAGAGCTATGGTCTTGGGGTCCGTTGAGCCGTCGTCGACAATGATCACCTCTAGATCAGGGTGATCTTGGTTCAGAACCGAATGCACGGCTTCATCTACCCATTCATGGGCGTTGTAAACCGGAATTACCACTGATACGCGAGTCATTCTCCCTCCCCTGAATGGACCGAGTCAGCGGTAGTTGACGAACTGAAGATCAACTTCCAGCTCTGAGCCCTTGAGCAGGGCAATGACATCTTGCAGGTCATCACGGGACTTTGAAGAAACGCGCAGCTCATCGCCCTGGATGGTGGCCTTCACGCCCTTGGGGCCTTCATCACGGATGAGCTTGGTGATCTTTTTCGCCTGGTCCTGGGCGATGCCCTCCTTGATGGTGGACTCGATGCGGTACTCCTTGCCGGAGGCGTAGGGCTCTCCGTCGTCCAGGGACTTCAGGGAGATGCCGCGCTTGACCAGCTTGGACTGAAACACGTCGAGAACTGCTTGAGCGCGTTCTTCTGAGTTGGCCTTGATCAAGATCTTTTCGCCGGAGAAGTCGATCTCGGCACCCACCCCGCGGAAATCGTAGCGCTGGGACACCTCCTTCTGGGCCTGGTTGAGCGCGTTGGAGACTTCCTGCTTGTCTACCTTGCTGACCACGTCGAACGAAGATTCTGAAGCCACGATGTTCCTTTCATTGGGAGTTTCAGGGATGTCGTTAACTCTTACGGACAAGCCTAGTGCTCGTTCCGGTGCCGGAGTTGTTATCAACTTGTCATCGGGAGCACAGGCGGATCTCAGGACGGCAGGTGAGGATAAGTGCATGACTCAGATCGACAGCAGCCGTTCTGCTTCTTCCCATCATTCTTCCTTGTCAGGACACGTTCTCCCTATGAAAAAACAACCGCGCATCCGTGTGCCCGGGGTCAAGGCCTCCAGGTCCGCGCTCCGCCGGGGCAGTGGCGCCCTGGCAGGAACGGCCCTTGCCGCAGGCCTGATCGTCGGTGGCTCGGGAGCCGCTCAGGCTCAGCCTCCCCGTGCGCTCATGACGCCTCCAGTGGTTCAACCTGGGACCATAACCGGTCAGGGCGTGGCGGTTCAGCGGAGATTGGACGGCATCCGGCAAGACCTGGATCGTGCCGTCGCCGTGGGTGACGTGACGCGCGAACAGGCCGACGCGTTCGTCACCAAGCTCGTTCGACACATGGACTGACAGCTCCGATTTTGGAGTCGGGCTCATCCCTGTGTAATGTTGAGGTGCTCCCGCTCGCGGGGGCACCTTATTGCTCATTGACGTGAGTGATGCCGCGGCAGATTACCCGAGCGGCCAAAGGGGGCTGACTGTAAATCAGCTGGCTATGCCTACGGGGGTTCGAATCCCTCATCTGCCACCGAGAAAAACCCGGACCGTGAGGTCCGGGTTTTTTCGTTGTAGAACTCAGGGTCAGGGTGCATCCACCCACTGAACAAGCTGGACGATGATCCCATTCGGATCCAGAACTTGGAAGTACCGTTCGCCCCAGGGCTCGGTCTCGATGGCGGTGGGGATCACCAGGTCGCGGGAGCCTAATCGGTGCCATTCGGCGTCGATGTCGTCGACCTCGAAGACTATGAGCAGGCCGGTTGCGGCGGTCCCCGCGTGACTGGCTGGTTTGAAGGTATCGAGACCTGCTCGGAGGAGAACCACGTTGAACCCGGCATCCTCGCGGCTCAATGAGGCGAATCCATCCTGGGCCATGACCTCCTGGAAATCGAAGTGATCTTTGAAGAACGCGGCTGAAGCTTGAACGTCGTCCACATTGAGGGAGATGGCAGAAGCGGTGATGTTCATGGGGCTCCTTAGATTAATGCCGTACATCGTACGGTATTAGGTAGAATGCAGTTATGCCGCAGAAAATTCCCAAGACCCCGGAGGATAACGACCTTGAGGTCGTGAAGAAGCATCTTCGGCTGCTGTGGGCTGGTCATGACGAGAAGCCGGTTCGTCCCGGGCCGCGTCCGCGCATCACCGTGGATGACGTGGTTGGCACCGCTATTGAACGAGCTGGATCGGCTGGCTTGAGCGGACTGACTATGCGGGACTTGGCTGCTGACCTCGGCGTGAAAACTATGACTTTGTATGCCCATGTGCCAGACAAAAAGAGCCTCTTAGCGCTTATGTCGGATCATGTTTTCGACAGCTCGGCCAGGTCATTGCCCCATTCAGGGGCGTGGCGCGATCGGGTCAGGGCGGTCATCGACGATACGTTCCAGATGTACTTGTCACATGACTGGCTTTCGTCCATTCATACTGAGCAACCAGTCTTGGGCCCAGGTTTCCTGGGGCGATATGAACGACAGCTCGAGTGTCTTCAAGGGCTGGGTCTCAGCGATATCACTCTGGATGCGACCCTGACTTTCCTCAACAACTTTGCTCGTACGGCAGCACTGGACGTTGCCGACCGAGAAACCCTGAACAACTCCGGACCGGATTGGTGGCAAGCTGCCGGACCTGTCCTCGAGGAACTGGTATCCCCGAATGACTACCCCCTGGCCACCCGTGTGGGGACCTCCGCCGGTCAGGCGCAGGGTGGGGCGTACAACGCCCGGAGCAACTATGCCTTCGGTGTTGACCGAGTGCTCGACGGCCTGGCTGTTCTCGTGGACAGGCCGGTGCCCTAGCGCTCCTCCAGTTGTTCGGGGTTGCATCGCAACCGCGGCAATACCTGGTTGCCGAGTAGGCGGAGCGTTCGCAGAGCCCTCTCGTGCGGCAGCCCGTTGATATCCACACGCAGCAGGATTCGTTCCACCCCCAGTTCCCGGCGCAGGGTCGTGAGTTTGTCGACGACGTCGCTCACCCCACCCACCACGAGCGAACCTTCCGGTCCACACTGAGCCGCGAATTCGTCGAGGGTCCAAGGTGAAACCTCGGGCGAGGCTGCGCCGAACGCGCGTGTGCCCGCGGCGAAGTAGGGGTGCGCCTGCTGGACGGCCGCCTCCCAGGGGGTGGGGGCGGCGTCGTCGGGAATGACGAACGCCGGAACCGCGAGACCCACGCGCGCGGAGGCTTCATCCCCGAACCCGTGCAACGCCTCGCGATACGCCTTCACATAGGGGACCAGATGGCGCCACTCGCCCTCCATGACGTTCAGCATCACACCGAGCCCGTGTCCCGCCGCGCAAAACCGACCTGGGTGAGCCCGACGACGCCGCCCACACCAGATCTCGCGGGTCCCGTCCGGTGGCGGGCAGCTCCACGTTCGTAGCCCGCTCGCGGAAGGTCCCGAGCAGGTCTGAGGGGCCGGGGCGAAGCAGGCCGAGGAGCTGGTCGAGACGTTCTTCGAAGATTTCTTCCCGAAGGTGCGGGTCAACCCCGAAGAGTTCCAGGTCGCGGGGGAGCCCGCCCTGTCCGGCGACGAGCTCGGTGCGACCCCGGGAGAGTAAGGACAACGTGGTGCGTTGTTCTGCGAGACGTACCGGATCTGCGGTGGTGAGGTTGCTAGCCGTGGCGGACAGTCGGATTCGGTGGTCGGGTCAGCGGCGGTCTCGCCCCAGGACAAGATTCCAAGCTGCGTGTTCACACGGCTTCTTCCGCGAAGTTCGCCCCGGCGGGGTCTTGTGCCCGCAGTGAACGCTCTGGGGTTGAAACTCCCGGCGTTTTAGGCTGGTTCCATGGCTACTGTAGACATCACCCAAGACACTCTGGGCCAGACCATCTCCGACAACGATATTGTCCTGTTGGACTGGTGGGCAGACTGGTGCGGCCCTTGCAAGCAGTTCGCTCCAACCTACGAGGCCGCATCTGAGCAGCACTCCGACATCGTGTTCGGCAAGGTGGACACCGAGGACCAGCAGGGACTGGCTGCCGCAGCGCAGATTTCCTCGATCCCCACTCTCATGGCTTTCCGGGAGGGCATTCTGGTGTTCTCCCAGCCCGGTGCCATGCCGGCCAACGCTCTGGACCAGGTCATTGACGCGGTCAAGGGCTTGGACATGGAAGAGGTTCGCGCCGAGGTCGAGAAGCAGGCCGCCGAGGGCGAGCAGGCCAACTGACCCAGCTCAAGACTTAATCGCCCAGGGGTGCTCTCCGGTCGGAGAGCGCCCCTGGGTCTTTTTCTGTTCGAGATGGACCGGCGCGGTATTCCTTCCGCGCGGCCAGATCTCGCTCTCGAGACGGCCGGCTAAGCCGCAGTCACGCCCAGCAAAGATCCAATCAGGAATGTGGCGCCGAGTGCGAGGGCGCCACCGATCACCACGCGAGCAGCGGCACGTCCCACGTGCGGGGTACCACCCAGCCGCGCGCCCAGGCTGCCGGTGATGGCCAGGGCCACGAGCACGGCAACGAACGTCACGGGAATCCGCCATTCCGACGGGGGTAGCAGGATGGCGAGCATCGGGAGCAGCGAACCGAGCAGGAAAGCGACCGCGGAGGCCCATGCTGCGGCCCACGGACTCGGAATGTCTCCCGGATCGATGCCCAGCTCCGCATCCAGGTGCGCCAGCAGGGCGTTGCGTTCGGTCAGTTCCACCGCAACTTTCCGAGCTGTGTCATGAGACAGCCCGCGGGACCGGTAAATACCGATCAGTTCTTCCAGTTCGGCCTCCGGCATTTCCCGGAGCTCGAGTTCTTCCTTGGCGATCAGGGCTTCCTGCGAGTCTTTCTGGCTGGAGACCGATACGTATTCCCCCAGCGCCATGGACAGGGCACCGCCGATGACGGCTGCCGAACCGGCCACCAGGATCGGCCATGAATTGGCTGTCGCACTGGCAACACCGACCACCGTTGCAGCGACGGACACGATGCCGTCGTTCGCGCCCAGGACTCCGGCGCGAAGTTTGTTGAGTTTCTCGCCGTACTTGTCATTGTGGGGTTCGGTGATGACGTGCTCGCTCATGTCTTCAGTGTGCTCCGGCACCCAAAATTTAGCTAGCTAGGTTAACCAACCCTCACTTGGCCATTCATTGATTCGGAACTCGACCCCCAGGATCAGTGCCGGCGATGGTCTGCGGGAGTCAGCCGTGGCCCGAACGCCGGCTTTCGATGACCGCTGGCCTTGATGAGCCGCACCACGCGTTGACGGTTCCCCCGCCACGGTTCCAACAATTCCTCCATGCGCTCGTCCGAGCCCGGTGCGCCGTCGAAGAACCAGCACACGTAATCGGCCAGGTGGTAATCGCGCACGCTGATCCCGTCAGGGTCCGCGTGCGTACACTGGGTAATTTCCGCGGCGGTCCACACACCGATCCCGTTGAGAGTCTGCAATTTGGCACGCACCACGACGGGGTCCTCGAGCAGCCCGAGGCGTTCCAACGCCGATGCGCGCTGAACTACTCGCATGACGGTCGCGGACCGGTGCGGATCCACGCCGGCACGGTGCCACTGCCAGGACGGGATCTTGCGCCACTGCTCCGCCGTGGGGGGCGCGTACATTCCGACGGGGGCGGGGCCGGGCGCAGGTTCACCCGCCAGTCGGACCAGGTAGCGATAGGCACGAATGGCCTCGATGGCCGTGACACGTTGCTCAATGATGGCGATGACGGCCCGGTCAATCACCGCGCCGGTGGCCGGCAACCGCAGTCCGGGGTGCCGACGGCGCGCCAGTGTCAATCGTTCCGGGAGTAGGCCGTAGGCGGGGGAGGACTCGAAATCAGTCCAGTCATCCGCGGCACCACACCACCGCGGAGCCTGTGAAATCCATGCGGCCGCTCCCGGGCCCCATGCATCAACCACGATGTCCCGTTCCAGCGCGGTCGTGTCCGTGCCACCGGATCCGCGGGTGAATCGTGCGGAGACGGCCGAGCCCAGATACCTGGTGGTGATCCACACGCACTCGGGGGAAAGTACCCTCACCGTGGGATCGTTCGTGCCGCGGCCAAGCACCGACAAGGTCTGCCCCAGATGCACCGATCCGCGCGGTGACCAGCGGAGCCGCACGGGCTCGGACCCGAGTTGCTGCGCGGTGCTGGCGACCATTTCCAGGGACATGCTCGTCATCATTCCACGGGCCTACGACACGCATAAGCAACTCACTAGTGCGGGGGGCCGCAGCAACCGGCACGCTGACCTGCGCCGCATTTCGTGTCGTTTACATGTTCATCTGCAGGTGAGAGGGCTGGGATATCCTGCCCACGACTACCACCCACGTGAGGAAATCCCGTGTCCACCTCGTTCGCGCGTTCCAAGCCTTCAAGGGGCGGCCTGGTGGTGCGCGGGGTCAAGGCTCCCAGCGTCGGGCCCTGGTTGCCATGTGTGATCGCAGTGGCGTGCACGACCCTGTACGTGCTCTTCTCGCTGTCCCAGTGGTACCGCTGGGACGTGCCGTCGTGGGATAACGCGATCTTCACCCAGTTGCTGCAGTCTTACGCCTCCGGTCAGCCACCCGTGGTCAACATCAAAGGCCACGACTTCAATTTGCTCGGCGATCATTTTCATCCGTTGCTAGTGGTGCTCGCGCCGGTCTACGGCTTGTTCCCCTCCGCACTGACCTTGATGATCACCCAGGACGTCCTGTTGGGCATTTCGGTGGGGGTGGTCACAGGGTGCGCCGTCCGCTCCCTCCGGACGGCACCCGCCGCAGCGATCGGAGTGGCCTACGGGCTGAGCTTCGGTCTGCAGGGTGCCGTATCGGTGCAGTTCCACGAGATCTCCCTCGCCGTGCCGCTCCTGGCTCTCGCAGTGGCAGCACTGAGGGAACGGCGGTGGGTCACAGCAACCCTGTGGAGCGCGCCGGTGGCCCTGGTCAAGGAAGATCTGGGTATGACGGTCGCAATGTTGGGCGCGGTCATGTTTGGTCACGCGTTCCGGCCCGCGGCGCGGGTGTCGGGGATGCTCTTGAACCGCGTGTACGAACCGGCGACCGAGCGCGGACCGGGCGCGCGAGCGGCGTCGTCGTCGGGGGCAACGGTGAGAGAATTCGGTGCGGCTTTGAGCCGCACCGCGCAACGGCCGGCCCTGCTGGGTGCCCTGCTGATGCTGTGGGGGGTGGGGCTGAGCCTGCTGGCGATCTGGGTGGTGCTTCCCGGTCTGAACCCCAATGATTCCTTTGCCTACGCGGACAAACTGGACATCGCCGGAATCCTGCGTGATCCGGCCGGAGCGGTGATCTCCTTGTTCGTTCCGGAACAGAAACTGGGCACGTGGCTGCTGACCCTTGCGGCCGGCGCGGTGATTGCGGTGCGCTCGCCGCTGGCGCTGATTGCGCTCCCCACCCTGGCCTGGAGAATGCTGTCGCCCAATCACGGTTATTGGGGAACGGGCTGGCACTACAACGCGGTGATCATGCCCATCGTGTTCATCGCCCTCGTCGACGCCGTGGTGAGACTTCGCGCATCCGGCGCCGGGACTCGTGCGCCCCGGACACTTGCAAAGATGGCCCCGTGGCTGGCTCTGGGCGTGGCGCTGGTGGTGGCAACTCAGCAGCCGCTGTCTCAGTTGGTCACGGGGGAGGCGTGGCGCGGGGACCCGCGGGCGGGCGTCAAGCGCGCCACGGTCCAGGCTGTACCGGAAGGCGCATCCGTGGCAACGGACTTGACGCTGATCAACGGGCTGGTGTCCCGCGCGGACGTGCACTGGATCGGCAATCCCGGTGATCCCGCCCCCGAATTCGTGGTGATCGACCGCGAAGGTGGCACGTGGGGAGAGGACCCTCCGCAAGGCGCCTCGGAGTACGCGGAGGAGCTCTATGGGGAGACGTATGTCACCGTACGTGATGAGGCCAACATCATCTTGTTGGAACGGGAGTCTCCGTAACGTGACGATGTGCGCTAGAGTAGGGCGTTATCATTCCGGTTTTTATGTCCTCATTAAATCGTTTCGCCGTAGCAGGCATGTCGATCAGAGGCACACGCGGTAGGACCGCACGCGCCGGTGTCAATCATTTCCACCCCACCGAAGCGAGGTTCACCCATGCCTACTGAATTCACCCCTGAAACTGCTGCAGAGCTTGAGACGCCCACCACTACCGAGGCTCCCCAGGACGCTGAAAACGTTCCTGAGCCCGCCGATTCCAAGCCCGACACCCCTACCTTCGCCGACCTCGGCGTGGACGGCCGCATCCTGGCCGCTCTCGACGATGTCGGGTACGAGTACCCCTCGCCCATCCAGGCAGCCACCATTCCCGCTCTGCTGAGCGGCCGCGACGTGGTGGGCCTGGCCCAGACCGGTACCGGTAAGACCGCGGCCTTCGCGGTTCCGGCACTGTCCAAGCTGGCTGAGCTGTCCGACCTGCACGGCCCGCAGCGTTCCACCCGCGTTCTGGTGCTGGCCCCCACCCGTGAGCTCGCGCTCCAGGTGGCCGAGGCCTTCGGTTCCTACGCAACCCACCTCGACGAGTTCACTGTGCTGCCCGTGTACGGCGGTTCCTCCTACGGCCCGCAGCTGGCCGGCTTGCGCCGCGGTGCTCAGGTCGTCGTGGGTACCCCCGGCCGTGTGATCGATCACCTGAGCAAGGGTTCGCTCAAGCTCGACGACATCGCGTACGTGGTGTTGGACGAAGCCGACGAGATGCTTCGCATGGGCTTCTCGGAGGACGTCGAGAAGATTCTGAGCCAGACCCCGGAGGAGAAGCAGGTCGCGCTGTTCTCCGCCACCATGCCCAAGGCCATCCGCCGCATCGCGCAGCAGTACTTGCGCGATCCCAAGGAGATCACGGTCAAGGCCAAGACCACCACGGGCACCAATACGCGTCAGCGCTTCATGCAGGTCATGGGCCCGCACAAGCTGGACGCCATGACTCGCGTGCTCGAGGTCGAGGACTACGACGGCGTGATCGTCTTTGTCCGCACCAAGGCCGCGACCGAGGAAATCGCCGACAAGCTCAAGGCCCGGGGATACACCGCAGCAGCGATCAACGGTGACATTCCGCAGAACCTGCGTGAGCGCACCGTGGACTCATTGCGTGACGGCAAGGTCGACATCCTGGTCGCCACCGACGTCGCCGCTCGTGGCCTGGACGTCGAACGCATCTCCCTGGTCGTCAATTACGACATCCCTCACGACACCGAGTCCTACGTGCACCGCATCGGCCGTACCGGCCGCGCGGGCCGCAAGGGCGAGGCCATCCTCTTCATGACTCCGCGCGAGAAGTACCTGCTGCGCGCCATCGAGAAGGCCACGCGGCAGCCGGTCGAGCAGATGCGCATGCCGTCCGTGGAGGATGTCAATCGCACCCGCAAGGAGAACTTCGCGAACCAGATCGCGGAGACCATCGAGTCCGAGGATCTCTCCTTCTTCCGTGAGCTCGTGGAGCAGTACGAGAACGAGCACGACGTGGATGCCGCTGAAATTGCTGCGGCCCTCGCTGTGATCGCTCAGGACGGCCGCCCCTTCCTGGCTGAAGAGCTGCCCGAGGTCCCCCAGCGCAAGCGTGACCGTGAGCGCCGTGAGGGCTCCGACGGACCTCGTGGCGGCGGTGGCCGCCGCAGTGGACCCGAGGCCGGAATGCGAACCTACAAGCTGGCCGTGGGCCATCGCGACCGCGTGGCACCGGGTGCCATCGTGGGTGCGTTGACCCACGAAGGCGGCCTGAACGGGTCGCAGATCGGCGCGATCGACATCCACCCCAACTTCACGTTGGTGGGCCTGTCCGAGAACCTGCCCGCAGGCACCATGGACAAACTCTCCAATACCCGCATCAACGGCTCCCCGATCCGCATCCAGGAGGATCGTGGACCCGGTGGCGGATCTCGCGGAGGCTCCCGTGAGGGTGGCCGGTTCCGTGACCGCGACGGTGACCGCGGTGGTCGTTTCGACCGCGGCGGCCGCTCGGACCGCGGTGGCGACCGTGGCGGTGACCGCGGAGGCTTCCGCGGCGGTGACCGCCCCCGCAGCGGTGGCTCCTCGTACCAGGATCGCCCCCGCAAGAAGGGCTTCCCCAAGGGCAATGGTGGCTTCCGCGACCGCTGATAGACCCGCTGACCGCCCGATTCAGGGTGGTCGGCACCCCGCGGATACTCTGCGGATTCGGCGAGTTCACCTCGTTTTTGCAACTCGCCGAAATGCTGTTAGAGTTTTCCGCGTTGCCCCGATAGCTCAGTGGTAGAGCGCCATCTTGGTAAGATGGAGGTCCCGGGATCGATTCCCGGTCGGGGCTCTCATGATGAGGGCCTGCGGCTTGTGTGAACGAGCCGCAGGTTCGTTCATGAAATGGCGGTGTAGCTCAGCTGGTTAGAGCGCACGACTCATAATCGTGAGGTCGACGGATCGAGCCCGTCCACCGCTACTTTCAAGGCGTCGTTCCACACGGAACGGCGTCTTTTTCTATGCCGTGCCGGTCGGCCCAGTAGGCTGAGGGAAAATCTTCCGTCCGACCGAGGAGAGCCATGGCTATTTCAGAAGAGGTGGTGGGGCGCACGTACCCCGCCGCCCCCGCTTATCAGGTGTCCCGAGAGAAGATCCGCGAGTTCGCCTCGGCGGTCAAGGCCACGGACGGCGTCCACTTCGACGTCGAGGCCGCCCAGGCCGCCGGCTACGACGATCTCGTGGCTCCGCCCACCTTTGCGATCATCGTGTCCCAGCGCGCCGACGCCGCTCTGATCCAGGACCCGAGCGCGGGCATCGACTTCTCGCGCGTGGTCCACACCGAGCAGCGCTTCACGCACCACCGTCCCATCGTGGCCGGTGACGAGCTGCTCGCCGCGGTCACGGTGGACCAGGTGCGTCCGCTGGGTTCCGGGGCCATGATCACGTCCCGGGTGGAAATCACCACGCTCGGGGGAGACCAGGTGGCCACCACCACGTCGTCGCTGTTGGTACGCGGGGAGGATCAGTAATGAACATCGCATTCGATCAGCTCGAAAAGGGCCAGTCCATCGGTGAGCGCACCGTGCCGGTGTCCCGTGCCGACCTCGTGAAGTACGCCGGTGCCTCCGGTGACTTCAACCCGATCCACTGGAATCAGGACTTCGCCCAGAACGTGGGTCTTCCCAACGTGATTGCCCACGGAATGTTCACCATGGGAGCCGCGGTGGGTCTGGTGACGGAGTGGGCTGGTGACGCGGGCGCCGTCGTCGACTATCAGACGCGTTTCACCAAGCCCGTGGTCGTGCCCAACCGTTTCGACGGTGAGGTCGAACCGAGCACGGCGTTGTCGGTGCGCGGCGCGATCGGCCTGGTGGATCCGGACGCTCGCACCGTGCGTGTGGACCTGACCGTGACCGCCCCGGATCTGGCCCAGGAAGGTGCGGATCCGGCTGAGGCCAAGGCGCTCAAGGTCTTGGTCAAGGCTCAGGTTGTTGTGAAGTTCTAGCACTAGAGTTGTCCATCATGAACGCACCCCGACTGGCCGATCTGACCACCACTGCGGTGGGAGGCCCCGCGACCCGTTACCTCAAGGCGGAGACCGAACAGCAACTGGTCCAGGCGGTGGCACAGGCCGATGAAGTTGGGGAGCCGGTCCTGATCGTGGGTGGCGGATCCAACATTTTGGCCTCGGACCACGGCTTCGAGGGAACGGTGGTGCACGTGGCCACTCAGGGTATCGACGTGCTCGACACGGATCCGGCCATGGGCACCCTCGTGACGGTCCAGGCCGGTCATTCGTGGGATCAAGCGGTGCTGTGGAGCGTGGAGCAGCGCTTGGCGGGCCTGGAGACGCTCTCGGGCATTCCCGGCACCACGGGTGCAACCCCCGTGCAGAACGTGGGCGCGTACGGCACCGAGGTCTCACAGACCATTGAAAATGTCCACACGTGGGACCGTCAGGCTGGGGAACCCCGAACCTTCAGCGCGGACGAGCTGGAATTCTCCTATCGTGATTCCGTGCTCAAGCGGAGCATGGAACACGGATCACCGCGCTATGTAGTGCTCTCCGTGGCCTTCCGCTTGCTCCCGCAGGAGGTGGGTCTCCCTGTGCGCTATGGGCAGCTAGCAGGAGCGCTGGGCGTCGAGATCGGCGAGTGCGCACCCTTGGACACCGTGCGCGAGACCGTGCTGCGATTGCGCGCCTCCAAGGGCATGGTGCTCAACCCTGAGGATCGGGACACTTACAGCACCGGGTCGTTTTTCACGAACCCGATCGTGGACGATCCCGCCCGGCTGGCAAGCATCCCGGACGACGCCCCACGCTATCCGGTGCTCGACGCCGCCGGTCACGAGATCCCCGGTTCCACCAAGCTCTCCGCAGCCTGGCTGATCGATCATTCCGGATTTGCCAAGGGGTTTGGCCTTCCAGGGTCCCGCAATCAGCAGCTGGACCTTGACGGGGAGACCGTGGCCAACGGCCGCGCAGCCCTCTCGACAAAGCACACCCTGGCCATGACCAACCGCGGTGGGGCGTCTTCGGATGATTTAGCGGCGCTGGCGCGCACCGTGCGCGACGGTGTGGAGCACGTGTTCGGCGTGCGCCTGGTTCCCGAGCCTGTCCTGCTGGGGATGAGCCTCTAGGTGCTCGCTTCAGTATGAGTTCCGAATTACAGGAAGAAATCCGGCGAGGCGAGGAAGGCGGCCGGATCCACAGGACCGTGCTGCGGATCAAGGCCTTCTCGCACAAGCACCCCGCTCTGCGCGCGATTCACCTGACATTGGTGACCGTGCTGGGCGCGGTCTTCGTGGTGCTGGGGATCATCATGCTGGTCACCCCCGGCCCGGGATGGCTGTTCATCTTTCTGGGCATCGGACTATGGAGCACCGAATTCGCGTGGGCGCACCGGCTCAACCAACGAGTCAAGCGGCTGGCGATCACGGCGTGGCGCTGGTGGTCCAACATCGTGGCCGAGTGGCGCTTCCGCCGAGCCCGTGACAAGCCCCATCACCTAGTTCAGGGGCCGCGACACATGCGTGTCACGGCCCCTGAAACGAACGAGAAGTAACTACCTACTTACAGCGTGCCTGTCACGATCTTGAGCATGCGGCGCAGGGGCTCAGCGGCACCCCACAGCAGCTGATCTCCCACGGTAAAGGCGGAGATGTACTCCGGGCCCATCGAGAGCTTGCGGATGCGGCCCACGGGGATGTCCAACGAACCGGAAGCAGCCACCGGAGTCAGATCCTGTGTGCTGGCTTCCTTGGTGTTCGGAATGACCTTGGCCCACTGGTTCTCGGCATCAATGATCCGCTCGATCTCGTCCACCGGGATGTCTTCCCGCAACTTGATGGTCAGCGCCTGGGAGTGGCTGCGCATGGCCGCAATGCGCACGCACAACCCGTCCACGGGAATTGAATCCTTGCCGGAGCGACCCAGGATCTTGTTGGTCTCGGCCTCGGCCTTCCACTCCTCGCGGGACTGGCCGTTACCCAGGTCGGCGTCGATCCAGGGGATCAGCGACCCGGACAGCGGGACACCGAACTGAGATGCGTCCAATTCGCCGGAACGCTGCTTGGCGAGTACCGCGCGATCGATCTCGAGAATGGCCGAGGCGGCGTCGGCGAGCTGATCCGAGACCGAACCGTGGATGTCGCCGAACTGCTGAATGACCTCGCGCATGTGGCGGGCACCGCCACCGGAGGCGGCCTGGTAGGTCATGGATGTGGTCCACTCGACCAGGTCGTTGTTGAACAGCCCGCCCAGGCCCATGAGCATGCACGAGACGGTGCAGTTACCGCCGGTGAAGTCCTTGACGCCGCGCGCCAGGCCGGCGTCGATCACGTCGCGGTTGACCGGGTCCAGCGGGATGATGGAGGACTCCTCCATGCGCAGCGTGGACGCCGCGTCGATCCAGACGCCGTCCCAGCCGGCCTCGCGCAACTTGGAGTGCACGGCCTTGGTGTAGTCGCCGCCCTGCGCGGTCACCAGAATGGGCAGCGCGGACAGAGCCTCAATGTCGTAGGCGTCCTTCAACGTGCCTGTGTCGCCCAGACCGTCAATGGTGGGTGCGGCACCTCCGGCGTTGGAAGTGGAGAAGAACACGGGATCAAGGCTCGCGAAATCGTTCTCGGCGCGCAGACGGTCCATCAGAACGGAACCGACCATGCCGCGCCAGCCGATGAAGCCTACGGCTGAGGGTTGTGAAGTCATGCCGCCCAGTCTATCGACCGATGGATAGGGCACGAATCACAGTTACTCCTGGTTGCGGGGATCCGGGGTCTCGGCGACCAGATCCCGGTAACTCGGGAACCGCTCCAGGTAATCGAGCACGTACGTGCAGGTGGGGCGGATCTTCACGCCTTGTTCGCGGAACTGATCGAAAACGAAAGTCACCAGCGTGCGCGCGTAACCTTGGCGGCCGAAGGCCTCGGCCACGATGGTGTGTTGCACGTCCACGGTGCCGTCCTCGAGGACTTCCACGCCCAGGAAGCCAATGAACTGCTGGTCGTCCCACAGGTCGTAACGACCGAGGTCGGGATTGGCGCGGAGCTCGAGCGTGGGGCTTTCATGAATGCTCGGTGTGGGGCCAGTAGTCACGGTGGCTCAATCCTCCAAGGTTGATGTGGTCAAGATCACGCTATCGCATGTATCGAGGGCACCGCGCACTGAGTCGCGCGAAGACTCACGTCCGGGTGTATTCGTCCACGCGGAAGCGGGGGCCCTTGCTCGATTCGGCCCAGTCGGCCAGTTCGCGATGGCTCCAGGACTCATCCAGTTCCGGCGCCACGGTATCGCCTTCGACGGGTAGGTCCACGGTGGTCACGTAGGCCCGGCGCAGCGGCAGTTCTGGGTGCGCGAGGGCGTCGGCCCAGATGCGGGTCCCGCCGATCGCCCAGATGTCGCCGTCCGGCTGGTTGAGTAGCGATTGGGCCAGATCCAGGGCTTCGGCGTACGACGCCGCCGTCCACACGTTGACCTGGTCGCTCGCCACGGTCTCGGGGTGGCTGGTGACCACGATGTTCGGTCGGGCCGGCAACGGGCGGAACTTGGGCGGGAACGATTCCCACGTGCGGCGGCCCATGATGACGGGATTCCCGGTGGTCGTGATCGAGAAGAATCGCAGATCTTCGGGCACGTGCCAGGGGATCGTGCCGTCCTTGCCGATCACACCCTCCGGGCTCTGCGCCCAGATGCCACCCACGGTGGGGCGTGCCGATCCTTTGGCGCTCATACCGCCACCGGCGCCTTGATACCCGGGTGGTGCTTGTATCCCACGACCTCGAAGTCCTCGAACTCGTAGTCGAAGATGGATTCCGGTTTGCGCAGGATTTTCAACTGAGGATACGGGTAGGGCTCGCGGGCCAGCTGCTTGGTCACTTGTTCCACGTGATTGCTGTAAATGTGGCAGTCACCACCGGTCCAGATGAACTCACCGGGCACCAGATCGCACTGCTGAGCCACCATCATGGTGAGCAGCGCATAGGACGCGATGTTGAACGGCACACCCAGGAACAGATCCGCCGAACGCTGGTACAGCTGGCAGCTCAGGGCATCGGGGCCGTCCTCACGGGGCTGGACGTAGAACTGGAACAGGGCGTGGCACGGCGGCAGCGCCATGTTCTCGACCTCGGCCGGGTTCCACGCCGTCACCATGTGACGGCGCGAATGCGGCGACGTCTTGATGGATTCCACTACGCGGGCGATCTGGTCGATGCTCTCCCCATGACCGGCCGGCCAACTGCGCCACTGCACGCCGTACACCGGACCCAGATCACCGTTTTCGTCCGCCCACTCGTCCCAGATGCTCACGCCGCGTTCCTGCAACCAGCGCACGTTCGAGGATCCGGAGAGGAACCACAGCAGTTCCAGGGCGAGGGACTTGAAGTGCACACGTTTGGTGGTCAGCAGAGGGAAGGACTCCGAGAGGTCATAGCGGATCTGACGACCAAATACGGAGCGCGTGCCCGTGCCGGTGCGGTCGGACTTGATCGCACCGTCGGCCATGACTTCGGCCAGGAGGTCTTCGTAGGGCGTGGGAATGACGGTCATGGTTTCCTTTGTGCAGAATACGACCCGGTGTCGTTGTCTTGATCGCGGGGCAGCCCGGCGGGCGCGGGCCCGGCGGCCACGGGTACTGGGTCGAGGAGAAAGGCCGGGTTGACCCTCCGGGGTCAGTCGTCGAACGGGGTGATGATTTCACAACTCACGGCCCGGCTCTTTTTGTTCCGGGGCATTTGCAGCACGATCATCTCGCCGGGGGACAGGTACGGGTCCGACTCCGGCAGGTCGTCGCCCAACGAATTGGGCATATGGCGGGAGAGTACTTTCAAGACGGTCGGGAGCACCGGTCGGTGCGTGCACAGCACCACGGGATGTTCCATGTCGAAGAGCTGCTCGACCACGGCGGCAGCTTTCTTGGGAGAACGCTTGTGGGAGGCCTCGGTCAACTGCGACCGTTCCTTGACCTTGGCGTTGTACTTCTTGGCGAACGGAATCACCGTGGACATGCAGCGCAACCACGGAGAGGTGATGACCCGGCGGGGTTGCCAGGCGGCCAACAAGCGGGTGACGGCCAGGGCTTGCCGTTTGCCCGTGGCGGCCAGGGGGCGGTCACCTTCGGCCCGCTGCCACGAAGAACGGGGCTTGGCCTTGGCGTGGCGCACGATGATCACGGAGCGGGTGGCCAGGTTTCCGTGGCGGTGCAACCGGACCAGCTCGTCGAGGGGCTCGCGGTCGTCGTCGTTGGTCAGCATCTTGCGCGCGTGGTCGGCGGACACCCATCGGAGCTCGTCCACTTCACCGTGATCCGGTTTGGCCTTGGCGGACGGTGAGATCTCGGCGGCCCAGTACTTCACCAGCTTCCACTGGTCCTTGACCTGGTAGCGGATCTCAGGCAGTGGCACACCAAGGCGCACAGAGAGACCTACTTCTTCACGCAGTTCACGCACCGCGGTTTCCGGGAGAGTTTCCCCGTTGTCCTGCTTGCCCTTGGGCCAGGACCAGTCGTCGTAACGCGGCCGATGAATGACCAGCACTTGTAGCTCACCTGCGCTGATACGCCAGCACAAACAGCCTGCGGCGTAGATGTCGATCTTTCCGGAGGCATTACTTTTCGCCATGACCCGCTCTCTGTCTGATGGACCGAGGTGGCGCACACGGATCCACCTTGAGGGGTGGAGCGGCACCTCTTCGATGCTATCCGGTGATCCGCTATCCGGTGATCTCGCCCCGGAACATCACGTCCAGGTGCCAGCGCTCGAAACCGAGTTTCTCGTACAGAGCCATGGCTGCGGTGTTGTCCCCGTCGACGTAGAGCATGACATCCTCGAGGTCCTGATCCGCGAGGTAGTTGATGCCCGCCGCAGTCAGCGCCTTGCCCACACCGCGGCCCTGCTGCTCGGGGGAGATGCCCACCGCGTAGACCTCGCCCATCGCGGGCGAACCATCAGAGGCCGGGTGAATCTTGGTCCAGTGGAAACCCTGGATGTCCTGGGGATCCTCCGCGCGTACGGCCAGCAGGAAGCCGGGTGCGTCGAACCAGTCCTCGGCTTCCCTCTGCCGCAGGTCGTCGAGAGTCATCTTGCCCTGCTCGGGGTGTTCGGAGAAGGCTTGGGAGTTGACCCGCAGCCAGCCGTTCTCATCACGATCCACCTCGAACGGACGGATCTCGAGGCCCTCGGCCAAGTCCACCGGCAGGGGAAGATCCGACGCCCCACGCAGTGAGCGCTTCAACCGGTAGAGGTCTCGCACGGAGCTCAGCCCGTAGGTTTCCGCGAGCCGTTGAGCACCCGGATGATTGCCGTGGGCCCACGCCTCCACGGTGCCCTCGACCTGCCCACGGACCTCACGCGCGAGGGCCGTGCCGATTCCCGCACCGCGGTGTTCGGGGTCCACCACCAGTTCAACCGTGAAGGTCGAGGCCTGATCCGGATCGGGATTGATGACGGCCGCGCCCACCAGGGCGCCGTCCTGGACGGCGGTGACCGACCGGAGCCCCGCCTTGGCCGAACGCACGTCAACCAGAGTTTGGTCCGAGAAGGGGGGATCGCCGTCGGCGCGTGCGGCTCGCTGAGCCAAGTCCGACACTGCTGCGGAATCGGTGATTCCGTCCTGGCTGAAAATGGTCACGGCCATGGCATACCTCCACTACGAGCGGTTGACCGGCGCGTCAGGACTCGGTGTCCCGACCCGCCGTGAAGCTGTACCCCACGTTACGCACCGTGGTGATCAGGTGCTCGTGATCGGCACCCAATTTCGCGCGCAGCCTTCGAATATGCACATCCACCGTGCGAGTGCCGCCGTAGTAGTCATAGCCCCACACTTCGGACAGCAACTGAGCCCGTGTGTAGACCCGCCCCACGTTCTGCGCCAGGAACTTGAGCAGCTCGAATTCCTTGTAGGTGAGGTTGAGCGGAGTGCCGCCGATCTTCACGGTGTAGGAACCATCGTCGATGGTCACGTTGCCCGCGCGGATCAACGTGTCATCCTCGGATTCCTCGGCCACCTTGGCGCTCGCGAGCCGCAGTCTCGCCTCGATCTCCGCGGGCCCGGCATTGGTCAGTACCACGTCCGTGACACACCACGACGCCGCCACGGCCGCCATTCCGCCCTCGGTCAGGGCCACGAGCACGGGGGCGGGGTTGTCACGAGCGGCCAAGGCTTGGGCCGTGTTGCGCGCGGCCACCATGTTGGAGGTGCCGTCGAGAACCACGACATCCGGTCGCTGCACTCGCTTGAGCGCCCCGGGGGAGCTGAGGGGCACCACCTCTATCTTGTGCGACAGCAGTTCGAGTCCCGGCAAAACGCCGGCAAGCGCGTTCGTTGCATCGCTGAGCAGCACAATCTGGAGCACGGATCATCCCGTCAGTGGTGAGCGGAGCCCCGTACGGGAGTTCCCCGGGAGGCTGTGACGACCATTATAAATATTCGAAAGGTCCGTTAACTTTCACCGACATGGCGGGACATCCAAGCTCCGGTCCAGTTGCACGCTGACGTGTTCCCCACGCGGGGGCGGTTAGGCTGAAGGCAGCATTTTTCCCTGACCGTGCGCGAAGGACACCCATGAGATACGCAAGAATCATCGGCGCTGCCGCCGTCTCGCTGATTCTTGCCCTCGCCGCCAGTGTGCTCGGCGGCTGGCTCCCCTTGATCGTCTCCGTGGCCATGGCCGTGGTCATCGCCGTGGGATGGCCCGCTGCAACGGGCATCAACGCGCGACGTAGGCACAACGTGATCATTGCGGTGGCGGGTGTCATCGCGTGCTCACTCGTCACCTTCGTCCCGGATCAGCAACTGATTTGGCTTCCCGCGGTGGTGGGTGTGGCGTTCATGGCCGTGTGCGTGGCCGAGCTCGTGCGCGGCGAAGGTGCCAAGGGGCGCCTGGAATCCACTCTGGCCTCCGTCACAGGCGTACTCGCCGCTGTCAGTGCCTCCGGCTGGGTCGGCCTGGGCCACGTGGAAGAACTGTACGGACTGGGAACCTGGGTGACCCTGGCGGGCGTGGGCCTGCCGCTGGCCGTCATCATCACCGTTGTGGGATTCCGGATCATCTCGGCAGCGCCCGAAACCCCCAAGCGACGGGGCCTGTTGACCCTCGGCGTAACACCCGTTGCACTACTCGGCGTGGCCGCACTTTTTGCCGGTCGGGTGCTGGGCTCCGTGGTAGCTTAGAGCCATGCTTGCACTCGAAATCTTCTTCCTCGTCCTGTTGGTTCTGGCCGGTCTCGCTATCGGCGGCATTGCACTGAAGGTCATCACCAGCCTCTACAAGGGCCAGCTCTAAATCCATGCCCGTAGAGATCCCCACCAATCTCACCCCGGAGCTCGTGCCGTTCGCATGGCTCCTGGGAACCTGGGAGGGTGACGGCTTCGTCGGTTACGGAGACGCCGAACAGCGTGCGTTCCGGCAACGAGTCACGTTCGAGCAGCACGGTCTGCCGTTCGTGATCTATCGTGCCCAAACCACGCTCCTCAATGAAGAGGGCGAATCCCAGCGCGAGGCCACCTACGAACAGGGTTTCTGGGAACTGGCTCGTCCCCGCGAAGACGGCGACATCGGTCCCGGCATGCTGCCACCCGATCCCGTGCCGGTCCTGAAGGCCGCACAAGACGTCGAGGATCTGCGCAACGCGGACGGTGGCTTCGACATCTCCGTGTCCATGCTGCACCCCGGCGGCATCTCCGAGCTGTACCTGGGGCAGATCAAAGGACCTCGCGTGGACCTGGCCACTGACGCCGTGATGCGCGCTCAGGGTTCCAAGGAGTACGCCTCCGGGACCCGGCTCTACGGTCTGGTCAATGGGAATCTCATGTGGGCCTGGGACATGGCCGCCAACGGTCACGAACTGGCCACGCACGCCTCCGCCGAACTGAAAAAGGTTGATCCGCAACAGTGACTTCCACTGAATCCTCGTACCGATCCGTTCTTCTGTCGCGTCCCGGCGCGGTGGAGGCAGAAGGCCTGGACGAGGGGGTGGCAGGCCACTACGGAGATCCCGTTCCCGAACAACGCGCCCTCGCGCGCGGCACCGGGTACGTGGACCAGTCGCAGCGCGGCGTGGTCACCGTGACCGGCGCTGATCGTCTCAATTGGCTCACCACGCTGTCTTCTCAGGTGCTCACGGGTCTGAAGCCAGGACAGAGCACCGAAACCATGTTCCTGAGCGTCCAAGGCAGGGTTGAGTACGCTCCCCACGCCGTGGATGACGGGACCACCACGTGGCTCATTGCCGAGGCCCAGGAAGCACCGGGGTTGGCTGCGTGGCTGGAGTCGATGCGCTTCGCCCTGCGGGTCGACGTTGCGGACGTCACGGACCAGTGGGCCGTTATTGCCGCGACCAAGGATCTGAGTTCGGAACTGGCCGGTGCCCCGGAAGGCGAGCAGGCGGCGTCGGCATCCGTGATCACGTGGCGCGATCCCTGGCCCGAGATTTCTCCGGGTGGCTACGCTTACAGTGCGGCACCGGAACACCCGGGGCTGGAACGCCCCTGGTTCGAGCACCTGATTCCTATGACGGTACTGGATTCAGCGGCAACTGCACTGAACCAGCGTGGACTCGTCCCGGCGGGTTCCTGGGCCGCGGAGGCGCTGCGCATTGCCGCGTGGCGCCCGCGCTGGGGTGCCGAAACGGATGTCAAGACCATTCCCCACGAGCTCGACTGGATGCGCACGGCAGTGCACCTGTCCAAGGGTTGTTACAAGGGGCAGGAGACCGTGGCCCGTGTGCACAACCTGGGACACCCGCCGCGTAGGCTCACGTTCCTGGATCTCGATGGGTCCCAGCACACCCTGCCGTCAGCGGGGGCGGAGGTCACGCTCAACGGTAAGAAGGTGGGGCAGGTGACGTCGGCGCGACTGCATTATGAGGCCGGCCCCATTGCGTTGGCCGTGCTCAAGCGCAACGTGGACCCGCAGGCCGAGCTGCTGGTGCGGGACACTGTCGAAAGCGCCGCGGCACAGGCTGACGCCACCCTGCCGGAGGGCGCCGAGGACGCGGGATCGACCGAGCAATGGTCTGCCGCCCAGACCGTGGTGGTCCAGCCCGACGCGGGTTCCGTGGTCGGTAGGCCCAAGGACCTCATGCGCGGACCTCGCGACGGCGGCATGCGACTTTAGGTCTCGCCAGACAAGAGAATCGCGGCGGTTCAGGTAGCTACCTGAACCGCCGCGATTCATCTCTCTGCCCCGGCCACGGGGAGGGGTTGCCTTGCAGTGGGGCCGGTGCCGGTTCGCCAGCGCCGGTTCGCCGACGCCGCCGGGAGACTACCGCCCGAATAGCACCATGGCCTCTTCGTAGCGATCCAGCGGGACCTCCTTGAGGCCGTCCAGTGCCTCGGCGAAGTCCACGCGCACCACGTCGGTGCCGCGCAGGGCGCACATCTGACCCCAGTCCTGATCCGCGGCCATGGTCGCTGCAGCCATGCCGAGACGCGTGGCGAGTACACGGTCGAAACCGGTGGGCGCGCCGCCGCGCTGGATGTGCCCCAGGATGGTGTTACGGGTTTCGATACCGGTGATGTCCTCGATCTCACGGGTCACGTAATCCCCGATGCCGCCCAGGCGCGGTCGGCCGGATGCTTCCTGGCCCTTGCCCGCGATGGCCTCTTCGTAGCCTTCGGGGATGAAACCCTCGGCCACGACCACGAGCGGTGCGCGACCGCGGTCGTAGACTTCCTTGACCCACTTGGAGACCTGCTCCATGGAGACCCCGTATTCGGGGATCAGGATCGCGTGGGCACCGGCCGCCATGCCGGAATGCAGCGCGATCCAGCCCACGTGGCGGCCCATGACCTCAGCCACCATGCAGCGGTGGTGTGATTCACCGGTGGTGCGCAATCGGTCCATGGCGTCGGTCGCGATAGACACGGCGGTGTCGAAACCGAACGTGTAGTCGGTGGCCTTCAAATCGTTGTCGATGGTTTTGGGAACGCCCACCACGGGGAGCCCCGCATCCGCAAGCCTCTTGGCGCCGGCCAGCGTGCCCTCGCCGCCGATGGCAACGATCGCGTCGATCTCGTTGGCCTCCAGCACCTTGGCAATGTTCTCCGGACCGCCGTTGGGGCCGTCGAACGGGTTGGTCCGCGAGGTGCCCAGAATGGTGCCGCCCTGGCGCGCCAGGCCACGAACACTCTGGCGAGGAAGGTCCATGATGTCGCCTTCGACCACACCGCGCCAACCGTCACGGAAGCCCACGAACTCGTGGTCGTAGGACTTGATTCCGTGCAGGACAGCACCGCGGATCACGGCATTCAGTCCGGGGCAGTCTCCACCGCTCGTCATTAGGCCAATTCTCATGCGTGCTTCAGCGCTCCTGGGTGATCGAGTGTCGAACCTTCCGTTTCCAGTCTAGTGAGTTGGGAGTATTGCGGATGAAGGCCGGTACCGCGCCGTGTTCAACACTCGTTAACCCCGCCAACTAGGATTGATCGCGAGACGTATACAGGTGCCGCCCGCGGCACAACCCACTAGGAGGACATATGACCCCGCAGCAGGAACCGGCACGGGAGAACCTCCGCGAGTTCATCGACAAACTTGTGGAACAGGGGTACACGGTGCGGGACGGGCAGTCTCCGGACCCGGACCTCATCGATCCAGGTGGAAGCGCCGTGGAGACGTGGCGCGAGGGCTACCCGTATGACGAGCGCATGTCCCGCGAGGACTACGAACTCGAGAAGTACCAGCTCCAGATCGAGCTGCTCAAGTTTCAGTACTGGGGTCAGGACAATGACCTCAAGCACGTGATCGTGTTCGAGGGCCGTGACGCCGCAGGCAAGGGCGGCACCATCAAACGCTTCACCGAGCACCTCAACCCGCGTGCCGCACGTACGGTGGCGCTGAACAAGCCGTCGGACCGTGAATTGGGTCAGTGGTACTTCCAGCGCTACATCCAACACTTGCCCACCAATGGCGAGATCGTGCTGTTCGACCGTTCGTGGTACAACCGTGCCAACGTGGAACGCGTCATGGGCTTCTGCACCGACGAAGAGTACGAAAGTTTCATGGAGCAGGCACCCACGTTCGAGCAGATGCTCGTGGACGCGGGAATTCACCTGACCAAGTTCTGGTTCTCCGTGACCCAGCACGAACAGCGCACCCGCTTCGCGATCCGCCAGAT
The DNA here is from genome assembly GCF_004136555.1 of Kocuria carniphila. Classification (GTDB taxonomy): domain Bacteria; phylum Actinomycetota; class Actinomycetes; order Actinomycetales; family Micrococcaceae; genus Kocuria; species Kocuria carniphila. Next base: position 73,543 of record NZ_NOIT01000015.1, read on the forward strand.
CGACCCCGTGCGCCGTTGGAAGCTTTCGCCCATGGACCTGGCTTCCCTGGACCGCTGGGAGGACTACACCGTGGCCAAGGAAGAGACCTTCCGCCGCACGGACACGGACCACGCGCCGTGGATCACCATCAAGTCCAACGACAAGAAGCGTGCCCGACTAAACGCCATGCGCTACTTCCTCAACCAGTTCGACTACGAGGACAAGGACACCTCGGTGGTGTACCCACCGGATCCGCTGATCGTCCGGCGCGGCCGCGACGCCGTGGACGACTGACGACCACCGGTCGTTGAACAGAAGCAGGGACCCGCACCACGTGGTGCGGGCCCCTGCTTCTGCTGGCTGATCCCTCAGGCGATCTCGTTCAGTTCCTCCTCGGCCCGGGCGAAATTGTGGCGGTCCACCAGGAACCACGAGGCCGCCGAGTTGACGGCCGCCACGGTCAGCACGGAGGGCCACGCGCCGATCTTCTTGGCCAGCGGGTGGGACAACCCGAAGCCCGCCAGGTACAGCACGCTCAGGCCCGCGGTCGTGGCGGGTCCGGCGGACTTGTACCAAGTGCGTCCGGCCATTACGCCGTCCGCCAGCAGGGCCACACCGCCCAGCGCGCGGATTTTGGTCAGGCGGGCCACGGCGTAGCCACCGATCAGACCACTGGCGACCACGGCGGAGCTGGGCATCTCCACGGGGGAGGGTAGCTGCTGGTCCACGGAGTGCAGGGTTTCTTTGAAGTTCATCTACTTGGCTCCCAGAACTTTCTGTAGGCGGGACAGGCCCTCGGCAAGATCATCGTCTCCCAGGGCGTAGGACAGGCGCAGGTAACCGGACGGGCCGAACGCTTCACCAGGGACCACAGCCACTTCGGCCCGTTCCAGGATCATTTCGGCCAGCTCTGCGCTGGTCTGGGGCGTCACGCCGTCGAATTCGCGACCCAACAGTGCGGTCACGTCCGGATAGGCATAGAACGCGCCGGTGGGGGTGGGGCAGACCACGCCGTCAATGGCATTGAGCCCGTCAACGATCACCCGACGACGGCGATCAAAGGCCTCGCGCATGGCAGTCACCTGGTCCATGGGCCCGTTCAGGGCGGCGAGTGCCGCGCGCTGGGCCACGTTGTTCACATTGGAGCTGAGGTGGGACTGCAGGTTGGCGGCGGCATTGATGACATCCTTGGGGCCGACCATCCACCCCACGCGCCAACCGGTCATCGCGTAGGTCTTGGCCACACCGTTGAGCAGGATCAGGTGCTCGTGCAATTCGGGAGCGGCCTGGGCGATCGAGGTGAACTCCACGCCGTCGTAAGTCAGGTGTTGGTAGATCTCGTCGCTGATCACAAAGATGCCCTTGGACGCGGCCCATTCGCCCACGGCCTTGGTCTCCTCGGCGCTGTAGACCGAACCGGTGGGGTTGGAGGGCGAGCAGAACAGCAGTGCCTTGGTGTTCTCCGTGTAAGCGGCCTCAAGCTGTTCGGGGGTGACCTTGTAATCCTGATCCGCGCCGGCAAACACCTCGACGGGGTTGCCCCCGGCCAAGCGGATGGCCTCGGGATAGGTGGTCCAGTAGGGGGCGGGGAGCAAGACGTCGTCGCCCTCGTCCACCACGGTCTGGAATGCCTCGTACACGGCCTGCTTGCCGCCGTTGGTGACCAGAACCTGCGACGGTTCTACGGTCCAGCCGCAATCACGAGCGGTGGCGTCGGCTATTGCCTGACGAAGCTCGGGCAGGCCTGCGGCGGGGGAGTACCGGAAGTTCTTGGGATCCTTGAGAGCCTCGGCGGCAGCCTCGACAATGTAATCGGGGGTCGAGAAGTCGGGTTCACCGGCACCGAAACCGATCACGGGACGCCCCTCGGCCTTGAGCGCCTTGGCCTTCGCGTCCACCGCGAGGGTCGCGGACTCGGCAATCGCGTCGATCTTGCGGGAAATTCGCTGCTGAGCTGGGGGCATGGTGGTCAACTCTCCTCGGTTCGGTGACGGCGTCCGCCCTGACTGCGCAGCCAGTAGGCGCTCGCCTCCCAGTTTAGGCGCGGATCTGCTTGCTTTGCACGGAGGGCCCCGTGCGCGTACCATGGCTTGTTGGTGCGTTTACTTTCGCACGCCTGAATTCGGACCGAGTGCCGGATCGGTCGGGCGAAGGTGGTAAGCTCATGCACCGTGTTCGTGGTCTTGTGTGAACAAGCCGCAAACTGAAGGGCAGTGGCGCAATTGGTAGCGCAGCGGTCTCCAAAACCGCAGGTTGCAGGTTCGAGTCCTGTCTGCCCTGCTTCAGACCTACAACGGCACATAAACCACCGCCGGGAACCAATCCACGCAGGGGAGAGCCGATGTCGCACACCGTTACCGGAGAAACCTCGGACCAACCCGCTGGATCCAATCAGCAGCGGGGCTTTTTTGGTCGCATCTGGTTGTTCATCCGACAGGTCATCGGCGAGCTGAAGAAGGTCGTGGCGCCTTCTCGCCGCGAACTCGTCAACTACGTTCTGGTCGTGCTGGTCTTCGTGGCCTTCATGATGTTGCTGATTTCGCTTCTGGACCTGGGCTTCGGTCAGGTTGCCATTTGGCTCTTCGGCAACGGCGAACAGGCCTGAGACCACTCAATCTTCTAGTCGTCCATAGAAAGCAGGAATCACCAGTGACCGACCACGAGCTCGAAAACGAAGCCACTGAGGCAACGCAGCCGGAGTCCGCCTCGGCGGATGCTGCGCAGTCAGAGGCTGCCGAGAGCGTGTCCGCCACTGCCGATCAGGCTGAGCAGGCCCCGGCTGAGACCGAGACCGCAGACGTCGATCAGGCCGACGCCACGGAAGCCCCGGCTGAGGCACCGGCAGAGGCAGAGGGTGCTGAGGAGCAGGACACCGAGGACGAGGTCGACCCCGTCGAGGAGTTCAAGTCCAAGCTGCGCCGCCAAGAGGGCGACTGGTTCGTGATTCACACCTACGCCGGTTACGAGAATCGCGTGAAGACCAACCTGGAGACCCGTATCCAGTCCCTCAACATGGAAGAGGACATCTTCCAGATCGAGGTGCCCATGGAAGAGGTCGTGGAGATCAAGAACGCCCAGCGCAAGACCGTGCGCCGCGTTCGGATCCCCGGCTACGTGCTGGTTCGCATGAACCTCACCGACGCCTCCTGGGGCGCGGTTCGCCACACCCCGGGCGTCACCGGATTCGTCGGGCAGGATGCCTACAACCCCGTGCCGCTGCGCATGGACGAAGTGTTCGAGATGCTCGCACCGGTGTTCGAGACCCCGGAGAAGGCCAAGGGCCTGGGCGACACCTCCGGCGGCGGTGCCGCGGGCGGTGCGGCGGAACCGGCCATCACCGTGGACTTCGAGGTCGGCGAGTCCGTGATCGTGAAGGAAGGTCCGTTCGAGACCCTCCCCGCCACGATCTCCGAGATCAAGGTGGAATCCCAGCAGCTCGTGGTGCTGGTGTCCATCTTCGAACGCGAAACCCCGGTCACCCTGGGCTTCCACCAGGTCACCAAGATCTGATCTGGTCTTTAATTTTCGGACACCCCCGGATGAGCTTTGGTCCGGGGCGTTTCCGTTCGGTCACCGCGCCACGGTGACCACCCGCCGTCGTACGCTCCTGTGCGGCGGTACGTACAGCAAGCAAAGGACCATCACATGGCTCCCAAGAAAAAGGTCGCAGGCCTGATCAAGCTGCAGATCCAGGCAGGTGCCGCTAACCCGGCTCCTCCCGTGGGTCCCGCACTGGGTCAGCACGGCGTCAACATCATGGAATTCTGCAAGGCCTACAACGCGGCCACGGAATCCCAGCGCGGCAACATCGTGCCGGTGGAAATCACCGTCTACGAGGACCGTTCGTTCACTTTCATCACCAAGACCCCGCCGGCTGCTCAGCTGATCAAGAAGGCTGCAGGCGTCGCCAAGGGTTCCGGTGTGCCCCACACCAACAAGGTCGGCAAGATCACCATGGACCAGGTCCGTGAGATCGCCGAGACCAAGAAGGAAGACCTCAACGCCAACGATGTCGAGGCTGCTGCCAAGATCATCGCCGGCACTGCCCGTTCCATGGGCATCGAGGTTGCCTGAGCGCTCTAACTAGCTCTCAGTACCAGACATTTTCCCGTGGCAGGGCCGAGCGCGGTCCGCAGACCACAACTGCACAAGGAGAACAAGCAGATGGCAAAGCGCAGCAAGGCATACCAGGCGGCTGCCGCCAAGATCGAAGAGGGCAAGTTCTACGCCCCCGCCGACGCAGTCGCCCTGGCCAAGGAATTGGCCGAAGGCAGCAAGTCCGACCCCACCGTCGAGGTGGCCATGCGTTTGGGCGTTGACCCCCGCAAGGCGGACCAGATGGTTCGCGGCACCGTGAACCTTCCCCACGGCACCGGTAAGACCGCTCGCGTGGTCGTCTTCGCAACCGGTGACAAGGCTGCGGCTGCTGAAGCAGCCGGCGCCGACTACGTGGGTTCCGACGACCTGATCGCCAAGGTCCAGGACGGCTGGGTGGACTTCGACGCCGCCGTGGCCACCCCGGACATGATGGGCAAGGTCGGTCGTCTGGGTAAGGTTCTGGGTCCCCGTAACCTGATGCCGAACCCCAAGACCGGCACCGTGACCATGGACGTGGCCAAGGCTGTCGGCGACATCAAGGGCGGCAAGATCGATTTCCGTGTCGACAAGCACTCCAACTTGCACTTCATCATCGGCAAGGCGTCCTTCGACACTCAGAAGCTGGCCGAGAACTACGGCGCTGCACTGGAAGAGGTGCTTCGTTTGAAGCCCTCCGCTTCCAAGGGCCGTTACGTCACCAAGGCCACCGTTGCCACCACGTTCGGCCCGGGTGTTCCCGTGGACCCGAACGCCACCGAGGTTGTCAGCGAGGCGTGAGCATCGCCCGTGCCCGGATGAGGCACGGTTGACGCTATAGAACAGAAGGGCTCGGACCATTCATGGCCGGGCCCTTCTGTCTTGCCCGAGGCCGCAGCGGTAAACTAGGCAGTAGACTTGCTATTTCAATCGGCTGCAATGGTGCATGATCGATTGTAGGCAGGTGCGTTCCGAACAGCTCGGAGCGTGAAAGGAGTCCCCCGTGAGTCAGACATCAGCGCTTGCCATTGAGCTGATGCGTATCCCTGACGAGTTCGATCAGGCCGCGCAGGATCAACTCGGGCAGGTAGCCGCCCTCGTGCAGGCCTCGCGTCGTTACGTGTGGGGGACCTCCGAGCTGAGCAATGAGGCCCATGACATCTACCGTGACCTCAAGGACCCGTACGAACGGGTCAATATTCTGTGTGCCTACATGGACGGTCGGCTGGTCGGTCGGGCGGAGGTGCGCATGCCGTTGATCGCCGACACTGATGTCGCCCAGATCGTGGTGGACGTGGACCCGGACGAACTGTCCGAAGGCATCGGACGGACCTTGTTGTCGGCGGCCGAGCAACTGGCGTACGGGGAATCGCGGCGCGTGATCCGGTTGGTGACGGAACATCCGGCGTCGGAATTGCGAGCCCCGGCCGGTCCCGGTGACGGAAGCGTCATGGGCGGTGAAACCAGCGGTGTGGGTGTCGAATGGATCGACGCCGCGGACGGTTCCGGGAAACTTCCTGCGAGCCACCGGCAGACCCGCTTTGCCGAGCACGCCGGCTACGAACTTCAGACCGTGAGCAGTTTCGCGCTGCTGGACGTTCCCTTGCCGCAGGAGCGCCTCGAGGCAATCGAACGGTCGTTGGAAGAAGTACCCTTCGCCGATCGCTACGCACTGCACACGTGGGTTGGTTCTGCGCCGGAACACTTGTTGGAGCCGCTGGCTCGACTCCACGCGCGGTTGCCGAGCGACTCCTTCGTGAAGCCGATCGTGACCGATCCGGACCCGTGGGACGCCGAACGCGTGCGCCGCACCGAGCAGCTGCGCGAAGAAGACGGAGACCGGTCCCTCATGGCCGTGGCCGAGGACCGGGACGCCGGTGAGCTGGTGGGAATGACCGAACTGATCCTGGCGCAGCACCGACCCACCCTGGCCCTCCAGGACGAGACGCTGGTGATCCGCGAACACCGAGGGCGCCGGCTGGGCATGCGACTGAAAATGGCCAACCTCAAACAACTGGTCGAGGTGCAACCCGAAGTGGACACGGTGTACTCGTGGACCCACACCGGCAACGACCGGATGAACTGGGTCAACGTACAATTGGGTTTCCAGGACGCTGGGCAGTCCGCCGTGTGGATGAGGGATTTCCGGGCCGACTGACCCAGGGTCTACCAGGGCAGGGCCAAGGCCTCGGTCCGGGCACCTGCGGATAAGCCCTCGACCGGCACACTCAGCAGCGCTTGGGCGCTGGACAACCCTCGAAGCATGTTGGCGCCGATCTGCCTGCATGGTGACCAGGCGCCGTCGGCGTGTTGGAAAGCCGGGACCAACCGTTCGCGGCGGGTGCCGGCAATCTCGTGGGCGACCGTCACGCTGACCGGCACCGGAGCAGGGCGGCCCAGGAGTCCGCAGAGGAATGGCACAGCCAACACCGTCAGCGCCGTCATGGCTGCCAAGGGATTCCCCGGCAGGGCGAGCACCGCGGTGCCCGGGCCGCACGCGGCGAACAAAGTGGGATGACCGGGTTGAAGATCCAGTTCGTCGATGATCGGTGTCGTACGACGTTCCAGGTGCGCTCGCACGTGATCGGCGCGGGAGCGGGCCGTGCCTCCGGTCGTGATGACGAGCGGCACGCGGTCCGTGATCGCGACGTCGAGGGCGGCCGCAAAGACAGCAGCGTCGTCGGGCAGCCGCCGCACGGAATCGACACGTGCGCCCAGGGACGTGAGAACGGGCGGCACCGTGGGCGCGAAGGCGTCGCGGACGAACCCCGGTGTCGGAACCCCTGAGGATTGGACCTCCGAACCCGTGAGCAGTAGCCGTGCATCCGGAACGGGAACCACCGGTACCTTGTCCACCCCGCTCACCGCGGCCAAGGCGATGTCCGCCGGACTCAGGACGCTCCCGGCGGTGAGAATCCTTTCGCCGGATCGACATTCGGTCCCTGCGGGCCTGATGTGCCGGCCCTCGAGTTCGGAGGTCGGGCAGGAATCGTCGAACCGTAATTCATCTCCGGTACGCAGCGCGTATTCATCCCGAATGACGGTGTCGGTTCCGCCGGGGATCACCCCGCCCGTCACCACGGGCACGGCCTGACTCGGAGCCAATTCGAGAGCCGCAGTGGACGCGGCATCGTGCACAGAAGTGTCCCCGGTCATCACTCGCCAGGGGCCCGAGCCGCACACGGCATAACCGTCCATGGCACTCGAGGCGTAATGGGGCACAGGGCACAACGCGTGGACATCGCAGGCCAGGGTCGCTCCGACCGCGTCCACGAGGTCCACCGATACGGCGGAAGAACGGGTGCTGACCAGCGCACGGCCCAGCTCGTGAGCGATGTGCTGCGCAGCGCCACGGCGTGCATGGCGAACGACCTCGACGCCGCGCCACCACGTTCCGTCGGGCAATGGGGGCGGGGGCGCTGACTCAGCCACCGGCAAACGGAGGCAGCACGTCCACCGTGGCCGCCGGAGCAATGGGCGATTCCGGATCCTTGCGGGCCACGCCATTGACCAGCCAGGAACACTGAGGAAGGACCTGCGCCAGGGTCTTTTCACCCGCGGGGGCCACGGGGTGCAAATGAGTGAGCACTTGCTGAAGTTCCGAACGCGTCATGGCCGTGTCAGCGGCCACTTCTTCCTGCTCGGTGCCTGCGGATGCGGCGGCGGCCGCGAAGTAACGAACGAGCACTGTTGTGTCAGCCTCCAATGGCGCTCATGCTGCGATCGGGCTGAACATAATCCTCGGAGTCCAGGCCCGCGTGGTCCATGCCGTGGGCGCGGGGTTTGACCCACATGGCAGCCCGCCAACGCTGGGCGATGTCGTGGTCTGTTGCGTCAGAGCGCAGCAACTGCATCAGGTCTGTCTCGTGGTGGGAGAACAGGCACGAGCGCACCCTGCCCTCGGCGGTGATGCGGGTGCGCGTGCAGTCCGCGCAGAACGGTTCGGTCACGGAGGCGATGATGCCCACGGTGCCGATAACTTCTGTTCCTCCGCGTTCGCGCACGATCATTTTCTCCGCGGGCGCGCCGTTACGCGGATCCCGATCCGCGCTCAGATCGAAGTGCTCGGAGAGGTCCTCGCGAATCTCCGCAGCGGTCACCATGTTGGTGCGGGTCCAGCCGTGATCGGCGTCGAGCGGCATCTGCTCGATGAAGCGCAGCGAACAATTGTGCTCGAGCGCCCAGCGCAGCAGCTCGGGGGCTTCGCGGTCGTTGACGCCGCGCATCAAGACGGCGTTGAGCTTCACCGGAGACAGCCCCGCAGCCTGCGCGGCGGCCACGCCCTCAAGGGTCTCGCTGAGTTTGTTGCGGCGCGCGAGTTGCTTATACGTCTCGGCGCACAGGGTGTCCAGGGAGACGTTCACGCGGGTCATGCCAGCCGCGACAAGCCCTTCGGCGCGCTGGGCCAGGCCGATCCCATTGGTCGTCATGGAAACTGGGAAGCCGGGCAGCGCCTCGGTCACCGCGGCCACGATTTCTTCGAGGTCCGGGCGGATCAGGGGCTCGCCGCCGGTGAGCCGGAGTTCCTTGACCCCGAATTCTTCTGCGGCAATGCGGGTGAGCCGCACGATCTCGTCAGTGGTCATCAGGGACGACTTGGACAGCCAGTCCATTCCCTCCGCGGGCATGCAGTACGTGCAGCGCAAATTGCACTTGTCCGTGATCGAAATTCTCAGGTCCGTGGCCACGCGCCCGAAGCGATCCACCAGGGGCCCCTGTTCGGGCACGCCCCGGGTCGGTAGCGCTTGCGGGATACCGAGGAAAACGGACATGGGGCCAGTCTAAGGCGTGTGTCCAGCCCGCTTAGGGTAGGGGGTATGAGCCGCAGCATCGACGATCACGCCGCAGCCGTCTGCGACGCCCTCGCCCACGGTTACGACGCCGCCGTCGCCGGTCTCGAGCTTCCCTTGGCTCGGGCGCGTGGCCGCGTGCTCGCTCGGGACCTGACGGCTCCGATCTCGCTGCCGCCCTTCACGAACTCCCAAATGGACGGGTTCGCCGTGCGCAGCTCGGAGTTTCGCAGGACTCCGGATGGAGAAGGAAACGTCACGCTGCCCGTGTCCGGAACGCAGGCGGCCGGGGCCGCGCCGTCGGCCCTCGCACCCGGCACCGCCATGGCCGTGATGACCGGAGCCGCCCTGCCCGCCGGCGCCGATGCCGTGATTCCCGTGGAGCGAGTCACACCCTCATCCTTCGACACCGATCGCATCACCGTCACGGCGGAGAACGCCGCCACGATTGACCCCGGGACTTTCGTGCGCGCGGAGGGCAGCGACGTCGAACGCGGTTCGGTCGCCTTGCCCGCCGGGACCACTCTGGGACCCGCCGCGCTGGGTGCGTGCGCCGCACTGGGTCTGGACGGCGCTGCCACGGTGACGGTGCGAAATGGCCCAGCCGTCCTGGTGGTGACCGGTGGGGACGAAGTCCTCGCGGCCGGGCAACCCTTGGAACCCGGTGCCATTTACGACGCCAATGGTCCGCTGCTCGAGGCGTGGCTCGAGGAAGCGGGTGCGTTCTCCGTGACCACGCTCAGCGTCACGGACGACCCGGAAGAATTTTCCCGGAGACTTCGAAAGGCCGTGGCCGGCGCAGCTCCCCATCTGATCATCACGAGCGGGGGGATCAGCGCCGGCGCCTTCGAGGTGGTCCGAGTGACCTTGGAACGTGAAGCCCAGATGTGGTTCGGGCACGTGGCAATGCAGCCAGGAGGGCCCCAGGGCCTGGGCGTGTACCGGGACGTACCCGTGGTCTGCCTTCCCGGCAACCCTGTCAGCACGTGGGTCTCGTGCGAGATGTTCCTGCGGCCCGCTCTTGCGGACGTCTGGGGTTGCTGCACGCCACCCCGCTGGGCCTCCGCGGTTCTCGCAGAACCAGTACGCGGTCTGCCCGGTCGCACCCAGCTGCGTCGGGGTGTTCTCGAAACGACGGACGACGCCGCGCGGGAACCTGTCGTGCGCTGCGTGGGGGGAGCGTCGTCGCACCTGTTGATGTCAGCCGCGCGCGCTAACGTGTTGCTGCGGATCCCCGCGGGAGCCAACGAACTCACGTCCGGGACACGCGTACAAATTTTGCCCGTCAGTGGCGGGGCGATCAGACAGGAGACGGCCAGTGAGTGACAACCAGGAACGGTTGACGCACGTGCGCGAAGACGGCACGGCGCACATGGTGGACGTGAGCGAGAAAGCCGTGACGTCTCGCGAAGCCACCGCGGTAGCTGAGGTGATCACGCGACCGGACGTCATCGAGCTGCTGGCCACCGGCGATCTCCCCAAGGGCGATGCCCTGGCCGTGGCCCGGATTGCCGGCATCATGGCGGCAAAGCGCACTCCTGATCTGATTCCGCTGTGCCACCCGCTGCCGTTGTCCAAGGTCACGGTGGATCTGGTTCCGGGCGAAGACCGTGTGAGCATCAGCGCCACGGTCAAAACACGCGGTGTCACCGGGGTGGAAATGGAAGCCCTGACGGCGGCCAGCGTTGCCGGACTCACGCTCTACGACATGATCAAGGCCGTGGACAAGGCCGCCCAGATCACGGGCGTGCAGGTCGTGGCCAAGTCCGGCGGTAAGAGCGGCGATTGGAGCAGACAGTGACCGACACCCACGGGCCCAGCGATGAGCACGGGGTCAAAGATCACGGTCCCCATCGGGACGAATCACACGGGGCGAACCTGCTGGGCCGCCGCGCGGTGGTCGTGATCGTGTCCTCGTCCGCCGCACGTGGCACGGCCCAGGATCTGTGCGGCCCCATCCTGCACGAGTGGCTCACCGGAATGGGGCTCGCCGTGGATCCGGTGCGCGTGATTCCGGACGGTCCGGAGGTCGAGCAAACCCTGCGCGAGCTCACAGAACAGACACCGCAGGCCGAACGCCCAAGGTTCATCGTGACCAGCGGCGGAACCGGTCTCAACTCTGACGACGTCACCCCGGAAGCCACAGCGCGGATCCTGGAACGGGAATCCCCCGGAGTCATGCACGGCTTGTGGGCGTATGGGCTTCAGAAGACCGCCACCGCCGTAATGAGCCGCGGGGTGGCAGGTCAAGTGGGTATGACATTCGTCGTGAATCTGCCCGGTTCCAAGGGTGGGGTGAAGGACGGGATGGCGGTGCTCGAACCGCTGCTGGACCATATCAGCGCTCAACTGGAGGACGTGCACGGCCACGGGGAGGAGCGCGGTACGGCAGCCGAACCCGCGCCAGCGGCGTCGTCGTCCCGAGTACTGCACGCACAGGTGACGAACGAGCCCTTGGACCCGGCGCGCGCCCAAGCGGCCGTGAGCGCGGCTGACTGCGGGGCGGTGGTGGGCTTCAGCGGTGTGATTCGTGACCATGACGACGGCCGCTCGGGCGTTACGGGACTCGAGTACAGCGCTCACCCGGATGCCGACACCGTGATCCGCCAGGTGGCCGAGGAGATCGCGGTGGAGTTCCCGCAGGTGCGGATCTGGGCCGAACATCGCATCGGCTCGCTGGCAGTGGGGGACAGTGCACTGGAAGCCGCGGTCGCGTCCGCCCACCGCAAGGAAGCCTTTGCGGCGTGTGATGCCTTGGTGGACCGCATCAAGGCCCGCGTGCCCATCTGGAAGCGACAGACCTATACCGATGGCACCCATTCGTGGGTGGGCCTGGACGGATGACGACTCATGGTCAGCAGAATCGTGGTTCCCACTCGAGTACGGAAATTGTCTGCGGACGGTGAAGAATTCACCGGACCGGACAAGCTCGCGGGTGAAGAACCGTTGGAGATCCGGCTCAACGGCGAACAGTTCACCGTGACCATGCGCACGCCCGGCCACGACTTCGAACTGGTGCCCGGCTACTTGCTGAGCGAAGCAGTCGTCCGGCAGATGGACCACATTGCGGGGATGGATTACAGCTCGGGTGTGGACCAGGACGGCCATCGAACCTACAACGTGATCGACGTGCGGCTGGCTCCGGGAGCGCCGGGGCCCAAGAGGGTTGCAGCGCGCAACGTCTACACCTCGTCCTCGTGCGGGGTCTGCGGGACGTCGTCCATGGAGGAGATCGTCAAGCCGAGTTCGTATCCGCTGCCGCCGGTGCGCCCGGTCATGGGAGCGGAACGGCTCGTGCGGTTGCCCGATGAACTCCGCGATCATCAGAAGGTCTTCGATGCGACCGGGGGAGTCCACGCCGCAGGGTTGTTCCTGGCCTCGACCCAGGAGCCGCTCGTGGTGCGGGAGGACGTGGGCCGGCACAACGCCGTGGACAAGGTCATCGGATGGGCCATGCACCACGACAAACTCCCGCTCAACGACTGCGTACTGCAAGTGTCCGCCCGGGCATCCTTCGAACTGGTCAGCAAGGCCGCCATGGCCGGAATCCCGGTGCTCTCGGCCGTCAGCGCGCCCTCGGCACTCGCGGTGAAGCACGGCCGCGAGCACGGGGTGACCGTGGTGGGTTTCAACCGCCGCGGCACGTGCAACGTGTACACGCACCCGGAGCGGATCAGGGAGTAGAAAGCTCGCCACGAGACATCCGAATCTGCGGAACGTGGTGCGGGAACTGTCGATTTGGCGTGCCCCGAAATCGTCGGGTACATTGGTGCGTACCTAAGACCGCCGGTCATCACGCGTGCGCAAGCCTGTGTGATCGAAGAGTTCTCCGGAAACGGAGAATGGCCAGCGCAGGTGAACCAGCACGAATCTTTTCGACAGCGTCCTGCGGAGTGAACCGTTTGCGTTGTGTATCAGGTCGAGCCCCGGGCATCTGCGCGGGGCTTTTTTGTGTTCCGAAGCGGATCACGAGAATCCGGCATACACAAGCAAGGAAGGAGCACCATGGCGAATCCTGAAAAGGCTGCCGCGGTTGCGGAGTTGAAGGAATTCTTCTCCAACTCGCACGCTGCCGTCCTGACGGAGTACCGCGGGCTCACCGTGGCTCAGCTGAAGACGCTGCGCCGCGCACTCGGTGAGAACGCTGAATACGCCGTGGTGAAGAACACGCTGACCGCAATTGCGGCCAAGGAAGTCGGCATCGACGCGTTCGAGGGCCAGCTTAACGGCCCCTCGGCTATCGCGTTCATCTCGGGTGACCCTGTCGAAGCTGCCAAGAGCTTGCGTGACTTCGCCAAGGACAACCCGGAGCTGATCGTCAAGGGCGGTTACCTTGACGGCGTTGCAATGGACGAAGCGGAGATCAAGAAGCTTGCGGACCTCGAGTCCCGCGAGGTTCTGCTGGCCAAGGTCGCAGGCGCTGCCAAGGCGTCCCTGTCCAAGGCTGCCGCGCTGTTCCAGGCCCCGCTGTCCAAGACCGTGCGCACCGCAGAAGCCCTGCGTGCCAAGGTCGAGGAACAGGGCGAGAACGCCGCCTGATCCCTCACGGGATCCCCTGGGTTTCGGGTTCCGGTTCCGGCCGGATGAACCCGTGTTCTATCACCACGCAAAACCTCGTCAGCGCCCGCGGGCACTGACAACCACGTAAAAGAAGGAGCCAACACCATGGCTAAGCTGACCACCGAAGAATTGATCGAGGCTTTCAAGGAGCTCTCCCTCATCGAGCTGTCCGAGTTCGTCAAGGCCTTCGAAGAGACCTTCGACGTAACCGCTGCTGCCCCCGTGGCCGTGGCTGGTGGCGCTCCCGCCGCCGGCGGCGAAGCTGCTGCTGAGGAAGAGAAGACCGAGTTCGACGTCATCCTCGAAGCTGCAGGCGACAAGAAGATCCAGGTCATCAAGGAAGTTCGTGCCTTGACCTCCCTGGGCCTGAAGGAAGCCAAGGACCTCGTGGACGGCGCTCCCAAGCCCGTTCTGGAAGGTGCCAACAAGGAAGCCGCAGACAAGGCCAAGGAATCCCTCGAGGCTGCTGGCGCTACCGTCACCGTCAAGTAATTCCCCGCGCTTCGAGCGCAGGTACGGCCGCGTAGCCTGACCCGCAAGGGCAGGTGGCGGTACTGCTACTTCGCAAAGCCCTGCACTGTTTTCGGTGCGGGGCTTTGTGCTGCCCGGGGTTGTGCGAAACTAGGACTGACCATCTTGGCCGTCACAGTGCGGCGGGAGAGCATGGCGGGTGCGTAAGCATCGCGCCATCGCCGAAGGAGCAAACCCTCCCCGGGAATCTCTCAGGCACCCGTACCGCCGCACCAGGCCACTCTGAAGAGCTCGTCCCTGGCATGACGCCGCGGCCGAGCACCGACGGGGCAGGTCGGTGATCGCGGATATCCGCGGCCACCGGCGAAATCTCTCAGGTTGATGTACAGAGCGGGGAGGAACTCACCGGGACTTAGCACGCCCTCAAGTAACCCAGGAGACCCTCACATGTCTTTCCTGCCCCGCCACATCGGCCCAGACGCCGATGACATCACCACCATGCTCAACGCCGTGGGCGTGGACAGCCTCGATCAGCTGATTGATCGGGCCGTCCCCGAGAGCATCCGATTCCGCGACACCTTGGACCTGCCTGCGCCCCTTGACGAGACCGAGGCGCTGGCGGCCATCCGCACCATCGCGGGCAAGAACACCGTGATGCGCCAGATGATCGGTCAGGGGTACTTCGACACGGTCACCCCCGCCGCGATCCGCCGCAACATTCTGGAGAACCCGGGCTTCTACACCTCGTACACCCCGTACCAGCCCGAAATTTCCCAGGGCCGCTTGGAACTGCTGCTTACGTTCCAGAACGCCGTGATCGACCTGACCGGCATGGACGTGGCCAATGCGTCCCTGCTGGACGAGTCCTCCGCCGTGGCCGAGGCCGTTCTGATGATGCGCCGCGCCAACCGCAAGTCCCGTAGCTCCCGTGTGATCGTTGACAGCCGTTCCCTTCCGCAGACGCTCGCCATTCTCACCGGCCGCGCTCGCGCCGCCGGCATCGAGCTGGTCATCGCGGACTTGGGCGCCGACGACGCCGCGGCCACCTTGGCCTCGGACGGAGACTTCTTCGGTGTGGTCGTCGCGCAGATCGGCGCGGACGGTGATGTCATCGATCCCAGCTCCGTGATCGAGGCTGCCCACGAGGCCGGTGCTCTGGCGACCGTGAGCACCGATCTGCTGGCCCTGACCATGCTGCAGAGCCCGGGTTCTGCCGGCGCCGATATTGCCGTAGGTTCCGCCCAGCGATTCGGTGTGCCGCTGTTCTACGGTGGTCCGCACGCCGCGTTCATGGCCACCCGCAAGGGCGTGGAGCGTTCGATGCCCGGTCGCATCGTGGGCGTGTCCACGGATTCCTCCGGTGCCCCCGCCTACCGTTTGGCCCTGCAGACCCGCGAGCAGCACATCCGCCGCGAGAAGGCGACCTCCAACATCTGCACCGCTCAGGCATTGCTGGCCATCGTGGCCGCCGCGTACGCCGTGTACCACGGTCCCGCAAAGCTGCGTGAGCTGGCCGAGCGCCTGCACGGGCTGGCCACGGTCTTCGCGGAGGGGCTGCGCGAGCGCGGTATTTCGGTCGCGCACGAGCGGTTCTTCGACACAGTGACGTTCACGGTCGAGGGCAAGGCCGATGACATCTTGGCTGCTGCGGCACAGCGCGGCATCAACCTGCGCCGCGTGGACCAGGACACCGTGGGCGTGAGCTTCGGTGAGTCTCACACCGGCGAGGACGTCGAGGACGTGTTGGCAGCGGTGTCCGAGGCGTGCACCATCGGGGAGAACGTGGAGCGCAGCTCCGATCTCCTGGATGGTGTTCCAGAGGAGTGGCACCGCACGGACGAGTACATGACCCACCCGGTCTTCCACACGCACCGTTCCGAGACCTCGCTCATGCGTTGGCTGCGTCAGCTGGCAGACAAGGACCTGGCGCTGGACCGCACCATGATCCCGCTGGGTTCGTGCACCATGAAGCTCAACGCCGCTGCGGAGATGGAGCCCATTTCCTGGCCGGAGTTCGCCAACATCCATCCGCTGGCCCCACAGGACCAGGCACAGGGATGGCACGAGTTGATCGAGCAGCTCGAAGGCTGGCTCGCGGAGATCACCGGTTACGCAGCAGTGTCCGTGCAGCCCAACGCGGGTTCGCAGGGCGAGCTGGCCGGGCTGTTGGCCATCCGCCGCTACCAGGTCGACCGCGGGGAAACCCAGCGCAAGACCATCCTGATCCCGTCTTCCGCCCACGGAACCAATGCGGCATCGGCGGTTCTGGCGGACCTGAAGGTCGTGGTGGTCGCGACCGCAGCGGACGGTCTGATCGATCATGAGGACCTCAAGGCCAAGATCGAATCGGTGGGTGACGAGCTCGCGGGCATCATGGTCACCTACCCCTCGACCCACGGCGTGTACGACACGGACATCTCCATGGTTTGCGAGGCCATTCACGATGCCGGTGGCCAGGTGTACGTGGACGGCGCGAACCTCAATGCGTTGATGGGTCTGGCACGTCCGGGCCGGTTCGGCGGAGACGTCTCCCACCTGAACCTGCACAAGACCTTCTGCATCCCACACGGCGGTGGCGGGCCCGGCGTGGGTCCCGTGGCCGTGGCCGAGCATCTGGTGCCCTACCTGCCCGGTAACGCAGTGGAGGCCAAGCTCGACGAGCGCGGCGCGGGCTTCCCTGTCTCGCAGGCCCCCTTCGGTTCGGCCGGTGTTCTGCCGATCACGTGGATGTACATCGCCATGACCGGTGCCAAGGGGCTCACCGAGTCCACGCGCACGGCCGTGCTGAGCGCCAACTACATCTCCCGGTCGCTTTCGGACGTGTTCCCCACGCTGTACTCCGGCGACGGTGGACTGGTTGCCCACGAATGCATCCTGGACCTGCGTGCCATGACCAAGGCCTCCGGTGTGACCGCAGAGGACGTGTGCAAGCGACTGGTCGATTTCGGTTTCCACGCACCCACCCTGGCGTTCCCGGTGGCGGGCACACTCATGGTGGAGCCCACCGAGTCCGAGTCCCTAGAGGAACTGGATCGTTTCATCGAGGCCATGCGCACCATCCATGCCGAGATGCAGGAGATCGCCGACGGCAAGGTCGCGCTTGCGGATTCCGTGGTTCGCCATGCCCCACATACAGCCCAGGTGCTCACTGCCGACGAGTGGGATCGCTCGTACCCGCGCTCGCAGGCCGCTTACCCCGTGCCCTCGCTGCGTCGGGTCAAGTACTGGTCGCCCGTGGGTCGCGTGGACAACGCTGCCGGGGACCGTAACCTGGTGTGCTCGTGCCCGCCGATCGAGGCGTTCGACGCCGCCTACGCCGCCGCTGCTGCGGGGGAGGAGAACTGATGAGCGAGAAGAAAACTGCCCTGTACGCGGCCCACGAGGAACTGGGCGCCCGGTTCACCGACTTCGGCGGCTGGTCCATGCCCGTGCGCTACGCGAGTGACACCGCTGAGCACCACGCGGTGCGCCGCGGTGCCGGAATCTTCGATCTGTCCCACATGGGTGAGGTGGAGGTTTCCGGTCCGCAGGCCGGGGCGTTCCTGGACTTCGCGCTGGTGGGCGTGCTGTCCGCGATCTCCGTGGGCCGCGCCAAGTACTCGGTGATCGTGGACGCGGCCGGCCGGGTGCTCGACGACCTGATCACCTACCGGCTCGAGGAGAACCGCTACCTGGTGGTCCCCAACGCGGGCAACCAGGAAGTGGTCGCGCGTGAGCTGACCGCTCGCGCCGAGGGTTTTGACGTCGTTGTGACCGACCAGGGTGCCGAGACCTCCTTGATCGCCGTGCAGGGTCCCCGCGCTCTCGAGGTGCTCAAGGCCACGGACCTGGACCCGAGCGACGTCGTCGAAAATCTCAAGTACTACGCCGCCGCTCACGCTCGCTGTGCGGGCGTGGAGGTTCTGGCGGCTCGAACCGGTTACACCGGCGAGGACGGTTTCGAGCTGTACTGCAGCAACCAGGACGCCCCGGCGCTGTGGTCCGCGCTCCTGAAGACTGCGAAGAAGCTGTCCACCGAGGACGCTCCCGTGTCTGCGGCCGGACTGGCCGCGCGTGACTCGCTGCGGCTCGAGGCCGGTATGCCGCTGTACGGACACGAACTGTCGACCGAGATCACCCCGGCCGAGGCCGGCCTGGGCAAACTCGTGGAGATCGCGCTGCGCAAGAAGGGTGAAGCGGGCACGGACACGGTAGGCCGTGAGGCGCTGGCGGCCGTGGTCGAGTCCGATCCCGAGCGCACCCTGGTGGGTCTGGAAGGTGTGGGCCGCAAGCCCATTCGCGCCGACTACACCGTGGTCTCGGGCGGGGAGACGGTGGGGGTTGTCACCAGTGGACTGCCCTCGCCAACGCTGGGCAAGCCCATTGCCATGGCCCTTGTGGCCACGGACGCGCTGGGCCGGATCGCCGACGGCGACGTGAGCGTTCAAGACGCCCGCGGCCGTGACATTGAGGTCAAGCAGACCGACTTGCCGTTCTACAAGCGCGGCTGACCAGCGCTTCAGACGTTCCGTTCAGCAAACGCTGTCACGACAACGGGCCGGATACCTCGTTCGAGGTATCCGGCCCGTTGAGTCCTTCGAGGTCAGTGCTGGTTTCGGAAGGCACGCTCTTGGCGTGTCGATGTCTACCGGAACGCGGGAGCTTTCGGGCTCGGTTTGGTCAGTCCCGGTCCTTGCGCGGCATGAAGGCGCGAACCTTGGCCAGCTTGTGGGAACCGTCGCAGTGCGGGGCGATGCTGGTCATCCCACACCGGCACAGGGCAATGACCTTGCGTTCGGGCGGTAGCGGTTCCGCACCGGGCTCCGCAGCCATCAGGAAATCCCCGCGCACCAACAGGGGACCCTTGGGGCATACGGTGATCACGGGCGATTCGGCGGAGCCGGGCGCCGGCCGGGGTTCCGCAGAAGCATCGGTCTCGGACAGCTCCGTTGCATCCCTGAGATCGTTCTGCGTGCGGGACAGTGGTTGCGACTCGCGGGGGACGGAACGATCGGGCAGCGCCCCCTCGTTGTGGGGGTGCGGCATGTCGTCGGTCCTGTCCGCGCTCATACCCGGGGTTCCGGGGTGAGCAGCGAAGACCGGCCCGAGGACCATGCCTCCAGCATGTGATCACCCGCGCGTCCGTCCACGTAGAGGCACGCGGCGGCCCCGAAGAAGATATCCTCGGTCAGCTGAGGTTCGTCATCGACGAGGTTGCCCACGAGGTCTCGGGCGGCCAACTGTTCGTGCACGGCGTCGGCCTCGACGTGTTCGTCGAAGTACCAGGTGACGTCCTGGCCGTAGCCACGCTTGCGGAACGCGTTGCCGTAGTGCTTGTTGGGGATCGTCGAAGTCATTTCGAAGGCCGCAAGGTGCCCCACATTGGCCCCGCGCAAGCGGCGGTGGAGACCGAACATGCTGATGAGGTTGGTCGAGGCCAAGGTGCTCGCCGGTACCACGTCCAAATAGACATCAGGGGTGTCGTCCAAGCCGAAGTTGCGCATGGTGCGGGCAAAGATTTCCGAGTGCACCTTGTCCGGGTGACCGCCACCGTATTCGTCGGCCTGGATCTCGACCATGGCAGCCTTGGCGCGTCCCTGGAGCTTGGGGATGGACCACGTGTGCGGATCCGCCTCGCGCAGCGTGTAGATGGAACGCTGAATCAGGAACTCCCGAAGCAAGTCCTCGGTGGCGTTCTTGGCCAGCCACATGGCGGTGCCCGGCTTGGCGGCAGGTTGAGTCATCTC
This sequence comes from Kocuria carniphila, assembly GCF_004136555.1. GTDB lineage: Bacteria > Actinomycetota > Actinomycetes > Actinomycetales > Micrococcaceae > Kocuria > Kocuria carniphila. Next base: position 93,144 of record NZ_NOIT01000015.1, read on the forward strand.
GAAAAGCATTTCCGCGGCGGCCTTGCCGTCACGGGGGAGCGGGGAGGGTAGTTCGACCTCGGCTCGCAGTTGTGCTTCGAAGCGTTCCTCGATGGATGAGCGAATACGGATCAGGTCCGGGTCCCACTCCCATTCGCCGCGCACGAACTCGGCCGGGCCGTAGTGCAGCAGGTACAGCAGGAAGAGGGAGAGCTGAAGGTCTTCGTCGGTCTTGATGTCGTGGCACTCGTCCAGCGCCCGTTCGACTGCGGCACCCAGTTCGAGCTTCGCTTCGGGGGATGGGTGCCCGTTGGTCAATAGGGCGATCAGCGCCGAGCTCGCAAGCCCTCGGGCAGTGGGGGCCTCGGTTCTTTCCTTGAGTGTGGTCACCGGTCTCAACTTTCTGTCACTCGCAGCATCCTGCGTGTATACATGGACCCAACAGTGTGGCCCACCATGCGTGACACCGCAGAGGACGGACCGTAATCTACTATAAGGCGGCTTAGCTTGGGTGGGTCGTCCACTACCAGTATGTGGTCCGAACCTTGTTCCGGGCGAGTATGCCCGTTCATGGGTTACGGGCTGGGAGGGAAGAAACGTGTTCCTGAAGAATGTGGCCCCCGGAATCCATTTGATCCAGAGTCATAACGTCAACTGCTATCTGCTCGAGGACGATCAGGGACTCACCCTGGTGGACGCGGGTCTTCCGAGGGTCTGGAACGAACTGGGGCATGCGATCCGTGAACTCGGGCGAGCACCCGCAGACCTCAAGGCATTAGTGCTGACACACGCCCATTTCGACCACGTGGGAGTGGCCGCCAAACTCGTTGAGCGTCTCGATATTCCGGTGTATGCCCACCACCAGGATGTAACCCTGGCCGCGCACCCCTACCGTTACGCGCATGAGAATCCGGCCGCGGCGTATCCCTTGCGACACCCTCGGGCCATCCCGGTGCTGCTGTCCATGGTGTTCGGGGGCGCGGCAGCGGTGAAGGGGGTGACGGTCTCACAGCCGCTCGAAGCGGGGCAGGAGGTTCCTGTTCCGGGGCGTCTCAGGGTGGTCCTCTCTGCCGGCCACACGTACGGGCACTGCGCCCTGCACATGCCCCAATCCGACGCGCTGATTACCGGTGACGCGCTCGTCACGCTGGATCCGTACACTGCGCTCACCGGGCCTCGAATTGTGGCAAAGGCGGCGACCGCGGACAGCGCCATGGCCATGGAATCACTGCGCGCCTTGGCGCAGACCGGCGCCACGGTGGTGCTTCCGGGGCATGGGGACCCGTGGCTGCGAGGGGTTGAGCAGGCGGCCGATGAGGCGCGCCGCAGGGGAGTTGCTTAGCGGCCGGGTGAACCGGACGTGGCCAGGACGGTGGTCTGCATGATGGTAGTTAATGGGCGAATCATTAAAGCAGCAAGAAACTAATGAGTAGGCATACCATTTGCGATGGCCACCGCGTAGCGTGGACTGACACGGGCCCCTTCTCGTCTCATCGTCTCGGAGAAGTCGCTCCTGCACCAGAGCTGAACCGCTCGGTTAGGACATGTCATGGCCATCCACGCGTACACGGCAACCGAACGCCGCCAGCGAGTCGAAGCACCCGCGGTGCCCCGGTCCAAGGGCCGGATGATCGTCGGCTGGCTCACCTCGACCGATCACAAGACGATCGGATACATGTATCTGATCTCGTCATTCGCCTTCTTCTGTGTGGGCGGTGTGATGGCACTGTTGATCCGCGCCGAACTCTTCGATCCCGGTCTGCAGATCCTGGAGACCAAGGAGCAGTACAACCAGCTGTTCACCATGCACGGCACCTTGATGTTGCTGATGTTCGGAACACCGCTGTTCATCGGCTTCGCCAACGTGTTGGTGCCCATTCAACTCGGCTCCCCTGATGTCGCGTTCCCCCGGCTCAACGCGCTAGCGTTCTGGTTCTTCCTGTTCGGGTCCCTCGTGGCAATGGCCGGGTTCGTCACTCCGCAGGGTGCGGCGTCCTTCGGATGGTTTGCGTACGCCCCGCTCAATGACACGACCTTCAGCCCTGGTGTGGGTGGAGACCTGTGGTTATTCGGGCTGGCACTGCAGGGCTTCGGCACCATCTTGGGCGGCGTCAACTTCATCACCACGATCCTCTGCATGCGCGCTCCTGGGATGACCATGTGGCGCATGCCCATCTTCACGTGGAACATCCTGCTGACGTCCATGCTCGTGATCATGGCGTTCCCACCGCTCGCCGCCGCGCTGTTTGCGCTGGGTATGGACCGGCGCATGGGAGGACACATCTTCGATCCGGAGAACGGCGGCGCCATCCTGTGGCAACACTTGTTCTGGTTCTTCGGTCACCCCGAGGTGTACATCATCGCCCTGCCGTTCTTCGGCATCGTGTCCGAAATCATTCCGGTCTTCTCCCGGAAACCGATTTTCGGGTACAAGGGTCTGGTCTTCGCGACCATCGCGATCGCCGCGCTGTCCATCACGGTGTGGGCCCACCACATGTTCGTCACCGGAGCGGTGGCGCTGAGTTTCTTCGCGTTCATGTCCATGATGATTGCGGTGCCAACCGGTGTGAAGTTCTTCAATTGGATCGGCACGATGTGGCAAGGCTCGGTGACGTTCGAGACGCCCATGCTGTGGGCCCTCGGTTTCCTCTTCACGTTCCTCTTCGGAGGGCTCACGGGCATCATCCTGGCCACGCCCGCCCTGGATTTTCACGTATCTGACACGTACTTCGTGGTCGCGCACTTCCACTACGTGGTGTTCGGCACCGTGGTGTTCTCCATGTTCGCTGGCTTTTACTTCTGGTGGCCCAAGTTCACCGGCAAGATGCTCAACGAGCGGCTGGGTAAGGTCCACTTCTGGATGCTGTTCATCGGCTTCCACATGACCTTCCTCATCCAGCACTGGGTGGGGGTCAGTGGTATGCCCCGCAGGTACGCGGACTACCTGCCGGAGGACGGGTTCACGTGGATGAATCAACTCTCGACCGCCGGAGCCATGCTGTTGGGGCTGTCCATGATTCCGTTCTTCTGGAACGTGTACGTCACCCACCGGCACGCCAAGAAAGTGGAGGTGGACGACCCTTGGGGCTTCGGCTGTTCGTTGGAATGGGCCACGTCCTGCCCGCCACCGCGCCACAACTTTGCATCCTTGCCCCGCATTCGCTCCGAACGGCCCGCCCTGGATTTACATCATCCGGAGTTGGCGGCCTTTGCCAGTCAACAGTTCGACGCCGGGAAACCGGTGGCCGGGGGTGTCGGAACACGCGGCAGTTGATGACCCCGGCCGCGAAACCCGGCCGAGCGGCGTCGTCGTCCTGGGTGGGGGTTCGGCACGGAAGGGGAGGTCGGAAACCGGAGGGGCGGGGTATCTTACGACGAGTTGTCCCGTCCGTCCACTACGGGTCTGGACAAAGTGGAAAAAAAGTCCTAGACTGATAGCTTGCGTTGTCCCTTATACATGCGTGCCTTCATATAGCGGTGGGCGCCACCGGGGCGTGTTGCGCAATCAGCCAACACCGGCCCCCAATTCTCATCTCGGGAACCTCGCGAATTCACTGCATGTCTGTGGAAGGATCACATCTTGGTCGCCTCGAGCACCGATTCGAACGTCACCGCCAATCACCCCACGAGCGATAACATTCCTCGCCGAATTTCCTTCGCAAAGATCCACGAGCCGCTGGACGTCCCCAACCTGCTTGCACTTCAGACGGACAGCTTTGACCGTCTGGTGGGCAACGAGCGTTGGCAGGCCCGTTTGGCACAGGCCCAGGAGACCGGCGAAACCGGCGTGGCCACCACGTCCGGCCTGTCGGACATCTTCGAAGAGATCTCCCCCATCGAGGACTTCCAGGGCACCATGTCCCTGTCGTTCTCCGAGCCGGAGTTCTACGACCCCAAATACACCATGGACGAGTGCAAGGACCGTGACGCCACCTATTCGGCGCCGCTGTACGTCAAGGCCGAGTTCATGAACAACACCACCGGTGAGATCAAGCAGCAGACCGTGTTCATGGGCGATTTCCCGCTCATGACCGAAAAGGGAACCTTTGTGATCAATGGTTCCGAGCGCGTGGTCGTCTCTCAGCTGGTGCGTTCCCCCGGTGCTTACTTCGAAAAGGGCCAGGACCGCACCTCGGACAAGGACATCTTCTCCGCGAAGATCATCCCGTCCCGCGGCGCATGGTTCGAGCTCGAGATCGACAAGCGCGATCAGGTGGGCGTTCGCCTGGACCGCAAGCGTAAGCAGTCCGTGACCGTTCTGCTCAAGGCACTGGGCTGGACCGAATCCAAGATCCTCGAGGAGTTCGGCGAGTACGACTCGATCCGCGCAACCCTCGAGAAAGACACCACCGAAACCCGCGAGGATGCCCTGCTGGACATCTACCGCAAGCTGCGTCCGGGAGAGCCGCCCACGGTTGATGCTGCCCAGTCCCTGCTGGACAACATGTACTTCAACCCCAAGCGCTACGACTTGGCCAAGGTGGGTCGCTACAAGATCAACCGCAAGCTGGGTCTGGACAAGGCCTTCACGGATGCGGACGCTTCCGTGCTGTCCGTGGACGACATCGTGGCCATGATTCGTTACCTGGTCACCCTGCACGCCGGTGGCAGCACCATGGAGGGTGTCCGCGACGGGGAGCCGCGCGAAATTCACGTTGACGTGGACGACATCGACCACTTCGGTAACCGTCGCATCCGCGCGGTGGGCGAGCTCATCGAGAACCAGATCCGCACGGGCCTGTCCCGTATGGAGCGCGTGGTTCGCGAGCGCATGACCACTCAGGACGTCGAGGCCATCACGCCCCAGACCCTGATCAACATCCGTCCCGTTGTTGCCGCCATCAAGGAGTTCTTCGGAACCTCCCAGCTGTCGCAGTTCATGGACCAGAACAACCCGCTGGCCGGTCTGACGCACAAGCGTCGCCTCTCCGCGCTGGGCCCGGGTGGTCTGTCCCGTGACCGCGCCGGCATGGAAGTCCGTGACGTGCACCCCTCGCACTACGGCCGGATGTGCCCGATTGAAACCCCTGAGGGTTCCAACATCGGTCTGATCGGTTCGTTGGCGACCTACGCGCGCATCAACCCGTTCGGCTTCATCGAGACCCCTTACCGCAAGGTGGTCAACGGTGTGGTCACGGACGAGGTCAGCTACTTGACCGCGGACGACGAGCGTGGCGTGACCATCGCGCAGGCCAACGCACCGTTGACCGAGGACGGTCACTTCGCCGAGGACGCCGTTCTGGCACGTGCCGCTGACGGTTCCGGTGAAGCCGTGCTGGTCGAGCCTTCGGACGTCGAGTTCATGGACGTGTCCCCGCGCCAGATGGTGTCGGTGGCCACCGCCCTGATTCCGTACCTCGAGCACGACGACGCCAACCGCGCGTTGATGGGTGCCAACATGCAGCGTCAGGCTGTGCCGCTGTTGGTCTCGGAAGCACCGCTGGTCGGTACCGGTATGGAGCGCTACGCCGCTATGGACGCCGGCGACTCCGTTCTGGCCATCAAGCCGGGTGTGGTCGAAGAGGTCTCCGCCGATCAGGTGAAGGTTCTCAACGACGACGGCACCACCAAGCTCTACCCGATCAACAAGTTCGTTCGTTCGAACCCGGGTAACACCTACAACCAGCGCGTGATCGTCTCCGAGGGCGAGCGGATCGAGGACCGTACGGTCATCGCCGACGGCCCCTCGACCGACCAGGGCGAGCTGGCACTGGGTAAGAACCTGCTGGTTGCCTACATGTCCTGGGAAGGCCTCAACTACGAGGATGCGATCATCCTCTCCCAGCGCATGGTCTCCGAGGACGTTCTGACCTCGATTCACATCGAGGAGCACGAGATCGATGCCCGCGACACCAAACTCGGTGCCGAGGAAATCACCCGTGACATCCCCAACGTGTCCGAGGAAGTGCTCTCCGCCCTGGACGAGCGCGGCATCATCCACATCGGTGCCGAGGTTCAGGCCGGTGACATCCTGGTGGGCAAGGTGACCCCCAAGGGTGAGACCGAGTTGACCCCGGAGGAGCGCCTGCTGCGCGCCATCTTCGGTGAGAAGTCCCGCGAAGTGCGTGACACCTCCCTGAAGGTGCCCCACGGCGAGTCCGGCACCGTGATCGGCGTCCGCGTGTTCGATCGCGACGACGAGGACGACGACCTGCCCGCCGGCGTGAACCAGGTGGTTCGCGTGTACGTGGCCCAGAAGCGCAAGATCACCGACGGCGACAAGCTCGCCGGTCGTCACGGTAACAAGGGTGTGATCTCCAAGATCCTGCCCATGGAGGACATGCCGTTCCTTGCGGACGGTACCCCCGTTGACGTGATCCTGAACCCGCTGGGTGTGCCCGGCCGTATGAACCTGGGCCAGGTGCTCGAGGTTCACACCGGTTGGCTCGCCAAGCAGGGCTGGAACATCGAAGGCAACCCCGAGTGGTTGGACCGCCTGTCCAACTTCCCCAAGAGCTCCGGCCCCACCAACGTGGCCACCCCGGTGTTCGACGGCGCCAGCGAGGACGAGATCTTCGACCTGTTGGATCACACCAACCCGACCCGCGACGGCGATCGTCTGATCGACCGCAGCGGCAAGGCCCGGTTGTTCGACGGTCGTTCCGGCCAGCCGTTCCCGGACCCCGTGTCCGTCGGTTACCAGTACATCTTGAAGCTCCACCACTTGGTGGACGACAAGATCCACGCTCGTTCCACCGGTCCGTACTCCATGATCACCCAGCAGCCCCTGGGTGGTAAGGCTCAGTTCGGTGGTCAGCGCTTCGGTGAGATGGAGGTGTGGGCGCTGGAAGCGTACGGTGCCGCGTACACCCTCCAGGAACTGCTCACGGTGAAGTCCGACGACGTTCACGGTCGCGTCAAGGTGTACGAAGCCATTGTCAAGGGCGAGAACATCCCCGAACCGGGTGTGCCCGAATCCTTCAAGGTGCTCATCAAGGAAATGCAGTCGTTGTGCCTGAACGTCGAGGTCCTCTCGGCGGACGGCAACGCAGTGGAAATGCGTGATTCCGAAGATGACAGCTTCCGTGCAGCCGACGAGCTCGGCATTGACCTTTCGCACTCCGAGCCCAGCTCGGTCGAAGAGGTCTGATTCCCCACTCGTAACCGGTAAGCACGAACAACTTCAGGATTTTTAGAAAGAGGGACAGGACCTTATGTCCAACGATTCTTCACTAGGCCTCATGCGTATTGGCCTGGCCACCGCGGACCAGATTCGTAGCTGGTCCTACGGCGAGGTCAAGAAGCCCGAAACCATCAACTACCGCACGCTCAAGCCCGAGAAAGACGGCTTGTTCTGTGAAAAGATCTTCGGCCCCACCCGGGACTGGGAGTGCTACTGCGGTAAGTACAAGCGTGTCCGTTACAAGGGCATCATCTGTGAGCGCTGCGGCGTCGAGGTGACTCGCGCCAAGGTGCGTCGTGAGCGGATGGGCCACATCGAGCTCGCTGCTCCCGTCACCCACATCTGGTACTTCAAGGGCGTTCCGTCGCGCTTGGGTTACCTGCTGGACCTGGCTCCGAAGGACCTCGAAAAGGTCATCTACTTCGCTGCCTACATGATCACCTCCGTGGATGAGCAGGCCCGTCACGACGACCTGCCCAACCTGCAGGCTGCCATCGACCGCGAGAAGAAGCAGATGGAGGACACCCGCGACGCAGACATCGCTGCGATCGCCCGTGACCTCGAAACCGAGCTGGCTCGTGTCGAGGAAGAAGGCGGCAAGGCCGCCGAGAAGCGCAAGCTGCGTGACTCCGCCGATCGTCAGATGGCTAACGTGCGTAAGCGCGCCGACCGCGAGATCGATCACATCGAAAAGGTCTGGGACCGCTTCAAGAACCTCAAGGTCAACGACCTCGAGGGTGACGAGGCCCTGTACCGCCAGATGGTGGATCGCTACGGCATGTACTTCGAGGGCTCCATGGGCGCCGAGGCCATCAAGAAGCGTCTGGAGACCTTCGACCTGGCTGCGGAAGCCGAGTCTCTCAAGGAGACCATTGCCACGGGTAAGGGTCAGCGCAAGACCCGTGCCCTGAAGCGCCTCAAGGTCGTCAATGCGTTCCTGACCACCGACAACTCCCCGTTGGGTATGGTCCTGGATGCCGTTCCGGTGATCCCGCCGGAGTTGCGTCCCATGGTTCAGCTCGACGGTGGCCGTTTCGCCACCTCGGACCTCAACGACCTGTACCGCCGCGTGATTAACCGCAACAACCGTTTGAAGCGTCTGCTGGATCTTGGTGCTCCCGAGATCATCGTGAACAACGAGAAGCGCATGCTCCAGGAAGCTGTCGATTCGCTGTTCGACAACGGCCGTCGCGGCCGCCCCGTCACCGGACCGGGTAACCGTGCGCTCAAGTCGCTGTCCGACATGCTGAAGGGTAAGCAGGGTCGTTTCCGTCAGAACCTGTTGGGTAAGCGTGTGGACTACTCGGGCCGTTCGGTCATCGTGGTGGGTCCGCAGCTGAAGTTGCACCAGTGTGGTCTGCCCAAGCAGATGGCGTTGGAGTTGTTCAAGCCCTTCGTGATGAAGCGCCTGGTCGATCTCAACCACGCTCAGAACATCAAGTCCGCCAAGCGCATGGTGGAGCGTTACCGCCCGCAGGTGTGGGATGTCCTCGAAGAGGTCATCACCGAGCACCCGGTTCTGCTGAACCGTGCTCCCACCCTGCACCGCCTGGGTATTCAGGCGTTCGAGCCGCAGCTGGTTGAAGGTAAGGCCATTCAGCTGCATCCGCTCGTATGTGGTGCGTTCAACGCTGACTTCGATGGTGACCAGATGGCAGTGCACCTGCCGCTGTCCCCGGAGGCTCAGGCCGAGGCTCGGGTCCTGATGTTGTCCTCGAACAACATTTTGAAGCCCTCGGACGGTAAGCCGATCGCCCTGCCTTCGCAGGACATGATCATCGGTCTGTACCACCTGACCACCGTTCGTGACGGTTGGGCCGGTGAAGGCAACAGCTACTCATCGGTGGCCGAAGCCATCATGGCTTACGACTCCGGCGAGCTGCACCTGAACTCCAAGGTCAAGATCGAGCTTGAGAACTTCGTGCCGTACGCCGGTTGGGAGGCTCCCGAAGGTTGGGAACCCGGCCAGCCCGCCCTCGTCGAGACCACCCTGGGTCGCGTGCTCTTCAACGAAACGCTGCCCGAGGATTACCCGTGGGACGAGAACGTCGCCGACAAGAAGCACCTGTCGTCGTTGGTCAACGATCTTGCCGAGCGTTACCCCATGACCCAGGTGGCTCACACCTTGGATCTGCTCAAGGACGCCGGTTTCCACTGGGCATCCCGTTCGGGTGTGACCGTGGCGATCTCGGACATCGCGACTCCGCCGGAGAAGCCCGCCATCATGGAGGGCTACGAGGCTCAGGCCGCGAAGATCCAAGGCCAGTACGACAAGGGTCTGATCGATGACGACGAACGTCGTTCCGAATTGATCGACATCTGGTCCAAGGCCACCGATGAGGTCGCCGAGGCCATGCGTAACAACCTGACCGCGAGCAACACCATCAACCGCATGGTGTCCTCGGGTGCACGTGGTAACTGGATGCAGGTCCGTCAGATCGCGGGTATCCGTGGTCTGGTGGCCAACCCCAAGGGCGAGATCATGCCCCGTCCGATCAAGTCCTCCTACCGCGAGGGCCTGTCGGTTCTGGAGTACTTCATCGCTACCCACGGCGCTCGTAAGGGCCTGGCCGATACCGCGCTGCGTACCGCCAACTCGGGTTACCTGACCCGTCGTCTGGTCGACGTCTCGCAGGATGTCATCGTTCGCGAGGCGGACTGCCAGACCAGCCGTGGTCTGGTGCTGCCCGTCTCGGAGACCGACGAGTCCGGTGTGCGTTCGTTGCACGAGGACGTCGAGAACACCGTGCACGGTCGTGTGCTGGCTACGGACGTGGTCGACGCCAACGGCGAGATCGTGGCCGAGGCCGGACAGGACATGTCCGACGCCCTGATCAATAAGCTGTTCACCGCCGGTATCGACGAGGTCCGCGTGCGCTCCGTGCTCACGTGTGAGTCCGCCGTGGGTGTGTGTGCTGCTTGCTACGGTCGCTCCTTGGCCACCAACCAGTTGGTGGACATCGGCGAGGCCGTGGGCATCGTGGCTGCGCAGTCGATTGGTGAGCCCGGTACTCAGCTGACCATGCGTACCTTCCACACCGGTGGTGTTGCCTCCTCGGACGGTGACATCACCCAGGGTCTGCCCCGTATTCAGGAGCTCTTCGAGGCGCGTACCCCCAAGGGTGTCGCCCCGATCTCCGAGGTGGCCGGCCGCGTGCGCATCGAGGACACCGACAAGTCCCTCAAGATCGTTATTGTCCCGGACAACGGCGACGAGGAATTTGCCTACCCGGTGCTGCGTCGCGCCAAGTTGCTCGTGCACGACGGTGATTCCGTGGTGGTCGGTCAGCAGCTCGTGACCGGTGCGGTTGACCCCAAGGAGGTGCTGCGTATTCGCGGTCCTCGTGAGGCTCAGAAGCACCTGGTGGACGAGGTCCAGGGCGTGTACCGCTCCCAGGGTGTGGGCATCCACGACAAGCACGTGGAGGTCATCGTCCGTCAGATGCTGCGGCGCGTGACCATCATCGAGTCCGGCGACACCGCGTTGCTGCCGGGTGAGCTGGTGGACAGCGTGCGCTTCCTGGAGGCCAACCGCGGTGCGGTGGCCGAGGGCAAGCGTCCCGCAGCGGGCCGTCCGGAGCTCATGGGTATCACCAAGGCTTCGTTGGCGACCGACTCGTGGCTGTCCGCCGCGTCCTTCCAGGAGACCACCCGCGTTCTGACGCAGGCGGCCATGGAAGGTAAGTCGGATCCGCTGCTGGGTCTGAAGGAGAACGTGATCATCGGTAAGCTCATCCCGGCCGGTACCGGCCTGGCACGTTACAACAACGTTGACGTGGAGCCCACCGAAGAGGCCAAGGCCTCGATGTTCACCGATCCTTCCGCGTTCGCTGACTTCAGCTACGCCGAGGAGAACTCGGGTGCGTTGGGTTCGGAGTTCCAGGCCATCCCGTTGGATGACTACGACTTCGGCACCAACTGATCACACGACGCGGTAGCTGAGCTGCCGTAGTTCGTTCGACCGAAGGCCGGTCCCCAAGGATGTGGGGGCCGGCCTTCGGCGTTGTCCGGGAGACTACGCTGGGTACAGGTAATTCTGGTGGTGGTACTGGCACGGGCAGGGCCCGCTTTGGCGGGGCAGGAGGGCGACATGGCGAATTCGACGTCGGGTGATTCGGTTCTCGCTCGCGTGGAACGGATTCTGGCGGCGTTCGGTTCAGAGACCCCGGTGTTGCAGCTCAAGGACATCGCCAGTTCTGCTCAGCTCCCCACGTCCACTGCACACCGTTTATTGACAGATATGAAGCAGATCGGCTGGATCGAGTCCGCCCGCGGGCAGGGCTATCGGGTGGGGACCCGGTTGTGGGAACTGGCCTCCCGGGCCGCATTGGCAGAGGACCTGGCGTCGGTTGCCATCCCGTTCATGTCGGACGTCCACGCGGTGCTTCGACAGCACGTGCACGTGGGAGTCGTGGAAGGCGACGACGTTCTGTTCGCCGAGCGGATCCTCGGCAAGAAGTCGGATGTGCCGCTGCGCTCGAACGTGGCGGGCAGGTTACCCCTGCACCAATCGGCGGCGGGGCTGGTGCTGATGTCCCAATACTCGGAGTCTTTCGTCACGGAATATTGCCAGCGGGTGCGCGACGACAGTTTTCCCGAGGGGATTCCTACGGATCGTCTGATGACTGACCTGCGCCGTTTCGCGCAACGCGGTTATGCCCTGCAACGCGGTCGAATTGACCAGGAAACCGGTGGTATCTCGGTGCCGGTACGGGTGCCACAGTGGCACCGCCCGGTGGCGCTGGGCGTGGTCATGGCGCTCGAGGATATGGGCCCGGCAGAAGTGCCCGGCGTCGTGCAAACGTTAAGGGTTGCCTCGCGCGGAATCTCCCGTGCCATGGGCGCACTGTAACAACTGTCAAAGGTTGTCCTTTGTAGCAGAAACCTTTGCCGCGTCCTGGATGAATGTCTGTGCGTCCACAGCCGCCGCATATTGAGCGGACGTGAGGGAAGGGCCCGAAGCCCGACCTCATGTCTACCGGCTGTGGAGCATGTGATCAGTGCTAACTTCCGGGGCCAGGTTGAGACGGCGCAGTAATTGAGCATTGAGTGCCACGACGACTGTCGATGCGGACATGAGGATTGCGCCGATGCTCATGGGCAGAACGAACCCGATCGGAGCCAGGATGCCCGCGGCGAGAGGTACGGAGATCAAGTTGTACCCGGCAGCCCACCAGAGGTTTTGCTTCATCTTCCGAAAGCTCGCACGAGAAAGTTCTAACACCGAGAGCACCGAACGGGGGTCGGAGCTAGCCAGGATGACTCCGGCCGATCCGATGGCGACATCCGTGCCCGCGCCGATGGCGATGCCGACGTCGGCCTGGGCCAGCGCAGGAGCATCGTTGACTCCGTCGCCGACCATCGCAACCTTGCGGCCCTCGCCTTGGAGCTCCGCGACCTTCATGGCTTTGTCCTCGGGGTGCACGCCGGCGAAGACACGGTTGATACCAAGCTCGTCGGCAACCGCTTGAGCCACGGCCTCTGCATCGCCGGTGATCATGACGACCTGAACGCCCTGAGCGTGGAGAGCGTCAACGGCGTCGCGTGACTCGGTGCGGATTGCGTCGGCGAGACGCAAAGCACCGATCACCTGACCGTCGGAAATGACGTGGAGGATGATCGCACCCTCATTTCGCCATTGCGCTGAGATGGGTAACTCCTTGAAGGAGCGCTGCTCAAGAAGGTACGGGCCCCCAACTTCGATGACCATGTTGTCGACGGTGGCCCTAACCCCGATGGCTGGGGAGGACGTGAAGTTCCTGGCTCGAGGTGGTTCCAGACCGCGTTGCTGGGCTGCATGGGTAATGGCACGAGCGAGGGGGTGTTCACTGTCGGACTCGGCCGCTGCCGCTAAGCCTCGATCCACCGACTCAGGTTAGGGCCGGCGGCCGATATCCCGGATCGGCACTGAGCCGTTTTTTGGCGTG
>NZ_NOIT01000016.1 GCF_004136555.1 Kocuria carniphila
CGCCGCGTGAGCTACGCGGACATTTCACCTGAGGCAAGCACGAACACCATCCGGACATCTTGACATGAGGCAAGACGCGAACATGAACACGTCCGTTTCTTATCCCTCGGATACTTATCGGTATTCGCCAATCGTGCGGATCGCTTCTCCGAATTCCACAATGACCGCGGCTGTTCGCGTAAATCACCGCGAGGGTAGGGCACCCTGTGGAAGACTTGGCCACAGATCCCACGAACAGCCAGCACGACAGACAGGTAGGTGCATCCCATGAGCGATCGTCCCAACGAGCCGCAGTCCGGTTCTTCCTCCGCTTCCGGACACACCTCGGGCAATAATCAGCCCGAGTACGGTCAGCGCGTGGAGGGCAACGACCAGGCCTTCGGTCAGAACGCCTACGACCGGTCGCAGCAGAACTACGGTTCGCAGCAGCCCGGGTACGGCCAGTACGGCGACTCCCAGGCCAACGGTCAGCAGTTCGGTAACGACCAGTACGGCAACCAGGGCTACGGCAACCAGTCCCAGTACGGTGACCAGCAGTACGGCAATGACCAGTACGGCAATCAGGGCCAGCAGGGTTACGGCAACCAGGGCTACGGTAACGATCAGTACGGCAACCAGGCGTACGGCCCGGGCGGGGGGAACAACCCCACGTACTACCAGAACGACTACCACCAGCAGGGCTACGGCAACCAGGACTACTACGGCAACGGCAAGCCCGCCGGTAACGGCCTGGGCATCGCGTCGCTCGTGCTGGGCATTATCGGCATCCTGACCTTCTGGTTCTTCGGTGTGGGTGGCCTCATCGGCCTGGTGGGTCTGATCCTCGGCATCGTGGGCTTGTCCAAGCTGCGCAAGACCCCGGGAGCCTCCAAGGCGCTGCCGATCGTGGGCATCGTGCTCTCGATCCTGGCGATCATCGGTGGCATTCTTATGGCGGCCCTGTTCTTCTGGGCCTTCGACATGATCAGCGAGTGCATGCCGTTGATCGAGTCCGGTTCCCAGACCGCTTACGAGCAGTGCGTGAACGACGCAGTCAACCAGAACATGGGTATCGACAGCTAACGCACCTTCCACAGCATCGTGCCCCGGCACGGTCGACGACGCCGCTCCACGCGGCGGTCTCGGCCGTCCGGGGCACGAGCTGGTTAAGACGAGCGCACCAGGCCCAGCTGAGGCTTGGCCCTAGGAAGTCTCGCGCGTACCCAGGATGTCCAGAGCGGCGTCGTGAAGTGCGCCGTTGCTCGCGATCGCGTTGGCCCCGAACGGGCCGTCCTGGCCCTTGAGCGAGGTGAAGCGACCGCCGGCCTCGGTCACGATGGGCACCAGCGCGGCCATGTCGTAGAGGTTGAGCTCGGGTTCGCACGCGATGTCCACCGCGCCCTCGGCCACCAGGCAGTAGGACCAGAAGTCACCGTAGGCGCGCGTGCGCCACACGGAATCGGTCAGCTCGATGAACTGATCGCGCACGCCCAGATCACGCCACCCGGTCAGGGACGAGTAGGAGAGCGACGCATCCGAGAGTTGGTTCACGGACGACACGGAAAGCCGGGTGGCCTGCGACAACGATCGTCCCGTGAACGCACCCGAACCCAGGGCGGCCCACCAGCGGCGGTTGAGCGCGGGAGCAGACACCACACCGGCTACGACCCGGTCGTCCTCGACCAGGCCGATGAGCGTGGCCCACACGGGTACACCGCGGACAAAGTTCTTGGTGCCGTCAATCGGGTCGATCACCCATTTGCGGGAGCCGGAACCGGTGGTGCCGAACTCCTCGCCGATCACGGCATCGCGATTGCGCACCCGGCCCAGCTGCGAACGGATCACGGATTCGGCCTCGCGATCCGCGTCCGTGACGGGGGTGAGATCCGGTTTGGTCTCCACGTGGAGGTCCTGAGCCTTGAACCGACGCAGGGTCAGCCCGTCCACAGAATCGGCCAGAATGTGCGCGAGACGGAGATCCTCCGTGTAACTGCTGGGTGGTCGCATGTGCTCTACGTTATCGCCTGTCCTAGGTGCTTTTCCTCGGCGCCCGCCTGTGTTTCCCCGCGCGATGCCGCCAGCAGCCTGCGCAGCGACTCGAGCCTGAGCGGGGCTGCCGGGGAAGCTTCGGGCCGGTGCACCCACTCGTCCAGCGCGCAGCCGGGGGAGTCCTGGGTGTGCAGGCAGCCGCGCGGACAGTCCGCGGTCGCCGGCACGAGGTCGGTGAACGAGTTGAGGAGTTCTTCCTCGCTCACGTGGGCCAGGCCCAGCGAACGGATCCCGGGGGTGTCGATGACCCACGTGCCGGGGGAGGTGTCCGGCATGCGGAGGGCCCGGGCGGAGGATGACGTGTGGCGGCCACGACCCGTGACGTCGTTGACGCCACCGGTGGCCCTTTCCGAGCCCGTGAGCGCGTTGACCAGTGTGGATTTTCCCACACCGGACGGCCCCAGGAACACGCTGATGTGCCCGTCCAAGATGGTGCGGAGTCGCTCGATGGAGGCCTCGGAAATCGCCAGGGATGCCTCGTGTACGCCCGCGGCGGGTCGGCCGCCCAAGGCGTCCGTCGGTTCGGTCGAGGCGGTTTGGACGTCCAGCGCCTCCACGTAGGTGAGGAACTCGGCCGGGTCCTTCAAATCGGTCTTGGTCATGCAGATGACGGGGGTGATGCCCGCGTCCGACGCCGCCGCGAGACCACGATCCACAAAGCCCGTGCGCGGGGTGGGGGACTCGGTGGCCAGGACCAGCACGAGCCGGTCCGCGTTGGCCACGATCACCCGCTCGACCGGATCCGTGTCGTCCGCGCTGCGCCGCAGGATGGTGGCCCGAGGTTCGATGCGCACAATGCGCGCGAGGGTATCCGGGTCGCCGCTGACATCGCCGACGACACCCACTTGGTCACCGGGGACGATCGGCTTGCGGCGCAGCTCTTTGGCGCGGATGCACACCACGGTGCGCTGATCATGGCTCTGCTCGTTGACCACGCACGTGTACCGGCCACGGTCCACGGCGATCACGCGAGCGATCACGGCGTCCTCGTGGGTGGGGCGTTGCTTGGTGCGTGGACGGGAGCCCTTCTTATTGGCTCGCACCCGGACGTCGGACTCGTCCCACTGCCGCTGTGCGCTGGAATTACGCGCCATGGCTGACCAGAGTGGTCCACATCTGGGGGAAATCGGGCAGCGTCTTGGACGTGGTCCCGATGTTCTCCACGCTCACGTCAGGTATCCGCAGACCGATGATGGCGCCCGCGGTGGCCATGCGGTGATCCTCGTAGCTGTGGAACACCCCGCCATGCAGAGGAGCGGGAGTGATGATCAGGCCGTCCTCGGTCTCTTCCGCGTTGCCACCCAACCGGTTGATCTCGGTGGTCAGAGCGGCGAGGCGATCGGTTTCGTGTCCGCGCAGGTGCGCAATCCCGCGCAATCGTGACGGGTCGGCGGCCAGGGCACACATGGCCGCCACGGTGGGAGCGAGCTCACCGGCCTCGGACAGATCCAGGTCAACACCGTTGAGCTGCGCCGGACCGGTTGCGGTCAGCACACC
This sequence comes from Kocuria carniphila, assembly GCF_004136555.1. Taxonomy (GTDB): domain Bacteria; phylum Actinomycetota; class Actinomycetes; order Actinomycetales; family Micrococcaceae; genus Kocuria; species Kocuria carniphila. The sequence goes on from NZ_NOIT01000016.1 coordinate 3,526, forward strand.
GTCCGTCAGGTCAACGCTGCCGCCGAACTGCGGCAGGATGCTCCGCCAGTGATCGCCACCCTGGGTGGTGTGGGACGGCCAATCCGGGATGCTCACGGTGCCGCCGGTGACCATGGCAGCGGCCAGGAACGGTCCGGCATTGGAGAGGTCAGGCTCCACGGTGACGTCCAGACCGGGCACGGCGGTGGGTTCCACCCGCCACTCGGTATCGCTGACGCGTGTGGCGTTGACACCGGCCTCGCGGAGCACCTCGACGGTCATGGCCACGTGGGGCAGGGACGGTACGCCGGCGGCGTCGGACTCGTGTTTGAGCACGAGAGGGGCGTCGAAACGCACGGCGGACAGCAAGAGCGCGGAGACGAACTGGGATGAACCGCTCGCGTCGATGGTCACGGTGCCGCCGGCCACGCGGCCGGTTCCGGAGACGGTGAGCGGCAGGGTGCCGCGGCTGTCGTCCTCGACCGTGACGCCCAGGTCTCGCAAGCCTTGGATCACGGGACCCATGGGGCGGACGCGAGCGTGCGGATCGCCGTCGAACTGGGTGTCCGCATTGAGGAGCGCGGCCACGGGCGGGACGAACCGCATGACCGTGCCGGCCAAACCGCAATCGATCTGACGGGGTTCGGGACGGTGAACGTCAGCGGCGGGACCCGAAGGAATGGGGGTAATGGCGAGATCTGAACCGAAGGGGCCAGCTACGCCGGTTGGCTCGATCACCGCACCCAATTGCTGGAGCGCGGCGATCATGAGCTCGCTGTCACGTGAATACAACGGCTTGTGCACCACCGAAGGTTCGGAAGCCAAGGCCGCCAGGACCAGATATCGATTGGTCAGAGATTTGGAACCGGGAATGGCCACGGTTCCGCTCACCGGGCGATCACCCGTGAAGGGCGCGGCCCACTGGGACTCGGGATGCGACAAGCCGTTGTCTGTATTCACAGTGTGGTTGACCCCTTAGTGGCTGACGGCGTCCTGGACGGCCTTCTCGGCCTGGGCGAACTTCTTCTTGGTGTCCTTGGAGACCTTGGCGGCGTTCTTACGAACATCGTCCGCGAGGTGGCTGGCGCGCCACGCGAGGGAGGGGTTGCCCGAGGTGTCCACGGACGCGATCATCACGGCACCGACCAACGAGAGGTTCTTGAACACGTTGTTGCGGCGGTTGGACTTGGCCTCCTTGGTGGAGGTATCCGCGGACTGGTACTGCACGTAGGTGTTGATGGCGGTGGTGCCCAACAGCACGGACGCGGAAAGACGGGGGAGCTTGCTCAGCGCGAGAGCGGAAGCGGCCAACACCTGTGCGGCGGCAATGCCCTGGGCCACCTGGGCGCGGTTGGCGGTCACGGGACGGACCTGTGGCAACACCTGCTCCACCTGCTTCAGGACCGGGTCCAGCTTCTCGGCTGCGGCCGAGGAATTACGGAATGCTTCGACACCGCCGGCAACGTAACCGGTGGCGAGCAGGGGACGGGCGAGACGACGAACGATGCTCATGGTTCCTCCTTTTGGTCCCGGCATTTCCGGGAGGGCACGTCTTTCATCCTAACGGGGTGCCACTGAGCCGCGCACGGGAATAGGGCGGTGGGTCCACCGTGTTATTCACCAATAGACAGCAAGCGCCACACGCGTGGCTCATCATCGGCCCGACAACGCGACCCACGGAAGGCAGGCAGCGCATGATCATGACCGCCCCGACCGTAGACTGGGCCGTGATGAACGATCATGATGAGCTCGAGCAGCAGGCCACTACCGACACGGTGGACGTCAGCGAGGAAACCACACAGCAGCGCCGCGAACGATTCGAACGCGACGCCATGCAGTACGTGGATCAGCTGTACGCCGCCGCGCTGCGGATGGCCCGCAATCCCGCCGATGCCGAGGACCTGGTCCAGGAGGCCTACACCAAGGCCTTCTCCGCGTTCCACCAGTACAAGCCGGGGACCAACCTCAAGGCATGGCTGTACCGGATCCTGACCAATACCTACATCAACCTGTACCGCAAACGGCAGCGCGAACCGCGCCAGGCCAACACGGACACGGTGGAGGATTGGCAGTTGCACCGGGCAGAATCCCACACGTCCAAGGGGCTGCGATCGGCCGAGGCCGAGGCCCTGGACCACCTGCCGGATTCGGACGTGAAGCGAGCGCTGCAAGAACTTCCCGAAGAGTTCCGACTCGCCGTGTACTTCTCCGATGTAGAGGGCTTCGCCTACAAGGAGATCTCCGAGATCATGGACACGCCCATCGGCACCGTGATGTCGCGACTGCACCGAGGCCGCAAGCTGCTCCGGGAAAAACTGGCCGACTACGCCACCGAGCGGGGTTTCGACACCTCCAAGGGGACCAAGAAGTCCAAGGGCGAGACAACATCGAAGGACCGAGGCTGAACCAATGGCTGACAACGACTGCCAGAACGGCTGCACCGACGAACGCATCCGTCGCATTTACGAATACCTTGACGGTGCGCTGACCAAGGAGGATCTCGAGGAGATCCACGCGCACCTCACGGACTGCTCCGAGTGCGAGCGCGAATACAACCTGGAGTGCGTGATCCGCACCGTGATCAAGCGATCCTGCACCGAGACTGCCCCCGCGCAGCTCAAGCAGTCGATCCTCACGCGCATCGAAGCGCAGTGCAGTGATCACCCGGCGGCCTGACCCTCACCGGCTTTTCTCGGCTTAAACAACAACGCCCGCAACCGTAATGGTTGCGGGCGTTGTTCGCACTTCACAGAACTCAGGCGTTGGGCCGCTTTCCGCGGTTCGCAGAGTTCTTGCGGCGGTCCTTGCGCTTACGTCCACGCTTGCTCATGGTGTACCTCCTGCGTTGATTCGACTGGGCACCGTCCGCCAGTATCTCACAACCTGGCGTTTACTCCGAGTTGGCCGGATTTCAACCGCCGACGGCGCTCGCGGGCTTATCGGGGTTCGGGCAGGTTCAGCCAGTTGTACCAGCCGCGGTGCAGCACCAGCCACGCCATCAGCCCGTAGCCGGCCTGTCCGGGGTGGCCGTGGTTGGCGGCCAGGTCCTTGCGCCACTGCTCGTGGTGCTGCAGCGGGTTGAAGGTGTCCACGTAGACGTGCTGGCGCCGGGTGGTTACGTCACCGAAAGCCGCCGAGAGATCGGCGATCTTTCGGTTGCGTTCCGGGTCCAACGTGGGCGGGGGACCGACCACCAGAACCTTGATGTTGTTCTGGGTCGCCTGATCCACGATGTTCGCCATGTTCAACCGGGAACGGGCCGAGGTGATGTCCAGGTCCACGTCCATGGCCGAGGGCGCGATCACCAAGCGGTTGTCGCACATGGAATCGAAACGGCGGGAGGCCTCGTCGAACCAGCGTTCGTTGAGGGACTCGCTGCCCTCACCGGGCGCCGCCAGGTTGTAGACGTCCACGGGCACGATGTCCCGCGGGGTGCGGGCCAGCACTCGACCGAACCAGCCCAGGGCACGGGGGTCTTCCACACCGGCTAGCAGTTCGTCACCGACGGCCACAATGCGGATCCTGCGTTGGTCCACTATTCCTCTTCCTTTGCTCATAACGTGTCTCGGTGGCCACCGTAAACCACGATGGCCACCGAGGGGAAAACGTGTCCGCTGCGGCCCCGATCTCACGGGGCCGCAGCGCAGTGATGATTACTCGCCGCGGTCGAAGGCCTGCTGCACCAAGGTTTCGAGTTCCTTCGCGTGGCGCTTGGCCGAACCGTTCGCCGGGGAAGCCGAGGCCGGGCGCGAAGCCAGCTTGACCGGGCGGTCCAGCTGCGGCACCAGGTTCACGGCCATGAACGGCCAGGCACCCTGGTTGGCGGGCTCGTCCTGTGCCCACATGATGCGGGCCTCCGGGTAGCGGGCCAGTTCCTTCTTGATCTCGTTCTCGGGCAGCGGGTAGAGCTGCTCGACACGAATGATCGCGGTCGAGTGGTCGTCGGACTTCTCACGCTGCGCGGCGAGATCGTAGTACAGACGACCGGACACCAGGATCACGTCAGTGACCTTGGAGTCGTCCAGGTTGGCGACTTCCGGGATGACCTGCTGGAACGTACCCTGCGTGAAGTCCTCGATGGGGGAGGCCGCTGCCTTCAGGCGCAACAATTGCTTGGGCGTGGCCACGATCAACGGGCGACGCGGGCGCGAGTAGGCCTGACGGCGCAACAGATGGAAGTGGTTGGCCGGGGTGGACGGATTCACCACGGTCATGTTCCGCTCGGCGCACAGGGTGAGGAACCGCTCGATACGTGCCGAGGAGTGGTCCGGGCCCTGTCCCTCGAAGCCGTGGGGCAGGAGCAGGACCAGCGAGGAACGCTGACCCCATTTCTGTTCGGCCGAGGAGATGAACTCGTCCACGATGGTCTGGGCACCGTTGGTGAAGTCACCGAACTGCGCCTCCCACACGGTCAGGGCCTCGGGGCGTTCCACGGAGTAGCCGTATTCGAAACCCAGCACACCGTACTCGGAGAGAGGCGAGTTGTAGATGGACAGCTTGGCCTGATCCCCGGAGAGGTTGTTCAACGGTTCCCACTCGGAGCCGTTCTCGGCATCGAAGAACACCGCGTGACGCTGTGTGAAGGTACCGCGGCGCACGTCCTGACCGGAGAACCGGATTGGCACACCCTCCATGAGCAGTGAACCGAAGGCCATGAGCTCGCCCATGCCCCAGTCCACGCCGCCCTTCTGGGTCATTTCGTGGCGGCGCTCCAACAGCTTCTGTAGCTTGCGGTGGGTGGTGAAACCCTCCGGGGTGTCCACGTGAGCCTCACCGATGCGGCGGGCAACCTCTTCGGTGATGGCCGTGGACTTGGGGATCGAGACTCCCGAGTCCGCCTGCTGGGCGGAGGGGCGCTCGATGTTGGCGATCGCGGCGGCGTCGCCGGTGACCAGCGGAACCGTGGAGGTCTGAGCCTCGTGGGATTCCGCGAAGACCCGTTCCAGACGCTCCTGGTAGTCCTTGAGCGCGCGGTCGGCTTCTTCCTGGGTGATGTCACCGCGGCCCACGAGGTTCTCGGTGTAGACCTTGCGGGTGGAGCGCTTACCGTCGATCAGGGAGTACATCAGCGGCTGGGTCATCGAGGGATCATCGCCCTCGTTGTGGCCGCGGCGGCGGTAGCAGACCAGGTCGATCACGACATCCTTGTGGAAGCGCTGGCGGTACTCGAAGGCCAACTGACCCACGCGGGTCACGGCCTCGGGGTCGTCCGCGTTCACGTGGAAGATCGGGGCCTGAATGGTACGGGCCACGTCCGTGCAGTACGTGGAGGTGCGCGCACCGGACGGCGAGGTGGTGAAGCCGATCTGGTTGTTGACGACCACGTGGATGGTGCCACCCACGTGGTAGCCCTCCAGACCGGACATCTGCATGACCTCGTACACGATGCCCTGCCCGGCCATGGCGGCGTCGCCGTGGACCTGGACGGCCAGCACGGGGAACGTGCCGTCCCCCTCGGGCCCGGCGCCCAGAACGTCCGTCTTGGCGCGGGCGATGCCCTCGATCACGGGATTCGCGGCTTCCAGGTGGGACGGGTTGGCTGCCAGGTAGACCTGGGTCTCGTTGCCGTTGTCCGAGGTGAAGACACCCTCCGTGCCCAGGTGGTACTTCACGTCGCCGGAGCCCTCGATGGAGCGGGGATCCTGGCTGCCCTCGAACTCGCGGAAGACCTGTGCGTAGGACTTACCGGCAATGTTCGTGAGCACGTTCAGGCGGCCGCGGTGGGCCATGGCGATACCCACGCCGGCCAGGGACTCGTCAGCGGCGTCGGAAATGATCGCGTCGAGCAGGGGGATCAGGGACTCGCCGCCCTCCAACGAGAAGCGCTTCTGACCCACGTACTTGGTCTGCAGGAAGGTCTCGAAGGCCTCGGCCGCGTTGAGGCGACCCAGGATGCGGAACTGTTCCTCGCGGGCGGGCTTCTGGTAATCGTGCTCCAGTTTGTCCTGGAACCACTCCCGTTCTTCCGGGTTCTGCAGGTGCATGTATTCGATGCCCACGGTGCGGCAGTACGCGTCACGCAGCCGCCCGAGGATCACGCGCAGGGTCAGCAGGTCCTGGCCACCGAAACCGCCGGTGGGCCACTCACGCTCCAGGTCCCACAGGGTCAGTCCGTAGCTGCGGATGTCCAGGTCCGGGTGCTTGCGCATCACGTACTCGAGCGGGTTGGTGTCGGCCATCAGATGACCCCGTACGCGGTACGCGTGGATCAGCTGCTGGATGCGAGCGACCTTGTTGATCTGGGTCTCGGGGTTGACCTGGTTGTCCACGGCCCAGCGAACGGGCTCGTAGGGGATGCGCAGGGCCTCGAAAATGGTGTCGTAGAAGTCGTCCCCGCCCAGCAGGTAGTGCTCCACGAGCTTCAGGAATTCGCCGGAACCCGCGCCCTGGATCACACGGTGATCGTAGGTGGAGGTCAGGGTGATGATCTTGGAAACGCCCATGCGCGCGGTGGTGCGCGGGGAGGCGCCCTTGTACTCGGCGGGGTAGTCCAGGGCGCCCACGCCCACGATGCAGGCCTGGCCCTTGGACAACCGCGGCACGGAGTGCACGGTGCCGATACCACCCGGGTTGGTCAGGGACACCGTGGTGCCCTGGTAGTCGTCCATGGTCAGTTCGCCGGACCGGCCACGCTTGACCACGTCTTCGTACGCGGTCCAGAACTGCATGAAGGTCATGTCCTCGGCGCCCTTGATGTTGGGCACCACCAGGTTGCGCGAACCGTCCTTGTTGGGGATGTCGATCGCGATGCCGAAGTTCACGTGGGCCGGCTGGATCGCGGCGGGCTTGCCGTCCACTTCTGCGTACACAACGTTCTGCGACGGGTAGTTGGCCAGCGCGCGGATCACGGCGTAGCCGATCAGGTGGGTGAAGGACACCTTGCCACCGCGGTTGCGCGACAAGTGGCTGTTGATCACCAGGCGGTTGTCGATCAGAAGCTTTGCGGGCACGGCGCGCACGGTCGTGGCGGTCGGAACCGTGAGGGAGGCGTCCATGTTCGCCGCAACGGCCTTGGCCGGGCCGCGCAGCTTGGTGACCTTGTCCTCAGCCTCGGTCTTGGGTTCCTGCTCCTTGGCCTTCGCTTTGGCGTTGACCTCGGGCTGGGCGCGAATGGGGAGCTTGGTGGCCGAGCCCTCGCCGCCGTTGGATTCCTGGTCCACGCCCTCGGGTCGGCCCTTGGCCTTGGAGCCTCCGGTGGTCGATGACGGCGCCGCGGCGCGCTTGGGTGCGCCGGCGGTGGACTTGGCCGCCGGGGCGGGCTTTTCCTGGGTCACCTTGGGCTTGTTCTCCTGGGTGGAAGCAGAGGCGGGCGCCTTGGACGGGGCGGCTGGCTTTGTGGCAGCGTTGTTGGATGTCGAGGGAGATGCGGTGTCGGAGTCAGAGCCCTTGCTCATTTCCTCGAAAATGGGCCACCACTTCTTGTCTACGGAGTTCTTGTCGTCCTGGTATTTCTCGAACAGCTCGTCGACGAGCCATTCGTTACCGGCGAATTCTTCGGGGATCAGGTGGTGCGGCTGCTCTGGCACGGGAGATACGCCTCTTCCATATGACGGTGTGCTCCGGTGGTTGCTCGGTAGACCACCACCGGTCGGTGGTGCCAGCGGTATGTGTCTCCGCGGGCGGACGTGGTGGCCTTAATTCTCATAAGGCCGTACTAAGCCAACAGTCTAATGAGGCGAACACCGCCTGGCCAGTTCATCCTGACCGTTCGGTAAGTCTCGCCGTTCGTCCGTGAGGGACCCCTGATGAGCTGCCTGACGGGGCACCTGAGAGGCCCGTAGTATGGGGTCTCGTGCGATTCCTCACCACTCCCAGTACCGACCTCACCTACAACGACGTTTTCCTGGTGCCCTCCAGCTCCCGGGTGACGTCCCGCTTTGACGTGGATCTGTCCCCGGGCGACGGCACCGGCTCCACCATTCCGTTGGTGGCGGCCAATATGACGGCGGTGACTGGCCGGCGCATGGTCGAAACCATGGCGCGCCGCGGCGGCCTGGGCATCCTGCCGCAGGACATCCCGCTGGACGTCATCGCCCAGGTGACCGACTGGGTCAAGAGCCGCTCACCCCAGTACGAGACCCCGGTGACGCTGCACGAGACGGACACGGTCCATGACGCGCTCGGGGTCATGCACAAACGCCCTCACGGGGCCGTGCTCGTCACGGATGCGAAGGGTAACTACCGCGGCCTAGTGCTCGCCGCCGATTGCCAGGACGTGGACCGCTTCACCCGGTTGACGGACGTCATGCGTACGGACGGCCCGGTGTTCCAGGCCGAGGACTTCGCCGGCCAGGATCACGATGCCGCGATGCGCTCCGCCTATGACAAGCTGGCGGCCTCGCGGCTCAGTGTCGCCCCCGTTCTGCGGGAGCGCGCGATCGAGGGAGTCCTCACCCAGAAGGGCGCGGTGCGCTCCACCATCTACCAACCCGCCCTCGGCACACAGGGCCGGTTACAGGTGGGCGCAGCCGTGGGAATCAACGGTGACGTGGCCGCGAAGGCCGCAGCGCTGCTCGACACCGGCATCGACGTGCTCGTGGTCGACACCGCCCACGGCCACCAGATCAAGGCCATGCAGGCAGTGGAGGCCGTGCGCGCCCTGGACCCGCGGGCCCCCGTCGTCGCCGGGAACGTGGTCTCCGCCGACGGCGTGCGCGACCTCATCGGCGCCGGCGCGGATATCGTGAAGGTCGGTGTGGGCCCCGGGGCCATGTGCACCACCCGCATGATGACCGCCGTGGGCCGACCCCAGTTCTCCGCCGTGGTCGAATGCGCGGATGCCGCGGCCGACCTCGGGAAACACGTCTGGGCCGACGGCGGCGTGAAGCACCCGCGTGACGTGGCCCTCGCGCTTGCCGCCGGAGCGCGTCAGGTCATGGTCGGGTCCTGGTTCGCCGGCACCCACGAGGGCCCCGGCGATCTCAACACCGATGCGAACGGTCGCGCTTACAAAGAAAGCTTCGGAATGGCTTCCGCACGGGCCGTGCGTCACCGCACCCGCGGGGAGGACGAGTTCGCTCGCGCCCGCAAGGCATTGTTCGAAGAAGGTATCTCCAACTCCAAGATGTACCTGGATCCGCAGCGTCCGGGGGTTGAGGACCTGATTGATCACATCACCTCCGGTGTGCGCAGCTCCATGACGTACGCGGGGGCCACCTCGCTCGCGCAGTTCAGCAACCGCGCAGTGGTGGGAATCCAGTCGCAGTCCGGTTACGACGAGGGTCTCCCGCGCTCGGAATCCTGGAGCTGACGGCCCCTTGCGGCGGCGGTTTTCGCTCCTGGGCTTATTGAGAATGGTTAGTGGTATATTCTCCGCAGACCACATGCAATTCATTCTCAATAACCGCGAACTGTTGAGAATGGCCCCGAGGAGATGATTCCGTGTCCGCACACGTTCCCGCCCGCACCAGCCGCACCGTCGTGCGTTCCGTCGTTGCCGTATCCGCCTTGAGTGCCCTGGTGCTCACCGGCTGTTCGGCCAACTCGGGGGATGCCCAGCGAGGCGACGCGGCGGCGTCGGACGGGGACACGATCACGGTGGTGACCTCGACCAACGTGTACTCGGACCTGGTGGAACAGGTCGCCGGCGACCACGTGGACGTCACGCCCGTCATTGACTCCGCCGCCCAGGATCCCCACTCCTACGAGGCGTCCCCGCAGGATCGACTGACCATTGAGAAGGCGGACGTGGTCATCCTCAACGGCGGTGGCTACGACGCGTTCATGGAGGACATGACCACGGATTCGCAAACGGTCGTCAATGCGGTGGACGTGTCCGATCTGGAGGGCAAGGAGCAGGTGGCCGAGGAGCACGATCACGCGCATGATGAAGAGGGCCAGGAAGGCCACAGTCACGCTCCCGGCGGATTCAATGAGCACGTCTGGTACGACCTGGACACCATGCAGACGTTGACCGAACGCATTGCCGAACAACTGGGGGAGATCAACACGAACGATTCCCAGGAGTTCACGGACAACGCGGCATCGCTCAACGACCAGCTGTCCGGAATGAAGAGCGAACTCGAATCGTTGAACGCTTCGGGTGGCTACGTGGCCACCGAGCCGATGCCCGGATATCTCTTGCAGGACGCGGGACTGCATGATGACACTCCCGCGGAATTCACGACCGCCATCGACTCGGAATCGGACGTGGCGCCCGCCGTCATGAAGGAAACCACGGACCTGGTCACGAGCGGTCACATCGACCTGTTGGCGTTCAACCAGCAGACCTCGACCGGTCAGACCGAGAAGCTGCGCGAGGACGCGGAAAAATCCGGTGTGAGTGTGGTGGAATTCTCCGAGACCCTGCCTGACGGTAAGAACTACCAGGAATGGATGCAGGACAATATCGACCGCGTCTCCCAAGCAGTGAAGTAATAGCCGTATGACCCTCCCCACCAAGGTGGCACCTACCATTCACACTTCAGCGGCCCAGCCCGCCACTCCCAGCACCACGCCGTGGTCCGCTCCAGACAACCAGCGGGATTCGGGCCAGGCAGTGGTCGAACTCAAGAACGCGGAACTGGCTTTCGGTGACCGCGTGCTGTGGCGCGACCTCAACCTCACCATTCGTGAAGGCGAGTACTTCGCCGTGCTCGGTTCCAACGGAACGGGTAAGACCAGTTTCCTCAAGGTGCTGCTCGGGTTGCTCCCGCTGACCCGGGGAACAGTCTCGGTCACGGGGGAGCGCCCCGGAGCGGCCTCGCGACACGTGGGGTACGTTCCCCAGCAGCGCGGCTTCTCGCCACGGACACCGCTGCGTGCCCGGGACCTGGTGGCCCAGGGCATCGACGGGCACAAGTGGGGGATCAGGCTCCGCCGCCGCGCGGTCAACGAACGGGTGGACGAGCTGCTCGACAAGGTCGGCGCGGGCGATTATGCCAACGCCCCGGTGGGGCTGCTCTCGGGCGGCGAGCAGCAGCGGCTGCGCATTGCCCAGGCCCTGGCCACCGACCCGGAATTGTTGCTGTGCGACGAGGCGCTACTGTCATTGGATCTGAATCATCAGTACATCGTCAGTGAGCTGGTCAACCAGCAACGCGTGGACTCGGGCAGCGCCGTGGTGTTCGTGACGCACGACATCAACCCGATCATCGATCACGTGGACCGCATCCTGTACCTGGCCGGCGGCTCCTTCAAGATCGGCACGCCCGATGAGGTCATGCGCTCCGAGGTGCTGTCGGAGCTGTACGGCGCCGACATCGAGGTGCTGCGCAGCAACGGCCGCATCATCGTGACCGGTCGCCCCGACAACACCCACCACATCTCGTCCCAGGAAGGTCTCATTCCGTGATCCCAACCCAAGTCGATTGGGACTCGATCGTCGATTCCGTGTTCGTCTTCGACAACTACGGTGAATTGCTGGTGCTGCTGAGCAACTCGCTGTGGGCCGGTGCCCTCCTGGGGCTGGTCGGAGGGTTGGTGGGCACGTTCGTGATGATGCGCGACCTGGCCTTTTCGGTGCACGGCATTGCGGAACTGTCCTTCGCTGGCGCGGCCGCGGCCCTGTTGATCGGTTCGGACATCGTGACCGGTTCACTGCTGGGCTCGGTGCTTGCCGCGCTGATCATCGGTTTCATGGGGCTGCGCGCCCGGGACAGTAATTCCTTCGTGGGTGTGCTCATGCCGTTCGGGCTGGGCCTGGGGATCCTGTTCCTGTCGCTCTACGAAGGTCGATCGTCCAATAAGTTCTCGTTGTTGACCGGTCAGATCGTGTCCGTGTCCCCGGTGCAGCTGACATCCATGATCGTGTTGTCCATTGTGGTGGTGGCCGGGTTGCTGATCGCGTGGCGTCCGCTCACGTTTGCCAGTACGGATCCCGTGGTGGCCGAGGCCCGGGGCCTGCCCGTGCGCACCCTGTCCATCGTGTTCATGGTGCTGCTGGGTATTTCCGTGGCCATGTCGGTCCAGATCGTGGGCGCGCTGCTCGTGCTCGCCCTCTTGATTACCCCGGCCGCCGCGGCCATGAATCTCACGGTGGCACCGGCGCGGATCGTTGTGCTGTCGGTGGTCTTCGCGGAGCTGTCCATGGTCGGTGGCATCCTGCTGGCGCTGGGCGGATCCATTCCGATCAGCCCCTACGTGACCTCTATTTCCTTTGCGATCTGGCTCGTCACCCGCGTGATCCGTGGATTCCGCGAGCGCGGTTCCTCGTATCGTCGAGGCGGCTCAGAAAAGGACCCGCATGGCCGCGGGCAGGATGCGCACCTGCACGGGCAGGGGCCCCAGGGGCTCCCCGTCCCCGTGAGCAACGTGCGCGGGTAGTTCACCCGACGGCGCATCGTGCGGCGTCACGGTCACCGCGGTGACCGGTTCCAGTGCGATCTCCGCCAGGTTTTCGTGGGTTTTCAGTAGCAACCGCGGCAACAGGAACAAGATCCGCAGGGGCCGGGCGTCGGACACGGCAAAGAGTTCCGCCTGGCCGTCCCGATGATCGGCGTGCGGCACGATGGTCAGGCCACCCCCGTAGGACGACGTATTGGCCACCGACAAGAACGTGGCCCGGCGATCGACCACGCGCCGAGCGCCGTCGGGCCGGGTGTAGTCGATCGTGTAGTCACGCGAGGTGAGTCGCAGGATTTCCCAGACCAGGGCCACCGCGTACTTGGCGGAGACGCGGATTCTGCTCCAACGGTTGGCGCGCGCGTTGACGCGGGCGTCCAGGCCCAGGCACACGGTGGTCGCGCACACGTGTGAGGTGCCGTCGGCACAGTCCACGGCCAGGAGATCCATGTGCTCAGGCGTGGTTTCCAGACCGCGCAGCACACGGCCCGCGGCGCGTTCGGTGTCGCGCGTGGGGATCCCGCAGAACCTGGCCAGGTCGTTACCTGAGCCCGCCGGGATCAGACCGAACGCCACATTCACGCCCTGTTGCCCCACCTCGTGCAGAACCTGGAGGACCAGATGGGCCATGCCGTCCCCACCGACGGCAACCACGGCCGCGACGTGGAGAGCGCGGGATCGCAGGGTGTCGGTTAGCGTGGCGGAAAGCTCATGCGCGGACGGTGCGTCGATTAAAACCGAGGTGTACCCGCCCGCGGAAAAGATGCCGCGCGCACGGTCGCACGCAACGCGTGCTTGGGGGGAGGCCCCGTTGCGCACCAGGAGGATGTCGCGGGTACGGTCAGCTGCCACCGTCAGCGTGACTCGCGCGCGCAGTTACCGCAGATGCCGGTGATTTCCACGGTGTGGTCCACGTCCGTGAACCCGTGCTCGTTGGCGGTGTCATCCGCCCAGTCCTCGATCGCGGGTGCCTCGAGCTCAACCGCGGCACCGCACGAACGGCACACCAGGTGATGGTGGTGGTGCTCGGCCTCGCAGCGGCGGTAAATGGCCTCACCTTCCGCGTTACGCAGGACGTCCACCTCGCCGGTGTCCGCCATGGACTGCAGGATCCGGTAGGTCGTGGCCAGGGACACGGACTGCCCCTCGTCCTGAAGGCGGCGGTGTAATTCCTGGGTGGAAATGAAATCTTCGAGGCTCCGCAGTGCCCCGGCAACGGCCCGGCGCTGCTTGGTGTTACGCACCTCGGGTTGCCCGGTGGTTTTTGTGCTCACGCCCGTCCCTTCCATGTGCTTGCTTCGTCAACCATGCTAACGGTTCGCATCTACGGGGTGTTCCCGGGCTAGGCTGAAGTCATGTTGCTGACCAAGTTCACACACTCGTGCGTCCGGCTGGAGAAGAACGGCACATCCCTGGTGATCGACCCCGGTTCCTTCTCCGAGGTCGAGGAAGCCCTGGAGGGCGTCAACCTGGTGCTCATCACCCACGTCCACCCGGACCACTACGACGCCAAGCGGCTGACCGCGGCGCTCGCAGAGAATCCCGAGCTGAACATCTACGCACCGCAGTCGGTCATCGACGAACTCGCGGATGCTTTGGGGGAGGCCACGGACCGGTTGCACGCGGTCACTGCGGATTCCACGTTGTCGCTGGGCCCGTTCGAGGTCAAGACCTTCGGCGGCCAGCACGCACTGATCCACCCGCTGATTCCCACGGTGGACAACGTGGGCTTCGTGATCGACGACGCCGTGTTCCACCCCGGCGATTCCTTCGCCGTTCCGCACGGGCTGACCGTGCCCACCGTGCTGGTCCCGTTGCACGCCCCGTGGTCCAAGATGTCCGAGGTCATCGACTTCATCATCGCAACCCGCGCCACCAACGTGTACCAGATCCACGATGCGCTGCTCTCCGATATCGGTTTCGGGGTCGTCGAGAAGCAGGTCGCCAAATTCTCCGAGATGTACGGCACCGAGTACCGCCACCTGGAAACCCGCGAGTCCGTGGAGGTCTGATCCGCACCGTCCCGTAACCCGGCTGCGGTCCATGGCGGGTGGGATTCGCGGATCGAGACCACCGTAGAGACCCAGAAGTTCGATCGAAAGGAAGTCACCGTGAGCTCCGTTTTCACCAAGATCATCGAGGGCGAACTGCCCGGCCGGTTCGTGTGGTCGGACGAGCAGTGCGCCGGATTCCTGTCCATCGCACCGCTCTCGCAGGGACACGTCCTGGTGGTGCCCCGCGAGGAGATCGACTCCTGGCTGGATCTGCCCGACGAATTGGCGGAGCACCTGATGACCGTGTGCAAGACCGTGGGCCAGGCCATCGATGAGGTCTTCTCACCCAAGCGCGTGGGACTGATGATTCAGGGCTTCGAGGTGCCCCATGCCCACCTGCACGTGTGGCCCACCAACACGATCGAAGAGTTCGATTTCGACCAGGTGGACAAGGACCCGGACCCCGAGGTCATGGACGAGACGGCCCGCAAGATCCGTGGCGCACTGGTCGCCGCCGGTCACGAGGCCCACGTTCCTCAGGACTAGGGGTAGCAGATGGCGCCGGGCACCACTGGTGCGCGGTGCCTCGGCTCATGGACATCCGCCGGAGCGGGTTCGCTCAGCGTTGCGTCACGTCGCGCAGTGCTTTGCGGACCCGCTTTTCCGATACCGTGCGTGCGGTGCCCAGCTCCTGTGCGAACAGCGATACGCGCAGCTCTTCCAGATCCCATCGGACACGGGTGAGCGCCTCGGGCACGGGAGCGGTCGGGGGAACGGCCGCCCGTGCACCGCGGTAATCCTGTTCGATGTCCTGAACCAGCACCATGTTCACGCTGTCGCGCTGGATATGGCCCGAGAGCTTGTCCAGGCGCGCATTGATGGCTTTCACGTAGCGGGGTAGGTGCTGCAGCGCGTGCCATCCGGTGTCCGCCACGAATCCGGGGTAGATCAGGCGATCGATCTGCTCGGACATGTCCTTGAACGCGGGCACCGCAGCCAACGAGCCCGGCTTTCTGAGTCGCTTGCGTAGCGTGGTGGCTTCCGCGAGCGTCTCGGTGACCAGGGCGGTCACCGCGAATACCGTATCGATCAATTCGGCGCGCACGTGCACGGCCAACTCGTCGAATTCGGCCTTGGTGAACGGCGGTTCCTCGGGTACCAGCCGGTCGATCGCGGCCACGGTGCAATCGCGAATCAGCGCGTCCACGGAACCGTGCGGATTCTGCGTGAAGATCAGCCGTTCCCGTTGGCTCAGGTGGTCCACCACGTAGCGGTGCACCGACGGCAGCGTGCGTTCCAGTAGCGCAATCACGCCGTGGCGCTGTGCCGAACGTTGTTCGTCCTGCTGGGTCAGGATCCGCAGGTCCACGGTGGGCTCCTGCGTCGCGCCCTTGCCGGTCTTTGCGGCATTGGGATTGTCCCGGCGGACCATGAGCGTGGGGTAGCCGGTGATGGTCTGCCCCGCTACCTGGGTCTGCACCGAGCGCGGCGGGTCTTTCTCCGGCCAGGTCGTCAGTCCCGTGCGTTCCAGGCTTTCCGCCGACGACGCCGCTCCGCCACCCTTGGCACCTCGCCCGCCTCGGCCCTGTGCGCCAGGACGCGGTGTATCGGGCTTGCCGGACTGCGGGGCGCCGGAGGTGCCCCCGGCGGCGTCGGCGGCGTTGGCGAAGTCCGCGAGTTGGGAGGCCGCGCTGCCCAGCGAGTCGGCCAGGGCGCGGCGGATCTGCGGCCGGAGCCGATCCTTGAGTTCGGCGAGGTTCCCGCCGGTTCCGAGCACCTTGTTGCGGGCGTCGCGCACCTCGAAGTTCATGCGCAGGTGAGCCGGAAGCACGCTGGGCTGGAAGTCCGTGGCCTGCACCTGATGTCCGCGCAGCCGGCGCAGCACGGTGGCCAGGGATTCCAGTAGCGAATCCGTTTCCGGGGAGAACTCCGCCGACAGCACGTCCACCGCGGTGGCGGCCATGTCCGGGGCGGGTACGAAGTTGCGCCGCACCGCCTTGGGCAGGGACTTGATGAGGGCGGTGACCAACTCGGTGCGCAGACCGGGGATGTGCCATTCGAACTGCTCCGGGGCCAGACGATCCAGGAACAGCACGGGCACGCGTACGGTCACACCGTCAGCGGTCTCCGAACCGGGGGAGAACTCGTAGTCGAGGTCCAGCGACAGGATGCCGTCCGGAGACGCCACGTTCCAGGTGCGCGGGAAGGACTGCGTGTCGAGCTCGGCGACCTCCGGGGCGATCAGTGCGTCCGGATCCAGGTCCAGCAGGTGCTCGTTGCTGCCGCGGGCCTTCTTCCACCACGCGTCGAAGTGCCGCTGGGACACCACGTCCGCGGGGATGCGCGCATCGTAGAAGTCGAAGAGCACCTGGTCATCCACGCGCAGGTCCTTGCGGCGCATGCGGTTCTCGAGTTCCTCCACACGCTCCAGGCGCTGCTGATTGCGCTGGTAGAACCGGTGCCGGGTTTGCCAGTCACCTTCGACCAGGGCGTGGCGGATGAACAGTTCGCGAGAGAGCTGCGGGTCCACCCTGGAGAACTGCACGGGTCGCTCGGTCACGAGTGGCAAGCCGTACAGCGTGACCTTCTCGTACGCCATCACGGCACCGCGGGAGCGGGACCAGTGTGGCTCTGAGTAGTTGCGCTTGATCAGATCCGGGGCCAGGTCCTCGACCCATTCCGGGTTGATGCTCGCGTTGGTGCGCGCCCACAGCCGTGACGTCTCCACGAGTTCTGCCGAGACGACCCAGTCCGGAGACGTCTTGAACAGGGCAGAACCGGGGAAGATCGCGAACTTGGTGCCGCGCGCACCGCGGTAGTCGCGGGTGCGTTCATCGCGCACGCCAATGTGGCTCAGCAGCCCGGACAGCAGGCTCTGATGAATGGCGTCCTGATTGCCGGCGACGTCCAGCTCACGGGACCTCCCCGGATCGATCCCCACTTCGCGGGCGATCTGACGCAATTGGGCGAAGAGGTCCTGCCACTCTCGGATCCGCAGGAAATTGAGGTACTCGCGCTTGCACAGTTTGCGGAACTGAGAGGATGACAGCTCGTGTTGCTGTTCCTGGATGTATTGCCACAGCAGGCCGTAAGACATGAAGTCGGACGTCTTGTCCTTGAACCGCTTGTGGAACTCGTCCGCGGCCTGCCGATGCTCCAGCGGCCGTTCGCGTGGATCCTGAACCGTGAGCGCTGCGGCAAGCACCATGACCTCGCGGACGCAATTGCGCCGCTTGGCCTCCACGATCATGCGCCCCAGCCTCGGGTCCACGGGCAGGGCCGCCAGGACGTGGCCGGTCTGGGTGAGCGGCGAATTCTGCTGGCCGCGGCGGCGTCGTCCCCGGGAACGACCGCGACCACCCGACGACGCCGCCTGGTCGGGTTGTTCACTCTGGCCACCCGAGCGCAGCGCGCCGAGTTCGCGCAACAGCACCACGCCGTCCTTGACGGCGCGGGAATCCGGCTTCTGTACGAACGGGAATTCGGAGATGTCCGTGGGCTCGCGGACCACGCCCACCGAAATCATTTGCAGGATGACCGCGGCCAGATTGGTGCGCAGGATTTCGGGGTCGGTGAATTCGGGGCGGGACTCGAAGTCCTCCTTGGAATACAGGCGAATGCACACGCCGTCCGACACACGGCCGCAACGGCCGGCGCGCTGCCGCGCGGACGCTTGGGAAATCCGCTCGATGGGCAGGCGCTGAACCTTGGTGCGCGCCGAATAGCGCGAGATTCTGGCGGTGCCCGGGTCGATCACGTACTTGATGCCGGGGACCGTCAGCGAGGTTTCCGCCACGTTGGTTGCGAGCACGATCCGGCGCTTGGAAGACGGCGCGAACACCCTGTTCTGCTCCGCCATGGACAATCGGCCGAACAGGGGTAGCAGCTCGGTGCCGACCAGTGAGCGATTGCGGTCGATGACCTTGGCCAGCGCGTCCTGGGCGTCCCGGATCTCGCGTTCACCAGCGAAGAAGATCAGGATGTCTCCGGGCGGCTCGGAAGCGAGTTCCACCACGGCGTCGCACACGGCGTCGATGGGATCGCGGTCCTCGTCCTCGAGGCCGTCGCCCGTGTCCGCCTCGTCATCGCCGCCGTCGCCGGTGCGGGGCTGAACGAGCGGACGGTAGCGGACCTCCACCGGGTAGGTGCGGCCCGAGACTTCGATGATGGGCGCGGGCTTCGCATGGTCGCCGTCCTCGGCGGGTTCAGCGAAGTGCTCGGCGAACCGCTCGGGATCAATGGTCGCCGAGGTGATGATCAATTTGAGATCCGGGCGGCGGGGGAGCAGGCGCTTGAGATACCCCAGCAGGAAATCGATGTTGAGGGAGCGCTCGTGGGCCTCGTCGATGATGATCGCGTTGTAGCGGCGCAGCATCGGATCGTGGCTGATTTCGGCGAGCATGATGCCGTCGGTCATCAGCTTGACCTTGGAGTCCTTGCCGACCTCGGACGTGAAGCGCACCTGGTAGCCGACCGTCTGCCCGACCTGCTCGCCCATCTCGTAGGCAATGCGTTCAGCCACGGAGCGTGCGGCGATGCGGCGCGGCTGGGTGTGGCCGATCAACCCGTTCTCACCCAGACCCAGCTCCAGGCACATCTTGGGTAGCTGTGTGGTCTTGCCGGAGCCTGTCTCACCGGCGACCACCACCACCTGGTGATCACGAATGGCAGCGCTGATGTCGTCACGGCGCGCGCTGACCGGAAGGTTCTGGGGGTACACGATGCGGGGCGTGGTGCTGGACTCAGTCATGTCAACGCCCCAGTCTACGGGTCCGGGGCGGTACGCCACTCACGGCGTGCGGGCCCGTCAGAACACGATCCCATACCGAATGTGTGCCACGTCTCATTTTTTGACCGAACGGCAGGTAATATCCAGGCACCACTATTTGTCTTGAAAGGACGCCCACCATCATGAAGCGCACTCTTTCGCTAACCGCAGCGGTCGCCGCTTCCGCCCTGGTCCTGACCGCTTGCGGTTCGGGCGGCGGTGCCAGCCAGTCCGAGGAACCCCAGGAAGTCTCCGTGGGGATCGCTCAATTCGTGGAACACCCCTCGCTCGATGCCGCGCGAGAAGGTTTCGTAGCCGCCTTGGAAGAAGGCGGCTACAAGGAAGGCGACAACCTGAAGTTGGACGTGCAGAACGCCTCCGGTGACCAAGCCACCGCGACCAACATCGCCTCCAACTTCGCGTCGTCCGATAACGACTTGATCCTCGGTATCGCGACACCCACCGCTCAGTCCCTGGCACAAGCCGTGACCGACAAGCCCGTCCTGTTCACCGCCGTCACCGATCCCGTGGACGCCGGACTCGTGGACTCCATGGACGCGCCCGGAGCCAATATCACCGGTACGACCGACATGAACCCGGTCGAGGACCAGATCAAACTCATCAAGCAGTTCAAACCGGACGCCAAGTCCGTGGGCATCATCTACAGCTCCGGCGAGACCAACTCGCAGATCCAGGTGGAAGAGGCCAAGAAGGCCGCCGAAGCGGAGGGTCTGACCGTGGAGGAGAAGACCGTGACCACCACCGCGGAGGTCGCCCAGGCCGCGGAGTCCTTCAACACCGATTCCATTTACGTCCCCACCGACAACAAGGTGGTGGCCGGCCTCGAAGCAGTGGTCGGCGCCGCCGAGTCCAAGAAGATCCCGTTGATCGTGGGTGAAGGTGACTCGGTGGAACGCGGTGGTCTGGCAACCGAGGGCATCAGCTATGAACAGCTCGGCAAGCAGACCGGGGAAATGGCCCTTCGCATCATCGAGGAGGACGGCGACCCCGCCGAGATGGCCGTGGAATCCCAGAAGGAGACCCACTTGATCATCAATGCCGAGGCCGCCAAGGCCATGGGCATCGAGGTCCCCAAGGCACTGCTTGATTCCGCCGATGCAGTGATCCGGTAACCATTCATGATCGCCGGAATCGAACTCGGCCTGATCTACGCCGTGATGGCCCTGGGCGTCTATCTCACGTTTCGTGTGCTGGACTTCCCGGACCTCACGGTGGATCAGTCCTTCACCACTGGGGCCGCCACCGCGGCCATGATTATCCTGGGTGGTGGCAGCCCCTGGCTGGGCACCATCGCGGGATTCTTCGCCGGTGCGCTCGCGGGTCTCATCACGGGTCTGCTGCACACCAAAGCCCACATCAACGGCTTGCTGGCGGGTATTTTGACCATGACCGCCTTGTACTCCATCAACCTCAGAGTCATGGACAGCAAGGCCAACCTGGCACTGCTGCGCGAGGACACCGTATTCACCCCGCTGCGCGAAGCCGGGTTGCAGGGATCCGTGGTGGGAGTGCTCCTACTGCTCGCCGGGGTGCTGCTGGTCAAGGTCCTGCTTGACTGGTTCCTCTACACGGACGCCGGCTTGGCCATGCAGGCCACCGGTGACAACCCGGACATGATCCGTTCCTTTGGCGTGAACACGGATAACCAGAAAATTCTCGGTCTGTGCCTGTCCAACGGCATGGTCGGCTTGTCCGGTGCGCTCGTGGCTCAGTACCAGGGTTTTGCGGACATCGGCATGGGTATCGGCCTGATCGTCGTGGGCCTGGCTTCCGTGATCCTGGGTCAGGGCATCTTCGGAACGCGCACGGTCATCATTGCCACCGCGGCCGTGATCTTCGGGTCCGTGCTGTACCGACTGGTGATCACCGCGGCCCTGCAGCTGGGTCTGAACCCGTCCGACATGAAGCTGATCTCCGCCGTACTGGTGGTCATCGCGTTGGTGCTTCCGCAAATGACGTTCTTCAAGCGGTGGAATGCGCGCCGCAAGGACCGCGAGGCACGCAAGGTCCAGGCCGGCGTCGAACCCGGCGTGGGGACACCCGCTACCGTGGGCGGTCGCACAGGAGAGGGGCAATAAACCATGTTGACCATCACCGACGTGCGGAAAACGTTCTTCGCCGGAACCGTCAATGAACGCGTGGCTCTGGACGGCGTGAGCCTGACCGTGGAACCGGGAGATTTCGTGACCGTGATCGGCTCCAACGGCGCCGGTAAATCCACGATGTTGAATACGGTCTCCGGGTCGATCATCCCGGACTCCGGCAGCATCCAGGTCTCCGGCGAACCGGTCACCAAGCTCGGGGAACACAAGAAGGCCCACTGGATCTCTCGCGTGTTCCAGGACCCCATGAAGGGTTCCTCGCCCAATCTGACCATCGAGCAGAACATGGCCATTGCGTCCCGCCGCGGCAAGTCTCGCCGACTGTCCATGGGCGTGACGCGCTCGCGGAAACAACAGTTCCGGGACGAGCTGGCCAAGTTGGAACTCGGGTTGGAGAACCGGCTGGGTGCCAAGGTGGGGTTGCTGTCCGGCGGCCAACGCCAGGCACTGTCCCTGCTCATGGCAACGTTCTCATCACCGGAGATCCTGCTCCTGGACGAGCACACCGCGGCCCTGGATCCCCAGCGCGCCAAGCACGTGACGGAACTGACCGAGCGCATGGTGTCCGAACAGAACCTCACCACCATCATGGTCACCCACAACATGGAACAGGCCCTGCGCCTGGGTAACCGGTTGATCATGATGCACGAGGGCAAGATCCTGTTCGAGCTGAACGAGGAGCAGAAGGCCAGATCGACCGTGTCCGATCTGCTGTCGGAGTTCCAGAAACTGCAAACGGTCAGCGGGGAACCCACACTTGATGACGCTACGCTGCTAGAAACAGTCCGCGTCACCAAAGAAGGAAAACCGTAGTCATCGTGAACACGAACAGGCGCCAGCGCACCACATCAGTCATCTCTTTGGCGGGTCTGCTGGCCCTGTTCGTGTGCATCTTCACTCTTCCTCCGGCCCTGGTACACCTCGGGCGGGCGGCGTCAGAAAGTGCATCGGTGCCCCTGACCGGCACCGCACTGGCCACGATCATCGTG
Source organism: Kocuria carniphila (assembly GCF_004136555.1). Classification (GTDB taxonomy): domain Bacteria; phylum Actinomycetota; class Actinomycetes; order Actinomycetales; family Micrococcaceae; genus Kocuria; species Kocuria carniphila. The sequence goes on from NZ_NOIT01000016.1 coordinate 25,661, forward strand.
GGCTTCGGCACGCTTCTGATCGGTGGGGTGCTGAGCATCATCGGCATGGCGCGGAGGCGTACCACGGCCCCGGTGCACAACCCGGAGGATGACTACGTGGCCGAGCAGTTCGGCGAGGGGGAGATGCTCCACGACTACGACCCCATGGAGCTGAATCCGCACCTTCGGGCGCGGCAACGACACGGCGATAACGAGCGCTGACGAACGAAACCCCCGGGCTGTTGCTCCGGGGGTTTCTTCGTGGTGCAGCGTGCATAACCGGTTGCATCGACCGCGCTGAGGCGAGGGGCGGGGCCCGACCGCCGAGTGGGCGTTGTTGGGTACGAGGCCGAACCGCGACGGAAGAGGACCGCGCGGGGCGGGGGAGCGGCGTCGTCGACGGAAAAGGCGCGTTAAACGAAAAAGTGCCCGCGATAGGAATCGAACCTACGACCTTCTGCTCCGGAGGCAGACGCTCTATCCCCTGAGCTACGCGGGCGGGGGCTGTCCTGCGGGTCCGTGAACCGGGCCGTGAACAACTCGATCGATATTAGCAGGTTCGTCACGGCAGGCGAATTGACTCGAATCGGTGGGTGCCGTTCGTCCCGTTACACTGGTGCGGTGACTCCTGAAGAACTTTCCGCTGCCGTATCCGCATGCCTGCACGACGCCCTGGCCGCCGGTGATTTGACCCTGATGGACGGTGCAGAGCTTCCCGAAGCGAAGATCGAGCGTCCCAAGAATCGTGAGCACGGGGATTGGGCCACCACCGTGGCCATGCAGGCGTCCAAGAAATTCGGTCGTAAGCCGCGCGAGATCGCCGAGATCCTGGTCGAGCGCCTGAGCGCAGTTCCCGGCGTGGCCGCCGTGGACATCGCCGGTCCCGGATTCCTGAATATCAAGCTCGACGCCGCCGCGGCCGGTGAGCTCGCGCAGTCGATCGTCGAGCAGGGCGCCTCGTTCGGCACCTCCGAGGTATTGAGCGGCACCGCCATCAACCTGGAATTCGTCTCCGCAAACCCCACCGGCCCCATTCACCTGGGTGGCACCCGCTGGGCCGCAGTGGGTGACTCGCTGGCCCGCATCCTGCAATCGCAGGGCGCCCAGGTCACCCGCGAGTACTACTTCAACGACCACGGTGCGCAGATCGACCGCTTCGCCCGGTCCCTGCTGGCCCGCGCCCGCGACGAGGACGCACCCGAGGACGGCTACGGCGGACAGTACATCTCGGACATCGCGCAGCGCGTGCTGGAACAGCACCCGGACGCCTTGGAATCCGAGGATCCGCAGGAAGTCTTCCGCGCCAACGGCGTGGAGCTGATGTTCCAGGAGATCAAGTCTTCGCTGCACGAGTTCGGCGTGGACTTCGACGTGTTCTTCCACGAGAACTCCCTGTTCGAAGGCGGACAGGTCGAGCAGCTGGTCGAGCAGCTCAAGGACTCGGACGCCATGTACTTCAAGGACGGCGCCTGGTGGCTGCGGTCCACGGACTACGGCGACGACAAGGACCGCGTGGTCATCAAGTCGGACGGCAATGCCGCCTACATCGCCGGTGACATCGCCTACTTCAAGGACAAGCGCGGCCGCGGAGCAGACCTGTGCATCTACATGCTGGGCGCGGATCACCACGGTTATGTGGCCCGCCTGAAGGCCGTGGCCGCAGCCCTAGGGGATTCCCCGGAGCGCGTTGAGGTGCTGATCGGTCAGATGGTCAATCTGGTCCGCGAGGGCGTGGCCGTGCGCATGTCCAAGCGCGCCGGCACCGTGGTGACCATGGAGGACCTCGTGGAGGTCGTGGGCGTTGACGCCGCACGCTACTCCCTGACCCGCTACTCGGTGGACTCCAACATCGACATCGACCTGGATGTGCTGACCAAACGCTCCAATGAGAACCCGGTCTTCTACGTGCAGTACGCCCACGCCCGCACGTGCGCCGTGCAGCGCAACGCAGAGGCCGCCGGTGTCCGTCGCTTCACCGAAGAGGGCGCCAGCACGTTCGACGCCGCTCTGCTGGATCACGCCCGCGAGGCAGACCTGCTCGCCGCGCTGGGACAGTACCCCTCCGTGGTCGCCCAGGCCGCCGAACTGCGTGAACCGCACCGAGTGGCCCGCCACCTGGAACTGCTGGCCGGCACATACCACCGCTGGTACGACGTGTGCCGCGTGGCACCGCAGGGCGACGGCCCGGTCGAACCCGTACACAACTCTCGCTTGTGGCTCAATGACGCCGTGCAACAGGTCCTGGCCAACGGCCTGGCCCTGTTGGGTGTCGGCGCGCCGGAACGGATGTGATCTCGTGAGCTCAGTAGACAACGCCCACCAACTCGCTCCTGGATGGCTGACCGTCCCCGAGGGCAACGCCACGCTGGACCCCAAGGTCTTCACCGAGCAGTACGCCCGGGATGATCGCGGGTGCGTCACCGTGGACGGTGTGTCCGTGGCCGAGTTGGCCGAACGTTACGGGTCACCGAGCTACGTGATCTCCGAGGACACCTTCCGCTCTCGCGCCCGGGGTTTCCGCGAGGCCTTCGAGGCCGCGTTCACACCCATGGGCATTGACGTGGAGGTCTACTACGCGTCCAAGGCGCTGCTGAACACCCACGTGGCACGGTGGGCCCAGGACGAGGGGCTCAACGTGGACACCGCGTCCGGCGGGGAACTCGAGGTCGCTCTGCGCGCCGGAGTGGACCCTTCCAAGATCGCGTTGCACGGCAACAACAAATCTGCCGCGGAAATCACCCGAGCGCTGGATACCGGCGTGGGGCGCATCGTGGTGGACTCCCTTCCGGAGATCCAGCTGGTCGCGGACCTCGCCCAGAAGCTTGCTGTGCGCGCTCCCATCATGTTGCGTGTGACCCCGGGTGTGCACGCCTCGACCCATGAGTTCATCGCCACGGCCCACGAGGACCAGAAGTTCGGACTGTCGCTCAACCCCTCCGTTGAGGGGGAGGACTCGCCCGCTCTGCAGGCCCTCGCCCAGTGCGTGGCGTTGCGCGAGCACCTGGACCTGCGCGGACTGCACTGCCACATCGGATCCCAGATCTTCGCCGCGGAAGGCTTCGGCCAGGCCGCCGAGCGCGTGCTGGCCCTGCGCGAGACTGTTGCCGAACGCTGGTCCACGGTACTGCCCGAGCTGGATCTGGGTGGCGGTCACGGCGTGGCCTACACGAGTGCGGACGAACCCCGCACGGCCGAGTCCATTGCCACAGACCTCGCCGAACACCTCGCCGGACTGCTCGAGAACTCTGAGCTCCCGCTACCGCACCTCTCCTTCGAGCCCGGCCGGTTCATCGCGGGTCCGTCCGGGGCCACGGTGTACACCGTGGGCACCGTGAAGACCGTGACGGTCAGCCCCGGCGTGGAACGTCGCTACGTGTCCGTGGACGGCGGCATGAGTGACAACGCCCGCCCGGTGCTCTACGACGCCGATTACACGGCGGTACTCGCCAGCCGCGTGTCGGACGCCGAACCGGTGCTCACTCGCGTGGTCGGGAAGCACTGCGAATCCGGTGACATCGTGGTGCGGGACGTCTACTTGCCGGAAGACGTCACGGCCGGTGACCTGCTGGTCGTACCCGTGACCGGTGCGTACTGCTGGGCGCTGTCCAGCAACTACAACTGGCTCACCCGACCTGGAATGATCAGCGTGGATGCCCAAGGACAGGTCCAGGTTCTGATCCGAGCCGAAACCGTCGACGATCTGCTGGCCCGGGACACCGGCGCGAGCGCCGAATAAGCCCCCAAGGAATATCAGGAGCAATGACTACTTCAGCGACTTCGCCCCAAGAGACTCCCCACTTGAAGGTCGCCCTGCTGGGCGCCGGCACCGTGGGTTCCCAGGTAGCCCGCGTGCTGCTCGACGCCAAGGACGAACTGGCCATGCGCTCGGGCGTCACGCTCGATCTCGTGGGCGTGGCCGTGCGCGACATGGACGCCAAGCGTGACTACGACATTCCGCGCGAGCTGCTGACCACGGACGCGGATTCCGTGATCGACGCCGCGGACATCGTGGTGGAGTTGACCGGCGGCATCGAGCCCGCCCGCACCCGCATCCTGCGCGCCCTCAACGCTGGCACCACCGTGGTGACCGGTAACAAGGCGCTGCTCGCGGCTCACGGCCGTGAGCTCCAGGACGCCGCCGCGGCGTCGGGCTCGCAGCTCTCCTACGAGGCCGCCGTTGCGGGTGCCATCCCGATCGTGCGTCCCATGCGTGATTCGCTGGCCGGTGACAAGGTCACCCGCTTCCTGGGCATCATGAACGGCACCACCAACTTCATCCTGGACCAGATGGACACCACGGGCGCCGCCTTCGACGACGCTCTGGCCGAGGCCCAGGAGTTGGGTTACGCCGAGGCAGACCCCACCGCCGATGTCGAGGGTCACGACGCCGCCGCCAAGGCCGCCGTGCTCGCCTCGCTCGCCTTCCACTCGACCTTCACCCTGGACGACGTCCACTGTGAGGGCATCACCGCGGTCACCGCGGAGGACGTCGCGACCGCGGCCGAGGCGGGTTACGTGATCAAGTTGCTGTCCGTGGGGGAGCGCACCGATGAGGGCGTGAACCTGCGCGTCAACCCCGTGATGATCCCTCGCAATCACGTGCTCGGTGGAGTGCACGGCGCGTACAACGCCGTATTTGTGGAGGCCGAGAACGCCGGCTCGCTCATGTTCTACGGCCAGGGCGCCGGAGGTGAGCCCACGGCGTCGGCCGTTCTGGGTGACCTGGTGTCCGCCGCTCGCGCGATTGCGCGCGGTGCCGAGGGCATCCCGCTGAGCGATCACGCCAAGCTGCCCGCCGTGTCCATGGACAACGTGACCACGCGCATGGCCATCACCGTGACCGTGAAGGACCGCTTGGGTGTGCTCGCTCAAATCGCCCAGGTCTTCGCGGACCATGGCGTGTCCATCTCCACCATGCATCAGACCGAGGATCCCAAGGATCAGGCCATCTCCGTGCTGCGCCTGGTGACCCACACGGGTCGTCACCGTGATCTCATGGACACCGTGGGCGCACTGCGTGAGTTGCCCGTGGTGGCCGAGGTGCTCTCGGTGATCCCCGTGGAGACCGGCGACTAAGTCCACCGCCCCGCGGGGCCGTTCATAAACTTCAATGGGTGGTGAACGCCGCCCACCGTCACACAGCGTCGAGGAGAACCGGCATGGCACACGTCTGGCAGGGCGTCATCAACGAGTACAAGGACCGCTTGCCGGTCACCGAGGCCACCGAGGTCATCACCATGGGTGAGGGTGGCACGCCGCTGATCCAGGCTCGTGCCCTGTCCGAACTGACCGGCAGCTCCGTGTGGCTCAAGTTCGAGGGCATGAACCCCACCGGTTCCTTCAAGGACCGCGGCATGACCATGGCCATCACCAAGGCCAAGGAGGAGGGTGCGGAGGCCGTGGTGTGTGCCTCGACGGGCAACACCTCCGCCGCCGCTGCGGCCTATGCCAAGCAGGCGGGGATGCGCTGTGCCGTGCTCGTGCCCGAGGGCAAGATCTCGATGAGCAAGATGTCCCAGGCCGTGGCCCACGGCGCGGACATCATCCAGATCGAAGGCAACTTCGACAACTGCCTGGAAGTCGCGCGCAAACTTTCCGAGTCCTATCCCGTGTTCCTGGTGAATTCGGTCAACCCGTACCGCATCGAGGGCCAGAAGACCGCGGCCTTCGAGGTCGTGGACACCCTGGGCGACGCCCCGGACATCCACGTGCTCCCGGTCGGTAACGCCGGCAACATCACCGCGTACTGGAAGGGTTACAAGGAGTACGCCTCCGAGATCCCGGCGACCTCCGGTGAAATTCTGGATGCCGTGTCCACTCACACGCCCACCATGTGGGGCTTCCAGGCTGCTGGCGCGGCACCGCTCGTGCTGGGTCACCCCGTCACCGAACCGGAGACGATCGCCACCGCCATCCGAATCGGCAACCCCGCTTCGTGGGACACCGCCATTGCGGCCCGTGACGAGTCCGGCGGTCTGATCGATTCCGTGACGGACGAGCAGATCATCGAGGCCCACCGCTGGCTGTCTTCGCGCGAGGGCGTGTTCGTGGAGCCCGGTTCGGCCTCCGGTGTGGCCGGCCTGCTCAAGAAGCAGCGCGCGGGCGAGGTGCCCAGCGGCAAGACCATCGTGATCACCGTGACCGGTCACGGCCTCAAGGACCCGCAATGGGCCATCAAGGGTGCCGAGGCCGAGGACGCCAGCGCGGTGGAGCCCAAGCGCGTTCCCTTCGACGTGGTCCCCGTGGCCGCAGCCTTGGGGTTGGAGTGACCGAGGTCGTGAACGAGCAGGTAGTCGCCGCACCGGGCACGAGCGTGTCGGTGCGGGTCCCCGGATCCACCGGAAACGTGGGTCCCGGTTTCGACACCCTGGGACTGGCCCTGGGTTATTACGACGAGCTCACGGTCACCCGCATCGAATCCGGTCTCGAATTCGAGCTCACGGGTGAAGGGTCGGAGAACGTGCCCCACACCGCGGATCACCTGGTGGTCCGTTCGATGCAGGCAGTGTTCGACGCCGCCGGGGCCGGTTCCCTGCCCGGGTTGCGGTTAAAGGCGCACAACCAGATCCCGCACGGTCGTGGCATGGGATCCTCGGCCTCGGCCGTGGTCGCCGGGGTGCTGGCCGCCAACGCATTGCTCTCTGACACCGCACGGCTGGATGATCGCACCATCCTGCAGGTGTGCTCCCAGCTCGAGGGGCATCCGGATAACGTGGCCCCCACCCTGTACGGGGGACTCACCGTGTCCTTCGAACAAAACGGCGAATTCGTCAGCGTGCCCGTGCATGTGCACGAGAACGTGATTCCGATCGTGGCCATCCCGGACTTCGAGGTGGCGACCTCAGTGGCCCGCGGCCTGCTGCCCGATACCGTTTCGCATCGCACCGCTGCGGTCACTGCCGGTCGTGCTGCACTGTTGGTCGAGGCGCTGAGCAACCGTCCCGAGTACCTGCTTCCGGCCACGTTCGACCTGCTGCACCAGCCCTACCGTGCCCAGGCCATGGGCCCGAGCTTCGAGCTCATGACCCAGTTGCGCGAGCGCGGATTCGCGGCGCTGATCTCCGGTGCCGGACCCACCGTTCTCACTCTGGCCAACGGCCCCGAAGCGGCGGAACAGGTGGTTGCGGCTATCGATGAGATTACCGCGGATGCGGATTCCGCGGCCCATACCCACAACAGTGAGGACGTGTCGTGGCGTGTTATGGCGCTACGCGTACCGGCCGAGGGTGCTAAAGTGGGCGTATCCACGCAATAGGCCCTGGGTTCGCCCACGCGGTTCAAGCGGAGTCCCGCATTCGAGTCAGCAATCGTGACCGGGCGTCACTTTTGTTTGAATGCGTCGCCTCAATGCGATTCCTTTTCTTGCTGACCAGGTCACTTCTCTCATGTGACCGGCACTGGTGCATCAAGGGGATCAGAGGACCTCATTGCTGATTTCTCGCGTGCACTCTGCACGCAATCAACGTGGCCCGCAGTTGGCGGCCCACAACAATATCGTCGGGTCAGTGTGCGATGTCATCGCCACGGCCCCCATCGAGTCAGAAGGAACCTTCGTGACAGAAACCACCGCCCCCGAACAGGGAACGGAAAACTCTAAGCCCCAGAACACTGGTTTGTCCGGGCTGAAACTTGCACAGTTGCAGGCTCTCGCCTCCCAGCTGGGCATCACCGGCGCTCGTCGCATGCGCAAGTCTCTGCTCGTGGAGGCCATCGAGGCCCACCAGCGCGGCGGCGCCGTAGCCGAACGCGACAAGGCCGTGGAGGAAAAGATCTCGGAAACCGCGCGCAAGGCATCGACCCGCCGTGCGTCGTCGTCGGATTCCGCGCCTTCCCAGGACGCACCCCAGGAAGGCAACGCGTCGGAGCAGGACGAGAAGTCCGCTGACTCCGCCAAGGACTCCGCGAACCAGGCCGAGGACCAGAAGAACGAGTCCCAGGGCGACAACCGCTCGGGACAGAACGAACGTCAGTCCGGCTCGCGCCGCTCCCGCCGCGCTTCCGCCTCCGGCCGCGGGGATCGTTCCCGTAACCAGAAGGCTTCGGACCAGCAGGACAACCAGGACCAGCAGTCCAAGGACTCCGGCCAGGAGAACCAGGGCGAGCAGTCCGAGAACTCCCAGAACGAGCAGAACGAGGACTCCAAGGATTCCTCGAACCGCGGTAACCGCAATCAGCGCTCCCGCGGTAACCGCAACGATCGTAACGACCGCAACGACCGCAACGATCGTGGCGATCGCAAGGACGGCAACAACTCGCGCGACGAGAAGTCCGGGTCCAACGACCAGGACAACGCCTCCCGTGACGACAAGGGTTCACGCGACGACAAGCAGGACTCCAACCGCAAGGACTCCTCGCAGGACGGCCAGAACCGCAAGGACGGTAACGAGCGCAACGACCGCGGTAACCGCAGCCGGAACGATCGCAATGACCGGAACAACGACGGCAACGACCGTGACGGCAATTCGCGTCGTAACCGCCGCAACCGCAATCGAAACGATCGCAATGACCGCAATGATCGCAACGAGCGTCGCAATCGCCGCAGCCGCAACAACGGTCCGGACGTCGACGACATCGAGATCACCGAGGACGACGTCCTGTTGCCCGTGGCGGGCATCCTGGACGTGCTCGACAACTACGCGTTCGTGCGCACCTCGGGTTACCTCCCGGGTCCGTCGGACGTGTACGTGAGCCTGTCCCAGGTCAAGAAGAACAACCTGCGCAAGGGCGATGCGATTGTGGGTGCCATTCGCGCACCTCGCGAGGGCGAACAGAACAACAGCTCCCGTCAGAAGTTCTCCGCGCTCGTGCAGTTGACCTCCGTCAACGGTCGCAAACCGGAGGAGAACAAGGACCGCACCGAGTTCTCCAAGCTGGTTCCGCTGTACCCGCAGGAGCGCTTGCGCCTGGAGACCGAGCCCAAGAAGATCGGTCCCCGCGTGGTCGATCTGGTGGCTCCGATCGGTAAGGGCCAGCGCGGCCTGATCGTGTCCCCGCCCAAGGCCGGTAAGACCCTCATGTTGCAGGCGATCGCCAACGCGATCACCACCAACAACCCCGAGGTGCACCTCATGATGGTGCTCGTGGACGAGCGTCCCGAGGAAGTCACCGACATGCAGCGCACGGTCAAGGGTGAGGTCATCGCCTCGACCTTCGATCGTCCCGCGGACGATCACACCACGGTGGCCGAGCTGGCCATCGAGCGCGCCAAGCGCCTGGTGGAGATGGGTATGGACGTGGTGGTCCTGCTGGACTCCATGACCCGCCTGGGCCGCGCGTACAACCTGTCCGCTCCCGCGTCCGGACGCATCCTGTCCGGTGGTGTGGATTCGGCAGCGCTGTACCCGCCCAAGAAGTTCTTCGGCGCCGCTCGTAACATCGAGAACGGTGGCTCGCTGACCATCCTGGCCACGGCGCTCGTGGAGACCGGTTCCAAGATGGACGAGGTCATCTTCGAAGAGTTCAAGGGCACCGGCAACATGGAACTGCGCCTGTCCCGCCAGCTCGCGGACCGTCGTATCTTCCCCGCCGTGGACGTCAACTCTTCCGGCACCCGCCGCGAAGAGAACCTGCTCTCCGCGGACGAGATCAAGATCATGTGGAAGCTGCGTCGCGTGCTGTCCGGTCTGGAACAGCAGCAGGCCCTGGAACTGCTCACCAACAAGTTGCGTGACACGCAGTCCAACACGGAGTTCCTGCTGCAGGTCCAGAAGACCACGCTGGCCAACGGCAAGGACTAGCGAGAACTTCTCGCTGTCCCGTTCCACCCGTCGATAGGAGACCCTTCAATGTCCGATCCCGTTCAGCCGCTGCTGGATGAGCACGCTCAGCTGCAGCGCGAACTGGCGGATCCCGCCGTGCACGCAGATGCGGGCAAGGCCCGCAAACTGGGCCGGCGGTACTCCGAACTCAACGGCATTGTCGAAGCCCATCGACGGGTGGAACAGCTTTCCGAGGACCTCGAAGCCACGCGCGAGCTCGGCAGCGAGGACCCGGAGCTGGCTTCAGAGATCGCCCCGCTCGAGGCCGAACTGGAAGCCGCCCAGGAAGTGCTGCGCCGCAAACTGATCCCCAGGGATCCGGATGACGGTCGCAACGTGATTCTGGAGATCAAGGCCGGTGAAGGCGGGGACGAGTCCGCCCTGTTCGCCGGTGACCTGCTGCGCATGTACATGCGTTACGCGGAGTCGCTCAAGTTCAAGACCGAGGTGCTCTCGTCCACCCCCACCGAGTTGGGCGGTTACAAGGACGTGCAGCTCGCGGTGAAGTCCAGCTCCAACGACCCCGAACACGGCGCCTGGGCCCGCTTGAAGTACGAGGGCGGCGTGCACCGCGTGCAGCGTGTGCCGGCCACGGAATCCCAGGGGCGCGTCCACACCTCGGCCGCCGGCGTCCTGGTGTTCCCGGAGGTCGACGAGCCCGACGAGATCGACATCAGCCAGAACGACCTGAAGATTGACGTCTACCGATCCTCCGGCCCCGGTGGTCAGTCCGTGAACACCACGGACTCCGCCGTGCGCATCACCCACTTGCCCACGGGCATCGTGGTGGCCATGCAGAACGAGAAGTCCCAGCTGCAGAACCGTGAGGCCGCCATGCGCGTGCTGCGGGCGCGCATCCTGGCGCACCAGCAGGAGCAGATCGACGCGGAGAACGCCGCCGTGCGCAAGTCGCAGGTGCGCACCGTGGACCGTTCCGAGCGTATCCGCACCTACAACTACCCCGAGAACCGCATTGCGGATCACCGCACGGGGTACAAGTCCTACAACCTGGATCAGGTGCTGGACGGCGCGCTGGAACCCGTGGTGAACTCCGCCATCGAGCTGGACGAGAAGACCCGTTTGGAACACCTAGGCCAAGACCAGGCTGGACAGCAGGACTGACCGGCGGTGGAAGCTACCCTTGCCCAGGCTCTGCGATGGGCGCACGGTGAGCTTGCGGGTGCGGGAGTTCCGTCACCTGACACGGACGCCGTGCTTCTCGCGGCGCACCTCATGGGGCTGAGCAGGGGAGAGGTCGAGGCCAAGGCCATCCTGGGCGCTCCCGAACCCGCGGGTTACCGCGAGCTGGTGGCCCGCCGCGCGCAGCGCATCCCCCTGCAGCACCTGACCGGCAAGGCCCCGTTCCGCCAGCTCGAACTGTCGGTAGGCCCCGGGGTGTTCGTGCCCCGCCCGGAGACCGAACTCCTGGTCCAGCTGAGTCTCGATGAAGCTCGGCTGTGGCGAGAGGCCGGTGTTCCGCATCCCCGCGTGGTGGATCTGGGAACCGGTTCCGGCGCGATTGCCCTGGCCATCGCCACGGAAGATCCCACCACCCGCGTGTTCGCGGTGGAAAAAGAGGATGCGGCCGTCGAATGGGCGCAACAGAATCTGCGAGGCTCCAAGGTCACGCTCACGCAGGCCGACTACCGGGAGTACGACCCCGAAAACGCCGGGACTTTCTGTGTCGTGGTGAGCAATCCGCCCTACGTTCCCCCCGAGGACATTCCCGCGGATCCCGAGGTCAGGGACTACGATCCGCCCGCGGCCCTGTACGGGGGAGATGACCACGGCATGGCCCTGCCATGCGCTGCCATGGACACCGCCGTACGGTTATTGCGTCCCGGTGGAGCATTATTCATGGAACACGCCGAGTCCCAGGTGGATGCCATGGAGCGTGAACTGTCCGCTCGTGGTTTCGTGGAGATCCAACTACATTGCGACCTCGCGGGGAAACCGCGTGCCACGGGCGCGCGCCGGCCCGGCGTAGAGTCCGATTCCACCTCCGACCAGCACCAGACGTTGAGCTAAGGAGACGCTCGTGAGTGCCACGTACAAGTGCGCAGACCAGGAATCCATGGTCGCCGCGATTGATCACGCAGCCCGTGTGGTCGCGGACGGTGAGTGCATCGTCATGCCCACGGACACCGTGTACGGCATCGGTTGCGATGCGTTTTCCCCCATGGGCGTCCAGACGCTGCTCGGCGCCAAGGGCCGTACCCGTCAGATGCCGCCGCCCGTGCTGATCGCCGACCCCGGCGTTCTGGCCGGACTGGCGGATCAGGTTTCGGACGACGCCCGCGCGCTGGCCGATGCGTTCTGGCCCGGTGCCCTCACGCTCGTGTGCTGGGCTCAACCCACGCTGGGCTGGGATCTCGGCGAAACACACGGCACCGTGGCCCTGCGGGTCCCGGACGACGGCGTGGCCCGGCAAGTTCTCGAGCGCATCGGCCCCATGGCGGTCTCCTCCGCCAACCTCACGGGCATGCCCGCCGCGCTCACCGCCGATGACGCCCAGGAGATGCTCCAGGATCGGGTGGCGCTCTACCTCGACGACGGCGCTCGGCCCACCGCCGAGCACCAGGCGGAGAATCCCAGCGGACTTCCGTCCACGATCGTCGACTGCACCGGTGACGTGCCCGTGGTACTGCGCCTGGGTGCCATCGGGCTCGACGAACTTCGCTCCGTGGTGCCCACCGTGGACGGCGGTGACGTTGCGGCGGACCACTCGACCGAGGCGCCGACCGAGCGTTCGGAACACGGTGAGAGCGCCGAACAGCACGGAACAGAGGCGCCAAGTCACGCTGCAGTCGAGGAGACGGAGAGCGCAGCGGGGGAGGCCGAGACCACCGAGACCGGAGCGGCGTCGTCGCCGTCGCACGCGGAGGCGGAACGCACGATCGACCGCTGGCGGCAGCAGAATGACCTCGGCGAAGGACGGGTGCGTGGCACCACGGCCGAACCGCTGGTCGAACCGGGTGCTCCCGAGGCGGAAGTTGCCAGGGCGCTCGTACAGAATTCGGCGGCAAAACCCGGCGCCCGCGTGGATCAGAACCGCAACCGCGCGGACGCATCCCAGCCGAAATGGGGAGGCACCGCGGCGTTGAGCGTGGACGAGGCCAGCCAACTGGTCAACGGATCCTGACGTATTCCGCGCAACACGCCGTGCAACGGCAAAGGCCGCAACCGTATCGGTTGCGGCCTTTGCCGTTGCCGGCCCGGATCTTACTTGCCGAGTGACAAGTGCGCCTGGCGCAGTACCTCTTGCACGTTGGGCTCGGGGATCACGCCATTCTCGTGTGCCCAGCCGGGTACCTGACGCTGGCCGAACCACGTGACTTCGAGTCGTCGGATGGCTCCGTTGAACCGATTGTTGGCCAGCCGGGACACCCAGTAGCCGGCGTCGATCACGGCGCGAGCCAGGAACGGCGGCAGCTGCAGGGGATTTCGGCGGCCGGCGTCGCGGAGCACGGAACCGGTGGTGGCGCCCTCCCACGGTTGCAGGATCACCGCTGGCAGGGGCTCTGGGAACTGGCCCACGGCCACAGCGAACTGAGCCAGCGCCTTGACCGAAGTGACCGGGGTGGGGGCGGTGCCGTCACCGGCAACCGATGAGAACACCGAAGATGCGAACTTGGCGAGCAAACGCGTGGTGCGTCGCCCGCTACCCATGACCGAGGTGGCTCGCAAGACCGTGAGCTGCGGTGCGTGGGCCTCGTTCTCCCACTCGGCGCGCAACCGGTAGAGCGCGGACTCACCGAGGGCCTTGGACAGTGAATAGGCGGAGAACGGCGCCGTGCGAATGGATTCGTCCAACACGGGGGCGTCTCCCTGGACGGACGCCGAGCTGATATGAATCACGCGCCGCACGCCCGTGCGATGTGCCGCCAACGCGACCAGGACCGGCAGTAGCGCGTTGGCGCCGGTCAGCGACTGCTGGTGGGTCTGATCGGGCGCGGCCAGTCCAGCGGCGTTGACCACGATGTCAGCACCGGCGAAGGAATCGGCCAGGTAGTCGATGACCGACTCCAGCCGATGGGCGTGCTCGATCAGGTGATGCACGGTGGTGGCCGGAGAGGCCAACCGGGGCGTGGACACCGGGGTCACAGGAATGTTCTTGGTCTGCAGGGCAGTGGTGATGGCCGACCCCACAAAGCCCGTGGCTCCGAGTACTCGCCAGCTACTAGCTGTCACGGTGAATCTCCTCCCGACATTGGTTTCTTCATCGTACGGCAGCAATCCCGCGCTGACCGTGTCCGGGAGATTGTCAGCCGCGCGTTGATAGAATCCGTGAGTCCAACGGGGCCCGAGTTTGTAGGTCCCTCACAGTACTTTCCGCGGGAGCAACCATGACTCGAGCCAGTTCACATCCGGCGCAGAGCCAGCGCGTCAGCGTCGCGTGCGTGACGCAGGACCGTCCCCGCGACGTCGATCAGTTGATCACGGGCCTGCGGGCCCAGACGGATCCGATCGACAGCCTGTGTCTGGTCGATGCGGGTCGGACGGCCCTGGACGAGGCTCATCTTCGCGAGCTGATCGACGGCGCCTTCGAGCTGCGGTACCTGCGTACGGTGGCCAACCTGGGCGGAGCGGGCGGTTTCTCGCTCGCGATCCTCACCGCACTGTCCACCGGTGCGGACCAAGTGTGGCTCATGGATGACGACGCGCATCCGGAGGACGAGAACTGCCTGCGAACCTTGCGTCAAGCCGCCGCCGAACGGAATCTGGCCGTGGCGTCCCCGCTGATCGTGGCACCGCAGGATCACGGGACGCTGTCCTTCCCGTTCCGCCTCGAGGGAACCATCACGCACTCTCGAGCTGACATTGAATCTTTAGGGTTTATTCCGTCGTATGCCGCCTTCTTCAACGGCGCGCTCATGGATGAATCCGTGTTCTTCACCGTGGGGCTCCCAGACCTCAAGTTGTTCTTGCGCGGGGACGAAGTGGACTTCCTGGTGCGGCTGCGGAAATCGGGTCTGCCTTTCGGAACCGTGACCACCACGGCCGTGGCCCACCCGCCGGGTTGGGAAGAAGAGCAAGTGGTGATCCCCGGAAAGCTTCAGGTGCTCATCCCTCCGGGGCAGTTCAAGCAGCAGCATTTCTTCCGCAATCGCGGCTACGTGTCGTGGCGGTACAAACGCGTGGTCCAACTGACCGCGGACGCGATCGGCTACCCGGCGTACTACCTGCAGCGTAGAGATCTCAAGGGTCTGCGCACGTGGGCCGGTCGGTACGTGAACGGAATGCGGGGACGTGGTTTCGGTGGCCCTCGCTGAGCCCCTGAACCCCGCAGATTCTCCCGCGCCCTTCTCGCTGTTGGTACCCGTCTACCGGGGGGATTCCGCCCACCGGGTACGGCGAGCCATTGACTCCAACACTCATGAACAGACCCGCCCGCCTGCGCAGGTCGTCATCGTGCGCGATGGCCCCGTGCCGCAAGAGATCACGGACGAGCTGGACCGGATCAGCGCGGCGTCGGCGGTGCCTGTGGTGCGTGTGGAACTGGAACACAACGCGGGCCTGACCAACGCGCTGAACACGGGCCTGTTGTGGTGCTCCCACGACGTGGTGGCCCGCGCGGACGCTGACGATATTTCCTACCCCGATCGATTCGCCCGGCAACTTCCGCTCATCGAGGACGGCGCGGACCTGATCGGCGCCTCGATGCACGAGATCGGCGATGACGAGACCACCCCCTTGGCCCTGCGCCAGGCACCGGTGGGACACGAGGAAATCGCCGGTGTCGCGAAACGGCGCAATCCGATTTCTCATCCGTCCGTGGTGTTCCGTCGCAGTGCCGTGGAAGCGGTGGGCGGCTATGAACACGTGCCCATGGCCGAGGACTACTGGCTGTGGGCGCGAATGCTCCACGCGGGTGCCGATGTCCGCAACGTGTCGGAGCCGCTGGTCGGTTATCGGGTCTCGGCTGGCTCCTACGAACGGCGCGGGGGACCGCGCGTGTTTCTGGCCGAAATGGCGTTGCAATGGAAATTGCGCCGTTTGGGGTACGTGGGCTTCATACAATGGGCGACAAACGTGATCGTGCGGGGCGGGTACAGATTTGTACCGCTCAAGGTGCGGGAAACGGCCTACCGGTTCATGGTGGGCCACCGCAACAGCTAGTTCGCGTGCACGAAAGGACGTCAACGCGCATGGGGAACCCCCAATCCAATACCCCCTCGGCGGAGAAGCCGGTCGCGTGGCTGTGGATCCAGATGATTCTGGATTCCGCCGCGTGGATCGTTGCCATGTGTGTGGCGGTGCTTCTGCGCTACGAGATGAACGTCCAGTTCGTCTCCGTGGGCGGCCTGGTGATCACGTGCGCCGTGGCCGTTGCGTGCCAAATGGTGGTGGGTTTCTCCTTCGCGCTGTACAAGGGGCGCTATTCCTTCGGCAGTTTTGAGGAAGCCAAACTGCTGGTCGTGGTGACCGTGATCGTCACCGCCATCCTGGAGGTCGTCCTCCTGGTCTTCGGCGTGGCCATGGGAATCCCGCGCTCCATCGGCTTCATTGCGTTCCCGTTCGCGTGTTTGTTCATGGCGGCCTTCCGCTATCTCAAGCGCATGTACCAGGAATCCACGGCCAAGCCCGGAGCCGAGGCCCAACACGTGGTGGTCTTCGGCGCCGGTTACCTGGGCACGTTCCTGGTCCACCGCATGATGCAGGACCCCTCGTCGGAGTTCCTGCCGGTCGCGCTTATCGATGACGATCCCGCCAAGAAGCACCTGCGCATTTCGTCCGTTCCCGTGATGGGCACCCTGCACGACGTCGCTCACGTCCTGGAAGCCACGCGATCGGCCGTTCTGATCGTGGCCATTTCCGACGTCGAGCCGCGTCTGATGCGCCGCGTGTCCGACGCCGTGGCCGGCACCAACACGCGCGTGATGACCGTGCCGCCCATCACCGACATGTTGACCGCGAACAAGCAGAGCGTGGACCTTCGCGATATCGCCATGGAGGATCTGATCGGGCGGCGCCCGGTGGACATTCACGTGGATGCGATCGCCGGTTACGTCACGGGTAAACGAGTCCTGGTCACGGGTGCGGGCGGGTCCATCGGCTCCGAGCTGTGCCGACAGCTCGTGGGCTTCGAACCCGCGGAACTGATCATGCTGGACCGCGACGAAACCGGTCTGCAGTCCACCCAGATCTCGATCACCGGGCGCGGCCTGCTGGACGGTAACGACACCGTTCTCGCGGACATCCGGGACACGGAGTCGCTCGAGCACATTTTCGAAAAACGGCAACCGGAAGTCGTGTTCCACGCAGCCGCGCTCAAACACGTTTCGCTGTTGGAGCAGTTCCCGGACGAGGCGTGGAAGACCAATGTGATGGGCACCCTCAACGTGCTCAGTGCGTCGGCCAATGTGGGCGTGGACGTGTTCGTGAACGTCTCCACGGACAAGGCCGCCAATCCCACCACTGCGCTGGGACACTCCAAGCGCGTGGCCGAGAAACTCACCGCGTGGATGGCGGGCCAGACCGGCAAACGCTATGCCTCCGTGCGGTTCGGCAACGTGTTCGGCTCGCGCGGTTCCATGCTCCCGTTGTTTGCGGAGCAGATCCGCCAGGGCGGGCCCATCACGGTGACCCACGCGGATGCCACCCGCTACTTCATGACCATCCCGGAGGCCTGCCAGCTGGTGATCCAGGCCGGTGCCATCGCCAGCGGGGGAGAGGTCCTCATCCTGGACATGGGCGAACCCGTCAGGATCCTGGATATCGCCGAACGGTTGCGGGCCATGTCCGGCCGTGAGGACGTGGAAATCGTGATCACCGGTCTGCGCCACGGAGAGAAGCTCCACGAAGACCTGATTGGTGCGGGCGAGAGCGACGAACGTCCGCTGCACCCCAAGATCTCCCACGCGAGGGCCGAACGTCTGGATCCGGCGCACCTGGACCGGCACGTCTGGAAGGTGCGCGGCGGCATGCTGTTCACCGGTTCCATCCCCGTCATCACGGACAGCACCCAGCCCCGTATCACCGATTTTTCCGTCCCCCGAGCCAGAGAACATCAGAAGCCATCCCCCCACGCAGAACGTCACGGGGGAGACCGCTCATGACAGCACCCATCATCACCACCGCACCGTCCGTGTTGTCCCGCGTGGAAGGCCCGGGTGCCATTCCGCAGGCCGACACGCTGGAACACCTGTTCACTCTCGCGCTCTGGCTCGGCGGTGGGGCGTTCCTCATCTCCGTGTTGCTGCCGTTCGTGATCAAGCCCCTGCTGGCTCGGTGGGGAGTCATCGACATCCCCTCGGACAGGTCTTCACACGACCGTCCGGTCATTCGTGGCATGGGACTGGCCGTCGCTGTGGCCATCGTGGTCATGTATGCGCTGGCCCTCGCACTGGGCGTGGTCGAAGTGGACCGCTCGGTCTCCTTGATCGTGCTGGCCATGATCGTGGCCAGTGCAGCCCTCGGTTGGCTCGAGGATTACCGCGGGGTTTCCGTGGGAACGCGACTCGGGGTGCAGCTGTTGATCGGTGCGCTGGGTACGGGCGCCCTGATCGTGTCTCTGGGGATCGCCGTGTGGTGGTGGCCGGTGGGCGTGATCGCCACGGTCGCCTACATCAACATTGCCAACTTCATGGACGGCATCAACGGCATCTCCGGTATGCACGGCACCGCCGTGGGACTGTTCTACGCCTGGGCCGGTGCCGCGAACGACATGACCTGGATGATGTGCGCCGGCCTGATCGTTGCCGGCGCCTTCGCAGGCTTCTTGCCGTGGAACCTGAGTCGAGGCACCGTCTTCCTGGGCGACGTCGGCTCCTATGTCCTCGGCGGCAGCCTGGTCGCGATCGCGATCGGCGCTTTCCTGTCCGGCGTGTATGTGGAGTACTTGCTGCCCCCGCTCGTGATCTACCTGGCGGACACCACGGTGACCCTCATCAAGCGCGTCCAACGTGGTGAGATTTGGTACAAACCGCACCGCGAGCACGTGTATCAGCGCCTCACGGACGTGGGGCTGTCCCACGTCCAGTCCTCGTTGGTCGTGACGGTGGCCACGATCCTGGTCAGCTTGATTGCCTTGTGGGGTGTGCGCGCCGACGGCGCCGGGTCGGTTCTCGCGGGCCTGGCCACCGCCGCTGTGGTCGTGTTGTACCTGTGCCTGCCGCGCGTGTTGCGACCGCTGGCTCGGCGACGTCGGGCCGTGGATTCATGAGCGCGGCGGACCCCGTGTCGGATTCTGCAGTGAATCCGGCGCCAGCGGTGGCCCCATTGGAGGCCTACGGGCGACCGGTTCTGATTCTGAGCGTCACATCCATACTTCTTGCTGTGATTCTCATCACCTGTGCAGCGATGATCGGGTTCGATTCGCTGTGGCGTTCCATTGCTGTGGGAGTTGGACTGGTGACGTTGAGTACCGGTCTCACCGTGTTCGTGTCCGCATTTATGTACCGGGTAGCTCCGGCAGCAACCGCTCCTGCACTGGCCATGTTGTACCTCCTGAAGGTCGTGGTCATGGGTTGGTATTTGTTGTCGGTGGGAGCCCCCGAGTGGTTGCACTCCTTGGGCTTCGCCATCACGGTGGCCGCGGGCCTGGTCCTGTCCTGGTTGGTGTTGGCACCCGTGGCCATGCGTGCAAGCAACGTCTTGGCCAGTGATTACGCGGCCGTGGTGCGCGCCAAGGAAGCCCGGGAAGCCGCTGAGGCTGAGGACGAGGCGGCCACTATCCTTGAAGAAAACCCATCAGAACCGACCGAAGGGGGAGGCGATGACCGAGCGTGAGCGCGATTTCTCCAACTCGCCAGAACATGACGGGCGGCGTGTCGGACCAGCGACAACGGGTTCAAAATCCGAAGACACGCTCAGCACCGCGGGAGAGCTCGTCCAGCGGGGTGGGCTGGCCGGTGGGCTGACCATGTTGCTGTACTTAGTGGTCGGTGGAGCCTTCTGGAGTTTGGTAGGCTGGGGCGCGGATCACCTGCTGGGAACAGGGTGGTTGGTGATCGTGGGAGCCGTCATTGGTGCGGCTGCCGGGATCTATCTTGGTTACCTCCACATGCGGGAGGGCCTGAACTCCAGTTCGACCCCGATGGAGAACCCGACAAAGACATCGTCGTCTGATCAGGGCCCCACGCCCCGAGTGTGACCGGTCTGGATACCGCAGAAAGGACCCGTATTGAACCCCGCCTTGAGGATTCCGGCCGAATTTGTGGCCCCGTCAGTTGAGGACGCGCACCTGCCTCCCTTCTTCACCGTGGGCACACTTGAAGTCGGCAAGCATTCTTTGTTGATCCTGTTGTCGGTGGTTCTCATCGCAGGGTTCTTCATGTACGTGGTCCGCCGCCGCGCCCTGGTCCCCTCCAAGGGTCAGTACCTGGGCGAAATGGGATACGGCTTCGTCCGTAATCACCTGGGCCGCGACATCATCGGCGAGAAGGAATTCCGCCCGTACGTCCCGCTGCTCTTCACCTTCTTCTTCTTCATTCTGGTCAACAACCTGTTCGGCTCCATTCCGGTGCTGCAGCTTCCGACCTTCTCCCACCCGGGCACCGCCTATGTCTTCGCGGCCGTCGCCTACGTCGTGTGGGTCTTCGTGGGCATCAAGCGCCACGGTTTCGGTGGGTTCTTCGTCAAGATGACCATGCCGCCGGATGTTCCCAAGGTCCTCTACATCGTTCTGATCCCGCTCGAGTTCCTTTCGAACATGATCATCCGCCCCGTCACGCACGCACTTCGTGTGTTCGCCACGATGTTCGCCGGCCACATGGCCATCATGGTTGCCGCCGGCTTCACCGCGTACCTCGCCACCGGCGTGGGTGGCGCACTCGGTATCGGCGGATCCGTCTTCGGCGTGATCCTGGGCCTCTTCATTTACTTCCTGGAGGTTCTGATTCAGATCCTGCAGGCCTACATCTTCACCCTGCTGTTTGCCGTGTATGTACAGGGCTCACTGCAGGAGGGGCACTGACCCCACGAAGCAGCGGTCCACTCGGACTGCTGATGTGACCATCGTCCATTTACGATTCCAGTAATGGCATCACTGCCCGACACGGGCACCCAGAAAGGAAATATCCATAATGGAAGGTTCGCTTAGCGTCATTGGCTACGGTCTCGCTGCCATCGGTGGTGGCATCGGTGTGGGTTTGATCTTCGCTGCTTACATGCAGGCAGTTGCTCGCCAGCCCGAGTCCCAGCGCGTGATTCAGCCGATGCTGTTCATGGGCTTCGCCGTGGTCGAGGCACTGGCCATCCTGGGCTTCGTGCTCGCACTCCTCTAAGAGCGGTACGTCCGCACTTAGCCCTTAACTAGAGAACAGGAATCGCGCACATGACCGCAATGTTGTTGGCAGCAGAAGAAGGGGCCAGCCCCCTTCTCCCCAACGTCTGGGAAATGCTGATCACTTTCATTGGGTTCCTGATTCTGCTTTTCATCGCGATCAAGTTCATCGCTCCGGCATTCGAGAAGGTCTACCGTGACCGCACCGAAGCCATCGAAGGTGGACTTGCCAAGGCCAAGGCCGCTCAGGCAGAGGCCAAGGCCGCTCGCGACGAGTACAACCAGCAGCTTGAGAGCGCCCGCCTCGAAGCCCAGAAGATTCGTGAGGAAGCCCGCACCGAGGGCGAGAAGATCCTCGCGGACTTCAAGGATCGCGCCAACGTCGAATCCGCTCGGATCACGGAGAACGCACACAAGGCCATTGAGGCCGAGCGTGCCGCCGCAGTGGTTTCCTTGCGCGACGAGGTCGGTACCTTGGCAACACAGCTCGCTTCCAAGATCGTCGGGGAATCCCTGAACGACGACGCTCGTGCAAACCGCGTGGTCGATCGCTTCCTGGCCGATCTTGAGACCGAGCAGGGTCGCACAGGAGCTGCACGGTAATGGCAGAAGCATCGAACGAACCATATCGTCCCCTCACAGTGGACATTGATCGCTGGGCTTCGGAAGCAAACGTCGAAACGGCTAAGCAGCTGTTCGGCATGCTCGACGTCATCGACGGCAACGGCGCTCTGCGCCGGGCGCTGACGGATCCGTCACGCGCTGCCGACGATCGTGTCAAGCTCGTACACAAGCTCTTCGGGGAGCGGACCCACAAGTCCGACACCGTGGAGGCTGTGTCCGGGTTTGTGCACCGACTGATGGGCAACGAGGAACACGATCCCGCTATCGAGATCGTGTCCGAGCTTGTGAAGCAGCGCTCCGCCAACGAGCGACAGCTCGGTGATGGCATTGAACGAACCGCAGTGATGATGGCAGCAGCGTCTGCCGAGAACCGCGGTGGGCTCAATGCCATGGAATCCCTGGTGGATGAACTGATTCAGTTCAAGAACACCGTGGATCACTCCGAGGAGATCCAGGGTGCCTTCGCCGATTCGCGCGCCAGCCCGGAAGCCAAGGCACAGCTCGCATCCCGACTGATGCCCAATGCATCTGAAGAGGGCAAGCTGTTGACTCAGCGTGCCGTCAGCGAGCCCCGTGGAGCTCTGCCCGGTCGTTTGATCGAGCGCTTCGCAGAGATCGTGGCCGATCGTCAGCAACGCTGGATCGCCCGAATCGTGACGTCTCGTCCACTGAGCCACGAACAGCTGGAGAAGCTGCGTCAGAGCCTCAACGCTCTGTACAAGCGCGATCTCAAGCTGGCCGTGGAGGTGGACCGTTCACTGATCGGCGGCTTGCGAGTCCAGGTCGGTGAAGAAGTCATCGACGGGTCTGTGACCCATCGTCTGGATCAGTTGCAGCAGCGAATCGGAGCCTGATCCCCTGGTGGAGCGGGGATCGCGGGGAGTCGGTCGATGCCGGCATCTCGTCGCGTTGCCTCCACCGGCCGTTGACACGGTCAGCAGGCGATGGGGCAACGCATCGCGACAAAAAGAAGTTAGGTCATTGCGCGGGCGATGATCACGAAACGTAGAGAGCAGGGACAGCAGATGGCCGATGTGACCATCAATGCCGACGAAGTCCGTAGTGCGCTGAACGAGTTCGCGGCGTCCTACGAACCCGGCAATGCAGAACGAGTAGAAGTCGGACGTGTCGCCAGCGCCGCTGACGGTATCGCCCGTGTCGAGGGTCTTCCCTCGGTCATGGCCAACGAGCTTCTGAAGTTCGAGAACGGGGTTCTGGGCTTGGCCTTGAACCTTGACACTCGCGACATCGGTGTCGTGGTGTTGGGCGACTTCCAGGGCATCGAAGAGGGCCAGGAAGTTCACCGTACCGGTGAGGTTCTGTCCGTACCGGTGGGCGAGGGTTACCTCGGCCGCGTGGTGGACCCCCTGGGCGAGCCGCTGGACGATCTGGGACCGGTGGCAACCGACGGTCGTCGCGAGCTGGAGCTGCAGGCTCCGGGCGTGACCATGCGTAAGTCGGTTCACGAACCGCTGCAGACCGGTATCAAGGCCATCGACGCCATGATTCCGATCGGCCGTGGCCAGCGTCAGCTGATCATTGGTGACCGCCAGACCGGTAAGACCGCCATCGCCGTGGACGCAATCCTGAACCAGCGTTCCAACTGGGAGTCCGGTGACGTCGACAAGCAGGTGCGTTGCATTTACGTGGCCATCGGCCAGAAGGCATCCACCATTGCTTCCGTGCGCCAGACCCTCGAGGACAACGGCGCTCTGGAGTACACCACCATTGTGGCTGCTCCGGCTTCCGAGTCCGCCGGTCTGAAGTACCTGGCCCCGTACGCGGGTTCCGCTATTGGTCAGCACTGGATGTACAACGGCAAGCACGTTCTGATCGTTTTTGACGATCTCTCCAAGCAGGCTGAGGCCTACCGTGCCGTGTCACTGTTGCTGCGTCGCCCGCCGGGACGTGAAGCGTACCCGGGTGACGTCTTCTACCTGCACTCCCGTTTGCTGGAGCGTTGTGCCAAGCTCTCCGACGAGCTCGGTGCCGGTTCGATGACCGGTCTGCCGATCATCGAGACCAAGGCGAACGACGTCTCCGCGTTCATTCCGACCAACGTGATTTCGATTACCGACGGTCAGATCTTCCTGCAGTCGGACCTGTTCAACGCGAACCAGCGCCCCGCAGTGGACGTGGGTATTTCCGTGTCCCGCGTGGGTGGTGCCGCACAGGTCAAGGCCATGAAGAAGGTTTCCGGTACGTTGAAGCTGGATCTGGCGTCCTACCGCTCCATGCAGGCGTTCGCGATGTTTGCGTCCGACTTGGACGCGGCATCCCGCCAGCAGCTGACCCGCGGTGAGCGTCTGATGGAACTGCTCAAGCAGCCCCAGTACACGCCGTACCCCGTGGCGGACCAGGTCGTCTCCATCTGGGCCGGTACTACCGGTCAGCTGGACGACGTCGATGTCGCCAACGTGAACGACTTCGAGAAGGCCCTGATCGAACAGGTCCGTCGAACCACCAACGTGATGGACTCCATCGAATCCACGGGCAAGCTCGAGGACGACGCGATCGAGGCGCTGAAGACGGCTGTTGCCGAGGTCAAGCGCGACTTCCGCGGTTCGAAGCACGGTATTGAACCCGGTCACGAGGAGCATGACTCCCTCGAGACCGAGGATGTCAACCAGGAAAAGATCGTCAGGAAGTAACCGAGTCAGCGGTGTGCCGTTACCGGCACACCGCTACGGTGCCGAAAGGAAGTTTCATGGGAGCGCAGATTCGGGTCTACCGACAGAAGATCACGTCTACCTCGTCAATGAAGAAGATCTTCAAGGCGATGGAGATGATCGCGACTTCGCGCATCAACAAATCCCGTCAGAGCCTCGAAGCGGCGTACCCGTACGCCAATGCGCTGACCCGTGCGGTCTCCCAGATCGCGTCTCAGCACAACATTTCCCACCCGTTGACCTCGACCGTGGACGACGTTCGTCGTTCTGCGGTGGTGATCTTCACGTCCGACCGCGGTTTGGCCGGCTCCTACTCCTCCAACGTGCTCAAGCGCGCGGAGGGTTTGCTGGAGATGCTGAACTCGGAGGGCCGCGAGGTTCGGGTCTATCTGGTGGGTCGTAAAGCCAAGGCGTACTTCGATTTTCGTCGCCGCGATTACGACGAGTTCTGGACGGGCGACACCGACAACGCCAACCCCGAGCGTGCTGAGGAACTGACCGAGCGTCTGCTCGGCGACATCAGCGCAAGCTACGACGACGGTGGCGTGGACGAGATCCACCTGGTGTACACGGCGTTCAAGTCCATGGTGACTCAGGAGCCGCGCGTGCTCCGCCTGCTTCCTCTCGAGGTCGTTGACGCCAATGACCTCGGGGACGAAGTGTCCGAGGATTACCAGGATCTCGAGGAGACGAACAACAACTTCGAGTTCGAACCGAACCCGGAGGAGTTCCTCAACGAGATCCTGCCGCGCTACATCAAGTCTCGTATCTACTCGACCCTGTGCCACGCGGCCTCCAGCGAGCTGGCTTCCCGCCAGCGCGCCATGAAGGCCGCCGGCGACAACGCGGATGAGCTCATCAAGAAGTACACCCGTTTGATGAACAACGCCCGCCAGGCCGAGATCACCACCGAGCTGACCGAAATCGTCAGTGGCGCCGAAGCCCTCTGATCAGGGCTCAGCCACTACCCACCGCCGAAATGAAGTGAGAGAAATGACTGCCACTATCAATGAACAGGCCGCTCAGCCGGTCTCGGGCGGCGCGACCGGCCGAGTCGCCCGAGTGATCGGCCCTGTGGTCGACGTCGAGTTCCCTGAGAACCAGGTTCCCGGTGTCTACAACGCGTTGACCGCCGACTACGAGTTCAACGGTGAACCTCGCAAGATCACTTTCGAGGTCGCACAGCACCTGGGCGACAACATGGTTCGCGCCATCTCCCTGCAGCAGACCGACGGTCTGGTGCGCGGTACCCAGGTCAAGGACTCCGGCGCACCGATCTCCGTGCCCGTTGGCGACGTGGTCAAGGGCCACATCTTCAACGTGCTGGGTGACTCACTGGATCTGCCCATCGAAGAGCTGGATGTCCAGGACCGCTGGCCCATTCACCGCAAGGCGCCGTCCTTCGCGGAGCTCGAGGGCTCCACGGAAATGATGGAAACCGGCATCAAGTCCATCGACCTTCTGACCCCCTACATCAAGGGCGGTAAGATCGGTCTGTTCGGTGGCGCGGGTGTGGGCAAGACCGTGCTGATCCAGGAAATGATCACCCGTGTGGCCCGTAACTTCGGCGGTACGTCCGTGTTCGCCGGTGTGGGCGAGCGTACCCGTGAGGGTAACGACCTGTGGGTCGAGATGGAAGAAGCCGGCGTGCTCAAGGACACCGCCTTGGTGTTCGGCCAGATGGACGAGCCGCCTGGAACTCGTTTGCGCGTGGCCCTGTCCGGCCTGACCATGGCGGAGTACTTCCGCGATGTTCAGAACCAGGACGTGCTGCTGTTCATCGACAACATCTTCCGCTTCACGCAGGCCGGCTCCGAGGTCTCGACCCTGTTGGGTCGAATCCCCTCTGCCGTGGGCTACCAGCCCACCCTGTCGGACGAGATGGGTGTGCTCCAGGAGCGCATTACCTCGACCCGCGGTCACTCGATTACGTCGATGCAGGCTATTTACGTGCCCGCGGATGACTACACCGACCCGGCTCCGGCCACCACCTTCGCTCACTTGGACGCCACCACCGAGCTGTCCCGTGAAATCGCGTCGCGTGGTCTGTACCCGGCTATCGACCCGCTGTCCTCGACCTCCCGCATCCTGGACCCGCAGTACGTGGGTCAGGCCCACTACGACGTCGCAACGCGCGTCAAGGGCATCCTGCAGGAGAACAAGGAACTCCAGGACATCATTGCCATCCTGGGTGTCGAAGAACTCTCCGAAGAGCAGAAGGTCGTGGTGTCCCGCGCCCGTCGCATCGAGCAGTTCCTGTCCCAGAACACCTACACCGCTAAGCAGTTCACCGGTGTGGAAGGCTCCACGGTTCCCCTCGAGGAGACCATCGAAGCCTTCGGCAAGATCTGTGACGGCGAGCTGGACCACGTTCCGGAACAGGCGTTCTACAACGTGGGTGGCCTCGATGACGTCATGCAGCGCTGGGACGAGATCAAGTCCCAGACCGGCGAGAAGTAATCATGGCTGAGCTCATCGTTGAGGTCGTTGCCCTGGACCGCAAGATCTGGGCAGGTACCGCGAAGATGGTTCGTGTTCGCACCACGGAGGGTGACATTGGCATCCTCCCCGGGCACGAGTCCGTTGCGGGACTGCTCAAGCCGGGCGAGTTCGCTGTCGAGCGCGTGGACGGCGGCCGTCTGAGCGGTCACATTGATTCGGGATTCATCTCGGTCGACAGCAATCGCGTGACGGTTGTCGCGGACGAGGTCAATTTCGACGGACAGTCCGAGTCCGAGTAGTTAGTTCGTAGCTAGAACCGTGCATCGTGGCCCCCGTACCTTTTGGGTACGGGGGCTCGTGCAGTCTTTGAGCGTGGTCTCGACCGCGTGATCTGGAGGACCCATGGAAGAGAAGATCGAGGTTCACGGACCCACCAAGGTGTCCGGTGTGCTCCCGGTATCGGGGGCCAAGAACAGTGTGCTCAAGTTGATGGCTGCTACCTTGCTGGCATCGGGGGAGTCGACCATCACGAACGTCCCTGAAATCCAGGACGTCACCATCATGGCGGAGCTGTTGCGTCGGTTGGGGTGCACGGTTCGTTATGACCCGGCACAGCAGACCGTGGATATCGATGTTCCCGAGGTCCTAGGACACCAGGCTGATTACGATCTGGTTCGTGCGATGCGCGCCTCCATCTCCGTCTTGGGTCCCCTGGTTGCTCGCTGTCATCGCGCGGAAGTCGCTCTTCCGGGCGGTGACGCCATTGGCTCACGCGGGCTTGACATGCACCGCGCCGGGCTCGAGGCCATGGGCGCGAAACTGAGCATCGAGAAGGGCTTCCTGCGAGCCTCCGTAGCGGACAACCTGCACGGCACCACCTATCACCTGGACTACCCGTCGGTGGGTGCCACGGAGAACCTGATGATGGCCGCCGCACTGGCGGACGGTGTCACCGTGCTGGAGAACGCAGCACGGGAACCGGAGATCGTGGACATCGGTCGCATGATGCAGGCCATGGGTGCCCACATCGACGGACTGGGTACCAGCACCATCACGATCGAGGGCGCCCACAAGTTGCATCCGGTGACCCACCGCACCGTTCCGGACCGCATCGTGGCCGGCACGTGGGCCTTCGCCGCTGCCGTTACGGGTGGCCGGGTCGAGATCGTAGGTGCCGAGCCGGCGCACCTGACGATGGTTTTGGAAAAGCTGCGCGGTGCTGGCTGCACCATCGACACGTCGCAGGGACGTTTCATCGTTCAGGGCCCCGAACGTCCCACGGCGATCAACGTGTCCACACTGCCTTATCCCGGGTTCCCCACGGATCTGCAGCCCTTCGTCGTTGCCCTGAACGCCGTGGCGGAGGGCTCGGGTATGGTCACGGAAAACGTCTTCGAGGCCCGCTGGGGCTTCACCGCAGAGTTGGAGCGGCTGGGTGCCCGGGTCCGATTGGACGGCCACCACGCCCGCGTGGACGGGCTTCCGGCGGAACAGTTGTCCGGCGCTCCGGTCGAGGCCAAGGACATTCGCGCGGGCGCCGCCCTGGCGATCGTCGGGATGGCCGCCACTGGTGTCACGGAAGTCTCCGGCGTGGAACACATCGATCGTGGCTACGAGCACTTCGTGGACCGACTCTCCAACGCTGGAGCCAAGGTTCAGCGGCGCATTGTGGGCGGTCTGTTCTAAATAACCCGCTGGAGTCTCAGTAGTGCTCGATCGGGGACCTGAGCTACACGCGCCCCGGCCCCGTGAGCCCGAGAGCGAGAGCCTGCGTTCTCCGCTTCTAACCCGGCCTTGCGCCCGGTGGTCGAAGCCGACAAACACAAAACCCCGCATCCACCTGGATGCGGGGTTTTGTTCGGGGTGAAACTATCAGATGACAGTCACGCCGGTAGCCTGGGGGCCCTTCTGGCCCTGACCGATTTCGAACTCGACGCGCTGGTTCTCTTCGAGAGTGCGGAATCCACCGGTCTGGATTTCGCTGTAGTGAACGAAAACGTCACCCTCAGCGTCGTCCGGGGTAATGAAGCCGAAGCCTTTTTCTGCGTTGAACCACTTAACGGTGCCCTGAGCCATAATGGGGCGCTCCTTCTGGAGTAAATAAATTCGTGTACTTGTTGTTGTACACCTGAACAGGTACCGCGAGAAGGCTGTGGATGCGGCTCACTAGATGTTGCGCCACAGCGCCAGTCAGAACTTCACGCTCGCTACCATTCCTGCGAGCATGTAAAACATGAAGCGAAGAACGGTACTAGCTTCACACACCCGGCGAGCAAGGTCAACAGCAGTCAGTCTGCTGATCACAAAAGTCGCTGGCCATTCACAGGTTGTTTACCTACCCACCGGTAACCATCGTGCCTAGAAGAGCCGCGATTGGGTGTCCACGTTGCCGCGCATTTCCTCGTAGTCCAAGGTCACACATTCAATGCCCCGGTCGTGAGCCAGGGTGCGGGCCTGCGGTTTGATCTGTTGGGCAGCGAAGACACCGCGCACCGGACGCAGCAGGGGATCGCGGTTGAGCAGTTCGAGATAGCGGGTGAGTTGCTCCACGCCGTCGATGTCGCCGCGGCGTTTGAGCTCCACCGCCACGCTGGCGCCGGAACCGTCGCGGGCGAGGATGTCCACCGGCCCGATGGCCGTGGGATACTCCCGGCGCACCAGGGAGAAATCGTCGCCGAGCAGTGTGATTTGTTCGGCCAGCAATCGCTGCAGATCGGCCTCCACGCCGTCCTTGATGAGACCGGGATCAACCCCCAGGTCGTGGCCGATGTCATCGTGGATCTCGTAGATGTCGATCAGCAGGCGGTCGTCGGACTTGGCCGCCTGCACGATCCAGGATTCGCGCACACCCTCCTCGATCTGCTCGGGCGTCGGCTCGCCCACGTGCAGTTTGGCGGGCGGGCTCATCCAGTTCAACGGCTTGTAGGAACCGCCGTCGGAATGCACCAGCACGGACCCGTCCGCCTTGAGCATGAGCAGGCGTCGGGCCAGGGGTAGGAGGGCGTTGAGGCGGCCTTCGTACCGCACAGAACAGTCAGCTATTACCAATCGCACCGGGCAAGCCTATCGCCCCGGGGACCGCGGCGCGCACCCGGGTGCGTACGACGTCGCTCGGCCGCTGTCATGGGGTTTCGCGCCGCACATGCCAAGCCGGTGCACTGGAGGCACTGAGGCTGTGGTGTGGGTGATCGGCGCATGAGGTGGGGCTACCCCGGGACCGGGCCGAGCGGCGTCGTCGGCGTGGGGTCGCTAGCGCGCGTCCTGGCGCGGGACGAAGACTTCCCGAACCAGGAGGAGGCCGGCGGCGGCCGTGGGGATGGCGATGACCGCGCCCAGGATTCCCCACAGGGCACCGCCTGCGGCCACGGCGATCACGGCCACTGCACCCGGGACCGCCACGGCGCGTTTCATGATGCGGGGCGAGACGAAGTACGCCTCGATCTGAAGGTAGGCGAAATAGCACAGGGCGAACGGAAGCACCGTGTCCCAGCCGCCCAGGATGGCGAAGAGAGTGACCAGGATGCCCGCGAGCACCCCGCCCACCAGGGGGATGAACGCGAGCACCGCAACGAACAGCACGAGCAGCGTGGCGTAGGGGACACCCGTGACCGTCATCAGGATGAAGGCCACGGAGGCGTTGATGACGGCAACGCACGCCTGGCCGACCACGTAGTTGCCCACGCCATTGATCATTTGGTCACCGAGCCGCTGGACCCGCGCGCGGCGGCTGGCCGGCGCCAACCGGTAGCCCCAGGCCTTGGCCATGGGAAGGGAGAAGAGGAAGTACAAGGACAGGGCCATCACGATGATCGTCCCCGTGACCGCGTTGATCACCACACCACCCACGCTCACGACCGAGCCGAACATACCGCCCAGCAGATCTTGGTTGGTGGAGAGCTGGGTCTGCCACGAGGCCACGGTCTGTTCGAAAGTGGCGGCAATGTTGAAGCGCTCGTCCAAAGCTTCGAAGAACGAGGACCCCATGAACTGGTTGACCAGCTGGGGAATGGTGCCCATGAACTGTTGGGCCTGATTCACCATGCGGGGCACGACCAACACGATGAATGCCGTCATGGCCAGGGCTAATGCGAGGATGACGGCGGAGACCGCCAAGGGTCGAGGTAGTCCGCGGGCTTCGAGCCAGCGCACAATGGGATCCAACCCCAGCGCAATGAAGGCCGCGGTGACCACCCAACCGGCCAGACTGCCCACGTTGGTCAGAACATAGAAACCGAGCAGGGCGATTCCGACGCCCAGGGTCAGGAAGAAACCGGTCTGAACCGGATGGCCTCCGGCGAACAGTCCTTTGTCCCACGGGGCGCGGCGAGGTGCCGGGGCGGCACCGGGAGTGATACCCGGTTCCGGGGGCACATCGAATCGATGGCGCGACGGACGGAATCTTTGGGAAGACTTCTCCGGCGGCAAAGGTGGTGTGGTCACGCCGGAAGCGTACAACGCACGCCTGTATTGGGGCAGTCGTGGCGCGCGTGGCGATAATGGCTGTAGTGAACGCAGAACGCGGTCCGACAACGACTCATTCGAGTCGATGGGCCCGGACACGCGAGGACGAGACTCCGAAGGAGATCGAGCATGAGTGAATTCCCGCAGCAATCAGGCCAGCAGCGCCAGCCCGAGGCGCAGGAGCAAGCCGTGCCGGCGTCCGTGCGCGGAGCCATGGATCTCGGCACCATGCAGACCGGGGGAGCGGCAGGCCCCGGGGCGGCGCCGTCGGCCGGTGGTGGCGAGGGTGCCAGCTACCGCGTGAGCATCACCGCGCAGGATTTTCAGAAGTACGCCGAGCAGTCGGCGACCGTGCCCGTGGTTGTGGCCCTGTACGCGCCGCAGAGCCCCGAATCCGAGACCTTCGTGGAAACCCTGGCGCAGCTGGTGGACAGCTACCAGGGCAAGTTGTTGCTGGGCACCGTGGACGCGTCCAAGGAACAACAGGTCGCGCAGGTGTTCCAGGCCCAGACCGTTCCCACGGTCGTGGCCATGCTGGGCGGTCAGGCCGTGCCCCTCGTGAATTCGACTGTTCCCGCGGAGCAGATGCGGCAGCTTTTCGACGAGTTGCTCACGTTGGCCGCGCAGAACGGGGTGACCGGAACCGCCGAACCTACCACTGCTGCGACACCCAAGCAGTTGCCTCCGCTGCACCAGGAAGCCCTCGACAAGCTCGAAGCCGGCGATCTGGACGGCGCGGAGGCAAGCTACAACCAGGCTCTGGCCGAGAACCCGGGCGACAAGGATGCCAAACTGGCCCTGGCCCAGGTGCACCTGCTCCAGCGCGTCAGCGCCATGGACGCCAACGCCGTACGACAGGCTGCGGCCGACGACCAGCAGAACATCCAAGCGGCGCTGGACGTGGCCGATCTGGACGTGTCCGGTGGCCACGTGGAGGATGCGTTCCGTCGCTTGTTGCAGCTGGTACGGACGACCTTCGGCGATGACAAGGACACCGTGCGTGAACGCCTGGTGGAACTGTTCGACGTGGTCGGTTCCGAGGACCCGCGCGTCACGACCGCTCGTGGGCAGCTGATGCGGGCGTTGTTCTAAGCTCAGCCGCGACGACCTGAGTGCCATCAGGGTGATCGCCAGAACGAGGGCCTGTACTTAGGTACGGGCCCTCGTTCTCTTTCGACAAGATGTACGGGAGCGCGACCCGGGTGGGCTTCTGTCACGCCACGGGATGACACGGCAGGCCTCGAAATCACACCGGCGGGGGATGTGTGTCACACGAGTGGTTCATAGGCTGGAGGCATGAGCATCCACGCGCACAGTTCCAGGCCCGCGGAGCAACCTCCGCAACCACTCGCACCGAACCCAGCACTTCTGATCCAAGACCTGACCAAGGTGTACGGCCACCCCGGCCCCGGGGCGCGGCCGGCTGCGGATCGGGTCAATCTCCACGTTCCTCGTGGTTCGTTCTACGGGCTCGTAGGACGTAACGGCGCGGGTAAGACCACCACACTGTCCATGGCCACCGGCCTCTTGCGGCCCACCGCAGGCAAGGTCTGGGTGGGAGGCGGCAGCCAGGACCAACCCGTAGATGTCTGGGCGGACTCCGTCGCCGCCAAGCGGCGCATGGGTGTGCTGCCGGACGGAACCCACTTGTTTGACCGACTGACCGGTCGCCAGCTCGTGACCTACTCGGGCCTGCTGCGTGGTATGGATCGCGAACTGGTCAAGGATCGCACGGAGGATCTCATCCGCGCGATGGATCTTCAGGACGCCGCGGGCAAGCAGGTCCAGGACTACTCGGCCGGTATGACCAAGAAGATCGCGCTCGCGGCGGCCATGATTCACGCACCGGCATTGCTCGTGCTGGACGAACCCTTCGAATCGGTGGACCCGGTCTCCGCCGCCAATATCCGTGCCATCCTGCATCAGTACACCCAGGCCGGCGGCACCGTGGTGGTATCGAGTCACGTGATGGACCTGGTCCAGCGCATGTGTGATCACGTGGCGGTCATGGACAACGGTCGGGTCCTCGCGCAGGGCACGGTCGATGAAGTACGCGGTGAGATGTCCCTCGAGGATCGCTTCGTCGATCTCGTGGGCGGCCGCACGGACGCGGGGGAGGGCCTGTCATGGCTTCGACCCGAGTGAATTCACCAGAAACCACCGAGAACTCCGGCGCTCCCTGGGCGGACCCGTCCTCGCAGGGCACGGTTGATGTAGCCCCCGAGTCACTGCGACCCACCGGCCCCTCCGGTCCGTCGACGCACGCGCGTTCCATTGGTCCGCTCACCGAGGGCCTGCGCCTGGCAGCGCTGAAATGGCACCTGCTGATCAACACCCTCACGCGCAGCACATGGATCCTGGTCGGCACCATTCTGGGCGCCCTGTACATGCTGTTCATCGTGGGATCATTCGGCTCTGGACTGTTCATGGTGGCCAACGAGTCGCCGGAAGTGATCCGCACCGTGGCCGTCTTCTTCGGCACGGTGTTGCTCCTGGGATGGTGGATCATCCCTGTTGTGAGTTCCAAGGCGGATTCCAGCCTGGATCCGTCGCGACTGGCGCTGTTCCCGCTGCGTATTTCCGGAATTCAGATCGGTCAGATCCTGGGGGCCGTGATCGGCATCCCGGGTATCGCAACGCTCCTGATCACGGCGGCGTGGATTACCTCGTGGCGTGCATCGGGTCTTGCTCTGGCCGTCGCTCTTCCGTGCGCACTACTGGGGTTGTTGTTGGCGTTCACCGGGTCCCGGGCCGTCACCGCCCTGTCCGCAAACTTCAACAAGCAGCGCCGCGCCGGTGAAATCATCTCGATCGTCCTGCTGGGCCTCGTGGTGTTGCTGGGTCCGCTGTTCGCGCTGATCGGTCGCGGTATCGACCAGGTGTGGGAACAGCTCCCGACCTGGGCAGGGTACCTCGCCTGGACGCCCTTGGGTGCCGCGTGGGCCATTCCCGCCGACGTCGCTGACGGCCAGTGGGTCACGGCGCTCGCACGATTGGCCATCTCCTTGGCCACGCTCGTGCTGCTCGCTGTCGTCTGGCGGGTTGCTCTGCGCCGCGCGCTGTCGGATGCCACCGGCGACGCCGCCCGGTCCGGTTCCAAGTCGGTGTCCGGGGTGGGCCTGTTCGGCCGACTGCCCGCCACTGGATGGGGCGCCGTGATGGCTCGTTGCCTGACCTACTGGTTCAAGGACCCCCGATACTCGGCCACGTTGTTGATCCTTCCGGCCATGGCCGCGGCCTTCTGGTTCATCAGCGGGGATGGA
This sequence comes from Kocuria carniphila, assembly GCF_004136555.1. Lineage (GTDB taxonomy): Bacteria > Actinomycetota > Actinomycetes > Actinomycetales > Micrococcaceae > Kocuria > Kocuria carniphila. The sequence continues at coordinate 60,084 of NZ_NOIT01000016.1, forward strand.
ACCGGACCCATCTGGGCACTGGCGTGTTTCGTCGCGCTGCTCATGGCGTACTCGATTTCCGCGGATGTGGGCTATGACAACACCGCCTTCACATTGCATCTCCTGGCACCGGTCAAGGGAAGCGACGATCGCCTGGGCAGGGCGCTGGCCATGTTCTGCATCGCCGTGCCGTTCCTAATCGCGATGCTGGCGCTGACCATGATCCGCACGGGCGGCTGGGCCTACCTACCCGGCATGATCGGCATTTGTGCCGCCCTGCTGTTGGCCGGCGCCGGGGTGGTGTCGGTCATGTCCGCCCGGTACACGTACCCCGTGCCACCCCCGGGTGCTTCCCCGATGAAGACCCCGCAGGGTTACACGTTGCTCAACGTGATCATTCAGTTTGTCATCCTGGCAGCCGTGGCGCTCATGGCGCTTCCCCCGGTGATCCTGGTGATCGTCCAGGTGGTGTCCGGCGAGGCCATGTGGGGCTGGCTCGCGTTGGCCGTGGGCGTCGTGGAAGGCCTGGGGATCTTCTGGCTGGGCATCGTGCTCGGCGGCAAGTGGCTGGACCGCCGCGGTCCGGAGCTGCTGCAGGAGGTGGCGCAGTACCGGTAGCGAGGCTGATGGTCGGATTGCTCACACCGGCCCTTTCGCACCGTGCTTCCGTAACCTGCCTCCAAGGCGCCGTTCCCTAACGGTCGCCGGGCAAACAGCACCCGCAACGCCTCAGCGTCCAGAGTTCTTTCAGAGCCTGGGCGCTGAGTCGTGTCCGGACCCGGGGGTAGACTGTCGGCCATGGAGAACACCGCAGCATCGATGAGCACTGGCACCACCGTTGAGCACCGCTCCACGGTGACCAACGGCCTGTTCGGCCGCAAGCCGGACACCGTGGGAGGCACCTCCACCATTGAGCGCGAGGACACGCGTCAGCTGCAGGAACCCGGCGATCACGAACGGTTCTCCCACTACGTGCGCAAAGAAAAGATCATGGAATCTGCGCTGTCCGGTGAACCCGTGATCGCCCTGTGCGGCAAGGTGTGGTTGCCCGGTCGCGATCCCCAGAAGTTCCCCGTCTGCCCCGCGTGCAAGGAGATTTATCAGGGTCTCCGCCCGGGCAAGGACGACTCGGACAACAACAACTAAGCACCAAGAGCACTCAGCATCAAGCACAGAATTCGTTGCGCGGGCCCATCGGTCGCGTGACCGGCGGCGCCCGCGCTCGCGGGCGCCTTGTGCTGTGCGGGACCACGCGGCGTCGTCGCGCCCGGAGAACCGCGCGGTACGTACGCGGAGAGGACGAGCACTACGTGTCTGAAGGCGATCAACTAGACCTGTTCGGAGCGGCGGCGGACCTGCCGCCGGCATACCCGGATCGCGCGGCGTGGGGTACGGCGCCCAAGCTGCGTGCGTGGCAGGCGGAGGCCATCCGACGCTACGAGGAAGCCCAGCCGCGAGATTTCATGGCGGTCGCAACGCCGGGAGCCGGTAAGACGACCTTCGCGTTGACGGTGGCCAAGAAACTCCACGATTCGGGCAAGATCCAGCGCATCACCGTGGTCACCCCCACCGAGCACCTCAAGCGCCAGTGGGCCGACGCCGCCGCGCGCGTGGGACTCGCACTGGACCCCAATTTCAAGAACGCGGACGGCAGCCACGGCTCCGCCTACATGGGGGCCGCCGTGACCTACGCGCAGGTGGCCAACAAACCCCTGTTGCATCGGGCGCGCACCGAGGCCGGGCGCACCCTGGTGATCATGGACGAGATTCACCACGCCGGCGACGCCCTGTCCTGGGGCGACGGTCTGCGCGAAGCGTTCGAACCCGCCGCGCGTCGTCTGGCGCTGACCGGTACCCCGTTCCGTTCCGACACCTCGCCCATCCCGTTCGTGACCTATGCGGAGGACCGGGAAGGAATCCGCCGTTCCACCGCTGATTACACCTACGGCTACGGGGACGCGCTCAAGGACCACGTGGTGCGCCCGGTGATTTTCATGGCGTACTCGGGGCAAATGCGCTGGCGCACCTCCGCCGGTGAGGAAATGGCCGCCCAGCTGGGGGAGGGGTTCACCAAGGACATCACCTCGCAGGCGTGGCGCACAGCGCTGGATCCCAACGGACACTGGATCCCGTCCGTCCTGCAGGCCGCGGATCAACGGTTGACCCAGGTCCGCCGCACGGTACCGGATGCCGGTGGGCTGGTGATCGCGACCGACCATGAGGACGCCAAGGCGTACGCCGAGCAGCTCACCCTCATCACCGGCCGGCGGCCCACCGTGGTGCTCTCCGACGACAAGACCGCGTCGAACAAGATCGACGAGTTCTCGGAATCGGAAGAGCGGTGGATGGTGGCCGTGCGCATGGTGTCCGAGGGCGTGGACGTCCCTCGGTTGGCGGTGGGCGTGTACGCGACGTCGACCTCCACCCCGCTGTTCTTCGCGCAGGCCGTTGGCCGTTTCGTGCGCGCGCGAAAACGCGGCGAGACGGCGTCCGTGTTCCTGCCCTCCGTCCCAGCTCTCATGGGGCTCGCCAACTCCATGGAGGAGGAGCGCGACCACGCGCTCGACAAACCCAAGAACATGCCCGGCGTGGTTGATTTCGATCAACCCATGGAGAGCGGCTGGGACGACGACCTGCTGGAGGAAGCCAACCGCGAGGAGAAAGCGTCGAGCTCCTTGGCCCAAGGCAACTTCGAGGCCCTGGATTCCGATGCTTCGTTCCACGGCGTACTCTTCGACGGCGGCGCGTTCGGTGGCGGCGTGGCCGTGGGCTCCGAGGAGGAGGCCGATTTCCTGGGCATCCCGGGACTGCTCGACGCCGAGCAGGTCTCCACTTTGCTGCGCGAACGGCAGACCCGCCATGCCCAGCGGCGCTCCGGCGACGCACCGGCGGAACCGCCCGCGCCCGCGGTGCCGGATCACCGTCGACTGAAAGAACTGCGATCCCAACTGTCCAAGAACGTGTCCGCGTGGTCCGCGCGCACCGGAACTCCGCACGGCATCATCCACAATCAATTGCGTGAGAAGTGCGGTGGCCCGGCGGTCGCTCAGGCGAGCGAGGATCAAATCACAGCACGGTTAGCCCTGCTGCAACGGTGGTTCATCGGACGGAAGTAATTGTCCCGGTGTCCCTCTCGGGCACCGAACGGACCGACCACGACAATGGCTCCGAACCTGATGGTTCGGAGCCATTGTCCTGTGGTCACCGGGGGCCTAATGCTTCAGGCTCAGTGCGGGTCAGGGCACCTCAGTCGAGGTCCTCGACCACCGCGACACCGGCGTCCGCGAGTTCCGCGGTGGCGCCCTCGCCGGACTCCTTGGCCACGGGAGCGGTCAGCGGGAGCAACACCCGGGTCTCGTAGCCGGCGTCCACGGCGTCCTTCGCTGTGGCCTGCACGCAGTAGTCGAGGGCGAGCCCCACGACGTCCACGGCTTCGATGTCGTGCTCCTGAAGCCAGTCGTCCAGGTTGATCCGTTCCTCATCGGCGTCCTCGGGGTCCTCACCCATGGGGACGTCCACGTCCGGTGCGGACAGGCCTTCGAAACCGGAGTAGGCGGCGTCGTAGGCACCCTTGCGGAAGAATTCCGTGACGTAGTCGGTGTCGAAGTTCGAGTGGGTCTCGGCTCCTTCGGTCTCGGCCACGCAGTGCACCGGCCAGCTGGACACGAAGTCCGGGTCGTCACTGAAATGAGATCCCGGATCGATGTGCCAGTCCTGCGTCGCGGCGACCACCTGGTAATCGGTGTGGTGGTCCTCCAGGAATTCCGAGATCTGTGCGGCGACCGCGGCGCCGCCGGTCACGGCCAGGCTGCCGCCCTCACAGAAGTCGTTCTGAACGTCAACGATGATGAGTGCTGTGCGCACGGGTGCCTCCTTGATCAGTGTGCGGTTCCGGGTTCGATGACCGTGGGGATCACAGGTTCACCCTCGGACAATCGGCGGGCGGCGCGGGGAAGTTCGGCCATGGATTGTGCGTGGCGCTCGCGGGCACGTTCCACGGCCTGGGCACCCACGTAGCCGTCGCGTAGTTCACCGCCGGTCACGTAGTCGACCAGCAGCTCGCGGTCGTCGCCGTCATCGGTGGGTTCGTGGGAAATCCCCACGATTTCCTGGGTGGCCACGCCCGCATCATTACGACGGCGCAGCGCAAACTTCTCGCCGCCCACCGAGGCCTTACCCGACGACGCCTTGGCCACGGGTTCCATGGTTCCCGAGGTTCCCTCACGAGCCACGAGCTTGTAGACCATGGACGACGTGGGGGCACCGGAGCCTGTGACCAGGCGCGTTCCCACGCCGTAGGAATCCACGGGGGCCGCACGCAACGCGGCGATCGCGTATTCATCCAGGTCACTCGTCACGGTGATCTTGGTGTTCGTGTTACCGAGCATGTCCAACAGGGAACGCACTGCGGAGGCCTGGGTGACCAGATCTCCGGAATCCAGGCGCACGCCACCCAGATCCGGGCCGGCAATGTCCACCGCCAGCCTCACGGCGTTCTCCACGTCATAGGTGTCCACGAGCAGGGTGGTGCCGATACCCAGCGCATCGATCTGTGCGCGGAAGGCTTGTTCTTCCGTGTCGTGCAACAGCGTGAACGAGTGGGCCGCAGTGCCCACGGTCTTCACTCCGTAGCGATAACCGGCTTCCAGATTGGAGGTCGAGGCGAACCCTGCAATGACGGCCGCGCGAGCTGCTGCCACGGCGGCTTCTTCGTGCGCACGGCGGGATCCCATTTCGATGCACGGACGATCACCGGCCGCACCGATCATGCGGGATGCTGCGGACGCCACGGCGGAATCGAAATTGAGCACGGAGAGAATGTAGGTCTCGAGAACACAGGCCTCTGCAAAGGAGGATTCGACCGTCAGCAGCGGTGAATGAGGGAAGTACACCTCACCCTCCGCGTAACCGCGGATCTGACCGGTGAAGCGGAAATTCTCGAGGTACTCGATGGTCTTCTGATCCACCACGTTGGTGTCCCGCAAGAACCGCAACTGATCCTCGGAGAAACGGAACTTCTCGAGCCCTTCCAACACTCGACCCACCCCGGCGAACACACCGTAACGGCGGCCATTGGGAAGGCGGCGGGCAAACACCTCGAACACGCTGCGTCGCGAGGCCGTACCCGCTCGCAATGCGGCCTGGAGCATGGTGAGCTCGTAGTGGTCCGTCATGAGGGAGGTCGGACTGGGTTCCCATGGGTAGCTGCGCTCATTCACGCTCCCAGCCTAATGGGATCGGCTCACTGCGCACATCCGCGGCTGACGGATACGATGGGCACACCATGATTTTCACTCCCTTATATGAGCGTGCCCGGTGCGCGCCCGTCCTCATGAGTGCGGCTCCCGCCGAGACTCCGGTACTGACGGAAAACCCCGAGACTCACACGATGCTCAACGTTCCGTGGAATGTGGTGGTGTGGGACGACCCCGTCAATCTCATGAGCTACGTGGTGTACGTGTTCCGCTCCTACTTCGGTTATTCGGATGGGAAGGCACGCAAGCTCATGCTCGAGGTCCATCACAACGGGCGCTCGATCGTGGCGTCCGGAACACTCGAGGAAGCAGAGACCCACGTGAGTGCCCTGCACGGATACGGCCTGTGGGCCACGTACGAACGGGCGGATCACAACTGATGGCACACGGATTCAAGAAGACCCGCAAGGGCATCGTCGGGCGTTTCGAGGCACCGGAAGTGCAATTGCTCCAGAAGCTCTTCTCGGACGTGGCTGAAACCCTTCAACCTGAGGCCCGACCCGACGAGGATCCACTGGCCGCCATGGTCGGCATTGATCAAGACGTCAGCGAACCCACCGACCCGGCCCTGAAAAGGTTGCTGCCGGCGGCGTCGTCGGACCCCGAACAAGCCGAAGAGTTCCGCCGACTCACCGACCGGTCACTACGCGAAGCGAAGATCGGGGCCCTGAAGGCGTCGTCGTTGGCGCTGGAATCGGACCCCGTGACCCTGACCGTGGAACAGGCTCAGGATTTCGCGCGCTCGCTCAACGACATCCGGCTGGTGTTGGCTTCCCGCTTGGACATCACGACCTCGGAGGACGCTGAGCGGATCGGCGAGCAGGTCGATTTCGGGGAAGTGGAGGACATCCAGGACTACATGGCGGTCGTCTACAACTTTGTGTCCTGGCTGCAGGAGTCGCTCATGAATGCGTTGCTCAAGACGCTCTGACGGCACCCGGATGAACTCCGCGACACTGTGAGATGTCTCGCATGTGTTGCACTGTGCGACGTCACGAACCGTAGTTTCCGTTACCTTGGACGGGCACATTGTGCCGATTTTCTCAGTTTCTCGCGGTACTGGTGCTGGATCCGGTGACGACTGTGTCGCGGAGTGTGTCCACCTGTCGGCGGCTCGGATAGGGAAAATCGGCGCGGACCATTACTGTCTTTCGATATGCAGGATGAGCACGTGAACACTTCAGGCCCCAATCCGAACTCGCCCATTGGCGTGTTCGATTCCGGCGTGGGTGGACTGACCGTTGCTCGTTCGATCATCGATCAGTTGCCGCACGAGGAAATCCTGTATGTGGGGGACACCGCGCACGGGCCGTACGGTCCACTGCCCATTGCTCGGGTTCGTTCCTTGGCCATGGACATCATGGACGACCTGGTCGATTCCGGCGTCAAGCTCCTGGTGATTGCGTGTAACACCGCCTCCGCCGCGGTGCTGCGCGATGCCCGCGAGCGATACACCCGGGCCTACAACATTCCCGTGGTCGAGGTGATCCAGCCGGCCGTTCGGCGCGCAGTAGCGACCACCCGCAACGGGAAAATCGGTGTCATCGGCACGGAAGCCACCGTGGGATCTCGTGCTTACGACGACACGTTCGCCGCAGCGCCTCACCTGAAGGTCACCTCCGTGGCATGCCCCGAATTCGTCGACTACGTCGAGCGCGGGGTGACCACGGGGCCCGAGCTGCTACGCGCTGCGCAGGGCTACCTGGAACCCCTCAAGGAAGCCGGCGTGGACACGCTGGTTCTTGGGTGCACCCACTATCCGCTCCTGACCGCGGTGATCTCCTACGTCATGGGTGACAGCGTGAATTTGGTGTCCTCCGCTGAGGAAACGGCGCGCGATGTTTACCGTGCGCTGATGGACAACGACCTGGAACGCGACGTCAACCTCACCCCGCACCACGAGTTCCTGGCCACGGGTGATCCCGAAAGCTTTGAAGTCCTTGCCCGCCGGTTCCTCGGACCCGAGGTGCTGCGCGTCCGTCATACGTCCTCGGTGGCCGAACAGTACCCAACGGGTTCTTTGGCCATGATCCATCCGGCTCAGCGTTGAGTCGGTACCACGAAAGGCATCCCCAGTCATGATGTTGACCGTCATTGGGAACACCGGCAGCTTCCCGGGTCCCAACTCTCCTGCGTCGTGCTATTTGTTGACGGGCGAGGATCACGAGGGCCGTACCTGGCGCGTGATTCTGGATATGGGTAATGGCTCCTTGGGCGTATTGCAGCGCCAGATCGCGCTGGAAGACATCGACGCCGTGATGATCACTCACCTTCACCCCGATCACTGCGTGGATCTGGCGGGCCTGCACGTGGCGGTCAAGTGGGACCCTCGTGGCTGGAACTCCGGACGCGTTCCGCTCTACGGGCCGTCAGGATTGCACGACTATCTCAATCGGTCGCATGCAATGCCCGACGGCCACAGCATGGACACGGAGTTCGTGTTCAACGTGTGGCAGGAACGTCAGGCGGTCACCGTGGGCCCGTTCACGGTCACCCCGTTCCAAGTTGAGCACCCGTGCCCCGAGCCCTACGCGCTGCGCGTGGAATTCGACGGGCCCATGGGGTCTTCGGTTTTGACCTATTCCGGTGACACCGATGCGTGCGACGGGTTGGTGGATGCCGCACGTGACGCGGACCTGTTCCTGTGTGAAGCCGCCTACGAGGAGGGCCGTGAGGACCACCTCCGAGGGATCCACCTCACGGGTTACCGCGCGGGTCAGGCGGCAGCCCAGGCCCAAGTGCATCAGCTGCTGCTGACTCATTTGCCGGTGTGGAATTCACCCACCAGGACTCGCCAGGAAGGGATTGCCGCGTTCAGCGGACCGGTCGGTATTGCGGAACCGGGGTACACCTACAAGGTGGTTCCGGCGAATGTCACCATTTCGGGCGCGTTGGCAAGGCCTGCAACAGCGGACTAGGCTGGCGATATGACTTCGCCTACCGATCCGTCACAAGAAAATTTCACACTGGTCGGAGAGCGATCCACCCCTGATACGGCCGTGGCCGATTCGGCTGCCGCGAACGTCGTGCGTTCCGACGGTCGCGCCGTGGACGAGCTGCGGCCCATCACCATCACTCGTGGCTGGTCCGATCAGGCCGAAGGCTCGGCCCTCATCGAATTCGGCGGCACCCGCGTGCTGTGCACCGCGTCCCTGACCGAAGGCGTTCCGCGCTGGCTCAAGGGCGAAGGTCGCGGCTGGGTCACGGCCGAGTACGCCATGTTGCCGCGCGCCACCTCTACTCGTTCGGCCCGCGAGTCCGTCAAGGGCAAGATCGGTGGCCGCACCCACGAGATCTCTCGACTGATCGGCCGCGCGCTGCGTTCCATCATCGACCTCAAGGCCCTCGGCGAGAACACCGTGGTTCTGGACTGCGACGTGCTCCAAGCAGACGGCGGAACCCGTACTGCCGCGATCACCGGAGCATACGTAGCTCTGGCCGAAGCGATTTCTTGGGCCCACGCCAACGGCGTGATCAAGCCCAACGTCAAGCCCCTGGTGGACACCGTCTCCGCGGTCTCCGTGGGCATTATCGACGGCGTTCCCATGTTGGACCTGCCCTACGTTGAGGACGTCCGAGCGGAGACCGACATGAACGTGGTGGTCACCGGCTCCGGAGACTTCGTCGAGGTGCAGGGAACTGCGGAGGGCGCGCCCTTCAATCGACAAGAATTGGACGTCCTGCTGGACCTGGCGGTCGCGGGATGTGCGCAGCTGGCCACCATTCAGCAGGAAACGCTGGAGGCGGGCCGTGGACACTGACCCGGAACCGGCCAGGATAGTCCTGGCCTCCAAGAACCAGGGCAAGGTTCGCGAGCTCCAAGCCATGGTCGCCGCGGCCGTGCCTGATCTCGACGCCGCCACGGCAGTGGTCGACGCGCGCGCTGCTGGGCTGAGCGACGTCGTCGAGGACGGCGTGAGTTTCGCCGAAAACGCGCTGCTCAAGGCACGCGCCGCCGCCCGCGAATCGGGACTTGTTGCGCTCGCGGACGATTCCGGGCTGGCCGTGGACGTCATGGGAGGTGCCCCGGGAATCTTCTCGGCGCGTTGGTCCGGCCGCCACGGTGATGACACGGCCAACCTGAATTTGCTCCTGGCACAACTGGGAGATGTTCCCGATGACCACCGAAGCGCACAGTTCGTGTGCGCCGCCGCCGTGGTGACCCCCGGCGGAGCGGAACACGTGGTGTTGGGAGAATTCCCCGGGATGATCCTTCGGGAACCGGTGGGTGAGCACGGGTTCGGTTACGACCCGATCTTCGCCCCGGACGGTTATGACGGGTTGAGCTGCGCCCAACTGAGCCCGGAGGAGAAGAACCGGGTCAGTCATCGTGCGCGGGCCATGAACGCTGTGCTGCCGCACCTCGTGGCGGCACTGGAAGAACAGGACGATCCGGCCGGGGATGATCGACCGCGGCCGGGCTCGGGGGACTGAGTCATGAGATTCGCATGCGGACATCTTCCGTTCGCCGACGCCGTTGACGCGGTGCTGGCCGAAGCGGGAGTCAGCGTGGACCGTGCCGATTGGGAGGTGCACGCGGGAGGTTCCGCGCACATCGTGGTGAATGCGGGGCACGTGATGAGCGTGCGCATTGCCAAGAACCCTACGTCGGGAGAGAACGTGCGACGTCGCGTGCGAGCGTTGTCGTTGTTGCCCGACTTCGATTTCGCGGTGCCGCAGCCGTTGACGCGGGTGCTCAATGTCGGGCGGTACACGGCCGTGGGCATGACCTGGTTGCCGGGGACCACTCGCGATCCCGGCCCGGTGTCGCCGAGTATTCTGGGCAGCGTGCTGGACCAATTACGTTCGGCAGAGGTCTCGGAGGCGGCGCCGTGGTTGGACCGTCCTGGGCAGCACTGGGGTGGTCATCGCCGTCGCCATGTGTTGCTCGACCAGGTGATCCCGCGTTTGATTCCGAGCAATCGTCCGCGCGCGTTGGAAGCCATCCAGGACTTGGTGGATCTGGAAACGGTGGAACCGAAACTCGTTCACGGCGACCTCATGGGTAACAACATGCTCTGGGAGGACGACCGGCTGGTGGGAGTCATCGACTGGGATCACGCGTGCGTGTCCGATCCCGCGTACGACACCGCGTCGCTGGGGTTGTGGTTCGGGTGGGACAGTGTTCGTCACGCTACGACACCGGAGGACTTCGAGCGTGCGCAGCTGCATTCGAGGATCTTCCCGCTGCAGGCGGTCGCCTACGCGATCCACCATGAACTGGACATCGCGCAGATCAACCAGGCGGTGGAAAAGGCTGACGACTGGTACGAAGCACACGCATCGGTCCACGCCTGAGCCAACACCACCCAGCAAGGTCACAGTGGCGGCAATGACCAGTCCGTGGCCAGCGTGTCTGAGGCGAGCAGTAGCCTGTCACCGTGCCCGTCAGTTTCACAGCCATAGATTTCGAAACAGCCAACCGTAGCTTCGCATCCGCCTGCGCCGTGGGCGTAGTTCGCGTGGCGGACGGCCAGGTCGCTGATACCCAGTACTCGCTTTTGCGTCCGCCGCCGGGCCACGATCATTTTGAGCTGGGGAATATCAGGGTCCACGGTATTCGGCCAACGGACGTGGTGGGCGCACCGTCGTACGGCCAGTACTGGCGATGGCTCGTGGACCGGCTCGAGACGGACGATCCGGACGGGATTCTGGTGGCCCACAATGCGGTTTTCGACACCGGCGTGATCCGGGCCGCCAATCAAGCGGTGGGCGAACCAGCACGTCCGTGGCGCTATGCGTGCAGTTTGCGCCTGTCCCGTGCGGCCTACCAGTTGAGATCGTACTCACTCCCGGCCGTGTCGCACGCCGTGGGAGTCCCGCTGGAGAATCACCACAACGCGCTGGCCGACGCCCAGGCGTGCGCGGGCATCGTGATGGACCTGGCTCGTCGTAGCGCCGCCGAGTCCATGGAGGAACTCGCGGCTCACTACGGCACCAAAATCCTCAGCGCCCAGCTCTAGACCACCGGTTCGCAGCGACCGATTAATGGCTCGGGGCCGCGACGCGGTGCGTCACGGGCACCAGCGATCGCACCACTGGCATGCCAGTACGTCGAGTTCTGTGACCACGGCCCCGTCGTCGGTCGGAACGCTCGTGGTTCCCCAGCGGGCCGCGATCACCGCGGCTGCCACGGAACGCGCAGCTTCTGACGTGGCCGGATGCCCGTTGATCAGGTCGAGCGCGCGCGCCACGGTGCCTTGCGGGTCCTGGTTGCCGGCGTCATCGACCTGGGCAACTTTTGCAGCGGCCAACCCGAGTGCCAACGCCGACGACGCCGCGGTGCCGTCCGTCACCGCACGCGACAACGCGCCGTCGGCGGATCCGAGTTCCGCGCGATCCGTGACCTTCGAGACCATCCGCAGCAGTGCGTTGGTCTTCGGTGCGGGGCGAGTCATGCCGGCGCAGACCTCGATCACGGCCGCGAGGATGTGGGAGACATCCGCGTTCGTCTCGCGGGCCCTGACACTCGCGTGGATCGAGAGCGCGGTGGCGACCGCGGCCGTCTGTGCCTCGGGGTCGCCGTGAGTGATGGCCGCGGCATCGACCACGAGTGGAACGAGTGCCTTCCAACCGAGATTGGGGACCAAACCGTAGGGGATGCTGCGCGTTAGGACTTCGGGGCTGTTCGTCGTCGGGTCGATAGGGCGGACCACTTCACCGAACTCTCCGGTGGCCAGGACGGTGAAGCTGTCACCGTGGGGAGTTCCGGGGCTGGCGAGCAAAGGAAAATCACTCTCGAAGTCACGGGCCGGAGGTACCGGGGAGCTTGCCGGAGGCCGGGCACCGGCGGCCCGTGCCCACCGAAGATAGGAAAGCCACGCGCAGGCCGTGGGATCGGCGGAGAGACCGTCATTGGCCCATTCGGCCACTTCATTGAGGGCGTCGGCGGTTCGCGCGGCCAACTGGGCAAGCTCACCGGGTTCATCAGCGGCCGAGAGGGACGCGACGGCCAGACTCCGGAACACCGCAGTCACCGAGTCGCGGTAGGTGTCATGGGCCGGGGCAATGCCGCGGTCGGGGGAGAGCAGCTGCGAGGAAGTGGAGTCGGGCATGCCACCGAGTCTATGTGAGTCATGCGCGCCCTATGCGTGTCGGGGCGGGCGGATAGATTGACGATCATGAGGTTTTTACACACGTCCGACTGGCACTTGGGTCGCACCTTTCACGGCGTTGACGTCCTGGACGTCCAGTCCCGGGCCATGGACGAGATCGTCCACTGGGTGACGGAGCATCGAGTCGATGCCGTGCTGATTTCCGGTGACGTGTACGACCGCGCTCAACCGCGCACAGAAGTCGTAGAGCTGCTCAACACCACGCTGGCCAAGATTCGGCGCGCCGGAGCGTACGTGGTGGTGACGAGCGGAAATCACGATTCAGCCGCCAGGCTCGGTTTCGGCGCGGAAATCATGGCCCACGGTGGCGTGTTCCTCCGGACCCGCCTGGATCACGCCTCCCGCCCGGTGCTCTTCACCGAAGATGAGTCGGGAGTGGGAGTCACGGACACGGCGCTCTCGGGTGGTACCGGGAGCTCCGAGAAGCAGGGAACGGCGGAGTCTAGCCAGGCAGGAGAGAACGCGGTTGCGGTATACGGCATCCCGTACCTGGAACCTCGGTCCGTGGCTCCTGGGTTGGAGTGCCAGGCCACGCATCAGGCGGTTCTCCAGACCGTTGCACGTACTACCACGGAGGACCTCGCGCAGCGCCGCGACACCAGAGGTGTCGTGATGGCGCACGCCTTCGTCACGGGGGCGGCGGCCACGGAGTCCGAACGCATCATTGATTCCGGCGGTCTGGGCACGGTGAGCGCCGATGTCTTCGATTCCCATGATTACGCTGCACTGGGACACATCCACAGACGGCAGACCATTCGCGAGTCCGTGCGCTACAGCGGGTCACCCGTGGCGTATTCGTTTTCGGAAACCGGGCAGTCCAAGGGAGCCTGGCTCGTGGAGTTCACGGCCGGGAATGAACCGGAAGTGCTACCTCTCGATCACCGGGCGGGCCTGCACCTGGCCCAGCTGCGCGGTCACTTGGAGGACTTGCTGCGCGATCCCGAGCACTCAGATGCCGAGTCGGCATGGTGCCAGGTGGTCCTCACCGATTCCGAACGACCAGCAGCGGCCATGGATCGAATTCGCACCAGATTCTCCCAGACCGTGGAACTTCGGTGGGAGCCGGAAGGCGGCCGGGCGCAACCCCAGCCCAGTTACAGTGCCCGCGTGAGAACGGCCGAAAATCCGGAATCACTGTGCGCCTCGTTCTTCGACCACGTGAGACAGCGGTCCGTGACGGATCCGGAGCGCGCGGACATTGCCGCTGCAGTGGGTACCGCACAATCGGATGCACGGTCGGAGTAGGCGGAAACTAATATGAAATTGCATCGTTTGGAGATCACCGCGTTCGGCCCGTTTGCCGGTCACGAAGTGGTGGAGTTCGATCAGCTCAACGAGGCCGGGGTGTTCCTGCTCAATGGCGAGACGGGTGCCGGAAAGACCAGTGTGCTGGACGCGATTTGTTTCGCGCTGTACTCATCTGCTCCCACCACCGTGGCCATGGGTGGGCGGAAACCGGTCCACAGCGATCACGCGGAACCGGACACGGCCCCATTGGTCGAACTGGAGTTCTCATCGGGTGGTCGGCGCTGGTGCATCAGCCGTTCGCCCGCCTGGAGCAAACCGTCAAGCCGGGCGGCGTCGGGCTGGACGGAACTGCACGCCAAGGTGCTGTTGCGTGAATGGGTGGACGGCCAGTGGCTGGAACGTGGTCATCGCCCGGACGAGGTGGGGCAGACCATCGAACACGTGATCGGGTTGAACCGGGAACAATTCACCCAGGTGATGATGCTGCCGCAGGGCCGGTTTGCGCAGTTCTTGCGGGCCGGGTCCAAGGAACGGGAGAAGTTACTCGAGACCCTGTTCGGAACCGATATTTATCCGCGCATTCAGCAGGAACTCAAGGACCGGGCCGCGAACAGTCAGGCGGAGCTCGATGCTCTCCGGGTCGAGCAGCAACGGGACCTCGAACGCGTCACGCAAATGGATGCGCAGTTCGGAGAAGTTATCGGGGGCTTGCCATCGGGAACGGTGACAATTCCCAGGTCCCCTTCCCACGGTGCTGGTGCTGAATCGGCCGAGGACTCCACGACCGTCTCAGAACGGGAGCTGGACGATGCACCGGCGGAACACCAGCCGGTCACGGTCACGGACCTGTGTGAGCGCCTTTCCACGGCCGCGGGGGAATTGGACTCCGCCCGCGAAGCGATTTCGGTCCGGCAGGTCCGAGCCTCGGACAGGGCTCGGGAACTGGCTCAGCGGCTTCAGAACATCGAGCGCCACGATCGACTGACGGCAGCCCTCGAGCAGCTCCGCTCAGAAAAGGACACGGTCACCACTCGAGAGGCTGCGCTGACGCGGCACCGGGCGGCGCAGAAACTCAGGGGTTTCGTGACGTCCGTCGAGACTGCCCGAGCGGCGTCGGAGGAGGCCAAGAACTCGTTCGAGACCTCGCGAGAAGTGTTCTCGGAGACCTCATCCGATCTCGAACGGTTCCGGAGAGTCCTCGGGACCGCGACCACGGCGCTGGATGAATGGATCGACCACGGTCAGGATCTGGCTGCCGTGCGTGACGCGGCTGTCAGCGCTCGCCAAACGGCTGAGCAGGCGTTGGACGTCGACGCATCTGTCGGCTCGGCGCAACGCGCTCTCCGCGAGGTCGAGCACCAGGTGACGCAGCGAAGCGCGCGGCGACGAAGCGTCGAAGACCGCTTGGACGGCGCCGTCGAACAACGTGTTGCGGTCGAGCAGACCGCGACGGAACTGCGGTTGGCCACGCAGGACGCGGGAATGATCAGGGACCGTCACTCTCGAGCTCAGCAGACGCTGAAAGCGTCGGAAGAATTCCAGGGCCTGGCTCGGCAACGTGATGCCCAGGGGGAGCGCTACCGGACGGCCGAGGACAACCGCCGCGCGGCGGCCCGCCGCGTGGAGGACCTCGAAACCCAGCGCTTCGCCTCCGCGGCGGCAACCCTCGCTGCCGCCCTGCATAACGATGCACCGTGTCCCGTGTGTGGCTCCAGGGTGCACCCCGAACCGGCGGATCAGGAACAGGGCCAAGATGTCACGGAACACATGCTCACCGCGGCGCGATCCACTCGAGACCAGGCGCAGTCCGCAGCAGATCAGGCACATGCCAGCTGGCAAGAAGCTCAGCACCGCGCGGCGCAGGCACTCGGAGCGGGTGCGCAGGAGGACATTGATTCCGCGCGAGAGACGGCCGAGAAGTACGCCGCGGCGGTTCGCCAGCTCGACACGCACCTCGAAACTCTCAGCAAGACCGAGCAGGAACTGGCCGAACTGGATCGGAAGATCCAGGAATCCCGGGAAACCTTGCGGGAAATCGAGCTGCAGGCCGAACGCGATGAAACACGCCGGGAATCGTTGAGCATCCAACTCGACCGGGCTAGCGAGCACTTGGAGCGCGAACTGTTCGGCTTCGAATCGGTGAAGCAGCGTATGGGTGCGGCTCGGGATCTAGTGGCCGCAGTGTCGGAGGTGGACAAGGCCCAACGGCGCGTCGACCGCGCAGACCAGGAGCTCGACTACGCGCGGCACACACTGGCATCGGAACTCGAGGACTCACCCTTCGCCAATTCCCAGGAGGTCAACTCGGCACTTGTGGATCACACGCGGGCCGAGCAGATCGAGACCTGGCTCAACGAGTATCGCGAGCAATGGGGAAAGATCACCGCAGAGCTCGCCACGGAGGTCATGACCGCAACGTCCCTGTTGACCCCGGAGGAACGAGCGGAAACCACGTCCGAAACGGTGATGCACGCGAAACGGACCGGCGAGGAACTGGCCGCACAGCGAGATCACATCACGGCGGTGTCGGGAACGGTTGCCGCGTTGAAGCGTTCCGCGGTGGACCTGTCGCGTACTGGCGGGCAACGCAGCGAAGCCCTGGCCCGTGTGCAGGAACAGGCCGAACGGCTCGCAGGCCTCTCCGCGGTGGCCAACGGGCTCTCCACCGACAACAGTCTTCGCATGACACTCACCTCGTTCGTGCTGGCCGCGAAATTGGAACACGTGGCCGCCGTTGCCTCCGAACACCTGCAGCACATGTCCTCGGGTCGTTTCAGCTTGATCCACACGGACCAGGCAAAGGGCGGCGGGAAGGCAGGGCTCGGCCTGGAAGTGGATGATTCCTGGACCGGCATCAAACGCGGAACGGAAACGCTGTCCGGCGGAGAATCGTTCTTCACCTCTTTGGCCCTGGCCCTCGCGCTCGCAGACGTGGTGCGAGCTGCGGCCGGCGGTCAGGACATGGACACCTTGTTCGTGGACGAAGGCTTCGGTTCCTTGGACGAGGACACCCTGGAACAAGTTCTGGAGACCATTGACGGCCTCAGACAGAATGGGCGCGTCATCGGTCTGGTGTCCCATGTGGCGGAGATGAAACAACGCATCGGTACTCAACTGGTCGTGACCAAGACTCCCAAGGGGTCACACCTGCGCGTCATGACCGGTCTGGAAACGAACGCGTAGGCTGATGCCGTGAGTTCCTCAGTGCCTGCGCCCTCGCCCATCACCTCCAAATCGGCACCTGAGCTGATCAGAGATGTCCAGGTGCTCAACGGGCTGGGTGGGCGCGGCCTGACCTGGATCACGTTGGCGCTGCGCCTGCCGCAAGTGCTGGCCCCGCTCGGCGTGATTACGTGGGTGGCAACCCAGACGGCTTCGCCCTGGGCGGCTGCCCTGAGTTCCGCAGCAGTGTGCCTGGGGAGTGCACTGTGCGGCGTTCTCATGACCTTCTTTGTCAACGTTCCCTGGCGGCAATGGGGCATGGTGGTGCTGGCACTGCTGCAGGGCATGGTCATGTGGCTGCTGCCGTTGGCGCCCATTGAATCCGTGCCCACGGGGATCGACAGTCTGGGAATGTTCCTGCCGTTCTTCTTCGCGGGTTTGTCGTTGGCCCCGCAGGGCCTGGTGTGTCGAATCCGCTGGAACTCCCTCCTGGAACATCGCCAACGCGCGGATTTGTTGCCCACTGCCATGCGAGCGGAGTCCGTGAGCGAGGCCATGTCGGTGGTCACCGGTGCCGCTATCACCGGATTGATCGCGACCACGGCCGGTCCCCAAACGGTATTGCGTGTTTCCGCTGTGCTCTCGGTGGTCATGATCACCATCTTCATGCTGCACCCCTCCGCGAGGCTCAAACAGCCGGTTCTCACGGTCTCGCTCCGGGATAGTTCGGAGCGGCTGCAACAGGCCCGACGCTGGTCCGCTCAACGATTGCGCTCCATGTTGGTGGTCGGTTGCGGTGGGCTCGGCGCGTTACTCGGGGCAATCCAAGGGTGTCTGGTGGTGTTTGCCGTGTCGGTGGACATCGTGCCGTCAATGGGTGCCCTCTACGCCTTCTTGGGTCTGACATCCGCTATCGCAGCTGTGGTGACCGTGTCCTGGCGTACCAGGGTCCGTCCGTGGAATCTCTGGATCCTCTATTCCACGGCCGCCCTCTTGGCTTCCATGATGTTGTCCACGCCGTCCGGGGCCTTCGGATTCGCAGTGGTGCTGGCCTTGATCGGATTGTGCATCGGTCCCAGTCTGCTGTGTCTCTATGGACTCGCGGCGTATGCCGCACCCGAGGACATGTACAGCGGGCTCGTCTCGAGGATGACTGCGGCGACCTCAGCCGGTATGGCCCTGGGCCTGGTGCTCAGCGCGTACTTCGGCGTCCGCTACGACTACATTTCGGCCGCGCTCGTGCCCGTCTCGGTGGCATTGATTCCCTTGGCCGGATCCCTTGTGTTCATCTACATCTGGCGTAGGTCACCGCTGTCCAGCCCGCACACCTGAGACCGACGGCCGCGATGGCAGAGAAAACAGCGCTGCAGCCGACGATCGGCTGCAGCGCTGTTCGCTACCTGGCACCGAATGAGCGGGCTCAGTGCCCGCGGGCAATCCATTCGCTCACGTGCGGCTTCTCGTCGCCCACCGTGGTGGAATCCCCGTGACCGGTGAGAACCCGGGTTTCCTCCGGCAGGGGCAGGATGCGTTCCTGGATGGACTCGATGATGGTGGGGAAGTCCGAGTAGGAACGACCCGTGGCGCCGGGGCCACCCTGGAACAGCGTGTCCCCGCTGAACAGAACTCCATGGCCGCCCACCTCGGGGCCGTAGAACACCACGGAACCGGGGGAGTGGCCGGGAGTGTGGAGCACGGTCAACGCGGCGGTTCCGGCCACGATCTTCTGGTTGTCCTCCAGTGGCTCGGGTTCGGGGCCGTCGGAGAACACCTCGCGCCACAGCACCAGGTCCTCCGGGTGCATGTAGATGTCGGCGTCCGTGTCGGCCAAGTCCACGAATTCACGGACCGCGGCAATGTGGTCATCGTGTCCGTGGGTCAGCAGCACGTGGGTGATCGTGCGGCCGGCCACGGCGTCGACCACGGCTTGTGGATTGTGCGCGGGATCGATGACGGCGCATTCCACACCGTTGCCGATGATCCACACGTTGTTGTCGACCTCCCACGTGCCACCGTCCAGGCTGAACGTTCCGGAGGTGACGCAGTTGTCGATCCGCAGACCGGTTTCGTCGTCACTGAGGATAGTGGTCGGCTGTTCGCTCATCGGGGCATCTCCACTACAGATCGCAGGACCTTACCGGCCTTCATGGTCTCGAATGCTTCGTCCACCTGGTCCAGCTCGATTCGTTCGGTCACGAACGCGTCAAGGTCCAGGCGGCCCAGCTTGTACTGGTCCACGAGCATGGGGAAGTCACGCGATGGCAGGGTATCCCCATACCACGCCGATTTGATGGAGCCGCCGCGGGAGAAGATCTCGTCCAGGGGCAGTTCAATGGTCGTTCCGGGATCGGGCACGCCCACCAGAACCACGCGTCCGGCCAGGTCACGTGCCTGGAACGCCTGCTTGAACGTGGGCTCGATGCCCACGGCGTCGATGACCAGGTCAGCACCGTTACCGTCGGTGAGTTCCTGGATGGCCTTCACCGGGTCGTTGTTCTTGGAGTTCACGGTGTGGGTCGCACCCAGTCGCTTGGCGGTGGCGAGCTTCTCGTCGTCGAGATCGACAGCGATGATGGTCGTCGCCCCGGCCAAGGCGGCACCGGCGATCGCGGCGGTTCCCACGCCGCCGCAACCGATCACGGCCACGGACTCACCGCGTTTGACGGCACCTGTATTGATGGCGGCACCGATACCCGCGGTCACGCCGCAACCCAGCAGGCCCACAGCCGCGAACTGGTCGTCCTCGAGGGGTGTTTCCACGCGGGTGCACTGCCCGGCGGCCACCAGGGTTTTCTCAGCGAACGCGCCGATACCCAGGGCCGGCTCCAGCTCCGTGCCGTCTTCCAAGGTCATCTTCTGGGTCGCGTTGTGGGTGTTGAAGCAGTACCACGGTTCACCCTTCCGGCACGCCCGGCATTCGCCGCATACCGCGCGCCAGTTGAGGATCACATGATCGCCTACCTCGACCTCGGTCACACCCTCGCCCACGGCGCTGACCACGCCCGCGGCCTCGTGGCCGAGCAGGAAGGGGAAGTCGTCGCTCACGCCGCCCACCTTGTAGTGCAGATCCGTTTGGCACACGCCGCACGTCAGCACGTCCACGAGCGCCTCTCCGGGCCCCGGATCCGGTACCAGAATCGTTTCCACGGTGGCCGGTTCGTTCTTGGCCTTGACCACTACACCTTTGACCTTGTGCATCTGTGTGCCTTCCTGTTGGCGTGTTCCGGGCATCACATCCAGCTTATGTCAGGCACCGTGGGAGGCACCGGGAGTTCGCCCCGGGAGGAACCGCACTGCGGTGTCGCGCACCCGTTTGGAGGTCACCACGTTCACGTGGTCGCGTTTCGGTTCCACATGCACCTCGGTGGGTGGTTCGCTTTCCCCGGTCCGACGACGCCGCCGCGCCGCCAGGAACACGGCGTGGTCACCGGGAGTGGACCAGGCGTCGTCGGCGCCCGAGAAGAGGAGCGCAGGCTGGTGGGGTACAGCGGCGTCGGCGTGGAAGGGATCGGAAACGAGGCACCTGGCGAGGTGACGCTGAGCGGGGTCGACCAGGAAGTCTGGTGTCTCGAGTACGGCGGTCAACCGATCTACCATGCTGAATCCGCCCAGGACCAAACGCGAAAACCGGGACGGAGCCGAGGCTGCGCACTGGTACAGCAGCTGGGCACCCAAGGAATAGCCCACCGCAACCACCGGGTCGCTGGAGATCCGCCGCGCATGTCCGATGATCTCGGCGCACAATGTCTCCCTCGTGATTGAGGGAACGGGTCTGACCATGCCGTGCGCGGGCAGATCCACGGCCCACACGTGGAACCCGGCCGTGCCCAATGACCTGACCCACCGTGTGGCCACCCAATTGGCGGCGGAGGACGAGGCCAAACCATGGATGAGCAGCACGCTCGGTCCGGGTGTGGTAGTCAGCTCCCGCAGGACGGTGGCCGTTGGCGTGTCAGCCGTAGTCGGGTTAACGGCCGAAGCCGGTTCATCGCCCAATTGAGGGACGTGCGAACCGGCTTCGATCCGATCTTCGGACATGCTCACTGTTATTTGTCCGAGCTCTTGGAATCCTTCGAGTCGTTGGAAGAACCTTCAGAGTCCGACGAATAGTCGATGTGGTCGTGCTGCAGACGCAACTTGCGACCCTCGGCTTCCAGCTTCTCTTCCTTGGCCTCGAGCTTCTCGGTCTGGCGGACGTCACGCGGGGGCAACTGGATGGTGCCCTCGGCCCGCAGTCCACCCTGGAGCTGGCGGCCGCGTTCGACCTCCGCATCGACCTCCGCACCTAACAGGAGCACATTGTTCATGATCCACAGGCCCAGCAGCAGGATGATCACGGAACCGATGATGCCGTACGTCGCGTTGTAGCTCGCGAAGTTGGACACGTAGAAGGCGAAACCAACGCCGGCCAGGATCATGACTACCAGCGCGATCACGGCACCCGGGCTCATCCACCGGAACTTGGGCTGCTTGACGTTGGGGGTCGCGTAGTAAAGCAGCGCGATCATCAGCACGAGCAGGAACAGGATGACCGGGATCTTGGCCCAGTTCCACACCGTCACGGCGGTGGAGCCCAGGCCCACCAGGTCACCCGCGGTCTGAGCTATGTCACCGGAGAGCAACACCATGAACATGACCAGCGCAACAATGAGCACCACGGCCAAGGTCACCAGCAAAAGGACGGGCTTGAGCTTCAAGAAGGGACGGCCTTCGCTCACCTCGTAGATGCGGTTCATGGCGCGACCGAACGCACCGGTGTAACCGGAAGCGGTCCACAGGGCACCAGCAACACCGACGACCAGGGCCAATCCGGCACCGGACTGGGTGGTCAACTGCGAAATGGGCCCGGATAACAGGCTGACCAGTTCCGCGGGCGCGTACTGCTCCAGGAAGTCCAGGATGGCCGTGGTAGTGGCCTCGCCCTGACCGAACACGCCCAGCAGCGAGACCAGGGCCAATAGCGCCGGGAAGATCGACAGCACCGCGAAGTATGTCAGGGACGCGGCCAGGTCCGTACAACCGTCCTTGCTGAATTCCGAGATGGCACGTTTGAACACGTATCCCCAGGACTGCCCCTTCAGATCAGTGGGGGAGTCAGGCTTGGCGTCATGGTCCGGATCCGGGGCCGCGTGATCGCGGCGCTGCGTGGATTCAAGGTTATGGTCGCTCATCGAGCAGTCCTCTCGAAGAAATATGTCGCTGGTGCTGATGACAGTTCTTCGACAGTCTACTGAACCGGACGTGCTGGATCGTGCGCCGCGCGGCTCGCGACTGCCCTAGGACCGCGTGATACCGAACTCACCGTTCCTATTGGGACAGGGACATCGAGTACTGGTGGACACGTTCGTTCAATCGGGTCAGCACACGGATCTCTTCAGGATCGAGCGCGGTGCTGATGAGTTCGGCAACCATTTGGTCATGGCCTACAGAAATGGCTTCGTACAAATCGGAACCCTCGTTAGTGAGTGTGACGCGCACACCCCTCAGATCTTGAGCGTCCTGTCGTCGGCTGACCAGGCCTTTGGATTCGAGCCGCTCCAGCATCCTGGACAGGCTCGACTGGGTGAGCAGCACATGGCTGTTGAGATCGCGCAGCCGTAGGCCGCTCCGATCTGCGGTGTACAAAGTTGCCAGAACTTCGAACTCTCGGCGCGACAAGCCGTGCAAATTCACGTTGCGTTGCAGCACCCGGGTCACGGATACGTGGCAACGGCTCAAGGCCTCCCACGCTTCGATGCTCCCTCTAGATGGCATAATTCCCCCTTTAAACGTCCACCCCCTATGGACGTTCTACCAATGCTACGAAACCGTAGACGATGCTCCTGTGTCGCAGATGTCCACATTTGTGACACCCGGTGGTAACCCTGTCCACGTAAGAGTGCACATCCTGGATCTCGAACGGCACGTGGAAATGACACGGGAGCATTTGTACGAAGTGTACAAATGCTCCCGTGAATTCACAGCCCCCACCCGGGCTGCTGGGTGAATCAACTAGTCAGCGGATACCCAACACTTTGGACGTGTGGCCCACGATCTCGTCAGCGAGCTGCGGATTGTCATTGAGCTTCACACCGTACGCGGGAATGAGTTCCTTCAGGCGGGGTTCCCACTCGGACACCTTGGAGGGGAAGCAGCGCGACAGCAGGTTCAACATGATGGGCACGGCGGTGGACGCGCCCGGGGACGCGCCCAGGAGGGCACCGATGGAACCGTCCGCGCTGGTCACCAGCTCGGTACCGAACTGCAGCACGCCGCCCTTCTGCGGATCCTTCTTCATGACCTGAACACGCTGACCGGCCTCGATCAGGTCCCACTGGCCGGCCTCGGCGGTGGGGTAGTACTCGTGCAGGGCGTCCATGCGCTGGGAGCGGGTCTTGGTCAACTCGCTCACGAGGTATTTGACCAGGTCGAGGTTGGCCAGGCCCGCACGGGTCATGGGGTACAGGTTGTGGGCGCGCACGGACATGGGCAAGTCCAGGAAGGAACCGTGCTTCAAGAAATTCGGCTTGAACCCGCCGTAGGGACCGAACATCACGGCTTTCTGGCCGTTGACGTAGCGGGTGTCCAAGTGCGGCACGGACATGGGCGGTGCGCCCACGGAAGCCTGTCCGTAGACTTTGGCGTTGTGCTGGGACGTCACGGCGGGATCGGTGTTGCGCAGGAACAGACCCGAGACGGGGAAACCGCCGAAACCCTTGGCTTCCTTGATGCCGGACTTCTGCAACAGGTGCAGGGCGCCACCACCGGCACCCAGGAACACGAACTTGGCGTGGATGATGCGATTGTTGTCGCTGTTGAGTCGGTCCTCGACCTTGACCAACCACGAGCCGTCCGACTGACGGTTCAGGGTGGTGACCTGTTGGCCGTAGCGCACCGTGGCGCCCTTACTGGCCACGTGGTCGATCAGCTGATTGGTCAGCGCACCGAAGTCCACGTCGGTGCCTTCCGGGGCGAAGGTGGCGGCCACACGCCCGGCACCGCGACCGTGCATGGTCAGCGGAGCCCAATCGGCGATCTGGTCACGGTCCTCGGAGAACTCCATTCGTTCGAACAGCTTGTTCTGCTTGAAGGAGTCGTAGCGAGCCCGCAGGTAGTCGGCGTGGTCCTCGCCGAACACCATGGAAATGTGCGGGACCGGGTTGATGAAGCTGGAAGCGCCCTTGAGTACACCGTTCTCCACGAGCGTGGACCACAGCTGGCGGGTCACGTGGTACTGCTCGTTGATATTGAGTGCCTTCTGGGCGCTCACCGAGCCGTCTGCGGCCTGGGGTGCGTAATTGAGCTCACACAGTGCCGCGTGGCCGGTACCGGCGTTGTTCCATGCGTTGGAGCTTTCCAGCCCGGCGCGGTCCAGACGCTCCAGGATGGTCATGTCCCAATCGGGCTGCAGATCCTTGAGGATGGTCGCCAATGTGGCACTCATGATGCCGGCGCCAACCAGAAGAACGTCGGTGGATTCGGTGGGCTGAGCTGAAGTCAATGTGTCTCCCGGAATGCGTTGCGGGCGCCTCGGTGCGCCGCGTGAGGTTCGCATCCAAGACTATCCCCAGCCCGGGAGGATCACCGAATAAGGTTCCTTACGAACTGCCGGTCCGTCAGCTGTTACGCAGGGTCAGGTCGTTGAACAATTCGTGACCGGTGGACGTCAAGGGGAACGTTTCGACCCGGTTGTTGACCGCCACGGCGGAGACCGGGTGGGCCAGTGGGACAGCCGGCAACAACTCGGAAACGCGGTTGTTCAGGGCGCGGTATGTATTGGCTCGAGCGGCATCTCCGGACATGGCGGCAGCTCGATTGACCGCGGTGAACAAGCCCGGGTCCCGGACGCCGAGTTCTGCATTGGGGGATCCGAGCAGGGGCCCCAAGAAATTGTCCGGGTCGCGGAAACCACCGCTCCAGCCCAGCAGACTGAGGGCGTGAGGTGACTGTGGATCCGTGACCTTCTGCACGTAGTCGTCGTCCCAGTTCACGGCCACCGGGTCCAGATTGAATCCCGCCCGTGTCAGTTGGGAGGAGATCATCGCGAAGACCTGCTCCGGTTGCTGGAGGTACAGCCGCGACGTGTTGCGCGGATAGTAAAAGGTGAGCGGGGCGCCGTCGTAAGTGGAATCGGCCAGCAACTCCCGGGCACGCTGGGGGTTGAAGCCGGGGACCTTGAGATCCTCGCCGTCCACATTGAAGCGCGCGGGGATGAACTGATCGGCCACATTGGTGCCGTTGGGAAAGAGCTCGCGGGCAATGGCACCGCGGTCGATCGAGGCCGCGATCGCACGGCGCACCTTGATGTCCCGGAGAATTGGCACACGCTGATTGATGCCCACGTAGGACACCGAGTAGGGGTCCCGGAAGAGCACCTGCGTGCCACTGCGCGCCAGGGGAGCGAAAGCGTCGAGGCCAACCTGGTCGTAGGCGTCCACCTGGCCCGAGACGAGGGCCGCGTAACGCACCTTTGGGTCAGGGATGCTGCGGAACTCCACGGTGCCCAGATGACCAAGTTCTCCCCAGTAGTCCGGATTGACGCTGAGTTGGACGGACCGCGCCTCGGCGGCGATGAAGCGGAACGGTCCGGTCCCCACGGGATGGACGTGTGAGGTACCGGAGGTGATGGCCTCCGGCGAGGCAATGCCGAACGACGGCTGGGTCAGCGCGTGCAACAAGGGATAGTAGGCGTGCCGCAGAACAACTTTAACGGTGCGATCGTCGATGACCTCGCAGCCCTCGTAGCTGGACGATATGGAAGGCTCCGAGTTCCCGTGGCGGAAGACGGTGGCAAAGGATGTGCGGGGTGCCCAGGGTTCGTCCGACTCGGCCTGTGCGCGCCACTTGTCGAAATTGGCGCGCACCGCGTGCGCGTCGAGTGCGGCGCCGTCGTGGAACGTGATGCCTCGTCGGAGCGTGAAGGTGACGGAACGATCGTCGTCGTTGGTCTCCCAGGATTCGGCGAGACCGGGCTGTGGTTCTCCGGTTGAGGGATCGGCCTTGACCAGCCCCTCGAGGATCTGTGCGGCAATGCGCGACGTCTCCACGGAATTGCTGATGGACGGATCCAGAGTCGCCGGTGCTGCAGCCTGGGCGAACACGAATGACGCATCGGGCGCGGCAGGGGAGGAACCCGATCGCGGATCGGACGAGCCGCAGCCTGTGAGCACCACTCCCAGCCCGGCCACGGCCAAGAAGCCGCGACGACCGATCTGGAAATCCGAGGTGCTCAACGGAGCTGATCCTTTCACCGAACGACAGCTGAACCGGAGCTATCCGGGATGGTGCGCAAGACGGGAATCGAACCCGCACGCCGTGAGGCACAGGAACCTAAATCCTGCGTGTCTACCAGTTCCACCACTCGCGCAGCTCGCGCGGGGGTCGCCCGGCGAACGTCAACCATGGTAACCGGACAACCACCGCGCATTGTGCCGCCCCGCGGGCAGGGGCCCGCAGGGCAGCAGCAACGACGCCGCTCAGTCCAGCTTGAGGTCGCGGCGCAGCTTGGCCACGTGGCCCTTGGCGCGCACGTTGTGTTGGGCGAGCTCCACGTTTCCAGCGGCGTCCACCACAACGGTGGAGCGGATAAGACCTTCATAGGTCTTCCCATAGTTCTTCTTCTCGCCCCAGGCTCCGTAGGCCTCGGCCACTCTGTGATCCTCGTCGGAAAGCAACGGGAAGGTGAGTTCTTGCTTGTTCGTGAATCGCTCGAGGGCTGCCGGCGCGTCAGGGGAAATGCCCAGCACCGCGAAACCCTCGGACGTGAACGCGGCCAGGTTGTCGCGGAAATCACAGGCCTGCGTGGTGCAGCCGGGCGTTGAGGCCTTCGGGTAGAAGTAGACGATCACCCGCTGGCCGCGGAAGTCGGCCAGCGACACGTCCCGACCGTTAGCGTCGGGCAGGGTGAATTCGGGTGCGGGTTCTCCGACGATCAACGTGCTTGTCATAGAGGGGATTCCTTTCCAATGAGTGACAGTCGTCTCGCATCTCGACTGGCTGCGCGATAGCATGACAGTGTTACAACTGAAGAGTTCGAAGACAGGTTCATGCGTAGGTTATCCGCTTGAGCGTAGAAATCTATGTCATAAACTTGCCTTATCAGTACCCTGACCATAGTCTGATGGGTTGATCCGAAGCGGGTATAGTAGAGCGTATGTCTTATAGAAACCAGTGGCCCACGAATCGCCTGCTTTCCACGGCAGCGCGTCTAGTGGAGCATGCGTGGAACGAGAGCCTGGCATCTCTCGGTATTACCCACGCGGGCGTGATGGCCCTGGACGTCCTGCAAGCTGAGGGCAGCATGACCCAAGCGCAACTCGCACACAAGGTCCGCGTTCAAGCGCAGACCATGGGCAAGACCCTGCACCGACTGGAAGTCCACGGGCACATCACCCGATCCAAGAACGTTCGTGATCGCCGTTCACACGTCGTGTCCATTTCTCCCGAGGGGGAGCAGGTGCTGGCCACGGCCTCCAAACTGGAAAACGATCTGCTGGGTGAAGGCACCCTGGTGGATGAGAACCTCCGTCGTTCCTTGGCGGAGATCATTTCAACTCTGGGCGGCGCCCGGTGGAAGCTGGAAGTTTCCGACGACGGTGTGGTGCGGCAGGACAGTGACGATCCCGTGACGGCCAAACAGTAAATTTCTGAGCAACTGCGCCACCCTTCCCAGGGTGGCGCAGTTTTTCTGGGGTTATAGGCCAAAATGTGTGTATGGCGGGGGCTTGCTTGCCTGCGATAGCACCGTTCTAGGGGCTTTGACATGCTCTGGGAGCATGTCTGGTGCCCCTTCCACGAAACAGACCCTCTTGTGGTGTATGCGCTCAACCGTTGGTGAAGAACGGGAAGACCAGCGCTGGTCGGACCCGATGGCGATGTCCGCGGTGCGGGGCCTCAACCACCATCCACCGCGAACAGCTCACCCGACGAGCCCAACTGGACTGGTTTCACGCCTGGCTTGTGCACGGAGCGAAGAGCAGCGATTTCAGCGGTAGCCCCCGCACCTTCAGGAGAGCCACCGCCTGGTGCTGGCGAGTACCTGTCCCACGCCCGGAGCCGACAGGGGTGATCCACCACCAGATCATCCTCGATGGCACCTACTTCAACAGCTGGTGCGTGCTCATCGCCTACACCGGCACCCACGTGGTGGACTGGCAATGGTGTGACCACGAGAAAAAAGCCGCCTGGGTGGCGCTGTTGAACCGGATCCCGGCCCCGGTCGTGGCCATCATCGACGGTGGCACCGGCCTGCACGCGGCCCTGCGCCAGGGGTGGCCCCACACCGCGGTTCAGCGCTGCTACTTCCACATCTACACCGCTATCCGCCGGCACCTGAGCCTCTCACCACGCCTGGAAGCCGGCCAAGAACTGATGCGTCTGACCCGGGCGCTGATGGCAGTCACCGACCTGGACCAAGCCGCGGTCTGGATGGGCGCCTACGCCACCTGGGAAGCGAAATGGGAGACGTTCTTGAAACAACGCTCCCGCCCGGGCAAAGGAGTACTACGCCCCACCGGGGTGAACGAGAACCGGGCCTGGTGGTACACCCATCAACGCCTACGCCGAGCCCGCAGGTTCTACCGGACCCTGATCCGCCACCACAACCTCTTCACCTGGCTCAACCCCGCCCTGGCACCGGGAACCGGGGTGAAGATCGACCGCACGACCTCACCGTTGGAGGGCGGGGGCGAACAAAGCCATCAAAGAACTCCTACGAGCCCACCGCGGAATGCCCGACAAGCACGCTCGACGGGCCGTGGACTGGTTACTGAACTCCCTCACCGAACACCCCAGAAACCCCTGGGACCTCGCCCGGGAAGAACACTGGAACCCACCACCAACACGCCCCCAACACCAGGACGAACCGATCGGGCCGTCCCTCTATGACAACGCCTTCAGTTGGGAAGACGGCAACGGCATCCAACACGGCTGGGCAGGCCGAAACCACCCATGACACACCCGAGCCATACACACATTTTGGCCTTTAACCCTTTTTCTGTGCACCGGAGGCTCGGAAAGTAAAAAAATCCGGCCACATTGCTGGTGCAATGCGGCCGGATCATTCGGGGTGCGCCCCCTGGGACTCGAACCCAGAACCCATTGATTAAGAGTCAATTGCTCTGCCAATTGAGCTAGAGGCGCTGGCGTTACCGAAGAAGAAAGTTAGCACATGATCGGATCCGTGAGGAACCGCTCCGTGCCGGGTTTCCCCTGCGCAACGAGAGATAACTTTAGCACCGCATGGCGATCTGTCCAATTAAGCGTGCGTGGCGCCGGACACGTTCCCAGCGGGGCTCGCACGTACCATGGAGCCATGACTTCTCAGCACCCCGACGTTGCCTTGTCAGACCTGCGCGTGATCTCACTGCCCGAGCAAAAACTCTTCGATCAGATCAGCGACGAACTCAGGGACTTCACCTGTGTGCTGTGGGATTTGGAAGGTGAGCCTGAGGGTTGCGCCCGCGAGGACATCGATATCGCCGTGGCTCCGTACTTCAGCGGTCGCTGGATGAAGGACCCGTCCGTGGTGGAGAACGTCAAGCTTCTGCAATTGCAGTCCACCGGCTACAACGGGGTGCCAGAACGAATCGGCCCGGACGTCGCACTCGCCTCGGCGGGCTGGGTACACGCAGCCGGCACCGCTGAGATCGCGGTGGGTCTGATCATCGCCGCCCAGCGAAACATGGATCGGGCGATCCTGCAGCAGAAGGAAGGTGTCTACAAGCGGTACTTTTCCCGCGCCGTGGCCGACTCCCGGGTCGCCGTGGTGGGCATCGGGGAAATCGGATCGGCCGTGATTGACCGCCTGCGCCCGTTCGAGGTTGAGATCACCCGCGTGGCGTCGTCGGCCCGGGAGGATGAACAGGGCCAGGTGCGCGGCGTTGATGAACTGGACCAGATCCTGCCCGAAACCGACATTCTGGTGGTGGCCCTGCCCCTGACCGAGAAGACGGAGAACTTGTTCAACGCCGCGATGCTCGCCAAACTGCCCGACGACGCCCTGGTGGTCAACGTGGGTCGCGGCTCGTTGGTCAACACGGACGCGTTGACCGAAGAAGTGGTCGCGGGCCGGCTCCGTTGCGCTCTCGACGTGGTTGATCCTGAACCCCTGCCCGGTGACCATCCGCTCATGAGCGCGGCGGGCTCCATCGTGCTGCCGCACGTGGGTGGCTCCAACGTGTCTTATCGGCCGCGCGTGCGGGATCTGATCCTGCAGCAGATCGAACTCATCAAAGCCGGTAAGGCGCCGCAATTTTTGGTGCAATCCGGGCGACTCGATCTCGATTCCGCGGGGGAGTAGTTCATAATGTGAGACATGGTGTCCGAAGATTGACACAAGAGACGCGCGCCTCACTACAGTGGGTGTCATGCAGTTCGCACCCAGTGACGTCGTAGACCTTGGAGTCGTTGTTCTTATCGGACATCGGGCCTGAGGAAAATACGTCGCGCGTGGACACAGGCCCGAACGCTCACGAAACCCGTGGCGTGAGGGCCTTTCCTTATGTATAACGACCCGCATCGGCTCACCGTTATCGGTCAGGGGACGGCCCGCCCGGCGTTCAGCACCAACAGCAGGTAAAGGAAATATCCACTATGAGTAAGGATCAGCCGATCTCACCGGCCGTGATGGCCCATCGGCGAGCCGAGAACACCTCCGCGTCACTGGTGGGCGCGGAGACGGATCAGCACCCCGTGGCCACCGCGGTGGTCGGTGCTGAGGGCCCGGAGGAAATGACGGGTTCGCGAGCCATCATCCGTTCACTCGAGCAGCTCGGGGTCACGGATGTCTTCGGTCTCCCGGGTGGTGCAATCCTTCCCACCTATGACCCCCTGATGGACGCGGAGAAGATCAACCACATCCTGGTGCGTCACGAGCAGGGCGCGGGACACGCCGCCGAAGGTTATGCCTTGGCATCCGGTCGCACGGGTGTCTGCATTGTGACCTCGGGCCCCGGTGCCACCAACCTGGTCACCGCTCTTGCGGACGCCAATATGGACTCGATCCCCATGGTGGCCATCACCGGTCAGGTCTCGAGCGCATTCATTGGAACCGACGCGTTCCAGGAAGCGGACATCGTGGGCATGACCATGCCCATCACCAAGCACTCCTACTTGGTGACCGATCCCAACGACATTCCCCGGGTGTTGGCCGAGGCCTTCCACCTGGCTTCGACCGGTCGTCCGGGTCCCGTCCTGGTGG
The DNA here is from genome assembly GCF_004136555.1 of Kocuria carniphila. Lineage (GTDB taxonomy): Bacteria > Actinomycetota > Actinomycetes > Actinomycetales > Micrococcaceae > Kocuria > Kocuria carniphila. Next base: position 91,022 of record NZ_NOIT01000016.1, read on the forward strand.
ACGTCTCCAAGGACGCCCAGGTCTCGACCATGACGTTCAACTGGCCGCCCCAGCTGGATCTGCCCGGTTATCGCCCGGTCACGCGCGGTCACTCCAAGCAGATCAAGGAAGCGGCCCGCCTCATTGCGGCCGCCGATCGCCCGGTGCTCTACACGGGCGGCGGAACCATGCGCGCCGACGCCGCTGCGGAGCTCCTCGAACTCGCGGAGCTCACCGGAGCGCCCGTGGTCACCACGCTGACGGCGCGAGGCGTGTTCCCGGATTCGCACGAGCTGAACCTGGGTATGCCGGGCATGCACGGCACGGTGCCGGCCGTGTACGCGATGCAGCAATCGGACCTGCTGATCACCCTGGGCGCGCGCTTCGACGACCGCGTCACCGGTCAGCTGGACACTTTCGCACCGAACGCCAAGGTGATCCACGCGGACATCGACCCCGCCGAGATCTCTAAGAACCGTACGGCGGACGTCCCGATCGTGGGCGACCTCAAGACCGTGATTTCGGACCTGACGGATGCGGTCCGGCAGGAATTCGAGACCGCCGAGAAGCCGGACCTCGGCACGTGGTGGACCACGCTGTCCACCTTGCGCGACACCTACCCGCTGGGCTACACCCGCACCGATGACGGACTGGGCAGCCCCCAGCACGTGATCGAGCGCATCTCGGCCCTGACCGGCCCGGAGGCCGTGTACGTGTCCGGCGTGGGTCAGCACCAGATGTGGTCCGCCCAGTTCGTTGACTACGAGCGTCCCCGCCAGTGGCTGAACTCGGCAGGCCTGGGCACCATGGGCTTCGCCGTTCCCGCCGCCATGGGCGCACAGGTGTCCCAGCCGGACCGCGTGGTGTGGGCGATCGACGGCGACGGCTGCTTCCAGATGACCAATCAGGAACTGGCCACGTGCGTGATCAACAACATCCCCATCAAGGTCGCGGTGATCAATAACTCGTCGCTGGGCATGGTGCGTCAATGGCAGACCCTGTTCTACGACGGTCGTTACTCCAACACCGAGTTGAACACCGGTCACAATTCACGCCGCGTACCGGATTTCGTGAAGCTGGCCGAGGCCTACGGTTGCGCTGCCCTGCGTTGCGAAAGCGACGACGAGGTGGATGACGTGATCAAGCAGGCCTTGGAGATCAACGACCGGCCCGTGGTGATCGACTTCGTGGTGTCCGCCGACGCCATGGTCTGGCCCATGGTGCCCTCGGGCGTGTCCAACGACCAGATCCAAATTGCTAAAAACCTGACTCCTGACTGGAACTCGGAGGACTAATCAATGAGCCGTCATACTCTCTCCGTTCTGGTTGAAGACAAGCCCGGCGTGCTGACGCGCGTTGCCGGTTTGTTCGCTCGCCGTGCGTTCAACATCCACTCCCTGGCCGTGGGCCCCACAGAGCTGCCCGGGATTTCCCGGATCACCGTGGTGGTGGATGCTGACGGCGAATTGCTGGAGCAGGTCACCAAGCAACTGAACAAGCTCATCAACGTCATCAAGATTGTTGAGCTCGCCCCGGAGAACTCCGTGCAGCGTGACCACATCATGGTCAAGGTGCGCGCGGACGCGTCCACGCGTTTGCAGGTCACCCAGGCTGCAAACCTGTTCCGGGCCACCATCGTGGATGTCTCCACCGAGTCCGTGGTCATCGAATCCACGGGCGCGCGGGACAAGATCCACGCCCTGCTGGACGTGTTGGAACCGTTCGGCGTGCGAGAAATTGTTCGCGCTGGCACGCTGGCCTTGGGACGCGGTCCCAAGTCCATGTCGGACCGCGCGCTGCGGCACTAGCACCACCTCACCCTTGATCGGGTTCCGCTCGGGACGCGGTGCTCGATCTGAACAGCAGTCCCACCATCGAATGAGGAGATAGACAACCCCATGGCAAAGATCTACTACAACGACGATGCAGATCTGTCGATCATCCAGAACCGCTCCGTGGCCATCATCGGTTACGGCTCCCAGGGTCACGCCCACGCGCTGAACCTGCGTGATTCCGGCGTGGACGTCCGCATCGGTCTGGCCGAGGGTTCCAAGTCTCGTGCGAAGGCCGAAGCACACGGTCTGCGCGTGCTCACCGTGGCCGAGGCCGCCAAGGAAGCCGACGTCATCATGATCCTGACCCCGGACCAGGTCCAGGCCAAGGTCTTCGAGGAGTCCATCAAGGACAACCTGAACGAGGGCGACGCCATCTTCTTCGCCCACGGTTTCAACATCCGTTTCGGTTACATCAAGGCCCCTGAGGGCGTTGACGTGGCCATGGTCGCACCCAAGGGTCCCGGCCACACCGTGCGCCGCGAGTTCGAAGCCGGCCGCGCCGTGCCCGACCTCGTGGCCGTCGAGGTCGACGCTTCCGGCAAGGCACTCGAGCTGGCACTGTCCTACGCCAAGGGCATCGGTGGCACCCGCGCGGGCGTCATTGAGACCACCTTCACCGAGGAGACCGAGTCGGACCTGTTCGGCGAGCAGGCCGTACTGTGCGGCGGCATGTCGCACCTGGTGCAGCAGGGCTTCGAGGTCCTCACCGAGGCCGGCTACCAGCCGGAGATCGCCTACTTCGAGGTGCTCCACGAGCTCAAGCTGATCGTGGACCTGATGGTCGAAGGCGGCATCGCCAAGCAGCGCTGGTCCATCTCCGACACCGCTGAGTACGGCGACTACGTCTCCGGCCCGCGCGTGGCTGACGCTCACGTCAAGGAGAACATGCAGGCAGTTCTCAAGGACATCCAGGACGGCACCTTCGCCGAGCGCTTCATGGAGGACCAGTCCAGCGGCGCCAAGGAGTTCAAGGAGCTGCGCTCCAAGGAAGAGTCCCACCCCATCGAGGAGACCGGCCGCGAACTGCGCTCCCTCTTCGCGTGGGAGCAGACCGATGAGGACTACACCGAGGGCACTGCCGCTCGCTGATCGGTCCTGATCCGGCACTCCAGTTGGGTGCCGTAGTTCGATCGCCGACGCCGCCGCGAGAGTTCACGCGAACTCTCGCGGCGGCGTCGTGCTGTCCGGTGTTCCCGAAGCAAGAAAAGTGGCGGACGGTCGCTAGAGTGGAGGGCGTGAGCGAGCAGATTCCCTACTACCTGACCACCGCGATTTCCTACCCGAACGGGTCCCCGCACATCGGGCACGCGTACGAGGCGATTGCCGCGGACACCATGGCGCGATTCAAGCGACTGGACGGCTACGACGTGCGCTTCCAGACCGGAACGGACGAGCACGGCCAGAAGATGCAGCAGACCGCCGAAAAACAGGGCGTGTCGCCCCGTGAACTCGCGGACCAGAACGCCGCCCAGTTCAAGGACATGGACGACGAGCTGCAGGTCAGCTACGACCGTTTCATCCGCACCACGGACGAGGACCACTACGCCGCGAGCCAGGACATCTGGAAGCGGATGGAGGCCAACGGGGACATCTACCTGGACAAGTACGCCGGCTGGTACTCCGTGCGCGACGAGGCCTACTACGCCGAGGACGAGACCGAGGTCCGCGAGGACGGCCAGCGCTATTCGATCGGCACCGGCACCGAACTGACGTGGACCGAGGAGGAGAGCTACTTCTTCCGCCTCTCGGCCTACCAGGACAAACTGCTGGAACTGTACAAGACCGGCTTCGTGCAGCCCGAGACTCGCTCCCACGAGATCGCGTCCTTTGTGAACGGCGGTTTGCAGGACCTGTCGATCTCACGCACGACGTTCGACTGGGGTGTGCCCGTTCCGGGCAACCCGGACCACGTGATGTATGTGTGGGTGGACGCCCTGACCAACTACCTGACCGGTCTGGGCTACCCGGACACCGAGGACACCAACTTCCAGAAGTACTGGCCCGCGGATTTGCATTTGATCGGTAAGGACATCGCGCGATTCCACGCAGTGTTCTGGCCGGCATTCCTGATGTCCGCCGGACTGGAACTGCCCAAGCGCGTGTATGCCCACGGCTTCCTGTTCAACCAGGGCGAGAAGATGTCCAAGTCCGTTGGCAATGTGATCGACCCGCACTCACTCATCGAGGAGTACGGACTGGACCAGCTGCGCTTCTTCCTGTTGCGCGAGGTTCCTTTCGGCCAGGACGGCAATTACTCTCACGACGCGATTGCTTCACGCATCAACTCGGATCTGGCCAACGATCTGGGCAACCTGGCCCAGCGCAGTCTGTCCATGGTCGCCAAGAACCTTGGGGGAGTGGTCCCCGAACCGGGTGAGTTCACGGCCGAGGATCAGGCCATGCTCGACGAGGCCAACGCCGTGGTCGAGACGTTCCGCACCGCCTTTGACGCACAAGCGTTCCACCGCGGGTTGGAGGGTGTGTGGCGCGTGATCGCCAACGCCAACCGCTACTTCACGGCGCAGGAGCCGTGGGTGCTGCGTAAGACGGATCCCGAGCGCATGGCCACCGTGCTGTACGTGACCGCGGAAGTGCTGCGCATCGTGTCGATCCTGGTGCAGCCGGTCATGCCGGATTCCATGGCCAAGCTGCTGACCCAACTCGGTCAGCCCGAGGGTGAAGCCCGGCAGTACGCGGCGATTTCCCAGCGCCTCGCGCCCGGCACCGAGCTGCCCAAGCCGACCGGTGTGTTCCCGCGCTACGAAGAACCCGAGGTCCTCAAGGACTGAACGCACGAGCTGTAGGTGATGCGGCGGCGTCGTCATGGGAACATTGCGGCGCCGCCGTCTTGCTGTCTCAATATCCGAGACATGAATTCACGTTGTGGAATACCCGCGCCCGCCGGATTTAGGCTGGGAGCATGAGCGAAGCATCGTCGAACGCAGCCACCAAGTACTCGATCGCCGTGATTCCCGGAGACGGAATCGGCCCCGAGGTCGTTGCCGAGGCGGTGAAAGTACTCGATGCCGTGACCGAACCCGCGGGCATCACCCTGGACAAGACCACCTACCCGCTGGGCGCGGAGCACTGGTTGGCCACGGGCGAAGTCCTCAGCGACGAGACCATGGACAAACTTCGCGGCCACGACGCTATCCTGTTCGGCGCGGTCGGTGCGGCCCCCAATGACACCCGCATTCCCTCCGGAATCCTCGAGCGTGATCTGCTGCTGAAACTGCGCTTCACGTTCGATCACTACATCAACCTGCGCCCGGCCACCCTGTACCCGGGAACCACCAGCCCGCTGGCCGAGCCCGGAGACATCGATTTCGTGGTGGTCCGCGAAGGCACCGAGGGCCTCTACGCCGGCAACGGCGGCCGCGTGCGCCAAGGCACCGAGCACGAGATCGCGACCGAGGTCTCGATCAATACCGCCCACGGTGTGCGCCGCCTGGTCAAGTACGCGTTCGAGCTGGCCCAGAAGCGTCCCCGCAAGAAGCTCACCCTGGTGCACAAGCACAACGTGCTGGTCAACGCTGGTCGCCTGTACCAGGAGACCGTCAACGAGTTCGCGCCGCAGTACCCGGACGTCACCGTGGACTATCTGCACATCGATGCCGCCACGATCTTCCTGACCACCGATCCCTCCCGGTTCGACGTGATCGTGACCGACAACCTGTTCGGCGACATCCTCACGGACCAGGCGGGCGCCGTGACCGGCGGTATCGGCCTGGCACCGTGCGGTAATATCAACGCAGATCGCACCGCGCCGTCCATGTTCGAGCCCGTTCACGGTTCCGCTCCGGACATCGCGGGAACCGCAACAGCTCAGCCGGTGGCTTCCATCCTCGCCGCCGCCATGATGCTGGAACACCTGGGCCACGAGGATCTCGCAGACCAGATCAACCAGGCAGTGCGCCGGGATCTCGAGACGCACGGCAATGAGCAGCGCAGCACCGATCAGGTGGGTGACCACATTGTGGCCGCCCTGAAAGCCGCCTGAATCCGAGCAGTCGAAGGAGAACACTCTTGAGCACCCAGTTCGTCCGTCAGCCCAACCCGCATCCGGCCACCGGTGAGGTTCGGAACGCCATTTTGGCCAACCCCGGCTTCGGCGTGCATTTCACGGACAACATGATCTCCATCGACTGGACCGGTGACGTGGAGAAGGGCAACGGACAGTGGGAGAACCCGCGCCTGGAGGCGTACGGTCCCATCGCGTTGGATCCTTCCGCTGCCGTGTTCCACTACGGCCAGGAGATCTTCGAGGGGCTCAAGGCCTACCGGCACGAGGACGGCTCGGTGTGGACCTTCCGCCCGGAGGCGAACGCGGCTCGGTTGAACCAGTCCGCTGAGCGGCTGGCGCTGCCGGCCCTGCCCGAAGAAACGTTCGTGGATGCCGTGCGGGAATTGGTGAGCACGGACGAGAAGTGGGTGCCCTCCGGTGACGGCGAGTCCCTCTACCTGCGTCCTTTCATGATCGCGACGGAACCGTTCTTGGGCGTGCGTCCTTCGCGGCAGGCGCGGTTCTCGGTGATCGCGTCCCCGGCCGGTAATTACTTCGGCACCGTGGAGCCCGTGGACATCTGGTTGTCGCGCACCTACGCTCGCGCTGGCAAGGGCGGCACCGGTTCGGCCAAGTGCGGTGGCAACTATGCGGCGTCGTTGATTGCCCAAATGGAAGGTGACGCCCACGGCTGCAGCCAGGTGCTGTTCCTCGACCACGAGCGCGACGATGCCATTGAAGAACTCGGTGGCATGAACGTGTTCTTCGTGTTCAAGGACGGCCGCGTGGTGACCCCCGAACTCACCGGAACCATCCTCGAAGGCGTGACCCGCCGCTCGATCATCGAACTCGCCAAGGAACGCGGTCTGCAGGTCGAGGAACGTCGGTTCACGCTGGATGAATGGCGCGAAGGTAAGGCCTCGGGCGAGTTGACCGAGGTGTTCGCGTGCGGCACCGCGGCGGTCATCGCACCGGTTCGTCGTCTCGTCAGCAACGATGAAGTCATCGGTAACGAGGACGACCAGCCGGGCGAAGTCACCATGTCCCTGCGTCAGCAGCTGCTGGACATCCAGACCGGTCGCGTGGAGGACACGCACGGCTGGCTCACGCGACTGGCTTGATCGCTCACCGCTCAACGCGGGGTCGAGGTGGACCGTGCTGTGTAGCCTAAAGGCATGCGCATTGCACGGTTCACCTTTGACAATGAAATTCACTTCGGCGTGGTCTCCTGCCCCGAGGGTCAGGAGAAAATCACCTATCTTTCGGGCGACCCCCTCTACGTGGGCGTGCAGCCCCTCGATCGCACGGTGGACATCTCCGAGGTGCGGTTGCTGGCACCGGTGATTCCGCGCTCCAAGATCGTGTGTGTTGGTCGCAATTACGCGGACCACGCCGCCGAGATGGGTAACGAGCTGCCCACCAGCCCCATGCTGTTCTTCAAGCCCAACACGGCCGTCTCCGGTCCCGGCGACCCCGTGTCGTTGCCGTCCTGGACCGAGCAGGTCTCCTACGAGGCGGAGCTCGCCGTGGTCATCGGGCGCATGTGTAAGGACGTTCCGGTCGAGCGCGTTCCCGAGGTCGTCTTCGGCTACACCGGGGCCAACGACCTCACCGCCCGCGACGCGCAGAAGACGGACGGTCAGTGGGCACGCGCCAAGGGTTTCGACGGCGCCTGCCCCCTGGGTCCGTGGGTCGAGACCGAGCTGGATACCACCTCACTCGCCGTACAGTCCCGCGTCAACGGGGAACTCAAGCAGGACGGCAACACCGGAGACATGGTCTTCGATGTGCCCACTCTGGTCTCCTACGTGTCCCAAGCATTCACGCTGCTGCCCGGTGACGTGATTCTCACGGGCACCCCGGCCGGTGTGGGCATCGTGGACGAGGGCGACACCTTGGACGTGGACATCGAAGGTATCGGTCGCCTCACCACGGTGCTGCGCCGATAGTCCCAGTCCCCGCAGCCGGTCTCCGGTGGTCGCAGTCCGCAGGGCTCTTATCCTGTAAAGCTGTGATCACCGGGTCCTGCAGAATGCCCCGAAGAACGGCGTGAATGCGGGCGCGGTGACACGTGAGCCTAGAATGGTCACATCATGACTGACCTCCAGACTTCACTTCACCCCACCGTTTCCGCCGACACTCCCGTGCGCGTCCGCTTCTGCCCGTCACCCACGGGCACTCCGCACGTGGGACTGATCCGCACCGCACTGTTCAACTGGGCCTGGGCCCGCCACACCGGCGGCACCATGGTCTTCCGCATCGAGGACACGGATGCCGCCCGCGACTCCGAGGAGAGCTTCGGCCAGATCCTCGACGCACTCGCCTGGTTGGGTATCGACTGGGACGAGGGCGTCAACGTGGGCGGCCCGCACGAGCCCTACCGCCAGTCCCAGCGCGGTGACATCTACCAGGACGTCCTGGCCAAGCTGGTCGAGTCCGGTCATGTGTACGAGGACTTCTCCACTCCGGACGAGGTGGAGGCGCGCCACAGGGCCAAGGGTGAGGACCCCAAGCTCGGTTACGACAACTATGACCGTGACCTGACCGATGAGCAGAAGCAGGCATTCCGCGACGAGGGCCGCAAGCCGGTGCTCCGTCTGCGCATGCCGGACGAGGACATCTCCTTCAACGACTTGGTCCGCGGTGAGATCTCCTTCAAGGCGGGGTCGGTGCCTGACTTCGTGGTGGCACGCGCCAACGGCAAGCCGCTCTACACCCTGGTGAACCCGGTGGATGACGCCTTGATGGGTATCACCCAGGTGCTGCGCGGCGAGGACTTGCTCTCCTCGACCCCGCGCCAGATTGCGCTGTACCGCGCGCTCATGGACATCGGAGTGGCCGAGTTCATCCCGGAGTTCGGTCACCTGCCCTACGTGATGGGTGAAGGCAACAAAAAGCTGTCCAAGCGCGATCCCGAATCCAACCTGTTCCACCACCGGGACAACGGCTTCATTCCCGAGGGTCTACTGAACTATCTTGCTCTGCTGGGCTGGTCACTGTCCGCGGACGAGGACATCTTCAGCGTGGAACAGCTCGTGGAGAACTTCGACATCCACAACGTTCTGGCCAACCCCGCGCGCTTCGACGTCAAGAAGGCCACGGCCATCAACGGCACCCACATCCGTTTGTTGGATCCGCAGGACTTCCGCAATCGTTTAATTCCGTACCTGCAGTCCGCCGGACTGGTGGGGGAGACCCTGACCGATGAGCAGAACACGATCCTGGATCAGGCAGCACCCCTGGTGCAGGAACGCATGAACCTGCTGGGCGAGACCCCGGGCCTGCTGGGATTCCTGTTCCGCTCCGATGATCAGATCCAAATCGCCCCGGATGCTCAGAAGCAGCTCAAGGAGAGCGCTCCGCAGGTTCTGCAAGCCGCCATTGATGCACTCGAGCCGCTGGAGGACTTCACTGCGGAGAACATCGAGACCGCTCTGCGCGAGGCAATTGTCGAGGGCTTGGAAATCAAACCGCGTCTGGCCTTCGGCCCCGTGCGCACAGCCGTGTCCGGTGAGCGAATCTCCCCGCCCCTGTTCGAGTCACTCGAAATCCTGGGTAAGGGATCCTCCCTGAACCGGATCAAGGCCCTCGCCGCGCAGCTCAGCTAGGCGCCCTTTCGTCGGTTTGGCTCCCGCGCAGCGAGCGGGTATAGTTATTGCTCGTTGCGCGGGAGCGAAAGCCCTAGCAAAACATTGGGATATGGTGTAATTGGCAACACAGCGGTTTCTGGTACCGTCGTTCTAGGTTCGAGTCCTGGTATCCCAGCGCTGACCATCCACTGATCTAGCAGCGGATGGAATGCACCGAGCGAGCAAGTTGGTGCTGGCACAATCTGATGTTACTGTTTAGTCCGTCGATTGAGCCGAAAAGCTTCTCGGTCAACTAGGGCCCCATCGTATAGCGGCCTAGTACGCCGCCCTCTCACGGCGGTAACGCGGGTTCGAATCCCGCTGGGGTCACGCATGTGACGAAACCCCGTCTCCTTTTGGAGGCGGGGTTTTTTCGTGCCCTGACGGCGGTGCCTATAAGGGTTAAAGGCCAAAAAGTGGGGTTAAAGGCCAAAATGGGGTTAAAGGCCAAAATGTGTGTATGGCCCGGGTGAACCGGCCCGGGTTCTCGGCCGCTACTTTGTGGGTTCGGGCTCTCGGGTGAGGGCCTGATAGTGGAGCGTTTCGAACTCTACCGGGGTGAGCATCCCGAGGGTGCCGTGGAGGCGGCGGTTGTTGTACCACTCGACCCATCCAGCGGTCGCGTACTCGACGTCTGCGAGAGTCCGGTAGGGACCGGGGTGGAAGACCGTGGTTCGGATGCACTCGGTCTTGAACAACCCGTTGATGGTCTCCATGAGGGCGTTGACGCTCCTATAGTTGTCAACTCGCGATTTCGCCGGTGCGGGGGTTGACCTTGATGAGGTGGTAGACCTCGCGGATGACGTAGCGCTTCAGGCAGCGGATGATGTCGCGCTTGCTCTTGCCTTCAGCGGTCCGACGGGCGACGTAGGCGATGGTCGGCTCGTGGAACCTCATCCGGACGATCACGGTGCGGTAGATCGCGGCGTTCAGCTGCCGGTGCCCGCCGTGGTTGATGCGGTGTCGGCCGCTGGTCATCCCGGACCCGGTCGGGACGGGGCTGATGCCGGCGAGCTTCGCGAATGCGGCTTCGGAGTGGATCCGTTCGGGGTTGTCGCCGGCGACGATCAGGATCTCTGCTGCGGTATCGACGCCGATCCCGAACTGCTCCAGCAGTTGCGGTGCGGTGCGATTGACGAGCGCCTCGATCGATGCCCGGAGTTCCTGGGCTTCGCTGTCCAGGTGCTGCCATCGGCGGGCCAGCGAGCGCAGGGCATGGCGGAGAGAGTCTGAGGGCGTCTCGAGGTTCCGAGGGCGCAGTGCTGCGAGGTGGCGGGCGAGCTTGATCGGTGTCATCCGGTTCGTCTCCCGGCGCAGCGTGTCGTCGGCGTGGACGAGCATCGCCTTCATCGAGATCATCGCGGCGGAGCGGTCGGTGACGGCTGAATCGTGCGCGATCTTGAGCTGCCTGATCATCTCGACGCTGCTGTCCGCGGTTTTCGGGATGACTGTCGCGAAGCCGGCGAGTACGGAGCGGGCGGCGTTCTCCGCGTCGAGGGTGTCGGACTTCCCGTTCATGCGCCGCTGGCGGCGGTCAGGGCGTCCTGCTTCGACGACCTTGTGTCCATGGCGACGCAGGAAGGAAGTCAGCGTCGCTCCGTAGGAGCCGGTGCCCTCGATGCCGAACGCGAGGACCTTCCCGAACGAGTCCGCCCAGGCGAGAAGCTGTTTGAAACCGCCGGTATCGGTGGGGACGGTGAGGGTAGCGAGGATGCCGCCGATGGTGTCGAGCACGGCGGCGACGTGGATGTGCTTATGGGTATCGACGCCGATGACGACGTGCCCGGAGTGGACGGTTTCGAGAGTGCTCATGGCGCCTGTCTCCCTTGACGGTTAGCGTGGTCTCACGCTGTCGCCGGCGGGTGGACAGGACTGTCACGGGGACGCTCTCGACATGCTGCTCCAGGCTCCTATTAGGTCACGCCCGATCCGGCGGCAGTGCTTGCTGCGTGCCCGGCCGGACGGTCGACAGATCAACGCAAAGGCACCCTGCGGGCCAATCGTAAGCAAGGGTCAGACCGCGTCGGCCGGGACTCCCCAATCCTTGCGGAACCGGGTAGAAAGAGGCTGACAATCGTAGGCATCGCCAACCGATCCGACCGAAGGATTGATGCCCTCGAGTGCGAGGTGCTCGCTCAGCCGCACGGATGTGTATTGCGACCCGGCATCGCTGTGGT
>NZ_NOIT01000017.1 GCF_004136555.1 Kocuria carniphila
AGCACTCTGCTTCCCCATGAACTGACCCCCGGGAGTTGGAACCGAATTACTCAGTCCAACTCCCGGGGGTCAGTTCAAAGTCGGGGGTGCCCTTCCGGATCGAGCCAGTTGATGCCCACGGCGCCGTAGCTGGCATCCAAGTCGGAATGTTGGATCTGGGCGTGTGCGAGGATCTGTCGACCGTATCGGGTGGCTTCCGCGACGGTTCCTCCGTTGGCCACCACGGCGGCGGCGATGCGGGCCGCGAAATCCACGGCGAGCATGTCCGTCCCGGCACTGTGGGACTGGGGAGGCTGCTCGGTGCTCACTGATGGTCCGTCCTAGGATGTGTCCGGTTGATCGCTGCTTGCCCAGTCAGCCTAATCCAGCCCGATGCCAGTCCGCAGGCGGCCACTGGCGGTAAGGTCATCTGTTCAACGTGATGTGGAAAGGACTTGTTCTGGTGCACGCGGTCGACTCTTCCGAACTCGTCTTCACCGACGAGTTCCAGGAAGCCCTGCAGCGGCTGCACCACGGTGAAAACGTGTTCCTCACGGGTAAGGCGGGTACCGGTAAGTCCACGCTGATCCGGGAGTTCATGGCCCACACCCGGCGCAATGTTGTGGTCGTGGCGCCCACAGGGATCGCGGCGCTCAACGTGGAGGGTTACACGATCCACCGACTGCTGTCCCTCTATCCCGGTATGACGCCGGAGCAGGTGCGCACCGGTAAATACTTCCCCGGCAGGTTCGCCAAGACGCTGCGGGAACTGCACACGCTCATCGTGGACGAGGCCTCCATGGTTCGGGCTGACCTGTTCGACTGCCTGGTCGCGGCGTTGGAACGTTTCGGTCCCAAGCCCGGCCGGAAGTACGGCGGGGTGCAGCTGGTACTGGTCGGGGACCTGTATCAGCTCCCGCCCGTGGTCACCGACTACGAACGCGATCACTTCTCCACCCGCTACAAGACCCCGTACTTCTTCTCCGCGGACAACTACCACCCGGATGATTTCGCCACGGTGGAACTGAGCACGGTCTTTCGACAGATCGGGGACAACCGCCTGGTCGACATCCTCAATGCCGTGCGCGAGGGCAGCCTGCTCGACGAGGCCCGCCGCGAGCTCAACGCCCGCACCGACCCGGAGTTCACCCCTCCCATCGACGAGTTCTGGCTGACGCTGACCACCACCAACCGCATGGCCACGTCCCGCAACCGCACGATGCTCGAGCAACTCGAGGACGAGCCGGTCCATCATGCGGCAATCCTCACCGGTGAGCTGGACGGTTTCGAGATTCCCGTGGACAAGGAACTCGTCTTCAAGCGCGGCGCCCAGGTCATGATGCTCACCAACGACCCCGGTGACCGCTGGGTCAACGGCACGATCGCCAAGGTTGCGGACTACTTCTGGGAGGACGGCGAGCTCATCGTGTTCGTCGAACTTCCCAATGGCGATTTCGTGAAGGTCGAACCCAACCTGTGGGAGGTGACGCGGCCCGTCGTCGAGCACGGAACGCTCCGCCATGACGTGATCGGGACGTACACCCAGCTGCCGTTCCGCCTCGCGTGGGCCATCACGATCCACAAGAGTCAGGGCCAAACCCTGGACAATGTGGTGGTCGACCTGACGGGCGGCACGTTCGCGGACGGCCAGTTGTACGTTGCGCTGAGCCGCTGCACATCGTTCGAGGGGCTCGTGCTGCGCCGCAACGTTCTCCCGCGCGACCTCAAGGTCGATCAGCGGATCCGCCGATTCTTGCGCTCCGGTTCCCACGCGGCGCAGCCGACCAAGGGCAACGTGTACTTGGGCATCTGCAGCGTGGGCGACGAGGGCGACCGCTGGCGCCCCCGCCCCGTGGAGATCGCCCTGGTTACAGACGACGGCCTGGAACTCAGTACCCTGGTCAACCCCACCCGCGACATGGGCGACGCCCGTGCCGCGTACGGCATCACTGCCGGTCAGGTGCAACTCGCACCCCTCCTCACGGACGCGTGGGCCGCGCTCGCCCCGCACCTGGTCGGCCGGGTCCCGGTGGGCATCAACATCGACCGACAGCTCGGGTACCTCGATTACGAGCTCAAACGCACCGGTTACGTCACGCACATGCCCATGGGGTACGACGTCGCCGCAACGCGACTTTCTGCCCAGCAGCGCCGCGCGCTCGAAGCGCCGACGGCGTTGGAGCGAGCGCGTGCCGTGCGAGATCTGGTCGCCGGGCAGGATCTGTCGGAGGCTATGGCGGATCCGTTCTCGGATGCTCAGGATCGTTCCGGTTATCTGATGCCTCGGCCCGCGGAGACAACGGAATTCACCGTGCGGTGCAGTGCGGATGCAACGGAGACCCCGGGTGCGGTGTTGGCCGAGAAATTGCGTGAGGCCGGTGAGCGCGGGCGGTTCTCTGCCGAAAGCCTGGTGGTTGTGCGTGCGGTGGAGGAGCAAATCGGGGAGCGGATTCTGGACGAGTCTGCTGACTCAGCTCAGGACATCGACTCAGTGCTGGTTCCCGGCGCTCGCATTTGCTTCACCGGCACCGTGATCGGTGCTGACGGGCGAGAGGTCTATCGGGAAGAGCTGGAAGATATGGCTGTGGAACGCGGTCTCCAGCCGGTCGTCAACGTGACCAAGACCCGCTGCGATGTCCTGGTCACCGCCGAGGACGGATCTCAATCCAATAAGGCCAAGAACGCGGCGAAGTGGGGCAAGCCGGTCTTCACAGCTCAGGAGTTCATGGGTTGGTGGCGCGGTGAAGGCACGACTCCAAGTGATGTCCGCGCGGAAGAGAATGTAAACGTCCGCATTGGCACCGTCGGCGGTTCCTAACAAATCAGGATGCACATGCAGCCCGGGGAGCCGACGGAATGCCCTCGCATCGGTTCTTGACCTGTGACGACCCTCTCTAATGGGCGATCCAGAGCGCGGTGTTCGCTCCTACGCTGTTGGCGTCTCGATTTGTCGGGAGACGTCCGCGATGACGGTGTCCACGGAACGTGTGAGGAACTGCGAAGGATCGCCAGCATTAGCGAGAGTTTGACCAACGCGATTGGAAACGGGGAGCTGCACATCACCCAGGAGCGTGTACAGGCTTGATTCAACGCTGTACCACCACTGATCGTCGGTGAGTGTCGATGTGGCCCGTGCCTGTTGTATGGCGTGCTCCCATCGTGCAGCGTGCTGAGCGACGGAGAGTATGTGCGTGAGAGCCTGGTCCATGGCGACGTCGTCGAGTCCGATTCCGTCCAGGGGCGTCAGCTCGTCCTCGTACTTCAAGAGATGGCCGGGTCCGAGTATCGGCCGGGCGGGAGGGACCTCGACCACCCAGCTGTGCTCGAGCGCGTGCTCGTAGTTGCGGGTGGCGACGTGTCTCAGTGCAGCCGGCCATTTGCTGATCTGCGCAGGTTTTTGATGCCCCTTGTAAGTGCGCGCGATCGCCTTGTCCAGCATGAGCTCCAGGAGTTCCGGTTTGCCCGGGACGTAGCCGTACAGGGTCATGGCCCCCACACCCACCTGCGTCGCAAGCCGACGCATGGTCAATGCGTCGAGACCTTCAGAACTTGCCAGGTCAATCGCTTGATCGAGGACCTCCGCAACGGTCGTCCCGGATCTCCCCACCTTGGTTTCAGGAGCCCACAGGAGTTGTAGCAGCTTGATGGGATCGCCTGATCGGCTCGCTGTTCGTGGCATTCCGGACCTCCACTCTTGACTTCTAGGGAATGATATCTCATGCTGTACCGTACAACGTACGGGACAAGGAGATGGTTATGCCGATGATCGAGGCACGAGGCCTCACAAAGATGTTTCCCGGGTCCGATCGACCCGCCATCTCGGAAGTCGATCTCACCCTTAGCGAAGGGCGGGTTCTGGCAATTTTGGGTTCCAACGGGGCCGGGAAAACCACGTTGTTGAGGATGCTGACAACCTTGGCTGCGCCAACTTCCGGCACTGCCAAGGTCGCCGGACACGACATCATCCGGGATGGTTCTGCTGTGCGCGGCAGAATCGGAGTTGTGGGACAGTACGCGGCGGTGGACGAGGTGCTTTCGGGGAGGGCGAACCTGGAGCTCTTCGGGCGCTTACTCGGGCTCAATCGCGCGACCGCGAAGCGACGAGCCGAGGAGCTTCTCTCCCAATTCGACCTGATAGACGCAGCAGACAGGCCGGTCGGAAAGTATTCGGGTGGGATGCGCCGTCGGATCGACCTGGCGGTGGCGCTCATCTGCAAACCGGACGTGCTGTTCATCGATGAGCCCACCACGGGCCTCGACCCGGTGGCGCGGCGGGATCTGTGGGCGGCAGTGAAGGCGCGGGTGTGTGAGGGGACCGCGGTGGTTCTGACGACCCAGTATCTGGAAGAAGCGGATGCCCTGGCCGACGACGTTGTGATCCTGCGCGAGGGCCGCGTTCTTGTGGCTGGGACCTCGTGGGAACTGAAACGGCTCGCGGGCGAGCCGCGTACCGAGGTGCGAGAACCCACGCTGGAAGATCTTTACCTCCAGCTACACACGGGGCCTGCGCAGGTCCATCCCGGTAAGGAGACATGATGAACCAAGTCGTTCAGCAAAGCGCCGTCCTGGCAGGTCGCACCTTCCAGCACTGGCGTGTTCAACCCGGGCCTTTCATCGTCAACCTGCTCTTCCCCGTGCTGGTCCTGGTGATGATGGGTGGGTTGCTAGGGGGTGCGCTGGCGGGCGACCTCGAAAGCTATTTTGCTTTCGCAGTACCCGGGGTCTTGGCGGTTGCCATGCTCTTCGGGCTCGAATCGACGATGCTCGCTATCACTACCGATGCTTCCAGTACCATCACAGACCGATTCCGGTCATTGCCGATCAGTGGCTGGGCCGTGCCGGCCGGTCGTTGCTTGGCGGACATGGCCGCATCAGTGCTGGGTCTGGCTGTGACCATCGCCGCTGGTGTTGTTCTGGGTTGGCGACCGAACACAATGATCGGGGTCGCGGTTGCTGCCGGGGTTTTGCTGTGGTTCCGTTTCGGATTGTTGTGGCTTGGGTTATATGCGGGACTCAAGGCCAGGTCTCCCCAAGCCGTTGCGGCCGTCCAGATACTGGTCTGGCCCATCAGCATGGTGTCCTCGGTGTTCGTCGATCCTTCAACGATGCCCGCCTGGCTCGCGGTAATTGCCGAATGGAACCCTTTGTCCTTCGTTGTGACATCGGTTCGAGAGCTGACCAATTCCCCAACATATGAACCGGTCACCTGGGCGGGTGCGCACGCGCTTCCTCTGGCTGTCGTCACACCATTGCTCGTCGTGGCGATCTTCGGGCCCCTGGCTGTTCGCAGGTACCGCAAGCTCGCTTCTTGAGACTGACCGAAAGGATTCCGATGAAACTTGACACCATCCGGCTCCGTGGCGCTCGCACACACAATCTGCAGGGCATCGACTTGGACCTGGCCAAAGGCACTCTGATCGTGATCGCCGGGGTCTCGGGGTCGGGTAAGTCATCTCTCGTTTTCGACACCCTGGCCGCAGAGGCCCAGCGTCAGATCAACTCCACCTTCAGTTCGTTCGTTCAGAACTTCTTGCCGTCCTTCGGGCGTCCAGATGTAGACCTCATTGAGAACCTCTCGGCATGCGTTGTTGTCGACCAACGGCAGCTTGTTGGCGCTCCTCGATCGACAGTGGCAACGATCACCGACATCGGCGACTGGCTGCGCATGCTGTTTTCGAGGGCTTCTACGCCGCATATCGGGCCTTCATATGCCTTCTCATTCAACGACCCTTTAGGGATGTGCCCGGCCTGTCAAGGATTGGGTCAGGAAAAGACATTGGATGAGGACGCATTTGTCGACCTGTCCCGTTCCCTGCGTGAGGGGCCGTTCCGTCACCCTGATTACAAACCCGGATCCATTGCGTGGCAGCGTTATGGCAACAGCGGTCTGTTCGACCTCGATCTTCCTGTTGAGCACTACAGCTCGCGAGAGCTGCACATGCTTCTGCACGCAGAAGCCGGAGAGGTGGAACCTGTCGGTGAGTATGCGCTGCCAGGACAGTACGAGGGAGCGGTGGTGCGTTTTCGTCGGCTGCAGCTGACCAAGGATCCGGCCGCTCTCAAGGGGGAGACCAAAAAGGCGCACGAAGCCCTGGTTTCCGTGGGTCCTTGTACGCGGTGTGGCGGGTCGCGGCTCAACGAGGCCGCCGCCACGGCGCATGTACACGGGTTGACGCTTCCTGATGCCTACGCGATGCAGGTTAGTGACCTGGCAGAGGCGATGCGGGGGTGGGATCTCGGTGAGCTTCGGCCTGTGCAGCGTGAGGTCATGATCCAACTCGAACGCATCAAGGCCCTCGGGCTCGGCTACATCAGCCTCGACAGGGCGACATCCACGTTGTCCGGTGGTGAGGCGCAGCGGATCAAGATGGTCCGCCATCTCGGTAGCACTCTCAACGACCTGTTGTACGTTTTCGACGAGCCCACCACGGGACTGCACCCTCGCGATGTCGACCGGCTGACTCGCATGCTCATCACCCTCCGTGAAAAGGGCAATACCGTGTTGGTCGTCGAACACGATCCCGTCGTGATGGCAATTGCGGACCAGATCATTGAGATCGGCCCGGGCCCCGGGAACACCGGTGGGAACCTGGTCTTCCAGGGCACTTACAAGAACCTTAAAGAGGCCGACACCGTCACCGGGCGGGCACTGCGCTCGCCCGCTTCCGTCGGGTTTCGCACGCCGCGGCAACCCACGGGCAGCATTGCCATTCGGGATGCATCGACCCACAATTTGAAGAGCGTGGATGTCGACATCCCGCTCGGCGTTCTGACTGCCGTCAGTGGTGTTGCCGGATCCGGTAAGTCAACTTTGATCCGCACGCATTTACTAGCTGCCGCGCCCGAGGCCGTTATGGTCGACCAGGGGCCTATTCGAGGTTCCCGGCGCTCCAGCCCCGCCTCATGGACGGGGATGCTCGATGAGATCCGCCGCATCTTCGCCCGGGAGACCAAGCAACCCCCGGGCCTCTTCTCCCCCAACTCCGACGGCGGATGTCGGGCCTGCGAGGGAACGGGTATCACCTATATCGACCTCGGTTTCACCGACGCCGTGACCTCTCCATGCGAGGCCTGTGAGGGACGCCGATTCCGGCCTGGCGCGCTACGCCACAAGGTCGATGATCTATCCATCGCCGATGTCTTCGAGATGACCATTGACCAGGCGCTTGACCACTTCACCGCCCCCCGTTTGCGGCGACTGTTGTCAGCCGCTTCCAAGGTCGGGATCGGGTATTTCCCGCTGGGGCAGAATCTCACGACGCTCTCCGGAGGAGAGCGGCAACGGCTCAGGCTCGCTCGAGAACTGACCAATAAAGCTCAGATCATCGTGCTGGACGAGCCCACCACCGGTCTACATGCCACCGATATCGCTCGCCTACTCGAACTGCTTCACGCACTAGTGGACGAAGGGAGGACCGTAGTGGTCATTGAGCACGACCTGGACGTCATTGCCTCCGCCGACTACGTCATCGATCTCGGCCCGGAAGCCGGTCACGCGGGTGGTGAGGTTCAGTTCACCGGCTCGCCCGCAGAACTTGCCCGAACGGCTACCCACACCGGTAGGTACCTGGCCCAACACTTATCCCTCCAATCCAATGCGTGACGGTGCGGATCTCGGGCGAATGGGCTCGATCAGACACCCCAAGGGTTGATCAGGTGCACGCCCGCCTCTTCGAAATCCCGGATGTTTCGGGTGGCAACGGACATGCCAGTTGCCCTGGCGGTGGCCGCAATCATGGCGTCAGCAGCGCCAATGGGTTTGCCCAATCGGGACCGTTCTTCACGAATCAGGGCGTAGGAAACTGCTGCTCGTGTGTCGAAGGGTAGGACTCGGTCACGGAACTCTTCGTCGAGAATTTGTGTCACAGCTTGGGCGAGGGTGTCCCGCCTTCGCCCGGTGGGTAGAGCGGCTACGCCTGCAAGGAGCTCTCCCGCAGAGACTGCCGAGAGGAAGAGTGAGGGGGCGATCTGACTGTCAAGCCAGGCGAGAACGTTAGGGGCTGGTAGAGGGCGCATTAACTCAGAGATGACATTGGTGTCCAGCAGGATCATCAGGAGAAATCCGCAGCGCGTGCTTCGTCGGCGGGGCGTTCCGGGATCTCCAGCCCGTCCAACTCAGCGAACATTGTGTGAATGCGTGTACCCAAGCCATAGACCCGGTTGTTATTCGGGTCTGGTACTTCTGCGACGGACTGAGACAAGATGTCCCTCATTTCTGCTTCCATGGACCGACCGTTAGCCGCGGCACGTTTCTGCAGCGCAACTTTGACCTGCGGGTCGAGATTTCGAATCGTCACGGTGGACATGATTGCCTCCCTAGGGTGTAGTGCTAGCAAAATGCTAGCATTCACCTCAACGCAGGTTCTAGGTATTAATACGACCAGTTTTTGCGTAAAAAAGACGGCCGGCACCCTCCCATGTGGAAAAGATGCCGACCGTCTTCATTCAGACAGCGTTGGGCAGTGCCTACCGCACGGCACCCGCGCTGGAACCGGCGCCGGCGGGATCGCCGGTGAGAGCGGCGTCGTCGTCGGGAAGAATGGTGCGCTGGCGACCCTTGCCCTTGACGAACGTGAAGAACACGCCGGTCATGATGACCAACCAGCCGAGACCCACGATCAGGGCGATGCGGGTGTCCGGGGTGAAGGCGAGCAGCACGATCACGAAGGCCATGAACGCCAGGGCGAGGTAGGTGCTGACGCGACCACCGGGCAGCGGGTAGGAGCTGCGCGGGGCGCCGGCGCGGGAACGTTCGCGGGACATGCCCAGGTGGGAGAGCAGGATCATGATCCAGACCCACACCGTGGCGAACGTGGCCAGGGACGCGATGATCAGGAAGACGTTCTCGGGGATCACGGCGTTGAGGATCACACCGATCACCAGGACGCCCGCCATGAGCGCGACCGTGAGCGTCGGAACGCCGGTGCGGCCCACGTGCGTGAAAGCGCGGGGAGCGTGACCCTGCTGGGCCAGACCGTAGACCATGCGGCCGGAACCGAAGATGTCAGAATTGATGGCCGAAATCGCCGCCGTGATAATGACCGCGTTGAGAATGTGTGCGGCGTAGGGGATGCCCAGGGAGTCGAAGATCTGGACAAAGGGGCTGACCTCGCCGGTGACCTCGTTCCAGGGGAACAGGCACATCAGCACGAACAGGGTGAGTACGTAGAAGAGCAGGATGCGCACGGGAACCGTGTTGATCGCGGCGGGGATGGTCTTGGAGGGGATCTTGGCCTCGCCGGCGGTGATGCCAATGGTCTCGATGCCACCGAACGCGAACATCACTACGGAGAAGGACAGCAACAGGCCGGTGAAGCCGTTGGGGAACAAGCCGCCGTGATCGACCAGGTTGTGGAGTCCGGGCGGCGTGCTGGAGGGGACCGAGAAGCCGAAGAGCAGGATGGCGAAACCACCCACGATCATCAGGATGATGGCTGTGACCTTCACAATGGTCAGCCAGAACTCCAGCTCACCAAACACCTTGACGTTGAGCAGGTTGAGGCCGGTGATGAGCAGAACGATGGCCAGGACCCAGATCCATTGGGGAGTGTCCGGGAACCAGAACTGCATGTAAATGCCGAAGGCCGTGACGTCCGCGAGAGCCACGATGGCCATTTCGAACACGAACGTCCACCCCGTGATGAAGCCGGCCAGCGGGCCCAGGTAACGGCCGGCGTACTGACCGAACGAACCGGTCACCGGGTGCAGCACGGCCATCTCACCCAGGGCGCGCATGACCAGGAACACCACCGCGCCACCGATCATGTACGCGAACAGCACGGCGGGGCCAGCGGCCTGGATGGCGGAGGCGGAACCGTAGAACAGGCCGGTTCCGATGGCCGAACCCAGGGCCATGAAGCGCACGTGGCGCACGGTCAGACCGCGCTTGAGGGCAGCGGGAAATTCGCTCACGGGAGTACCTTCAGTAGGTGATTCTGCTCAGGCTTTGCTCAGAAAATCGTGCGATCCGGCGCTCAAAGCCTTTAGGAGGGTACACCCGTTGTGGTGCCCCCATTAACCCGTAACCGAACCTCGGTGACGCTGGATATCCGGGTTGTAACTCTTGCGCGGACATGCGCGCCACGGCCCGTCATTGCCAGTGGGGCAGCGGCAGGCGGGTACTTTAACGCTCAACCGATCGTGACCGCCTCAAGAAATGGGACGCGCCATGTCTTCCTCATCACAGCCCGCAACTTCTTCGCAGAAGAAGAGCAATGGCAACGGAGCACTCCTCAAGGTCCTCAACTGGATCGAATGGGTGGGCAACAAACTGCCGGATCCGTTCTGGTTGTTCTTCATCTTGGCCGGCGTGGTGCTCGCGCTGAGCTGGATTCTGGGGACCATCGGCATGAGTGCGGTGAACCCTGCCACGGATGAGACCATCCAGGTCACCAACCTGCTCTCCCCGGAAGGCCTACGGCAGATCGTCTCGGAAGCGGTCATCAACTTTGTGGAGTTCCCGCCGCTGGGCCTGGTGGTCGTGATCCTCTTGGGCGTCGCGGTGGCCGAGGAATCCGGGATGCTCTCGGCCGCGCTGCGCGGGTCGGTTTCGCGCGTGGGCCCCAAGTGGCTGACCTTCGTGCTCGCACTGACCGGCATCACCGGCTCGATCGCAGCGGACGCCATGTACGTGGTGCTCATCCCGCTCGGCGCGCTCGCCTTCAAAGCCGCCGGGCGCTCGCCGGTGGTCGGTCTGATCGTTGCGTTCTGTTCCGTAGCTGCGGGCTTCAACGCTTCGCTGTTGCCGACGGCGTCGGACGCCTTGCTCGCGGGCATTACGACCGCGGCCGCGGGCCTCATCGACCCCAACGTGATCGTCACTCCCATTTCCAACTACTTCTTCAACATCGTCTCGTCCCTGGTCCTGGCCGCCATCATCACGGTGGTCACCGAAACCGTGATCGCCAAGCGCGGTGAAGCGATTGAGGAAGACACGGACACCAAGCAGCAGGACATGGGCTCCTTTTCGGATATGAAGCTCAAGCCCCGTGAGAAGCGCGGCCTGCGCAACGCCGGCATTGCATTTGCCGTGATGATGGCGATCTACCTGGCCTTGCTCCTGACCCCGGGGTCCCCGTTGCGCGCCGAGGACGGCACGATCCTGATGTCCCCGTTGTTGCTCAACGTGGGCATCGTGATCGCCGTGATGTTTGCCGTCATGGGTTGGGTCTACGGAAAGGCTGCGGGGACCATGACCCGCGCTCGCCAGATCCCGGAGGCCATGTCCAAGGGCATTGTGTCCGTGGCGCCCGTGCTGGTGCTGTTCTTTGCCGCAGCGCAGTTCACGGCGTACTTCGAGTGGTCTGGTATTGGTCCGGTTCTGGCGGTGTACGGCGCGGACTTCATCGGTGGTCTGGGGCTGCACCCCGTGATCATGTTTGCGGGCGTGGTGGCCATTGTGGCGGTCATGAACCTGCTGATCACCTCCGGCTCCGCGCAGTGGACGCTGCTCGCGCCCGTGATGGTGCCCATGCTCATGCTGCTGGATGTCTCCCCGGAGACCACTCAGGCGCTGTTCCGGATCGGTGATTCACCCACCAACGTGCTCAGCCCCGTGAGCCCCTACTTCGCACTGGTCTTGGGTTACCTGCGGCGCTACCAGAAGGACGCCGGCGTGGGCACTCTGATCTCGCTGGTGCTGCCGCTGTCGATCGCCATGTTGATCGGTTGGTTCCTGCTGTTCGTCGGCTGGTACCTGCTCGGACTGCCGCTGGGCCCGCAGGATCTGTAACCGCTGCGGGGGGACGGTTGTATATTTGCCCTGGTCAGAAAGGATGCGCGCGTCACAATGTGCCCTAAAGGGCCCACACGCTTATGGGTGTCGGAGGTCTCTGGCAATGTCTGGTATTCAGGAAACATTCAGCGAATGTGACAGAGCCAGCAAGGGGAGGGGCTATGCCCTCATCAGCGTACGGACCGGGCGACGAGACTCAACCGGTGCCTCGGGCACAGGACTCGGAGACGACCAAGGCCATGCCCACGGTCGGTGGCCCGGGAGATGATGGGCCCGGGGCGGGTCCAGAGAAGGCCGAGTCCCAGATGCCAGCTCCACTGCGGGGGATGACCGGTAAGCACTGGCTCGTTCCGGTGATCGCGGGTATCAGCGGCTACTTGGCCACGGTCCTGGCCACGGTGATCGCTCTTCTGATCACGTTGCTGGGATTCGCGCTGTCCGGAGATTCGTCGTCCAACGACATCGCTTCGGACGTGACCACCGGGATTGAGAGCAACACGGACGTCAACCAGGTCTGGGCGCTCATCTGCCTCCCCTTCCAGATGGCCGCGCTCGCGTTCTTGGCCCCGCTCCGTCTGATCGTGAGCGGAGGTGCGGAAGGCGTCTCCATGGGCCTGATCTTCCCGCTGTACCTCCCGTTGCTGTGCGGCGTTGTCACGTCGTGGTTGGTGGCGCGGAAGCTCAGTGGTCGCCTCAGCCTCGACAACCGCGTGGTCCAGTGGCTCATGGCCGCTGTGGCCGGCTTGGGGTGGGCAGCCACGGCGCTCATCTTCACGGCCATTACCGCGGTGCGGACGGAAGTCCCGCTGTTCCTCTCCACCCTTGAGATGCGGTTGACCGGCGTCAGCTTTGCCTTGGTCGCGGTGGCCTTTCTGGTGGGGCTGCTGGCCACGGCCTCGGCTCTGAACGTTCGAGTCGCTCAACCCGCGCCCGGTCGCGTGGTGACCACCACGGAGCGGCATGCTCCGGGGCTGCTCCAGGTGCTGCGACCCATTGCCATTCACCTGCTGGTGTTCTGCGTTCTGGCCGGCCTCGGTGTGGTGATCTACGCGTTCATCGAAGGCGGTGCCGCCGCGGGATTCTCGGCGGTGTTGTGGGTGCCCATGGCCGCAGGAGTGCTCTTTGTGCTCTCGCACCTGTCCGCCGTCACCGTGACGGGCGCTGGCGGCTGGCTCGCGGAGGCATCTGGATCCTCGAACGTCGCCTACTTGTGGACGGACGGCGACCAACCCGTGTGGGCCATCGTCCTCCTGGTTCTGCTGGCCGTGATTTCGGCGGTGTGTGCCGCACTGAGCTGGGCACACGTGCGCCCGGTGGACCAGCGGGTCGCCCGCACGGTTCAGTCCTGGGCCGTGCTCCCCGGGGCCTACCTGGTGCTCGGCCTACTGCTCATGTGGTTGCTGCGCGTCTCGGGTCAGCTGGGCGGATTTTTCGGTCTGGACGGCGTTCTGGTCGTGCGTCCCGTGGCGTGGACGTGCTTGGTCTTTCTCCTCTGGGGTGTCGCCATAGAAGCCCTCGCGCGCTTCGTGGCCCCTGCATTCATCGGGGTTCTTCCCGGCGGTGTGAACCGTGCGCTGCGCGGTTCGGACCGAGCCCGAGGTCGCGCAGCGGTGGTCGCCTCGGCCGCGGTGCTCGCGGGTGGAGCGGCGGCCGCGGGTCGCACCCCGCACGACGACGTCGCTCGGCCAGCTTCCGAGCCCGATGTCGGTCCCACGTACGGTGCGGGCGTCGCTCCCGCTGCTCAGGAGCCACGGGAGCCGATGGACCCGGCCAAGAAAAAGAAGATCCGCCTGGTGGCCATCATCGTCGGGTCACTCATCCTGTTGGCAGTCATCGCTGCCATTGTGTTCTCCGTGGTCAGCCGTACGGCGTTCGGTCCAGATAAGAAGGCCGAAGAACTCATGGAGGCGGTGGTCAGCGGGGATGCCCAGCGTGCCACCGAACTGGCCGATCCGAACGTGACCACGCAGCAGCGTGGACTGCTCACCAACGACATCTACGGCGCCGCGGAGAACCGGATCTCCTCCTACGAGATCACCGACACCACGGTCAACGGTGACCGCGCCACGGTGGACGCCCGGGTCATCCAGGACAACGTGACCAGCGACGTCAGCGTCAACCTGGTGTCCGACGGTCGCGAAGGCCTGTTCAAGTCCTGGCGCATCGAAAACCCGGATTCGCTGCTCTTCCAGCAAGTCACGGTTCAGGTTCCTGCGGGCGTGGAGAAGATGAACGTCAACGGGAACCCCGTGACCCTTCCGAACGAATCCGAGCCACACTCGGTCTCACTCTCCGTTCTGCCCGGTGACTACGACATGTCCGTGGACGCACCCAGCAAGTACGTGACCTACGGCGAAGCGCAAACGGCGGAGGTGCGCGCCGACGACCGGTTCATGAGTGACACCGTGCAGTTCTCCACCGAGCACACCCCCGAGCTCGTCGAGGAAGCCACCCGAGTGGCCAACGCCAAGCTGGATGAATGCGCGGCGTCTGGCTCCTTCGATCCGGAAGGCTGCTCGTTCGGGTTCAATTCCTACGACGACAACGAGGATTACCGGAACCCCACGTGGACCATCACGGAGTACCCCGAGTACGAGGTGTACGGGGCGGGGGACTCGTTGACCCTGAGCACGTCCAAGTCCGGGGAAGCCACATTGGAGTACCAGTACAACTCCGAGTGGGATGACGATGAGCCCGCGGACTGGGAGGACCAGGACACGGAGACCAGCCTCTACGGTTCAGGCGACCTGGTCGTGACCGGGGACAAGGTGGAGGTGAACTTCACCGACTGGTGATGAGGAACGGAGACCGTTGACCGGGGAATCGCTCGGGGCCGTCCCCCCGTCATCGCGGGCAGTCTAGCGAGGGGGCGAATCAAGGCGGGAACGGAAGCTTACTGCAGCGTGCCGGACAATCGCGCTCGCATGCGCCGGGACGGCAAATTGAGTCCGCGGATCTTCACCGTGGTGCCGTGGGCACGGTATTTGTCCGTGACTGCGTCCACGGCCGCCACGGTGGAGGCATCCCAGATGTGCGACTCGCTGAAGTCGATGACCACGGTGGCCGGATCCTCGGCGTAGCGAAATTGGGTGTACAGGTCGTTGGAGGAGGCGAAGAACAATTCGCCGCGCACGCGGTAGGTGGCCACGGCGTCGTCGGCAGAGTGACCGGAAGCCGGGATATCGGAACCGACCGGGTCGGACGGGCCAGCCGCTACAGCACTGCCTCCGCGCGAACCCGCCGGGGACTTCACGGTGCGTTCCACAGTGACTACGTGTGCCACGCGTCGGGCGAAGCCGATCATCGCCGCCAGGACACCCGCGCCCACGCCGAGCGCCAGGTTATGGGTGGCCACCGTGACAGCAACGGTCACGAGCATGACCACGGTTTCGGACAGCGGCATACGGCGCAGCGTGGACGGGCGGATGGAGTGCCAGTCGAAGGTTGCCCAGGCCACGAAGATCATGATGGCGGCTAGCGCGGCCATGGGAATGGTGCCCACGATCTCGCCCAGCAGCACCACCAGGAGCAAGAGAAAGACCCCGGACAGGAACGTGGAGATCCGGGTGCGCGCACCGGAGGCCTTCACGTTGATCATCGTCTGACCGATCATGCCGCAGCCGCCCATGGTGCCGAACATGCCGCTGACCACGTTGCCCACGCCCTGGCCCCAGGTTTCGCGGGTCTTGTTGGAGGGGATGTCCGTGATGTCGTCCACGAGCTTGGCGGTCATGAGCGATTCCATGATGCCCACCACCGCCATCGTCAGGGCGAACGGCGCAATGATCTGCAGGGTCTCCAGCGTGTAGGGAACGTCCGGGACGATCAGCTGGGGCCAGGAATCGGGAAGTTTGCCCTTGTCACTCACGGTGGGAACGTTCAATCCGAGGAGAACCACTACCGGGGTGAGCACCAGAATCGCCACGAGGGGCGCCGGTATCGCCGTAGTCAGACGGGGCAGACCGAACACGATCAACAACGCGACCGCGGCGACCGGATACACCGCCCACGGCACGTCAATGAGTTCCTCGAGCTGCGGGATGAACAGCAGAATGCCCAGCGCGTTCACGAAACCCACCATCACGGAACGGGGCACGAACTGCATGATCCGTGCGAAGCCCACCGCACCCAGCAGGATCTGGAAGACACCGGCCAGAATCACCGCGGCAATCAGGTAGTTCACGCCGTGTGAGGCAACCAACGGCGCCATGACCAATGCCGTCGCGCCCGTGGCTGCGGAGATCATGGCCGGACGACCACCCACGAGTGCCAGGGTCATGGCCATGAGTGCCGCGGCGAACAGTCCCACCTGCGGATCCACACCGGCGATCACGGAGAACGCGATGGCCTCCGGGATCAACGCGAGACCCACCACCAGGGCACCCAATACCTCGGCCTTGAGCCACGAAGGGGTGCGCAGAGTGCGTGCTACGGACTGGCGTTGCAGCGGGGTGACGTGGTGGGTGTGCACAGAGGTGGACACGGAACTCCCGGGTGAGATCAAGTGCGAAAACGGAGATCGCCCGGGACCGATCGAGGCAGAACCTGAGCCGGGCAACCCCCAACAGGGTAGCGCCCCGGTCACAGGTGGCCTTCCCCGCTCCCACCCCCTACCTTGAGAAGAGGTTCTTCAACCACTCAATCCACACACTCAAGGGGCGATATACCGCTGCACTGACCGGAAGGAGCATTCTCATGTTGAGAGGTGTCCTGGCCTCCGTATTGGCCTCCGTGTTCTTCGGGGTTCTGTATCTCTATCCGGTGCTGTTGCAACCGATGAACGCCAATCAGATCCTGGCGTTCCGCATGCTCCTCACCTTCCCGGCGGTCACGCTGATCTTGTTGATGACCGGCAGGCGCTGGGCCATCCAACGGGTCCTGGTGCTGGCCGGGGAAAAGCCCCTGGTGGGTCTGTCCTTGCTGGTCACCGCCGGGATTCTGGCCATGCAGATGTGGCTGTTCGCATGGGCCCCCTTGAACGGCTATGCCCTGGATACCTCCCTCGGATACTTCCTGTTGCCGCTGGTCATGGTCGTGATCGGCCGGGTGCTCTACAAGGAGCCGATGTCGCGGTGGAAGATCGCGGGTGCCGCGCTGGCCACGATCGGTGTAATCCATGAGGTCTGGCGCGCGGGCGGCCTGTCCTGGCCCACCG
This sequence comes from Kocuria carniphila, assembly GCF_004136555.1. Lineage (GTDB taxonomy): Bacteria > Actinomycetota > Actinomycetes > Actinomycetales > Micrococcaceae > Kocuria > Kocuria carniphila. Next base: position 16,869 of record NZ_NOIT01000017.1, read on the forward strand.
TGGCGGTGGCCGGCGGCTACGCGGTGTATTTCGTGGTGCGCCACCAGGCGGGCACGTCGTTTTCCGGTGGTCTGTGGGCTGAGATGGCGCTCATGCTGCCCATCGCCGCGTTCCTCTTGGGCGCGGAGGACGGGCTGGCCGCCATCGACGACCAGAACCTACTGATTGCCGCCATTTTCGGCCTGGGTGTGCTCAGCGCGGGCGCGCTGGTTGCTTACACGATGGCCAGCAAGCTCCTGCCGTTCAACGTGTTCGGCCTGCTGGGTTACCTGGAGCCGGTGCTGCTCGTATTCGTCTCGCTCGCGATCGGCGAGACCCTGGCCCCGGGGCAGATCTTCACCTACCTGCCGATCTGGCTGGCCTTGGGTGTGCTTGTTGCCGAGTCGATCATGGACATCGTTCGACGACGCCGCTCGGTCACCACTCCTGCCGAAACTCACGATTCCGAGCGCGAACCGGTTACCGCCGGAATCCCCATCGTGGATCAACCGCTCGCGGAAATGACCGCCGGCTCCCACCCGGTGACCGCGGGGATCCCCCTCGTGGACCGCCACGAGCGTCACGACTGATGGGCTAGATCGCCGGAAACACAATGCAACATCCCGCCGAGCAACCGACGCCGCGCGTGAACGTTTCGTGCGGCGTCGTCGGCGGATAAGCCGGGGCTAGGGCAGCGGCACCGGGCCCTCGGAACCCGCCTCGTACTCGAGCAGGGGCGCGTCCGTCGCGTAAGCGTGCTGGATGAGGTCGATGATCCGCCAGCCCTCTTCGGTGGCATCCGCGCGCACGGTGAAGGTGGGGTCCCCGTCCAGGATCCACCGCATCACGGAGCCGTAGGCCGTGAGTCCGGGGGTGGGCGTACCACTGGATAGCGTCAAACGATTCATGCCTCGTGAGTCATATGGGCTGCCCACGTTGAGTTCCATCTGTACGTGTTCGTCCTCGAATCCCACGTTCAGCGCATTGGGCGCCAGCGGGTGCGGCCAGCCCTCGTACCCGTGGGGCGGCTGCCGGAAGGTCACGCGGATGTGCTGGACCGGATTGCCGATGGCCTTGCCCGAGCGCAGTGTGACGGGCACGCCGTTCCAGCGCCAGGTGTCCACCTCCAGGGTGACCTGCGCGAAGGTTTCCGTTTCGCGCGACGGATCCACGCCCTCTTCGGAGGTGTAATCGGGGAGCTCATGATCGTTCACCGTGCCGGCGGTGTACCGGCCGCGGACCACGGGGGTGATCTTGCGGTACTGCGGAGAACGGGCGGAGGAATCCTCACTCCACAGGCGCGTCGCGCGGAGAATGTGCGCGGTGTTGGCCGGGACCTCCACGGCGTCGAAGCGGGAGGGCGGTTCCATCATGATCAGCGCCATGACCTGCAGCAGGTGGGATTGGATCATGTCTTCGGCGGCACCGGTGGAGTCGTAGAAACCGGCGCGGCCTTCCAATGCGAGGGATTCGTCGAAGACAATTTCGATGGACTCCACGTGTTCGCGGCTCCACACCGGCTCGAACATGCGGTTGCCGAAACGCAGACCGCTCACGTCCAGCACGCCGGGCATGCCCAGGAAGTGGTCCACGCGGAAGGTGTGATCCTCGTCGACCAGCTCACCCACCAGTGCGTTGAGCTCACGCGCCGAGTCGAGGTCCGTGCCCACGGGCTTTTCGAGTGCGAGGCAGAGGTCGTCGGGCAAAGAGTCGAGGCTCTTCAAGGCCTCGCAGGCCTTGCGCGTGACGGCCGGTGCCAACGCGAAGTATAGGCAGACGGGCCCCTCCACGTCGTCGAGCAGTGCAGCCAGCTGATCTGCCTCGGCCACGTCGCACTCGATCCAGCGGGTAGAGTCCTTGACCCGCTCGACCGAAGGTCCGGTCGCACCCACGGAATCGAAAGCTTTGGCAACCGTTTGGGGCCAATCGGCGCCCCGAACGTCGTCGTCGGGTCCCAAGGGGCCTGGGAAGTCGTCGCGCGCGGAACCAATCACCGTGATCTCCCGGTCCGGCTGTTCGTTGAGCAGCGTGCCCAGTCCGGGAAGGAGAAGACGAGCGGTCAGGTCCCCGGAGGCACCCAGGATGACCAGTGTCCTGATGTTGTCCATGCCCCAACGTTATGGCACGCGGGTGAACCGTTCCGCACCGCTTGTTCAGGTGTCTGCAGGGTGCTGATGATTGAATTCAGTCATGAGCACCCCTCTCGAGGAATACGCGCTACTGGCCGATCTCCACACCGGACCGCTGGTGTCCCGAGACGGCAGCGTGGACTGGTTGTGTTTCCCGCGCTTCGATTCCCCCGCGGTGTTTTGCGCAATCCTGGGCGACGAGGACAACGGGCGGTGGAAGCTCAGTGCCGTGGACGGGGAAGTGGTCTCACGGCGTTACGTCCCCCAAACATTCATCGTGGAGACGGAGTGGCGCACGCCCACGGGCAGAGCCGTGGTCACGGACTTCCTCCCGCCCAGCGATGACACCGCCAACCTGATCCGTCGCGTGAAGTGCGTGGAGGGCACCGTGGAGGTCGAGCACGACCTGCGCATGCGATTCGATTACGGCAGCGTTACGCCGTGGGTGCGTCGTGTGGACCTGGGCCCGGAGGACGACGGCGCGCAAGACGGCCCCACTGCGGACTTGGGTGACGACCCTTCGGATCCGCATCCGGTGGGTACCTCCGAGGATGTGGGTCGCCGGTCCGAAGACTCGGGTGAGGATCACGGAGCACGCAGCCATGCCGGCTCCTACAAGAAGTTCCGACAGAGAGTGCGCGAGGCGGCGTCGCAGTGCAGTTCACAGGTCACCGTGGACCGGGGGTTGCTGGCGGTGGCCGGTCCGGACGCGTTGCTGCTGACGGGCCCTTCCTTGGAGCCGTACGAGACCAGCGTGGATGGTACGACCAAGGAGCTCACCGACGGGGACACGCACGGATCCGACGCGGACATGTGCGCACCGGAGGAGGTGCAACGTGGCCACGGTGGACAATTCACTGTTCGCGAGGGCGAAGAGCTCGCCTGGGTCCTCACCTGGTGCCACGCCTATGAAAACCTCCCGGCCCCCGCGGACCCGCAGTCTGCCCAGCAGGCCACGGAGAAGTTCTGGCGCGAATGGGCCTCGGATGTTTCCTGGGACGGGGGTAGGGACTACGAATACGCCGTGGGCCGGTCCTTACTGGTGCTGCGTGCGCTCACCCACTCCAACACCGGGGGAATCGTGGCGGCCCCCACCGCGGGCCTGCCGGAGGACTTCGGTGGGGAACGCAACTGGGACTATCGGTACACGTGGCTGAGGGATGCCGCGCTGACCATTGAAGTGCTGGTCCAACACGGGCACACGGACGGTGCATTGTTGTGGCGTGACTGGCTGTTGCGCGCGGTGGCCGGGGACCCGGAGCAGCTGCAGATCATGTACGGCATTGACGGTCGCCGTAATCTCATGGAATACGAGCTGGACCATCTGACGGGCTACGAGAACTCCACCCCGGTGCGCGTGGGCAACGGGGCCGCGGGCCAATTCCAGGCGGATGTCACCGGTGAGGTGATGATGGCGCTTGCCGAGCTGCGTGCCGCGGGGATCGAGGAAAACGATTACTCGTGGGGTTTGCAGATGAACCTCATGAAGTACTGCGAGATTCACATGGAGGACCCGGATCACGGGATCTGGGAAATGCGCGGTGACAAGCACTTCTTCACCCACGGTCGGGTCATGATGTGGGCCACGTTCAACGAGGGAATCCGCGCCGCAGAGCAGTTCGGGCTGCAGGGAGACGTGGAGCGGTGGCGCCACCAGCGAGACCGTCTGCACGACGAGATCTGGGAGAAGGGCTACAACGAGGAACTCGGCATTTTCACCCAGACCTACGACAACACCGAGGTGGACGCCTCCCTCCTGCAGTTACCGCACACCGGGTTCATCGAACCGGACCACCCGGCCATGCTGCGCACAGTCGCGCGGATTGAAGAGGACCTGCAGGGCGATTACGGGCAGGTTTGGCGTTACCGTACCTCCGATTCCGGTGAGTCCATGGACGGCCTGGAAGGGCACGAATACCCGTTCGTGATCTGCACGTTCTGGCTGGTCGAACAGTACGCACGCTCCGGTCGCGTGGACGATGCACGGGAACTCATGGACACCACCGTGGGCTTCTCGTCCGACCTCGGCCTGCTGGCTGAAGAGTACGACGTCGCCCAGCACAGGATGGCGGGCAACTTCCCTCAGGCGTTCAGTCACCTGGGCTTGATTCGAGCGGCGGACGCGCTACGGGAGGCGCAAGGGTGAGGCCGTGCGCCTCCCTGACTACGACAGGTGTCTTGCTCACTATGTGAGACACGCGTAGCTTTGGCCATACCCCGGCGGATCGAAGCAGGTCAGGGAAAATTCGTGAATCTGGAGGAAGTGTCGTGGCACTGAGCGCATTGGATCTGTTCTCGGTCGGAATCGGCCCGTCCTCATCGCACACCGTGGGACCCATGCGGGCTGCACGGTTGTTCGTCGAGGGGCTCGAGGAAGACGGCTTGCTGGAATCCGTGGCGCGCGTGCACTCTCAGCTGTTCGGTTCTCTGGGAGCCACGGGTTGGGGCCACGGATCGGACAAGGCAGTGATCCTGGGCCTGATGGGCGAGGATCCCGAGACCGTGGATACGGACTCCGCAGACGATCAAGTACGCCAGGCCACCGACGATCAGAAGCTGATGCTCGGCGGTCGGCAGGGGATCGGCTTCGACCGCTCTCACGATGTGATCATGCACCGTCGCAAGTCTCTGCCCACTCACCCCAACGGGATGAGCTTCGAAGCCTACGACGCCGCTGGCGACCTGGTGCGCGAACGGATCTACTATTCGGTGGGCGGCGGTTTCGTGGTGGACGAGTCGGCCTCCGGCTCGGACAAGATCGTCGCGGACACCACCCCGGTGAAGTACCCGTTCAACACCGGCGACGAGTTGCTGGCCGTGTGTGAGACCGAGGGGCTGTCCATTGCAGAGGTCATGATCGCCAACGAGGAGTCCTGGCGGCCCGCCGAGGACACCCGGGCTCAACTACTGCATATCTGGGACGTGATGCAGGAGTGTGTGGAGAACGGGTGCACGCGCGAAGAGAAAACGCTGCCCGGGGGACTGAAAGTGCGGCGTCGGGCGCCGGAACTGCGACGTCGTCTACGCGCCAAGGAAGCCGACAACGACCCCATGCGAGGCATGGACTGGGTCAACCTGTGGGCGCTCGCGGTCAATGAGGAGAACGCCTCCGGTGGCCGTATCGTCACGGCACCCACCAACGGTGCAGCGGGCATCATCCCGGCGGTGCTGCATTTCTACACGCGCTTCATGGAAGATGCCAACGATGACCAGGTGCTCAACTACCTGATGACCGCCGCCGCGATCGGCATCATCATCAAGGAGAACGCGTCCATCTCCGGCGCCGAGGTCGGCTGTCAGGGTGAGGTGGGATCGGCGTGCGCGATGGCCGCGGCCGGATTGTGCGCCGTGATCGGCGGGTCTCCCCGTCAGGTGGAGAACGCCGCCGAACTGGGGATCGAGCACAACCTGGGTCTCACGTGTGATCCCGTGGGTGGCCTCGTTCAGATTCCCTGCATCGAGCGCAATGCGATTGCCAGCGTCAAGGCCATTAACTCGGCCCGACTGTGCATGCATGGCGACGGCGAACACAAGGTCTCGTTCGATCAGGTCGTGAAGACCATGCGCGAAACCGGCGCGGACATGAAGGTCAAGTACAAGGAAACATCCCGCGGTGGCCTGGCGGTCAACGTGATCGAGTGCTGACCGGGACAATAGGACCGTGAGCACATCCATTCTTCTCATTGCCGATACGCACCTTCCCAAGCGCGCAAAAGCCCTGCCTGACCAGGTGTGGGAGCAGGTCGACTCCGCAGATGTGGTGATCCACGCTGGGGACTGGGTGGATCTGGACACCTATGAAGCTCTCAAGAGCAGGTCCAAGCGGTTGATCGCCGTGTGGGGCAATAACGACGGTCCCGAGCTGCGCGAGCTTATGCCCGAAACCATCCACTGGGAGATGGAGGGTCTGCGGTTCGCCATGACGCACGAATCCGGTGCGGCCACCGGACGCGAGAAGCGTATGGACAAGGCCTTCCCGGACACTGACGTGCTGATCTTCGGGCACAGCCACATTCCGTGGGATTCGGTGTCTCCCGCAGGCATGCGGTTGCTCAACCCGGGGTCGCCCACGGATCGGCGCCGCCAGCCGCACTGCACGTACATGCGGGTCACCGCCGACGACGGCGCGCTCGCCTCGGTCGAGCTCATCAAGTTGCCACCGCGAACCTAGCCTGTTCAAGGCGCGCGTTTCTGGATTGATGTTTGTCTATACGACCATTACGCTCACGTATAGACAAATATCAATCCGAAGGATTAGTTGCCCCATGACCGACACCGTTAAGGACCGTCCCGCCACACAGCACGGGGTGGTCAAGGACATGTCCTTCCTGGACCGCTGGCTTCCCGTGTGGATCATCGCGGCCATGGTGCTGGGCCTTCTGCTGGGTCGGCTGGTTCCCGGCCTGGACACCGCCCTGGAAGCGGTGAAGATCGGCGAGGTCTCGCTCCCCATCGCCATCGGGCTGCTGGTCATGATGTACCCGGTGCTGGCCAAGGTCCGCTACAACGAGACCCACCGGGTCACCGGCGACCGCAAGCTGCTGGGGCTCTCGCTGGTGCTCAACTGGCTCGTGGGCCCCGCGTTGATGTTCGCGCTGGCCTGGATCTTCCTACCGGATCTACCCGAATACCGCACTGGGTTGATCATCGTGGGCCTGGCCCGTTGCATCGCCATGGTACTGATCTGGAACGACCTGGCCTGCGGTGATCGTGAGGCCGCGGCGGTTCTGGTGGCCATCAACTCGGTGTTCCAGGTGATCGCGTTCGGCCTGCTGGGCTGGTTCTACCTGCAGCTCTTGCCGTCCTGGCTGGGTCTGCCCACCACGAGTGCCGAGTTCAGCATCGGCGCCATTGTGCTGTCCGTCCTGGTGTTCCTGGGCATCCCGCTGCTGGCCGGATTCCTCACGCGCACCTTGGGCGAACGCGCCAAAGGCCGTGACTGGTACGAAAACACATTCCTGCCCAAGATCGGCCCGTTCGCTCTCTACGGCCTGCTGTTCACCATTGTTCTGCTGTTCGCGCTCCAGGGCGATGCCATCACGTCCAACCCGTGGGACGTCGCTCGGATCGCGCTGCCGCTGTTGGTCTACTTCTTTGTGATGTTCGGGATCGGCCTGCTGGCCTCGCGCGGCATGGGCCTGAACTATTCCAAGTCCACCACCGTGGCGTTCACTGCCGCGGGCAACAACTTTGAACTCGCCATTGCGGTGGCCATCGGCACGTTCGGGGTGACCTCGGGCCAAGCGCTCGCAGGCGTGGTGGGTCCGCTCATCGAGGTGCCCGTTCTCGTGGCACTGGTCTACGTTTCACTCTGGGCCGGCCGCAAGCTGTTCCCCGGCGACCGCACCGTTCCCACTCGCTGACACTTCAAGATATCGATTCAGGAGACCCCATGGCCGATCACAAACCGTCCGTCTTGTTCGTGTGCGTCAAGAATGGCGGAAAGTCTCAGATGGCTGCCGCGCTGATGGAGCTGAAGGTCCGCGGCGCCGTCGACGTCTATTCGGCCGGAACCAAACCCGGCAGCGCAATCAATGCGCAATCAGCCGAGGCTGTGGCCGAGGTGGGTGCGGACATGTCCGCCGGGATCCCCAAGGCCATCGATCCGGACCTGTTGCGACGCGTCGATCGCGTGGTGCTCGTGGGCGGGGAAGCCCAGGTCGAGCCGGTGGAAGGCATGGCCGGGGCCATTGAAACGTGGCTTACGGACGAGCCGTCCGAACGCGGCATCGAGGGCATGGAGCGGATGCGGTTGGTGCGCGACGACATTGCGGCTCGCGTGGACAACCTTCTCGCCGAGCTCACCCGGTAGCCGCCGCCCACCATTTAGGGTGGGTCCATGAGGCTGTTCGCCGCTGTTTATCCCACGCGAGCCGCACGCGAGCACTTGGTGAGTGCATTGCGTGAGGTCCGCGAGCTCACGGGTACGGCCCTGCGCTGGGGAGATCCCGAGCAATGGCATGTCACGCTCGGCTTCTACGGTGACCAGCCGGAAGGTGCGGTGCCGGACCTCGAGGAGCATCTGAGCACCGTGACCCGCGAGACTGCGCCGTTCACCACGTGCTTGCGCGGAGCGGGGTCATTTTCCGGCACCACGCTGTGGATGGGGCTCGGTGGCCAGTCCGAGAACCTGGTTGATCTCATGCACGCCTGCTCGCTCGATCCGGACGAGCGTGCCCGACAGCGGGCCCACCTCACGGTCGCGCGCATGTCCCGCGCGGAGCGCTCCCGCAAGGCCCGTGAACAACGACGCCGCTCGCGAACCATCGCGCGTTCCGCACCCGAGCTGCCGCACGTGGTGCACGCGCTGTCCGTGTACAAGGGCCCCGAATGGCCCGTGAGCGAGATTCGATTGATGGCGTCCGTGCTTGGCGAAGGCCGGGGCGGCGGAGCACTGCATCATGAGGTCGCGCGGTTCCCGCTGTTGGGCAAATAGCCGCCCGAGCGGCGTCGGGATCGAACCGGGAGTGCCTATCAGATGCCGGTGAGCGCCTCGATGAACACGTCCTGGATGTCTTCGGGCCGCTCGGCGATGTGTGCGGAGCCCCCGGTGGCCTCGGAAATCTGCTTCAGGACGTCCTCATTGGCATCCGAGGATATCCCCACGGTAATGATGCGCACCGGGTTCTCCGGATCCTGCTCCTCCTCGAGTGCCTTCAGGAGGTTTTCCAGGCCGATGGAGCCCTCGTCAATGTCTTCACCATCGGTCAGGACGATCACGGTCTTGAGCGAGTCGGGAGCGTCGTCTTCCAGGGCCTGCCGGAAGGCGGCCAGCGTGGTGTCGTAAAGACCCGTGTAACTACCCTGCATGTACTGCAGGGCCGACTGGTTGGCGAGCAGGGCCTCACGATGGGTCACACCATTGTCTTCTGCACCGAGCTCTTCAACAGGTGCAATTTCCAGGTAATCCTTGGCACCGTCCAGGTGGCGGGAGAATACCCACAATCCCAGAGCGTCATGGTCGGGGAACATCTCGACGGCGGCCACTGCGGCACCGGCCGTCAGATTCATGCGGGTGGCACCGTTCGGCAGCGCTTGATAGCCCATTGATCCGGATACGTCGATCGCCACCAGAGAGTGGAAGGGCTTGGCCAACTGGGCCCACTGATCCAGAGATCGTTGCAGGGTGGTGTCATCCACGGCGGAGAATTCGGAATCGTCTTTACCGCCCGGCGTGCTGGCCACCAGCTGCGTATCGGGGTGCGCGGACTCCCACTCCCCCCATTCAGCGCGTGTCACCACGGTGTGGGTGGGGGCCGGGCCACCGGGTGCCGCCCCCGCAGCTGCTGCCGGCGGAGGTTCTACCTCAGGGGTGGCTGATTCGGACGGCTCTGCCGCCTGCTTCTCCGAGTTGTCTATGCGCTGGGGTGCGTCCACGACCGGGGTGATGTCGCCTTCATTGAGCGCACGGAGTTTGAAGGTCTGATCCAGCTCTTCTTCGACCTGGGGGTCTTCCTGCGCCTCGTGGAGTGCGCGGGCGATCAATGCCTTGGTGCCCTCGTCATCACGGGAACGGCCCAGTTCCACGGCCGGATCCGCCAGAACCTCGGTCCAATTGGCGGCCTGGGTCTCGGTGGGCCCCACGACCACCGGGGAGTTGCGGAGTTCTTGTTCAGAAACGGTGGCGGCATCCCCGCGATCGCCCCGCGTCTCATCCTGGCCGCCCCATGGCAACAGGAACCCAATAGATGTCAGTACCAAGACCACTAAACCGGCCAAGAGTGCCCACAGCAGGGGCTTTCCTCGCAGACCCTTTGGGTCGGCTCGGTGAGCACCGTGTTCCCGCCTCGTCCCCGGCTCGGCCATCGTTTCCACCCCTGTCTAGAATGACCGCGATGGCAGCAGGTTCCCCACACTGCTTCCCATCCACGCGGTCCTTCCATGAAACCACGAGGATTATGCGGATCGGAAAACCAAAGTTAGCGATTGTAGGGATGTTGGTGGCAGATCAGTAAGGTGACTAATGCACTGACAAGGAATACTGATCAGAAACATATTGCCACGGTAAGAATACGGGCGTATAAGGTCCACAGAAGTGGGTACAGGAAATAAGGTGGGTATTAGTGGCTGATTCGCCCAGCGGGGCCAGGTCCAGCGCGTGGCTCTGGCTCCTGGTCGCGTGCGCGGTGCTCACGCAGTCCACCGTCAACCTGCTGCGCCCGGTCACCTCCTACAAGCTGCTCGCACTGCAGGCGGATTCCGTAACCATTGGTTTAACCACCGCCGCCTATGCTCTCGTTCCACTTTTTACCGCTGTGTGGCTCGGCCGGTACTCGGATCGTGCCCCGCAGTTGAAACTCCTGACCCTTGCCGGGGTGGGGCTGCTGGTTGCGGGCGGCTCGCTCTTGGCGGCGTCTCCCACGGTGTGGGCCATTGTTGCGGCCAGTGTGGTGCTGGGTATGGGGCATCTGTGTTTCACGATTGGGGGACAGGCCGCTATCGCCCGCTATGCCGCGGATCGGGACCTGGATAAGGGGTTCGGGTGGTTCACCGCAGCCTTTTCCGCCGGGCAAATGATTGGGCCCGCGTTGGGCGGTTGGCTAGTGGGCCAGAGCACCGGGGTCGAATCCGCCGAGCGATTAGCTGACGTCAATCAAGCGATGTGGATCGGCACCGCGCTTTCTCTCTTCGCCGTTCCGTTGTTGATTTTCCGTTTCAAAGCACCGCGGTCGACGACGTCGCGCCCCGGCCAACCTCGCACCGGCCAAGTCAGCCAGGTTTCAGCGGAAAAGCCCACGGTAGTCGGTGTGCTCAAGGTTCCCCGCGTGGCGTCGCACATGTTGGCGGCGCTGTCCCTGCTGGCCATGTTGGACATTCTCACCGCGTTTCTCCCGGTCATCGGCGAAGAAGCAGGCGTTGCACCCGCCGTGGTCGGTTTGCTGCTGGGTGTCAGGGGACTGGCATCTATTGCGTCCCGAATACTTCTTCCGTGGTTGTCCATGCGATTTTCCCGGCGTTCGCTCTTGTTGACGTGTTTATTCGGGGCGGGAATTACTCTGATTATTCCGCCGCTATTCATTCAGCATTTCTGGATAGCGGCCGCATTGCTGGCCGTCGGAGGGTTCTTGCTGGGTTTGGGCCAACCGCTGACGATGACCATGATCACCACGTCCGTGCCTTCCAACTGGCGCGGTTCCGCCTTAGCTGTTCGACTCACGGGCAATCGTCTCGGACAGGTGGTGCTCCCGCTACTCGCCGGTGTTTTTGCCGCGCCGCTGGGGCCCGCCGCTGCCGTGTGGATGTGCTGTGGAGTGCTGCTGATCAGCGGGGCCGAAAAAGCGTGGGGCGATAAACGTTCTGGCCGGTCCTGAACGGCATGCGTGTTGTTGCGTTGAGAGCCCGGTGTTACTTATTCTTTGATCAGCGCGAACAGCATTGGGGAGTTTCGCGTTTCTCGTGGCAGTGGACTTCTGTCCGCGTGTGTTCCTCCAGCGTCCTGCTCATCAGACGCTCACACGGCTGCCCATGTTCCCCGGGGAGAGATTTTCACGACAACTGAGAACGTTGAACGTCAAGAACGCGGGTTGTCCCGCCGCACCGTGGCCAAGGGCGCTGCGTGGAGTGTCCCGGTGATTGCCGCTGCGGCATCCGCGCCGGCTTACGCGGTGTCTCCTGCATGCCAGGGGCTTTGCTACACGGCTGAGTTCACGTCCGCCGACCAGGGAAAACTGGCGAGTGGCGTTGTCTTGACCGGTACGCCCGTGACGCCCGGCTGCAGCCAGCCTCCCATCCGGGTGACCATGACTTTGAATATGGGGGGCACTGCGGGGGCGGTGAACCCACGGACAAATGAGTCATCTTCTGGGAAATATAGTTCCGAATTCAACGGAAGGATTGGTTACCAAGGTGAACAGAATGGTTATCCTGCTACATCTCCTTATCCCATTAGAGGTCTGAGTCGCACGGATCCCGGGTTGGTACTTAATATTGGCTACAGGACGACCACTACGGTGACGTTTAATTTTTCGGAGCCGGTCAGTTCGGCAAGTCTTGAAATATTCGATATCACAAGAAGTAATAATTCGAACAGTACTCTGCGCTATACCGACACGGTTACTATTGACCAGCCATGGGTCATGGGCGAGGACCTGACTCATGCCAGCCGGACAAGTGGTGCTGCGGGGCAGACCTTCTCCCGCACTGTCACTTACAACGATGAAAAGATTTTCAGAAATATCATGACCACGAGAGCGCCTTCCCCGTTCTCATCATTGACTTTTACGTATTCGGCCCCAGCTGCTTCCCCAGTTCGTGAAGGTTGGCAGTTCATTGCCATCGACGAACTGACATTCTGCCGACCTTAGCTATTTTTAGTCATTCTTCTTGGTGGCCCGCCGCTCTCTGCGGCGGGCCACTGCTGCGGGACTCTCAGTTCTTAATCCGCGAACCTCCGGTCTGTGGAGCCCGAAGCCTCTTCAACCGTCCCAAACCAATCCGCTCGGACGGTTTCGATAGCGGATCCAAGATCAGCGAGGCACCGTGAGGACCACTTTGCCTACCTGGTTTCCTGCTTCAAGGTAGCGGTGAGCTTCGACAATGTCACCGAACTCGAAAGTGGTATCGATGACCGGCCGCAATGTTCCATCGGTCAGGCCACGAAGCACGAATTCAATAGCATCCTGTCGGCGGTTGTCATCTCGGGTGATCTCGAAGAGCTCGTATCCGCGGATGGTCAAGTGTTTTCCGAGCACCCCCAGGACAGGCAGGGGCGTTGGGTCGGGTGCCAATGCCCCGTAGACGATGATCATGGCATGAGGGGCGGCCGCAGCGACTAGATCCGCGAACCCTGGCCCAGCAACAGGATCGAAAACTACCTGGGCGCCTTGCCCGTCAGTGAGATCGCGGACCTGAGCTACCACGTCCTCTTCTGAGGTGGAGATCACGGCTGCAGCGCCAGCGTCGAGTAATTGCTGGCGTTTGGCACTGGTACGGGTCAAAGCCACGGGTTGGGCTCCTGCCATGCGAGCAATCTGAATGGCTGCCAGCCCCACGCTGCTTGAGGCTGCCGGGATGAGGACGGTGTCTCCGGGTTGCACCTTGGCAAGGTCGATCAGTGCGCCGTAGGCGGTGATGAAATTCATCCACACGGCGGCCGCTTCTTCCCAGGACAGGTTCTCAGGGTGCTTGACGACTGCGGTTGCTGGGGCGATTACCAGCTCCCCATGGACGCCGTAGTCAGTCATCGCGAAGCTGGGAACCACACTGACTGCATCGCCAATGGTCAATCCCGATACGTTTGGCCCGACAGATTCAACTTCGCCTGATGCCTCATATCCCAAACTCGAGGGAAAGACCGGATCAACCACATAAGCGCCATTGCGGAACATGACTTCGGCCCGATTAAGACCTAGGGCGCGGGTGCGGATCCTGACTTCACCTGATTGGGGTTCGCGGGCCGTGACTTCTTCCAATTGCAGAACTTCCGGTCCGCCGGTGCGGTGAAAGCGAACTACTTTGCTCATGACATCTCCGTTTCATCTTTCGACTCGGCATCTGTGGCCGAATTTGGGGTGGAATTGTGAGGCCTGATCCCTCGCTTAGCCAGCCATTGTTCGCCCCATTCATTGAGATCCAGCAGTAGCGGTACCAGACTTTGGGCTTCTTCAGTGAGGGAGTACTCGACCTTTGGTGGGACCACTGGATAGACCGTTCGGGTGACCAGACCGTCTTCCTCGAGTTCACGCAACTGTTTCGTGAGTAACCTCGGAGTGATGCCGCGGATCTTCCTGGCTAGTTGGTTGAAACGCATAGTGCCTTCGATGAGGTAAAAGAGGATGACCCCTTTCCACTTGCCACCGATGATGGCAACGCTGGCCTCCATTGCACATCCGGGAAGATCATCAAAGAGTCGAGTCCTGGGCATATCTCGTGCACTCCTTCGGGAAATTTTTTATTGCTTCCTCTCGGCAGTGGCACCCGAGTTTCCGTCCTGACCAATCCCACACGGCGAGGGGTTCGGGCATGGGGAAGGAGAAGGAGTTACTGCGGTAGGAACCTTTCAGCAGTTGCCGAGTTCATAGGACGACGCTATCCCGCACTTCCCGTGCGCGGTAGTACGCACTTTTCTAGCCAGTACTACCCTTTTTGTGCCCTTACTGCATTCGAACCACTCCTGCGTACGATGACCGCAACTGGTTCCTATCCCTGGAGAGGTCATGTCCGCACTGCATCAAGCATTCCTGCACGATTTTCAGCTCATGTCCCGCAACGGCGGGTTGGACTCCGGTGGGGTTGAGCGTCAGGCCGCCACCGCAGCGGACGGTCTCAACCGGCAGTGGTTCGCCGGCTGGTTGGCCGCGCGCGGTGCCACGGTGCACTACGACGAGATCGGTAACCAGTTCGGCACGTTCGAACTCCACCCCGGTGCGCCCTACGTGCTGGTCGGATCGCATCTCGATTCCCAGCCCAGGGCCGGCCGGTTCGACGGCGCATACGGCGTGCTCGCGGGGGCGACAGTGTGTGCGGAACTGTACCGAGCGGCGTCGGCGGGGGAGCTGGAGCTCAAGTACAACCTGTGCGTCGTGAACTGGTTCAACGAGGAGGGTTGCCGGTTCAAGCCGTCCATGATGGGCAGTCTGGTGTACACGGGCAAGCTCGATCTCGAGACGGCTCTGGACATCGAGGACGTGGACGGCATGACCGTGCGCGACGCCCTCGACGCACTCGGTCAGCGCGGAACCGAGAGCATTCCCGAGGCCGCGGCATACGTGGAGATCCACATCGAGCAGGGCAAGTCGATGGAGGAGAACGGCCAGACCATTGGCCTGGTGGAGGCCACGTGGGGTGCGCGCAAGTACGAATTCCGGGTGACCGGCGAGCAGTCCCACACCGGTGCCACGCTGATTGAGGATCGCAAGGACGCGCTGTTGGGTGCCTCGCTGCTCATTGCTGCGGCGCGCCGGATCGCGCTGGAGCACGACGTGATCACCTCATGCGGTGAGCTGCTGATCCTGCCCAATTCTCCCGTCGCGGTCGCTCGGGAGGCTCGCTTGTTGATCGACCTGCGCAGCCCGGATGCCGCCCGGCTCGACGCCGCAGACGCGGCCTTCGCGCAGGAGATCACCAAAGCGGCGTCGGAGGCGAATGTGGAGATCGAAACTCTGAGCCGTAACGCCTGGGACGTGAAGAACTACGCGCCGGAGGGTGTGGAGCTCGCCGAGCAGGTTGTGCAGGAACTGGGTCTGCCGTACACGCGGATCATGACGCTGGCCGGCCATGATTCCACCAACGTCAAGGACGTGATGCCCGCGGTCATGCTGTTCGTGCCGTCCCACAAGGGCATCACGCACAACGAGTACGAATTCACCTCTGACCAGGACATGCTCTCCGGGCTGGACATGCTGATCGGCGTGATGACGCGCGTGGCGCAGGGCGAGTTGGCCTGAACGCCGGCCGCGCTTGCCGAGCGTCGGCAAGCGCGGCTTATGCGCGTCCCCGCCGCGCCTTAGAGTGTGTGGTGAAGCACAACTCGACGAGGAGGCCGCAGTGTCCCAACCCACGCAAGCTCAGGAAGCCGCGATTCGGCAGGCGGTCGCGGAAGCGTTCGATCAGCAGGTCGAGTTCCTGCAGCGCTTGGTGGCCGAACCCTCGCGCCGCACCGAGGAACGCGCAGCACAGGACATGATGGCCGCTGCATTCGAGGACGCCGGCCTGACCGTTGACCAGTGGACGCTCGACGCCGCCGAACTCGCCACCCACCCCGCTGCCGGCGCGGTCACCGTGGACTACACAGAGACTCCCGTGGTCGTGGGCACTTTTGAGCCTTCCGCCCCCGCCGACGGCGCTCGCAGCCTGATCCTCAACGGTCACGTCGACGTGGTGCCCGAGGGACGCGAGGACACCTGGACCACCAGTCCGTGGGACGGTCGCATCGAGGACGGCTGGATGTACGGCCGCGGTGCAGGTGACATGAAGGCCGGGCTTGTCGCCAACCTGTTCGCCTTCAAGGCGTTGCGCGCTGCAGGGCTGGAACCCACTGGTCGCGTGCACCTGCAGTCCGTGCCGGAAGAGGAATGCACCGGCAACGGCACCGTGGCCGCTATGCAGCGCGGCTACACCGCGGACGCCGTGCTGATCTCCGAACCCATTGCGGAGACCCTGGTGCGCGCCAATCTGGGTGTGATCTGGTTCGACGTTGACGTCACCGGAACCGCCGCCCACGCGCACGAGATGTCCAAGGGATTCAACGCGCTGGATGCCGCGTACTCTCTCATCGGAGATCTTCGTGCGCTGGAGGAACGCTGGAACCAGATCACGGTGGGGGACCCGAACTTCGGAGACCTGGAACACCCCATCAACCTCAATGTCGGCGTGCTGCAGGCGGGTGAATGGCCGTCATCGGTGCCCGATCGCTGTACGTTCTCGGTGCGGGTGTCGGTTCCGCCGTCGCTGGGATCGGCCGCGGCGTGGCAAGAAATTGAAGAATGCGTGGAACGTGCGGGACGCGAGAACCCCGTGGTCTCCCGGGGCAAGGTGTCCGTGAGCAAGTCCGGATTCTTCTCCGATCAGTACGTCCTGGAACCAGGCACGGACGCGGAGGGGCTGCTGTCGGAGCTTCATGCGTCCGTGACCGGTGCGCCGCTGGAGTCCTATCCGTCCCCGGCGTACGTGGACTCACGGGTCTACGGAACGTTCCAGGGGATCCCGTCCATGGTGTACGGACCCCTCGCGGAAACTCTGCACGGCAAGGACGAGCGCGTGAACCTGGAATCCGTGAAGCGCTGCACCGAGATCTACGCGCTCTACATCGCTCGCTGGTGCGGCGTGCGTGAGGCGGGTCAGAAGTGACGGACCAACCAGATCCAGTGGGCGCAGAACCCAGTCAGGCTTCGGCGGAGCAGTCCGGCGCGGCCGCCGGTGCCAGGGGTGAGAATTCGGCCGACACCACCCTCCCGCTCGAGGGCGTTCTGGTGGCAGACTTCTCCCGCGTGCTCGCCGGTCCGCTGGCCACCATGACCCTGGCGGATCTGGGTGCCCGGGTCATCAAGGTGGAACGCCCCGGCGCCGGGGATGACACCCGCAACTGGGGGCCGCCGTGGTCCGAAACCGGAGCCACGTACTTCGAGTCAGCCAACCGCAATAAGGAGTCCGTGGCCCTGGACCTCACGGATCCAGAGGACCTGGCGCTCGCCAAGAAGTTGGCCCTCAAAGCGGACATGCTGGTCGAAAACTTCAAACCCGGGGGCCTGGCCAAGCTGGGATTGGGCTACGAGGACCTGAGGGATGAGAATCCCGGGCTGATTTACGCGTCCATCTCCGGATTCGGTTCCGCCGGGGGACGCCACCTGGCCGGATACGACTTCCTGGTGCAGGCCGTGGGCGGGCTCATGAGCATTACCGGTCCAGCCGATGGCTCGCCCTATAAGGCCGGCGTGGCGCTCGTGGACGTGCTGTGCGCCAAGGACACGACCATTGGCGTGCTGTCCGCGCTCGAAGCGCGCCGCCGGAACAACGGGCGCGGCTCCCACCTGGAGATCAATTTGCTGTCCAGCTTGCAGGGTGCACTGGTCAATCAAGGGCAGGCGTACCTGGGCGCGGATAAGGTTCCGTCGCGCATGGGCAATGAGCATCCGTCCATCGTTCCGTACCAGTTGTTGGAGTGCTCGGACGGACCGCTCGCGGTGACCGTGGGAAATGACGGTCAGTTCGCTCGCATGGCCGCGGCCCTGGGGGTGGCCGAACTGGCCGAGGATGAGCGGTTCGCAACCAACACGGAGCGTGTGGCCCATCGGGACACCCTGGTTCCGTTGCTTGAAAAAGCCCTTTCCGCCAACACCGCTCAGCACTGGCAGGACGTCCTCACCGAGGTCGGTGTTCCCGCGGGAAAGGTGGGCGGCATCGATCAGGGAGTCGCCCTGGCGGAAGAGCTCGGCCTCGAACCCACCGTGGATGTTCAGGACGCCTCCGGGACAACCGTGGGCCGCCAGTTCCGGCCTCCGGTGACCTGGAATCCGCCGCTGGATACGCCCACTGCGGCCCCGCCACAGCTCGGGGAGCATACGGAATCGGTGGTGGAATGGCTCAACCGAACTTCTTAGGTGAGTGAAATAAAAAGGGGGCTGGCGCGGCAAGGTTTCGCGAGCGGCGTCGTCCCCGTAACGTGAGTCACAACTACAGAATGGGCGCGGTCGCAGTCTGTCCCGGGCCCTCGCACTACCGGCATGACCAATGATGCAAAGGAGCACCATGACCACCCCAGAGCTGTCCGCGGACCCCTCGGATCTGATCAGTTTCGATTCCCTGCTCACCCCCGAGGAGCTCGAGCTGCGCCAGACCGTGCGGGAGTTCGTGAACGCGCAGATCAAGCCGAACATCGCCAAGTGGTTCGAGGCCGCCGAGTTCCCACTGGAGATCGTGCCGGAAATGGCCAAGCTGGGTCTGCTGGGCATGCACCTCAAGGGTTACGGCTGCGCGGGTCGCTCGGCTGTGGAGTACGGCCTGGCCGGTGCGGAACTGGAGGCCGGAGATTCGGGCCTGCGCACGTTCGTGTCCGTGCAGGGTTCGCTGGCCATGAGCGCCATTTACAAGTGGGGCTCGGAGGAGCAGAAGCAGGAGTGGCTGCCGCAGATGGCCGCCGGTGAGGCGATCGGTTGCTTCGGCCTGACCGAGCCGACCGCGGGTTCGGACCCGTCCTCGATGACCACCAACGCCAAGCGCGACGGTGACGACTGGGTGCTCAACGGCACCAAGCGGTGGATCGGCCTGGCCAATGTGGCCAAGGTGGCCGTGATCTGGGCGCAGACCGATGATGGCATCCGCGGCTTCGTGGTGCCCACCGATACCGCCGGCTACAAGGCCACGCCCATCGAATCCAAGCTGTCGATGCGCGCGTCCATCCAGTGCGAAATCGAGCTGACGGATGTGCGCCTGCCCGCCAGCGCGATGCTCCCCGAGGCCAAGGGCCTGCGCGGGCCGTTCTCGTGCCTCAACGAAGCCCGCTACGGCATCATCTGGGGCGCCATGGGCGCGGCCCGCGATTCGTTCGAGGCGGCCCTGGACTACTCCAAGCAGCGCATGCAGTTCGACAAGCCCCTGGCCGGCTACCAGCTCACGCAGCAGAAGCTCGTGGACATGGCGCTGGAGATCAACAAGGGCTTCCTGCTCGCCCTGCAGATCGGTCGCATGAAGGACGCCGGTACGCTGCAGAACCACCAGATCTCGGTGGGCAAGCTCAACAACTGCCGCGAGGCCATCGCGATCGCCCGCGAAGCTCGCACCATCCTGGGCGGCAACGGCATCACCCTGGACTACTCGCCGCTGCGCCATGCCAACAACCTGGAATCCGTGCGCACCTACGAGGGTACCGACGAGGTTCACACTCTGATCCTCGGCCAGTACCTCACCGGCGAGCCGGCCTTCCGCTGATCGGCACGTTCCACCTGGCGCTCGCGGCGGATTCCGTCGCGAGCGCCTCCATTTCAGGACTGAGTTCGAATCCGAATCCGAGTTCGAGGAGACTTCCGCATGAGCACCACCATCGACAGCATCAAGAACATCACCGTGATCGGCGCCGGCACCATGGGTCGCCAGATCGCGATGACCGCCGCGCTCGCCGGGTATCAGACCACGGTGCAGGACATCAGCCAGGACATGCTCGACGCCGCATCCACCGAAATGAGGGGTTGGGCCGAGTCCCGCGTGGCCAAAGGCAAGCTCGAGCAATCCACCGCCGACGCCGCTCTGGCCAACTTGGCGTGGGAAACGGACCTCGAGCGCGCGGCCGCCAATGCGGACTTCGTGATCGAGGCCGCCACCGAGCGCCTCGACATCAAGCGCGGGATCTTCGAATCCCTGGGGTCCCTGGCGCCGTCGCACGCAATCCTGGCCACCAACTCCTCGACCCTCGGTTCGTCCAAGGTGGCCGAGGCGTCCGGGCGCGCGGATCAAGTGTGCAACATGCACTTCTTCAACCCCGCCCTGGTCATGAAGTGCGTGGAAGTGGTCCGCCACGATTCCACCAGTGACAACACCGTGGACCTCACCATGGAACTGGCCCGGCGCATGGGCAAGGAACCGGTGCTCATTAACCGTGAGATCCCCGGGTTTATAGCCAACCGCGTGATGGGTGCGATCAACGATGAGTCCCTGTTCCTCTACGAGAACGGGTACGCCTCCAAGGAAGACATCGACGCCGCCATCCGCAACGGACTGGGCCACCCCATGGGCCCGTTCGAGCTCATGGACATGGTGGGCCTGGACGTCATCGACTTCATCGCCAAGGCCACCAACGAGGAGACCGGCGCGGAAGAGGACAAGCCCAACGAGTCAATCTCCAAGCTCGTGGCCGAGGGCAAGTTCGGCCGCAAGTCAGGCGAAGGGTTCTACGAGTACAAGAAGTAGGGGGGAGAAGTGCCGGCGTCCAAATTTCTCCGAGTAGCCCTCCCTCTGGCGTTTGCCCTTGTGGCATTGGCCCTTGCACTGGGAGTCATCCGCGACGGTGGCGATCCAATCTCAAGGGGTGCATTGGTCGTTGCCGTGGTCGGTCTAGCGATCAGCATTGTTTTTCTCAAACCGGCTAATGCACGTGGCGGCAATGCGGTCCACGAGGACTAGAAATAGACCCTCAGCTCCACATCGCTCGAGCGAGGACTGGCGCGCCCAGTACCGGTTCCTGCTCCAGGACGGTCACGCCCGTGAGGCCGGATTCAGCAAGCAACGATCGCAGCGTTTCGCCAATAACCGTTGGCGCCAGCCCGCCTCCCAGCACCACGGGCAGAGACCCGGTGAGTTGCTGGGCAACGGTGATGGTGAGTTCGTGCAGTTCGGAAGCTGCTCGGTGCACTAGCTCCTGTGCCACAGCATCACCGTGAGTGGCGAACTCCACCACCCTCCTGGACAACCCGGCCCAAAATGATCGGTCCGGGCGGTCGTGGAAAGCCGCAATGAGCTCCACCACGGAAGAAACACCAGCCTCCGACAGGATCGTCCGAGTGAACTTATCGGCCACGGCACCGGGTTCGCGCTGGTCGGCGCGCAGCACGGAGCGGACCGCCTCACGCCCCAGCCAATAGCCGCTGCCCTCGTCACCGAGCAGGTACCCCCAACCTCCTGCCCGGCGCTCGCAGCCCGTGGAATCAATGCCCCAGGCCACGGAACCGGTGCCCGCGATCACCGCGATGCCGGTCGTGTGACCCCCCGCAGCAAGGATCAGGCGAGTGTCATGCACGGCGGTCACGGGAACGTCAGGTGCGGCCCCAGAAACGGAGCGGACGAGATTCTCGAGCCGAACGGCGTCGGCGGGGGTGTCCACACCACCGGCACCGGCGACCACCGGTACTGAAGGGCTGGCCCCCAGCTCGCCGAACACATCGCGCAATGCTGCCGCCGCGGCGTCGGCCGAGACGTTTTGAACGTTGGCGCTGGGCCCCTTGGCTTGACGAACGGCCTGGCCATCGCGGAACAGCACCCCGCGTGTGGTGCTGCCGCCGATGTCCAGGCCGATCAGATCGCCCGAGAAGGTCACTGGACCTTCAGCTCGCCCATTTCATCCCAACCGTCGCCGTCGATCTGACGGGAAATGATGCGGGGAGTGGAGCTGAGGTACTGCGGAAATTGCTCGGTCATCTTGGTGAAGTGATCGGACTTCACGTGCGCCTCGGCGGCGTCGTCATTGAAGGCCTCCACGAGCACGTACTCGTTGGGGTTGTCCACGCTGCGGGACCAGTCGAACCACTTGTTGCCGGCCTCGGCGCGCGTGGCCTGCGTGAACTCGTCGACCAGCTGGGGCCAATTGTCGGAGTGCTCGGGCTTCACATCGAATTTCACAACGATAAAGATCATGGATTGCCTCCTTGGTTGCGGTTATCCCTTCCAGCATATGGGTGGAAGGCGGTGACATATGGGGCAGGGGTTTGCGAGCGTCGACATCTGTGGCTCGGGATCGCAGGGATACCAGTGGTTTGCGTACGATCCTCTGCCAGAAATGTCGCAACGGCCCAGCAAGCGCTAACCTCGGCCGGAATTGTTCGCAGGGTGATGCGCGTGAGGGCGCGCACCCGCCCCAACGGACCCCACCCATGCGTAAGGCCCCCGCCAGTGGCGAGGGCCTTACGGTCAAAAAATTGCGTGGTGCGGAACCTAGTTCAGCCCGTCCTTCAGGTTCTTGCCGGCGTCTTTGACGTTTTCCACGGACTGCTTGGCGCCACCAGAAGCCTTCTGGGATGCACCTTCAGCCTGCATATCGCGGTTTTCCGTGGCATCACCAAGCTTTTCCTTGGCGGATCCGGACGCTTTCTCCGCAGCATTACTGATTTTATCGCCGATTCCCATAGGCACTTCCTCTCGTAGAACGAACAGGTATCCATAATGTAAACGGACTTCCCTGGGAGGGGAAGAGGGGGAGCCTGGTATTTCGCCCAGAGCGTGCGCCCACCCCGCCTGTTCGGGCCATCAACCCAGGTCAGGGGTGGTTACTGGTAAGACACAAACCACGGCTTGGGTTCTAGGTTGTACGTCTGCTCCGGGGTGAACGTGGGGGTGTCCTCGTCGTAGAAGTTCTTCCACGCCATGTGGATCCCCTCGGGCAGGCCCTGCTGCAGTACGCCCCAGGTTTCCTTTTTCATTTCCGGAGTGCCGTGCCCGTCAGCGTGCAGTACCAGCTCGAGTTCGGGGTGGTCGGTCTTGATGTTCTCGCGGTCCTGAATCATGGACATCGAGAACTGGTGCAGGATCACGACCTTCTGCGGCAGGTTGTTTTCGGCGGTGAGCTTGGCGAGCCACTCGGTGGTCTCGTTGATTTCCTCCGCGGAGACGGAACCGATCTGTTGCATGTGCACCTGGCCGGGAGCCAGGCGCCATTCGGGATCCAGGGCCAACCCCACGTTGGGTCGTTTCAGGAGTTCCTCGTACATCTTGGCCTGGGTCAGGAAGTCGGTGTGGCCCGGTTGGAGATCGAGGACCACGTACACGCCGTTCTTCTCGGCCGCCTCGATGTAGGGGATGAAGTGCTCCACGGGCACTTCATTGGAGTAGTTACCGTCCGCGCCAGGTTCCGAGGATGCTGCCGTCACGATGATCTCGAACGCGGGGATGACCTTCTCCTCGCTGTGCGGCTGATACTGCTTGGCCAGTTCGATCGCGCGCTGTGCCGATTCCTCCGGGCCCTGCTCGCCCAGTGCACCTAGGCCCGGGGTTCCGGGGTGTCCGTAGAGGGCCACGAACCGTCGGTCCGGGAACAACTCTGTTCCGCCCCCGATCAGCTCGGGTGGTTCCGTGGGTGACGGTGTTGCCTCGGGCGCCGACGACGCCGCCGTGCCGTTCTGCGTGGCCGCGGCCTGGTCGGGGGTTTCGGTGGCGGCGTCGCCGCACGCTGTCAGCAAGAGGGCGGCGCAGGCGGCGGTGGCAATGGCGGTGGAGAGTCGGCGCATAGCGCAAATTACCTCAGGGGGTCGGTCGGTCACGGGGTAACGCCCATGGTCAGCGTGCTGTCCAAGTGGCGGTACTGCCAGCCTATGCTCAAACGGATAGGGCGCATGGCAACATGACAGTACCGACCCCCGGAGGTTCTCATGAGCTCGCCCTACACACCCCCAACGGGTCCATCGGGCCCTCACGAGCCCTCCGAGGACGGTTCACGCGTTGAAGGGCCGCAGGAGTATGCCCCGGCGTACGGTTCGGCCAAGCCTCGAGAAGGAACCTCGGTCAAGACGGCCATCCTGTTGATCGGCGTTGCCGCACTCATCGGCCTGCTCGTGCTGGGCGCCCTGCTCTGGGCAATCACCAGAACGGTTCCCACACTATTCACTGGCGGTGAAGAAGATCCGCCCGGGCCTCCTCCCACTACGGCGGTCGCCCAACCGACCCAGGAACGCGAGCCGACGACGTCGCCGTCGGCCGCGGCGTCGAACGCCCCGAGCCCCGAGGAGACCACGGAACCCGAGCGCCCCGTGGCCCAGGGTGGAAGTTTGCACGCGCCGACCGGGGACCCCTTGTTCAGCAAGGAAGGCGAGTTCACGGAGACGGTCCTGGAGGAAAGTGACGAGATCGCGATCGAGGTTCCGGATCATGACGGGCCGCTCTTGATCACGTGGTCCGTGACGAGTGACCGCGAAAGTGGCGGAGTTTTCCTCAACGCCCACGAGAGCAAGGGTGGGGAGATGACCGAGCACATGGGCTCCGTCGGAGACGGTCAAACGGGCATGTGGCTCATCGACGCGGATCCGGGTGAGCCCAAGACCACCGTGATCTACCCCCAGGGCAATGGCGATACCCAGTGGAAGGTGCAAGGGTTCCCGGTCTCCGAGGTCCCCCGCGTCGAACGGGGCGCAGAAATCACCGGTACCGGTCCCGCAGTCGTAGAACTCCCGGCCGGTGATGAGCAGGATTACCGCTTCTCATCCGAGGAAGGTGTGCCGCGAGTCGAGGTCTACGACGCGGACGATTTGAGCGCATGGCACCAGTTCGAGTACGGAACGGGACCCGTGGAACTGGACATCACGGCGCGCGGCGACGAACAGATCCTCATGGTGCACGCTGACGGCGAATGGACGCTAGAGCCACGCAATGGCTGGTTCTAAGGAGTCTCAGTCCAGCGAGATCTTCCGCAGCATCCCCAGCAGGTTGGTGCGCTCCTCGTCGGAGAGGTTGGACAGTGTCCGGTCGGAGGAGGATTCCACTGCGACCTTGGCCTTTTTGTAGAGCTTCTGGCCTTCGGTGGTCGGCACGATGATCTTGGATCGCCGGTCGTTGGGGTCTGTCTGACGCTGCACCAGACCCATCTTTTCCAACGCGTCCACGATCAAGACGATCTGGCTGGGGTCCAGCACCAAGTGGTAACTCAACTCGCGCTGCGTGGGGTTCTTCTTGCCGCACACCAGGGACAACACCGAGTAGTGGCGCACCTTCAGTCCCAGGTCAGCCAGGGCGCGGTTCGCGGTGGCGGAGCCCAGCGAACTGGCGCGCGCCATGAGAAACACGGGCTCTTGCGATAGGTCGGATTCCCTCAGTGTGTGCGGCATGGCTCCATGGTATCCCGAAAACGTCATGTAATGGAGAATCTTAATCATTGACAATCTCAACGAAATGCGATGCCATGGTTTCAGCACATCGTGAACCGCATCACTTACTTGGGAGCAGACATGACTCAGACACCTCTCGCTGGCAAGGTCGCCATCGTCACCGGTTCGGGCCAAGGCTTGGGCCTGGCCTACGCGCAGGAACTCGCCCGCCAGGGCGCATCCGTCGTGATCAATGACGTCAACCAGGACACCGCAGACGCCGCCGTGGAATCCATCGTGGCCGAGGGCGGCAAGGCCGTGGCCGTCGTCGCCCCCGTGGGTGACACCGAGGCCGCAACCGCGCTGGTCAACGGCGCCGTGGAGGCGTTCGGACGCCTGGACATCCTGGTCAACAACGCCGGCGTGTTGCGCGACAAGTCGCTGCTGAAGATGACCGACGAGGACTTCGACCTGGTCATCAAGGTCCACCTGCGCGGCACCTTCACCTGCGTGCGCGAGACCTACCGCTACTTCAAGGAGAACGGCGTGGCCGGGCGCATCATCGCGATCGGCTCGCCCACCGGCCAGTACGGCAACTTCGGCCAGACCAACTACGCCGCCGCCAAGGCCGGCATTGTGGGCATGATCCGCACCTTCGCCCTCGAGATGAAGAAGGCCGGCGTCACCGCCAACGCCGTGATCCCCGTGGCCGCCACCGCCATGACCAAGACCATCCCGTTCTTCCAGAAGGCCGTCGAGGCCGATGAGCGCGGCGAGGCCATGCCGCCCTTCTTCCGGCACGACTTGGGCTTTGGCACAGCCTCTGACGTGGCCGGCCTGATCACCTGGTTGGCTTCCGACGACGCCGCCGACGTCACCGGCCAGGCCATCGGAGCCGGTGGCGATCGCCTCCAGCTGTTCAGCCACCCCACGCCCATCGTCACCGAGTACCGCGAGGGCGGCTGGAGCTACGAGGCCCTGGCAGCGCAGGCGCACAACTTGTTCGAGGGCAAGCTGCAGACCTGCGGCGAGAAGATGCCCCCGCTGCCCGAGGAACTCCAGCCCGCGCAGGGCTGAGCCACGTTCCGGACCGGTAGAACTGAAGGGAAACCACCATGCGTTATGAATTCGGTGCAGAGCTCGCCCAGCGCGACGGCATTGACATGCACGTGCACATCGAGTGCTCGGACCACGGCCACGCGTCACTGCCCAAGCCTCTGACGGACGCGTCCGCCAAGTACTTCAAGGCGGAGGACCGCTCCCCGTCGCTGGACACCATTGCCGAGCGCTACCGCGAGTGGAACCTGGCCGCGGTCGTGTTCACCGTGGACGCCACCACCGCACTGGGTCATGAGCCCAACTCGATCGAAGAGATCGCGGAAGGTGCAGCGCGCAACAACGACGTGCTGATTCCTTTCGGTTCCGTGGACCCCCTCCAGGTTCCCGAGGCCGTGGAACGCGCCAAGCAGCTGGTCGAGGAATTCGGGGTCAAGGGCTTCAAGTTCCACCCGTCGCTGCAGGGCTTCGACCCATCGAACGAGAAGTACTACCCGATCTACGAGGCCATTCAGGAACTGGGCGTTCCCGCTCTGTTCCACACCGGTCAGAACGGCATGGGCGCGGGCCTTCCGGGTGGTTACGGCATCAAGCTGGGCTACTCCAACCCGTTGTTGCTGGACTCGGTGGCCGCTGACTTCCCGAACTTGCAGGTCATCATGGCTCACCCCTCGGTGCCGTGGCAGGAAGAGGCCAACTCGATTGCCACCCACAAAGCGAACGTGTGGATCGACCTGTCCGGCTGGTCACCCAAGTACTTCCCGGAGTCCCTGGTACGCGCCTCCAACTCCATGCTCCAGGACAAGGTGCTCTTCGGCACCGACTACCCGCTGATCACCCCGCAGAAATGGCTCGGTGCTTTTGAGCAGCAGCGCTTCAAGGACGAGGTCAAGCCCAAGATTCTCAAGGGCAACGCCCTGCGGCTCTTCGGCCTCGGGGAACTCGAGGGAACCTACGAGCCGAGCGAGGGCGGCGTCGTCGTCGCGGCCAAGCAGTACGCCGCCGAGAAGGCGGCCCAAGCCCAGAAGGTGGAGCGGGCATGAGCGAGCTGTACCCGGACTGCGACCCATACGGCATTGCCGACCGGCTGACCGAAGCCGAGCGCGCACCCATCCTGCGGCTGCGGAAGGTGCTCGAGAATGAGATCAAGCCGCTAGTGGCCGAGTACTGGGAGAAGGGCGAGTTCCCCTACCAGATCGCGCCGTCCCTGTACGGGCTGAATCTGATGACCCCGGACGAGATCGACGGCGCACCGCGCTCGCTGTACCACGGGTTCCGGATCTTCGAACTGGCCCGGACGGACGCCTCCATGGCCACGTTCTACACGGCGCAGGCGGGCCTGTTCCGCACCACGTGCCGCGTGGGTGCCTCCCCGGAGCAGTTCGCTGAGCTGGATCCCAAGATCACGAGCTTCGAGACCAAGGGCGTGTTCTGCCTGACCGAACCGGACCACGGTTCGGACATCGCCGGCGGTCTGGCCACCACGGCCGAACGCCAGGGCGACGAGTGGGTCATCAACGGTGCCAAGCGCTGGATCGGTGGCGCATTCACCGCCGACTACCTGGCCGTGTTCGCCCGCGACGTGGCGGACGGCCAGGTCAAGGCGTTCCTCGTGGATCGCGAGGCACCCGGCGTGACGCTCGAGAAGATTTACGGCAAGACCGCGCTGCGCATGATGCAGAACGCGGACATCTCGCTCGAGAACGTGCGCGTTCCCGAGGCGCAGAGACTGCAGAACTGCAACTCGTTCAAGGATGTCGCGGCCATGCTGCGCGTCATGCGCTCGGACGTCGCGTGGATCGCCACCGGCATCCAGGCCGGCGCGTACGAAGCCGCGCTGCGCTACGTGCGTTCCCGCGAACAGTTCGGCAAGTCGCTGGGCAGCTTCCAGCTCGTGCAGGAGAAGCTCGCGCGCATGCTGGGCAACGTCACGGCGAGCCTCTCGATGGTGTCCGATCTCGCCGAGAAGCAGGACCGCGGCGAGTACCGGGACGAGGATTCGGCGCTCGCCAAGATGTGGATCTCGCTGCACATGCGCGAGACCGTGGCCCTGGCCCGCGAAGTGGTCGGAGGCAACGGGATCACGCTCCCGACCGACGTCGCCCGCTTCCATGCTGACGCCGAGGCCGTCTATTCCTACGAAGGCACCCACGAGATCAACGCGCTCGTGGTCGGCCGTTCCATCACGGGCAAGTCAGCTTTCGCCTGATTTTCCGACTGCGCCGCTCGCGCCGTTGCGCTCTCTTTACTCATTACCCCAAGGAGAATTTCATGACCGCCAAGACCGTTGTTTCCTTTGACGAAGTTGCCGACCTCGCGGGCAAGGACCTGGGCTTTTCCGAGTGGCGCGAGATCACTCAGGATCAGGTGAACCTGTTCGCTGACGCCACCGACGACCACCAGTGGATCCACACCGATCCCGAGAAGGCCGCGTCTGGACCGTTCGGTGCACCGATCGCTCACGGTTTCCTGACCCTGTCCCTGCTGATCCCTATGTGGGGCGAGCTCTTCGACGTGTCCGACGTGAAGACCAAGGTCAACTACGGCCTGGACAAGGTTCGCTTCACCTCACCCGTGAAGGTCGGTGCACGCGTGCGCATGACCGTGACCATTACTGAGGTCTCCGAGGTCAAGGGCAACGGCCTGCATCTGGTGGCCGATGCGACCATCGAGATCGAGGGCGAAGAGCGCCCCGCCGTGGTGGCGCGCTTCTTGAACCGCTTCTACAAGTAAGCGTTCTTTGCGGCTTTGCACGTCAGGGCCCGTTGGAACCCTCCGCTACACGTGAAGGCTCGTAAGAGCCCTTGCGGCGTGGTTTGAAGGTTCTAACGGGCCCTGAGGTGTGTTCGAGGGTTCTAGCGGAACGTGGTGTGTGCGGCGCTCACAGTTTCTACTGCTCGGTGGCGTGTGACCCGTGGCGTGCGGCCCGTGGGCCCGGGTAGCTAATGAGCGCTAAGTCGTAGCGGCAGCCATCAGTCCTTGGGCGTACCGCGCTCCGCAACCCACTTCTGGAACACTGCGGAATCCTGCTCGCCCAGCCCCGCGTCGATGAGCTGCTCCGCGGCGCTCGCAATGGGTCCACCCAGTACCGACTTGGTTCCGGTGGCGCGGGCCGCGTCCAAGTAGGCGGAGACGTCCTTGTGGACGAACGCCGCCTGCGCGGACACCGAGTAGTCGTGGGCCACGAGCTTGGGCGTCTTATCGTTCATGATCACCGATCCCGCATAACCGCCCTGGAGCAGGTCCAGCAGCTTGGCCAGATCCAGCCCGGCGCGTTCGGCGACCACGCTGGCCTCGGAGATCGCCACGATCTCGGCCGCGCAGATCAACTGATTGCACGCCTTGGCCACCTGCCCCGATCCCAACGGCCCCAGATGAACGGGGCGACCGCACGAGGACAGGACGTCCGAGACCCGGCCGACGGCGGCGTCGTCGCCACCCACCATGATGGACAGGTCTCCGCGGATCGCGCCGGCCTCCCCGCCGCTGATGGGAGCGTCCACGAACTCCACGCCCGAAGTGTCCCGGTGCCAGCGAGTGATATCAACGGGGGAGACCGTTGAGCTGATCACCAGGATCAGGCGGTCGTGGTCGGCGTCGCGCTCGCGGGCGCCCTCGACGAGTTCGTCGAGCACCCCGTCGATCTCCGGGGCGCCGGGTACCAACAGGATGACGACGTCGCACTGGCGCGCCATGTGCCGCGGGGAATCCACCGCGCGTGCCCCCTCCGCCTTGTGGAGACTGCGATGCAGGACCACCACGTCGTGACCGGCGTCGATGATGTGCCCGGCCATGGGCTTCCCCATGGATCCGAGACCGATGATTCCCACGGTGTGCGGTGATGGGCTCATGCTGTGGCTCCTCGCGACGGTGACGGCTGGTTCCATCATGCCCTGAAGACCGCTGTCAGCGTCCAGGGGCGTGAGGGCCGGCGCCCCAACTTGGAGATTTTCGGAGCTCAACTTGGAGATTTTCGGAACCAAACTTGGAGGTTTTCGGATGATGAGAAGAGCAGCCTGCTGCGGTGAATCTGGCGATGCAGGGTTGTCCAGATGGCTTATATGAGAATGATAATCACTTAAGATAAAGTGCTCGCATGCATAACATCGAACGCATCGCCCCCGAAGGGGCTCAGTCGCCCATGTCTGGATCCACCAAGGCGCGCCGTCGTGCGCCCATCACCATGGCCGCGATGGCCATCGGGGCACTTGCTCTCACCGCCTGTGGGGCGGGTGGCAATGGTGAGGCGGGAGCGGCGTCGTCGTCCCCGAGCGCCAGCGAAACCACGAGTGAAGCCGCCGCGAAGGAAGTCTCGAGCCTGACCCCGCGCGCCGTGGTGTCCTATGACGGCGGGCTGCTCACCGTGGACACCGAATCCGGAGAGGTGGTGGATGACACCAAGAAGGACGGTTTCCTGCGACTCAACAACGCTGGCGACGGACGGCACGTAATGGTCAGCGACAGCGACGTGTTCCGGGCCCACGACAGCGGCCTGGACGCGCACAAGCACGGGGACCACTATCACTACCGCGAATCCGCGCCCAAGCTGACCGACGTGACCTTCGATGCCCCGCACGCCGGGCATGTGGTGGTTCACAACGGCAAGACCACGCTGTTCGGCGACGGGGACGGCTCCATCAAGACCTTCGACTCCGAGGCGCTCAAGGAGGGCAAGCCGGAGATGAAGGAAACCAAGACCGAGAATCCGCACCACGGTGTGGCGCTCGAGCTGGCCGACGGCACGCTGTTCACCACGCAGGGCACCGAGGACGAGCGCAATACCGTTCAGGTGCTTAACAAGGATGGCTCGGTCAAGGCCGAGACCAAGGACTGCCCGGGCGTGCACGGCGAGGCTGCTGCGGAACCGGGTAAGACCACCGACACCGTGGTGGTGGGCTGCGAGAACGGGCCCGTGATCTACCGCGATGGTGACTTCCACAAGGTGGCCGTGGCGGACTCTTATGCGCGCTCGGGCAATCTGGCGGGTTCGGAAGAATCGCCGATCGTGCTGGGTGACTACAAGGTGGATGAGGACGCGGAGCAGGAGCGCCCCACCCGTGTTGCGCTCTTCGACACCCGCGACGATTCGCATCAGCTGGTCGACCTGGACTCCTCCTACTGGTTCCGTTCGCTGGCCCGCGGACCCGAGGGTGAAGGTCTGGTCCTGACCTATGACGGCAAGCTCAACGTGATCGACGAGGAGACCGGCAAGGTCACCCAGAAGATCGACGTGATCGAGCCGTGGGAGGAAAAGGAGGACTGGCAAGACGCCGGCCCCGTGATCAAGGTGGCCGGTGCCAACGCGTACGTGACCGACGCGGAGAACAAGAAACTCCATGTGGTGGACCTGTCCAAGGGTGAGGTGACCAAGTCCATCGACCTGCCGGAAACCCCGGTGGAGATGGCCGTGGTGACGGGCAAGCCAGAGGCGCCGGCTCATGACGAGGAAGCGGGCGAGCACGGTTCGCACGAGGGCCACGACCACGCCCACGACGACGCCGCTCCCACCGCGGGTGCCGAAGGCCACGAAAGCCACGAGGGCCACGATCACTAATCCCCTGGTGCCTCGGCAGCGCCCTGTCGAATAACCGAAATTCAACAATAATGCGGCCCCGTGAACGTCTCTCAACGTTCACGGGGCCGCCGCATGGTCAGATCACGCCGGTCCGAGACCCAGCCGTTCGGTCGCCTCAGTCCGCCACCGACCTGAATGCCCCGTGCGAATGCGCCAGCTCCTCATCCGGCGGGACCGGCCCGATGGCGTCCCATAGCTCGACCCACTTGCCGTCCTCGATGCGCCACAGTTCGCAGAAGAAGTGGCGCTCGCCGGCGATGGAACCCTCCGAGAACGTCAGCACGAAGTTCCCGTCGGCCACCGTGCGGTGCAGCGTGTCGTAGGTCAGGGTGGAATCATCCGTCTTGAGCTGTTTCAGGAAATCGACCATGTTCTGCACGCCATCCGCGATGTCCCCGGAGTGCTGCGTGAACTGGTCGTCAGCGCGCGTGAAGTCGCCGGCGGCGTCGTAATCCTGACCCTGCAGGAACGTGGCCCAGGCCTTCTTGACGAACGCACGGCTCGCCTCGGTATCGGCGGATGCGTCTACCTCGGTGGGGCCGTCCAACTGGGTGTGACCGGACTCGTTGGGAGACGTTTGATCCACCAGACCGTCCCAGTGCTCCACGATCTTGCCGTCGGCCACGCGGTAGATGTCGAACCCCACGTACACGGTGTCCGGATCCAGACCGGGGTAGGCGCCGTGCAGCGCGACCAACCCGGCCTCTTCGTCCACGAGGACGCGAGCGACGTCGTGCCGCAGCCCGGCGCCCGCGCCGATGACCAGCTCCCGCAGGCCGTCCTTGCCGTTGGCCACGAGCGGCGAGTGCTCCACGTAGTCCTCGGAGAAATTGCGGTCCAGGGTGCTCAGATCGTGCTCGGTGAACAACTCGCGATCGGCGGTGAGCACGAGTTCTCGAATGTCAGTCATGATGCGCTCCTTTCAGTGATCAAGGCGGGTCGTCAGTCCAGCGAGCTCATCACGTGCTTGACGCGCGTGTATTCCTCCACGGCGTACTTGGACAGGTCCTTGCCGTAGCCGGAGTGCTTGAAACCACCGTGCGGCATCTCGGCGACCAGCGGGATGTGCGTGTTGATCCACACACAGCCGTAGTCCAGATCGCGGGACATCCGCAGCGCGCGGCCGTGATCCTTGGTCCACACCGATGACGCCAATCCGTACTCCACACCGTTGGCCATCTCCACGGCCTCTTCCTCGGTCGAGAAGGTCTGCACGGTGATCACCGGGCCGAAGATCTCGTTCTGAATTGCCTCGTCATCCTGCTTCAGGTCGGCCACGATGGTCGGTTCGAAGAAGAAACCCGGACCGTCCGCCTGCTTGCCGCCGGTTGTCACGGTCGCGTGCTCGGGTAGCCGTTCGATGAAGCCGGTCACCTGTTTGAGCTGGTTCTCGCTGTTGAGCGGGCCGTAGAGGATGTCCTCCTTCTCGGGCGTACCGAACGCGGTGTTATTCGCGGCCTCCGTGATCTTCTCGAGGAACTCGTCGCGCGCGTTCTCCTCCACCAGCACACGCGTGGACGCGGTGCAGTCCTGGCCGGCGTTGAACAGCCCGGACTCTGCCAAGGTGGTCGCGGCGGCGTCCAGATCCGCGTCCGCAAAGACGACACACGGGGCCTTGCCGCCCAACTCCAGGTGCGCGCGGGTCAGGTTTTTGGCCGCCGACGCCGCCACGGACAGTCCCGCACGCACGGAACCGGTGATCGATACCAGACCCGGGGTCGTGTTCGAGACGACCAGTTCACCGGTGTGACCGTTGCCCAGGACCACGTTGAACGTGCCCTCCGGGAGGAACTCGCCGGCGATCTCCGCGAACAGCAATGTGGACTCGGGTGTGGTGTCCGAGGGCTTGAGAACAATGGTGTTACCTGCAGCCAATGCCGGTCCCACCTTCCACACGGCCATCATCAGCGGGTAGTTCCACGGGGTGACCTGACCGACCACACCGATCGGTTCCCGGCGGATCACCGAGTTGAGGCCCTCCATGTATTCGCCGCTCGCCAGGCCCTCCATAAGGCGGGCCGCACCGGCGAAGAATCGGATCTGGTCTGCGGAAACGTCCACTTCTTCGGACTGGATCAAGTACTTGGGCTGACCCGTGTTGCGGGACTGGGCTTCGACAAGATCGGCTCCCCGAGCCTCGATGGCGTCCGCGATCTTGAGCAGTGCCAGCTGTCGTGCACTCGGGGTCATGCGACCCCATACCTTGGCGGCCGCGGCCGCTGCGGCATAGGCGGCGTCCACGTCTGCTTCATTGGAGTTGGGGGACTGGTCGATGACCTCCCCGGTGGCCGGATTGACCAGGTCGAACGAGTCGGAGGATGAGGATTCGGTGTAGGAATTGTTGATGAAGTTCTTGAGCATGAGTAACTATCTCCTGTTCACACCAGCGCCCGCGTCCGTCGCGGGCGCAGCGCCCGAGGCACGTCACTGTGACCCCGAACACTATTAAGTTTAGTGCGTTAAGAGTTTTCGGAAAGGTCGTTCGAGGCCGGCCCACGAGGCCCCGAATTTTCCGCCTCGGAGCGCCCCGAGTAGCGTTGGACCATGCCCGCGAATGCCAATGAACCGACCAGTGTGCGCCTGGATGTGTGGTTGTGGTCGGTCCGTCTGTTCAAGACCCGCTCCGCCGCGACCACTGCGTGCCGGGCCGGTCACGTACGGCTTAATGCGGCGCCGGTCAAGGCCGCCCAGCCCGTTCGCGTGGGGGATCGAGTCACCGTGCGGCGCCCCGGGTGGCAGCAGGAATTCCAGGTCACCAAGTTGATCGTCAAGCGCGTGGGCGCGCCGGTTGCTGCTCAGTGCTACATCGATCATTCGCCGCCGCGGCCCGCTGAACTCAGTGTTCCCGTGGGTCGTCGAGACCGCGGTGCGGGTAGGCCCACCAAGAAGGACCGCCGTGAGATGGAGCGGCTGCGGGGCTTGGATGGGTCGCGCTAGTCCATCGGGTTCTGCGAAGTGCACGCGAGCACGTGACGCACCCGAGGGCTCGTCACTGTGGATGCGCCCAGCCCAACCCCCGCTACATTGACCGCAACATTCCGAAAGCGTTGAGTGCCAGTAGCACTCCCACAATGCCGATGAACCAGGCCGAGCCGGACTGCGCATGCTTGGTGAACCATCGTTCCAGCGCGGACAGCGGGCGCTCCAGTGCGTTGCGCGCGACCAAACGCCCGATGGTCAGAGTCAATGCGGGGGCAATCATCACCAGGCAGTATCCCCCGAGCATGAGCAGCGAAATCGTCAGGCTGGGGCTGGTCGACGAAATGATGCCGATGCCCGCCAGGTACGGAACCATCGTGGCCACCTCGAGTGAGACGCCCACCAGGGCAAGTCCCATGAGCGCAGCCAGGGAACCGACGCCGGCGCGAGTGCCGATGGGAGCGCCGTCGGCACCCAAGATTCGGGCCCGCCAGCGCGAGACGCGGCCCCCGGGCGCCGACGCGGCGTTGCCGGCGGCCGCGCGCTCGGCTGCGAGGCGTTTGGCCCGCTTGGTTCCCGGATCCATGACGTAGCTCAGGACGATCAGGCCGATGCCCAGCGCCAATTGGATGATGTACGCGGTGCGGGATTCCAGTGCCTCGCCAAAGGCGTCGATGAAGGCGGTGGCGCCCAGCATGATGAGCACGCCGATCACGAAATACGCGGCGAGAACGGTGGCTAAGTACACGAGTAGACGGCCGAGCTTCAGCCGACCGGGTGCCATGAGCAGCCAGATAGGGATGAGCAGAGTCCCGAAGCTGGTGGAATCGACCAGCGCAAGAGCCGCGAGGATTCCAATGGTCTCCATGCTGTAAGCCCCTCCGATTGAATTAGCACAGTTGTGCCAAATCAATCTAGCACAGTCGTGCTAATTTAGGACCATGCCTTCCAGAATTGACCGCGAAGCACGCAAAGCCGAACTTGCCGAGGCCGCGTGGCGTGTGATTCTCCGATCGGGTGTTTCTGCGGTCTCCGTGCGAACAGTTGCTGAAGAAGCGGGCCTGGCTGTGGGGTCTCTGCGGCACGTATTCCCCACGCGCACCGAGCTCCTCGTGTATTCCGCGGAACTCATGATGGAGCGCGCCTACGAACGCATTACGAATCTTCCTCGTGAGGGCAGTACCGAAGACCATGTCCTGGCCGTGGTCAAAAACCTGGTCCCCTTCACCGAGCAGACCCGGGCCGAAATGGACGTCAATATCGCGCTGATTGCAGAAGCGACCGCGGTGCCGGAGCTCAAAGTCCTCCGAGATTCCGCCCACGCTCAAATTGCCGCTGCGTGTATTTGGTTGGCCGCCGCCCTGCGTGGGGAGGACCCCGACGCTCCCAGCGAGGCCGCAACACGAAGCGGGCGGCGGCTTCACGCTCTCACCGACGGGCTGGCCCTGCACCTGATGCATCGAGCCGAATCGGAGGATTTGGAGCGCGCCGCCGAAATCCTAGAGGATGAAATTCGGGGCATCGCCGCAGGTCGCAACTGAGGAGTGTGGTGCGGCGGTGAGATTAAGAGACTCTCACCAATTCCACATCTGTATCTCATTGATGCGATTCATCATGAAGAAGTCAATTCAAAACGAAAGTAACACGTGTGTGGGGAACGTCATGCCCCGCCCCGGCATCGTACGCGCCGGTAGACTGTGGGTTGCTTTCCAGTGAAAACTTCATGACGATCCGGGGGCACGTATGAGCCGATCCACCACCCTTCGCCGCAAGCGACCGTTCTGGTTGGGCGCTTTAGTGGCCGCAGTGATCGTGTCTCTGATCATCACGCTGCTCAGCCTGTTCGCGGTGTGGTGGGCTCCCAACCTGGGTATCTACCACTACCTCGAGGTCACCTCAGAGGTGAACCTGCCCATGTGGTGGAACGTGCTCCTGCTCATCGTGGCTGCCACCCTCATGTTCCTGGTCGCCGCCAACACCCCGAGCCGCAGCGCCCGGCTGTCCTGGCGGCTCATTGCGGTCATCGCGCTGTTGATGTCCCTGGACGACGCCACCATGCTCCACGAAAAGCTTGGTCTCGTCGTGGAGAGGTTTGCCCCGGACACCGGCTTCACCTTCACGTGGGTGATCCTGGGCGCGCCCATCGCCGCGGGAGTCATCCTGTTGGCGTTCTTCGCCTCGCGCCGCCTGCACAAGACGCCCGGCCGCCTTCTGGTGAGCGGATTCGTGGTGTTCCTGGGCGCGGCCGTG
The DNA here is from genome assembly GCF_004136555.1 of Kocuria carniphila. Taxonomy (GTDB): domain Bacteria; phylum Actinomycetota; class Actinomycetes; order Actinomycetales; family Micrococcaceae; genus Kocuria; species Kocuria carniphila. Next base: position 53,711 of record NZ_NOIT01000017.1, read on the forward strand.
GGCTTCGAGTTCATTGCCGATTATCTGATCCGCGTTGAGGCCCACTGGTTCCTCTACCGCGTGACCTATCACCTGGAAGAAGGCCTGGAGATGGTGGGCGCAGCGCTCATGGCCGTCGCTCCGCTGGCCGACATCCAGCGCGTGTACCTCCGCGGCCAGGTGACCAACCCGACCAATCCGGAGCCCATCACGGACTGAGCCTTTCGCTGATTCAACTCGCCGGTCAGCGGTCGTTCGCGGACCCGTTCCGCTTGCTCTTCCAGCGCGTCATCGCATAGCCCAACAACGACGGCGCTTCCTCCGGTTTCTTAGCACTCGCGTTGCGCAGCCGGTCCTGTCGCATGCGCTGGTGCTCGTCCAAGTACTGCTCGTAGCGGCGCTGCTGTTGCCGCTGCTGTTCCTGTTCGGCCGCGCCGCCTTGATCCTCGCTGTCCGGGTGACGCTCCATGGACGTGATGGTGTGGGGTGGCTGACCATCGGGTGAGCGGCGATTGCGCTGGCGGCGTTCCATGACCAGCCGTTCGCGTTCGGCCCGTTCCGCCAGCCTGCGCTGGGACGCGCTCATCTTCTTGGGTTCCGAGTAGTTGTCCCGGATCCGTTCGATGACCGGGAGTTCATCGGTGTTCTCGTAGGCGACCTGGTCGTGATCGGTGTGATGCGTCGTGTAGGTGGGCGGGGCGTCGTCGTACGCGGAGCGTTGCCGGGGGATGGGCTGGGTCGTTTCGGTCTCGTGCACCACGGTGACCGCGGGGATGGGGCCGGTGTTCGCGTCGTCGACGCGTGTGGGTGCCCAATCGGACTCGGAAAAGGCCTGGTAGCTACTGAAGCCGCGCCAGAGTTTCCAGCCGAGGTAGGCTACGCCCAGCAGGATGACCGTGGCCGGGGCGCCGTAACCGGTCGCGTAGTAGATGGTGGCGACCACGAGCAGGATCAGTCCCAAGCCCACCGGCGCGAGCGCCATGGGCGTGTGCACCGGTAGCGCGCCTAGCAGGGTGCGGGTGTACCGACTGGTCGCGTCAGAACCGTGGAGCGCGTGGGCGCGGATCTTCACGCCGGGCGGGGTGGTTTCGGCCAGTTTGTGGGCGACCACCGGGGGCTCGTCCGGTTGGGAGGCATTGAGGACGACGTCGCGCGCTCGCCCCGCTGCCAACGCCGCCCGATTGCGCGCGGAGGCACCCGCGATCACGAGATAGACGCCCATGGACAGCAGAATTCCGGGGAGCATGACGGCGATGGCCAGGGCCAGGACCCGCCAGATCCAGGGGACCTCCGCGGCGGGGAAGTTCTCGAATTGCAACACTCCGTGGGTGAACCACAGGATCAGGCCGCCGATCAGCAGACCCGTGATGCCGTTGATGATGGCGAACACGCGCAATCGAGGCCAACCGCGCGCCGAGCGGGCGGCCCAGCGTTGTTCGCGTGTGCGCATGAGAACTCCTGATGTCCCGGGGAAGTGGGCTCCCTTCAGGGTAAATGGTTCCGGGCGATCTGGCTGCTCTCGTTGTCCGAGCGCGTGGGCCTAGGATCGACCAGTGCCCCGTTTGCTGCTCGACCTCACCCCGCTGCGTGAGTCCCCGGCGTTCCGACGCCTGTGGATCGGCTCCACCATGTCCATGCTGGGCAACCAGTTCACGGTGGTGGCCATCAGCCTGGAGGTCTTCGAGCTCACACGCTCCACGTTTGCCGTGGGCATGGTGGGTGTTGCCGCGCTGCTGCCGCTGATCGTGTCCGGGTTGTACGGCGGGTCCATGGGTGATGCGCACAATCGCCGCACCGTGGGGCTGTGGACCACGTTCGGTTTGTTCGCAGTCACGGTCGCGCTAGCCGCGCACTCGTGGGCGCACATTTCGTCACTGGTGGTGCTGTACACGCTGGTGGCGCTGCATTCGTTTGCCCAAGGGCTCAATCAGCCGGTGCGCGGGGCGATCGTGCCGCGGTTGGTGCCCATGAAACAGCTGCCCGCGGCCAATGCCTTATATCAACTGACCATGGGCTCCACGCTCATGGTGGGGCCATTGTTGGGCGCGTTGACCGTGGCCGGGCTGGGTTTCCAGTGGGCCTACACAGTGGATGCCGTGGCGTTCATGGCGAGCTTGTGGGCGATGTACAAGTTGCCGTCCCTCCCGCCCGACGGCGTCCCGTCCCGCGCCGGTTTTCGTTCCGTGGTCGAGGGATTCCGGTTCCTGGCCACCCGACCCAATCTGCGCATGACGTTCCTATTGGACATGGCCGCCATGTTCTTTGCGATGCCGCGTGCGTTGTTCCCGGTGCTCGGTGCGACGGTCCTGGGCGGAGACCAGTTCACGGTGGGACTGTTGACCGCGGCGCTCGCGGCTGGCTCCGTGCTGGCGGGGTTGCTGTCCGGGCCGCTGGTGCGGCTCAACCGCCATGGCAAAGCGTGCGCGATGGCCGTGGCCGGGTGGGCCGTGTGCATCATGGCGTTCGGTGGCGTAGTGCTGCTGGCCTCCGGCGGTTGGGGACGTGAGACGGTGTGGCCGCTGGCGGCGTCGTGCGCCGTGCTGGTCGCGGCCGGTGCGATGGACGCGATCTCCATGTTGTTCCGCACCACCATCCTGCAGGCGGCGACCCCGGATGCGCTGCGCGGGCGGTTGCAGGGCATCTTCATTGTGGTCGTGGCCGGTGGGCCGCGCCTGGGCGATGCCTACATGGGCACCGCGGGCGAGTTCGCCGGGCCCGGTCTGGCTGCCGTGGCCGGCGCGGTCGTGTGTCTGGTGCTCGTGGTGGTCCTGGTGCGGAAGTTCCCCGCGTTCAGCCGGTACGACGCAAGGGATCCGCAACCGTAGGGCTCGGCTCTTTCGGGCCTATTGTGCTGGTTTGTCTGTTTGGCCGTTCGGAGTGAGCTCTTGCCGTGGTCACCCGTCCCGACGAGTCATACTGATTGCTCGATCAGCGCGTCCATCTGGTTCATGGCCTGCACCGTGCCCTCTTCCGCGCCCATCTTCAACACCTCCTCCAGGTCTTCGCGTGAGGTCATGGTGGTGACCGTGGTGATCCGGCTTCGATTGCCGTCCAACGCCTCGAAGGTGACCACCACGTCCGAGGCGGGCAGGGCGTCGTCGACCTGGCCGTGGGCGTCCGCGAATCGATCGGTGAAGTGGATTTCTCGCTCGGGGGTGACTTCTTGGACCTGCCACAGGCCGTGGTACTTGTCGCCGTCCGGGCCTGTCATGAAGTAATTCACCGTGGCCCCGGGGGCGAGGTCATGATTCGTGAACGTGGCGGGATAGCGGGGCGGACCCCACCATTTTTCGACGAACTGCTGGTTGGCGTAGAGGTTCCAGGCGGTGGTCACGGGGGCGTCTAGTTCCGCCACGAGGGTGAGTTGGGCGGCGTCGAGATTCTTCTGAACATCCACTACTGACATGGTTCAATGCTGCTCCCGCCGGTGAGCGGTGACAAGACTTTGAGCGGCATCTGTGTTTCGTGGGTCACAATGTGGGGAGAAATTGAGCGGTGTGCAGTGCGTTGCGCACGGCGCTCGCCGACCCACCCGAAGGAGCGAACATGGCAATTCTCGACGACGAACGCTGGCACGGAAAGCTCTACATCAACGGCTGGCGGGATGGGTCCGGCGACTCGATTTCCGTTCAGAATCCCGCGTCGGAAGCTGTCCTGGGCTCGGTGGGTTCCGCATCTCCCGCCGACGTTTACGACGCCGCTCGGCAGGCTTCCGAGGCACAGGTCGCGTGGGCCGCGCTCAAGCCGACCGAGCGTGCGGCCGTGCTCCGCAAGGCGGGCCAGCTGTTCGAGGAGAACACCGAAGAGATCATCGACTGGGTGGTGCGCGAAACCGGCGCGATCCAGCCCAAGGCGGGGATGGAAGCAAACGTCGCGGCGCAGGAGTGCTTCGAGGCGTCTGCACTGCCCACGCACGCTAGAGGGGAGGTGTTGGCCTCAGACGATCCGCATTGGTCGTTTGCGAGGCGGGTGCCCGCTGGTGTCGTGTCGGTGATTTCGCCGTTCAACTTCCCCTTGATTCTGTCGATCCGTTCGGTCGCGCCGGCATTGGCGCTGGGGAATGCGGTGTTGTTGAAGCCCGACCCCCGCACGCCCATCACCGGTGGAGTGCTGATCGCACGGATCTTCGAAGAGGCGGGACTGCCCTCGGGCGTGCTGCAGGTGCTACCGGGAGGCGGCGACGTCGGCGCGGCGACCGTTGATGCGCCCGAGGTGAGAATCGTGTCTTTCACCGGCTCTACAGAAGCGGGCCGCCATGTGGGTGCGGCGGGTGCCAAGCATCTGAAGCGAACTCACCTGGAGCTGGGCGGCAACAACGCGATGGTGGTGCTGCCGTCTGCTGATTTGGATCTAGCGGCGGGTGTGGGATCCATGGGCTCGTTCTTCCACCAGGGGCAGGTGTGCATGACCACGGGGCGGCACATTGTTCATGAAGATGTCTACGAGTCGTACGTGTCCAAGTTGGCCGAGCGGGCTGACGCTCTGGTGGTGGGTGATCCGTCCGAGGGGCAAGTTCACCTGGGGCCGATCATTGACGAGAAGCAGCTGAAGGCCGTGGATTCCAAGGTGCAGGATTCCGTGATCGCGGGTGCGTCGATCCGTGCGGGCGCAACGCACGACGGGTTGTTCTATCGGCCCACCGTGCTGGCTGATCTGACGGTGGACATGCCGGCGTGGAACGAGGAGATCTTCGGCCCGGTGGCTCCGGTCATCAAGGTGTCCTCCGTGGAAGAAGCGGTGAACCTGGCGAACAACTCGGAGTACGCGTTGTCGCTGTCGATCATTGGTGATGTGGGTGAGGCGTTGAAGGTCGCGGACCGAATCACTGCGGGCAAGATCCACATCAATGAGATGACCGTAATGGACGAGGCGACCGCTCCCATGGGAGGCATGAAGGCCTCTGGGACGGGTGCTCGATTCGGCGGTGCGGCCGCGAACATCGAGGCATTTACCGAGAGCCAGTGGGTCACGATCAGCCCGGACATTCCGCAGTACCCGTTCTGAGTTAATTACTCGGAATAGCAAGGTGACCGTGCAACAAACGGTCACCTTGCTGGTTTGTAGATGCGTGCGAAAACTTCGTGACTGGCCGTTATGCGTTTACATTGAAAAGTTATCCACAAAAATCTTTCCGCGGTGGATAGTGTCAAACGAAATTTCGTAAGCTCGAATCGCTGCCGTAGCTTGGCAGTGGCCGCCGGGCTTCATGAGTTAGAGGGGACCATCCAATGGGGGATGCGCTGAAGCGTAGGAAGCTCGCGGCGAGCCTGGCCGCGCTGGCGTTAGGGCTGACGCTGGCCGGCTGCGGCAACTCGAACGATCCCGAGCCGGGTGATACGTCTACGTCTACGTCTGCGGATGGCGGTTCGTCTCCCACGGTTAGTGAGACCGGAGATGGGTCATCGGATTCACCATCCTCGTCTCCGGATCCGTCCGCCAGTGGGGACTGGTGGCCTGAGCAGCCGGAGACAATGGCCACCGGTCAGGAGTTCCCGGATGACTTCGAGCCGGCAACCCTTGAACACCCTGCACGCAATGTTCCAAAGCCGGTGATGCCCGAAGAGGCCAAGCAGGAGACTGAGGCGGGGGCGCAGGCGTTTTTGGACTACCGTGCTGATGCTCAGTGGTATCTTATGCAAACTGGCGATGCCTCTTTAGTTCGAGAAGTAACTAGCAAATCCTGCGAAGCTTGTGAACGACAATTCACTCAAACTGCAGATGTCTACTCGTCAGGGCATTGGGCCGCTGGGGGATTGGAGACGTATCAAATTATCCCAGACTCACTCTCGATGAGTGAAAATGGAATCTATACTGTTCCCGTGGGTGTTAACAATCGCGGTGCAAAAATCATTGAAAACAAAGAAGTCGCTATCGAACAGGAGCCAATTAAATCAACGGATGACTTGGATGCGAGCCTGGCATTTGAGGGCGGGAGTTGGGTTTACATAACCGCCTCTCCTAGAGGCTCCTTATGACTAGTTTGAGGGTGCGCCAGGGGACATTCGCATTATTTTGCATATTTTCTTTAATTATTCTTATATTTCCATTTGCTAAGTTATCACCGGCGTTTGCTGCTGAATCGGATTGGTCGGGATACGGGGGTTATGAAGAATCTGGTTCACTTGATAGCTCGGCTACCGCTTCAAAAGATGTGATTTCAGTTTCGGTAAAGACGGGATCACGAGGCGGGATCTCCGTTTCGGTGGGCCAGCCTTCAACTGATGGTGGTGGCAGCGGCGCATCTGGTTCAGCCTGGGATCCAGATGAGGATCCCGAGTATCAGCGGGCTCTACGCAATGAATTAATGAGCGACGATGACTCGATCTTCTTTGACCCCACCAAGATGGACACAGCGCTGAATCGAACCACATATAGCCTGCAGGATCCTTGCAATGGTGAAGATGGCGACGCCTTTGACGACTGCCGCCAGGAACAAGAGTGCACGGTCGATGGTGGCGGCGAAGGCGTCAATATGGACGTCGTCGTTGGTGGGGCGGGAGAAGAGGGCCGTGCGTCACGCGGAACTCAAATGTGCGTGGCTAATGCTGAAGCCGCCGAAGCTGATGATGAAGGTGTCATTCCGCTTCCCGTATTCACGCTGCAGGATTTCCAGCGCCTGAACGTTTCTCCCGCTGTCTCGACTGTTGAGCCCGCGCCGGACACACTCAAGAACATGAACACCAATGTGTTTGCCGTTGCAGATGCCCAGATGTTCGAAACTGAATTGGGTGGCTTCCCCGTGGCGGTGAGGGCGTATCCGGTTCAGTACTCCTGGAACTACGGTGACGGGGCAGCTCTCGGCCCCACGCCTTTGACAGGTGCACCATTGGCCGAAGGCGATTGGGATATCCCCACGGACACCTCACACGTCTATTCGGAAACCGGTGACTACAGCGTCACGCTGACTACTTTCTTCTATGGAGAGTACAACGTGGCGGGTACCGGCTGGCAGCCGGTCGCTGGGTTCAACGAAGTCGCATCCGCGCCAGTCCCGATCAGCGTGTGGAAGGCAACCGTCCGCAATGTCGCTGATGACTGCAACGAGAATCCCCGCAGCTTCGGTTGCCCCGGTACGAACTAACTCCCATATTTTTGGCGGTACTGAGCTGACGCTGACATCACTCCGGAAACTTGAGGGCGCATCGCGCTCGTACAGTGGGGAGATGCGACTGCGCCGGACAATTCCTCACGACCTCGACATACTTCTTGGATGGGTGCGTACCCCTCAGGAGATGGTGATGTGGTCCGGCCCCACTTTCACTTGGCCACTCAACATCGCTCAACTGGAAAAGAGCCTGACTAGCGAACGCCGTACCTGGTGGACCGGAATCGATTTGGAGACAGGTCGGGCCTTTGGGCTTGCATCGTTACTTGTAGATCACGACTCTCAATCAATGCGCCTCGGCTACATCATTACTGATCCAGCTGTTCGTGGGCAGGGCCGTGGCCGTGCGTTGGTCGAAGCGGCAGTCGCTCGAGGATTTGAGAAGACGGACTTCCCATTGATCACGCTGGGTGTCTATGCACACAACCATCGTGCTCTCGGGCTATACGAGAGTCTGGAATTCAAGCCCACCGGCGCCAGCATTGAGACGGTTGTTGGCGATGAAACGTGGCAAGCCATGGAAATGGCACTCTCGCGCGACGTGTGGCTGCGGAATGACCACACGAGTTCATTTCACTGAAGTTTTAAGTGAGGAAACTGCAGCACCGAAGTCTCCGGTGAGGGAAGTGCGTCGAGTTTGGTTGAATTCAGCACTTACATCACATGAGACCGCGAAGCTGCAGTTTCCTCACTTCAGGTTGAGGTGTGGTGCGTCTACCTCACATGGCATCGCACGGTGGCAGAACCCGTCTACGTATCCCGCCTGGTCCGGCTCGTGATCTTGCTCCGCAGGGTCAGCAGCAGCACGACTGCCAGCAGACCGTACAGCGTGAGCACGATCGGGCCCTGCACGAGTACGGAGGCGTCACCGTTGGCGCTGATGAGCGCATCGCGCAAGCTGGTTTCAGCCAACGGGCCGAGCACCATGCCAATGATGAGCGGCGCCAGCGGGTAGTCGTGCATGCGCATCAGGAAGCCCACGATGCCCACGCCCAGCAGCAGGAGCAGATCGAACGTCGAGCCGGACGTCGCATAGATGCCCAGGCCACAGAACACCGTGATGCCCGCGTACAGGTAGTGGCGCGGGATCAGCAGGAGCTTGGCCCACACCATGGCGAACGGCAGGTTGATGATCAGCAGCACGATCATCGCGATGAAGAAGCTCGCCAGCAGCGCCCACACCAGATCGGGTGCGCGCTCGAACAGCAGCGGGCCCGGCTGCAGGCCGTACTGACGGAACGCCGCGAGCATGATGGCCGCGGTCGCGGAGATCGGCAGGCCCAGCGCCAGTAGTGCGCCCATGGCCATACCGGTCGTTGAGTTACCGGCGGCCTCGGGTGCGGCCAGGCCGCGGATGGCGCCCTTGCCGAATTGTGGGTCGTGACGACGTCGATCCAGCTTGCGTTCCGCGCCATACGCCAAGAACGTGGGGATCTCGGAACCGCCAGCGGGGATCACACCGAAGGGAAGGCCAATGGCCGTGCCACGGGCCCACGCAGGCGCGGCTTCGCGAAGCTCCTTCTTGCTCAACCACGGGCGACCCTTCGAACGGATCATCTGGCCTTCACGCTGGAAGCGGGCAATCGTGGCGAAGTAAATGACCTCGCCCAGAGCCAGCACCGCCACGGTCACGGTGACCAGAGAGATACCGTCGAAGAGGAACGGAGAATCCATGGTGAAACGGGGGATGCCCGTGACGCCGTCGATACCCACCACGGCAATACCCAGGCCAAACGCCAGTGACAACAAGCCCTTGACTGCAGAGTCCGTCACCACGGATGACGTGGCCATGAACGCGAACAGTGCCAGTGCGAAGAACTCCGCCGGCCCGAATTGCGTGGAGAACTCCGCGAGGAACGGCGCCAGGAACACCACCACTCCGGAGGCAATGAAACCACCCACGAACGCACCAATGGCCGCGGTGGCCAGTGCCTGTGGGGCGCGCCCGTTCAGGGCCATCTTGTGACCCTCGAACGTTGAGGCAATGGCAGACGCCTGCCCCGGTGTGTTCATCAGGATGCCCATGGTTGAGTCGCCGAACAGGCCACCGAAGTACACGCCGGAGAACATGATGAACGCCGCGGTGGGCTCCAGGGCGAAGGTCACGGGCAAGAGCAGAGCCACGGCCATGGAAGAACCCAGGCCGGGCATGACGCCCACTGCGGTACCCAGGAAACAGCCCAGCACCACCCAGAACAGGTTCTGCCAGGTGAGGGCTCCAGCGAAGCCCTCCATCAGTAAGGACAGAGTCTCCATTTAGAAGCCACCCCCAAGAAGTCCCGAGGGCAGTGAGAGCCCCAGTGCCATGTCGAACGCGATGTAAGCAATGGAGCTCACCGTCAGTCCGACGATCAATGAGAACAGGGGTCGTTTCGACCCGAATCCACGCGCCACGCACCAGAACAACAGTGCCGCGCCAAGGATCCACCCCAGGAATTCCAGGAGCAGGGCGAAGGCCAAGAACCCGCCGATCACCCAGACGAGCGAACGCCACGAGAAGGTGGCGGGAGCGGCGTCGTCGGTGGTGCCCAGCGAACCGCTGGACCAGTGGCGGAAAATGTTGATGACTTCCACGACCACCAGGACGTAAATGACGCCGGTGATGATGGCGGGGAAGAAGCGCGGGCCCGGGAAGTCCACGGAATCCGGGACCTCCATCATCAGCATGCCCACCAGGAGATAGGTGGCGAACGCGGCGAGCACCAGCGGCATGGTGAGTGCTTGAAGCAGGGAGCCTGCCGAGCGTGAACTCCGGTCGACGGGACGCTCGGAATCTGCCCGGGGTGCGGGTGCCGAGGATTCGGAAACCGATGCGTGGCTCATACTCCCAACTCCTTGTACAGCGCAGTGATTCGCTCGGTCTCGTCCTTGATGAACTGCGTGAGCTCGTCGCCGGTGATCACGTTCTCGTTCCAGTTGTAGCGCTCGATGGCTTCGCGCCATTCGGGAGTTTCGATCGTCTCCAGCACGATGTTCTCCAGCTCTTGTTTCTCGTCATCGGTGATGCCGCCGGGGGCCATCAGGATGCGCCAGTTGGCCAGAGTCACGTCATAGCCCTGCTCCACGGTGGTCGGGATGTCGCTGCCCTCCAGGGGTTCCTCGGCCACGAGCGCGAGCGCGCGGAGTCGGCCGGACTCGATCTGGTCGATGGAGTCCGGGTATCCGCTGGCTGCCGCGGCAACGGTGCCGTTGAGCAGTGCTTGCGTGGACTCGCCGCCGCCGTCCGAGGACACGTAGATCATGTCCGCCGGTTTGATGCCGCCCGCAATGGCCATTTCGGTGACCACCAGTTGGTCGAACGAGCCACCACCGGTCCACGGGACATCGCCCGGATTCTGCGCCCAGGCCTTCATGAGGTCGTCCAGGGTCTTGTACGGGGAGTCGGCTGGGACCACGATCACGTCGTACTCCTCGACCGTCACGGCCAGGGGGTTGACGTCCTCGTACTTGGTGGCGGAATCGTACTGAATGGTCGCGGCGAGCTGACCGGTGCCACCGACCATCAGGTTGTTCGCATCGCCGTCCAGAACGGACAGGTTGCCCAGCGCGATAGTTCCGCCGGCGCCCGGCATGTTGACCACCTGGGTGTTGTTGATGATGCTGTTCGCTCGCTGCGCCTGCTGCATTTCGCGAGCCACGGTGTCCCAACCGCCGCCGGCCGCCGCCGGGGCGATGATGGTCATGCTCGAGCGGAGGTTGTTGCCGCCGGAGGCTGAGGAAATGGATCCGGTCACGGCGGTCCCAATGGCGCCAGCCGCGATCAGTCCTCCGATCCCGTACGTGATGAACTGCCGACGATTCGGCGGAGGCTTCTCGACCAAACTGGTCTCCTGAATCAAGTGCACTGATGGCATGCGGACCGGCCACCTGAGAGCGGCCTGGGATTGTGACCTAGAATACACATAAGCTCATCTGGGAAAGTAGTAATTCTCAGGTGTGGCGCACGATTTTGGTAACACGACGCCATGACGCCGAGCGCACCGTTCAGGTCCTTAAATCGAGGAGTAGTTTCCAGTAATGACCATCATCCTTGCCAGCGCAGACACCCCCGCCGGGCACGCCGCCCGCGACTTCGCAATCGACGAAGCCCGACGCCGCGACGCAGACCTCATCGTGTTTCCCGTGGACGGTTCCACCCCGGACATCTCCGGCTACGGCTACGATCGCGTAACCCTGGAAAACGCCGACGGTCGCAGCAAGGACGCCGTGGGAGATCTCATCGACGCCACCAATCGCCCGGAAGTTGAAGCCGTGGTCGTGGGTGTGAAGCGCCGCAGTCCCGCGGGTAAGATCTTCCTGGGCTCGTCCGCCCAGCAGATCATCCTGGAGGCCGCTGTACCGGTGATCTCCGTCAAACCCGCCACCTGATCGGAGTAGGTCATTGCCACGCAGGATTCACGTGGGCGGTTCGCAGCGGGCCGTGTGGGGTGACCTGGGTCTGGAGTGCGAATCACCTGAACCTCCGCGCGTTGAAGTTGATGACGCGGTGTTGGCTCCTTATGCCTTTCTGCGGGAGCTCCACTACAAGGTTGCCGACGGCCCCAACACCGTTTCGATCGACTTCTCGGGTGGTGAGCCACGCACCGAAGAAGGGCACATCCCCGAAGGGCTCAGGGTCAACTGGGCGGGCTTCTTGATGGAGCTCGGGATGGGGAGAACCTTTTGGGAGGATCTGCACCCAACCCTCGTCGTCCAATGGATTCGTCTGGAGGGCCGGTACGCGATCTTCCAGCTCGTCGAGGGTGACGAATCCCGGGTCTACCGCTGTGACCTCGCCCTAGACCTTTCGCAGGAGGATGAGGGAATTCTTGAGGATCTCCAACAGGCGAGGACATATTGGTGGTACGACTTTTTCCCCGGCGGATCAATCAGCGGTATCCGTACAGCGTTCCCGAACGAGGACCCCCTACGATCATGAGCTGACCATCTACACCCCGTAGGCAACCCCCGGGCTCCCTACCCTGGCTACCCTGGACTGGTGCAGTCCGAACCCGAATCCCCAGCCACAGAACCCGCAAAAGCCAAAGAAGCGACAGCGCCCCGCGACACCCGCTCCCTCAACCGTCAGATCCTGGCGCTCGCGGTTCCTGCGTTCGGTGCGTTGATTGCGGAGCCGCTGTTCCTGCTGGCGGATTCGGCGATCATCGGGCACCTGGGAACCGCGCAGCTCGCCGGCGTGGGGATCTCCGCGACCGTGGTGCAGACCGTGGTCGGGCTGATGGTCTTTCTCGCTTACTCGACAACCCCCGCCGTGGCCCGGCATCTCGGCGGTGGCCGACTCAAACAGGCACTTGAGGCCGGCCGTGACGGCCTGTGGACCGCAGCTGATCTTGGGGTAGTTCTCGCCACCGCAGGCATTCTCGCCGGCAGGCCCCTGCTGCAAGCGCTCGGTGCGCGGGGTGAGGTGCTGGAGCACGCGACGTCGTACTTCGTGTGGTCCATGCCGGGACTGCTGGCCATGCTTGTGGTGCTGGCCGCGATGGGCGTGCTGCGCGGACTGCAGGACACGAAAACTCCGCTGATCATCGCGGGCATCGGTGCGGCGGTAAATGCCGGGCTGAACGTCGTGCTCGTCTACGGCGCGGATCTGGGCGTGGCCGGTGCCGCGATGGGCACGAGCATCACCCAGTGGGGCATGGCGATTGCCTATCTAGTGCTCCTGGGCAAACAGTTCCGCAGGGAGAACGTGCGGCTGACCACCGGCTGGCGCGGCGTGCGTGGCCATCTCACGGTCGGCTCCTGGCTCATGCTCCGCACCCTCTCACTGCGCGCGGCAATCCTCGCGACCGTCGTGGTCGCCACCGCCCAGGGCGCGGAGAATCTGGCGGCGTACCAACTGACCATGACGGTCTTCAACTTTTTAGCCTTCGCTCTCGACGCGCTCGCGATCGCCGCCCAAGCCCTGCTGGGTAAGGAGCTGGGCGCCCGCGACCTAGGCCAACAGGGCGAGCGGGAAGGCGTACGCCACCTTATGCATCGCCTCATCCGCTGGGGCCTGGGATTCGGCGTGGTCACGGGCTTGATCGTGGGCTTTGTGGGCCCGCATCTGGGGTTCCTGTTCACGCAGTCGGAGAGCGTGCAGTACTTGTTCGGGATCGCGTTGATTGTGGTCGCGGTGGGGCAGCCGCTCGCGGCGTACGTGTTCGTGCTCGACGGCGTGCTGATCGGCGCCGGCGACGCCCGCTACCTGGCGCTGGCCGGCCTGATCAACATCGTGGTCTACGCGCCGCTGCTGTGGGCGGTCATGCAGTTCGCTGGTGGGGGCACCGCGGGCATGGCCTGGCTGTGGATCGCGTACGCGGGCGGGTACATCGGCGCGCGGGCGCTCACGCTGGGTTGGCGGATTCGCAGCGACCGGTGGATGTACGCCATGGCCTGACCACATTCCGGTTTCGATCGACGACGACGCCGCTCGCCTCCTTCCCGGGGCGCCAACCGGGCGATTCGGCGGGCAAAACGAGTGGTGTGCGTCTCTATTTATGAGGGTGAATCGACTATCCTTAAGGCATGAACAAAGACGTTCCCAACACCAAGTCCGCATCCGTCAACGGCCCCGTCTTGGTGGGTATTGACGGTTCCGAAATCGCACTCCGCGCCCTGGACCGCGCCATTGAAGAAGCGCGTGTTCGTAACGTGGGCGTGCGCCTCATTGGAGCCTTCCCGGTGGTCGGTGTGGGAGATCCCGGCCTGGAGCGCCGCTTCCGCGAGGCAGTGACTGCCGAAAACGACCAGAACCTCAAAGCGGCTCAGGACCGCGTGGCGCAGGCCGACGTGAAAGTCGATACTGCCAGCGGCGAGGGCGATGCCGCCAAGGCCATCATCGAGGCCGCCAAGGATTGCAGCCTGGTGGTCATGGGTAAGCGCGGTAAAGGTGGCGCATTGCGTGGCCGCCTGGGTTCGGTGTCCGCAGCCGTTGCGGCTCACAGCCCCGTGCCCGTGATCGTGGTTCCGCCGCGCGAAGAGGATGACAGCTCCGATGTGGAGTCGGCTCGTGAATCCGCCCACCACAAGGACGTCCACGTTTCTGAAGAGGAGTCCCAGGGCGGTACCCGGACCCCGGCTTCCGAGATGGACTTCACCGGATCGGTGGTGGTCGGCGTGGACGCTGCTGGCGAGAAGAACCCCGCCGTCGCACAGGCCATCGAGTACGCCAAGGCCCACGGCTCCACCTTGAGCCTGGTCTCCGTGAACGGTGCCCTGTCCGGCACCCCGGACTGGTTCCAGGATCAGTACAACCAGACCTACTACTTCGACGAGTCCGTGCGGAAGCTCAACCAGATCGCCAAAGATATCGCGGAGCAGAACCCGGATCTTAAGGTCACTCGTCACGGGTTCCTGGGTCGTCCCGGTCGCGTGCTGGTGCAGGCCACCCGTACCGCGGATCTGGTGGTGGTTGGCTCGCGCGGCATCGGTGGCTTCACCGGTCTGCTGCTCGGTTCCGTGTCCCAGTCCGTGCTCGGTGCGGCTGCCGGACCCGTCATGGTGGTTCCCAGCGGCAAGTGAGCCCCAACAGCATCCATTCACTACACACAGAAACAGGTGCGAAACAGATGTCACAACGAATCGTGGCGGCATACGACGGCTCCGACTACAGCGAACGCGCATTGGACTGGGCCATCCAGGAAGCAGCAGCTCAGGAGATCCCGCTGAAGATCGTGGTCTCCACCGGTCGCCCCGTGGGTGTGGATCAGTCCCTGTACGGCCCCTTCCTGGATGCAGTGCAGGAAGAATCCGAGAAGCTCGCTCGTGCGGCCGTGGCCAAGGCCAAGGATGCCGGTGTGCAGGTGCAGGGCATCATCGAGCGCGGTGACGCCGCGGGTGTGATCGTGTACGAGGCCAAGGATTCCTCCCTGGTGGTCATGGGCAAGCGTGGCCGACATGGCGTGCGCGGCCGCGTCGGTTCGGTTTCGGCCGCGACCGCCTCGCACTCACCGGTTCCCGTGGTGATCCTGCCGGAGAGTTGGAACCCGGCTCAGCGTGAATCCCGCTCGGAGGACGAATCCTTCGAGGGCGCCGTGGTGGTTGGCGTGGACAAGCTCGGTGCCAAGAACAAGGCCGTGCACGTGGCCGCCGATTACGCTCGGGCCCACGGTCTCACCCTCGCCGTGGTCAGCGTGGTTCCGACCACCAGCTACCTGCCCATGAACTCCTCCGAGTTGGAGCGCGCGGTTCAGGAACAGCTGTTGGCTCCGGCCAAAGAGCTCACGGACCAGGTAGCGGCGGAACTCGGTGACAAGTACTCGGATCTGAACATCGTGACTCGCGTGCTGCAGGGCCGTCCGGCCGATGCTCTGGTGGATGCTTCCCGCACCGCTGACCTGCTGGTCATGGGTTCGCGCGGTTACGGCGGATTCCGCGGCCTGCTCATGGGCTCGGTCTCCCAATCCGTGCTGGCAGATACCGAGTCACCACTGATGATCGTGCCGAACCGCGAAAGCTAGGCAACCTGGCGCGGGGTAGTCTCCGTGCGACGTCGGCGTTCCGGCTCCACCGTGAGGCGGGGCGCCGATTTCATGCCCCGGGCTGATCCTTTGCGGGTTGCGCGGTGCCTACGCTGGGAGCAGTCGTACCCAAGGAGGCATCATGCTGACCCTGACGAGCTCGCGTTCCAGCAGCGTCTTTCGCTGGTTCGTGCTCTCCATCTTCGCGCTCCTCGCGGCGGTATCGCTGGTGGCCTGGTCCGCCGACGCCGCTCGCGCCGCCCAGGTGCCACCGCGCCCGGACTCCGGAGCGGTACTGGACCAGGCCGACATCCTCTCCGATACCGATGAGCAGCGGATCAACGAGAGGATCGGCCGCGGAAACGAACAGAACGAGTTCATCCGCGCGGCGGTGCTGACGGTGAACGGCGTTGACGGCGATTTCGAAGACTTCACCCGGCAAACCGCTCGCGAATGGGGCGTGGGGGAGGCCGGTCGGAACAACGGCGTGCTGATCGTCGCGGACATGGATGAGCGTGAACTGCGGATCGAGGTGGCCGACGGTGCCCGCGAGGTACTTTCGGACGCCACGGCGGAAGACATCATGGAAGACCAGCTGGAGCCCGGTTTCCGGGACGAGGAGTACGCCCAGGCCTTCACGGCGACCTTGGATTCGGTGTACGACCAATCCAACCCGGAGGCGGCGGCGCAGGCTGCCGCGGACCGCGAGCGGACGGGCAACATCGTCATGTGGGTGCTCCTCGGGATCGCGGGCCTGGTCGTGGCCGTGGTGGCTGGATCCATCGTGTGGTGGAGCAAGGACCAGAAGAAGGTTCGTGAGCAGGCCGACCGGGAGATCGAGCGGTATCAGTGTGAACACCCGGACGAGGAGATCTCGGACGAGGTGCGCAAGCGGTACTACAAGTACCGCTCGAACCACCGCAAACCGCCCAAGGACAGCAAGAAACCGCCCAAGGCCAAGGATCAAGATGGCGTGGAGCGGGATGTGCAGTACGCATCCACGTTCCAGAGCTGGCTGCCGCTCTACGTGATGTACCCGGCCATTTACAGCGGCACCAACCACTCCATTTCGTCGAGCGGCTCGTCCGGCTCGGCTGGCACATCGTTCGGAGGCGGCGGAGGATTCAGTGGCGGAGGCGCGTCCGGAAGCTTCTGACCGGGAACGCCAGTTCTAACGCGGACACCTGGGACATCTCGGGCAGAGCTTCGCACCTAAGCCGGACTCCCGTGACATCTGGGGCAGCGTTTCGCATGGTAGGCGGATCCCCCAGACATCTAGGGCAGAGCTTCGCGTCGAGGGCGTGCCTTGGTGACATCTGGGGCACCATTCCGCATGGCCGACATTATTGGCAGAGGTACGCAGCGTTTCCGGTCGAATCAATGCGTACCTCTGCCAAATTTGTCAGCGCACTAGGTGTAGGTGTCTTCGTGGCGATGGATCGGGCTGCGGATTGACTTGAGGGCCCTCCTTCGGTGCCGTCGCCCCGACCACTCGCAGCTGGGACCCCAGTGTTAACGCGTGAACATCATCCGCGGGCAGCGAGAGTTCTGAAGCGATTCGATCCACGTCAACCTGGCCGTGCTTCTCGGACGCGAAAACCTGCGGAAAGACCTTGGATTGCTCGAAGTGGTCCATGCCGTTGGGCTCTCCGGTTCGATAACCTAGTTGACCCAGCTTGTTGCACGTTGTGCGGTAGATCCAATCCGTCATCCGACCAGCTTTATGGACCGCGTAGGTCAACGCCATGGCCGATACCTTGAACGCGTTCTTGATCTTGAAAATGTCGTCGATCGTGGGGTTCCTCGGGAGGTACTCAGCGATACTGTCCCGGGGGATCAAGAACTCTGACGCAAACCTGTTGGCCTCGTCTTCTTGCTGGGATGTGGTTTCCACCTCACGATGCTTGTGAAGGACTAGGTGTCCGAGCTCGTGGGCAACGTCGAATCGAGTGCGCTCAGGAGTCTTTCGCCGAGCCAGGAACATATAGGGAACATCCCCGTGCCACAGGGAGTAGGCATCGACGGATTCGGCAAGGGGTGGCAAACCGAATACGCGGATGCCATGGGATTCGCAGAGCTGAATCGAATTGGGTAGAGGTTTAGTTCCTAACCCCCATGCCTCACGGAGCATGATGGCGGCCAATTGAGGTGTCTCCTCACCGAGCTGAGGCACATCGATTTTGGGCAGCACGAAATGACCTGAGATCCAGTCATTGACCTCCATGCCGGAGGCGCCCGCAGCGATCGCGGCGTCTCGCTCACTCCGGGTCGTGGATCGGCCAGCTCGAAAATTCACGCCGTGGGATTCAACGCTGGGTGCACGGGAGCGTGAGAAGTAGTCACTTGGGAATTCGAGAGCGGAGGCTAGCGGTTCCGTTGTGGCGCGCGGGGCTCCCCGAGTTTCGTACTTGTGGATCGTGCGCTCGGTGACGTCCAAGATGTTAGCCAACTCGACCTTGGTCAACCCCCTTCGCATTCGAGCGAGCGTGATGCGGTCAGGACTCAGTAGCCCGTCAGGCGATGTTGAAGTCAACGTCACCCCCGCCAATGTCTGTGATGTTCGGTTCCAGCACCGTGTCATCTTGCAGCGGCGCGAGGATTACTCGGACGTCCCAGCCCGTGAATTGGCCGAGTTGCTTGTCGAACCCCGAAGGGCGCGAAAGTTCACGACGGATTTCTCCCTCGGCCCGGTGATAAAGCAAGACCCATGCTCCCGACGGCGGCTGTTCGCTTGAGCTGAGGGGCTGGTCGATCATGGATAGGTCGCCTAGTGCGAAAAGCACTTGTTGATTTCGGTCTACCGAGTCGGCTGTGGCTCGACCCTTTCTGCGAGCGGCCTGGGGGACTACAAGTGGGTCAGGGTCTCCGGTCGCATTATTGCCGCCAGCCACAGAGATCTGGTACTTCCCGGTCGGGTCAACGGCAATTGGTCGATTCTGAGGATCCGTATAAGTCCAGTCCCCATCTTCAGTCAGACGTTGGCGAAGCATTGCCACGGTATTGGTCCAGCGGTTGATGCCCGCAGCGATGATAGGGGCATATTTACTTGTATTGCCCGAGGCGTTCTCACCAGTTGCGATCGCTTCATCAATTTGTGCGACGCGGAGACCCATACGCTCTAGGTACTCGGCGGCATTATCGGGATAAATAACAAGCGGCTGAGGAAGCGGTGCAAGCTGGCTCATGGTCGTCGGCCCTTCGGGATTGCTCGATGAAGTGCCTCAAATTATTGCACAAAACCGGAACGCCTATACGGCGGCTTCCAAGCGAACCAGACCCAACAATTCCTCGTGCACCGTGACATCCCCGGTGAGTTCGGGGTGGAAGCTGATGGCCAGGATATTGCTCTGCCGCACCGCGACCACGGACTCCTGATAGCGAGCCAGCACCTCTACACCGTCACCGACTCGAGTCACTGCGGGCGCGCGAATGAATGCCGCACGGACGACGCCGCTCGGGGCCAACGCGACGTCGGCATCCGAAGCGGCGCGGCCGGAAACAAGGTCGAACGCCCGTCCAAGGTGGCCAGTAACGGCATCAGTCACATCGACGTGACCTTCTGCGGTATCGCCCGTATCCGCGTGACTAGCTGAGTCGCCGGGGTGGGAGTCGAGGTGGTCGGGAGTCGTTGAAGGACCCATCCACTCCAACAGCACCTCCGCCGAGTCCACCTGCGAACCGAACGCGTTCCGAGCCACTGTCACATCCAGCACTCCCAGCGACTGTTGTCCCGGCGCCGGATCTTCGATCTGGGAGGCGAGCATGATGAGCCCCGCACACGTGCCCAGGACCGGCAGCCCCGCTGCGATCACTTCCCGCAGCGGACCAAACAGTCCGAACGCACTGCACAGCCGATCCATGGTGGAGGACTCGCCCCCGGGGAGGACGAGCGCGTGGACGACCGGAGCGCCGTCGTTCCCCAGGAGATCCGAAGCGGACCGGACGCGGATCGCCCGAGCACCCAGCGACTCGAGCATCGCCAGGTGCTCGGCCACCCCGCCCTGGAGGGCGAGCACGCCGACGACCGGTTGGGTCACCAGCCGCGCTCCGCGAGGCGGTGCGGTGCGGCCAGGTCTGCCACGTTGATGCCGACCATGGCCTCGCCCAGGCCGCGAGAGGCTTCGGCGATGCGGGCGGGATCGTCGTAGTAGGCGGTCGCGGCCACGATGGCGCGGGCGCGTTCGGCCGGGTTGCCAGATTTGAAGATGCCCGAGCCCACGAACACACCGTCCGCGCCCAGCTGCATCATCATCGCTGCATCGGCGGGGGTGGCGATGCCGCCGGCGGTGAACAGCACCACGGGCAGCTTGCCGGTGCGAGCCACCTCGACGACCAGTTCATACGGGGCGGACAGTTCCTTGGCCTTGACGTAGAGGGCGTCCGGGGAGACGGTGTAGAGGCCCTGCAGTTCGGCGATCTGCGAGCGGATGGTGCGGATGTGGCGGGTAGCCTCGGAGACGTCGCCGGTGCCGGCCTCGCCCTTGGAGCGAATCATGGCCGCGCCCTCGGTGATGCGGCGCAGCGCCTCGCCCAGGTTGGTCGCACCACACACGAACGGCACGGTGAAGCGGTGCTTGTCGATGTGATTGACGAAGTCAGCGGGGGATAGCACCTCGGACTCGTCGATGTAGTCCACCTTCAGGTGCTCCAGAACCTGCGCCTCCACGAAGTGGCCGATGCGCGCCTTGGCCATCACCGGAATGGATACGGTATCGATGATCTGCTCGATCAGGTCCGGGTCGCTCATGCGGGCCACGCCACCCTGGGCGCGGATATCCGCGGGCACGCGTTCGAGCGCCATCACGGCAACGGCGCCGGAATCTTCGGCGATTTTGGCCTGCTCGGCGGTGACCACGTCCATGATCACGCCACCCTTGAGCATGTCGGCCAGCCCGCTCTTGACGAGCTTGGATCCGGTCACGGGGGTCTTGTTGTCAGCGGGAGAGTGCACGGTGTGAGTCATGCTGACCATGCTGCGCGTGAAAGTGGCCCGGTAACAGATCCATAATTGAGTAATTCCAGTAGTCCACTTTGGAGGAACACATGCGGCATGCGCGCGCGGTGGATGTGCCGCTGTCGGTCGACCGGTCTTCGGGCGTCTCGCTCGGCGAGCAACTCGTCGGTCAAGTCCGTGACCTGGTAGCGCGTGGAGTCCTGTGCGCGGGTGATCCGTTGCCGTCCTCGCGGGTGTTGGCGGAGCGGCTGGGGATCTCGCGCGGCACGGTGGTCACGGCGTGGGACGTCCTCGCGGGCGAGGGGTATCTCACCGCCGACCGCGGAGCCACGCGCATTGCCCCGGACGTTCGCGTGGTCCCCGCGGCGAGCGAACTCCCCATTTCGACGACGCCGCCCCGCTCCACCCGCACGCGACGTAGCGTTCCAGATACGGGTCAGATCGACCTGCGGCCCGGCAAAGCGGTCATCGCCGAACTGGACACCCCGGCCTGGCGGGGTGCGTGGCGAGATGCCGCAAGTGCCGATGCGGGGGCCGTGCCCTTGCGGCAGCACCTGGCCGACTACTTGCGATTGAACCGAGGGGTGGTGAGGGAACCGGACGACATAGTCATTACTGCGGGTGCCCGCGACGGACTTCAGCTGGTGCTGCGAGTCCTGGGCGCGCTACGCGGACGCCGTCTACGCGTGGCCGTGGAAGACCCCGGCTACTCCGCACTGCGCCGGGTCGTGGAAGCCACCGGGCACATTGCGATACCGATTCCCGTGGACGAGTTCGGTCTGAACCCGGGCAGTCTCCCCACCGGCGAGTGGGCGGGAACAGGTACGTGGGATGTGGTCGAAACTCCGGACGCGGTGGTCGTGACGCCGGGGCATCAGTACCCGCTGGGCGGCACTATGCCCGTGAGCCGGAGGTTGGAATTGTTGCGATGGGCTCGGGGGCACAGGGCCGTGGTCATCGAGGACGACTACGACTCCGAGCTGCGCTACACCGGCCAACCCTTGCCCGCGCTCGCCGCCCTGGATGCCGATCGGGACACCGTGGTCACCCTCGGCAGCTTTACCAAGGTGCTGGGCAACGGGGTGGGCGTGGGACACCTGGTGGCACCCGATGACCTGCTTCCAAGGTTGCACACCTTGCGCACGGAACTGGGATCACCGGTCTCGGCCGTGGCTCAGCGAGCGATCGCTCGGTTCATGGACTCGGGTCACCTGCAGCGCCACACCGCTCGGATGCGCCGCGCCTATCGCCGACGCCGCTCGCTCATCGCTCACGCCCTCGCGGACCTTCCCGGTGTGGCCGTGGTGCCCATGGCCGGTGGTTCGCACGCCGTGATCGAGATGCCGAGAGAAGCTGTGGCGGTCGCGGGGGCGGCCCAACGCGGGGTCCTGGTCAGCGGGCTGGGAGAGTACTGGGCGGCGTCGGCGTCCCGAGCTGAAACGCGCACGATGACGCCCGCCAGAGATACCGCAGAAGCCGTACCGGCCGAACAACCGCGCGCAGACCTGCGCGAGGGGCTGGTGCTGGGGCTGACGGCGTCGGACGCCGAGCTGGAAAAAGGATTACAAGTGCTGCGAAACGTGCTCGGGAGCTGACTGTGTGGTCAGGGCATGTACAGCGGGGGTGTCAGGGTGTCGTCGCCATAGTCGCCCATGGCTCGGCGGGCGGAGGCTCGCATCACCAGGCAGGGAATCATGATGAGCACAGCCGCCCCGATCTGCAGGCACGCCACCACGGCCACCCATGCGGAGCCGGAGGCTTGTGGGGCTCCCGCTTCGAAGAAGAAGCTGGCGAGACCGGCGACCGCACCGATCGACATGGCGACCAAACCCCACGTCCCGGCGGCGAGCTTCGCGGGTGCCGCCTTCTTGCCCACGCTGATATGCGACAGCGCCACGATTGCTGCGACGATGACGCACGCGAAGGAGACCAAGACGCCCAGCGCACCCAAGGTGGCCACCACGTGGATGAGCATGCCGACGAACATGCCCCCGGAGAGCAGCAAAAGCTTGGCCGTTGGTTTACGGGGTTCGGTTTGAGCGAGCTCCATGGGGCCAAGGCTAGACTGGCCCGGTCCCACCCCGCCAATGAGGAGTATTTCGCGTGTCTCAGCAGATCCCGTCCCCCCGCGGCGGAGCATCCGGCGGCCATCGCAACGGAACGGATGTGCGGCACGATCTGTGGGTGCCCACGCTGGTTCGGGCCCTGGTCGCGCTGGTGTTCGGCGCGGTCACGATCTTCTGGCAGGAACCCACCGAGAACGCCGCACCGTGGGCCCTGGGCCTGTTCCTGGTCGGTACTGGTGGCGCGTGGCTGTTCCTGCACTTCCGCATGAAGGGCCGTGGGGACGTCGACCTCGGCTCCTTGGCCAACATCCCCCAGCTCGCGGGAATCCTCTACATTCTGGGCGGCGCGCTCGTCGCGATCATGGCGCCGCAGAACTGGCTGTTCGTGCTGCTGGCCACCATGGTTCTCGGTCTCTGCGGCATTCTGGAACTCGCGCTGGGCCTGCGTTTCCGCCAGAGTTTCCCGCTCGGCAGGGATTGGGCCCTCAGCGGTCTGGTGACCGTGGGTGCAGGCATGGGCATGATGCTCGTGGAGACCCTGGGTGCCAAAGCGGAGCTGGGCGTTGTGGGTGGCGCGGCCATCATCATTGGCGTTACCCAATTCATTGCGGCCCTGAGTTTGCGGCACGATGCGCTCGCAGCGGACCGCGCGGGCTCCCCTGATAGTGGCCGGATAAACGGCGTAGACTGATCAGTCGATCTCAACAATTTTTCGCTAGTTTCCGTAGGAGGATTCACGTGGCCCAGCGCACCGAGCACAACGGCCGTCGCAAGACTGATATCAAGGGTCCCCTTGTCATCTCAGCCGTGCTGGCAGTCGTCGCCTTCGTGGTGGTCTCGGTAGCGGCCGCGGGCGGCACCGACAACGCTGCTCGTGTGGGGCTGGGTCTGATCGCCGCGGGTATCGCGTTCATCGCGTCCGTGGTCGTGTGCTCCACGCTCATGCTCCTGGAGAAGCCCAACGACCCCGAACTCGGTCAAGGTACCGGCGTGAACCGTTCCTCCGCCAAGCTGTTCGCGGAAAACAAGGCTCGCCGTCAGGCGGAGCAGGCACGTGGCGAGGGTTCGGGGACCGCGTCGCCCCGCAAGACTTCCGGTGCTGCCGACTCCAAGACTAACGGCGAACCCCAGTACGGCCAGCGCGTGCGCCCCGATACCAAGGGTGAGGAACCGGGCTCGAGCGCTCGCTGATCCGCACCTGAATACAGAAGAACGCCCTGGACTGTGAATCACAGTCCAGGGCGTTCTTCTGCGCAATCGATCAGTATGAGCTAACGCCCGAACCGCTTCAACCGCAGGGAGTTCAGCACCACGAACACGGAGCTGAAGGCCATGGCGGCACCGGCGATCATGGGGTTGAGGAAGCCCAGCGCAGCCACCGGGATGGCCACCACGTTGTAGGCGAAGGCCCAGAACAGGTTGGACTTGATGATCCCCAGGGTCTTCCGGGACAGCTTGATCGCGGTGGGGATGGCGGTCAGTTCGCTGCGGACCACGGTGATGTCCGCGGCCTGCATGGCGGCGTCCGTACCGGAGCCCATGGCGATGCCCAGGTCCGCCTGGGTGAGCGCGGGGGCGTCATTGACGCCGTCGCCCACCATGGCCACCACGCGACCCTGCTTTTGCAGGTCGGTCACGGCCTGAACCTTGCCGTCCGGGGTGACATCCGCGATGACATCCTCCGGGGCGATGCCCACCTGTTCCGCCACGGAACGTGCCACGGCGGAGTGGTCACCGGTCAGCAAGACTGGGCGCAGGCCCAGTTCCTTGAGCTGTGCAATTGCCTGAGCGGACTCTTCCTTGATGGTGTCCTGCAGGTCGATCAGGCCGGCCAGGTTGCCGTCCACGGCCACCAGGATGGTGGTGAAACCGTCCGCGCGAGCGTGCTCGAGGGCCTCACGATCGGTCTCCGACAGGCGGACACCGTTCTTGGCCAGCCACTGTTCGCGACCCACCACCACGGAGCGGGACTGCATGCCGTCAGCGACATATGCCTTCACGCCGCCGCCGGGCGCGGACTGAAAGCGAGCTACCTGGAAGCGCTGCGACGAGGCATCCGCAATGGCCCGAGCGATCGGGTGTTCGGAGTAGTCCTCGACCGTCGCGGCGAAGTCCAGCACCTGGTCCTTGGACCACTGGGACACCGAGTTCACGGCCGTCACGGACAGCTCACCGCGGGTTACGGTGCCGGTCTTGTCCAGCAGGATGGTGTCCACGTTGCGGGAATCCTCGAGCACCTCCGCGGAGGTAATGAGAATGCCCATCTGAGCGCCACGACCCGTGCCGGTCAGCAGGGCGGTGGGAGTTGCCAGACCAAGCGCACACGGGCACGCGATGACCAACACGGAGACCGCAGCCACGAAAGCCTGATCCACGTTGCCGGTCACGAGCAGCCAGATCACCAGGGTCAGCAGGGCAATGCCGATGACCACGGGTACGAACACGGACGAGATCTTGTCTGCCAGGCGCGCCACGGGGGCCTTGGTCGCCTGCGCGCGAGCCACGGTACGACCCATGGACGCGAGAACGGTATCGGAGCCCACACGAGTGGCTTCCGCGACCAGGCGTCCCGTGGTGTTCACGGTGGCGCCGGTCAGCTCGTCACCCGGGCCGACCTCCACGGGGATAGATTCCCCGGTCAGCATGGAGGCATCCACGGCGGATTCGCCGGTCACAACCACGGAGTCCGTGGCGATCTTCTCGCCCGGACGAACCACGAAGCGGTCGCCCACCTTCAACTGTTCAACGGGGACGGACCGCTCGGTTCCGTCGTCGTTGAGCACGGTCGCCTGTTGCGCGCCCAGGTTCAGCAGCGCCTTGAGTGCCTCACCCGAGCGAGCCTTCGCACGAGCCTCGAGCCACCGGCCCAACAGCAGGAACGTGGTGATGATGGCCGCGGATTCGAAGTACAGCTGATGGCTGGACATGTCCATGGCCTGACCGGGGTGCGCGTGCGCGGTCATCCCTGGATCCACGAGCAGGTGCCACAGCGAGAACAGGTAGGCGGCGGCCACACCCATCGACACCAGGGTGTCCATGGTGGAGGAGAAATGCCTTGCGTTGATGGCGGTGGCCTTGTGAAACGGCCACGCACTCCACGTCACGACCGGCAGCGTCAACGCCGCGGCGACCCAGCCCCAGTGCGGGAACTGCGCGCCCGGAATCATCGAGATGACGAACACGGGCACCGAGAAGATCGCGGCGACGATCAGCCGGATTCCCAAGTCTCGGCGGCGCTTGTCCGCGGGGGACATATCGGCGGCCGGGTCAGCCGAATCGGTGTTGCGTTCCAGCTCCCGTTCTGCGGGGGCCGACGACGCCGCTCGCTCACCTTCCGCTGCGGGCGTCCCGGCAGCCTCGGAGGCCTTGGGTGCACCAGAGGCCCCCGTATGCGTCGCGGTCGTTGAACCCACCTGTGCAGTGCGGTCGCCGCGGCTGGGACGGGAGGCAGCGGCGTCGTCGTTCGTGTTGTCAGAACCCTCGTGTGACGAAGCAGAGGAGGCCCCGCCCGTGATTTCCGCGCCGTAACCGGCCTTCTTGATGGTGTCGACGATCTGTTCGTCCGAGATGTTCTCCGGAACCTTGACGGACGCGGATTCGAGGGCAAGGTTGACCGCGGGATCCACGCCGTCGATCTTGCGCAGCTTGCGCTCGATGCGACCCACGCACGAGGCGCAGGTCATCCCACTGATTTGAAGGTCCAAGTCACGCAGCGGGCCGTGGACCTGGTTGTCCGTGACGGGGGATTGAGTGGATTGATTAGACAACTGTGTAACCGGCTTCTTCGACTGCTGCGGCGATCTCCTCAGAGGTCAGCTCGCGGGTGCTTTCAATGGTCACGGGGGATTCGCCGCCGGCGTTGAGGTCCACGGACACGGACTGCACGCCGTCGACCTCGGCGAGCTCTTCCTTGACGGAGGAAACGCAGTGGCCGCAGGTCATGCCGGAGACGGTAATGGTGGTGTTCATGGGGAGACTCCTTAGTCCTTGGGGGTTGGGTTAGCTCTTGACCAGGCGGGCGATGGCGGCGTTGGCCTCCGCGAGCTTGGTGTCCATCTCGGTCGTGTCACCCGTGTCATGGGCGTGCTCCACCGCGTGGCGCACACAGTGACCCAGGTGTTCCTCCATGAGCCCCAGGCTCACTGACTTGAGGGCGGACTGGATGGCGGATATTTGGGTGAGCACGTCAATGCAGTAGGTATCCTCATCGATCATGCGCTGGATGCCACGCACCTGACCCTCGATACGCTTGAGGCGCCTGCTGTATGCGGCCTTGTCCTGGGTGTATCCGTGAGTTGCTGCTTCTTCGGTGCTCATGCCTTCAATTTATACCCCCAAGGGGTATATGGCAAGGTGTAAAAGAGCCCGCCCCGCAGACATCCGGGACGGGCTCCGAATAGTTCGGGAACCGTTAGGGCGATCCCCTCACCGTTCTTTAGAAGCAACCACCAAAGGTGCGGAAGGTCGCGGGAAGGTGGAAAGCGGCGTCGTTGAAGGCGTACTGCGGGATAGCGCGGAACAGGCCGCCGATATTGCCGGAACGGATCGCTGCGGAAATGTCGTTGCCGTGATCACCGAAGTTGCCGGCCAGCCAAGAGGGCAGCAGCCACGGCTTGCAGAACGGAATCACGGCCAGGGACGGGTCGTGATTGGGCGAGGTGGGAACCGAGTAGCTCACGTTGGACTGCACCGCGGGTGCGGCGGCGTTGGCGGCGGGCATACCCGCGAAAGAAATGGCGGCCAAGGTGGAGGCTGCGGCAACCGTGGTCACGTGCTTCTTCATGTCTGTCTCCTGTGTCGAGTTGGTGCGGGTGTCCTCGCGGGTGACGGACCCGCGGAGGTCTGTGGCGGCTAGATCCCCATCGCGTCGTGCAGGGGTGCCGTGAAGATCCGGTGCGGGTCGTACTTGTGGAACGTGGCCTTGGCGTGATCCCAACCGGGCACGAGCGACGGGATGAGTTCCTTGAGCTGGTACTCGTCCGTCCACGCACCGCGCTCGGTGTGCGCAAAGCGCTTGGCCCATTCGGGGCGAGCCACGCCGTAGCGGGTCAGTTCCAGGCCGATGAAGTGCTCGAGTTCCTGGAAGAACTTCTCCTGGCCGGGCGTGCCGGGCAGTGTCAGAACATCCAGCCACACGCCGGTGTCCAGCTCGGGGCGCCCGGGTACCGGCGCGATTCCGGACAACGACGGCGCCACAGCGCCTTCCACATCCACCTCGCCGGGATCGTCGATGCCCGTGATGCGCAGTTCCATGCACGAGTTGATGGGGAACTCCCCGCGGTCCTGGTACTCCTTGAGCTTCGCGGAGAAGAACTCCGTGAACTCGTGCACCACGCGCTGCAGCTGGTCGCGGCGGGTGATGAACACGTGTGAACCGGCGGAGACGCGCAGCGTGGTGGGTTTCACGAAGTGCTGAAAGTGATGGGCCGGTCCCCACATGTCCCGGGCGAGGGTGGTGGTGAGGCTCGTGGCGGTGGTCGCGTAGACGGCTTTGCTGAAGGCCGGTGCAAGGTGTTGGTTGCCGGCCACGACCTGTCCCAGTAGCTCTGGAACGGGAGAGGGCAGGCGGTCCGCGAACGGGAAGTTGTACGGGGTGATCGTGGGGCGGCTACCAAAGGATCTGCGCGGCGCCACCTCCCACTGCTGGATCCACGGCTTGTCGGTGAAGGTGTACCAGATCAGGCCCACGCGACCCACGCGGTCGATCATCGAGGACAGTGACCAGTGCCCCGCCTTCTCCGGTGCCGCGAACAGATCCCTGACGGAGATGTGCGTCCACGTGCGGCAGCGGTAGTGCTCCATGGGGTTGGTCTGAAGCTGCACCTCAGTGAGGAAGGCCCGGCCCATGGAGGTGAGGAACGGTCCGATCTCCGGATCGGTGCGCTGGAACGTCTTGAGCGTGTATTGGTCGGAGGCCTCGTCCCACACGACCGCCGTGAGCGCGTGCACCGTGTTGGACAGAGAGCCGAACGTTGCACCCTGCTGGCGCTTCTCACCCCTGGCCGGAAGTGCGGTGCCATGACCGTTGACGGCCAGAACGCCCGCGACGGTCACATCCCCCGGTGCTGGCATGTTGGTGAATCCGCGCTTGCGGTCGGCAATGTGGCGCACCAGTGAGTTCATGGAAATTCCGGCCTGAGCCACCACCGTTGTGCCGTGCATGTAGCAGGAATCCATGTGTTTGGTGGTGTTGAGCAGTAGAACCTTGGCGGTTGCGGGAGTGCCTTCAGCGACCGTGAGTGGTGACCAGTTGTGGCGGTATCCGCGGGCGCGGATGGTCCACCCGTTCGCGTGGGCCCAGTTGGCGAGGGTCACGACTTCCTGTGCATTGCGCACGTCGTAGGACCAGAGCTCGGCGGCCACAATGGCGCCGTCCCAGTTCTTGTAGAGCTCACGATAGGGTCTGATGCCCTGTGGAAGACGGGGTGGGGCGTCCGTGGCGTGGGCTGCCGACTGGTAGCCCACCAGAACCGCGCCCCCGGCCGCTGCTGTTCCTGCCTTGAAAAGTCCCCGTCGTGATATCCCCATGACTCATGGGTACCAAGGCGTAGATTTCACGAACAATCACCGTGGTGTCCCCAGTTACGAGCGATTTGGATGGGATGACACGGGAAAGCGCTCACATGAGGAACGCGACGTGCGCAAACGATCCGGAACGTCTGTCACCCAAACTGCGTGGGCGCCCACCAAAGTGAAAGCTGTCACGAGATCACCGTGACCGAATGAGTCCACCCCGCGAGTATGAAATTCTGGACCCATGGCTTCATGGATCGAGGATTACGCGCTGCTGTCCAACATGCGCAGCGGCCCGTTGGTGTCCCGCACGGGCTCCGTCGACTGGTGGTGTGCACCCCGTTTTGATTCCCCGGCGATGTTCGCGTCCCTGCTGGGCACGCCGGACAATGGCCGGTGGCTGCTGGCGCCGGCGTGCGCCGTGGACGATGACGGTGAGGTCGACCTCGACCGCCCGGGCGTCACCGCTGTGGAACGCTTCTACGCGGAGAACACCTTTGTGTTGCACACGGTGTGGACCACGGAGACCGGTACCGTGCGTGTCACGGACTTCATGCCGCTGTCCTCTCGCACCGCGCTGATTCGCCGCGTGGAAGGCCTGACCGGTGAGGTCGAGATCTTCCAGGACGTGCGCCTGCGCTTCAACTTCGGTGCTTCGGTGCCGTGGCTGAGCCGCTTTGACGTGGAGGAGAGCGACGAATCCGGTGAGCACACGGAAGGTGTGCTGGTGGGTATGGCCGGACCGGACGCCGTCGTCTTCCGTGGCGATCCGCTGCCCGAGGCGGACGAGGACCGTACCAAGCGTCGGCATGCCGGCACGTTCACCGTGGCGGCGGGCCAAACCAAGGACTTCTCGCTCACGTGGTTCCCGTCCCACAGCACGCCGCCGGAAGCGATGGACGTCAACGAGACCCTGACTGCCACGCTGAACCTGTGGCAGGAGTGGTCCGCGCTCTATGATCCGGCCGCGACCGAGGCCAAGCTCGCTGAGCGGGAGCAGACCAAGCGCGCCCCCACGGACGCGGAACGCTCCGCGGAACTGACCGTCACCCAGGACGCTCGCGAGGACATCATCCGCCGCAGCCTGCTGGTGGTGCGCGGCATGATGCACCAGGCGACCGGCGGCCTGATCGCCGCGGACACCACGTCGCTGCCCGAGGTGCTGGGCGGGGACCGCACCTGGGACTACCGCTTGTCGTGGCCCCGTGATGCCGCCCTCGCACTGGAAATCATGCTGGACCACGGGCACGACCGCGAGGCAGCGCAGCTGCGCAACTGGTTGCTGCGCGCCGTCGCCGGGGATGTGGACCACCCCTCCAACGTCTACGGACTGGACGGTTCCGTGGTGGGCCGCGAACGGCTGGTCGATCTGCCCGGTTACGAGCGCGCCCGTCCGGTGCGCGAGGGCAACACCGCCGGCTCGCAGTACCAGGCGGACGTTGCCGGTCACGTGCTCGTGGTCTTCGAGCGCCTCCGACGCCGCGGGGTCCAGGAGGACCACCTGTCCTGGCCGTTGCAGCAGGGCTTGTTGCGCGCCGTGGTGGCCAACTACGAGGACAAGGATCAGGGCGTGTGGGAGATGCGCGGCGAGCCGCAGCACTACACCTACACACGCGTGATGATGTGGGCCGCGCTGCAGGCCGGTGTGGATGCCGTGCGCATTCACGGCCTGCCCGGTGACGTGGAGACCTGGGAAGAACACCGCGATCAGCTGGCCCACGAGATCTGGACCAACGGTTACGACCCGGAGGTCGGATCGTTCGTGCAGTACTACGGTTCCACTGCCGTGGACGCCTCGTTGTTGCAACTGCCCAAGGTCGGGTTCGTCGCATATGACGATGAGCGCATGTTGGGCACGGTGGCCCGGATCCAGAAGGAACTCACGGATCGTTCCGGGCTGCTGCACCGCTACCGCAACCTGCCTCAGCTCACGGATTTGGACGACGTCGAGGCGTTCGCGTCCTCGATCGGTCAGGACGGTTTCGCGGGTCAGGCCGCGCCGTCGGTCTCGGCAACACTCCAGCTCGCGGACCAACTGGCCCGTTGCGAACGCGTGGAGGAGGCCGTGAAACTGCTGGACACCGTGCTCGGAGCTGCCAACGAGCTGGGTCTACTGCCCACCACGTTCTCGACCTCGGAACGCCGTGCCACGGGTAACTTCCCGCACTCTGAGTCGCACCTCAACCTCATTCGCGTGCTCGACACCCTGGAAGTCATGCAGGGCAGGAGCTCCGCGCAATCGTGAGTGGTTCTTCCGCCGTTTCTGCCGGCTCCGATCACGCAGAACCGGTTATTCCTTGGCGCTCTTCACCCGCGGTGCGCGTGGGATTGTCGCTGGGCATCGCCACGGGCTTGTACGGCATCTCCTTCGGTGCCCTCTCGATCGCGGCGGGGCTCACGTTCTGGCAGACGCAAGCCTTGTCCGCGCTGATGTTCACGGGCGGATCGCAGTTTGCGTTCATCGGTGTGCTCTCCGGCGGCGGTGGGGGAGCCGCGGCCCTGGGCGCTGCCTCGCTGCTGGGCGTGCGCAACACCGTGTACGGCATGACCATGAATGCGCTGCTGCGGCCGCAGTCCTGGCGCAAGCTGATCGCCGCCCAGATCACCATTGACGAATCCAATGCCGCGGCCTCCGCACAGCCCACCTTCTTGGAGCGCAAGCGCGGCTTCTGGGTGGCCGGCGTGAGTGTATTCCTGTTGTGGAATCTGTTCACGGCAGTCGGGGCACTGCTGGGTGACGCGGTGGGTGATCCCGGGCAGTGGGGTCTCGACGGCGCCGCCGTTGCCGCCTTCCTGGGGTTGCTCTGGCCGCGGTTGCGCGAACGCGAACCCCTGGCCGTTGCCGTGGTGTGCGGGGTGGTCACGGCCATCTGCATCCCGCTGGTCCCCTCGGGTATCCCGGTACTGGTCGCCGCCGTGGTCGCACTGACCTGGGGTCTGATCGGCGCGCGATCCGCACGGAAGAAGGCACGCTCATGAGCATGTGGTTCTGGGTCCTGGGTGCCGCCGCGATCGCGTACGTCACCAAGCTCGTGGGGTACTTGGTTCCCGACGCCGTTCTGGACCACCCGCTCGTTCCTCGCCTGGCCGGGCTGGTCACCGCGGGTCTGCTTGCGTCACTCGTGGTGATGAACACCTTTGCCAGCGGAACCGCACTGGTCCTCGATGCCCGCGTGGGTGCATTGATCGTGGCCGGCATCGCGTTGTGGTTGCGCGCGCCGTTCCTTGCGGTGGTGATCCTTGGAGCCCTGACCGCGGCACTGTTGCGGTGGGCAGGTTGGGCGGCGTGAGCGGCGCCGAGAATGGAGGCCTAGAGATCTGAGCCACTTTAAGGCCAGTACGTGGATCCCAGACATTCTTAAGCCACTGGCGGGGACGATCTGCGGCTTGGGCATGACTCAGAATTGGGCGCTGGCGTGAAAATGTCTCAGATCGTCCGCCGGAACCGCCTCCCGCCAGACCGTGCGGGTCCATTTCCGTCACCTGAGACTGCGTGGGGTTCGGTTCGTGGATGTCGATGGACCGCAGGCAGTCAGATCGGGTCTGCAAGGAACGAGGTGTGAGGTTGAGCGGGGCGGGGCTGACCGAGCACGCGTAAGCGGCGGCGTCGGCGCCTGAAAATTGACCGTGGAACGCGACTAAAATGTTACTTTTCGTCATCCTGTGATCTCGACTACTCATCAGGGTGCTGAACACGATAGCGTTGGTAGACCAGCCATGCAGGGCCCGGATCACCTCGGCTGGTGACCGAGGGAATGCCTCGGTATCTCAGCCGGGCCAAGATCCTGGAGGTGCTGCGATGACCAGCAACATCACCGCTTTGAGCGATCCCCGCGAACTCGCGGATGCGTCCGTAGACCTGGTGCGCCAGTGGCTTGACCGTGCGCAGGACAACAAGAAACGTAGTTCCCAGAAGAACCCCGCCGAGGACCGCCTGGCCACCGTGCTGCAGGATCCGCACGGGCTGGAGTTCACCGTGGGCTTCGTGGATCGTGTGATCCGCACGGAAGACACCAAGGCCGCGGCCAAGGCGCTGCAGGACATCGCCAAGCTGACCCCTGAATCGATGTCCGCCGTGGACCGCGCCCAGATCAAGGCCGGTACCGCGCTCTCGGACAAGCTTTCGTCCATCGTGGTTCCCGCCGCGCGTACCCGCCTGCGCCAGATGGTGGGACACATGGTGGTGGACGCCCGTCCCGGCCCCTTCGGCAAGTCCGTGAAGGCCATGAAGGAACAGGGCCACCGCCTCAATATCAACCTCCTGGGCGAAGAGGTGCTCGGCGAGCAGGAAGCCAAGAAGCACCTCAAGGACGCCAAGGATCTGCTGCACCGCTCGGACGTGGACTACGTCTCCCTCAAGGTTTCCTCCGTGGTGCCGCAGCTGTCCCACTGGGGATTCGATCGCACCGCTGACCGCGTGGTCGAGCGTCTGCTGCCGCTGTACGAGGCCGCCGCCTCCAAGGAGACCGGCACCATGTTCATCAACCTGGACATGGAGATCTACTCGGACCTGGAACTGACCATGGAGGTCTTCCAGCGTCTGCTCAACAAGCCGCAGCTCAAGAACCTGGAAGCCGGCATCGTGGTGCAGGCTTACCTCCCGGACGCCCTGGGTGCCGTGGAGCGGCTCTCGGACTGGTCCGCCAAGCGCGTGGCCGATGGCGGTGCCCAGATCAAGGTTCGCCTGGTCAAGGGCGCCAACCTGGCTCTGGAGCGCGTGGACGCGGAGATGCACGACTGGCCCATCGCGACCATGCCGTCCAAACAGGCCACGGACACCAACTACAAGCGCGTGCTGAGCTGGTTGTTCACCCCGGAGCGCATGCGCGGCCTCAAGCTGGGTGTGGCCGGACACAACCTCTTCGATATCGCCTTCGCCCACTTGCTCGCCAAGAAGCGTGGCGTGACGGACCGGATCGATTTCGAGATGCTCCAGGGCATGGCCACCGAGCAGAGTGAAGCCGTGTCCACGGACGTCGGTCAGCTGTTGCTCTACGTTCCGGCCGTGCGTCCCACCGAGTTCGACGTCGCCGTGTCCTACCTGGTGCGCCGCCTCGAGGAGAACTCCGCGAGCGAGAACTTCATGTCCGGGATCTTCGATCTGTCCCCGGACAACCGGATCTTCAAGCGCGAGGAAAACCGCTTCCGTGCGGCCCTCGAGGATGTCGAAACGGACCCGGAGGCGCTTTCGCCCAGCCGTACGCAGGACCGCTCCCAGGAGACCGTGGGCGATGAGCCCACCCAGCCCTTGGACGAGCCGTTCCGCAACGAGCCGGACACGGACATCTCCACTCGCGCCAACCAAGCATGGGCTGAGAAGATCGCCGCGCATATCGCGGACAAGGAATGGTTCGAGAACCTGCCCGTTCCCGAGGTGCTCAAGGACGTCGAGGACGACTCGACCGAGGCTGTCGAGGCCGTGAACGACGTCGTCGCGCGCGCCAAGGCTGCCGGCAAGACCTGGGCGGACACCCCCGCCCGCGAACGCGCTGAGATCCTCAACCGCGCAGGCGACATCCTGGCCGCACGCCGTGGCCATCTCTTGGCCGTGGCCGGCGCCGAAACCGGCAAGGTGCTCGAGCAGGGCGACCCGGAAATTTCCGAGGCCGTGGACTTCTGCCGCTACTACGCGCGCCGCGCGCTGGAGCTGGAATTCGTGGACGGCGGTAAGTTCACCCCGCACCACGTGACCGTGGTGACCCCGCCGTGGAACTTCCCGATCGCGATCCCCACCGGCACCACCGTGGCACCGCTGGCCACCGGCTCGGCCGTGATTCACAAGCCGTCCCCGGAGACCCGCCGTTGCTCGGCCGCCATTTGTGAGGCGCTGTGGGAGGCCGGTGTGCCCCGCGACGTGCTGCAGCTCGTGGACGCCGTGGAAGGTGATGCGGGCAAGACCCTCATCTCCCATCCGGACGTGCAGCGCGTGGTGCTGACCGGCGCGTACGAGACCGCTCAGCTGTTCGCCAAGTGGTTCCCCGAGCGCCCGCTCACCGCGGAGACCTCAGGTAAGAACTCCTTGGTGATCACCCCCAGCTCCGACCGCGACCAGGCCGTGTGGGATCTGGTGTCCAGCGCGTTCGGTCACGCGGGCCAGAAGTGCTCGGCGGCTTCGCTGGGCATCCTGGTGGGCTCGGTCGCTACGTCCGATCGTTTCCGCCGCCAGCTCATCGACGCCGCGTCCTCCATGGTGGTTGCGTGGCCCGATGACCTGCAGGCCTCCGTGGGTCCCACCGTTGAGAAGCCCGAGGGCAAGCTGCTCAAGGCACTCACCGAGCTGGAGCCCGGCGAGGAATGGCTGATCGAGCCCGAGCAGCTGGATGACTCCGGCAAGCTGTGGCGTCCCGGTATCCGCACGGGCGTGAAGCCCGGTTCGTTCTTCCACCTGACCGAGTGCTTCGGTCCGGTGCTGGGTCTGATGCGCGCGGATGATCTGGACGAGGCCATCGAGCTGCAGAACGCCACGGATTACGGCCTGACCGCCGGCATCCACTCCCTGGATGCGGACGAGATCCTGCACTGGGTGGACCGTGTTCAGGCGGGTAACCTGTACGTGAACCGCGGTATCACCGGCGCCATCGTGCAGCGCCAGCCCTTCGGTGGTTGGAAGCGCTCGTCGGTGGGCCTGGGTGCCAAGGCCGGTGGACCCAACTACCTGGCGTCG
Organism: Kocuria carniphila; assembly: GCF_004136555.1. Classification (GTDB taxonomy): domain Bacteria; phylum Actinomycetota; class Actinomycetes; order Actinomycetales; family Micrococcaceae; genus Kocuria; species Kocuria carniphila. The sequence continues at coordinate 89,433 of NZ_NOIT01000017.1, forward strand.
CTGGGTCGCTGGTGCCGCGAAGACTTCACGTCCTCGGGTTCGGACCGCAGTGCGGCCGGCGCGTGGGTTTTGGAGCCGCGCGTGCACCGTGGACTGGATGCTGTTCTGCCCCTCGTTGGTGAAGATGATCAGGTGTGGCTGCGCCGCGCCGCGATGTCCGATCAGTCCGAGTGGCAGCGTGAATTCGGTCAGGTCAAGGACCCCACGGCCCTGGTCAGCGAGGCCAACTTGTTCCGCTACCGTCCTCGCACCGTGATCGTGCGCGCGGCAGAGGGCGCATCCCTGACCGACATCCTGCGTGTGGGTCTTGCGGCCTCGCGTTCGGGTTCGCATGTGATTCTCAGCCCGTCGGAGAAGCTGCCCGAGCAGGTGGGGCAGCTGTTCACCACGGTGCTCTCGCCGGCCTCGGATGTTGACTTCGCCCATGCACTGGGCGCCGGTTCGCTGGGTGCATTCGCGGAGCTGTCCGACAAGGAGATCCTCAACGACACCGACCTCAACGTGGACCACGGCGCTCGCGTCCGTGTGATCCAGCCGTGGGAGGGCACGGACGATGACCTCAAGCCGCTCTACGAGGTTCGCGCCGAGCACCCGGACATCGCCCTGATCACGGACGACGTGGTGGGTACCGGACGCATCGAGCTGATGTACATGCTCTCCGAGCAGGCCGTGTCCATCACCATGCACCGCTTCGGCAACCACAGCCCGTCCATGGATCGGGTGGTCACGGAGATCCGGGCCAACAAGTAACCCGTTCTCTGACGCATAGCTAGAACTGAGACCGTTTCACGCCAGTTTCACCCGCTCCGGGTGGCGTGGGGCGGTCTCAGTTCTTGGCCCAAACTTTTGAGTCCGTAAAAGTGCCGTTTCCCCCATTGTCAGACTGGTTGTGAGTCATGGTGGTCATGATCAGTGAGGGGTTTGAGATGGCGATTTCTGCAGGGTACACCGATGATGAAATCCGTGATCTGGTGTTTGAATACGTGGGGTTAGCGCACGGGCAGAAGGAATTGTGGATGCAAGAGCGGGGTTTCTCGCGGGAGCGGATGAGTCGGTGGCGCAAAGCGATCTTCGATGGTGATCTCGACCGGGGACTGATTCCACGAGAGGGTAGTTCCATGACCTCTCCCAGCCAATGGCGCAAAATCTCCCACCACAGGGAACAGCGCGAGGCAGAGAACCAAGCGTTACGAGCGCGGGTACGTGAGCTCGAAGCCACGAACGAAGCATTGGGAAAAGCTATCGGGCTCTTGCATCAGATCAACGAGCGAGAGCCCGATACGCCCAAGACGACCAAACCCAACAGTTCCTCCAAGCCGAAAATGAGCTGATTACCCAGCTCAGTGCGGTGCTGGGCTCCCAACGCAAGGCGCTGGCGTTGGCTGGGCTCTCACGCTCGACGTGGCACTACCGTCACCACCGCCGGCCCGCTCGTGCTGATCCGATCCCGCAATCACAGCGAGACTACCCCTCCAGGCTCAGCCGGGGTGAGCGCGAGCAGATCGAAGAACGCATCCTCGATGGTTGGTCGAAACAGGTCTCGGTAGATCACTCCTTTGCCGCAGCCTGGGACGAGGGTGTGATGCTGGGCTCGCGGCGCAGCTGGTGGCGGATCGCTGGTGAGCTGAAGTATCAGGCACTGCGCCCGAAGATCCCCACCCACGCCGGTCACAAGAGCCCGCGCCCAGTCCCGGTGGTCACCGCTACCGCCCCCGGGCAGGCGTGGTCCTGGGATATCACCGATCTGTTCTCCCCGTGGCGTGGGATCGTGTTCAAGGCCTACAAGATCACCGATATCTACTCCCGCCAGATCGTGGGCTGGCGGGTGGAAGAACGCGAAGCCGATCATCTCGCCGTAGACATGTTCGCCACCGCGATCGCTGAGCACGGTGCACCCGAGGTCGTCCATGCCGATTCCGGGGCAGCGATGCGTTCCAACACCCTGCGCGCGGCCCTGACCGAGCACGGAGTGCGGCTTTCGCATAACAGGCCCTATGTCTCCAATGACAACCCATTTTCCGAGGCAGGATTTCGCACCATGAAGTATCGGCCCTCGTACCCTCGAATCTTCCAAACCCTACAAGCGGCCAGAACCTATCTCACCGACTACGTCAAGTGGTACAACACCGAGCACAAGCACTCGGGGATCGCGCTGTTCACACCTTCTCAAGTCGCAGACGGGTCTTGGGAGCAGGTATGGCAGATACGCGATCAAGCACTGCAGGACTACTACGAGCAACACCCACACCGCTTCCGCATCAGACCCCGCACCCCGATACCAGCGAAGCTAGTCGGCATCAACCTTCCAACCTGACTCACCACAGGTTGACACCCTGCGTTTCGACTCAACGAATGGCACTTTTACGGACTCACATGTTTATGCGGCGCAGACGGCCCTACAGCACGAGCGTCAGCACAAAGATGATCGCGATGATCACCAGGAACACGATGCCCCAGTTGCGCAGCACGTGTTTGTCGCTGTCCCGGGTTTCCGGGCTGTTGGGGTCCCGGTCCGCGTAGCGGTCACTGCCCACCCCGTAGTACAGCTCCGAGGTCGAGGGCTCGCGCGGCGGTCCCGGCTCCACAGGCGGCTGATCCGAGGGAGGTGCGCCGGCGGCGTCGTCGGTCTTGCGGGGGCCCATGGGCCAGAAGCGATCGGCGTCGAAAATCTTGTCCCGCTTGGGCTGATCCTGTGCGTCTGGGCGCGGGCCGTTGAGCGAATCGCGCACGGGCACACCGGTGCCGGGGTACTCGGTGCCGCGCGGGTTCTTCTGCGAGGTGTCGTTGGCGAACGGATCCGGCTCGTTCTCGTCGACCAGCTCGGACTCCGGGATGCCGCTCGTGGTCACGGCCGGACCCGAGCTGCCCGAGGAGTTCACGGGGTCCTGGGGCGAGGGCCTCGAGGCGGGTTCATCCACCGCCGCCGGCGTCGCTCCACCCGTTTCGTGGCCACGGTCGGCTGCCTGCCGCAGCACCTCGGTCACCCGTTCGAGCGGGCCCCGCTGATTGCGCTTGGTGGTCTGCTGGGCGACCTGTTCGGCACGGCTGGCCACGGAGCGCAGGACCGAGGCGTTGTCGAGCTCCAGATCGCGGGCGGCCATGGCGAGTTCGAGAGGCGGATCGGCGGGGTCGGGCTTGGTAGCCCACTCCAGCAAGCCGGTCAGCACCGGACTGGACAGTGACTTCTTGAGCGCGGGGCGCAGGGCCTCCACCTCGGACAGTGCCACGAGTTCGCGCGGAGGAGTGGAACCGTACCCGCGGGCGGCCTGATCAAGGGGGCCACGGTCATTGAACAGCGCGGCAAGCATGGCGGCGGACGCATAGCGGTCTTCGGGTGAGGATGCTTCGGAACTCTGCGTGAGCAGTTGTCGTTGAGCCGGTGCTCCAGCATCACGCACAACCTCCAGCAATGCTGGGTCCGCACGCACGAGCCGGGCGGGCTCGCTCAAGGCGCGGGCAAGGTCCGGGTCAAGCTCTTCACTCATGTTGATCGCCTCCGTAGTCCGTTCTACGAGCCTACGTGAGGATGCCCGCGCCGTGCAGTAGCGGGCGGACCAGACCGTGACTCTGCGGGCCGCTGAACCCGTCACCGATCCACCGAGCCGTCTCGCTCTCCGGACCACCCCTGTCGTGAATCAGTTAGGCCCGCTAATGTGCTGTGGGTGACACGTCCCACATCTGATGCCTCGAACCGCGCGCCGGGAGTGCTGCTGGTCGTGTTGATGGGGGCCATGGCCATTGGGCCGGTGTTCAATTACGCGTTGGGCTCGTTGAGCGCGCTGATCGTGGACGAGTACGGCATCACCGAGGGCCAATACGGGTTCATCCTGGCGGCTGTCTACATTTCCGCCGGCGTCACGGCCACGTTCCTCGGGGTGCTCGCGGACAAGCTCACCCCGCGCTTCCAGATCGCGTTGATCTTCTCGGGCATCGTGGTGGCGTTCCTGGTGAGCGCCATGTGGCAGTCCTTTGTGGTGTTGCTGGCCGCTGCTCTGATTGCCGGTGTCGCGCAGTCCTTTTCAAATCCCGCCACTAACCGCCTGATCGCCCAGCGCACGAGCTTCACTCAACGCGGCCGCTGGATGGGTTGGAAGCAGTCCGGCGTGCAGATGGGGCTGCTGATTTCGGGGCTCACGTTTCCGTTCCTGGGCGCTGCTTTCGGCTGGCAGACCTCCGCGCTGATCGGGGCGGCGGCCTGCGTTCCCGCGTTGGTGATCGCGTGGCTGATCATCACCAAGGTCGAGCGCGACATCGCCGCCCGCCCCCTTCCGCCCGCCCCCGCCAAACCGGCGGCGCCCGGTCGCGAAAAATTGCCGACGGCGGTCTGGTTGTTCTCCCTCGTCGCTTTCCTCAACGCCGTGGGAACCCAGGGTGTCACCGTGTACTCGTCGCTGTTCGCCGTGCGCGCGCTGGACTTCCCATTGACCGTGGCGGGAATGATCATCGGCGTGATCGGTGTGCTGGGCATCCTGAGCCGCATCGGGTGGGGCCGCGTGGCCGGCCGCATGGCGCGCCCGTCCGTACTCATCCAAATCATGAGCCTGGGCGGCGTGGTCGGACTGGCGTTCTTGATCGCAGCCGAGGCATTTCAGCAGGGCTGGTTGATGTGGTTGGGCATCGCGTTCCACGCGGCCCTCCCGCTGGCCGCCAACGTGATCATCAATTCCGGCACGGTGGCCGCCGCCCCGGCAGCCAAGGTGGGAGCGGCGTCGGGCCTGGTGGCCACCGGCATGTACCTGGGGTTCGGCGCGGGACCGCTGATCGTGGGGCAGCTTGTGGACCTCACCGGGGGCTTTACCGCGGGCTGGATCGCTGTGGGCGTCACGTACGTGGCCAGCGTGGTGGTCGCGATCATCCTGAGCAGGCTGCAAAAGCGTTCGGAATGACTTGGCCGAGTGTGGTCCCATGGACGTATGGGCACCCCACGCACTGACCTCGCACACGTCCTCAAGCGACTGGACGGCAACAGCTACGGCGCGTACAAACAGCTCAAGGGCAACTGGCGCATCGGCGACTTCGAGTTGTTGGTCGATCGCGTGCAGTCGGATCCCTACGCGCCGCCGTCCATGGTGCGGCTCCGCGTGCCGCGGGAGGTCGCGGGCATCCCGGAGCATCTCGTTGATTCGGCAGCCAAGCGCATTGCCGCGGGTGACTTCCTCACGCGCGCTTTCGGCCGAGCCGCCCGCCTGCTCAGCCCAGACGGCGGCAAGGGCTCCGGTGGGATTTTCATGGTTCGCGTGGGCCAGGAGATCCTGCAGCGCTCGTCGGTTCTCATCGACGACGACGCCGTCGAGGTTCGCTGCGAAATCGCCCTTCCCGCCGCGGGCCGCCGCATCAAGGGGCGCGCCGCGGAACGGTTGCTGACCGAGGTGCTGCCGAGCGTCGTCGACCGCTCCCTGATTTTCCGCAACCTGGACGCCGCGGCGATCGAACTCCACGTGCGCACCTATCTGAATGCCGAGCACGTGCGCTCACAGCTCGCCCCGCGCGGTCTGGTGGCTTTCGTCGCCGACGGCGCCGTGCTCCCTCGCGCGTCCGGGCACCGTGACGAGCCGCTCAACACTCACGCCGTGCCGTTCGAGCCACCTGAGAATTTGCGGGTCACCCTCTCGCGCGGTGATGGCACGGAGGTTTCCGGCATGGGCATTCCCGAGGGAGTCACCGTGATCGTGGGCGGTGGTTATCATGGCAAGTCCACGCTGCTGCAAGCCCTCGAGCGCGGGGTGTACGACCACGTGCCCGGCGACGGCCGCGAGCTGGTGATTACCCGAGCCGACGCGATGGCCGTTCGCGCGGAGGACGGCCGCGCCGTCACGGGGACGGACGTCTCCCCGTTCATCAACAACCTCCCCACCGGCGCGGATACGCGGCGGTTCGGCACCACGAATGCGTCGGGTTCTACATCCCAGGCCGCTTCGATCACGGAGGCCGTGGAATCCGGCGCAAAGGTGTTGCTCATGGACGAGGACACATGCGCCACCAACCTCATGGTCCGCGACCAGCGCATGCGCGCCCTGATTCCTGGCGAGCGGGAGCCCATCACGCCGTTCGTCGACAGGGTGCAGACGTTGTACCGGGACAAGGGTGTGTCCACGGTGCTCGTGACGGGCGGTTCCGGGGCGTTCCTGGACGTCGCGGATCTGGTGATCGCGATGGACGCCTATCGTGCCTCGGACGTCACCGACCGAGCTCGTCAGGTGCCTGCCGAATTCCCGTCGGGGGAGCAGACAAAACCCACCGGCAGTTTCGGTGAGTTGCGCGAGCACGTCCCGGCGGCGGCGTCGTCGAAGAACGACGGCGCTCGCGGCACCCAAGCGGGCGGCTCGCGTGACCGGGATCGCCGCGGTGGCGACCGAGGCGGGTTCCGGGAGAAGCCGGCCCGTGGGCGCGGTCTTGGCACCATCCAACGGGGCCGAGAAGATGTGGACGTGTCTTCCCTGCCCCAGCTCGTGGATCCGTCTCAGACCGAGGCCATCGCGCGGTTGTTGGACCAGATCGATCGTGAGGCGGACGGCCGTCAGAGCCTGAACCAGATAGTGGATCGCCTTATGACCCGCGTGGAGCGCGACGGCCTGGACGTACTCGCTCATCACCGCGGCCACCCAGGGCATTTGGCGCTGCCGCGCCGACAAGAGGTCCACGCCGCCTATCACCGGGAGCGTCGGTAACTGTCAGTGTGACTGTGAATCAGCAACCGGAGCGCAAGGGCGGCACGCCAGCCCGTTCTTCTCTTCCCATTAGTACTTCTTGACTGAGACTCCACTCCGTGTCCCATCCTTGCGCTCTTACCACCGCCACGGGCGTCGCCACTAGTCAGCCCGCAGTGGGTCGTCTGAGCCTCTCGGCGGGTTGTCGAGAGAGAAGTGACTCAAAAGTCACAAAGGGGATACATTCTGTCCTGTCGGCGTGACGTTCGACGCACTTAAGGGGAGACTGGAGCGTGTGCGCAACCCTGCAATCCGGGGGGAGAAACACGGTTGCGCCGTGAAATGGGGGAGGGGTATTTATGGTTTCTATCCGTGAGTTCGTGGCACATTTGCCGCCGGACAAGCGCGAACTTCTGGCTGCGCCAGCGCGGTTGCTACCGGTTAAGAGGCGTTACGGGCCGATCTACGAACGAACGATCCGCGAGATCGAGAAGGCGCGCACAACCCCGTCGTGGGTACGGGAGACCGTGGATGAGCGACTGGCCGAGACGTTTCGGGCGGCGCGTGAAGCGCCGTATTACGGGCGGGGTGAGCGCTACGACGTGCTGGACCGCGTGGCATCGGGGGACGTTAGCCCGCGTGAGGCGTTGGCGGAGCTGCCGATCCTCACCCGCGAGGAGTTGTCCGAGCACTACCGCGACATGCTTGCGGCCCCGGAGAAAACCGTGGAGCTGTCCGCGAGTTCGGGTACGTCGGGTGATCCCATCTTCTTCCTGCTGGACCGCAATCGCGGTGCGCGGGAGTGGGCCTACGTGGTGGATTCCTGGTCGAGCACGGGCTATCGGCTGGGCCAGTGGCGAGTATTCTTCCGCGGACTGGACTTGCCGCAACATCGGCCGTACTTCGTGATGAACAGCACCGGCGAGATCGTCATCCGGATCCAGACCATTAGTCCGGAGACCGTCAGAGAGTACTGGGAGCTGATTCAGAAGCGCGGCATCGAGTTCCTGCACGGCTACCCGTCCACGTTCATGTACCTGGCCAGGCTGATCGAGGATGCGGACTTCGATACGTCGTGGCGCTTCAAGATCCGCGGCGTGCTGCCGGTGTCCGAACAGTTCGGCCCCGAACAGCGCGATGTTTTGCAGCGGATGTTCCCCAATGCCAAGCAGGCCGTGTTCTACGGGTTGAGCGAAAAGTCCGTGTTCGCATGGCTCGACGATGACTTCGTCTACCACCCGTATCCGCTCTACGGCCACGTTGAGCTGCTGAACGAGGACGGTAGCCCGGTGGACGTGGGTGAGCGCGGGCGCATCGTCACCACCACGCTGGACGGACGCGGTATGCCGTTGGTCCGTTACGACACGGGAGACTCGGCGGAACTCGTCGGCCATGACGATGTGGGCACACCGCTGTTCAAGGGCATCTTGGCTCGCAGGGGACGTGAGGGCTTGGTCAAGGCGGACGGGCAGACCTTTTCGACCACTCCGTTCAATGTGCACGGGCACGAGTTCGAGTGCGTTCACCGGTTCAAGATCCGCCAGGACACCCCCGGCAAAGCGGTGTTGCTCGTGCAGCCGTCCAAGAAGGCGACAGCGGAAGAGCTCGAACAGTTCCGGCAGCTCATGATCCGCCGTACGGAAAATCAAGTGGAGCTGGACTTCGAGCTCGTGGATGAGCTGCCGGCCACCCTCAACGGGAAGTTCACGCTGCTGGACCAGCGGATTCCGAATGCGCCTGCGGTGTGGGCTTAACGTTCGCCCCGCGATATCGCAGATGACTGAGGGCCCCACCTTTGAACTGGTCCCAAGAAGTTGGACTGGCCAAGTAAAAGCTTAGGCCGCTAGGGCCTGGGTCCGGTATTCCACCGGGC
>NZ_NOIT01000018.1 GCF_004136555.1 Kocuria carniphila
CACCCCAGGGAACTACGCGGACATTCTTACGTGAGGCACCCGCTCCCGTTCCCGGACCTTTTAGCTGAGTCTCGTCGCCAGTTCGCAGTTGCCCGCGACAGCTGCTATGGTAGCTAGGAATTGCTCGGTCACGAGCGTGTGCATTTTCGATTCAATGGCAAATTGGACCCTGTCCTTTGGTACGCGGTTTGTACCTAGATGCCATTTTTTGTCATGCCTGCTTCCGTGACTCACCAATCCGCAGTCAGCAGGCCGTTCACCCGGTGAACGCAAGGTCTGCCCAAACAGGAGGCACTGTGCCAACTATTCAGCAGCTGGTCCGCAAGGGCCGGACGTCCAAGGTCGTCAAGACCAAAGCCCCCGCGCTCAAGGGCAACCCCATGAAGCGCGGCGTGTGCACCCGTGTGTTCACCACCACCCCCAAGAAGCCGAACTCGGCTCTCCGTAAGGTGGCTCGTGTCAAGCTCAACGGCGGCGTGGAAGTTACCGCGTACATCCCCGGTGAGGGACACAACCTGCAGGAACACTCCATCGTGCTGGTGCGCGGTGGTCGTGTGAAGGACCTGCCGGGTGTTCGCTACAAGATCGTGCGCGGCGCACTCGACACCCAGGGTGTCAAGGGTCGCCAGCAGGCTCGTTCCCGCTACGGCGCCAAGAAGGAGAAGAAGTAATGCCTCGTAAAGGTCCCGCTCCCAAGCGCCCCCTCGTCGTAGACCCCGTCTACAGCTCTCCCGTTGTCACGCAGCTGATCAACAAGGTCCTGCAGGACGGCAAGAAGTCCACCGCAGAGCGCATCGTCTACGGCGCCCTGGAGGGTGTTCGTAACAAGACCAACGCCGACCCCGTCGCAACCTTGAAGAAGGCCCTCGACAACGTCAAGCCGGCCCTCGAGGTCCGCTCCCGCCGTGTCGGTGGCGCCACCTACCAGGTTCCCGTCGAGGTCAAGGCAGGCCGCGCCACCGCGCTGTCCCTGCGCTGGCTTGTCGGCTACGCCAAGGTTCGTCGCGAAAACACCATGACTGAGCGTCTCCAGAACGAGATCCTCGACGCCTCCAACGGCCTGGGTGCCGCTGTGAAGCGCCGCGAGGATACTCACAAGATGGCTGAGTCCAACAAGGCCTTCGCCCACTATCGCTGGTAAAATCCGATAGTCGTGTCGACCCCGCCAACAGCGGGGTCGACACCTGGGCCCGGCACCAACCTTTACGAAGGGAACCATCGTGGCACTTGACGTGCTTACCGACCTGAACAAGGTCCGCAATATCGGCATCATGGCTCACATCGATGCCGGTAAGACCACGACCACCGAACGAATCCTGTTCTACACGGGCATCAACCACAAGCTCGGCGAGACGCACGACGGTGCATCCACGATGGACTGGATGGCGCAGGAGCAGGAACGCGGCATCACCATTACCTCCGCCGCGACCTCGTGCTACTGGCACGACAACCAGATCAACATCATCGACACCCCCGGTCACGTGGACTTCACGGTCGAGGTCGAGCGCTCCCTGCGTGTGCTCGACGGCGCCGTGGCAGTTTTCGACGGCAAGGAGGGCGTTGAGCCCCAGTCCGAGACCGTGTGGCGTCAGGCTGACAAGTACGAAGTTCCGCGTATCTGCTTCGTCAACAAGATGGACAAGCTCGGTGCTGACTTCTACTTCACCGTGGACACCATCAAGTCCCGTCTGGGTGCAACCCCGCTCGTTCTGCAGCTGCCCATCGGCGCCGAGAACGATTTCGTGGGCGTTGTCGACCTGCTCACCATGAAGGCTTTCGTGTGGGAGGGCGACTCCAAGGGTGACGTGTCCCTGGGTGCCAAGTACGAAATCCGCGAGATCCCCGAGGATCTGCAGGAGCGTGCCGAGGAATACCGCAACCAGCTGGTCGAGTCCGTGGCCGAGGCCAACGACGACCTCATGGAGAAGTACCTCAACGGCGAAGAGCTCACTCAGGACGAGATCAAGCACGGTATCCGTGAGCTGACGATCAACTCCAAGGCATACCCGGTGCTGTGTGGTTCGGCATTCAAGAACCGCGGCGTGCAGCCCATGCTCGACGCAGTCGTTGACTACCTCCCCACTCCGCTGGACGTGCTCTCCGTGCAGGGTCACTCCGTGAAGGACGAGGAAGAGGTCATGACCCGTCCGGCAGACGCGAACGCTCCGTTCGCTGCTCTGGCGTTCAAGGTCGCGGCTCACCCGTTCTACGGTCAGTTGACCTACATCCGCGTGTACTCCGGTAAGGCCAAGGCCGGCGAGCAGGTGCTGAACTCCACCAAGGGCAAGAAGGAGCGCATCGGCAAGCTGTTCCAGATGCACTCCAACAAGGAGAACCCGGTGGACGAGATCTCCGCCGGTCACATCTACGCGGCCATCGGACTGAAGGACACCACCACCGGTGACACCCTGTGCGATCCCTCGGACCCCATCGTTCTGGAGTCCATGAGCTTCCCCGAACCCGTGATCTTCGTGGCCATCGAGCCCAAGACCAAGGGTGACCAGGAAAAGCTCTCCACCGCTATTCAGAAGCTCTCCGCTGAGGATCCCACCTTCACGGTGTCCCTCAACGACGAGACCGGCCAGACCGAGATCGGCGGCATGGGCGAGCTCCACCTGGACATCCTGGTGGACCGCATGAAGCGCGAGTTCAAGGTCGAAGCCAACGTGGGCAAGCCGCAGGTGGCTTACCGCGAGACCATCAAGAAGCCCGTGGAGAAGGTCGACTACACCCACAAGAAGCAGACCGGTGGTTCCGGTCAGTTCGCAAAGGTGCAGGTCGCTTTCGAGCCGCTTCCGCTGGACGCCGAGGAACTCTACGAGTTCGACAACAAGGTGACCGGTGGCCGCATCCCGCGCGAGTACATCCCCTCCGTGGATGCCGGTATCCAGGACGCCATGCAGTTGGGTGTTCTCGCCGGTTACCCCATGGTCGGTGTCAAGGCCACCCTGCTCGACGGTGCCTACCACGATGTCGACTCGTCCGAAATGGCGTTCAAGATCGCCGGTTCGATGGTGTTCAAGGAAGGCGTTCGTCGCGCCAACCCTGTGCTCCTCGAGCCGCTGATGTCCGTGGAGGTTCGCACCCCCGAGGAGTACATGGGCGACGTGATCGGCGACCTGAACTCCCGTCGTGGTCAGATCCAGTCCATGGAGGACGTCACCGGCGTCAAGCTGGTGAAGGCCCTCGTGCCGCTGTCCGAAATGTTCGGCTACATCGGTGACCTGCGTTCCAAGACCCAGGGTCGCGCCGTGTACTCGATGCAGTTCGACAGCTATTCGGAGGTCCCCAAGGCTGTCGCCGACGAGATCATCCAGAAGAACCGCGGCGAGTAAGCCCACCGGGGACTAGTCCCCGAATTTCGATAAACCACTAAAGCCAAAGTAGACTTGCACAGGTTTCGACTGCAGCAGTGCTATGCGCTGTGATAGCAGACTCCGGACATTCGGAGTCGTCGAGTAAGTCTCACCTCAATGTTCTAGGAGGAACACATCATGGCGAAGGCCAAGTTCGAGCGCACCAAGCCGCACCTCAACATCGGCACCATCGGCCACGTTGACCACGGCAAGACCACGCTCACCGCTGCGATCTCCAAGGTGCTTGCTGACAAGTACCCGGACATCAACGAGCAGCGCGACTTCGGTGCCATCGACTCCGCTCCGGAGGAGAAGCAGCGCGGCATTACCATCAACATCTCTCACATCGAGTACCAGACCGAGAAGCGTCACTACGCACACGTTGACGCCCCCGGTCACGCGGACTACGTGAAGAACATGATCACCGGTGCTGCTCAGATGGACGGCGCAATCCTCGTGGTTGCCGCTACCGACGGCCCCATGGCACAGACCCGCGAGCACGTTCTGCTCGCCCGTCAGGTGGGCGTTCCCTACCTGCTGGTCGCACTGAACAAGTCCGACATGGTCGACGACGAGGAACTGCTGGACCTCGTTGAAATGGAAGTTCGTGAACTGCTGTCCGACCAGGGCTTCGACGGCGACAACGCACCCGTGGTGCGCGTGTCCGCGCTGAAGGCTCTCGAGGGCGACGCTGAGTGGGTCAAGTCCGTCGAGGACCTCATGGAGGCCGTGGACGAGAACATCCCGGAGCCGGAGCGCGACACCGACAAGCCGTTCCTGATGCCCGTTGAGGACGTCTTCACCATCACCGGTCGTGGCACCGTTGTGACCGGCCGTGCCGAGCGTGGCACCCTGCCGATCAACTCCGAGGTCGAGATCGTCGGCATCCGCCCGATCCAGAAGACCACCGTGACCGGTATCGAGATGTTCCACAAGCAGATGGACGAAGCCCTCGCGGGCGAGAACTGTGGTCTGCTGCTGCGTGGCCTCAAGCGCGACGATGTCGAGCGTGGCCAGGTTGTCTGCAAGCCGGGTTCCATCACCCCGCACACGGACTTCGAGGCAAACGTCTACATCCTGTCCAAGGAAGAAGGCGGACGTCACAACCCGTTCTACTCGAACTACCGTCCGCAGTTCTACTTCCGCACCACCGACGTCACCGGCGTCATCACGCTGCCCGAAGGCACCGAGATGGTCATGCCCGGTGACAACACCGAAATGAGCGTTGAGCTGATCCAGCCCATCGCCATGGAGGACGGCCTCGGCTTCGCTATCCGTGAGGGTGGCCGCACCGTTGGTTCCGGCAAGGTGACCAAGATCATCAAGTAATCTCTGATGACTGAAGTGATCGTCGGCTAGCCCGATACACCACTCCGTAAGGCCCCGCCAGTTTCTTGCTGGCGGGGCCTTACGCGTCTGGCAGTACGGCGACGACGACGCTCGGCCGGCCGCGGCGGCGTCGTCGGCCTTGCGTACGGCCTGCGGGCGGGGGATGAGAAGAGCGCGTTTGCAAAGGCGTGTAAATCTCTGGCAGAATGGTCGCTGTTGTTCACGTGTCGGCGTGTGCCCGTAAAAAGGTCCCGACCGCGTCGGGCGAACCGGTACACCGAAGCAGCCTCAACGAGCCATGGCCTCCATGGGAACCACGTGAACAGCCATCCAATCGACACCATAGAAATTATTTGTGCGAACTCGTGTTTGCGTTTTCCGCGACACGCCCGAGTTCGGGTGTCGGTGCTTCAGCAGGGTGAGGAACCCGGTTCTACCGGATTCAGCCTGTGTGAAGTGGCGATATAAGCGCCAAAACACAAGGAGCGAAAGCTCCACACAGGGAAGTACTTGAAGAAAGAGAGTCACGACGCCATGGCGGGACAAAAAATCCGCATCCGGCTGAAGTCCTATGACCACGAGGTCATCGACGTCTCGGCCCGGAAAATCGTTGAGACGGTGACGCGCGCAGGCGCCACGGTAGTGGGACCCGTCCCGCTGCCCACGGAGAAGAACGTCTACTGCGTGATCCGCTCGCCGCACAAGTACAAGGACAGCCGTGAGCACTTCGAAATGCGCACACACAAGCGGCTGATCGACATCATCGACCCCACGCCCAAGGCCGTCGATTCGCTCATGCGTCTCGACCTGCCGGCTGACGTGAACATCGAAATCAAGCTGTAAAAAGGATCGCACCCCAATGACTACCACTTTCGAACGCCAGGTTAAGGGCCTGCTGGGCACCAAGCTCGGCATGACCCAGGTCTGGGACGAGAACGGGAAGTTCGTGCCGGTGACCGTGGTCAAGGCCGACTCCAACGTCGTGACGCAGCTGCGCAACGAGGACAAGGACGGCTACAACGCCGTTCAGATCGGCTTCGGTGCGATCGATCCCCGCAAGGTTTCTAAGCCGCTGGCTGGCCACTTCGCCGCCGCCGGAGTAACCCCGCGCCGCCACGTCGTCGAACTTCGTACTTCCGACTCCGCTGACTACGAGCTCGGCCAGGAACTGTCCGTCGAAATCTTCGACGCCGGTACCAAGGTCGACGTCGTCGGCACCACCAAGGGCAAGGGCACCGCCGGTGTTATGAAGCGTCACGGCTTCTCCGGCGTTGGCGCCTCCCACGGTGCACACAAGAACCACCGCAAGCCGGGATCCATCGGCGGCGCGTCTTACCCCGCACGTGTTTTCAAGGGCATGAAGATGGCTGGTCGCATGGGCAACGCCCGTCACACCACCATGAACCTGACCGTTCACGCTGTTGACGCCGACAACTCCCTGCTGCTCATCAAGGGCGCCCTGCCGGGCCCCAAGGGATCGGTCGTCCTCGTCCGAACCGCAGTGAAGGGAGCCTGATAAGCCATGGCAACTGAAACCGTAAACGTCGAGCTGCCCGCTGAGATCTTCGACGCGCAGACCAACGTGGCACTGCTTCACCAGGTCGTCGTCGCTCAGTTGGCCGCTGCTCGCCAGGGAACGCACAAGACCAAGACCCGCGCCGAAGTTTCCGGTGCAGGCCGTAAGCCGTTCAAGCAGAAAGGCACGGGTCGCGCTCGTCAGGGCTCCATCCGCGCTCCTCACATGACCGGCGGTGGCGTTGTCCACGGTCCGACCCCGCGTGACTACTCGCAGCGCACGCCCAAGAAGATGAAGGCGGCTGCCCTGCGCGGTGCCCTCTCGGACCGGGCTCGCAACAACCGCATCCACGTGGTTGCCGATCTGGTGACTGCTTCCGAGCCGTCCACCAAGGCCGCCAAGGAAGCACTGCGTTCGATCACCGAACGCAAGAACGTGCTGGTTGTTCTGGACCGCAGCGACGATGTCACTGCATTGTCCGTGCGCAACCTGGTCAACACGCACGCCGTGTACGCAGACCAGCTCAACACGTACGACGTGCTCGTCTCGGACGACGTGATCTTCACCAAGGCCGCTTACGACTCGTTCGTTGCTGCTGCGTCCGCTACGGGTAAGAACCAGGAGGACGCCAAGTGAGCGCGATCTACAACAAGGACCCGCGCGATGTGATCATTCGCCCGGTCGTCTCCGAGAAGTCCTACGGACTGATCGACGAGGGTAAGTACACCTTCCAGGTGGACCCCTCAGCGAACAAGACCGAGATCAAGTACGCCGTGGAGAAGATCTTCGGTGTCAAGGTCGAGTCCGTCAACACCCTCAATCGTCCCGGTAAGCGCAAGCGCACTCGCTTCGGCTGGGGAACGCGAAAGGCCACCAAGCGTGCCATCGTGTCCCTTCGGGAAGGTTCCATCGACATCTTCGGCGGTCCGCTCGCCTGAGCGGAGACCACTTTAACGAGGAATTTCAACTATGGCTATCCGTAAGCACAAGCCGACAACCCCGGGCCGTCGTGGCTCGTCGGTTGCCGACTTCGTAGAAATCACGCGCACAACGCCCGAGAAGTCTCTGGTGCGTCCGCTGCCCAAGAAGGGCGGTCGTAACAACACCGGTCGTATCACCACCCGTCACAAGGGCGGTGGACACAAGCGCCAGTACCGTGTCATCGACTTCCGTCGTCACGACAAGGACGGCATTGATGCCAAGGTCGCTCACATCGAGTACGACCCCAACCGTACGGCTCGCATTGCGCTGCTGCACTTCGTTGACGGCACCAAGCGCTACATCGTGGCTCCCAACAAGCTCAAGCAGGGCGATGTTGTCGAGTCCGGCCCGTCCGCCGACATCAAGCCCGGTAACAACCTGCCGCTGCGCAACATCCCCGTGGGCACCGTGCTCCACGCCGTGGAGTTGCGTCCCGGTGGCGGCGCCAAGCTGGCTCGTTCGGCCGGCGCCTCCGTGCAGCTCGTCGCCAAGGAAGGCAAGTACGGCCAGCTCCGTCTGCCCTCCGGCGAGATCCGCAACGTCGACGTGCGCTGCCGCGCAACCGTGGGCGAGGTTGGCAACGCCGAGCAGTCCAACATCAACTGGGGCAAGGCCGGCCGTAACCGTTGGAAGGGCATCCGCCCGACCGTCCGCGGTGTCGTCATGAACCCCGTGGATCACCCCCACGGTGGTGGTGAGGGTAAGACTTCCGGTGGTCGCCACCCGGTCAACCCGAACGGCAAGCCCGAGGGACGCACCCGTCGCCCCAACAAGGAAAGCGACAAGCTCATCGTCCGTCGTCGTCGTACCGGCAAGAACAAGCGCTAAGGAGCCTGACTAATGCCACGCAGCCTCAAGAAGGGCCCTTTCGTTGATCAGCACCTCTACCTGAAGGTCGCCAAGGAGAACGAGAAGGGCACCAAGAACGTCATCAAGACGTGGTCCCGCCGCTCGATGATCGTGCCCGACATGCTCGGCCACACGATCGCCGTGCACGACGGACGCAAGCACATCCCGGTGTTCATCACGGAGTCGATGGTCGGGCACAAGCTCGGCGAATTCGCTCCCACCCGCACATTCCGCGGCCATGTGAAGGACGACAAGAAGGGCAAGCGTCGCTGACCTCTGGTTAGCACGTAGCACTTCTTCGACAAGACGAGAGAAGGAAAGCAATGGAAGCCAAGGCATCTGCGCGCTACATCCGCGTGACGCCTATGAAGGCCCGGCGCGTCGTCAACCTGATTCGTGGCCAGCAGGCGAATGAGGCATTGGCGATTCTGAAGTTTGCCCCCCAGGCAGCTTCCGAGCCGGTATTCAAGGTTCTCGAATCCGCCGTAGCTAACGCACGGCAGAAGGCCGACCGTGAAGGCCTCGCGTTCAAGCAGGAAGACCTCGTTGTCTCCGCTGCTTACGTGGACGAGGGCCCCACCATGAAGCGGTTCCAGCCGCGCGCCCAGGGTCGTGCGTACCGCATCAACAAGCGCACGAGCCACGTGACCGTGGTCGTGGCGACCCCGGAGAAGGAGGAGGTCCGCTAAGTGGGACAGAAAATCAACCCCAACGGATTCCGTCTGGGTATCACCACCGACCACATCTCGCACTGGTACGCCGACTCCAACCAGCCGGGCCAGCGCTACAAGGACTACATCCGCGAGGATGTGAAGATCCGCGAACTCATGTCCAAGGGCATGGAGCGCGCCGGTATCTCCAAGGTCGAGATCGAGCGCACCCGTGACCGTGTGCGTGTGGACATCCACACCGCCCGTCCGGGCATCGTGATCGGCCGCCGCGGCGCCGAAGCTGACCGCATCCGCGGTGAGCTCGAAAAGCTGACCGGCAAGCAGATCCAGCTGAACATCCTGGAAGTCAAGAACCCCGAGACCGACGCACAGTTGGTTGCTCAGGGCGTCGCCGAGCAGCTCGCTTCTCGCGTGGCCTTCCGCCGCGCCATGAAGAAGGCTATTCAGTCCGCACAGCGTGCGGGTGCCAAGGGTATTCGTATCCAGTGCGCCGGCCGCCTGGGAGGCGCTGAAATGTCCCGCTCGGAGTTCTACCGCGAAGGCCGTGTGCCCCTGCACACCCTGCGCGCGAACATCGACTACGGCTTCTTCGAGGCCAAGACCACCTTCGGCCGTATCGGCGTGAAGGTCTGGATCTACAAGGGCGACCTGACCTCCAAGGAACTGGCTGCACAGCAGGCCGCTGCTCCGTCTTCGCGCGGACGCAACGACCGTCGCGGTGGCGCCGGTGGCGGCGAGCGTCGT
Organism: Kocuria carniphila; assembly: GCF_004136555.1. GTDB lineage: Bacteria > Actinomycetota > Actinomycetes > Actinomycetales > Micrococcaceae > Kocuria > Kocuria carniphila. The sequence goes on from NZ_NOIT01000018.1 coordinate 9,447, forward strand.
CGTCGTGGTGGCAATGACCGTAACGACCGTGGCGGACGCCGTGAGCGTAACGACTCCGCCGCAGCCCCGCAGCAGAACAACGCTGCGGAGGCGCCCAACGCAGAGGGTGGTAAGTAATGCTTATCCCACGTCGTGTTAAGTTCCGCAAGCAGCACCACCCCAAGCGTCGGGGCCAGGCTAAGGGCGGAACCCAGGTATCGTTCGGCGAGTGGGGCATCCAGGCACTGAGCCCGGCATATGTCACCAACCGTCAGATCGAGTCCGCGCGTATCGCAATGACCCGTCACATCAAGCGTGGCGGTAAGGTCTGGATCAACATTTACCCGGACCGTCCCCTGACCAAGAAGCCTGCCGAAACCCGTATGGGTTCCGGTAAGGGTTCTCCCGAATGGTGGGTCGCCAACGTCAAGCCCGGACGCATCATGTTCGAGATCTCCGGCGTGTCCGAAGAGGTCGCCCGTGAGGCGCTTCGTTTGGCAATCCACAAGCTCCCGATGAAGGCACGTATCGTGCGTCGCGAAGGTGGTGAATGATCAATGGCCATTGGATCTAAGGATCTGAACATGGAAAACCTCGCGGAGCTCGACAACAGTGCTCTGACCGAGCAGTTGCGGAAGTCCAAGGAAGAGCTGTTCAACCTGCGCTTCCAGTCCGCAACCGGTCAGCTCGAGAGCAACGGTCGTCTGAAGTCCGTCAAGCGTGACATCGCCCGCATCTACACCGTGCTCCGTGAGCGCGAGCTGGGCATCCGCGAAGAGGTCCAGGCGACTGCTGTAGAGACCGACAAGAAGGCAGCCAAGAAAAGCAAGAAGGCCGCCAAGTCTGAGGATGATGCCAAGTGAGCGAGCAGGTTAACAACGAGGCCACGGCCGAGCGCGGTGACCGTAAGACCCGTCGCGGCTACGTAGTCTCCGACAAGATGGACAAGACCGTGGTCGTGCAGGTCGAGGATCGTGTGAAGCACGCCCTCTACGGCAAGGTCATGCGTAAGTCCAAGCGCATCAAGGCGCACGACGAGGAGAACACCGCTGGTGTCGGTGACCTCGTGCGTATCGCCGAGACGCGTCCGCTGTCCGCCAGCAAGAACTGGCGCATCGTGGAGATCATCGAGAAGGCCAAGTAAGGCTTCCCGAGATCGACAAAGCATGCCGGCTCTGAGCCGACACACGGGCCCTCATCTTCGGATGGGGGCCCGTGGCTTTGCCGGAACCGCCCAGTTGGACCTACCAGTCCGTGGGCTGTACAGTGGATCAGTACGCGTGTGGCACACGTGTGCCCACATCACTGACTTCGACACTGCTGAGTCAGAATCCACAATGCCCCACGGCCCGCCCGGCGGACCGTGATTTCCGCAGGGAAATCGGGGCATGAACCAGCGTCTTCGTGCGGCTTTACGCGCGAAGTACCACGCGGCATCGCCAAGCGATGTTCACCGCGTGCCGTTGCCCGTTCACGGATTCTGGTTGAGCAGACCGATCCTCGGTGGGGCAGCGAAGCAGACGATTAGTTCGTCTGAATTACTTCGAATCACTCACGCCACAAACCCAGCGCGTACGTGCTTTGCGAAAACGCCTCGGGCCCCTCCTACGGCCACGGGGAGCACCGTTCAGCGAAGCGTTCAAATATCTACCGTTCCGCAAGGCTCGACATCGTCCAGATATGGATGAGAACCGGCGCGACGACAGGAGAAATCAGTGATTCAGCAGGAGTCGCGGCTTAGGGTCGCCGATAACACGGGTGCGAAGGAAATCCTCACCATCCGTGTACTCGGTGGATCCGGACGCCGTTACGCAGGCATTGGTGACGTCATTGTCGCCACCGTTAAGGACGCAATCCCCGGTGGCAACGTCAAGAAGGGCGACGTTGTCAAGGCAGTTGTGGTCCGTACCAAGAAGCAGAGGCGCCGTTCCGACGGTTCCTACATTCGTTTCGACGAGAACGCCGCAGTGATCTTGAAGACCGACGGGGATCCCCGTGGCACGCGTATCTTCGGCCCCGTGGGCCGCGAGCTGCGCGACAAGAAGTTCATGAAGATCATCTCGCTGGCTCCGGAGGTGCTCTGACATGGCGAAATTCAAGATCAAGACCGGAGACCTGGTTCAGGTTATTTCCGGCAACAAGCAGAACAAGGGCAAGCAGGGCAAGGTCCTGCGTGTGATCACCGAGACTTCCCGCGTGGTTGTCGAAGGTGTCAACGTGGTGACCAAGCACAAGCGTGCCAGCGCCCAGGGCGAAGCCGGCGGCATCGTCAAGACCGAGGCTCCCATTCACATCTCGAACGTGATGCTCGTGGACCCGGAGACCGGCAAGCCGACCCGCGTGGGCTATCGCACCGAGACCGTGGAGCGTGACGGCAAGCAGAAGACCGTTCGCGTTCGCGTGTCCAAGAGCACCGGCAAGGATCTGTGATGAGCGAAACGACCGAAACCAAGATGACCCCGCGGTTCAAGACCAAGTACCAGGAAACCGTTGCGCCGGCACTCCAGGAAGAGTTCGGTTACACGAACGTCATGGAACTGCCCCGCATCACCAAGGTTGTCGTGAACATGGGTCTGGGCGAGGCAGCCAAGGATTCCAAGCTGGTGGATTCCGCCATCAAGGACCTGACCGCCATCACCGGCCAGAAGCCCGTGGTCAACCGTGCCAAGAAGTCCATCGCGCAGTTCAAGCTGCGCGAAGGTATGCCCATCGGCGCTCACGTCACCATGCGTGGCGATCGTATGTGGGAATTCCTGGACCGTCTGGTCACGCTGGCCCTGCCGCGTATCCGTGACTTCCGTGGCTTGTCCGACCGTCACTTCGACGGCAACGGCAACTACACCTTCGGTTTGACGGAACAGTCCATGTTCCACGAAATCGACCAGGACCGGATCGACCGTGTGCGCGGTATGGACATCACCGTGGTGACCACCGCAAAGACTGACGACGAGGGTCGCGCGCTGCTCAAGGCGCTCGGCTTCCCGTTCAAGACCAACTAATTCCCGCGACGTCAGAGGTCCCGACTGGCTGTAACCGGTCGGGAAACCGTGACGAGGAAGGGCATGTGCCCAAACATGACAATGACAGATCCTGTCGCAGACATGCTGACGCGTCTGCGTAATGCGAACTCCGCATACCACGACACCGTGAGCATGCCGTACTCCAAGCTGAAGGCTCGGGTTGCGGACATCCTCAAGGCCGAAGGTTACATCGCGGACTGGAGTGAGGAACCGGCCAAGGTCGGTAAGACCCTCACCCTGTCCCTGAAGTTCGGCCCCAACCGTGAGCGCTCCATTGCAGGCGTTCGCCGTATCTCCAAGCCGGGTTTGCGCGTTTACGCGAAGTCCACCAACCTGCCGAAGGTTCTCGGCGGCATGGGCATCGCGATCCTCTCCACCTCTTCGGGTCTGCTGACTGACAAGCAGGCCGGCAAGAAGGGCGTGGGCGGGGAAGTCCTCGCGTACGTCTGGTAATCGGCAGCACAGAACAAAGAAAGGAAGAGAACATGTCACGTATTGGACGTCTCCCGATCTCTGTGCCCGCCGGTGTGGAGGTCGCTGTGGACGGTTCCGTGGTGAAGGTCAAGGGCCCCAAGGGCGAATTGACTCACACCGTGGCCGCTCCCATCACCGTGGTTGTTGAAGACGGCACCGTTCAGGTTGCCCGCCCCAACGACGAGCGCGAGTCCCGCGCTCTGCACGGTTTGACTCGTACCCTGATCGCCAACATGGTCCAGGGTGTCTCCGAGGGTTACAGCAAGCAGCTGGAAATCGTCGGAACCGGTTACCGTGTTCAGGCCAAGGGCGCCAACCTGGAGTTCGCTCTGGGTTACAGCCACCCTGTTCCGTTCGAGGCTCCGGACGGCATCACGCTGTCCGTGGAAGGTTCGAACAAAGTCACCGTCGCCGGTATCGACAAGCAGCAGGTTGGCCAGGTTGCCGCAAAGATCCGCAAGCTGCGTCTGCCCGACCCCTACAAGGGCAAGGGCGTGCGTTACGCCGGCGAGCAGATCCGCCGCAAGGCCGGAAAGGCTGGTAAGTAATCATGGCTCTCGTAATCAAGGGCAAGTCGAAGTCCGCTCAGCGCGCACGTCGTCACCGCCGCGTACGCAAGTACGTTTCGGGTACCGCTCTGCGTCCCCGTCTCGTAGTGACCCGTTCCGCGCGTCACATGGTCGCTCAGGTGATCGACGACGACAAGGGTGTAACCCTGGCGTCAGCTTCCACCATGGAAGCTGACCTGCGGGCCGCCTCGGAGGACAAAACCGCCAAGGCCAAGCGTGTCGGCGAACTCGTCGCCGAACGCGCCAAGGCTGCCGGTGTCGAAACGGTTGTCTTCGACCGTGGCGGTAACAAGTACCACGGCCGTGTGGCCGCGGTGGCCGATGGTGCCCGTGAAGGAGGTCTGGCGCTGTGAGCGAGCAGAACAATGAGAAGGAAACCAAGGTGAGCGAAGCCACCAACGCTTCCAACGAAGCTACTGAGGCTCAGCAGGGAACCGAGGACAACCGCGGTGGCCGCGGCGGTCGCGGTAACCGCAACGAGCGCGGTGGCCGTGGCGAGCGCGGCGGTCGTAACGAGCGCGGCGGCCGTGGTGGCCGTGGCGGTCGCGAGGAAGAGAAGGACAAGTTCCTCGAGCGCGTCGTGACCATCAACCGTGTCTCCAAGGTGGTCAAGGGTGGCCGCCGCTTCAGCTTCACCGCCCTCGTGGTGGTTGGCGATGGCAACGGCATGGTTGGCGTGGGCTACGGCAAGGCCAAGGAAGTTCCCGCCGCCATCTCCAAGGGCGTCGAGGAAGCCAAGAAGAACTTCTTCCGGGTTCCTCGCGTGGAAGAGCGCACCATTCCGCACCGCGTGCAGGGCGAAGCCGCTGCCGGTGTCGTGATGTTGCGTCCGGCCACTCCGGGTACCGGTGTTATCGCCGGCGGTCCGGTGCGTGCCGTACTCGAGTGCGCGGGCATCCACGACGTGTTGTCCAAGTCCTTGGGCTCGTCCAACCAGATCAACATCGTGCACGCAACCATTGAGGCCCTGCGTATGCTCGAAGAGCCCGCTTCCGTGGCTGCCCGTCGTGGCCTGCCCATGGACGAGGTTGTTCCGGGCCCGCTGCTGCGCGATATCCAGAAGGCAGGTGCCTGATGAACGGAAAGCGTATTCAGGCCAACGGTGCCACACTGCGTATCAAGCAGATCCGCTCCGTGGTCGGTCAGAAGCAGAACATGCGCGACACCCTTCGTTCCCTCGGTTTGAAGAAGCCGGGCAACGTGGTGGAGCGCAAGGCCGATGCAGCGACCGCGGGCATGATCAATACCGTGTCGCATCTCGTAGAGGTTGAGGAGGCCGAGTGACCATGGCTGAAAACACTGGGAGCAAGAAGCAGCACGCTCTGAAGGTTCACCACCTGCGTCCGGCCCCCGGATCTCACCAGTCCAAGACCCGTGTGGGTCGTGGTGAGGCTTCGAAGGGTAAGACTGCCGGTCGCGGTACCAAGGGCACCAAGGCGCGTTACCAGGTGAAGGCCGGTTTTGCCGGCGGTCAGCTGCCGTTGCACATGCGTCTGCCCAAGCTGCGCGGGTTCAAGAACCCGTTCCGCGTCGAGTACCAGGTCGTGAACCTGGATCGTCTGGGCGAGCTGTTCCCCGAGGGCGGCACGATCGGTATTTCCGATCTCGTTGCCAAGGGTGCAGTGCGCAAGAACCAGCCGGTCAAGGTTCTGGGCACCGGAGAGATCTCCGTTGCACTGAACATCACCGCGGACAAGTTCTCGGCCTCCGCGGCTGAGAAGATCGCAGCTGCCGGCGGTTCCACGCAGACCGCGTGAGACTGAACGCAGTAATCGGTTGTAGGGTGTAACCCTGAACTGAAGCGGGCCCCGTGCCGTATTGTCGGCACGGGGCCCGCTGCTTTTTATCAGGGTGTTCGCGCTCACCTCTCGCGTGTGCGCGCAACATCCTTCGCTAGACTTGCCCGGGGTCGGGACCGGCCGGGCCAACACTGAAGTTTTTGGAGGAGGACCTGTGCTCAGTGCTTTCGCACGGGCGTTCACAACGCCGGAACTGCGCAACAAGCTGCTGTTCACCCTCGGGATCATCGTGATCTACCGGTTGGGCACTTTCATTCCTGCGCCTGGCGTGGACTACGGCAACGTACAGCAGTGTCTAGCACTGGGTAACACGACCGGTGGCGTGTACGACTTGGTCAACCTGTTCAGCGGTGGCGCACTGTTGCAGTTGTCCATTTTTGCGCTCGGTGTGATGCCGTACATCACGGCGAGCATCATCGTGCAGCTGTTGCGCGTGGTGATTCCCCGGTTCCAGGAACTCCACGAAGAGGGTGCCCAGGGGCAGACCAAACTCACTCAGTACACTCGTTATCTGACCATTGGGCTGGCCGCGCTCAACGCGACCACCGTGGTCTCGCTGGCTCGATCCGGCGCGCTGTTGGGTGACTGCCCCTTGCCGATCATCCCGAACGATTCCCTGATGATCCTGGTCATCATGATTCTTACGATGACCGCCGGCACCACGCTGATCATGTGGCTGGGCGAACGCATCACCGACCGCGGTGTCGGCAACGGCATGTCCTTGCTGATCTTCACCTCGATCGCCGCAACCTTCCCGTCCGCACTGGGCGACATCCTTCGCACCCGCGGCTGGGGCCTGTTCCTGGCCGTGTGCGCCGTGGGACTCGTGGTCATCACGTGCGTCGTGTTCGTGGAGCAGTCGCAGCGTCGCATCCCGGTGCAGTACGCCAAGCGCATGGTGGGTCGTCGAACCATTGGCGGCACCAGCACCTACATCCCACTCAAGGTCAACATGGCCGGCGTGATCCCCATCATCTTCGCCTCATCCATGCTCATGCTGCCGTCCATGATCGCGCAGTTCGGGATGCCGAATGACGGCTCTCCGGTGCCCGGTTGGGTCAATTGGATCAACACGTACCTGACATCCGGTGACCACCCGGTCTACATGGTCACGTACTTCCTGATGATCGTGGCGTTCACGTACTTCTACGTGTCCATCACGTTCAATCCGGAAGAGGTCTCCAACAACATGAAGCGATACGGCGGCTTCATCCCCGGAATTCGCGCGGGCCGGCCCACGGAGAACTACCTGCGCTACGTGCTGTCCCGCATTACGCTCCCGGGTGCTCTCTACCTGGGCATCGTGTCCATGATCCCGCTCATCGCTCTGGTGTTGTTCGACGCCAACCAGAACTTCCCGTTCGGTGGTCCTTCGCTGCTGATCATGGTGGGCGTGGGTTTGGACACCGTGAAGCAGATCGACGCGCAGCTGCAGCAGCGTCACTACGAGGGGTTGCTGCGTAAGTAGTTGTCCACCAAGTCCCGCGGATCCGTACGATCCGCCCCGCTGCCGGGCTGTTGCCAGTAAAGTGGTGGGGGACCAGAGAAGTTCGTGCAAGGAGAAACCATGACCCGTTTGTTGATCATCGGACCGCCAGGCGCTGGCAAGGGCACTCAGGCGGCTCGCATTTGTGAACGGTTGAACGTTCCTGCGATCTCCACCGGGGACATTTTCCGAGCCAATATCAAAGAGCAGACCGAACTCGGCAAGGAAGCGCAGCGGTACACGGACGCGGGCAATCTGGTGCCGGACTCCGTGACCAATTCCATGGTGCGGGACCGTTTGGCACAGGATGACGTGAACAACGGGTTCCTGCTGGACGGTTACCCGCGCACCGTGGCCCAGGTCGAGGAGCTGGACAGCATCCTCGAGGCCAATGGCACTCACCTGGATGTCGTGCTGCTGCTGACCGCTGACAACGACGAGCTCGTCAAGCGCTTGCTCGGCCGCGCGCAGGATCAGGGCCGCACCGATGACACGGAAGACGTCATTCGGCACCGCCTGGACGTGTATGACCAGCAGACCGCGCCGGTCGTTGGCGTGTACGAGAAGCGCGGCATTGTCACCGAGGTCGACGGCCTGGGCGACATCGATCAGGTCACCGAGCGCATCATGGCGGCGCTGGCCAGCTGAAATGCGATCTCGCTGAGATAAGAATTTGGGTGTGAGCCCTCGGAACGGCGCCATACAGCGCGTTCCGAGGGCTTAGCCGTTGATAGAACTCACCACTACGAAGGGAAGCGCGCACCGTGTTTGGTCGCCGCAAGGTAGAACTGAAGTCCGATGCCCAGCTTGCGCTCATGTCGCGAGCCGGGGTGGTGACCTCGCGCGCGCTCGACGCCGCCGTGGCCGCTGCCGTTCCCGGGGCCACCACCGCTGATGTGGATCAAGCTTTCCGGGACGTCCTGGCGGCCAACAATGCCGAGTCCAACTTCCTGGGCTACTACGGTTATCCGGCCACGGTGTGCGTATCCGTCAACGACCGCGTTGTTCACGGAATCCCGGGGGACCAGGTGTTGCTCGATGGGGACATTGTTTCCATCGACGGCGGTGCCATCGTGGATGGTTGGCACGGTGACTCGGCTCGCACTGTCCTGGTGGGGGAGCACCACGACCCGGCGGACGTCGAGCTGTCCAAGGTGACCCGCGCGGCGATGTGGCGCGGCATCGCGGCCATGGCCACCGGCACTCACGTGGGTGACATCGGTCAGGCTGTGGAGGATTACGTCCACGGATTGGTCGGACAGCGGTTGGGGATCCTCGAGGACTACGTGGGCCACGGCATCGGCACCGCCATGCACATGGCCCCGGACGTTCCCAATTACGCCGTGCGCAACCGCGGACCCCGGCTCGTCCCGGGCATGGCACTGGCTATTGAACCGATGCTGGTGCGCGGCGGGATCGAGACCAAGATCCTGGACGACGACTGGACCGTGGTGACCGTGGACGGCGCCAACGCGAGCCAGTGGGAACACAGCGTGTGCCTGCACTCCAAGGGCCTGTGGGTCCTCACCGCTGAAGACGGCGGCGCATCCGAACTCGAACCCCTGGGCGTACATCCCGTCCCGATAGCCGCATCCTGAACCGCACGCGCGGTACGCACGAGCGAAAGGACCTGACATGGCCACCGACGTAGAGATCACCGAACGACCTAAACCCGGGCAGCTGGTATTCAAACCCGCTCGCCGGGGTAAACCCCCGCAGCACCTGGCCGACCTGGATCTGGCCGGGCGCAAGAAGATGCTGCAGGACGCCGGCTACCCGGCGTTCCGAGCGGCGCAATTGTCCAAGCACTACTTCGAACGGTTCGAAACCGATCCGGACAAGATGACCGACCTGCCGGCTGGACAACGCGAGGAACTGGTTGCAGCGGCCATGCCGCCACTGTTGACCACGGTCAAGAACCTCAAGGCGGACCAGGGCATGACGGTCAAGTCCGTCCATCGGCTGTTCGACGGCGCCATGGTCGAGTCCGTGCTCATGCGATACAGCAAGCGCGTGACCATGTGCATCTCATCCCAGGCAGGTTGTGGCATGAACTGCCCGTTCTGCGCGACCGGTCAGGCAGGTCTGACTCGTAACCTCTCCGCCGCGGAGATCGTGGACCAAGTTGTCCAGGGCATCCGAGGTCTGCGTGACGGTGTGGTGGGTCCTGCAGAGGAAGCACCGCTGCGCGTGTCGAACATCGTGTTCATGGGCATGGGGGAGGCCCTCGCCAACTACAAGGCCACCATGGGCGCGGTACACCGCCTGATCGATCCGTCACCGGAGGGTCTGGGACTTTCCGCGCGCGGGTTGACCATGTCCACTGTGGGTCTGGTGCCCGGGATGCGGAAGTTCACGCAGGAGAAGTTGCCCATCACCCTGGCGCTGTCCCTGCACGCCCCGGACGACGAACTGCGCGACGAACTGATCCCGGTCAACAATCGGTGGAAGGTGGATGAGGCGCTGGATGCCGCCCGCGAGTACTACGACGCCACCGGGCGCCGTGTATCAATCGAGTACGCCCTGATCCGTGACATGAACGATCAAGGCTGGCGTGCGGATTTGCTGGGGGAGAAGCTCAACAAGCGCGGTGCCGGTTGGGTGCACGTTAACCCCATCCCGCTCAATCCCACCCCGGGGTCCAAGTGGACGGCCTCGCGTCCTGGAGTCGAGCAGAACTTCGTGGAGCGTCTGCGCGCCCACGGAATTCCCACCACGGTGCGTGATACACGCGGTTCCGACATCGACGGCGCGTGCGGCCAGCTGGCCGCGGACGTCTAGACCCGCGGCGGCGTCGTCGCCCCGGATCGACCCGCCGCGAAGGTCGCAGGTGACTCACTACCCGTTACCGGATTGCATATCAAGTCTCAACCGCGTAAAGTATTGCGTTGGTTGTCTGTGCTCGCGCCGCTGAGCCCTGCCCGTCCACAAATCCACCCCGAGCTCACGCTGCAGGGGCGCATTGTGGCTGTCGGCAATCAGCGGAGAGAGTCCTGTAAACCGTCCGGATAGATAACCGGACCCCTCGAAAAGTTAGCGGAGGATATGGCCAAGAAAGACGGAGTCATCGAGATCGAAGGCACTGTGGTCGAGGCTCTGCCCAACGCGTCGTTCCGTGTTGAGCTGAACAACGGTCACAAGGTGCTTGCCCACATCTCTGGGAAAATGCGCCAACACTACATCCGAATCCTTCCTGAGGACCGGGTCGTGGTGGAGCTGAGCCCGTATGACCTAACCCGAGGCCGGATCGTCTACCGCTACAAGTAGAAATTCGCGGCACCACGCACCGCGCGGATCGTTGTGATCTGCGGGGTGTTTGCTGCGTTATTCACCACCACTAGTACGCGAAGGAATGCGATGAAGGTCCAACCGAGCGTCAAGCAGATCTGCGACAACTGCAAGGTGATTCGCCGTAATGGCCGAGTCATGGTGATCTGCTCGAACCCCAGGCACAAGCAGCGCCAGGGCTGACGGGAGCGCTCCCGCCCACGCAAGTGGATTGACAGAACGGACACTGCAGCTAGCACCGCACGGTGCGGCAACCCCCGGCACGGAGGCCGGAGACCGAACGCAACATCTTGTTCGGGACGCAGTGTTCAAGACCTCCGGACAGTACAAGGAGAACCGCCAATATGGCTCGTCTCGCAGGCGTAGACCTCCCCCGCGAAAAGCGGCTGGAAATTGCGCTGACTTACATCTACGGCGTGGGTCGTACCCGTGCACTCGCAACCCTTGAGGCCACCGGCATCTCGGGTGACGTGCGCGTGAAGGATCTCACCGACGCTCAGCTCGTCGAGCTGCGCGACTACATCGAAGGCAACTACAAGGTCGAAGGCGATTTGCGCCGCGAGGTTGCCGCCGACATCCGCCGCAAGGTCGAAATCGGCAGCTACCAGGGTGTGCGTCACCGCCGTGGCCTTCCGGTCCACGGTCAGCGCACCAAGACCAACGCACGTACCCGCAAGGGTCCCAAGCGCACGGTCGCCGGCAAGAAGAAGTAATCGTGGTCGCCACCCAAGCCGGTGGCTGATCAACGTCGAAGATCTTTGTAGGAGAATTCATGGCTCAGAAAACTCGCGCGACGGCTGCTCGTAAGCCGCGTCGCAAGGTTAATAAGAACGTGACTCAGGGCCAGGCCCACATCAAGTCCACGTTCAACAACACCATCGTTTCCATCACCGACCCCTCCGGTGCCGTTCTGTCGTGGGCTTCCGCCGGCGGCATGGGCTTCAAGGGATCCCGTAAATCCACCCCGTTCGCCGCTCAGCAGGCCGCCGAGGCCGCAGCCAAGGGTGCTCAGGAGCACGGCATGCGCAAGGTTGACGTGTTCGTCAAAGGACCGGGTTCCGGACGTGAAACCGCTATCCGCGCACTGCAGGCCACCGGGCTCGAGGTTGGTTCCATTCAGGACGTCACCCCGTCCGCTCACAATGGTTGCCGTCCCCCCAAGCGCCGTCGCGTTTGATGCGTGCAGCGTGAGCACCGAACCCTCAGGGTTCGGTGCCCGCGCATCGACGCGGTGATCTCGCCTGATCTCCGCGCACCTCACCCCTTGTTTTCCACCACCTGCGTGCGTCATATGGCGGAGGCACGCTGAAAGGAAACATCAGTGCTCATCGCACAGCGCCCCACCCTCACCGAAGAGGTAGTGGCTGATAACCGCTCCCGGTTCGTGATCGAACCGCTCGAGCCCGGTTTCGGCTACACCCTCGGCAACTCCCTGCGCCGCACTCTCTTGTCCTCCATCCCCGGTGCCGCCGTGACCAGCATCCGCATTGACGGTGTGCTGCACGAGTTCTCCACCGTGGACGGTGTCAAGGAAGACGTCACCGAGCTGATCTTGAACATCAAGAAGCTCTCGCTCTCCTCCGAGGAGGACGAGCCCGTGACCGCGTGGCTGCGCAAGCAGGGACCCGGCGAAGTGACCGCCGCTGACATCTCGGCTCCGGCCGGTGTCGAGGTCCACAACCCGGAACTGCACATTGCCACCCTGAACTCCAAGGGCCAGCTGGAGATCGAACTGACGATCGAGCGCGGCCGCGGCTACGTTTCTGCTTCGCAGAACAAGTCAGCGGATGCCGAGATCGGTCGCGTTCCGGTCGACTCCATCTACTCCCCGGTGCTCAAGGTGACGTTCCGCGTGGAAGCCACCCGTGTGGAGCAGCGCACCGACTTCGACAAGCTCATCCTGGACGTGGAGACCAAGGAAGCCATCACCCCGCGTGATGCCGTTGCTTCCGCCGGTACCACCCTGGTCGAGTTGTTCGGTCTGGCTCGCGAGCTCAACACCACGGCTGAGGGTATCGAGATCGGCCCGTCTCCCACGGACGCTGCCGCTGCCGCTGACATGGCTCTGCCCATCGAGGATCTCGAACTGACGGTTCGTTCCTACAACTGCTTGAAGCGTGAGGGCATCCACAGCGTGGGTGAACTGGTTGCACGCTCTGAGGCAGACCTGATGGACATCCGTAACTTCGGCGCCAAGTCCATTGACGAGGTCAAGGCCAAGCTCCAGGAGCTCGGACTTGCTCTCAAGGACTCCCCGCCAGGTTACGACCTCGCCGCGCACGCAGCTTCGTTGGAGGACGAGGACGAGAACAACAACCCGTTCGACGTCGACCTCGACTGAAGTCTTACAACTTTCCCGTTTCTCACGAGGCAGCCTGCTAGCCACGCGAGAGACCGACCACCAGGAGACCTACTATGCCTACCCCTACCAAGGGACCCCGTCTCGGCGGCGGGCCTACCCACGAGCGCATGATGCTCTCGAACATGTCTCAGCAGCTGTTCGAGCACAAGCGCATCACCACCACGGTGACCAAGGCCAAGCGCCTTCGCCCGGTGGCCGAGCGTCTGATCACCTTCGCCAAGCGCGGTGACCTGGCTTCTCGCCGCCGTGTGATGCGTCAGCTCAACGACAAGTCCGTCGTGCACGAGCTGTTCACCGCCATTGCTCCGGCCATGGACGGCCGCGACGGTGGTTACACCCGTATCACGAAGATCGGTAACCGCAAGGGCGACAACGCCCCCATGGCCGTCATCGAGCTGGTCATGGAGCCCGTTGCTTCCAAGTCCACCGTTGCCGAGGCCGAGAAGGCCACCGAGAAGGCTGCTGCAGCCCCGGCTGCTCCGGTCGACACCCCGGCTGATACCACTGCCGAAGAGGTCAAGGCTCAGGAGATCCCCGCTGAAGAGCAGGCTCCCGAGACCCCTGAAGAGGCAGCTGAGGTCGCAGCCGAGAACCAGGACGCTGAGTTCGCCGGTTCACACGCACCGTTGGAGTCCGGCGAAGCCCCCGAGGGCTTCTCCATCAAGGGCAACAAGAACTCCATGAAGTACCACGTTCCCGGCTCCCGCTGGTACTCCGGTACCACCGCCGAGATCTGGTTCGATTCCCCGGCCAACGCCGAGGCCGCTGGTTTCCAGCCGGCCGGTGGCGCTGCCGCTCAGAAGATCTCCGAGTAAGCACGTAGCTGCTTGATCGACGCCGCCGCAGGTAACCTGCGGCGGCGTCGTCGTTTTTCGGGAGGTTATGAACATGTCGGGTGAGTTGGTTCGTCTGCGGATCGATTTGGCCTACGACGGCGCTCCGTTCAGCGGGTGGGCGGCGCAGCCTTCCCTGCCCACGGTGCAGGGAGCGGTGGAGGCCGCGCTCGAGCTGGTGCTGCGCCATCCGTTGCGCACCGTGGTGGCCGGTCGCACGGATACGGGTGTGCATGCTCGCCGTCAGACCGTTCACGTGGATGTTCCGGTCGATGCGTGGGAGACGGTGACGCGTGGCGCGGAGGTTGCCCCCGGGGCGGCTCTGGTGCGCAGGTTGAACGGTGCGCTCAATCGAGTGCTCGGTAAGGACCGGTCGGTTCTGGGTCTTCAACCAGCCCTCGGTGCCGTGGTGATTCACGACGCCGCTCTGGCACCCGCCGGTTTCGACGCTAGGTTCTCGGCGTTGTCGCGTAGCTATGCCTATCGCATCTCCGACGCCGCCAGCGGCCACGATCCGCTCACGCGTGGTTTTGCGTGGTGGGTCAATGAGGAGCTCGACGTCCCTGCCATGAATGCCGCAGTGACCGATCTACTGGGGCTGAACGACTTCCTGAGTTTCTGCAAGCCGCGGGAGGGCGCAACGACGATTCGCGAACTGCAATCCGCGTCGGTGGAACGGGATGCTTCGGGTCTTGTGACGGTGCGGCTGCAGGCGGACGCATTCTGCCACCACATGGTCCGCTCCGTGGTGGGCGCCGCAACACGGGTGGGCCAGGGGCGCTACGAACAGGACTGGTTGGGGGAGCGGTTGGAGGCGCGCGTGCGCGACGCTCGCGTGTTGCTCGCACCCCCGCACGGGTTGGTTCTGGAATCCGTCGAGTACCCCGCGGATCACGAACTGGCCGCCCGTGCGGAACAGACTCGGGCCAAGCGTCCGGAGGACTGAACCCCTGGTTACCGACTGGTTGAACGCGTAGTCTCGGTAGAAGAGCACTCATCTTTGCGGCTCTGACCCGGAGGCATTCATGACCAGCGCAACCTCAGAACGTCAGACGAGTCCCATCTGGGACGGGCCCATCGCCCCGAAAGTGGCGTGGGTGTGTGCCTTCCTTAGCCTGGCCGCCGTGAGTTTCGCCCTGCTGGGGTACTCCGCGGGCACCTGGCTCTCTTTCCCCCTCGGCCTGCTCGGGGCTATCGCCGGAGGAAACTCACGGCGCTTCCTTCCCATGATCCTGTGCATTATCGCGGCCTTGGTACTGCCCCTGGCGATGACCCTGACGGGATTCTGACCGCGATAGGTGGGAGCGCGCCGTCGGCGGACGTCGTGTGTGTGGAAACGCGGAGGATCCGTTAATTGGCGCGGATTTGAAGCTTCCGGTAACATTGATTGCTGTTGTGCGTGCCCGCCTCGGTCACGTGTACCCAAAGCGGTTGCTCATGTTGCAGAGCGCACGACCGATTGGTGCACCGGGTTGCGGGAGCGCGGATGCCGCCAGGCTCTCACCCTGGCCCCGAAGCACAGCGAAACAACCCGACACGGTCTCTCGTGTCATCAGTAGACAAACGAAGGCAGATCAACGTGCGTACGTACACTCCGAAGCCCGGTGACGTCCAGCGTCAGTGGCACGTCATCGACGCCACCGACGTAGTCCTGGGTCGTCTTGCCAGCCAGACCGCAACACTGCTGCGCGGGAAGCACAAGCCGACCTTCGCTCCCCACGTGGACATGGGCGATTTCGTCATCATCATCAACGCAGAAAAGGTCGCACTGACCGGCGCCAAGCTGGAACAGAAGCGTGCCTACCGCCACTCCGGTTACCCGGGCGGTCTCAAGTCCACCAACTACGCAGAGTTGCTGGAAAAGAACCCCACCCGTGCAGTGGAAAAGGCCATCAAGGGCATGCTGCCCAAGAACAAGCTGGCCGCTCAGCAGCTTTCCAAGCTGAAGGTCTACGCAGGCCCCGAGCACCCGCACTCGGCACAGCAGCCCAAGCCCTACGAATTCACCCAGGTCGCCCAGTAATTCGGGCCAACGAGAGCACAACAAGGAGAATCGTGGCTCAGAATACTGAAGAAGTAGAAGTTACCGAGATTGTCGAAGGTGCTGACGGCACCGAGGAGCTGAGCAGCTACACCTCGGAATCCACCGGCCCCGTCGAAGGTGGTGCCCCCGCTTCCGAGCGCGCACCCCTCACCGTTTCCGGTCAGGCTGTCGGCCGTCGCAAGCAGGCCATCGCCCGCGTGCGCCTGGTCCCCGGGTCCGGCAAGTGGATCGTCAACGGCCGCGAACTGGCCGAGTACTTCCCGAACAAGCTCCACCAGCAGGAAGTGAACGATCCGTTCCGTCTGCTGGACCTCGAAGGCGCTTACGACGTGACCGCTCGCATCTCCGGTGGTGGCCCCTCGGGCCAGGCCGGTGCCATGCGTCTCGGCATCGCCCGTGCACTGAACGAGATTGACTTGGAGCACAACCGCCCGGCACTCAAGAAGGCCGGCTTCCTGACTCGTGACGCCCGCGTCATCGAGCGCAAGAAGGCAGGCCTCAAGAAGGCCCGCAAGGCTCCGCAGTACTCCAAGCGCTAATCCAGCGTTTACGAACCGGGTCCCGCATTTCGGCTTTTGCCGAAGCGCGGGGCCCGCTTCGTTTTAAGTGTCGCTACAGCCCTTGCAGGCATCTCATGTTTCGGTAGAGCCCTTGCGCAGCTGTAGAAGGGTTCTAACGGCGCACAATGTGCGCGGCAAGGTTCTAATGGCACATATGGCGGTTTCGCGTCTCAAGTGGCCTAGCGCGTACGTGGTGGGGGAGCGGCGTCGGCGACTCGTGCCCGCGCAACCGGCCAACGCGACCCGAACAAGAAGCAAATGGGGCGTAAAATGGGACGCGGAGCACAGTGGCTCCGCACCCGAATCCACGAGAGGGCCCGGATGAGCACGCAAGCGGACCAGAACCAGAGCAAGACTTCGGCGAAGAAGGACCAGGACAAGAAGGCCGTCGCTGAGGAACTCGCCCAGGAAAAGGATGTCGTGACGAGCGAGATCGACCAGGAAGAGCACCACCGCATCTCCGTGGTCGAGGATTACGCGGCTGAGCTGGACGAGATTGCGGAACTCGGCCGCAAGCTCCACGACGATGCCGGACTGTCCCGCTCCGATGCGTGGAAGCGCGGCTACCCGTACGACGAGAAGATGAGCCGCAAGGAGTACGAGAAGACCAAGCGTGCTCTGCAGATCGAGCTCCTCAAACTTCAGCTCTGGATCAAGGAAACAGGTCAGAAGCTGCTGATCATTTTTGAAGGCCGCGATGCCGCGGGCAAGGGTGGTTCGATCAAGCGCTTCACCGAGCACCTCAACCCACGTGGTGCTCGCGTGGTGGCGCTCGAGAAGCCCACCGACATCGAGCAGACCCAGTGGTACTTCCAGCGTTACATCAAGCACCTGCCCTCCGGTGGCGAAATCGTGCTGATGGACCGTTCGTGGTACAACCGTGCCGGCGTGGAGCGCGTGATGGGTTACTGCACGTCGCAGCAGTATTACGAATTCATGCGTCAGGCCCCCGAGTTCGAGCGCATGCTGGTGAACTCAGACACCCACCTGATCAAGTTCTGGTTCTCGGTGACCCGTGCCGAGCAGTTGGCTCGTTTCCAGGCTCGTCGTACGGATCCCGTGCGTCAGTGGAAGCTGTCACCGACCGACGTGGCATCCCTGGACAAGTGGGATGACTACACGGAGGCCAAGGAAGCCATGTTCTTCTACACGGATACCGGGGACGCTCCCTGGACCGTGATCAAGTCCAACGACAAGAAGCGCGCCCGCCTGGAAGCCATGCGCCACGTCCTGTCCCAGTTCGACTACCCGAATAAGGACCACTCCGTAGTGGGCACGCCCGACCCCAAGATCGTGGGCGGTTCCAACGACGTCATGGACGACAACGGAGTCAACCCGGACGGGTTTCCGGTAGTCCGACCCGGCAACGACTAGTCGATGCGCTTCGCGGTTCTCGCGTGGCACGTCGTAGGATGACAGGCGATGTCTAGAATTTTTGGAACGGACGGCATTCGCGGACTCGCGAACGGCCTCCTCACAGCTGACCTTGCAATGGAGCTGTCTCAAGCAGCCGCGATCGTGTTGGGCCACGGGCACGCCAAGCCCGGCGTCCGACCTCGAGCCGTGGTCGCACGGGACGGTCGCGCGAGCGGCGAGTTCATCGGGGCGGCGGTCACCGCCGGTCTGGCGAGCTCCGGCGTGGACGTCTACGACGCCGGGGTGATTCCCACTCCGGCCACGGCGTACCTCGTGGCGGACATCGACGCCGATTTCGGTGTCATGATCTCCGCATCCCACAACCCCGCTCCGGACAACGGCATCAAGTTCCTTGCCCACGGGGGTAAGAAACTGCCGGACTCCATCGAGGACAAAATCCAGGAAGTCTACGAGAAGCGCGAGTTCCTGCGCCCCACGGGTGCTCAAGTCGGCCGCATCAACCGGCTCTCGGACGCCGAGGACCGCTACATCCTGCACCTGGTCGGCGCGATTCCGCAGCGTCTCGACGGTCTCACGGTGGTTCTGGACTGTGCCCACGGCGCGGCATCCGGTTCCTCGCCGGATGCCTTCCGCGACGCCGGTGCCAATATTCACGTGATCGGCGCCCAGCCGGACGGCCTCAACATCAATGACGGCGTGGGCTCCACCCACCTGGGGCCACTCAAGGAAGCGGTCATCAAGTACGGCGCGGATCTCGGCATCGCCCACGACGGCGACGCCGATCGCTGCCTGGCCGTGGACCACACCGGTACCGAGGTGGACGGCGACCAGATCATGTGCATCCTTGCAATGGCCATGAAGGACGCAGGCAAGCTCAACCAGGACACCCTGGTGGCCACGGTCATGAGCAACCTGGGTCTGCAGCTGGCACTCGAAGAGCAGGGCATCCGCCTGGAACGAGCAGCGGTGGGTGACCGGTACGTCCTGGAATCCATGGTCGCCAACGGTTACAACCTGGGTGGCGAGCAGTCGGGTCACGTGATCATGGCCGATTACGCCACGACCGGTGACGGTCTGCTGACCGGCCTGATGTTGGCTTCACGCGTTGCGCAGACCGGAATGCCGCTGTCCGAATTGGCCTCCGTCATGACCCGCATGCCGCAGACGATGATCAATGTGGCCAACGTGGACAAGGCCGCTGCCAAGACTCACCCCGAGGTACTTGCCGCAGTGGCGGAGACCGAGGAGCGCCTTGGCGGAGAAGGGCGTGTCCTATTGCGCCCGTCCGGTACCGAACCGGTGGTGCGTGTCATGGTCGAGGCCGCCAGTCACGAGCAGGCCCGACATGAAGCCGAGGCACTAGTGAAGATCGTGGAGCAGCACCTTCGCCTGAGCTGATCCGGTTCCGGTTCGCTTTTTAACTACTGAGGCCCCGCTTCCTTCTGGAAGCGGGGCCTCAGCAGTAGTCGGGATAGTTGGAAAGAATTACAGGGTCTTGGAACCGGGGCCGTCCACGGTGCCACCCTTGCCTGCAACCAGTGCGTCGCGGATTTCAGTGAGCAGCAGGGTGTTGGGATCGGCTTCCTCGGCGGCGGGGTCGATGCCCAGGCGACGGTTGCGAGCCTCGATCATCTTGTTCATCGGCAGGACGATGGCGAAGTAGACAGCGGCTGCGATCAGCAGGAAGTTGACGATGGCGGTCAGCAGGACACCGAACTTGATGTCGTTGCCGTTGAAGGTGACCAGCGCGAAATTGTCGAAGTTGGGAGAGCCCACAATGCCGGAGATGGCGGGCATGAGGACGGATTCAACCAGAGCGTTGACGATCTGGCCGAAGGCAGCGCCGATGATGACGGCGACGGCAAGGTCGAGGACATTGCCCTTCATGATGAATTCTTTGAAACCATTAAGCATGGCGATAGATTACCCAGACCGCTGGCCAACAGGAAACAAAAAAGAGCAAAGTTATCCAACATCACACTTAAATTAGAAAGCTACCTTGCTAATTCCCGCATTATTGGTATACGCACTAGTGACAAGTCATGAATTAGTCATCGAAAGGTATCAATTCTTTCGAAGTAGCACGCGTCTGGTCTTGTGATCTTGGTCCTTGGAAAGTATGAGTCGCGCCCGTCCCCGGGTAGGGCGAACATTCTGTTCCAAGTTGGGTTCGTTGATGCGTCGCCAAATATCCGTGGCCACTTCTACGGCCTCGGCGTCCGTGAGGTTGGCGTAGCGGTGGAAGTAGGACTGAGGATTCGCGAACGCTGAGCTGCGCAACGCCTGGAATCGCTCAACGTACCAGTGCTCGATGTCACTGGTGCGTGCGTCCACGTAAATACTGAAGTCGAAGAAGTCGCTCAGTGCCAGGGCCGCACGGTTTCCCGGGCTCAGCTTGGCGGGCGCGAGCACGTTCAGGCCTTCCACGATCACGACGTCGGGTTTGGTCACCACGATCTCCTCGTCCGGGAGGATGTCGTAGGTGGTGTGTGAGTATTTGGGCGCCCGCACCTCGGGTGCGCCGGATTTGATCTCGGACATGAAACGCAACAGCGCACGGCGATCGTAGGACTCCGGGAACCCCTTGCGATCCATGAGCCCGCGACGGACCAGCTCCGCATTCGGGTAGAGGAACCCGTCCGTGGTAACCAATTGGACGTTGGGGGTGGACGGCCAGCGCGAGAGCATTTCACGCAACAAGCGCGCAGTCGTCGATTTACCGGCCGCCACGGAACCCGCGATGCCAATGACGAAAGGGGTTCGTGCGTGATCCTCACCCAGGAAGGCGTTGGTCTCCGAGTTGAGGTGATTCGCGGAGGCGTCATAGAGCGTGAGCAAACGGGAAAGGGGGAGGTAGACCTCACGCACCTCATCCACATCCAGGCGGTCACCAAGACCGCGCAGGTTCTCGATTTCCTGCGCGGTAAGGGGCACGTCTATTTCGTGCGACAAGCGCGACCACGTCTGTCGGTCCAGCTCCACAAACGGGGATGCGCGATGAGTCAGTGACTGTGTGCTCATGTTCAGACCAGTCTATGGCCGGTGGTGTGGCAGGTAACAGCAGTGACGCGGGTGGTTTCCGGTAGAGTTCTCCGCATGTGTGGAATTGTGGGCTATGTAGGATCCCCGGACGTCAAAGCCGGTGGACACAACGCGTTGGACGTGATTCTCGAGGGTTTGCGTCGCCTCGAATACCGTGGATATGACTCCGCCGGCGTCGCTGTCATCGCGGACGGCAAAGTGGATTACCGCAAGAAGGCTGGCAAGCTGACCAACCTTCTGGCCGAGCTGGAGGCCGATCCGCTGCCGGATTCCCAGATCGGCATCGGTCATACCCGGTGGGCCACCCACGGTGGACCGTCGGACGTCAACGCGCACCCGCACGTGGTGGACGGCGGCAAGCTCGCCATGATCCACAACGGCATCATCGAGAACTTCAATGAAATCAAGCGTGAGCTGGCCGCCGAGGGCGAGACTTTCGTGTCCGAGACCGACACCGAGGTCGCCGCGGTGCTGTTGGCTCGCACCTACAACGCGCAGCCCGCCGACTCCAAGGACCTGACCGTGGCCATGCAGGACACGAGCCGTCGTCTGGAAGGCGCGTTCACCCTGCTGGCTGTGCATGCCGATCACCCGGACCGCGTGGTGGCATCCCGCCGTAACTCCCCGTTGGTCATCGGCCTGGGCGAGGGCGAGAACTTCCTGGGCTCTGACGTCTCCGGTTTCATCGACTACACCAAGAAGGCTGTGGAGATGGGGCAGGACCAAATCGTCACCATCACCGCC
Source organism: Kocuria carniphila (assembly GCF_004136555.1). Classification (GTDB taxonomy): domain Bacteria; phylum Actinomycetota; class Actinomycetes; order Actinomycetales; family Micrococcaceae; genus Kocuria; species Kocuria carniphila. Next base: position 31,024 of record NZ_NOIT01000018.1, read on the forward strand.
GATGACTACAAGATCGTGGACTTCAACGGCAACCCGGCGGAGGGTAAGCCCTTTGACATCAAATGGGATGCCGCCGCAGCGGAGAAGGACGGCTACCCGTCCTTCATGGAGAAGGAGATCCACGATCAGCCTTCCGCCGTGGAGCAGACCCTGTTGGGCCGCCTGGACGAGTCCGGTCGCTTGACCCTGGACGAAATCAAGATTGACGAAACCGTTCTGCGCTCGATCGACAAGATCGTGGTGATCGCCTGCGGCACGGCGTCCTACGCCGGTCAGGTCGCTCGTTACGCCATTGAGCACTGGTGCCGGATTCCCACCGAAGTGGAATTGGCCCACGAGTTCCGTTACCGCGACCCCATTGTCAATGAGAAGACCCTGGTCGTGGCCGTGTCCCAGTCCGGAGAGACCATGGATACCCTCATGGCCGTGCGGCACGCGCAGGAACAGGGCGCCAAGGTGGTTGCCATTTGCAACACCAACGGTTCCACGATTCCCCGCGAAGCGGACGCCGTGCTCTACACGCACGCCGGTCCCGAGATCGCAGTGGCCTCCACCAAGGCGTTCCTTGCGCAGATCACCGCGGCCTACTTGTTAGGGCTGTACCTGGCACAGCTGCGCGGCAACAAGTTCAAGGACGAGATCGCCACCATGCTCACCGAGCTGGAGGCCATGCCCGCCAAGATCCAGCGTGTGCTCGACGAGATCGAGGGCGACGTCAAGGATCTGGCACAGGCCATGAAGGACGCGTCGTCCGTGCTGTTCCTGGGCCGTCACGTGGGATTCCCCGTGGCCATGGAGGGTGCGCTCAAGCTCAAGGAGATTGCGTACATTCACGCCGAGGGCTTTGCCGCCGGTGAACTCAAGCACGGCCCCATCGCTCTGATCGATGAGGGCCAGCCCGTGTTCGTGATCGTTCCCTCTCCCAAGGGCCGCGATTCGCTGCACGCTAAGGTGGTCTCCAACATTCAGGAGATCCGCGCTCGCGGTGCCGTGACGATCGTGATTGCGGAAGAAGGTGACGAGGCCGTCAAGGACTTCGCCAATCACATCTTCTACGTGCCCGAGGCACCCACGCTGCTCCAGCCGTTGCTGGCCACCGTGCCGTTGCAGATTTTCGCTGCGGAGCTTTCCACGGCCAAGGGCTACGACGTGGACCAGCCGCGTAACCTCGCCAAGTCCGTGACCGTCGAGTAAGACTCTCGTCCCACGCATCGCCGACGGCGGGTGCCCACCGAATTTTCGGTGGGCACCCGCCGTCGTTATTCGTGTCCGCACCCGCGGGTAGGCTGGCGGGCATGATCGTGGGAACGGGCGTGGACATCGTGGACGTGGAACGGTTCAAGAGGCAGCTGGAGCGGACGCCTCGGTTGCGGGAACGCTTGTTCGTGGAACACGAGCGCGACCTTTCCCTGAACTCGCTCGCCGCGCGGTTCGCCGTCAAGGAAGCCGCGGCCAAGGCGCTGCTGGCTCCGCCCGGAATGATCTGGCAGGACTGCTGGATCACCAATGACGAACACGGTGCGCCCCGTTTACACACCACGGGTACGGTGGCAGAAGTGGCCGAACGCCGGGGCGTGGAGTCGTGGCACGTGACGATTTCCCATGACGGCGGGATGGCCGTGGCATTCGTTGTGGCCGAAGGATCGGGAGGTCCCAGAAGTGATTGACGCATACACCGGCGCCAGCGTACGCGCTGCCGAACAACCCCTGCTCGATGCGGGGTACGGGGACATCCTGATGCGCCGAGCCGCACTGGGGCTGTCCCGGGTCTGCGAAACACATCTACGCCGCGCCAATCGCAAGGGCTTGCTGTCCGGCACCACAGCCATCATCCTGGTGGGCTCCGGCAACAACGGTGGAGACGGTTTATGGGCGGGATCGTTCCTACGCCGTGCGGGCGTGATGGTGACTGCAATTCTGACCGGGTCCAAGGCTCATCCGCAGGGGCTCAAGGCACTGCGCGCGCTGGGCGGATCCGTGGTTCGACTCGAAGGGCAGGACGAGGCAAGCGACCCGAATGCGGAGCCCGATGCATCGATCGCCGGATTTCACACCGTGGATCGTGGTCAGGCCCTGTCCAAACTGACGTCCGCGCACCTCGTGGTTGACGCCGTGCTCGGCACCGGCGCCTCGGGCGGTCTGCGGGGCGAGGTCGCTGCACTCGTTCAGGATTTCAACGCCTTTCAACGCACCAGCCCCACGGGTCCTCGCATCGTCGCGTGCGACGTGGTGTCCGGTGTGGATGCCGATACCGGGGAGGCTCCCGAGCCGGTGTTGAAGGCTCACGCCACCGTGACGTTCGGCGCGGCCAAGGTGGCCCACGTGGTGGCTCCGGGGGAGCAGGTCTCCGGTCAGCTGACGGTCATACCCATTGGGATTGAGGAGCGCTTGGAAGACCCCTCGGTCTTCCGGCTCGAAGCCAGGGACATTCTCAAGGCTTGGCCCCGTCCCACTCCCACGGACACCAAGTACACGCGCGGGGTGCTGGGTGTGGTGGCGGGTACCCCGAGTTATCCGGGTGCGGCCATCATGTCCACCAACGCCGCGGTGAACTCCGGCGCGGGCATGATTCGTTTCCTGGGTGACGCCACCACCCGCGGCATGGTGTTGGCCCAGAGCCCCGAGGTTGTGTGTTCGGACGATCAGCCCTGGGACGTGCACGTCCAGGCATGGCTGGCGGGACCCGGTGTCGCGGACGATGAAAGCCAATCCGCACGCGTTCAGGCCGTGATCGAGTCCCCGGAGCCCGCCGTTCTCGATGCCGGTGCCCTCACCCCAGCGGCACAGGCTGTCGCGGACGGGCGGCTCGGGGCTCAGAAGATTCTGACCCCGCATGCGGGGGAATTGGAGCAGGTCTTCGAATGGCTCAAAGGGTTCGGTGTCACGGATGATGCCCCGGACCGCGACCGCATCGAAGCAGCACCCGTTCATTGGGCACGCGAGGCGGCGCGGCTGACCGGTGCCACGGTTCTTCTCAAGGGCGCCACCACCATCATCGCGTCACCCGGCTCCGACGAGGACGGGGTCGAGCAAGTGTGCTTGAGCATCGGGCAAGCCAGTCCATGGCTGGCCACTGCGGGTTCGGGCGACACGCTCGCCGGAATTCTGGGCACCGTGGTGGCTCACGTGGCCGAGCACCCGGATGCCCTCCGCAACCTGGGCGCGTGGGCCCGCGAGGACGGCCGTTGGGCCGCCGCAGCCGCCCTCGGAGCCGGTGTGCACGCGCTCGCCTCGCGCGTGGACGGAGAGGGCCCGGTGCCTCCCACGGTGTTGGCGGCCAACGTGCGCAAGGTATTACGCACAACGCGACAGTAAGTACCCGCTATTCTTGGGTGTTGGCCAATGACGTCCCAACGCGCCCGCGCGTACGCAACGTCGTTCGCCATGACATCAATCTCTAGGAGACAACCCCATGGAAGTTTGGCCCGGTCACGCCTATCCGTTAGGCGCCACGTTCGACGGCACAGGCACCAATTTCGCCCTCTTCTCGGAAGTGGCCGAAAAAGTGGAGCTGTGCCTGTTCGACGAGGACGGCCAGGAAACCCGCGTGGACGTCACCGCCGTGGACAGCTACGTGTGGCATTGCTACCTCCCCCAGGTGCAGCCCGGTCAGCGCTACGGCTATCGCGTGCACGGCCCGTGGGATCCTTCCCAGGGTCTGCGCTGCAATCCCAACAAATTGTTGCTCGACCCTTATGCCAAGGCCGTCGAAGGCGGCATGGACTGGGACGAGTCCATGTTCTCTTACCACTTTGGCGATGAGGACTCCTACAACGATCAGGACTCCGCCGAGCACATGATGAAGGGCGTGGTGATCAACCCGTTCTTCGACTGGGAGGGTGACCGCACCCCGCACACCCCGTACCACAAGTCCGTGATCTACGAAGCCCACGTCAAGGGCCTGACCATGCAGCACCCGGACGTTCCGGATGAGCAGCGCGGCACGTACGCGGGCGTGGCACACCCCTCGGTCATCGAACACCTGCAGAAGCTCGGCGTGACCGCCATTGAGCTCATGCCCGTGCACCAGTTCGTGCAGGACTCCACGCTGTTGGATCAGGGTCTGCGTAACTACTGGGGTTACAACACCATTGCGTTCTTCGCCCCCCACAACGAGTACAGCTCGGCCTCTCACCTGGGCAGCCAGGTGCAGGAGTTCAAGGCCATGGTGCGGGCACTGCACCAGGCCGACATCGAAGTGATCCTGGACGTGGTCTACAACCACACCGCCGAGGGCAACCACATGGGTCCCACGCTGTCCATGAAGGGCATCGACAACAACGCGTACTACCGCACCGTTGACGACGACCACAAGTTCTACATGGACTACACCGGCACCGGTAACTCCTTGAACGTGCGCCACCCGCACTCGTTGCAGCTGATCATGGATTCGCTGCGTTACTGGGTGACCGAGATGCACGTGGACGGTTTCCGCTTCGACCTGGCCGCGACCCTGGCCCGTGAGTTCTACGATGTGGACAAGCTCTCCACGTTCTTCGAGCTCGTGCAGCAGGACCCGATTGTTTCGCAGGTCAAGCTCATTGCCGAGCCGTGGGACATCGGCCCCGGCGGCTACCAGGTGGGTAACTTCCCGCCGCAGTGGACCGAGTGGAACGGTAAGTACCGCGACACCGTGCGTGACTTCTGGCGCGGTGAGCCCGCAACCCTGGGCGAGTTCGCCTCCCGTATCACCGGTTCCGCGGATCTTTACGAGAACAGTGGCCGCCGTCCGTTCGCGTCCGTCAACTTTGTGACCGCTCACGATGGCTTCACACTGCGCGATCTCGTGTCCTACAACGAGAAGCACAACGATGCCAACGGCGAGGGCAACAATGACGGCGAGTCCCACAACCGTTCCTGGAATTGCGGTGAGGAGGGCCCCACGGACGATCCCAATGTCTTGGCCTTGCGCGCCCGCCAGCAGCGCAACTTCCTGACCACGTTGCTGTTGTCCCAGGGCACGCCCATGCTGCTGCACGGCGACGAGCTGGGCCGCACTCAGGACGGCAACAACAACACGTACTGTCAGGACAACGAGCTGTCATGGATCAACTGGGAGCGCATGGACGGCCCGTTGATCGAGTTCACCGCAGCGATCACGCACCTGCGCCAGAACCACCCCACGTTCCGCCGTTCGCAGTTCTTCGACGGTCGCCCCGTGGACATGGGTGAGCGCTCGGACGAAGATCCCATGCCGGACATTGCGTGGCTCAACGCTGACGGCACCCCCATGGTGCCGAAGGACTGGGACGAACCGCTGACCCGCTCCATGGGTATGTGGCTCAACGGTCAGGGCATTGCGGGCGAGGATATGCGCGGCCGCCAGATCGTGGACGTCAACTTCATCGTCTACTTCAACTCGGCTCCCGAGGAAGTAGAGTTCACGTTGCCCGCAGCCAACTACGGCGAGAAGTGGGAAGAGATCCTGGACACGGCCGGCGAGCACGGTGACGGCGAGATCCGTGATCACTCCACGCAGATCACGCTGGCCGGTAAGTCCACCGTGGTCCTGCGCGCGTGGGAAGCTCCCGAGGAAGAGCCGGACGCGTCCGTGGCCGCTTCGGTGGCCGCTTACGCCCAAGCACCCCAGGCTCAGTAGCAATTCGCAGAGTGAGCGCGCCCTGACCGAGGGCGCGCCGGACACAACCGCCGACGCCGCCCGGTACCGGGCGGCGTCGGCGGTTGCGTTAACGGTCGCGCACCCTGTCCACGACTCGTTCTCGCTCGTGGCGGAGTGGCTGGCATTGCGGGGCGTGAGCGACAAGACTGGAAGGGTGCTGACTCCCACCTCAACGTACCGGTTGCAAATCACCTCACAGCAGGACCTGTTCCGCGCGGCGGAACTCGTCCCGTACTTGAAGCGCCTGGGCGCGGATTGGGTCTATCTTTCGCCCATCCTGCGTGCCACGAGCGGCTCGGATCACGGTTACGACGTAACCGATCCGACCGAAATCGATCCCGAACGCGGGGGAGCGGATGGCCTGGCCGCGCTCTCGGCGGCCGCCCGAGACGCCGGAATGGGCGTGGTGGTGGACATCGTTCCCAATCACCAGGGTGTGGCCGTACCGCAGGAGAACCCGTGGTGGTGGTCGCTGCTCAAGGACGGCAAGAACAGCCCGCACGCTGATTCCTTCGACGTGGATTGGGACGCAGGTCATGGCAAGCTCCTGATTCCGGTCTTGGGTGACGGGGACGAAGACCTCTCCGCGCTGACCGTCGAGGACGGCGCCCTGCGTTATTACGAGAACGTGTACCCGCTGGCGGAGGGCAGCTATCAAGAGGGCGATTCGCCGCAGGAAGCGCACGCCAAGCAGAACTACGAACTGGTGAACTGGCACCGCGGTGATTCGGAGCTGAATTACCGCCGGTTCTTCACGGTCACCACGCTGGCCGGCGTGCGCGTGGAAGACCAGAAGGTATTCGACGAGTCCCACGTGGAGGTGCGCCGCTGGTTCGACGAGAAGCTCGTGGACGGCATGCGTATCGACCACCCGGACGGCGTGCGCGACCCCGAGGACTACCTCGAGAAGCTCGCGGATGTCACCGGCGGTGCCTGGACGACGGTCGAGAAGATCCTGGAACCCGGAGAGTCGCTGCCGCAGCAGTGGAAGACCGCGGGCACCACGGGCTACGACTCGCTCGGCTGGATCGACCGCGTGCTGACCAACCCGGAGGGCCACTACGAGTTGGCCTCCCTGGACACCAAGCTGCGCGAAGGCGACCCCGTGCGGTGGGAAGAACTGATCCACGACACCAAGCGCCGCATGGCCGATGTGGGTCTGGCCGCCGAGGTGCACCGACTGGTGCGCAACCTCCCCGAGAACTTCGGACATTCGGACGAACAGGCCTACGACGGCCTCGCGGAAATCCTCGCGAACTTCCCGGTGTACCGCACCTACTTGCCGTTCGGCGTCGACTATCAACGCGAAGCCGTGGCTGCCGCGAAGAAGGCCCGCCCGGAACTGAGCGCCGTGATCGACGATCTCGCCGCAGTGTTGGGTGACGCAGCGGCGTCGGTGGAGGAAATGACCGAGGTTGCAAAGCGTTTCCAGCAGACCTCCGGCATGATCATGGCCAAGGGCGTGGAGGACACCGCGTTCTACCGGTTCACCAAACTGACGTCCCTGACGGAAGTGGGCGGTGATCCCTCCGTGTTCTCACTGACACCAGCCGAATTCCACGAGCTGGCCGCGCAGCGGCAGCGGGAATCCCCGGACACCATGAATGCTCTGACCACGCACGACACCAAGCGCTCGGCCTCGGTCCGCGCTCGTATCACGGTGCTGTCCGAATCGGCCAAGGCCTGGTCCGAGGTGCTCGCCACCTTGTACTCGCGAGCCCGCGACGCGGGGATTTCCCTGCAGGACGGCCCGGCAATCAACCTTGTACTGCAGGCCATCGTGGGTGCGTGGCCGCTCGAGCGTGACCGTGCGGTGGACTACGCGATGAAGGCCGTGCGTGAAGCTTCCGTGTCCACGGCGTGGGTGGATGGTGACGAGGAGTTCGAGAAGGAACTGACCCGCTTCATCGATTTCGTCTTCACCAACCCGCGAGCCAGGGGCATCGTGGAGGGTTTCGTGGAGCGCGCCACCGCCCCGGGCTGGTCCAACGGCATGGCGGCGACCGCCCTGCAGTTGACCCTGCCGGGCGTGCCGGACGTGTACCAGGGACAGGAGCTGTGGGAGCCGTCCCTGGTGGACCCGGACAACCGGCGTCCCGTGGACTTCGAAGTTCGCGATGAATTGCTCACCGCTCTGGACTCAGGACTTCCGGGTACTGACGGCGGCTCGCCGTCGGTGGACGAGACCGGTGCCGCCCGCATGCTGCTGACCTCCCGGGCGCTGCGACTGCGCCGTGAACACCCCGAGTTGTTCACCGGCTACGAACCGCTCAAGATCACTGGTGCCCTGGCCGATCACGCGTTGGGTTTCGACCGCGGAGGCGCGGCCACCGTGGTGACGCGCTTCCCCGTGGGTCTGACCAAGGCCGGCGGTTGGACGGACGAAACTGTGAACCTGAGCGACGGCGATTGGGAAGACATCCTGACCCGCCGCACCTTTACCTCGACCGGCGGCGTACAGCTCGCCGAACTCCTTGACATCTATCCCGTGGCGTTGCTGCGCCGAAAGGACCGCTGAGCATGACCAACGATCATCGTTTCGACGTGTGGGCACCCCACGCCCGCGAAGTCACCGTCCGCGTGGAGGGCGTCGACCACCCCATGGAGGGCTTGGCCGAGCGACCCGGGTGGTGGACGCTCGCGGAAGGTGAGCAGGCGGCGTCGGGAACCGTGCGTTACGGCTACTTGCTGACCAAGGTCTTCGACGAGGGCACGGACAAGGAACGCACCTCTGTCTCCGACGTGCTGCCGGATCCGCGCTCGCGGCGCCAGCCGCAGGGTGTGCACGATCTGTCCTGCACCTTTGATCCGGAGGAATTCCAGTGGAGCGACGCCGCCTGGCGGCCTCCGTTGCTCAAGGATTCCGTGCTGTACGAACTGCACCCGGGCACGTTCACACCCGAGGGCACGCTGGACTCGGCCATCGAGAAGCTCGACTACCTGGCGGACCTGGGCGTGGATTACGTAGAGCTCTTGCCGGTCAACGGCTTCAACGGCGACCACAACTGGGGCTATGACGGGGTGGCCTGGTACACCGTGGACGAATCCTACGGTGGCCCCGAGGCTTATCAGCGCTTCGTAGATGCCTGCCATGCCAAGGGAATCGGTGTGATCCAGGACGTGGTCTACAACCACCTGGGTCCCAGCGGTAACTATCTGCCGTTGTTCGCAGATTACTTCAAGCCTGGTGCCTCCAGCTGGGGTGACCTGATCAACCTGGACGACTGGGGCTCGGACGGGGTGCGCGAATACATCCTGGACAACGTGACCATGTGGCTGCGCGAGTATCACGTGGACGGATTCCGCCTGGATGCCGTGCACGCGCTCGCGGACACCCGCGCCAAGCACATCCTGCAGGAAATTGCAGAACGAGTGGCCGAAGAATCCGAGCGCACGGGTAAAGGCCAGTTCACGATTGCGGAATCAGACCTCAACGATCCGCGCATGATCATCCCCGCCGAGGAACACGGGCAGGGCATGGATGCTCAGTGGCTGGACGATGTGCACCACGCCGCTCACGTGGCCTTCACGGGGGAGAACCACGGGTACTACGGGGACTTCGATTCCCTGCACGCCCTGGAGAAGACCATGCACACCGCGTACTTCCACAACGGGACGTACTCCACGTTCCGCGGGCGTTCGCACGGTCGGGAAATCAACCCGTCCGAGGTGTCCCCGTGGCAGTTCGTCACGTTCCTGCAGAACCACGACCAGGTGGGCAATCGCGCGGCCGGTGACCGGATGAACCACACCATGAGCGTTGACCGTGCACTGTGCGCAGCCACATGGCTGATGACCCAGCCGTTCACGCCCATGCTATTCATGGGCGAGGAATTCGGCGCGAGCACACCGTGGCAGTTCTTCACGGCTCACCCCGAACCGGAGCTGGGTAAGGCTGTGGCCGAGGGCCGTAAGGCTGAGTTCGCGGCCATGGCATGGGACCACGCGTCCGTGCCGGATCCGCAGGACCCGCAGACCTTCGAGCGCTCCAAGCTCAAGTGGGACGAGGTGCACCAGGGCGATCACGAACGGATCTTCACCGCCTATCGCGACCTGATCGCGCTGCGCCGCAACACCCCCGAGCTGACCAACCAGGACTGGGCCACCATGGCCACCCAGGCCAATGACGACGAGCAGTGGTTCGTGTTCAAGCGCATGAGCGAACCCGAATCAGAGCACGGTGTGGTCACCGCGATCAACCTGTCCGACCAGGAACGCGAGCTGCCCCTCATGGGTGGTGACGCGCCCCAGGTGCTGTTTGCGAGCGGCGTCGAGCCCGGGCTGGACACCCCCGGAAAGGTCACGCTGGCGCCCAACACCGCTGCCGTGCTGCGCGTCTGAGCAGGGCTAAAGCCGCGGCGACCGGAATCGACGGATTCCTGGTTGTCGCGGCTTTTCCGTTTCTGAATTCAACGAAGCAAACGCGCACCTGATCGTTCACGTATTTGGTTGGCTCGGGGTGGGTGATCATGAGGTCATCCGATGTTCCGCCGGCGGTGCGCAATGAGCTGGTATCCACGCACCGCGTGTGTATGATCAGGCTCACGTCATAATCATCCGATGTCTGCTCCTGTTCAATCAGGAGTTCCCTTGGCGCGCCTCTCTCGGTCCAGCATGTCCGTGCTGGCCTTTCCTCTCATCATTATTCTCGCTGGCCTGCTCGGCTTGGTGTTCCATCAGCAAGCCTCGGCTCTCGGGCCGGCGATCACGCCGCTGCTCGGAGTGGTCATGTTCTTCATGGGTATGACCATTGCCTTACCCGATCTGAAGATTCTTGCCACCAAGCCCCACGCGGTGATCCTGGGTGCGATTGCCCAGTACATCATCATGCCCCTGGCCGGATTGGGCGTGGGTGTAGCTCTGCAGCTCGACCCGATTCTGATTGTCGGGATGGTTGTTCTGGGGTCGGCACCGGGCGGGGCTTCATCGAACATCGTGGCCTATCTGGCAAATGGCAACGTTGCATTGTCCGTGTGCACCACGGCCGTTTCGACCCTGGTCGCACCCCTCATGACACCGCTGCTGATTCTGTGGCTGGCCGGTAGCTACGTGGACGTCTCCTTTGCCGCCATGCTCAAGCAGATCCTCACCATTGTTCTGATCCCCGTGCTATTGGGTGTGCTCGTTCGCATCGTCGCAAAACGTCTGGTTTCTCGCGTCAGCTCCGTGATCCCATGGCTCTCCATTGCCGCTCTGGCCGTGGTGATCGCGGGCATTATGGCCGCGAACGCGCAGGTTCTTGCGTCCGCACTGGGGATGGTCTTTGTGGCGGTGGTGCTGCACAACGCCTTCGGGTTTGCCCTGGGTTGGGCGGCGGCGAGGTTGGCCCGACTGGGCTACCGCGAACGCCGGGCAATCAGCGTCGAAGTGGGTATGCAGAACGCTGGACTGGCTGCGGCGCTGTGTCATCAGAACTTTGAACCCATGAGCGCACTGCCCTCAGCGGTGGCCACCATCTGGCACAACGTGGCCGGTGCGCTTCTGGCTACGGGTTTCGGCGTGGTGGACTCCCATAACCATCGGACCAATCAGGAAAAAGAGCGGCAAAAAATCGCGTAATGGGCTCTTGACGGACTAAACATCAGATGTTTACTCTGTGGGAGACGTCAATCACGTGACTCCAGTCACAAGCGGTGGATGACTCGCAACAAACACCATTGAGCAGACATCGGATGAACCCGCCGCCTGGACCCGAGAGCACACTTCAGCGATCCGCCTGCGAAAGGCCAAGCATGAGCACCATTGTCGAAAGCCGAGTGCGAGACATTCGGTTCCCCACCTCCAAGGAGTTGGACGGATCGGACGCCATGAACCCCGATCCCGATTACTCAGCGGCGTACCTTGAACTACGCACCGACCACCCCGACGGAGTGGAAGGCCACGGCTTCGTTTTCACCATCGGACGTGGCAACGACGTCCAAGCAGCGGCCATTGAGGTGGTCGTCCAACGGTTCATCGGACGGGAGGTCGAACCCCTCCTGGATGACCTGGGAAGTGTGTGGCGAGAACTCAATAACGATTCACAGTTGCGCTGGCTCGGCCCCGAAAAGGGCGTGATGCACATGGCCATCGGCGCTGTTATCAATGCCCTGTGGGATCTCAAGGCCAAGAAGGCCAATAAGCCCTTGTGGCTGCTGTTGGCGGAGATGTCGCCCGAGGAACTGTTCGGGCTCATCGATCTGCGATACCTCACCGATGCCATGTCGGAGCAGGAGGCTCTGAATATCCTGCGGCGCGGGGCGGAAGAAAAGCAGGCACGCATCGACCGAGTGCGAGCGGAGGGTTACGCCGCCTACACCACCTCTCCGGGGTGGCTGGGCTACTCCGATGAGAAGCTCGAGCGGCTAGCGCGTGAAGCCATGGCCGATGGCTTCCCACAGATCAAACTCAAAGTGGGAGCCAATCTTCAGGACGACATCCGTCGAGTCCGCAAGGCTCGCGAGGTGTGTGGCCCGGATTTCCCGATCGCCATTGACGCGAATCAGCGATGGGATGTCGCAGATGCCATCGAGTGGGTTCGTGAATTGGCTCCCTACGACCTGGCCTGGGTCGAAGAGCCCACCAGCCCGGACGATGTCCTCGGGCATGCGGCAATTGCCGAGGCGATCGCTCCAATTCCCGTGGCAACAGGTGAGCACGTGCAGAACCGCGTGGTGTTCAAACAGATGCTTCAGGCAAAGAGTCTTCAAGTTCTGCAGATGGACGCTTGCCGCGTGGCAGGTGTGAACGAGAACATCACCATCCTGCTACTCGCTGCGCACTTCGGCGTGCGGGTGTGCCCCCATGCAGGGGGAGTGGGCCTGTGCGAACTGGTCCAGCACTTGTCCTTCTTTGATTCCATTGCCATCTCCGGGCAGCTGGACAACTCCCGCATGATCGAGTTCGTGGACCACTTGCACGAACATTTTCTGACACCCGTGGACGTCCATGACGGACGGTACTGGCCGCCCGAAGCGCCGGGCTCCACAGCGGAAATGTCCCAGCCATCCTTGGCCCGGTACGAGTTCCCGAACGGTGCCGAGTGGGCGACCACCGACACCCCCGTGGGTGTCAGCGTCTAGCGACGCCCGCCTCAGTTCTGATTTTTACCTCATCCAACGTGAGGGCCGGCAAAGATGCCGACCCACGAATGACCTTTAGGGGTTCTCATGTCCAATTTCGGTTCATCGCGCGCCGCTGGCGCGCCTGAAATTCACGGCGAAACGCGTGACACACGTACAACTGGCGCAGCAACGTCGGCTGCTCCCGGTATGGCGGCCCAGGCAGACTTCATGCGCGAGCCGATCCCGCGCAAGGTGTACCTGGTCGCGGTACTGGCGGGCTTGTCCGGCCTGTTGTACGGCTTCGACTCCGGGGCCATCTCGGGTGCCTTGCCATTGCTCGAGGGCCAATTTGGCCTCACGGCATCACAGACCGGCCTCATCACCTCGCTGCTGCTCTACGGCGCGCTGCCCTCCATCGTGGTCTCCACCATTGCGGCTCGTCGCTTCGACCGGCGGCAGATCCTGCTGGTTGGTGGTGTGATCTTCATTCTCGGATCCTTGTTCTGCGCCATTGTTTCGGGCCCCGTTGGCCTGATGGCTGCGCGGTTCTTCCTGGGATTCGGTATCGGTATTGCCAACATGTTCGGCTTGATCTACCTGTCGGAGTTGGCACCCACGCGTGTTCGTGGTCTGCTGACCGGCCTGTACCAGCTTGCCGTGAATGTCGGAATCCTGGCCGCCTACGCGGTGGGCGACATCTTCCACAGCACCCCCGACGGCTGGCGCTGGATGCTCGGCTTGGGCGTGATTCCTGCAGTGATCTTCTTCGTGGGTATGGTCATCGCTCCGCCCTCACCTCGCTGGTTGATGATGCGTGGTCGTTCCCGAGACGCGCTCAACGTTCTGCGGACCATGCGCGGTGGTAAGGAATTCGCGGCCAAGGAAATCCAGGAAATCGAAGAGGTCCTGGACCGCCCCACCAAGGGCCTGGGCGGTGTCCTGTCCGACGCGCGGAAACCGCTCACCATTCTTGCCATCCTGACGTTCTTCCAGGTGTGGACCGGCATCAACGCGGTGGTCTACTACGCGCCCATCATCTTCAAGGACGTGGAGGGGCTTGGTAACAACCCCGGTGCCGTGGCCAACTACGGCGTGGGCACGGCCCTGGTGATCTCCACAGCCATTGCTCTACCGCTGATCGACAAGATGGGCCGTGTGAAAATGCTCGCCGTCTCCATGGCTGGTCAGGCAGTGGCGATGGTCGTCTTGACCTTCTTCGCCGAATCCGGGTGGATCGCCGTGGCTGCGGTGTTCGTCTACACCTTCTCCTTCGGCTTCGGACTGGGCCCGGTGTTCTGGCTGTACGTTCCGGAGATCCTGCCGCTGCAGACTCGCGCTATCGGTACCGGCATCATCACCTTCACGCAGTACCTGCTCAATGCGACCTTCGCCCTGGTGTTCCCCATGCTGCTCGCAGGCATGGGCCCGTGGATCTTCATGGTCTTCGCGGTCCTGTCAGTGGCAGGAACGGCTTACACGATTCTGCGGGTGCCGGAGACCAAGGGCCGTTCCCTCGAGGAGATCGAAGAAGAGATTTTCGGTGAGGTCAAGTCCGTGACCGACAAGCAGACCGCGGGCAGTAACTCATGATGCGAACACCAATCACCCATCCAGAGTTGTTGGCCGCATTGGCCCGGTGCGGTCACGGAACCAAGATCCTCATCGCCGATGGCAACTACCCCCACGTCACGGGGGTGGGCCCTCGCGCCACACGGATCCCGCTCAACGTGGCACCGGGGTTGCTGACGGCGGACCAGGTTCTGGAGCTCCTAATTACCACGGTTCCGGTAGAGGCCGCCGAGTACATGGAGAACGCCGACGGCGCCGCTTCGCCGGCCGTCGAGGGCTACGGCGAGACCCTCGGATCCCAGGTCGAATTGACGGGATTGGAACGGTTCACGTTCTACGACCGTGCTCGCGATAATGACGTGGCTGTGGTCATCGCCACCGGTGAGCAGCGCCAGTACGCCAATCTCCTGCTCACGGTAGGCGTGATCCCGGAAACTCCTACCTTGGTGAACACCACCGGCGCGGGGAGGGCTGCGTAGTAATGAATCAGACGACGTCGGCCCCCGAGCACACCCTGGTGCCCGTGGTGGATTCCCACCGTCACCTGTGGGATCTGCACCACCTGCCGTGGAACTGGGTCCGAGGAGCAGGCCTTCCCACGGAGGACCTGTTCGAGGAATCGGAACCTCTGCCCTCGGTGCTGGTGGAGGCGGGGGTCGACGTCGGCTACGAGAGAGCTGAGCTGGAATGGCTGCTCGACATTGCCGAACGGAACGACAAGGTCCTGGGCATCATCGCGGCATTACCCCATGGGATGGGTGCCACTCAGGACACGATGAGCGCGCTCGCAGACACACCACGCGTGGCTGGAGTCAGACACAACCTGCAAGAACTTGGCCCGGGAGAATTGGCGTCTCGCGACGTCGTCGGCGTCATTGCTGCAGTGCATTCGGCCGGATTGCCGTTCGACGTGTGCGTTCGGGCCCACCAGCTCGTGGAGGTGACGCACATGCTGCGGATGCTCGACACGGACGGAACCCTGGTGCTTGACCATCTGGGAAAGCCTCCGCTGGGGCAGGACCTGACGCGCTGGCGTGACGACATCGCAACGCTGGCGGCCGACCCCCGGGTGGTTGTGAAGTGTTCGGGCCTGGTCGCCGAAATGCCCCCGCCGTATCAGCCGCAGAGAGCCAGATCGGAGCCGGCAACCGAGCAGTCCTCGCGAACAGTGCTGACACCTGAGGCCGCTGAATTGTGCAGCGCGCCGCTGCGGTTTGCGCTCAGGAACTTCGGCCACGAACGCGTCATGCTCGGTTCTGACGCACCGGTATCGGGGAAGGGATGGGTCCGACCACGGGACTGCATTCAGTTCCAGATCCAGCTGCTGAAACCCGACCTGACCGGGCCAGCGCTCGAGTCAATCGCATCCTTGACCGCGCAGCGGATCTACGGCCTGAGTGAGCAGACAGCGACGGCTACCAGTGCGACCGCTACCAATGCGGAGAGCGCTCCGCACAGCAACCACCAGAACAACTTGTGAACGTCAAGAGGACAACCGTTATGAAGCCATCACTCGAAGAAGCAATCGCCCGTCACGGTCGACTGGGTTACGGGGCGGCACAGCTCGGAAACCTATACCGCACGGTCGATGACGCCACGGCCCGTGAGGCGCTCGAAACGGCGTGGGACTTGGGAATTCGCCACTTCGATACCGCACCGCACTACGGGTTGGGACTCTCGGAACGGAGGCTCGGCGCATTTCTGCAGACCAAGCCGCGCGACGAGTTCATTCTCTCCACCAAGGTGGGACGTTTGCTCCGGGACAACCCACATCCTCAGGGAAAGGACACCGAGGGATTCGAAGTTCCTGATGACCTGTACCGCGTGCGGGATTACTCCTCGGACGGCGTGAAGCGGTCCCTCGAGGAATCCTTGGAACGCCTGGGACTGGACCGGGTGGACATCGCCTATATCCACGACCCGGATGAGTACTGGGAGCAGGCGTTGCACGGAGCAGTACCCGCTTTGTCAGAGCTGCGCGAGCAAGGCGTGATCCAAGCCTGGGGTGCCGGCATGAACCAGTGGCAAATGCTGGAACGGTTCGTGAGGGAAACTCAACCGGACATCATCATGTTGGCCGGCCGGTACACGCTCCTGGAACAGGAGGCGGCTCAATCGTTGCTGCCCGCGTGCGTGGAGCACAACGTGAAAGTCAATGCGGTGGGAGTTTTCAACTCGGGTCTCCTGGCCCGCCAGGATGTCCCGGACGACGCGCATTACAACTACGACGCCGCTCCGCCGGAGCTCCTCGCGCGGGCCAGGAAACTGGCGGATCTCGCGGCAGAGTACAGCACCACCTTGCCTGCCGCAGCTCTGGCCTTCCCGATGCGCCATTCGGCGATCGTGACCAGCGTGGTGGGGATGAGGACTCCGGACCACGTGCGCCGCAATGTGGAGCTCTTCGAGACACCTGTCCCGGACGAATTCTGGTCCGCAGCCGCGGATGCGGGGCTCATCACCAATCACTGATCCAAAGACACTACTGCTCAACGAGATACACGGAGGAACACATGAAACTGATGCGAGTGGGCGAGAAGGGGCAAGAAATCCCGGTCGTCGAATATCAGGGGGCGCATTACGATGCTTCCGCAGCGGTGAAGGATTTCGACCCGGAGTTTTTCGCGACCGGGGGGATCGAATCCCTGCGAGCTGCCCTGGAACGCGGCGAGCTGTCGAACGCGGACATCACCGGTCAGCGCATCGGTGCGCCACTCACCAGGCCTTCTGCGGTGATCTGCATCGGCCAGAACTACGTGGAGCACGCTGCCGAGTCGGGTGACGCACCTCCCAAACTGCCCATCATCTTCTTCAAGACTCCCAACACCTTGACCGGCCCCAACGACAACATCGCGTTGCCACCGGGGTCAGAGAAGAGCGACTGGGAAGTCGAGCTGGTCATCGTGGTGGGCAAGCAAGCGGCCTATTTGGAGACCGAAGCAGAAGCTGCGGAATGTATTGCCGGCTATACCCTGGCGGACGATCTGTCCGAGCGTGCCTATCAGATCGAAGACTCGGGGGGCCAGTGGTCCAAGGGCAAGTGCATCAAGGACTACATGCCACTGGGGCCGGTGGTTGTGACCGCGGATGAGTTCGACCCGCACGACGTGGCACTGGGTTCCTCAGTCAACGGCGAGCCGCGGCAGGGATCGCGGACCTCGGACATGATCTTCTCGGTCGAGTACATCGTGAAGCACCTGTCCCATTACATGCAGCTGGAACCGGGGGACATCATCTCCACCGGCACGCCCAAGGGCGTAGCGCTGTCCGGAAAGTTCCCGTATTTGAAGGACGGCGACGTGGTGGAGGTGGAGATCGAGGGTATCGGTCAACAGCGTCACCGCATGGTTGCCCGTTCCTGAACCGGCCAGCACCGAAGTAACGAGGAGAGACATTCATGAGCTCACAAGAATTCGATGGACTGGTGGCCGTTGTCACCGGAGGTGCTTCGGGGATCGGAGATTCCGCGACCCGGGCTTTGCAGGCTAAAGGTGCCAAAGTTGCCGTTCTCGATCTCAACCCCGCGAACGCTGCCACGGGCGCGGTTCAGGTCCAGTGCGACGTCGCCGACGACGCCTCGGTCCAGAACGCGATCGACAAGGTCGTGGCCGAACTGGGCGGGATCGACGTGGTGATCAACAATGCCGGAATCGGGGCCCAGGGTGACGTCGCCGCCAACGACGACGATGAGTGGCACCGCGTCTGGGACATCAACGTGGTCGGTATGGTCCGCGTGACCCGGGCGGCGCTGCCGTACCTGCGGAAATCGAAGCACGCGTCCGTGGTCAACACGTGCTCCATCGCGGCGACCGCGGGTCTGCCCGAACGAGTGCTGTACTCGGCTACCAAGGGTGCGATTCTCGCGATGACCCGGGCCATGGCAGCGGATCACCTGCGCGAGGGAATCCGGGTGAACTGCGTGAATCCGGGAACCGCCAACACCCCCTGGATCGGCAATTTGCTGTCCAAGGCGCCCGACCCCGAAGCCGAACGGGCAGCCCTGAACGCTCGCCAGCCGCACGGACGGCTCGTGGAACCGGACGAGGTGGCCTCCGCCATTTGCTATTTGGCCAGCCCACTCAACGCATCGACCAGTGGCGTCGATCTTGCAGTGGACGGTGGTATGGAGGCTCTGCGCCTGCGCCCTGCCGAGTGATCGATGCTAGCGAACCAGAACGGCCCGGCCGGTTGACATGCTCAATCGGCCGGGCCGTTGAGGTCTTCCGGGATGTCTGAGACGGGGGTTTCGGTCAGGGCAATGCGCAGCCAGCGCTCCACGCCCTGAAGGTGGTGGATCATGGCGGCGCGGGCCAGCGCGGGGTCCCTGCGGCGGAGGGCGTCCAGAATCTCCTGGTGCTCTTCCATAGTGCGTTCGGCCGAGCCCTGCTGCGTCATCCCGCGCCAGGCGCGGGCCCGAACAGTTCGTGAGTTGAGGCTGCCCGTCAGGGAGCTCAGATAGCCATTGCCGGCGGCATCTCCGATGATGCCGTGAAAGGCCAGGTCCTGGTCCACGAGCGAGTCGATGTTCTCCACATCCGTATCGTCCAGAGTCCGCTGGATTTTCTCGAGCTGCTCCTCCGAGATCCGTGCTGCGGCTAATTCGACCGCGGCAGCTTCCAGAACGCGGCGGGTTTCCAGCAGCTCCAGGACTGATGAGTTCTGATGCAACTCCAGTACGAAAGAGATCGCCTCGGAGAGGTGCTGGGTGTTCAACTCCGTCACGTACGTGCCGTCGCCCTGCCTGATGTCCAGAATCCGCACCACTTCGAGTGCCTTGACCGCTTCGCGTAGCGAACTACGTGACAGGCCCAGGCGATCTGCCAGTTCCTTCTCCGGGGGCAGCCTGTCGCCGGGGCCCAGCTCACCATTGAGGATCATGGCGCGCAACCTGGCCATGGCGGTATTGGTGAGCGACACGGTGCGATCTCCTGAATTTGGTGGTCAGACACGGACTAACGGGGTGGCGGAAACCCGCCTCCCCAAGTATCCCTGACGTGTTCGAGAGAAAGCTTATGAGTCAAATAACAGGTCGCTTTGAGTCAGGTGGCAGACTAGTTCCCATGCTGACTTTCGGTGATGACACTGTCTGGACCGCGGCCCAGGACCGCTACGAAACCATGCCCTATCGGCGGGTGGGGAACTCTGGTTTGAAGCTGCCCGCGCTGTCCCTGGGGCTGTGGCACAACTTTGGTGACGACACCCCAGTGGCAAACATGCGCGCCACCCTGCGCAAGGCCTTCGACCTGGGTATCACCCACTTCGATCTGGCCAACAACTACGGCCCGCCGGCCGGCTCCGCCGAATTGAACTTCGGCCGGATCCTCCGTGAGGACTTCGCCCGGTACCGCCAGGAACTCATCATCTCCACCAAGGCCGGCTGGCAGATGTGGCCGGGCCCGTACGGGGGAGTGGGCGGCTCGCGGAAGTACCTGCTGGACTCCATCGACCAGTCCCTGGAACGCATGGGTCTGGACCGGGTGGACATCTTCTACCACCACCGCCCGGACGCCGACACTCCGCTCGAAGAGACCATGGGCGCCTTGGACCACATCGTGCGTTCTGGTCGGGCCACCTACGTGGGCATCTCGTCCTACAGCGCGGACCTCACGCTGGCGGCGCAGAAGATCATGAAGGAGCTGGGCACCCCGCTGCTCATCCACCAGCCCTCGTACTCCATGCTCAACCGCTGGATCGAGAAGCCCAACGAGCACGCGGACGGCAAGAACCTGCTCGGCGCCCTCACCGAGGCAGGCATGGGGTCCATCAGCTTCTCCCCGTTGGCCCAGGGCATGCTCACGAACAAGTACCTGGGCGGAGTCCCGGGGGAGTCTCGCGCTGCCGCGGGCAAGTCCCTCAACCCGGAATGGTTGACAGACAACACCCTGGAGCAGATCAAGGAACTGAATTCAATGGCCGAGGATCGGGGTCAGACGCTGGCACAGATGGCCATTGCGTGGGTCCTGCGTCCGCAGGCCGAAGGCCAGGTCACCACGGCGCTCGTGGGGGCGTCGTCCCCGGAACAGATCACTGATTCCGCGGCGGCCATTCAGAACCTGGACTTCTCTGACGCTGAACTCGAACGCATCGACTCTCTGGTCACGGATGCCGACATCAACATCTGGGGCGCGGCAACGGACTCCAAGCACGCATGAGCACCACACAGTACCTGGCCCTGCTCGGCCTGTGGATCGCGGGCATCGTCTCGCCCGGCCCGGACATTCTGGTCATCCTCCGCAACGCGTTCCTGTCATCGCGCGGCAAGGCCATGCTCACGGCACTAGGCGTGATGATCGGCAACATCATCTGGATCACCCTCTCGCTCACCGGCGTCACGGTGGTGATCAACCAGAACGAGGTCCTCAAGCTGACCATCCAGATCGCGGGTGCACTGTTCCTCGCGTGGATGGGCTACGGCTCCATTCGCTCGGCGCTCGCGGCCAAGGCGAATTCACGACGTCGTTCGGAGACTACCCACGCGAGCCCGACGGGCGGTGCCGTACCCGGCTCGAGTGAGGCGGCGCCGTCGCCGGCCACCGTGGAGGCCGCCGAGCAAATTCCCGAACCCGCGCCCAGCGCGCACGGCGGGGGGATCCTGGGTACCAAGAACCTGACCGGGTTCAGAGCGGTGGTGCAGGGCATCATCACGAATCTCTCCAATGCCAAGGCCATCGTGTTCTTCATCGCGTTGTTCGCCTCGGTGGTTCCGGCGAATGCGCTGTGGTGGGAATCAATGCTCGTGGCCGTGCTGTTGTTCGTGGTGGGGCTGGCGTGGTTCTGCGCCGTTGCGTGGTTCGGATCCGTGCCGGCACTGGCCGCAAGGTTCCAAGCCCACTCCGTGGGCGTGGAACTGATCGCCGGGGTGGTCTTCCTGGCGGTCTCTGTGCTGCTGCTCGTGGAGGCTGCGCTGTCCTGGTAAGCCCCAGGCATGACTGTCCGCAACGGTACGTTAACCGCTCCGTTGCTTGACTAGACTGTGGAGTTGGTTCTGTGCGGCGCGGCACTGCGGTGGTCAGCCATCCGTGTGTCGGCGCGGGTCTGCACAATGACCACTGACTACTTGATTCCCCGAGGAGAACCGTGTCCGAACACCCCATTCGCGTGGCCATTGCAGGTGTGGGCAACTGTGCCACATCGCTCATTCAGGGCGTGCACTTCTACCGCGACGCCGACCCCTCCGAGGCCGTCCCCGGCCTGATGCACGTGCAGTTCGGTGCTTACCACGTGCGTGATGTCGAATTCGTGGCGGCCTTCGACGTGGACGCGGCCAAGGTGGGCCGGGACCTCTCCGACGCGATCCTGGCATCCGAGAACAACACCATGAAGATCGCGGACGTCCCCAACCTGGGCGTGACCGTGCAGCGCGGCCCCACCCTGGATGGCCTGGGCGAGTACTACCGCGAAATGATCACCGAGTCGGATGCAGAACCGGTGGACGTCGCTCAGGCGCTGCGTGACGCCAAGGTGGACGTGCTCGTCTCCTACTTGCCCGTGGGCTCCGAGGACGCTGACCGGTACTACGCGCAGGCCGCCATCGACGCCGGCGTAGCCTTCGTCAACGCACTGCCCGTGTTCATTGCGGGCACCGAGGAGTGGGCACAGAAGTTCCGCGACGCCGGTGTTCCCATCGTGGGCGACGACATCAAGTCTCAGGTGGGCGCCACCATCACCCACCGCGTGCTGGCCAAATTGCTCGAGGACCGCGGCTACGTGCTGGACCGCACCTACCAGCTCAACGTGGGCGGCAACATGGACTTCAAGAACATGTTGGAGCGCTCCCGTTTGGAGTCCAAGAAGATCTCCAAGACCCAGGCCGTGACCTCCAACGTGCCGCACGAGATGCGCGCGAAAGACGTTCACATCGGCCCCTCGGACTACGTGGGCTGGCTGGACGACCGCAAGTTCGCGTTCGTGCGCCTCGAAGGTCACGGCTTCGGCAATGCACCCATCTCCTTGGAGTACAAGCTCGAGGTGTGGGACTCCCCGAACTCCGCCGGCGTGATCATCGACGCCATCCGCGCGGCCAAGATCGGCCTGGACCGCGGCATCGGCGGCCCGCTGACCTCGGCGTCCTCGTACTTCATGAAGTCCCCGCCCGAGCAGTTCGATGACGACACCGCTCGCGAGAACGTCGAGAAGTTCATCCGCGGCGAGATCGAGCGCTAAACACGTTTTTCAACCGACGGCGGCGCCCGGTACCGAAGCATTTCGGTACCGGGCGCCGCCGATTCAGTGGGTACCTGAGATCCGAAGCATCCCCGCGCCACTCTTACCCCAGCAGAATGCTCAGAATCTCAGGTTGCAGATCTATCGCCGGTCCTGCCCCGCCAAACCGGCGCGGGAAATGATGTAGTCGACCAGCGGATTGTAGAGGTGCGGGGCCACGTTGTCGTCCAGGGGAACGGTGACCTCCACGTCACCCTGGGCCTCGGCCACGAAGATACCGGGGTCGTTGCAGTCGCCCATGGCGATGGTGCGTAGTTTGGCCCGCGAACCCGCGTAACCGGCCATGCCGTGGTCGGAAACGACAAGGTCCGGCTGCTCGCGACCCTCTGCGGCCAACTGCTCCAGAACCAGTTTCATAGGCTCGGGGGAGTGTGTGTGTCGCAGACCGCCGTACTGCTCGACCATCACGACATCCTCTACCTGCCGCACGTCACCGTCCTCGAACGGGATGGCACCGTCCACCCGCAGCACACGGGCACCGGACTTGCGGGCAACTCGGGCGAGCCGGGCGTAGACGGGTGCGAGCCCGGCGGGGTGTGCCGTGGCGAACAACAAGCGTTTGCGGCCCTTGACGGCCTCACTGAAAACATCCGCGTACTTGTCGAGCGCGGCAATGCACAGGTTGGCGGAAATGGAGTCCTGGCCCTCCGTGTACTTGGGGTCCTCATTGATGCCTACGCGATCACGCATGAGCTTGAACACGGACTTGTAGGTCCAGTCCTTGGTCTGTTCGACGCCCATGTGCTGGTGCTGGTCGCCATCCAGGAAACCCTGGATGTTACGGAGGTTGGCTTCACGGGGGGTCGCTACGGCGCCGGTGATCCGGGATCGATCCAGATACCTGGCCAACGATTCACGGCTGAGATACGCGGTGGTCACACTCTCGAGTCTAGGTGTTAACGGGCTCGGCCGCGCAGCGTGTGTAAGCCACCTCATGTTGGGCGGCCACATGGTCCCATGTGAGTTCGCGCGCCCGCTCCGCCGCAGCCTGGGACATGGCCCGCCAGTGCTCAGGGTTCGACGCCGCTCGGTACAGCGCCTCCGCCCACAGTTCCGGGGTGCGCCCGGGCACCAACCATCCGGTGCGATGGTCCTCCACTGCGTAGCGCAGCCCGTCCACGTCGGTGGCCAGAACCGGCGTTCCGCATGCCTGGGCCTCCAGAGCCACCAGACCGAAGGTCTCGGACGAGGACGGCATGGCCACCGCATCCACGGAACGCATCAACTCGGCCAGTTCGGATGACGGCATGGAGCCTTGGAACTCGATGACGTCCGCCACGTCGTATTCGGCGACCAACCGATGCAACGCCGCCAGAAAATCTGGGGAGCCCACCCCCGCAAGGATCAGCCTGATCGCGCAGTCGGGGTGCTCGTGGCGCAACAGTCCCATGGCGGCCACCAGAATCTGCGGACCCTTGAGTGGCTGCATGCGACCCGCGCACAACACGGTGAACGGCCGCCCCGCCGCACGGGCAGAAGAAGACGGAGCAATCGAGGCGATCGACGTGACGGAAGGCTCACCGGAATCATCAGCGGAGGCGGTCTGCGCTCTTGGGTAGAAGATTTCCGGATCCACCCCCGGAGGAATCACACGAATCCGGTCCCGGGAGGCCCCGTAGAGCTCCACCATGTGATCGGCCTCGGCGGGTGTGTTGACCACCAGGGTGCAGGAGCTGGCCACGAGCTCCCGTTCGGCAAGCTCGCGGGACGCGGGTTCCGGATTCTCGCCCGGCCCGGCGCGCAGGTTCTTCACCGCCGCAGAGGTGTGCAGCGTGAGCATCTGGGGGATCTTGAGAGCCTCACAGATTTCACGGGCCGCCACCCCGGACAGCCAATAATGGGCGTGGACGAGGAGGGGAGCGTCGTCGTCGTCGTCGTAAAAAGTGGCGAGCGCGCGGCCGAACTCGACCGCGAACTCGGGGAGCTGTTCCTTGGGTGCACTGGCCGCCCCGGGAAGCGCCACCGAGAGCAAGCGGAGACCATTGGACAGAGGAGCCACCGTGATGCCCGCGGGATGCAAAGGATCCCGGTCGAGAGTGGCCATGTCCACGTCCCAACCGCGCTGGGACAGCGAACGGGCCAGGTGCAGAACGTACACGTTCATGCCGCCGGCGTCGCCGGAGCCGGGCTGGTCCACGGGCGAGGTGTGCATGCTCACGAGCAGCACGCGCGGCGGGGTCTGTTGGGGCACCAGACCAGCCTAGCGGGAAGCGCCGCGGCACAGTGCAGTAATGGTGGTCAGGCGCGCGGCGGCGCGCGGAACAGGCACAATGGAGGGCGTGAGCGTAACAACGTCGTGGCAGTCCGAAGAACCCAGCGAGCGCAGCGCGGTCATCGACCTCTCGGCCGTGTGGCACAACGTGGTCCGATTAACGCAGTTGGCGCGCGGACGAAAATTGATCGCCGTGGTCAAGGCGGACGCCTACGGCCATGGTGCCCCGGAGGTGGCCCGCACCGCGCTCTCAGCGGGAGCGGATCTGTTGGGCACCGCGCACGTGAGTGAGGCACTCGCGTTGCGCTACGCAGGGATCACCGCACCCGTGCTCTCGTGGCTGCACACCACGAGCACCGACTTCTTTGACGCACTGGAACACAACGTGTCCCTGGGGATCAGCGGTTGGGAGCTCGACGCCGTGCTCACCGCCGCCCGTGAGACCGGTAAGACGGCCACACTGCACCTCAAGATCGACACCGGTCTGGGCCGCAACGGCTCCACCGCCGGGCAATGGCCGGAGCTGGTGGAGCGGGTAGTGGCCGCCCAGAACGAGGGTCTGGTCCATGTGGAGGGCATCTTCACGCACCTGTCCGTGGCGGACGAACCTGCCCGCGGTGACGAGACCATGGAGCAGCTCAACGCCCTGACCGATGCCGTGCGGATCGCGCGCAAGGCCGGCCTGAAACCCGCCATGATCCACGCCGCCAACACGCCCGCACTGTTGTCCGCGGATCAGCTCGAGGACCCCGACTACATCCTGCGCGACGCCGTGCGCATCGGTCTGGGCATCTACGGACTGAGCCCGTTCGAGGACCGCCCGCCCAAGGATTTCGGTTTGATTCCCGCCATGACCCTGCGCACGCGCGTGGCCAACGTCAAGGCCGTCCCCACTGGTCAGGGCGTCTCCTACGGACTCACCTACCGCACCGAGGGCCCCACGCACCTCGCGCTCATCCCGCTGGGCTATGCCGACGGCGTTCCCCGCGTTGCGACCGGAGCACCCGTCTACATCGGTGGCCGGGTTTACCCCGTGGTCGGCCGCATTGCCATGGACCAGTGCGTGATCGACCTGGCGCAGGGCCAGACCGTGACACCCGAGGGCATCCCCGCCGGAACCCCCGTGGTGGACGAAGCCGTGGATCCCATGGTGCACATCGGGGACGAGGCCGTGCTCTTCGGCGCTGGTGACTACCCGTCAGCGACCGAGTGGGCGGACGCTTCTGGAAGCATCAACTACGAGATCGTCACGCGGGTGTCCCCGCGCGTGCCCCGTGAGTACACGAGCCACAGCCATCTGACTCTGGGGGACGTGACCGTGTCTCGCAGTGCCAGCGCCTTGGCCGCCCACAGTCTGCCGCAGGACCCGCGGCCCACGCGTGATTCCTCCGGGGAGTCCTACACCCAGCCGAACTGGACACTGACCCGCTATCCGTCCTCCGCGGAAGAAACCCAGCTGATCGCGCAGAAACTTGCCACGCACCTGAAGGCCGGGGACCTGCTCATGCTCAACGGCGAACTGGGCGCAGGCAAGACGACGTTCACACAGGGGCTCGGAGCGGGAATGGGTGTGCGCGAGGGCATCATTTCGCCCACGTTCGTTCTGTCCCGCAAGCACCCGAATCTGCCGGCAGGTCCCAACCCCGGTGGACCGGATCTCGTGCACGTGGATGCCTACCGTTTGGACACCTCAGCGGACATCGACAACATCGACCTCGAGGACACGGTGGAGTCCAGCGTGACCGTGGTCGAGTGGGGTACCGGCAAGGTGGAGCACCTGAGCGAATCGCGCCTGGTCATCGACATCGTGCGACCCCGGGGAGCGGTGGGAGCGCCGTCGGCGGCCTTTTCCCTGAACTACGAGATCAACCAGAGCGCGGGCGAGACGGAACAGTCCGGCGCTGGTGCCCAGGGACCGGGCGAGAGCTCCGCGGCGGCCGAGGAGTCCCAGTCCCTCGCGAGCGCTCTCGATGCCCTCAACGAGGAATGGGATGAGGACGAGGAAGACACGGATGAGCCGCGCACCATCATCATGCGCGGCTACGGTCCCCGCTGGTTCGAGCGTCTGGACCTCTGATCGCCGGGCTTAGACTGTTCAGGTGCTTGTGCTGAGTCTGGATTCGTCGTCCATTGCGTCCGCGGCGCTGACCCGTAACGGGGAGGTGCTCGCGGAGTTCGCCACCCAGGACACACGTTCCCATGCCGAGGCCCTGGCCCCGGCCGTCTACAACCTGCTGGGTCAGGCGGATGTAGAACCGTCACAGCTGAAGGCCATTCTGGTGGGGACCGGACCCGGCCCCTTCACGGGTCTGCGCGCGGGATTGGTGAGCGGCCGCACGTTTGGTTTCGCGTGGAATCTTCCCGTGTACGGCCTGTGCTCCCTGGACGCACTGGCCCATCGGGCGGCACAGGGCACCACGGAGCGAACCGAGTTCCTGGTCGCCACCGATGCCCGCCGCAAGGAGCTGTACTGGGGCCGTTACGAGGTCCACGAGGACGGCCACGGCCGTTTCGCGGTGTCCGTGGACGGTCCACAGGTCACCGCCCCCGAGGGTCTCCCGAAGCTGCCGGTCTACGGCTCCGGTGCCGGGCTGTATGCCGACCAACTTCCGCAGACCGTGGCGGACTCCACCGACTGGCAACCAACCGCCGCCGATCTCTCCCGCGCTGCCTGGGCGCTGCAGGAGCGGGGCACGGGCCTGAGCACGGACACGTCCCCGCTCTACCTGCGCGAGTCGGACGCCAAGGTGCCCGTGCAACGCAAGAAGGCACTGCGGTGACGGCACACGAAGCGGCCGGTGCGGCGGCGTCGTCGTTGCCGGAAGGCTACGCCCTGCGACCCATGCAACCCGCGGACCTGGACGAGGTCTACGCGCTGGAGACCGCGCTGTTCCCCGAGGACGCGTGGCCGCGCCACATGTTCGACGAGGAACTGGCCCACCCCACTCGACAGTATTGGGCGCTCACGCGAGAGCAGGAGATCGTCGGTTACGCGGGCATGATGTGCATCCCGCCGGTCGCGGACGTGCAGACCATCGCGGTGGCCACGGGGCACGAAGGCAAGGGCCTGGGCAGCGCGCTGTTGCGTGCGCTGCACGAGGCCGCACGCCACGCCCGCGGCACGGAGATTCTGCTGGAGGTGCGCTCGGACAACCACCGGGCGCAGCAGCTGTACCGGCGCTTCGGCTACGAACACATTCACACCCGCCCCGGCTACTACGGGGACGGTCATGACGCGCTGATCATGCGCTGCGAGCTGGTCCCGGCCGGGCCGCCGCAGCGCAGCGCGGACGGAAGGACCATTCATGGCAACCGCTGAACCGCTCGTGCTGGGCATCGAATCCTCGTGCGACGAAACGGGCGTGGGCCTCGTGCGCGGCACCGAACTGCTGACCAACACGGTGTCCTCGTCGATGGATGAACACGTGCGTTTCGGCGGCGTGATCCCCGAGATTGCCTCGCGCGCGCACCTGGAAGCCTTCGTGCCCACGTTGCAGGCCGCCCTCGACGACGCCGGCGTGACGCTCGATGAGATCGACGCCATTGCCGTGACCTCCGGACCCGGCCTGGCCGGCGCGCTCATGGTGGGGGTGGCCGCGGCCAAGGCGCTCGCGGTCGCCACGGGAAAACCGCTCTATGCCATCAATCACCTGGTCGCCCACGTGAGCGTGGGTTTGCTCGACGACAACGACGAGCTGCCCTCGAACCTGGGCGCGCTGCTCGTCTCCGGTGGCCACACCGAAATTCTTTCCGTCCCGGATATCACCGGCGACGTCCGCTTGCTGGGCGCGACAATCGACGACGCCGCCGGCGAAGCCTACGACAAGGTCGCCCGGTTGCTCGGGCTGGGTTATCCCGGGGGACCGGCCATCGACAAGGCCGCCCAGGACGGGGACCCCAACGCGTTCCGCTTCCCGCGCGGACTGACCGCTGGAAAGTACATGGGATCGGCCGAGAAGCCCGGATCGCACCGCTACGACATGTCCTTCTCGGGACTCAAGACCGCGGTGGCTCGAGTGGTGGAGACCTACGAAGCTTCCGGGCAGCCGGTTCCGGTCGCGGACGTTGCCGCGTCCTTCCAGGAATCCGTGGTGGACGTGATTTCCCGCAAGACCGTTCTGGCGTGCACCGAGAACTCGATCGACACGCTGCTCATGGGGGGCGGCGTGGCCGCGAACTCGCGGTTGCGGGCGTTGGTGACCGAGCGCTGCAATGCCCGGGGGATCGAGGTGATCGTTCCGTCGCTGAGCCTGTGCACGGACAACGGGGCCATGGTGGCCGCCCTCGGGGCGCGGTTGGCGGCGGAGGGTCGCGCCGCGACCGGGATCGTGTTCACCGCGGATCCGGGGCTTCCGGTGTCCACGGTGTCGATGGGGGCGGCGTAGCGCTTACCCGGCACCGGGCTGAACGGCGCGTTGGGCAGTGTGTCCCGAGCGCGACTGACGGTGCGGCCCGTGCGTTACGGACGGGTGCGGTTCAGCCCACCGAGTTGCGGTTGCGCTCCACGATGTCCAGGACCACGGCGCGCAGGTCGCCGTTGTGCTCCTTGGCCACGCGTTGCTGCCGCTGGTACCCGGCACCATTGCGGATGATGTCCTCCACGCGCGCGAGCTCGTCGCCACAGCTGAGGTCTGAGGCAATGGGCTCCAGCTTGTTGAGGAGCTCGGTGAGATCCTCGGTGATCAGGCGCTCGTCACTCTGTGCGTTCTGAATGATGATGGCGTCCAGACCGTAACGGGCCGCGCGCCACTTGTTCTCCTGGTGGTGCCACGGCGGCATGGTGTGAATGGTTCCGCCGTCGTTGAGGGTGCGGGAGAAGGACTCCACGAGGCACTGGGTCAGGGCGGTCAGCGCGCTCACGTCGTGCAGGGTGGAGGGCCCGTCGCACACGCGCATTTCCACGGTGCCGAAGCGAGGAACGGGTCGGATGTCCCAGCGGTTTTCGGAATCGTCCTCGATCACGCCGGTGGTCAGCAAGTCCTGAACGTAGGACTCGTATTCGTCCCAGCTCTTGAACTGGAACGGCAGTCCCGCGGTGGGCAGCTGCTGGAACACCTGGGAACGGTGTGACGCGTAGCCGGTGTCGTGGCCGCACCAGTACGGCGAGTTGGCGGAGAGCGCGAGCAAGTGCGGGTAGTAGTTCAGCAACCCTTCGAGAACCGGCAGGGCCTTGTTCTTGTGATCCACGCCCACGTGTACGTGCAGGCCGTAAATCACCATTTGGCGGCCCCAGTACTGCGCGCGGTCCACCACTTTGTAGTAGCGCTCCTTGTCCACGACGGCCTGGTCCTGCCACTCCGAGAACGGATGGGTTCCGGCGGCGAAGATCTCCAACCCCTCGGGATCGGCGACCTTGCGGATCTCGTCCGACGTAAATTTCAACTGCGCGGTGGCCTCGGCTACGTCGTGGCACACTCCCGTGACCATTTCCACGGTGTTCTGCAGGAACTCACCGGTGACGCGAGGGTGGTCGCCGTCCTCGCCCATTTCGGGATTGGACGCGATGACCGCTTCGAGGACTTCCTGGCCGCGCGGTTCGAGCTCCCCGGTTTCACGATCAACCAGGGCGATCTCCCACTCGACGCCCAACGATGAGCGTTCGGAAGAGACGAAATCAATGTGCACGGCAGTGGTCCTCTCATGGGTGCACCGGGGATGTCCCGCAGTCCATGAGCGAGGCCGGGAATTCTTCACCGAATCTCGCACGGCTTAGCGGGTACTTCAGTGTACGGGGTCAACCACCAGCGCCGCGCGACGTTCTTTCCCGATTTCTTGCAAACGTGTCATCACCAGAGTGGCTTTTTCGGTGCCGCGAGGGGCCAGCTGTTTCCTGAGCTGTTCCGGAGTCACGTCCGTGCCGCGCTTCTTGATGGTCAGCGTGCCCACGTTGTGATCCCGCACCCACTTCTTGAGGGTCTTCACGTTGTGAGGCAGCACGTCGCGCACGCGGTACGCCGTGGCCAGCGGGGAGTCATGCAGCTCGTCCCCGGACAGATACGCGATGGTCGGGTGGATCAGGTGCGCGTCCAATTGCTGCGCCAGATCAGTGACCAATCCGGCGCGGATCACGGCGCCGTCGGGCTCGTAGAAGAACTCGCCCACTTCGCCCAGCAGGTCACCTTCGGGAGCGGGGGAATCCCAAGTCTCGGAGGTCAGTTCCGCGGCGGTCGCGGAACCGTCCGCGCGCGAGCCCAGCACGAGCGCGGCACGGGCCACGTCCGGGCGGCGCACCGCGTTGAACCACAGCACCACCTCGACCACGTCGCCGTGATCGGAAACCCACTGTGCCTCTGCGTCGGCCGGCACCTGATCGTGAGGAATTCCGGGTCCCAGCTTGGCACCCACGGCCAAACCCTGATCGGCCAGCCCCGACACGAAGGAGAGGGGAGGCGAAAACGCCTCGGGGTCGAAAACGCGCTGGGTGCGCCCCGAACCGGTGACCCGACGCGCGGGATCCAGCCAGACGCCGTCGGGCGCGCCATTCTCGAGATCCGAAAAATCAAGGGTTTCGACGTCGCCGCACACCACGTTCGCGTTGGGCCACCCGGTGAGGTTGACCGTGGCCACAGCGGCGGTCAGCTCGTCCTTCTCGACGGCGGTCACGGTGCGATCGAGGGCAGCCAGGGCGAGGGAATCCGCACCGATTCCGCACCCGAGATCGGCCACGTGGGTGAGGTCCGCCTGGGCGTATCGGCGGGCGTGCAGCGCAGCCACGGACCAGCGCGTGGCCTGTTCCAGACCGTTGCGGGTGAAGACCATGTGCTGAGCAAACTCGCCGAATTTGGCCTTGGCCTGGGCGCGTAGCTTGGCCTGTGTGAGGGCCGCGGAGACCAGCTCGGGCGAGTAGCCCTCGGCGCGCAGCGACTCGGACAACTTGAGTGAGCGCTCGGGATCGTAGGTTCCGATCGAATCCACCAGGTGCAGGCCCTGGGGCGTGAGGAGCTGGGCGAGGGCGTGCATCTCGGCATCGGCGGGGGAATTCACGGTTCCATCACA
Source organism: Kocuria carniphila (assembly GCF_004136555.1). Lineage (GTDB taxonomy): Bacteria > Actinomycetota > Actinomycetes > Actinomycetales > Micrococcaceae > Kocuria > Kocuria carniphila. The sequence goes on from NZ_NOIT01000018.1 coordinate 62,684, forward strand.
TCACGAGCGCGCTCGCGGGTCACATGTAGTACATGCCCACGTGGTGGCCGTTGATGACCTCCACGCGGATATCCATGTCGTAGATGTCGCGCAGGATGTCCGGCTGCATGATCTCCTCGGGGGTGCCCTGACAGACGAGCGCGCCCTCCTTCATGGCCAGGATGCGATCCGAATAACACGAGGCGAAGTTGATGTCGTGAATCACCAGGATCACAGTCTTGCCGAGCTCGTGGGTCATGCGCCGCAGGAGCTTCATCATTTCCACGGAGTGCTTCATGTCCAGGTTGTTGAGCGGCTCGTCCAGGAGCACGTAGTCCGTGTCCTGGGCAATCACCATGGCAATGAACACGCGCTGCCGCTGACCGCCGGAGAGTTCGTCCACGTAGCGGTCTTCGAATTCGGTGAGGTTCAGGTAGTCCAGGGCGCGGTCGATGTGCTCGGTGTCCTCGGGCCGGAGTCGACCCTTCGAATGCGGGAATCTGCCGAAGCCCACCAGGTCGCGCACCGTGAGGCGAACCGTCAGGGTGTTCTCCTGGCGCAGAATGGACAGCTTCTTGGCCAACTGGTCCGAGGGGGTATTGAGCACGTCGTGGTCGTCCACGAACACGGAGCCGTCGTCCATGGTGACCAGGCGAGCAACCATGGACAGCGCGGTGGATTTGCCTGCCCCGTTGGCACCGATGATCGAAACCACCCCACCGGGTTCGATCTGTGCCGAGACATGATCCACCACGGTGGTCTCGCCATACTTCTTGGTGAGACCGGACAGCTCAATCACTTGATGGACCCTCTCAACAACAGGAACAAGAACAACAACCCACCGCAGAACTCAATCACAATGGACAGCGCCGTATCGAATGCGAAGACGCGCTCCAGGATCAATTGTCCGCCCACGAGCGCCACGATGCCGAGAAGCACGGAAATCGGCAGGATCCAGGCGTGGCGGAAGGTGCGGCACAGGGCATAGGCCAGGTTGGCCACGATCAGTCCGAAGAACGTAATGGGACCCACCAGCGCGGTGCAGACGCCCACGAAGATCGAGCAGACGATCAACACGGTGGTCACAGTGCGGGTGTGGTTGATCCCCAAGCTGATCGCGGTGTCACGGCCCAGGGACAGAACGTCGAAGCGGCGCCGCATCACGATCAGCGGAATGGTGGCGGCGGCAATGATGGCCACGGAGATTCGCAGCAGACCCAGGTCCACACCGGTGAACGAGGCGAACATGGAATCCTGCAGCACCATGAACTCGCTGGGGTCCAACAGGCGCTGCAGCAGCGAAGAAATACCGCGGAACAGCGTGCCGAACACGATGCCGATCAGCAGCACCAGGTGCAGTGAGAGCCCGGATCCCGTGAACAGCCAGCGGTACATGATGGCCGCGAAGAGCACCATGAGTCCGAGCTCCAGCATGAACAGGGGATAGGTCCCCAGCTGGGTGCGGCCCACGGTGCCGATCACGAAGATCAGCACGGTCTGGATCAGCATGAACAGGGAGTCGAAGCCCATGATGGAGGGCGTCAGGATCCTATTGGAGGTGACCGTCTGGAACAGCACGGTGGAGACACCCACGCAGAAGGCGACCAGGACCATGGTGAACACACGGTTGGCGCGGCGGGGGAGCACATAAGCGGCGTTGGCATCCAGGCCCAGGAACAAGTACAGGCCGATGCACACCAGGGCCAGCGCGCCGATGAGGGCGGTGACCATGGCCGGCGACACGGAGCGCACGACAAAGCGTTTGCGCTTCTGCTGGATCGCGTTGGGGACCGGCAGAGCGGCGGATTTGGGGGTCATCAGGAACGAGCTCGCTTCCGCAACAGCATGGCCAAGAAGATTGCAGCGCCCACCACGGCCACCACGGTTCCCACGGGAATCTCGAACGGGTAGCGGATCACACGACCCACGATGTCGCACACGAGCACGAAGCCCGCGCCGAAGACACCCACCCACGGAACCGACCGGCGCATGTTGTCACCGATCATGAGAGACACGATGTTGGGAACCACCAGGCCCAGGAACGGGATGGAGCCGATGGTCACGACCACCACGGCGGAAATGAGAGCCACGATGGTCATCCCCAGCGCCATAATGCGCTTGTAGTTCACGCCCAGGGTCGTGGAGACGTCCTGGCCCATACCGGCCACGGTGAAACGATCAGCGGCGATGTAACCAATCAGGGTGAGTGCTGCTACGAGCCACAGCAACTCGTAGCGGCCCTTGATGACGCCGGAGAAGTCACCGATCATCCACGTGTTGAGCGTCTGCAACAGATTGAAGCGGTAGGCGAAGAACGTGGTGATCGCTGCGATCACGTTGCCCAGCATGATGCCGACCAAGGGAACGAGCAGCGCGTTGCGCAGCGGGATCTTCTGCAGCACGGCCAGGAACAGAGCGGTGCCGCCCACGGCGAAGACCGCCGCAACGCCCATCTTGCCGAGTAGTGGTGCGCTCGGAACCAGCACGGTGACGGCCAGCAGGCCCAATGAGGCAGATTCCACGGTGCCGACCGTGGAGGGTTCCACGAATTTGTTGCGCGCCATCTGCTGCATGATCAGACCGGCCACGGCCATGGCCATACCGGCAAGGATCACGGAGATGGTGCGCGGAAAACGGGAGACGGCCAGGAGATGGAAGGACTCTTGGAGTCCGGCGGTGTCCCCGCCGGCCACCTGACGCATCAGGGTGGCCGGCGTGACATCCGCGACGCCCACGAACGTTGAGATCACTGCCAGGACGAGCACCGCGAGAGCGGCGATCACCAGGGCACCGTTGGAGCGCAGCAGTCGCCTGAAGGGTCCGGGCCTTCCGGCCTGGTCCGAGCGATCAGTTGCTCCGGGTTTTACAGCGGGCTGAGGTTCGGGAGCCGAACCGCCGCTGGTGTTCTCAGGTGCGTGAGCGAGGGTGCTCACTTCAAGCTGTCCTGAACTTCAGTGATCATCTTGGGGAAGTTGTTCAGGCCGGGACCCACGATGTACCACGCGGAGGGATCCAGGTAGGTGATCTGGTCTTCCTTCGCGGCGGTGGTCTGGTTGACCAGGTCGTTGTCCAGAACCTGCTGAGCTGCCTGGCCGGATTCGCCCTGACCCACGGCCACGTCGCGGTCGATCACGAACAGGCGGTCCGGGTTGGCTTCGGAGATTGCTTCGAAGGACAGGGACTCACCGTGGGTGCCTTCTGACTGCACATCACCGGCGGGCTTCACGCCCAGGGTGTCGAAGATGATGTTGCCGAAGCGCGAGCCGGGGCCGTAGGCATTGATCTCACCGGCATTGGTCATCAGGAACATGGCGGAACCGGCATCAGTGGCGGCTTCCTTGGTGTCGGCGATCTGCTGGTCCACGCCCGAGAGTTTCTCCTCCACCTCGGATTCCTTTCCCAGGATCTGACCGATGGTCTCCGACTGCTGCTTGAAGGAGGCGACCGGGTCCTTCTGATCCATGGTCAAGTCCACGGTGGGGGCGATTTCCGAGAACTGGTCGTAGAAGTCCGCGGTACGGCCGGAAATGATGATCAGGTCCGGGTTGGCGGCCGAGATGGCCTCCATGTCCGGTTCCTTCATGCCGCCGGCGTTGACGTACTTCTCGTCCTGGTACTTCTCGAATTCGTCCGGCAAGGATGCGGGCTTGGGCAGGCCGTCGACCTCTTCGCCCAGGGCCTCGAAGCTGTCGATGACCCCCAGGTCCATGGAGATCACGGTCTCAGGGTTCTTGGGGACCTCGGTGGTGCCCTGGACGTGCTCCACGGTCACGGTTTCGTTCGAGGCGCTTTCCTCGGAGGAGGACTCGCCAGCGGCTTCGGTGGAGCAACCGGTGAGAGCGAGAAGGCCACCTGCGGTGAGCAGTGCCATGGCCTTGGGGCTGATGCGGTTCATGTCGTTCCTCAAGTGTTCAGGGAAGGTGCGGGATCGTGCGGCCGCGCAAACCCGGCGGCAATGCCAGGTAGGTACGACGGCGCCGTCGAACCCTGACCTGTGAATGCATCGTCTTAGGTTTGCCTTACCTGACAAACTAGCGGGAGGAATTGGGTGTGCGCAAGCTAATAGCGAACGTGTTACTTACCTAATTGTTTTCATCGGCGAGTGAACGTCTGGCACTCGCCTTGACCGACTGCCAGGCCAACCCTAGAGTGACTATTGGCACTCTCCGGGTGAGGGTGCTAAGGGCCAGGCGCTCAATCGGCACCGCGACGACGGTTGGCACGCCAACTGGCTCGTAGCGCATCCGCGGTCACGGGACCCCGTGAACCACCGTGGGCGCTCACCGTCTCATACGCCTAAAGAAAGGGAGAGATCGTGTCGGTCTCCATCAAGCCCCTCGAGGACCGCATTGTGGTCCAGCCGCTGGCCGCCGAGCAGACCACTGCTTCCGGTCTGGTCATCCCCGATACCGCCAAGGAGAAGCCCCAGGAGGGCACCGTCCTGGCTGTGGGTCCGGGCCGCGTCGACGACAAGGGCAACCGCATCCCCGTGGACGTCAAGGAAGGTGACCTGGTCATTTTCTCCAAGTACGGCGGAACCGAGGTCAAGTACAACGGCGAAGAGTACCTCGTGCTCCCGGCACGTGACGTGCTGGCAGTCATCGAGAAGTAAGTCTTCAGAATCCTTTCTGCGCGGTGCCCGCTGCGCCTACTCGTGAGTGGGTGGCGCACGGGTACCGCGTTTTTCACCCTTAGTTTTCTCGCCCGATAAGGAGCACACATGCCCAAGCAGTTGGCGTTCAACGACGCCGCTCGCAAAGCCCTTGAGGCCGGTGTCAACCGGCTTGCCGACACCGTCAAGGTGACCCTCGGCCCGCGCGGGCGCAATGTCGTTCTCGACAAGAAGTGGGGCGCCCCCACAATCACCAACGACGGCGTCACCATTGCTCGCGAAGTAGAGCTGGACGACCCGTACGAGAACCTCGGCGCTCAGCTCGCCAAGGAAGTTGCCACCAAGACCAACGATGTTGCCGGTGACGGCACCACCACCGCGACCGTGCTGGCGCAGGCCCTGGTCAAGGAGGGTCTGCGCAACGTGGCCGCCGGTGCGGCCCCCAGCGAGATCAAGCGCGGAATCGAAGCAGCCGTGGAGGCCGTGTCCCAGCGTCTGCTGGACAACGCCCGCCCGGTCGAAGGTCAGGACGTGGCCCACGTGGCCGCGATCTCCGCTCAGTCCCCGGAAATCGGTGAGCTGATCGCTCGCGCTTTCGAGACCGTGGGGACCGACGGCGTCATCACCATCGAAGACGGCTCCTCGACCGAGGTCGAGCTGGACGTCACCGAAGGTATGCAGTTCGACAAGGGCTACCTCTCGCCGTCGTTCATCACCGACCAGGAGCGCCAGGAAGCCGTCCTCGAAGACAGCCTGATCCTGCTCTACCAGGGCAAGATCTCTTCCGTGCAGGACCTGATGCCGGTTCTGGAAAAGGTACTGCAGGCCAAGAAGCCGCTGACCATCATCGCGGAGGACGTCGAGGGCGAGGCCCTGTCCACCCTTGTGGTCAACAAGCTGCGTGGCACCCTGGACGTCGTCGCGCTGAAGGCTCCCGGTTTCGGTGACCGCCGCAAGGCGATCATGCAGGACCTGGCCGTGCTGACCAACGGCACCGTGATCACCCCCGAGTTGGGCATCTCGCTGGACAGCGTGGACATGTCCCAGCTCGGTACCGCGCGCCGCGTGACCGTGACCAAGGGCCAGACCACCGTGGTTGACGGCGGCGGCTCGGCCGAGCAGGTCGCGGACCGCGTGGCCGAGATCAAGGCCGAGGTGGAACGCACCGATTCCGAGTGGGATCGCGAAAAGCTCCAGGAACGCCTCGCTCGCCTGGCCGGCGGCATTTCCGTGATCAAGGTGGGCGCCGCCACCGAGGTCGAGCAGAAGGAACGCAAGCACCGCATCGAGGATGCCGTTTCCTCCACTCGCGCCGCTCTCGAAGAGGGCATCGTGGCCGGTGGCGGTTCCGCTCTGGTGCACGCGTCCAAGGCGCTCGACGGCGCCGAGCTCGGTCTCGAGGGCGACGCCGCTACGGCCGTCGGTATCGTGCGCCGCGCCCTGGTTCAGCCCCTGCGCTGGATCGCCGAGAACGCCGGGCAGGACGGCTACGTCGTGGCCTCCCGCGTGGCGGACCTGGAACCGGGCCACGGCTACAACGCCGCGACCGACGAGTACGAGAACTTGGTCTCGGCCGGCATTATCGATCCGGTCAAGGTCACGCGTTCCGCTCTGCAGAACGCAGCATCCATTGCCGCTCTGGTACTCACCACCGAAACTCTGGTGGCCGAGAAGAAGAACGACGATGAGGATCACCATCACCAGCACTGATCTGCTGTGATGAAATCCACGCTGACCGGCGGCTTTCCCCACATCACGGGGCGGGCCGCCGGTATTTCTGTGCGGGCACTCCGTACCTGTCACCACATGCGATGACGATCCATCTCACACCGATTCCGCGCTGGAACGTGCGGGGGTTAAGGTGACAACCATGCCCGAAACCATTGCTCCGCGGCCGACCGCGACCGACGTTCGACCGGATGTCGTCTCGCGTTATTCCGGTTTCCGAAAAGAAGTCCAGGGTCTGCGCGCCGTCGCCGTGCTGCTCGTGGTGATCTACCACGTGTTCCTGGGCCGGGTTTCGGGTGGTGTGGACATCTTCCTGTTGATCTCCGCGTTCTTCATGACGCTCTCGTTCGTGCGCAAAATCGAAAGCGGCCGCCCCTTGGCGATCGGCCGGTACTGGCTGCACACGTTCAAGCGGCTGCTTCCCCTGGCCACCGTGGTGATCCTGGTGACCGTCGGGCTGCTCACGGAATTCCCCGAATCCTCGGTCGCCCAATTCCGCTGGGAAGCGCTGGCCTCCGTTTTCTACGTGGAGAACTGGGCGCTCGCCTCCGCATCGGTGGACTATTACGCGGCGGACCACTCCACGGCCTCGCCGTTCCAGCATTTCTGGTCCCTGTCGGTGCAGGGTCAGGTCTTTTTGTTGTGGCCGCTGATCTTCGGTTTTGCGTGGTGGGTGCGACGCCGCACTCGGATTAGTTCGGTGCCGGTTCTGGCGGTGTGTTTCGGGCTGATTTTCGCCGCGTCCATCGCGTATTCGGTCGTCACGACCGAGACGCAGCAGGCTTTCGCGTACTTCGACACTCGGGCCCGCTTGTGGGAGTTCGCGTTGGGTTCTTTGATTGCCCTGGCGATTCCGTACCTCAACCCGCCGCGCACCGTGCGCATCATTCTGGGTTGGGTAGGCATTGTGAGCATGGTGTCGGTGGGTGTCCTGGTGGATGTCCAGGGTGCCTTCCCGGGCTGGATCGCGCTGTGGCCACTGCTCTCGGCGGCAGCCATCATCGTGGCCGGGAACACAGGGTCCCCGTTCGGGTTCGACCGGTTCCTGTCCTGGTGGCCAGTGGTCAAGCTCGGCGACGCCGCCTATGCCCTGTATCTCGTGCACTGGCCGTTGCTGATCACCTATCTGGTCATGATGGACCGCCCGTGGGCCGGCCCGCGCTCGGGCGTGGCCATCGTGATCGTGTCCATCATCCTTGCGCTGGTCCTCACGGCGTTCGTCGAGGACCCGATGAAGGCGTGGAAATGGCCCGAAAAGGCCAAGCGTCGGTTGGCCCTGGTCATCGTGGCCTGCTTGGCGTTGGTCTCCACAGCTGTCCTGTCCTGGACTGCGGTGGACGCGTACCGCACGTCTCAACTGGAGGCGGAGGCCGAGCGCAATAACCCCGGCGCCATGTCCCTCATGAGCGACTACCAGCCTGCGGCCGACCCGGACGCACCCACTCTGCCGCTCGCGTCGGATCTGGGGAACCAGTGGGTCGGCTTACCGGAGGAATGCACGGACGAATTCGCGGCGGACAACGCCACGGTGCAGGATTTCTGCCGTCAAACCGAGAAGGTCGAGAATCCCACCAAGACCGTGGTGGTGGTCGGCAACTCCCACCTGGAGCAGTACATGGGTGCCGTGCTCCCCATGGCCGAGGATGAGAACTGGCAAATGGTTTCTCTCCTGCAGCCCGGCTGCGGCCTGGGTCTGGAGGGTCAGTCGGACGTGTGCCGCGAAGGCAACCAAGCGGCCCTGGACTACGTCGAGAAGCTGAAGCCGGACGTGGTGCTGACCACCTCCACCCGCGGTGAACTCATGGACGGCAGCCAGGAAAAAATCATTTCCGGCCTCCCCGCGGTCATCGAGGATCTCACCGAAGAGGGCATCCGCGTGGTCGGATTCCGCGATCACGCCCGCCTGGACTACAACCCGTACATGTGCGTCGAGTCCAACGGCCCGGACGATCCCTCGTGCACCGTGCCCGCTTCGCAGGTGCTCGCACCGTCCAATCCCGCGCAGGAGTTGGAGGCGATCGAGAACTACCGCAACGTGGATCTCAACGACCTGATCTGCCCGGACGGCCAGTGCCGCCCGGTCATCGGGAACGTGCACGTGTGGCTGGATTCCCACCACCTCACGTGGGATTACACGGAAACCATGAGCGTCCCGGCCTACGACCGGCTCTACAACGCGATCACGCAATAGCTCCAGACCGGCCGAAGGCTGACCTTCGAACCGTCCGGACAGTGACCGACGTTATGTGATTCCTTGACGACCTCTGGTTGAGGTGCGGCGTTAGGGTGCTAGTCGTGCTTGAGCAACGACCCCCCACGATGACAGCGCACACTCGAGATCCTGGCCGATCTGATCGAGTGGCGTTGTATTCGGGCTACCGCCCCGAAGTCCAAGGCCTCAGGGCCGTAGCAGTGTTGCTCGTGGTGATCTATCACGTTTTCGTTGGCCGGGTCTCGGGTGGCGTGGACATCTTCCTGTTGATCTCCGCGTTCTTCATGACGCTCTCGTTCGTGCGAAAAATCGAGGGCGGACGAAGACTCGACATTCCGCGATACTGGCTCCACATTTTTCGACGATTGCTCCCACTGGCCTCATTGATCATCGTGGGAACACTTGTGCTGTTAGCTCTGTTCTATCCGGACACATCCATCAGGGATTTCCGATGGCAGGGACTCGCATCCGTGTTCTACCTGCAGAACTGGGAACTCGCCTCCGCGTCGGTGGATTATTACGCGGCGGACCACTCCACGGCCTCGCCGTTCCAGCATTTCTGGTCCCTGTCGGTGCAGGGTCAGGTCTTTTTGTTGTGGCCGCTGATCTTCGGTTTTGCGTGGTGGGTGCGACGCCGCACTCGGATTAGTTCGGTGCCGGTTCTGGCGGTGTGTTTCGGGCTGATTTTCGCCGCGTCCATCGCGTATTCGGTCGTCACGACCGAGACGCAGCAGGCTTTCGCGTACTTCGACACTCGGGCCCGCTTGTGGGAGTTCGCGTTGGGTTCTTTGATTGCCCTGGCGATTCCGTACCTCAACCCGCCGCGCATCGTGCGCATCATTCTGGGTTGGGTAGGCATTGTGAGCATGGTGTCGGTGGGTGTCCTGGTGGATGTCCAGGGTGCCTTCCCGGGCTGGATCGCGCTGTGGCCACTGCTCTCGGCGGCAGCCATCATCGTGGCCGGGAACACAGGGTCCCCGTTCGGGTTCGACCGGTTCCTGTCCTGGTGGCCAGTGGTCAAGCTCGGCGACGCCGCCTATGCCCTGTATCTCGTGCACTGGCCGTTGCTGATCACCTATCTGGT
>NZ_NOIT01000019.1 GCF_004136555.1 Kocuria carniphila
CCACGCGGAGCAGCCTGCTCGAGCATTGACATCAATTTCCAGATAGAAATCCCTCTACAAAACTCGGGGCTTGACAACTGACCTGCTCCCAACCTGAGCTGGACCGGGGTCTCGACCCCAGGGCGCTGCGTGGAAGACACCTTGAGCACAACGGACACGTCCTCAACGCCCCGACGGTACCCTGAGGGGGTAGTCCTATCTTGGACGCTACGTCAGATACTTCAGTCGTGGAAAGGCTCCATTCATGACAGGAACACCACTACGGCGCCGCATCACCGGCTTGATTGCCGTTGCGGTACTGGGGGCCAGTGTGGTCTCATGCGCCGGACAAGACCAAGACGCCACAAACGCCCCTCAGACCGATATGGATGGTGTCGCAGTGACAGCCGGAGCCAATCAACCCGCAGAAGTCAACGAGGTGGACCTGCACTTTGTGGCGATGATGACACCACATCATCAACAAGCCGTGGACATGAGTGAGATCATCCTGACCGCCGAGGGCACCAGCGCAGCCACCGCGGACTTAGCCGACCGGATCAAAGTCGGCCAACAAGAAGAAATCGACAGCATGGTCGGCTGGGCTGAGCAATGGGACCAACACGACCTGATGGCACATCATGCCCCCCACATCGCCAATGGCATGATCACCCCAGAACAGCTGGACCAACTGGAAACACTTGCGGGCGAGGAAGCAGACACCCGATTTCTCCAGCTGATGCATTTCCACCACCAAGGGGCCATTGCCATGACCCACGACCAAATCGACAACGGCGGCTACCAACCTCTAGTGGACCTAGCCCAACAAATGATCGACATCCAAACCGCTGAGATGCACGAGATCGAACAACTCCTGGACGCCAAAGGTGAAAGCCTTCTGACTGAGTAACCAGCACGCTGCATCCAAGGCCACCACACGGGTATACCCTCTTTTACGCCTTTATCTATTCGTCGTGGCCAACCTTGGCCTCTAAGTGGTGCATTTAGGTAGCAACAAGTTCAGCGACGGCAGGCCGCCACATGAAGCTGCGAAAACCCGCCAAACGAAGTTAACAGTCACATCCCAGCGAGTTGGCGGCACCGGTGCTGTCACGTAAACGGTCGTATATGTGACGAACGGAGAGCGCCATGCTTGTCGGGTACACGCGGGTCTCGAAAGCTGACGGATCCCAGACGACCGACCTGCAACACGACGCCCTCATCGCCGCAGGCGTCGACCCCGAGCGGGTGTATGAGGATCGGGCATCAGGGAAGAAGGACGACCGGCCCGAGCTGACCGCGTGTCTGAAGGGACTGCGTGATGGGGACACGCTGGTGGTGTGGAAGCTGGACCGGCTTGGCCGGGACCTGCGCCACCTGGTCAACATCGTCCACGACCTCACCGAGCGCGGGATCGGGTTGAAGGTCCTTACCGGTCAGGGAGCCGCGATCGACACCACCACAGCTTCCGGCAAGCTGGTGTTCGGCATCTTCGCCGCCCTGGCCGAGTTCGAACGCGAACTGATCTCCGAACGCACCACCGCCGGCCTGGTCGCCGCCCGCGCCCGCGGTCGCACCGGTGGGCGGCCGTTCAAGATGACGCCCGCCAAGCTTCGCCTCGCCATGGCCTCCCTGGGCAAGCCCGACACCCACGTCGGAGACCTCTGTGCCGAGCTCGGCGTGAGCCGCCAGACCCTCTACCGCCATGTCTCACCCGCCGGGGAGCTCCGAGACGATGGCAAGAAAGTCCTCGCTCGACGGTAGAAGGAACCGAGCCCCGTCGGCGCCGTATACCGGCCCCGCCCCGCCGGTGACGAGGACAGGACGGACCTACCGGGACGGCCGCTCCCTCGCAAGCGTAGTAACGGGTGTTGATGCGCACCGTGCCTGTAGTTGGTTCCTTTTCGGGCACCTGCTTCGTGTTCTGCTTGCACGTACATCCCTGTACCGGGCTGCTCCGAGTTCCGGGAGTTGTCTAGCTTGACGTCCTATGGAAGCGTGGGCCCATGACGCGAACAGTTCGATTTCATGAAACCGGTGGCCCGGAAGTCCTCAGGCTGGACGAGCTGGAGGCACCCGTCCCCGGCCCGTCTGAAGTGGTCATCGACGTTGCGGCTTTGGGCATCAACAGAGCTGAAGTGGACTTCCGGAAAGGCGAGTACGTCGTCGATCCTGTACTGCCCTCCGGGATCGGCTATGAGGCAGCTGGCACGGTGAGAGAGGTCGGGTCTGACGTCGATCATGTCGCAGTAGGGGACGCAGTCAGTGTGGTGCCAGCTTTCCAGCTGACCGAGTACGGAGTCCACGGAGAGGTCGTGGTGGCTCCCGGTCACGCCGTGGTGAAGCATCCCGCCGATCTGAGCTGGGAGGAAGCCGCTGCGGTCTGGATGCCGTATGTGACCGCGTACGGCGGGTTGATCGACATCGCGGGTCTGAGTGCCGGCGAAACGGTCCTGCTCAATGCGGCTTCGAGCAGTGTCGGGCTCGCAGCGATACAGGTCGCCCGATCTGTCGGCGCGACTCCCGTGGCTGTCACGCGTACAGCCGCGAAGCGTCAGGCACTGCTCGATGCCGGTGCCAGCTTTGTCATCGTGACTGACGAGGAGGATCTCGTCTCACGAGCGCGGGACCTGACCGACGGCACCGGGGCCCGGGTTGTCTTCGATCCGGTGGGAGGTCCCGGATTCGCTGACTTCGCGGCCGCTGCTGCTCCCCACGGAACCATGATCCTGTATGGCCTGCTCAACGACGAGACCACCCCGCTGTCGGTCCCCGACGTGCTGGGCAAGTACCTCACCGTCCGGGGCTATCAGCTCTTTGAGGTCACCAACGACGAGGCGCGTCGGCGAGCTGCCGTCGATTTCGTGCTCCGCGGTCTGGCTGACGGATCGTTCCGGCCCGCCATCGACAGAACGTTCGCTTTGAACGAGATCGCGGAGGCGCATCGATATATGGAGGCGGGAGGGCAGGTCGGAAAGATCGTCGTCACGGTGCCCTGAGCCTTCGGCCCTCACGGGCCGGCCGGCGCAATCGGGACACCGAGCGGTCGGTCGACCGGTCCGTTCAGTGCTTCGAGATGCTCTGTGCCCGCGATCGGTGCGGCGGCAGGAAAGGTGTGCGGTGTGACTGCGGACAACTCGGGGGACCTTCGCCCCGGTCTGCGGCCGGGGCTGGTCAAAAGGACTTCACGGCTGCATCAGGGGCGACCTCTGGACCGAAAGGACCCGTCGTGCCGCGTCGTTCCGTCGACCCAGCGGTCCCCTCAATCTGGTGAACGATCAGTCTGGATACGCGTGACAGACGGTCGCAGTGACGTAGTAGCCCGCGTACGCTCGAACCAGACGTAGTTCTTCAACGCTAGGAGGTCTTTGCCATGCGAGTAGTCGGATTTCATCAGCCAGGTGAGCCTGAAGTGCTGGAGGTCATCGACCTTCCCGATCCGTCGCCGAGCGAGGGTGAGGTCCGGATTCGCGTCCATGCGGCGTCCGTGAATCCGACCGACACGTCGCTGCGCAGCGGCAAGAGCATAGGCAGCAGCGATGAGGAGCCCGGAGTGCACGTGCCCGGGATGGATGCCGCCGGCGTGCTCGAGGAGATCGGAGACGGCGTTGAGACCGATCTCAGTGTTGGCGACCATGTGATGGCAATCGTCACCCCCTCCGGGACCCACGGCGCCTACTCGGAACACATCGTTGTGCCCATCGAATCGGTCGCCCTCGCACCGCGCGGGTTCAACCACGTCCAGGCGGCCACGTTGCCGATGAATGGGCTCACCGCCCGCCTGGCACTGGACACCCTCGCACTTGAGGCGGGGAGTGTGCTCGCGGTCACCGGAGCGGCCGGAACGATGGGCGGATATGCCATTCAACTGGCGAAGAAGGACGGTCTGACCGTTGTCGCCGATGCCAAAGAGGACGACGAAGAACGCGTCGCCGGACTTGGAGCCGATCTCGTGCTTCGTCGGGGAGATGAGTTCCCTCGGCTGCTCCAAGAGCAGTACCCCGACGGTGTGAACGGCGTGATCGACGGTGCGCTCATGCTCGAGAAGATCGTACCGGCCGTTCGCGACGGGGGCACCATCATCACGGTGCGCGGACACGACGAACCGGCTGAACGGGACATCACGTTCAAACCCATCTGGGTCGCCGACTACTCCCGAGCACCCGGCAAACTCGATGCGCTTCGTCAGCATGCCGAGGACGGCACAGTCACACTTCAGGTGGCCGACACCTTCCCCAAGGACCAGGCACCTGAGGCACACCGCCGCCAAGAGGCGGGCGGCGTCCGGGGGCGACTCGTCCTGGAGTTCTAACACCCATAACATCACGGACTTGTGCAGGCTTTCAGGCGTGTCAGATCGAGGAATACAGACATGAAACTAAAACCCTTGAATGAACAAGTGGTCGTAGTTACCGGCGCATCGAGCGGAATCGGTCGCGAATCTGCGATCCGTCTGGGCAAAGCCGGAGCCAAAGTGGTCGCGGTCGCCCGTGGCGAGGACGCGCTTGCGTCACTCGTGCGCGAGATCGAGAGCGCCGGCGGGGAAGCGATCCACGCAGTGTGCGACGTAAGTGACTTCGAACAGGTGCAGAAGGTCGCCGACCTCGCCGAGGAGCAGTTCGGGCGTATCGACACCTGGGTTAACAACGCCGCGATTCTCATCTACGGCAAGTTCTGGGAGATCACACCGGAAGAGTTCCGTCGGGTGATGGAGGTCAATTACCTGGGACAGATCCATGGCAGTCTGGCCGCCCTGCCCGCGCTGCGACGTGCTGGCGGTGGCGCGTTGATCTCCGTTTCCTCGGTTGAGAGCATCGTGTCCCTGCCGTTACACAGCGCCTACGCTGCCTCCAAACACGCCGGGGAAGGGGCCATGGACGCGTTGCGCCGGGAACTGATGGCAGATGGCATCCCGATCTCTGTCACGAGCGTGAAGCCTGGTGTCATCGATACCCCGTTCTTCACCAACGCGCGCAACAAGCTCGATGTGATGCCGAAGGCTCCCCCGCCTTTTTATGATGTGTCGAGCGTCGCCGACTGTGTGGTCTACGCCGCCGAACACCCGGTCCGGGATCTGCTCGCCGGCGGAGCCGTCAAGCTCCAAGCGATGATCCAGGCCGTCGCCCCAGGTGTTCTTGACGTGGCTATGGCGCGCTTCGCCATCCCGGCCTCGCGCACGGACAAGCCTGCAACGAACGTGGCAGGCAACTTCGATGCTCCCACGAACGACGCCCGCAGCCGGGGCGGACTACCCAGACCCGGACGCCGGAGCACCTACACCTGGCTGGCCACACACCCGCGGGCGAAGATGCTGGCCGCTGGCGCAGTAGCAGCGGCCGGTGTGCTGGCATTCGGCCGCCGCAACTCAGGCACAAAGTGTCGCTAGGTCCACTGTGGACCGGGACGCGGAGACAGTTCGAGTACTGAGGAGATGACATGCGTGTACAGGCCGCGATCATGGAAAAGAAAGACAGCCCGGAGGGTCCCTACCAGGTCGGCATCGAAGACCTGGAACTCGAGGGACCGCGTGCCGACGAGGTTCTGATTCGCGTGACCAGCTGCGGGGTCTGCGGAACCGACAGGCATGTATTGCACGACGAGATGCCCATGAACCCGTATCCCACGCCCAGTGTATTGGGTCATGAAGGCGCCGGTATCGTCGAGGCGGTTGGTGAGGACTGCACGTTGGTGGAACCCGGCGATCGCGTCGTCATGGGGTTCCCGTTTTGCGGTCAGTGCGTGCACTGCCGCAGCGGCCGCCCGATCTACTGCCTGGAGGGTGAGCAACTCCGATACAAGGGGTACCGCTTGGACGGCTCCACCCCTTTCCAGCGCCTGGACGGATCTCCGATATCCGGGCGGTTCTTTCAACAATCCTCGTGGTCGACCCACACCATCGCGCTCGAACGCCAACTGGCCAAAGTCCCCGAGGGCGTCGACCACGACCTGATGGGCCCGCTCGGCTGCAGTATCAGCACCGGCGCCGGCACCGTGCTCGAAGAGCTGCAGCCGCGACCCGGCACCAGCATCGCTGTGTTCGGCGCCGGCGCCGTGGGGCTCGGTGCCATCATGGCCGCCCAGCTCACCGGCGCCGTGACGATCATCGCGGTCGACACGGAGCCCAACAGGTTGGAACTGGCACGCGAACTCGGCGCCACCCACACCCTGGTCTCAAGCGACGACACGATCGACGCGGTGCGTGACCTTACCGGCGGCGGCGCGGACTATTCGGTCGAGGCCACGAACCGGAACCTCATGGTCGAAGCCGTCGCCGTGCTGGGCGTGCACGGCGTCTGCGGCGCAGCCGGGGCCTCCAGGCCGACGGACAAGATGGACCTGTATCACCAGGACATCGTGGAGTACGGCAAGCGCATCGTCGGCGTCCTAGGGGGCGGTGGCCCCGCACCGCTGAACCTGGAGTATCTGATGAATCTCCATGCACGAGGCCGCTTCCCCATCGATAAGCTCATCCGCTTCTACGACTTCGCCGACATCAACCAGGCGATCCAGGACAGCGAATCAGGCCAGGTAGTCAAACCCGTCCTGCGCATGCCCGCCTAGGCGGGCAGTGGCCTGTGGAGCGGACTGTCAGTCAGCCTCGAGCGCAGTTGGTTTATGTCCAGCACGTTCAACGCCTATTGACCAGCAAAAGGGCTTTCGTGAACGTGTGCCAGAGCACTATGCGCAGACGAAAGGATCAAGAATGAATCACCTCGACGCCAAGACCATCATCGTCACCGGTGCCTCGGCTGGCATCGGAGCAGTTACATCTAAGGCCCTCGCCGCAGAAGGCGCGAAAGTCGTTGCCGTCGGCCGCAATGTCGATCGACTCGACTCTTTGGTCGCTGAGATCCGTAGCGCTGGCGGCGAAGCGACCAGCTACGCCACCGATGTCACTGTTCGAAAGAATACCGCCGAGTTGGCCCAGTTCACGCTCGACACGTATGGAGCGATCGACATTCTGGTCAACAACGCCGGGCTGATGTTGTTCTCTCAATGGTCCGATCTCGCCGTCGATGATTGGGACAAGATGATCGACACGAACGTCAAGGGCTACCTCTACATGATTGCCGGCGTCCTTCCGACGATGCTCGAACAGGGCTCCGGCCAGATCTTGAACATGGACTCCATCGTCGGCCACCGCGCCGATCCCTCCGCAGGGGTTTACAGCTCGACGAAATTCTTCATCCAGGCGATGACCGAGTCGATGCGCAAGGACCTCGGCGTGAATCATGGCATCCGAGTGAGCACGATCAGCCCCGGTGTGATCAACACCGAATGGGTGGACAAGGTCAACGACCCCGAAGGGCGCAAGGCTGCAGAGGAGATGAACAAGGTAGCGATCGATCCAAGCGATGTCGCCTCTGCCGTCGTCTACTCGCTGAACCAGGCTGAGAACGTCACCGTCAACGACTTGATCATCTCCCCCACCCGGCAGGACTGGTGAGCCGGAGGTCGATCTGTGGGCGGGTCGGCGTTTCCATGATCACCTGATCGGCGGGCTCGTCTCGCGAGTAAACGATCTCATCGTCGGGGCCGTCCGGCCCCGTGCATGATCCGCACGCCGGGAAGGACGGGACCTTCGACCTTCGCACCCGTCGACCAGCACCCCTCATCGTTGCAGCCCTCGCATTGGACCTGATCAACGAACCCCTTCGCCGACCGATGGGAAGCGGCTGCCGGGACTGGACCGAACGCCTCTGGGTTCTTCCCGATGAAGGATCGGCTTACGGAGCGTCAGCCAGCGCGGCCTGGCCGCATCCCCAGATGCGGAGACCTCCAACGGAGCATCGACAGAACCCCGGTCCCGTGAAGGCGAAAGCCACACCACCGGGCTTAGCGTGTGCAGAGGACTTCGGGTATACGTGCAGTCGACTTCGGACACTGACAGCCGCCGTCGTTGATCGGCTCGAAGGATTCGGGCACGCAGCCGTACTTCTCCTCCAGGCCGTCGAGGCCGTAGGCGCGCTCGGCGAACTCGGGCGGACCCGCGATCACCAGCTCCCCGCACACCTCCGCCAGGTCCGCGATGCTCGTGAGCCCGTACTGCTCCGCGGTCCCGGAGGTGACCACCATGGCGTCCTTGTTCTCCGCCGCGGCGCAGTCGATCCAGCAAGGCTGGGGTCGTGGTGGCACCGTGGGGTGCAGTTCCAGCCGGCCCGTAGGGAACGGCCGGGCTCACTGCTCCGAGGGGTGCGCCGGCTCCTCCCCGGGAGCGGACTCGACGTGCTCGGGGGCGGCGTCCACGTCCCGGACCGTGTGCCCGCCGAACTGGTTGCGCATCGCCGCGATCATCTTCATCGCCGGGGCCTCATCCTGCCGGGAGGCGAAGCGGGCGAACAGGGCGTTGGAGATGTTGGGCACCGGCACGGCGAGGTCCAGGGCGGCCTCGACCGTCCACCGGCCTTCCCCGGAGTCCTCGGCGTAGCCCTTGAGCCGGTCCAGGTGCTCGTCCTCGTTCAGGGCGTTCACTGCCAAGTCGAGCAGCCACGACTTGATTACTGATCCTTCGCGCCAGGAGTTGAACGTCTCCCGCACGGAGCGGACGTGACCGGCCGCCTCGAGCAGTTCCCAGCCCTCGGCATAGGCCTGCATAATCGCGTACTCGATGCCGTTGTGGACCATCTTCGCGAAGTGGCCCGCACCGTGCTCGCCGGCGTGGACGAAGCCGAATTCGCCCGCGGGCTTGAGGGAGTCGAAGATCGGCTGCACCTTGGCCACGGTGCTTTCGTCCCCGCCCACCATGAGAGCGTAGCCCTGGGTGATCCCCCACACACCGCCGGAGACTCCGCAGTCCAGGTACTCGATGCCCTGGTTCGCCAGTCGCTCCGCGCGGGGGCCGTCGTGAATCCACCGGGAGTTGCCGCCGTCGATGATCACGTCCCCCTTGCCGAGCACTCCGGCGAGCTCGTCGATCACGGTGTCCACCACCGTGTCCGGCACCATGATCCACACGACGCGGGGCGTGCTGTCGATTTGCTCCACCATGGCGGTGAGGTTTGCGGCGTCGGAGAGCCCGGGATCGGTGTCGAAGCCGACCACGGTGTGCCCGGCCTGGCGCAGCCGCTCGCGCATGTTGCCGCCCATCTTGCCCAGTCCTACGAGTCCCATCTGCATGGTGCGCTCCATCGTCGGTTGTGCGTCGTCCGGACGGGCATCGGTCCGGAGGGCTTCGCCGCGCAGGGGCAGTCCTTCTCCGCCAGGCGCAGCCGTCACGGGCCTGCCCGCCCCTGGGTGCTCCACACGGTCTCACGGTCCGACCCTGGGGTGCACCTGGTACTGGAGGAAACGTTCTGGTCGGCAACATGGCCGGGATGCTCTGATCAGGGTCTCGTACCGTGGCGAACGCTAGAACATGGCAGCAGGATTTCTGGAGAGGCCTACGCCGTCGTGAATCCGTTTGCCGGGCTGCCGACTCTTGTCGCAACTATTGGAATGGATCTATGCCAAGGCGATCGCATCTTTGCCGGTCGCAGTTTTGATCGTATCCCGGGAAGAAGTGGGCGGGGTCGGCTCTGTGTCAGGAGCGTACGAGGCGGCCGATGGCGTCGGAGGCTTCTTTGAGTTTGGCCTCGGCAGCGTCCTCGCCGAGTTGAGCGGCGTCCAAGACGCAGTGCTTCATGTGGTCGTCGAGCAATCCGAGTCCGACGTTGCGTAGTGCGGAGGTTAGGGCCGAGATCTGGGTGAGGATGTCGATGCAGTACTGTTCTTCGTCGACCATCCGGTGGATGCCTCGGGCTTGGCCCTCGATGCGCTTGAGGCGGGCGAGGTAGCGGTCCTTGTCGCTGATGTAGCCGTGGGTGGTGTGGCACTCGGTGTCGGTGGCCTCGGGGACAGGGGTGGTGTCCATGGTGGTGTCTTTATCTTTCTGTGGGTGTCGTAGGGGCCGGCGGCTCCGGGCCGGCTGTGGAGCTGGTCCGGAGCCGCCGGCCCAAGGAGTACTGAGTAGGGTCAGGCGGCCGCGTACCTGGCGGGGTCGGCGTCGAAGGCGGGGCCGCAACCGGGGCAGCAGAGCCAGTATCGCTGGCCCTGGTAGTCGCGGACGAGCCCTGCGGCCTCGGCGTCGGCCTTGACGACCTGGTTGCCGGGCATCACCGGGCACTCGGCCGTCTCGTCGCCGGAGACCCCAGTTTGGTGGCCGTTCGCGAGCCCATGGTGATGAGTGTGCTCGTCGTGGTGGCACATAACGGTTGTTCCTTTCGATCGGTGGGTGGGTTCAGGCCTCGACCGGTTGCCGCGTGCGGAGGCGCGGGGCCGCCGATGACGGCTGTTGATTGATTGCCTGGCTGGTGAAGGAGCGCAGGCGCAGGCTGTTGGTGACCACGAAGACGGACGAGAAGGCCATGGCAGCCCCGGCGAGCATGGGGTTGAGCAGTCCGAAGGCGGCCAGGGGGATGGCCGCGGTGTTGTAGGCGAAGGCCCAGAACAGGTTCGTCTTGATCGTTCTCAGCGTGCGTCGGGAGAGCCGGATCGCGTCCGCGGCGGCCCGCAGATCCCCGCGCACCAGCGTGATGTCG
The DNA here is from genome assembly GCF_004136555.1 of Kocuria carniphila. Lineage (GTDB taxonomy): Bacteria > Actinomycetota > Actinomycetes > Actinomycetales > Micrococcaceae > Kocuria > Kocuria carniphila. The sequence continues at coordinate 10,494 of NZ_NOIT01000019.1, forward strand.
GCGGCCTCGATGGCCACGTCGGTGCCGGTGCCCATGGCCAGGCCGAGATTGGCCTGGGCCAGGGCGGGAGCGTCGTTGACGCCGTCACCGACCATCGCCACGGTCTTGCCCTGCTCCTGGAGCTTCGCGATGACGTCGACCTTGTCCTTCGGGAGCACCTCGGCGATGACCTGGTCGATGCCGACCTCTGCGGCGACCTGGGCGGCCACGGCCTGGTTGTCCCCGGTGAGCAGCACCGGTGTCAGGCCGAGCTCCTTGAACTGGGCGATGGCTTGGGCGCTGGTGGGCTTGACCTCATCGCCGACTACGAGGATGCCGCGTGCTTGCCCGTCCCAGCCGACCGCCACCGCGGTCTTGCCTTGGGCCTCGGCGGCCTGCTTGGCCTGGCGCAGTTCGTCGTCGAGGTGCTGGGCCCATTCGGCGAGCAGGGCCTCCCGGCCGACCAGTACGGCGTGGCCCTCGACGATGCCCTGGACCCCGAGGCCTTCAATGTTCTTGAAAGTCTCCGGTGTGGGCAGGTCTCCCACCTCAGCGGTGGCACCGGTGGCGATGGCCTGGGCGATGGGGTGCTCGGAGGCGTTCTCCAAGGCCCCGGCCAGGCGCAGCAGCTCGGCCCGGTCCACGCCGGGGGCGGGGATCGCCTCGGCGAGGGTCATCTTGCCGGTGGTGACGGTGCCGGTCTTGTCCAGCACGATCGTGTCGATCCGCCGGGTGGATTCCAGCACCTCGGGTCCTTTGATCAGCACGCCCATCTGGGCGCCCCGGCCGGTGCCGACCAGCAGCGCGGTCGGGGTGGCCAGGCCCAGGGCGCAGGGGCAGGCGATGATCAGCACCGCCACCGCGGCGGTGAAGCCGGCCGCAAGGGGGAACCCGGCGCCGATCCACGCACCGAGCGTGGCCACGGCGATCGCGATCGCGATGGGTACGAAGACGGCCGAGACCCGGTCGGCCAGACGCTGGATCTCGGCCTTGCCGGATTGGGCGTCCTCGACCAGTTGGGCCATCTGCGCCAACTGCGTATCCGCACCGACCCGTGTGGCGGCCACGACGAGCCGGCCGCCGGCGTTGACGGTGGCACCGGTGACTGCGTCCCCTGCGGTGACCTCCACCGGTACCGACTCACCGGTGAGCATGGAGGCGTCGATAGCACTCGTGCCGGAGACGATGACCCCATCGGTGGCGATCTTCTCCCCGGGGCGCACGATGAACTCATCCCCCACGGCCAAATCCTCGATGGGGATGCGCTGTTCGCGTCCCTCGCGCAGGACAGCGACGTCCTTGGCCCCAAGCTCCAGCAGGGCGCGCAGGGCCGCCCCAGCCCGGCGCTTAGAGCGCTTCTCGAAGTAACGCCCGAGCAGGATGAAGGTGATCACACCCGCGGCGACCTCGAGATAGATGTTCCCCAGCCCGTGGGAGGGGGAGATGGTCAGCTCGAAGGGGTGCACCATCCCGGGCTGACCGGCAGTGCCGAAGAACAGTGCCACGATCGACCACAACAGGGCCGCAGTCGTGCCCATCGAGATCAGGGTGTCCATCGTCGCCGTGCCGTGGCGCAGGTTCAGCCACGCGGCCCGATGGAAGGGCCAGCCGGCCCACACCACCACGGGCGCGGCGAGCACGAGGGAGGCGAAGCCCCAGTAGTCGAACTGCAGGGCGGGAATCATCGCCATCGCAATCACCGGCACCGCGAGAACCGCCGCCCCGATCAGACGCTGCCGCAGGGTACGCAGCTCGACGTCCTCCGCCGTTGCCTCCTCGGCCACTGCCACACCGGGGTCGGCCTGCCGAGGTGCTGGTAGCGCTGCGGTGTAACCGGTCTTCTCCACCTCGGCGATCAGCGCCTGCGGGTCGTAGCCGGCCGGGGCACTGACGCGGGCCTTCTCCGTGGCGTAGTTGACGCTGGCGCTCACGCCCTCGAGCTTGTTGAGCTTGCGCTCGATCCGGTTGGCGCACGAGGCGCAGGTCATCCCACCGATCTCGAGCTCGACGTCGGTGCCCAGTGACTGCGGCTGGGCCGAGGATGCAGACATGCGGTGCTTCTTTCTCTCGATAGGGGCGCCACCGATCCGGTCGCGACGCTCTCAGTGGTGGGCCGGGAACGGGTCAGTGCTCGCCGTGGCCCTCAGCTGTAGCGCCAGCCGAGGGCCTGGTGTCAGCTGCCCCGGTGGTGTCGAGGGCGAACTGGGCGGTGTGGACCTGCCCGTCGACCTGGAAGTCGAAGTAGAGGTAGTACCGGCCCGGGGTTGGGGCCGTGGTGGCGAACTCGACGTCGGGCCCGGAGACCTCGTCGGCGACCGGCTCAGCACCTTCGGGGTGGACGTGCAGGTAGGCCAGGTCCCCGGCGCGCAACGCGACCAGGTGCCCGTAGGCACCCAGGTAGGGCTCCAAGGTGGTGATCGGCTGTCCGTCCCGGGTGACGCTGATGGTCAAATCCGAGGTGGACCCGGCCGACAGGTCGCCTTCCACCGAGACCTGAAACCCATCGACCTCATCGGTGGCGGTCGCCTCCGGGGCGGCCGGGGTGAAGGCTCCGGCCACATCCACGGTGCGCGTCAGCGTCAAATTCTGCTCCGCACCGGCCGGCACGACGTCGGCGTAGACCCGGTAGGTGCCGGCCGCCTCCCACTGCCACGGCAGCGACCAGCGCCCGGCCTCATCCATCACCGGGTGCACGTGACGGAACCCGGTGCCATCGGAGCGCACCACAATCAGGTGCATCTGTCTCCCGTGGGAGGTCTCGAATTCAGTGACCGGGGCCCCGTCGGGCCCGGTGATCGTCAATGACAGCTCCCCGGCGTCCCCGGTGGTCCCCGGCGCGGAGACCTCCTGGAGGAGGTAGCCGCTCTGCTCCCTGCTCACGCCCTGGGGAGTGTGTTCCGCGTGGCTGCCGGAGGTGGTCTCGACCGGGTCCTGGCCGCTGTCGGTGTGCTGGGCCATCTGGGTTCCTTCCGCCTGCTGTGTCCAGGCCGACACTGTCGTCTCTGGCACTACGGCCCCGGCCGCCGCGAAGGCCCCGGTGAACACCACCGCCAGCCCCGCTGCGTAGGCCCCTAGCCGTGCGGCGGCGTTCACGCCGACCGCGCTGGCTGGTAGCCGGCCTCCTCGACCGCGGCGACGACCGCTGCCTCGTCCACCGGCAGATCGCTGGTGACGGTCAGCTGGCCGCTCTGGTGGCTGACCTCCACCCCGGTCACGCCCGCGACCTCCTGGACCTCCTCACGCACCGACATCGCGCAGTGCCCGCAAGTCATCCCGGTCACCTGGAACTGAGTGGTCGTCATGGTCCCGTCCTTCCCGACTAGTTACCCCTGGGGGGGTATATGTGTATGTACAGGTGTACCCCCCAGGGGTACATCTGTCAAGTGTTGCCGTGGGAGGGAAAGTGGTGGCAGGTCAGGGGCGAGGCGGTATGGTCGCGGCGGGTTCCGTGGTGCTCGATCCATGCGCTGGCCTGCCGGTGGAGACCACGTGGGCCCGACCTGGGGTGCTTGCCAGTGCCACGGGCACACGAGACGGCGGCGTTCCCTTTGCTCAGCTCTGACTCCCTTTATTGATATCGAAGTCGCTTGTTGAGCTTTTCTCAAGACAACATGAAGATTTCCTGAAGCTTGCTCTTTGAGGTGCTTTGAGGACTGATTTTCCGAGTCAACGAAGGCATAGTTAGCACCTGAGAACCCCCCGTTCTCATCGGCCCGTGTACGGGCATACGGGTGCCCCGGTGTTGCTCCCCAGGGCCGGGGCACCCGTCATTATTCAGGTGAAGCGTGGACCCGGTCCGGGGCGCGGAAACCCGCGAGGCCCCCAAGGGGCCCCGCGGGTTCTGTGCTGTGATTCCCTTTTCTCCTTTCGTGTGGTGACCGTAGGAGTGAGCACCTCTGCGCTCCATGGATCCTGAAGTCTTTATGGATTCTTGAGAATTCCGCGACGGGCACTCCAAGTGGGAGGACCACCCTGAGGGCAGGACGGTCCCGGATGCACCGGGACGTTGTTGTCAACAGGGGGAATGATGAGTAGTGGACCGAGAATGGGAGAGCATCCGCCGGCGGGTCTCGCAGACGCGGTGGTCCGGCCCACGCGCCGGTTGGTGGGGATCGATGCGGCTCGAGGGCTGGCGCTGATCGGGCTGATGGCCATTCACCTGCTGCCGGCCTGGAACGAGGAGACCGGAGAGGCGAGCTGGTCGTGGCGGCTGTTCTCGGGGGACTCGGCGGCCCTGTTCGCCCTACTGGCTGGGGTGGGGTTGGCACTGACCTCCGGGGGGCGGCACCCGCACGAGGGCAGGACAATGACCGCTGACCGGATCGGCCTGGTGGTGCGCGCGATGCTGATCGCGATCGTGGGACTGTGGATCGGCACACTGATGTCGGAGGACCCGCCGGCCTACAACATCTTGATCTACTACGGGGTGTTCTTCCTGCTGGCGATTCCGTTCCTGCACGCAGGTCCGAAGTTCCTGTTCATCTCTGCGGCGATCTTCGGGGTGGTGTCCCCGCTGCTGATGCAGGGCCTCCAAGATGTGTTGCCCGAATTTGTCTCCTACAACCCCACGTTCACGGATCTGCTGACACAGCCCGGTGCCACGGCATCCCAGCTGCTGCTCACCGGGACCTACCCGGCCCTGCCGTACATGACCTATCTGCTGGTGGGGCTGGGGCTGGGGCGGTTGAACCTGCGCAGGACGGAGGTTCAAGCTCGACTGGTCGTGGTGGGAGTGGGGCTGGCGATCTTCGCCCGGGTCACCTCCTATGTCCTGCTCTACGCCTTCGGCGGCTACCAGCAGTTGTTGGATGCCTCCTCGATGGGCGAGCACGAGCTGGATGATGTGCTGGTTTGGGGGCCGGATTCCTTGCCTACGGACACCGCGTGGTGGCTGGCGATCGCCACCCCGCACACCAACACCCCGCTGGCGATCGCGGCCAGTCTGGGGGTGGGCCTGGCGGTGTTGGGAGTCTTCCTGCTCATCGGCCCGAAGATCGGGAAATGGTTGCTGCCGCTGTCGGCGATGGGCGTGATGACCTTGACCCTCTACACCGCCCATCTGGTGGCGCTGTCCTTCGAGATCCACTACGAGCTGCCCTACCTGTGGTTCATGGTCCACCTGGCGGTCGCGGCGCTGTTCGCGGTGGCCTGGCATCGGGGCCTGGGACAAGGGCCGCTGGAGAAGGTGGTCAGCACCAGTGTGAAAGGCACCCGCCGGCTGGTGCTGGGCGGGCCGGCCAAGAACGGCCACGGATAGGAAGCGCAGGCAGCAACGACATGACGGGCCACGCCCGCCGCCGTCGCAGGCAGACCGGCCTGGCGATGCCGCTGCGGTCAGTCCGTGGGCGTGTGGTGGGGCAAGCGGATCCGGAAGCTGGTCCCGCGCCCGGGGCCCTCACTGGTGGCCTCCAGGGACCCACCCTGGGCCTCAACCAGCGACTTGCTGATGGCCAGCCCCAAGCCAGAGCCTCCGCGGTGAGCTTCCCGGCCGGTGTTGGCGCGGTAGAAGCGCTCGAACACGTGCGGGAGATGCTCCTCACTGATGCCTTCCCCGGTATCGGTGACGGTGACAGTGACCGCCTCCGGAGCGTAGTCGGTGTGCACGGTGACGGCGCCTCCGGGCGGGGTGTGGCGCAGGGCGTTCTCCAGCAGGTTGCCCAGCACTTGTCCCATCCGCTCCCGATCAACCAGCACCGGTGTGACCTCCATGCCGGTGCTGATGGAGGTCACCGAGATGTCCTGGGCGGCGGCGTCTTGTTGGACGGCCGCGACCGCCTGGGCTGCCAGCCGGCTGGGGTCTTGGGGGGTCAGTTGCAGGTGGGTCATACCTTCCTCAGCGGCGGTGAGCTGGCGGATGTCGCGGGCCAGTCGCTCCAGCCGGGTGATCTGGGCGTAGAGGATGCTGGTGGTCCGTTCATCCCACTGGACCACTCCGTCTTCGATGCCCTCCAGGTGTCCTTTGAGACTGGCCAGGGGGGTGCGCATCTCGTGGGCCAGATCGGCCAGCATCTGACGCCGGGTGGTGTCCACGGCGTCGAGCTTGGCGGCCATGTCGTTGAAGGAGGAGGCCAGGGAGTCGAACTCCGGGCCCAGTCCGGTGGAGGTGACACGCACGTCGTAGTTGCCCGCGGCCACCTCGCCGGCGGCGGCGCTGAAGGAGGCCAGGGACCGCCCGATGGTGCGGTAGAGGTAGAAGGTGAGCATCCCGGCGAGGTAGAGCGCCGGGAGCCCTCCGATGGTCAGGGCGGTGAGACTCACCGAGCGGAAGGCGTCCTCCAGGTGCACCAGCCCGAGGGCCTCATCGGCGTGTCCGGTCTCGACGAGCTCGTGGTGGAACATCCTCGGTCCGACCAGGACCGCGGTGATCACCACGATGATCAGCCCGATGGCCAGCACCGCGGTCTGGGCCAGCATCAATCGCACCGTCAGCGGGCTCCAGGACCAGCGGTGGGTGCGCTCGGAGACGGTGGCGCTCATCGTCCGGTGCCCATCCGGTAGCCGATCCCGCGGATGGTGTGGATGAACCGCGGGTTGGTGGCTTCGTCGCCGAGCTTCTTGCGGATCCGCCCGATGTGCACGTCCACCAGGTGCTCGTCCCCGGTCCAGTGCGTGTCCCAGACCATCTCCACCAGCTGCCGGCGGGAGAGCACCAGCTGTGGGCGGGCAGCCAGGCACAGGAGCAGGTCGAACTCGATCCGCGTCAACGCCACCGGTTCCCCGGCCAGGTGCACCTGGCGGGAGTCCTCCTCCACCACCAGCTCCCCGATCACCAGCGCCTGCTGGCTGTGCTGGGAGCCTGCAGTGGGTTCGGCATCTCCTGGGCGGGCCCGGCGCAGCATGGCTTGGACCCGGGCCACGAGTTCGCGCGGGCTGAAGGGCTTGGTCACGTAGTCGTCGGCGCCCACGGACAGGCCCACGATCTTGTCGACTTCGTCGTCGCGGGCGGTGAGCATCAGCACGTGGCAGTCCGAGAAGGTCCGCACCTGACGGCACACCTCGATTCCGTCGATCCCGGGCAACCCGAGGTCCAGCACCAGCACGTCCGGGGTGAAATCGCGCACCGCGGCCACGGCCTCGGTGCCGTCGTGGCGCACGGCGACCTCCAGCCCGGCCTTGCGCAGATATCCCGCGACGAGCTGCGCCAGGTCGGTCTCGTCGTCGACCACCAGGATCCGGCCGGTCGGGGGCGTGGGCATGTGGGCTCCTTAATCAGTGGGTGGGACCGTGCCTGAGGTTCGGGGCATGGGGTGGTGGGGCTGGTGCAACATGGCCGTCGTGCCGGGGCACGAGATGTCTCGCCCGGCCATGGTGCGGGTGACGTCATGGATGCGGCGCCTCGGGTTTCTCACCCCGCGGGCCGGAAGAACCTGGGCCTCCTTTTTGCGGGCATGGTGGGGGAGCAGGGGCAGAGTGATGCCGGGAGGTGGGGGTAGGTCGGCCGGGAAGGAGGGTCTTGGGGCCCTGCCAATGGTGCGCGGAGGCGGACACCCGTAGATCCGCCAGATCCGCTCCGGCCACCCACGGCATTACGTCGATCGCCAGAGCGGACAGGGCCGCAACATAGGCCGTGGCGTTGGTGCTGGCCTCCACGTGCATAGTGAGGGAAACGCCTCCTGGCCCGTAGCTTCGCAGGCTACCGTCGTAGACCGTGAGGGCCTGCCTCAGGGACTGCGCCAAGGGACCTTCCACCCGGACGGAGGTTCTCAGTGTCGCTGCCACCGTCCACGTGCACATGTCGCTCCTTCCGCCACACATCGGTCGGGACGGGGCCATCTGGCCAGTGGTCCCACCGGCCGGAGCTGGGAAGGGGCGAGAGCCTGACCATCAAGCAGCGCCACGGCCAGTCCAGCGGCCTCAGACCGCAAACCGGTGCTGGTCGGTGCCGTGGCCCTGTCCTGGAGACCAGTCTGCGGGAGAGCCGGGAGGATATGGGTCAATTCATGCACTCTGCCCCGGAAAACGGCGACCGAAGGCGGTGGTGGACTCTCAACGCCGCCACGCCAACAGTTCCCGGTGCCTCTCGTTCCGGTTCTCTGTACTTCTCGCCTTCGACGGGCCGACTTCTCCGGGTTGCCGGAGCTGAGGGTGTTGGCCGCTGGAGGGTGGTCTGGGGGCTGTGCCGGTCCTGTCATCAGGAGAACACTGGAGCCCCCGGCGTCACAGCGGACGGGGTCATCGTCGACAGCGACGCGGTGGAGCGCAGGCCACCCTGCTGGGGTGCTCCCGGGGTGTCGACACGACGGTGGCCAGCTGCTCGATGCTCAAAGGTGCCTCCAGATGCGGAAACCGGGTGCGCGGAACCTGTCTGGCCGACCAGGAACCGCGCACCCGGAAACTGTGCTGGCGTGCGCTCAGCGCACGCGGATGTAGACGGGGCCGGTGCCCACGTTGACGCTGTCGACGACGGTGCTGCCGCCGTTCCAGCCGCCGTGGACGGCCTTGCCGCCGCCGATGTAGACGCCGATGTGGGCTGTGCCCATGCCGCCGTCGGCGTAGTAGACGAGGTCGCCGGGCTGGGCCTGGCCGGCGGAGACCTGAGTGCCGAGCGTGAAGTATTCAGCCGGCCAGCCGCGGAAGTTGATCCCGGCGGCCCGCAGGGCGTTGCTCACCGCTGCGGTGCAGTCCTGTCCGACGCCGAGCTGTCCCATGGCCGCGGAGGCGATGGCCGCGCCCTTGCCGGAGGATGAGCTCTGCGGGGTGACCGTGCGCTCGGCGGCCGGAGCAGCCTGCACGGCCGGCTTTGGGGCGGGAGCGGCGGCGGGCCTGGGGGCCGCCTGCACAGTCGGCTTCGGGGCGGGGGACGCCACCGGGGCGGGTGCGGTGACAGGCTTCGGGGCCGCCTGGACGACTGGCTCCTGGACGACTGGCTCCGGGGCGGGTGCGAGGGCCGGGGCGGCCACGGCCTTCGGTGCCGGAGCGGCCACGGCGGGTGCCGCGACGACCGGGGCATCGACTTTCTGCTCCGCCTTCTTCTCGGTCTTCTTCTGGTTGGTCTTCTTTTCGGCTGTGGTTACGTGGGCGACCGGCTCGAGGGACACGGTGGGCGCTGCGGTGGGGGTGGCGGCAGCGACGGCCGACAGCGGGGCGTCGGTGGAGGCATCCGAGGTCGGGGTTGCCTGCACGGAGACGGTGGTGGCCAGGGCCAGGCCGGAGAAGGCCGCGACGGCGGCCACGGTGCGGGCCTTGCCGGTGAGGAGCGAGCCGAGGCCATTCGAGGAGGTCAGGTCACGAGTCATGAGGAGTTCAGCGGGCTTTCTGGCGGGCCGGGCGGATCTGTCGGAACGGTGTGGTGACAGCACGGATTACCCCGGTCAGGGGTGCAGGGTGTCACGGTGTCCGGCAGAGCGGGCCCCGGATCGGGAGCACCGCGCACGGCGGGTGAGTGGAGGAGAGGTGTGGTGCCCGCAGTGGACGAAAAACTCACTTGAGAGGCGGGGATTCTCTTGTGCAACCGGGGCGAGGACCGGGGCCCTCCGCGACGATTCCGGTCGTTGCGGAGGGCGGGCCGGCTCAGCGGTAGGTGTAGTAGCCGTCCACCGGCATGGCGTTGACGGAGTGGACGAAGGTGCCCTGGGTGGGGTTCAGGGCGGAGATCATCTTGCCGCCGCCGATGTAGATGCCGATGTGGGCCCCGCCGTTCTGGGAGACGAGGTCCCCAGGCTGCGGGGTAGCCGTGGGGGTGGCCGCGGCGATCTGCTGGAAGCTGGTGCGGGGGATCTCGATGCCGTTCTGGGCGTAGGCCCACTTCGTGAACCCGGAGCAGTCCCAGGCGCCGAAGGCGGTCCCGCCCCAGACGTAGCCGGTGCCGGCGCCCTGCATCGCGGTGCCCACGATCCCGGAGGCGCCGGTGATCTCGGTGATGTCCGCCGACTGGGTGGACACCGTCGCGGTCGAAGCGCTCTGCTCAGGAGCGGACGGGGCCTGGGTGGAGGCGGTGGAGACGGTCTGCGGGGCAACGACGGCCTGGGTGGCCGTCGAGGAGTAGGTCGTCAGCGCGGACGCGGGGGCCGAGTAGGCGGTGGCGGTGCCCGCGGGGATCTCGGCGTAGGCCTGGGCCGGGGCGATGGAGCCGATCACAGCCGCGCCGGCGGCAGCGGCGATCGTGGTGGTACGCACCAGGTGCGAGGTGGTCTCGGCGCGGTGGCGGGCAGTGCTGCGCTTGAAAATAGTCATGGGTGTGTTCCTCCCTTTGCCTACGAGGTGAGCTGTCGGATGCGGGTGGGAGACACCCGGCCGCTCCGGACGCAGACGTCCTGGGCGACTTAACCCCTAGGTCCCGGGTCACCGGGACCGAAAATGGTTCCCCCGCTTCTGCCAAGCGATTTCTCTTCAGGGACCCCGGGCACCGGCAGAATTCGGCGATGTGCACGAGGGCGCCGACCAGATCGATCAGCGGCACGCAGTGGACAGTAGCCCATCCATAACGAAAGTGTCACGTTTAGATCACAACCCGGTTTCTTCCCTCGGTCGGGGCTGAGAAGCCGGGCTCCTGGGCCCGGGAAGGCGCGTTCCGGAAGAGATAGGTTCGTCGCCCAGCTGAACTCGTCACGCAGCTATTGGCGGATTAGGGCCGGTCTGACTGGGCAAAATGGCATCGTGGCGCGCATTTCGCTGGACACAGTCGACGACGGCAAGAGACTTGGGACTACGCGTAGTCTCCAGTGTTTCATGGGCAAACACCAAGGCTTCGTGAGGGAACTTTCGAGGTGGCTCACAGTTTGGAAAGGTCTCGGGGCGCCATTTCGAGATGCACGACGGGATTTCTTCACGGAATCTCTATATTCGGCCCGCTGCATCGATGCAAAAAACCAGTCGATGGGATGCAGTTGCGCACCGCTGAGGTGTTCATCTTCATCAAATCTTCAAGATTTTGGGTCGCGTCACATGGAAAAGGCAGTCTACTGTCGATGGCATGGCGGGCTGGCTCCGGCCGGTTCGTCTCCTGTTGAACCGACGAAGGAGCAAGCCATGACCCATCACGTGAGCGCGATGCTGGAGACCTACCCGAAGGACCTCGGTGGGGTGGACAAGGAGAAGCTGGCCGCCTGTATCGAGGCGTGTTTCGAGTGCGCCCAGACCTGCACCGCCTGCGCTGATGCCTGCCTGTCCGAGGACATGGTCGCGGAGCTGACCAAGTGCATCCGCACCAACCTGGACTGCGCGGACCTGTGCGAGGCCACCGGGCGAGTGCTCTCACGTCACACCGGCTACGACGCGAACATCACCTTGGATGCGATCAAGGCCTGCCAGATGGCCTGCAAGGCGTGCGCCGATGAGTGCGAGCAGCACGCGGACATGCACGAGCACTGCCGGATCTGTGCCGAGGCCTGCCGGCGTTGTGAGGCGGCTTGCGCCGAGCTGGTCGCCTCCCTGGGCTGAGCAGAACCTCCCGCTGACCCATCATCCGGGCGGCGGGGGCGGTGAGAAGGCCCGTGGCCGGCTGGGATCGGCGCTACGGGTGGATCCCGGACCTCTAGGGGTCAGGGCACCGCCATGACGCACCTGCCGCCCGGGTGATGCACCTGATGCACGAGGAAGTCACCAGAGGAACGAGGACAATGACAACGAACGCGAGTGCTCGCAACCAGCGCCACGAAGACAAGGCCGGCCACCACGGCACCTCGAATCGGATGTACTGGATCTTCGCGGCCATCCTGCTGGTCAACCTCGGGCTGATGTGGGTGTTGACGATGTCGATGATCCGCACCTGGGACCACTTCTACTTCAATCCCAGCAACCTCTACATGGCGTTCATCATGGTCACCGCGATGGCCATACTCATGGTCGTGGGCATGTGGTCGATGTTCCAGAACACCAAGCTCAACATCGCCCTGCTCATCGGCTTCATCGCCTTGTTCGTCGCGGCGCTGCTCTTCGGGCGCGCCGAGGTCGGAGTGGGCAACGAGGGATTCTTGAAGTCGATGATCCCGCACCACTCCCGGGCCATCCTGGTCTGCCAGGAATCGAACATCACCGACCCCGAGATCCAAGACCTGTGCGCCACCATCGTGGAGACCCAGCAGGAGGAGATCGCCCAGATGCAAGACATCCTCACACGCTACGAATGACCCGCTGAACGGGGGCCGACCCGGGCTGCGGGCCCTCGGCACTTGATGTGCACCATTGACCGGTGGAGGCCGCTGAGCGGCACCCACCGGTGCAAGAGGAAACTCGGCCGGACGCCCGGCCCGAGTGCTCCGCCTGGTTTCCTCTCCCCCCGTCTCCGGCACTGCAGACGGGTTCGTGCCTCCCACCGTGGCGAACCACGGTCCGCCCGAGGCCGCCTATCTAGTGGTTGAACCGGGTTCATCCTCCGGGCCTGTTCGCACCGAAAGAGAGACCTGATCATGCTTCCCACCCTCACCCGCGGCCGCCGTATCGCCGCAGCCGCATCCAGCCTCACCCTCGCTGCCACCTTGCTGGGCGGAGCAACCGCCCCGGTCTTCGCTCACGGAGAGGCCACCCCCGTCTCCTCCCACTCCCAAGCGGAAATGCTGCAGCCGGACCCGACGTCGCCGACGGCCTACGAGTTCGGCGAGACCCTGGCCACCCTGGAGGGCGAAGAGCTGGAAATCACGTTCCTGGCCGAGATCATCCCGCACCACCGCGCCGCCATCGAGATGTCCCAGCTGGAGCTTGAGCGGGGGGTCAGCCCGGACATCCGCACGCACGCGGAGAACATCATCGCCAACCAGGAGCACCAGATCGACCAGTTCACCCGGTGGCTGGAGGAGTGGTACGGGCTGACCCCGGAAGAGGCCATGGCTCAGGCCCCGGCAGAAGCCCAGGAGGAGATGAAGATCCTGGAGGAGGAGACCCAGATGATGATCGAGGAACTCTCGGCCGTGGAGGCCGGTGAGGACTTCGACGTCGCCTTCGTGCAAAAGATGATTCCGCACCACCAGAGCGGGATCATCGAGTTCCTGGAGCCGCAGTCCCGTGCCGTGCACCCGCAGCTGCGAGTGGCGGCCACCGCGGGGATCACCACCCAACAGGCCCAGGTCGCGGACTTCCGCACTTGGCTCGCCGGCCGCGGCTGATCACCGAACTGAAACAGCGCGATCGGTGGGGGCCACCTGTTAGGGTGGCCCCCACCGATCAACGACAGACTTCGATGTTCCGACCGCGCGAAAGGGGAGACCATCGTGTACTCCGGGATCGTGGCCATGGCCCTGGTGGCGCTGTCGGTCGTCGTTCTCCTCTATGCACTCCACCGCGCTGCCGTCATCACCGCCGAGCCGTTGACGGTTCTGCCCGCCCAATCCGGGTGGATGCCCCAGGAGCACGCGCTGTCCCGATTCCACGCCCGCTGGTACCTCGCCTCAATCGTGTTCCTGGCCTTCGACGTCGAGATGCTCTTCATGTATCCGTGGGCGGTGGTCGTGATCGAGAAGGGGATCTCCGCGGTGGTGGAGATGTTCCTGTTCCTCGGGGCCCTGCTCGTCGCCGTGGCCTGGGCCTGGCGCGAAGGAGCCTTCCGATGGGCCTGAGCGGTGCTCTCGCCCGGCTCGCGGTCCGGGCCACCCGGGTCCTCGTCGTCGAGGTCCCGGGGCACTGGGCGACCCGGATGGAGGTCGAGCACCAGCTGCTCCGCCGTGGGTGGCGACCGGCGTGGACACCAGCGGATGCGGACGTGCTCGCAGTGTGCGGTGCACCCGGCCCCGAACTCTCCGAGCTGGTGGACCGGCTCTGGGAGCAGATGCCCGGTCCCCGCGTCCGCGCCGACATCACCTCGCCCGGAACTGTAGGTTCCGCCCTCGACGCCGCCGCAGCCCTCCTTCTCGACACCCCGCACCACCGGACGGACGCCCAGGAGCGGGCGCAGGAACCCGAGATCCCCGAGGACGCGGATCATGGGGGTCACGGGGGCATGGACCACGGCGAGATGGACCACGGCGAGATGGACCACGGCGGGCACGGCGGGCACGGTGGGATGGACATGGCTCCGGAGGGGATCCCGCTGGCCGAGGGCGGGGAGGACCGTGACGGACTGGAGATGGACGTCCTCCATCTGCCGCTGGGTCCCGTGCTGCCGTTCTGGCCGGCCGGGCTCGTGCTGCGCTGCTCGTTGCAGGGGGATGTCGTGGTCAACGCCGAAGCCTCCATGGTGGACGGCAGGAACGACGACGAGGACGACGGCGCCGGAGCAGCCGGACCAAGTGCCGGTCCCGCGCCGGCGGCGGTGGTGCGGTGCGACCAGGTCATGGCGTTGCTGGCTCTCGCGGGGGTCGAGGACGCGGCGGCCTGCGCCCGCCGCGCCCGGGACGCCCTGCTGTGCGGTGACGAGGACGCCGCCCGGGACGCCGTCGAGCGGCTGGATCGGACGGTCCGGCGGTCCTGGCTGCTCCGGTCGTCGCTGCGGGGCGTCCTGCTGCTGGACCGGGCCGGCCTCGAGCGCCACGGGCTGCCGGGACACTGCCGCGGGGACGCCCACGACCGGCTGCTGTCCCGCGTGGAACGGATCCGGGCCGAGGCCGGTGGCACGGAGCCCACCCCGGCGGAGGACGGTGGGGTGCCCTGGGCGGTGGTGCCGGACCTGGTGACCGGGCTGGAGCTGGGCTCCGTGCGGTTGGCCGTGGCGAGCCTGGATCTCGATCCGCATCCTGCCGTCCAGGCGGTGGGGCATGGCTGAGAGCGTGGTGACGACCGTCCCCGGAGGATGGGCCGTGCTGGCGGGGATCCTCCTGTGCGGCTTGGCCTTCTTCGCCGTGGCGCTGGATGCGGCGCTCTCGGCCCGGGCGCAGGGCACCGGCGGCGGATGGGGCGCGCCGCTGGGCCGTGCGGCGAGGCTGCTGCGGCAGCGGCGCCGGAGCACCGTGGCCGCGGACACCCTGCTGTGGCGGATCGGTGGCGCGGGCATGCTGGTCGGGGCGTTCCTGATGATCGCGGTGATCCCGCTGGGGGAGTGGACGCTGGCGGACCTGGACGTCGGTGTCGTGTGGTTCAACACCGTGGACGTCATGGTCTGGGCGCTGGTCTGGTTGGCCGGCTGGGGTGCGAACTCCGCCCACGGCCTGGTGGGCGGCTACCGCTTCCTGGCGCACGGGCTGGCCTACGAGCTGCCGTTGATGTTCGCGCTGGTGGCCCCGGCGATCGCCGCCGGCAGCCTGGCCGTGGGCGATGTCGCGGCGGCCCAGGACGGCGTGTGGTTCGTGGTCTGGATGCCGGTGGCGTTCCTCGTGTTCCTCATCGGCGTGACCGGCTTCTCCGTGTGGGGCCCGTTCGCCCCGGCGCTGGCCGCCGACATCGGCGGCGGCGTGCTGGCCGAGCTCTCGGGGGTCGACCGCCTCGTCCTCCAGGCCGGGCGCTACCTGTTCCTGACCGCCGGAGCCGCCTTCTCGGTGCCGCTGTTCCTCGGGGGCGGGGCCGGGCCGGTCCTGCCCGGCTGGGCGTGGGTCCTGGTGAAGACCGTGGCCGTGCTCGCGGTGCTCGTGTGGTTGCGGCGGAAGCTTCCGCTGCTGCGCCCGGACCGGTTCATGGAGATCGGGTGGATGGTCCTGCTCCCGGCCGCCGTGCTCCAGGACCTGGTCGTGTCCCTCGTCGTCGTCTGGAAGGGCTGAGCCGTGCTGGTCGGAATCGTATTCTGGGTGCTCGCCGTGGTGGCCGTGACCGCGGGGGCAGCTGTGTTCGTGGTGGACTCCATGGCCCGGGCCACCTATGCCCTGGCGCTGTCGTTCATCGCGGTGGGGGTGCAGATTCTGCTGCTGGGCCAGAGCTACCTCGGGATCATCACGATCCTCATGATGGTGATGGAGATGGCGGTGATGGCGGTCTACATGGTGATGTTCATGGGCATGAACCCGGCGCTGATGCCCATGGACATGACCCACGGGAAGAAGACCGCGATCGTCGCCTCGGCCGGGGTCTTCGTGCTGCTGGCCGCCGGTGCGCTGCTCGTGCCGTGGCCGCAGCGGCGCGGTGTCCCGCCCGAGGACCTCACGCACGCGCTGGGCCTGGAGATCATGGGCGAGAAGATGCTGGTCATGGCCGTGGTGGGCCCTGTCATGGTGGCCACCATCGTGGCCGGGGTGGTCCTGGCCGCCCACCGCACCCGCTACGACCGGTTCGGCGACGACCTGCGCCGCCGCCCGGCCGATGATCCCCAGCCGGGGGGTGTGGGCCGATGACCCTGGAAGCGGTGCTGGTCGTGGCCGCCGCGCTGTTCGCGGTGGGGCTCTACGGCGCCCTGTCCCAGCAGGTGGTGGTGATGGTGATGATGGGCCTGGAGCTGATGATCAACGGGGTGCTCCTGGCCGCCGCGGGCTTCTGGTGGTTCCTCGCCCCGGACCCCTCCGGGCAGGTGCTGCTGCTGGTGGTCCTGGCGGCCATGACCGTGGAGATGGCCATGGGCTTCGCCGTGGCCACGCTGCTGCACCGCAGGCGCCAGACCGACATGACGGACATGGCCGAGGAGCTCTCCCGATGACCGCGGCCCAGGCCGTCCTGCTGGCCGTGGTGGTGCTCCCGGCCACCGTGGGGGCGGTGCTCGCCCTCACCCGGGCGGAGCGTGCCGCGGCCCCGGTCGCGGTGGCGACCGCCGCGGTGACCACGGTGCTCGCGGCGGTCGCCGCCCTGGCGCGGCCCGCCCTGGCGTATCCGTTCGTGGCCGGTGCCGACTTCGCGCTGGAGGCCGATGCCCTCGCGGCACTGACCCTCCCGATGGTCGCGGGAGTGACGCTCCTGGTGCTGGTCTTCGCGGCCGGCAGCATCCGGGCGGCACGGCCGCGCTTCCACGGGCTGATGCTGCTCTTCGCCGCCGCGGCCCTGACCACGGTCACGGCCGCGAGCCTGCCGGCGCTGCTGTTCGCCTGGGAGCTGATGGGCGCCACGTCCTACGCCCTGATCGGGTTCTGGTGGCGGGACGCCGACCGCGTCTCGGCCGGACTCACCGCCTTCATCACGACCCGCACCGCGGACTTGGGACTCTACGTCGCCGCCGGCGCCGCCCTGGCCGGCGGCGCCGGGATGGCCCTGTCCGCCCTGCCGGCCGCCGAGAGCCCGTGGCGGCACGTGATCGCGGCCGGGATCCTCGTGGCGGCCCTAGGCAAGGCCGCGCAGCTGCCGTTCTCCTTCTGGCTCTCCGGGGCGATGAAGGGCCCCAGCCCGGTGAGCGCGCTGCTGCACTCCGCGGCCATGGTCGCCATGGGCGGCTACCTCCTGCTCCGGGTGGAGCCGCTGCTGGCCTCCACCGGGTGGGCGGGCCCGGCCGCGGCGTGGATCGGGGCGGTGACCGCGGTGCTGATGGGGTTCGTGGCGCTGGCCCAGCGGGAGCTCAAGCAGCTGCTGGCGGCGTCCACGGTGGCGCAGCTGGGCTTCGTCGTGCTGGCCGCCGGGGTGGGCGCGGTCAGCGGCGGCGCGGCCCACCTGGTGGCCCACGCCTCCACCAAGGCGCTGCTGTTCCTGGCCGCCGGGGCGTGGCTGACGGCCCTGGGCACCGAGGAGCTCGCGGCACTGCGCGGGGCCGGCCGCCGGTGGCGGGTCGTGGGCGTGAGCGCGACCGTGGGGGCGCTGGCCCTGGCCGGGATCGCCCCACTGTCCCTGTGGGCCACCAAGGACGCGGTGCTGGCCGCCGCCCTCGAGGCCTCGGCGTGGCTCTACGCCGCCGGGCTCGTGGCGGCGGCCCTGTCGGCGGCCTACGCGGGCAAGGTCCTGTGGACGATCTGGCACCGAGGTGCTCGCGCCGAGGCCGCGGAAGGGGGCACCGGGAAGGTGGGGCCGCTGGAGCAGGCCCCGCTTCTCGTGCTCGCCGCCGGCGCGGCCGTACTGGGGATACTGGCCCTGCCCCCGGTCAGCCGGAGCCTCGCCGGGGCCCTGGGCGGGCACGGCGCGGTGGCGCCCGTCGAGCTGCTGGTCTCGGCCGCGATCGCCCTGGTCGTCCTGCTGCTGATGCTGCGCGTGCGCGTCCCCGAGCCGGGATGGGCCGTGCGGTGGCTAGGGTTGGAGGCCGCCGCGCACGCCGTCGTCGTCCGCCCCTCACTGGGCCTGGCGCACGCCCTGGCCCGGTTCGACGACCTCGTCCTGGACCGGGCCGTGACCGCCGCCGCCGGGGCCGTCCCGGTGCTGGCACGGGCCGCGGCCCGGTTCGACGACCGGGCCCTCGACACCGGGGTCGAGGCCACCGCGCACGCCGCCGACGCGACCGGCCGGGGTGCGGCCCGGCTCGACGACGACGTCGTGGACGGCGCCGTCGAGGGCCTCGCCGGCCGGGTCCGCCGGCTCGGGCAGCTGGCCCGGGCCCCGCAGACCGGGGCAGTCCACCAGTACTTCCTCCAGGCCGTCGCGGTGCTCGCCGTCGGCGTCGTGGCCTGGTCCGTCTACGCCGTGATGGGATGAACATGCTGAGCCTGATCGTCTTCCTGCCCCTGGCCGCCGCCGCCGTCCTGGCCGTGGTCCCCTCGATCGGGGCCGCGGCCGCGCGGTGGGCGTGGGTGGCGGTGAGCGTCGTGGAGCTGCTGCTCGTGGGCGTGCTGTGGGCCGGGTACGAGGACCCGGGACCCAACGGGCTGGCCTTCGAGGAGCAGGTGCCGTGGATCCCCGGGGTGAACAGCAGCTACCACGTGGGCGTGGACGGGCTCTCCCTGCCGCTGCTGGCCATGACGGTCGTCGTGTTCCTGGCCTGTGCCCTCTATGCCGTTCGGGACACGGACCGGCCCCGCGTGCAGGCGGCGCTGTTCCTGTTCCTGCAGGGCGTGAGCCTGGGGGTGTTCGTGGCGGCCGACCTCATCCTGTTCTTCGTCTTCTTCGACCTGTCCATCGTGGGCATGTACTTCGTGATCGCCGGGTGGGGCCACGGGGACGCGGCTCGGTCGGCGCTGAAGTTCTTCCTCTACACCTTCCTGGGCTCCCTGGCCCTGCTGCTGGGCTTCATCGGCCTCTACGTGGCCGCCGCACCCCACACCTTCGACATCCCCGAGCTCGTCGCCACAGCCCCGCTCCAGGGGGACGGACTCACCGGGGGGCTCGTGCTCGCGGCGATCCTGGTGGGGCTGGCCGTGAAGACCCCCACCGTCCCCTTCCACACGTGGCTCCCCCCGGCCCACACGGACGCCCCGGCCACCGGCTCAGCCGTGCTGGCGGGGGTGCTGCTGAAGATGGGCACCTACGGGTTCGTGCGCATCGCCATGCCGATCCTGCCTGAAGCGTGGCGGGCCTGGGCCTGGGTGATCGTGGCCGTCGGCATCGTCTCGGTGCTCTACGGGGCGTTCGTGGCCCTGGCCCAGACGGACCTCAAACGGATGATCGCCTACACCTCCGTCAACCACATGGGCTACATCGTCCTGGCCCTGGGCGCGGTCGGCGTCCTGGCTCAGGACGCCGCCCAGGCCCGGTCCGTGGCGGTCACCGGGGCGGTGGTGCAGATGGTCAGCCACGGATTGATCACCGCCGCGCTGTTCCTGCTGGCCGGGGTGATGCAGGACCGGGCCGGGACCTACGACATGGGCTCCTACGGCGGGCTGGCCGCCCCGGCACCGCGCTACGCGGCACTGTTCGCGGCCGGGGCCTTCGCCTCCTTGGGCCTGCCCGGGTTCTCCGGGTTCATCGCCGAATTCCAGATCTTCGCCGGCAGCATCGCGGTCGCCCCCGTCACCGCGATCGCCCTGCCGGGCATCCTGGTCACCGCCGCGCTGTTCCTGCGGGCCCTGCAGCGGGTCTTCACCGGCCCAGCGGCCGGGCACACCCCCGGGTTCGCAGATCTCCAGGGGCGGGAGCTGTGGTCGGTGGGTCCCCTGTTGGCCCTGTCCTTGCTCATCGGTGTGCTGCCCCGGGTGCTGCTCGAGGTGGTCGAGCCGGCCTCGAGTGCCCTCGTGAGCCTGGTGGGACGGTAGCCGGTGGAGGCCTCGATGCAGATGCGGCCCATGCTGCTACTGCCGGAAATCGTCGTCTTCATCGGTGGGTTGGTGGTGCTGCTGGGCGGATCGTTCCTGCCCCGCGACCGGCAATGGATCGCCCGCGTCGTCGCCGTCCTAGCCCTGCTGGGCGCCGCGGTCGCCGCCGTGGTTGCGATGACCGGGCCCGAACAGAGCGCGTTCTCCGGGACGTTCGCCGTGGACACCGCCACCGGTGCCGCCCGGGTCATCGCAGCGCTGACCACCCTGCTGGTGCTGGGGGTGGCCTCCGGGGAGATCGCCGGGTCCCCGCGGGAGTCGGACACGTACGCGCTGCTGCTGCTGGCCACCACCGGGGTGATGGTCTTGGCCGGGGCCACCGACCTGCTCGTGCTGATCGTGGGGTTCCTGCTGGCCAGCATCCCCCTGTACGGGATCGTCGGCCTCACCGGCGGCCGCGCCGGGGCCGAGGCCGCCATGAAGACCTACCTCATGGGGGCGCTGTCCGGGATCCTGCTCATGCTCGGGGTCACCGTGCTCTACGCCCTGGCCGGCGGCACCGACTACGCCCTGCTCCGGGACGCGCTGCCCGCCGCCCCGGCAGCAGCCGTGGGCGCGGGCGTGCTGGGCGTGCTCGCCGGGCTGCTCTTCAAGGCCGGCGGGGTGCCCTTCCACTTCTGGGTGCCCGACGCCGCCCAGGGCACCGGGGCCACCGCCGCCACGTTCCTCACCACCGTCCCCAAGGTGGGGGCGCTGGTCGCCGTGTACCGGCTCGTGGCCACGGTCTCCGCCGGGGACGGCTCCTGGTTGCTCGTCGCGGCGCTGCTGGCCACCGCCTCGATGTTCCTGGGCAACCTCGCCGCCTACTGGCAGACCGACCCCCGCCGGCTGCTGGGCTGGTCGACGGTGGCCCAGGTCGGGTTCCTGCTCGTGCCCGTGGCCGCGGCCGGGCGCAGCGACCTGGCCCTGCCCTCGCTGCTGTTCTACCTCGCCGCCTACGCGCTCACCAACGTCGCCGCCTTCGCCGTCACCGCCGCCCTGCCCGAGCACCGGAAACTGACCGACTACCGGGGCCTGGCCCGCGCCCGCCCCGGCCTGGGGCTGGTCCTGCTCGTGGCGCTGCTGGGACTGGTGGGGACCCCGCCGCTGGCCGTGTTCGTCGGCAAGCTCACCACCGCCACCGCCGCCTGGGACGGCGGGCACGGCTGGCTCGCCCTGGTGGTGGTGCTCAACAGCGTCCTCAGCCTCTTCTACTACCTGCGCTGGTTCGCCCCCGTATTCGCCCCACCCGCCCAGCAGGCCGCGGGATTCCCCGGAGGCGGCGGGGCGGCCGCCTGGCCGGCCGCCACCGCCGGGGTCGCCGCGACCGCGAGCCTGGGAATCGGCGTCCTGGCCGGTGTCCTGTGGGCCGCCCTCGAGAGCCCCGGGACCATGTAGGTCCGGCGGCCCCTGCCCCGTGGGCGCCCCGTGCGGGAGGCCGGGGAGACCGGGCTCAGGTCCGCGTGCTCTGGCCGTGCTCGCCGGCATAGGCGGTGAAGACCTCACCGGGGTTCTCCCCGGTGCCCACGAAGTCCTCCTTGATCTCGGATCCGAGCTGCTCCAGGGCCGAGGACAGCCGCTGGACACTCAACCGCACCGCCGCCTCGGGCCGAGCCATGGCCGCATCGACCAACCGCAGCGCATACGGCAGCTGCCGAGCCAAGGACAGGTCGGAGTTGCTCTCCTGGAAGTAGAAGCCCTCGGTGTGCTGGGTGAAGTCCACGGACACCTTCCCCACACCCCCTCGAGGGGGTGTGGGACCCGGGAGGCGGTGGCCGCGTCCACCGTACCGATCGCCTCGGCGTAGCCGGCATCTGAGGTTCCACCAGGCCGTTGCCTCCTTCGGGGGCCGTCTCGCCGTCGCTGATCCATCGCCGGGTCGGTTCCATCGGCGCGTCAGCGGGCTCACCGATGGCCCTCCCCGAGGGCTCAGTGCCGTTCATCGTGCGTCCCGGTGGTGGTCTCCTCGCAGGCGAAGCGCTCCTTGAGGGTCTCGTGGGCCCGGCGAGGTCCCGCGCTGATCGGCGGCGAAACGGAGCCGCCCTGTCGGGTGCTGGAGCCTGCGGTCCCAGCGAACGCCTTGCCAGCACAACCATGCTCAGGAGTCAGCAGGGCTAGGCCCAGTCCATGTGCCACACCATGACGGTGTTCCTTGGCCGGCTCGGTGTCCGGGGGCCGCGCGGACACGGCGGCCCCCGGGTGTGTGCGGGTCAGGACTGCTCGGGCAACTCCTGGAGCATGGTCTCCATCTCCTGAATCTCGGCCTCCTGATCCTCGATGACCTGCTGGGCCAGTGCCACGGCCTGCGGGTTCTCGCCATTGTCGACCTCGTCGCGGGCCATGTCCACGGCGCCTTCGTGGTGGACGGTCATCTGCTCCAGGTACAGTCGAGCGGCCTCGACACCCTGGGCCTCCTCGAGGGCGGCCATGTCCTCCTCGCTCATCATCCCGTCCATCCCGGACCCGTGGTCCATGCCTTCCATGCCTCCAGACTCGCTCATGGGTTCCTCGTCCCAGGCGGTGAGCATGGCATTCATGCGCTCGATTTCCGGGCCCTGGGCTGCGACCACGCCCTGGGCGAAATCGCGCACGTTGTCCGGGATGTTGTCCTTGGCCAGCAGCATCTCGCTCATCTCCACGGCCTGCTGGTGGTGGGGGATCATCATTTGGGCGAACATCACGTCCGCGTCGTTGTGCTCAGCGGCAATCGCCTCACCGGAAGCCGAAGTGGTGCTCGTGGCCTGGGCGCTGGAGGTGGCCGGGGCGGCGGTTTCCGGGGCGGTCTCGGTGCTCTCTTCGGCACCGGTGCCGCAGCCGACCAAGGCCAGGGCGGTGGTCAGGGCGAGGGTGGTCAGGGTGGTGGAACGCTTCACAATATGTCCTTACGTTGGGGATGGGCTGGGGTGCGGGGAGGCCCCGGGGCGGTCAGGAAGTGGCCAGCGTGTAGCCGGCCTCCTCGATGGCGGATCGGACGGCTTCAGTCGACATCGGTCGTTGGCTTGTCACGGTGACGACGGAGGTGTCGCCGGCTACGAGGTCGATCTCTACGTCTTGGACGCCCTCCAGGGCGGTCAGGGCATCGGTCACTCGCCCAGCGCAGTGGCCGCAGGTCATGCCCTCCACCTGGTAAGTCGTTGCAGTGCTCACGCCGAAGGCCACCCGAGGGTTGGTTGAGGCTGGTTCGTCCTGTGCGGCAGGCGGTGCGCAGCAGGCGCAACCGGTGGAAACGAGAGGAAGTCTGAGATTGGTCGCATCGGTCACGGCGGGCTCCTTCGAATAGGGATAGTGCCTTTCGGCAAGGGGGATCGCGTCCAACAGGTAGATATATACCCCGTAGGGGTATATATCAAGGCGGTTGGGTTCAGGGGGTGATCATTGCCTGCTCTGCCCTGTCGTGGTTGTGGCGTGGCAGTGTTGCGATGAACACGGTTCCGTGTCCGGGCCCGGGGGAGTGGGCGGTGAGAGCGCCTTCGTGGGCCTCGATCAGGGCTTTCGAGATGGTCAGGCCAATCCCGGAGCCGCCGTGGTCGCGGTCCCGGGCGGTGTCGCCGCGGTAGAAGCGCTCGAAGACGTGCGGCAGCTGTTCACGGCATATGCCCTCGCCCGTGTCGGTGACGCGGATGGCGACGTCTTCTGGGCCCTGCCCGCCCGCGCTGATGGTCACCGTACCGCCGGGCGGGGTGTGGCGCAGGGCGTTGGAGAGCAGGTTGCCCAGCACCTGTCCAAGGCGTTGCCGGTCCACGGCCACGGTCCCCGCCGGTTCCGTAGCCTCGATCTCCAGGGTGACGCCCTTGGCCGCGTAGGCTTCCTTCGCGGCGTCGCCGGCGGCCTGGAGCAGGTCGGTCACCGACTCTTCCGCACGGTCGAGCACGAACCTGCCTTCCTCGGCGCGGGAGACATCGTTGATGTCTTCGACCAGCCGGGTCAGCCGAGCCATCTGCTCGGCCATGACGTCGCTGGTGGTGGTGTCCCAGTCGATGACCCCGTCCTGGAGGCCCTCGAGGTAAACGGTGAGCACGGAGATGGGGGTGCGCATCTCGTGGGCCAGGTCGGAGAGCATCTGGCGTCGAGTGTCCTCGGTACGCTGCAGCCGCTCAGCCATAGTGTTGAACGAAGTGGCCAGGGCGTCCACTTCCGCCCCGGCGCCCATGGCCGGGACCCGGGTGTCGTAGCGGCCGCGGGCCATCCTTTTGGCCGCCTCGGTCAGCTTCCCCAGCGGGGTCTGGATGCGGCGGGAGAGCCAGACGGTGGCCAGCAGCGCACAGATCAAAGCGGTGGCCAGGGCCACGGCCAGAGTGATCAGGTTGGTGTCGCGGTAGGCCCGCTCCACGTGCAGCAGTTCCGCAGAGCTCTCGGGGTGCCCGGCCATGACGAGGTGATCGTGGAACAGCGCTGGGCCGACCAGGGAGGCCACCACGATCGCGGCCACGATGCTGGTGCCCACCACCAGCAACTGGGCGCCCAGAAACCGAGAGGCCAACCCGCGTTCACGCCGGGGGCTCATCGGGCCACCATCCGGTAACCGACTCCGCGCACGGTGTCGATATAACGGCTCGGGTCCGCGCCGAGCTTGCGGCGCAGGTGCCCGATGTGCACGTCCACGATCCGCTCATCGCCCACCCAGGCCGGGTCCCAGACGGTGTCGATGAGCTGACGGCGCGAGAGCGGTTGGTGCGGGCGGGCGGACAGGGCCACGAGCAGATCGAACTCGGTGCGGGTCAATGCCACCGGGGTCTCGGCCACCCGGGCCTCGTGGGTGGCGAGGTCGATGACGAGATCCCCGACCACTCGCTCCGGCTCCGGTGGTGCGATCGTGGTGCGGGGCCGGCGCAGCACCGCTTGGACCCGGGCGACGAGCTCACGGACGCTGAAGGGCTTGGTGATGTAGTCATCGGCCCCGACCTCCAGCCCGGCCAGCTTGTCCTCTTCGTCTCCGCGGGCGGTGAGCATCAGCACGTAGCACTCCGAGAAGGCCCGCAGTCGGCGGCACACCTCAATCCCGTCCAGCCCGGGAAGCCCCAGGTCCAGGACGACGACGTCGGGCTCCCGGGTGCGGGCGGCTTGAAGGGCATCGGGGCCGGTATGGGCGGCGGCGACATCGAAGCCGGCCCGAGTCAGGTAGGTGGCGACCATCTGGGCCAGGGGTTTCTCGTCGTCCACCACGAGCACACGCCCGGCTGGGGCCGCGGAGTCGGTGCCGGAAGTCATGCCTCCTAGTGTCCCCCGTCGCCTCGGGCAGATCGCCGCCGGGGACCGGATTCTCCACAATCTTCGTCAAATCTTCAAGGGAATCGGACTCTTTTCTGCTCCTGACCCGCCGAAGATGGTTGTTGATCCCCATCTTGCCTGATGACTCGGAAAGGAATTCATGAACACCCTCTCCCGCAGAAGCCTGGTGGTCGGTGGGCTGGGCCTGCTCGGCTCCGGGGCCCTGGCGGCCTGCTCCGCTCCTTCCATCTCCTCCACGGCCGGCACGGGGTCCGGGGTTGCCTCTGCGGGCGCCGGTCAGCGCGTTGTCGCCAAGACGCTCACCGCCCGGCCGGTGCGCCTAGACCTGGGCGGGCCGACCGTGTCGACATGGGCCTACGGTGACAGCGCCCCCGGTCCGCTCATCCGCGCAACCGCCGGGGACCGTCTGCGGATCACCGTCGACAACCAGTTGCCGGCGCAGACCACCGTGCACTGGCACGGGATCGCCCTGGACCAGGCAGCGGATGGGGTGCCCAGGGTGACCCAGGACCCGATCGCCGCCGGTGCCACCTACACCTACGACTACACCGCCCCGGATCCGGGCACCTATTTTTACCACCCGCACGTCGGGGTCCAGCTGGACCGCGCCCTGTATGCCCCACTGATCATTGATGACCCCCAGGAACCCGGGGACTACGACCACGAGTGGATCCTGGTCCTCGACGACTGGGTCGACGGCACCGGCCGGACCCCCGACGACATCCTGACCACCCTGACCTCCTCAGGGGAGGGTGGCATGGACCACGGGACCATGGGCGGCATGAAGGGCATGAAGGGCATGGAGGGCATGGACATGTCTTCTGGTTCCTCGGAGGGCATGGCTGGCATGGATCACGGCAGCATGGGCGCCGGTGACTCCCCGTACGGCGATGACGCCGGGGACGTGGCCTACCCGCACTACCTGGTCAATGGGCGGGTGCCGGCTGCCCCGGAGGTGCTCACTGCGAAGCCGGGCCAACGGGTGCGGCTGCGGATCATCAACGCTGCTGCGGACACCATCTTCACGGTCGCCCTGGGCGGGCACCGGATGACGGTCACACACACCGACGGGTTCCCCGTGCAGCCGCAGGACACCCATGCCCTCTATCTGGGCATGGGGGAGCGCTACGATGCGACCGTCACCCTGACCGACGGTGTCTTCCCGTTCGTGGCCGTGCCGCTGGGCAAGGAGGGGCAGGCCATGAGTCTGGTGCGCACCGGTTCCGGTGCCGCTCCGTCGCCGTCCGTGCGACCGGCGGAACTGGACAAGCCCGTGCTGGTCGGTGCCGAGCTGAAACCTGCCGACAGCGCCCGGCTCGAGGCCCGGGAACCCGATGTGCGCCTGGAGCTGGCCATGACCGGACAGATGAATCCTTACGAGTGGGGATTCAACGGGGCCCCTTACGGGCAGCACGACCCACTGGAGATTCAAGAGGGACAGCGGGTGCGGCTCGACGTGGCCAACCACACGATGATGGCCCATCCCCTGCACCTGCACGGGCACACCTTCGCGTTGCCCAACGGCCTGCGCAAGGACACCGTCCTGATCGCCCCGATGCAGTCGATGGCCATCGATCTGCAGGCGGACAATCCCGGGAACTGGCTGATCCACTGCCACAACATCTACCACGCCGAGGCCGGCATGACGACCGAGCTGAAATACCGCCCATGACCGTTGTCACCCGACGCACCTTGTTCTCCGCCGGCCTGGTCGCCGGGACGGGGTGGGCTGTCACCGCCTGCTCATCACAGTCACCACAGTCGGAGTCCTCGTCCTCTTCCGGCAACGACGGCGGCACCGCCATCACCCACGTGCACGCCATCACCCGGGACACGGCCACCGGGGTGATCCTGCTGGCCACCCACCAAGGCCTGTTCCTGCTGGAGAACAAGGAACTGACCCAAGTCGGCCCGACCGTGGACTTGATGGGCTTCACCTCCACCGGTGGCGGACGCTACCTGGCCTCCGGTCACCCCGGCCCCGGGGTGGATTTGCCCGAGCCGCTGGGACTGGTCGAATCCACCAACGGGGGCCAGACCTGGAGCGTGCTGTCGCGGGCCGGGGAGTCGGACTTCCACGCCCTGACCGCGGGCCCGGATCGGATTCTCGCCTTCGACGGGCAACTGCGCACCAGCACCGACGGGCGCACCTGGGAGACCGTCGCGATCCCTTCCGCCCCGATGGCCCTGGCCATCGCTCCGGGTGGCGGGGCGACGCTGGCCACTACTGAGGAGGGCCTGTTGCGATCCACCGACGGCGGGGCCACCTGGACGAGCATGGACACCCCGCAGTTAATGTCCCTGGTGGCCTGGGCCGATGATCACACGGTGGTGGGTGCTGGGCCTGGCGGCCGCTTGCTGATCAGCGACGATTCCGGGCTGACCTGGACGGCCACCGGGGAAGCCTTCGGGGAGGTCACCGCCCTGGGGGCGAGCATGACCGGCGGCGGGGCGGTGGAGACCCTTTTGGTGGCTGGCTCCACCGTCTTGCGCATCACCGACGGAGGAAACACCGTCGAGCAACTGCTGTGACCGGCACCATCCACACCCTTGCCGCGGAGCAACAGCGGATTCCGCCACGGACCGGGCGGCCTTGCAGACGACGAGGACAGTGACGAGGAGAGCGATGAGCGACCGCCATAGAACCGAAGCCCCCGACCGGGCCACTCCTCCAGAGGATTCCCCCACGCGGGGACGGCTGGTCGCGATCGACGCTGCCCGGGGGCTGGCGCTGATCGGATTGACCGCCATCCATTTCCTGCCCGCCTCCAATGAGGAGACACACGAGCCGACCTGGTCCTGGATCCTCTTCGCCGGGGACTCGGCGGCGTTGTTCGCTTTGCTGGCCGGGGTGGGGCTGGCTTTCGGCACAGGTGGACGCACCCGTCGGCAGGGGCAGTCGATGACGGCCGCCCGGGTCGGGGTGGCGGTCCGGGCCCTGCTGATTGCCGCAGTGGGCATGTCCATCGGGTACCTGATGCCTAAAGACCCCCCGGCCGTCAACATCTTGGTCTACTACGGGGTGTTCTTCCTGCTGACCATTCCCTTCCTCCACTTACGCCCCGTGACCCTGGTCATGTGCGCGATGCTCTTCGGAGTCGTGGCACCGGTGCTGATGCAGATCCTGCGGGGCCGGTTGCCGGAGTTCACCGCCTACAACCCCACTTTCAACGACGTGGTCACCGTTCCCGGGGCGACAGCGGCCCAGCTGTTGCTGACCGGCACGTACCCGGCCCTGCCGTACATGACGTACCTGCTGACCGGACTGGCCCTGGGGCGTCTGAACCTGCGCAATGTGCAGGTCCAAACCTCGCTGGTGTTGATAGGGGCCGGGCTCGCCGCATTCGCCTACCTGAGCTCCTACGTTCTGCTCTACGTTGCCGAGGGCTACCACCAGTTGTTGCCCAGCGTCCCGGAACAGAGCGAGGAAGTGGTGGATGAGATCCTCGTGTGGGGAACCGACGAGGGGCTGCCCACCAGCACCGGGTGGTGGCTGGCCGTCACCACCCCGCACGCGAACATGCCGCTGGCCATTGCCTGGAGCCTGGGGATCGGGCTGGCCGTGCTCGGGACCTTCCTTCTCCTGGCCCGCACGATTGGGCCGTGGCTGCTACCTCTGTCGGCGATGGGGGCGATGACCCTGACCCTCTACTCGGTCCAGCTGGTGCTGTTGTCCTTCGAGCTGCACTACGACCAACCCGAGATCTGGTTCCTGGCCTATCTTCTCCTGGCTGCCCTGTTCGCGGTGGGTTGGCAGCGCGCCTTCGGGCAAGGGCCCTTGGAACGACTCGTCAGTATGGCCGCCAAGGGAGCTGGTCGCGCCGTGGTGGGGGACGGGACTCGCCCCGCACTCCACTGACCCGACACGGAAGATGAACCCCTCTTGCGGAAAGCCTCCGAACCACGTCTCGGAAACCCGCACCATTGCTTTCGAAGGACAACGGCTATGTCACACCACCACAGCTCCAACGGTGAGTCCGACATTAAAAGAATGCGGCAAAAAGCGCGTCTCCGCGCCGGCGTCGTGATATTGGTGATCGGCTCAGTGATCTACCTGCTGACCAATCACTGGGTGCACGTGCTGGATTCGTTACCGTATGTGTTCGGGGCGGCCATGCTCGTGATGCACCTCTTTGGCCATGGAGGCCATGGAGGTCACAGCGGGCATGGGGCGTCGGGCCGTACTTCGGGACACGGTGGTCGTCCCGATCAGGAAGGGGCCGGCGATGTCCGCTGAGTACGGGTATGGCTTGTGGTGGTTGGTGGCCCTGAATTCCTTGGTGTTCATCGTCTTTGCCGCCAGTTTCGTCCAGCCCAAGACCAAGCTGGACTGGCGTGCCTTGGGCGGGTTCTCGGCGTTTGTCGTGGCGATGTTCACGGAAATGTACGGTTTCCCGCTGACCATCTTCTTGCTCTCGGGTTGGCTGGGCGAGCGGGTGCCCGGCCAGCAGTCCTTGGACCACCTTTCCGGGCACCTGTGGCAGGAGCTGTTCGGGTGGGAGGGGGACCCCCATCTGAACCCCCTGCACCTGCTCAGTAACGTCGTGATCGGGGTGGGGTTGTACCTGTTGTACCGGGCGTGGCGGGTGCTCTACACGGCCCAGCGTGAAGGGCGTCTGGCCACTACCGGCCCGTACGCGCGCCTCCGGCACCCACAGTACGTGGGGTTCTTGGCCGTCATGGTGGGCTTCTTACTCCAGTCGCCCACCGTGCTGACCCTGCTCATGTTCCCGGTGCTGGTGGTCGTCTACTGGCGTCTGGGGCGCAAAGAGGAACAAGTGCTGACCCGGCAGTTCGGGACCGCGTACCAGGACTACGCCCGCCGGGTGCCGCGGTTCGTCCCCCGGCTCCGCCGACAGGCGGCATGATTCTGAGCAGCACGCACGTGACTCCGAGCCGGGGAGCCCCTCGAGTGGGAACCATGTTGTGGGTCACCACGGCCTGGGGTTTGTGTTTCGTGGCCATCCGGTGGGGGCTGCAAGATGCGCCGGTGCTGTGGTTCGCGGCGATGCGCGCACTGATCGCCGGGGCCGCATTGCTGCTGGTCGCCGCCGTGCAGGGGCGGCCCCTGTGGCCGCGGGATCGGGTCTGGGGATTGTTGACGGCGATGGCGGTAGTGAATGTGACCGTGGCTTTTGCCGCGATGTTCGCTGGGACCGCCGGTTTGGCCACGGGGGCGGCAGCGGTGCTGTCGAATGCCCAACCATTGCTGATCCTTTTGCCGGCCTGGTGGCTTTACGGTGAGGCCGTGTCCGTGCGCACGGCGGCGGCCCTGGTGGTCGGATTCACCGGGTTGGTGCTGGTGGGGGTGGCCAGTGGCGGCGGGCAAGGGGCGTGGCTGTCGTTGCTCTCGGCGGTGGCCATCACCGCCGGAACGCTGATGGCTCGACGGCTGTCGGGGACGGATCTGCTGGTCGCCATCGCCTGGCACTTTGTGCTCGGCGGTCTCCTGCTGGTGGTGCTGGCCGCTGTGGTTGAAGGCGCCCCGGCCATCACGTGGACACCCCGGTTCGTGCTGGCGCTGGGGTTCCTGTCACTGATCGGGACCGCGGCGGCCTTTGTTGCGTGGTTCCGTCAGGCCCAGGTTGCGCGGCTGGACCTGCTTGGTGCGTGGACTCTGCTGGTGCCCGTGATCGGCATGGCGGTCTCGGCGGTGCTGCCCGGGGAACGGCCCACCATGTGGAGCGCCCTGGGGGCGGCGATCGTGCTGGTCTCGTTAGTGCTGACCACGGTCCCGGGCAGGGCTCGCCGGGGACCATGAGCCGCCACGCCGTCGACCCTGCCGGCGGGCAGTCAGTCGCCAGATCCCTCCCCTTTGGGTCCGGTGACCCGGGGTGCGAGGGGCGGTCCGGGCGCTACAGCCGGCCTTGGCGTCTGGGTTTGACGACGAGTACGGGGCAGCGGGCGTGGTGGACGACCTGGTTGGAGACCGAACCCAGCAGCAGGCCGGTGAAGCCGCCGTAACCGTGGGAGCCCACGACCAGCAGATCGGCCTCGGTGGAGGCCTCGAGCAGCACGGCGGCCGGCTGCCCTGGGACCACCTCCCCGGTGATGTCCTCCGGACCGGCGTGGACGCTGCGCAGCGCTTCGTCCTGGAGTCGCCGGGCCCTCGCTTCGTATCTGGTTGGATCCCAGTCATGGTCGTCGTCGCCGACCACCATGGCCGGGTGCTGCCAGGCGGTCACCACATGCACCTGCCCCTGGCGCAACCGGGCCTCGGCGACCGCCCACTCCAACGCCCTCAAAGACTCGGGGGAACCATCCACCCCGACCACGATTCGGAAGGTCTTTGCGGCGCTCACGTCCGTGCCCTCGCCGTAGGGTAGATGCGGTCCGGGTGCGGTGCGGGGGTGAGGAAGTCGGCGCGCACGCCCAGGGAGGTGTCGGTGCGGCTCATGGATTCGGCCCCGTCGGTGACGGTGCCGGCCAGGGCCCGGATCGCGTCGATGTTCTCCGGGATGACCACCGCTTGGTTGTCGACGGTGTAGGTGCAGAACAGTTCCTCGCCGCGCACCGTGAGGATGTCGGCCCACACGGCGACCTCGTACATGTCCCCGCGGGGCCGGCCGAGGTCTCGCATCAGCTCGATGGTGCTGTTGGGTGCCACGATCCCGTCGCTGCTGCGGACCTGGGCGATGCGCGGCATGGCACTCAGCGCCTCGAGGACTTCTTCGGAGGTGGCGGGGCGGGTGAGGTCGATGGTCCAGTAGTGCAGGTGATTCTGGGTGTGGGCGCCCTTGGCGGCCATGGTGACCACGTCGAGGTCCGGTACGACCGTCTGGGCGTCGGGTCCTTGATGGCTGGGGATGGCCGTTTCTGGGACGATGGTGTTCATGATCCCGGAGTGATCGGATTCCCAGGGGTCGGTGGCCCGGCGGATGAGCACCCCGCGTGCTTTGGTCAGTAACCCGACGTCCTTCAGGGCAGTGAGGGTACGGACGGTGGCGGTGGTGTTGCAGGAGACCACCCGGGTGGTGTCCCGGCCGAGGGCGGTGGCGTAGTTGGCGTGAGCGACGAAGGAGTGGCCGGTGAGAGCGTGCTTCTCCCCACCCTGGAAGATGGCCTTGACCCCGTGGGCCCGGTAGTGCTCGAGGTTGCTCGCCCCGATCTTGGCCGGGGTGCAGTCCACGATCACGTCCACGGCGTCGAGGAGCTGATGCAGTTCCCCCGTCAGGGTGATGCCTGCTGAGCGCATCGCCGCGACGCCCTCGGTGGTGGAGGCGTAGACGGGGATGCCGCGGGAGACGGCGGCGGTGATCCGGTAGTCGGAGATCACGTCACTGACCCCGACCAGTTCCATGTCCTGTTGGGCGGTGACCGCATCGGCCACGCGTTTGCCGATCACCCCGTAGCCGTTGACGCCCACTCGTATGGTCTGGTCCATGATGGTTCCTTTCGTGGAAGGGATTGCTGGTGGTCGGTGGTGTGGATGGGTACTGGTCCGCGGTCAGGGCCGGCGGCGTCGTTGCCGGTGCGCCGACCAGGCCAGGTAGGCGCCCAGGGAGCCGGTCGCGCCCAGACCCGTGCTGAGCACCGGTAGTTGCCAGGATCGGCGCCGCACCGGGTCCGTTGCGGCCAGATCACCGAGTCCTCGCACGAAGGCGGCCGCCAGGATCGCCAGGCCTAACCGTTGGCCTGCCGACTCGAGGCGGTCAATGAGAGGGTCCAGTTCTACGGTGCGCAGGTGCAGTTCGGGGCCCCCGGCCTCGAGTATGGCCTGGACGCGGCGTAGCTGCTCGGGCAACTCAGCGGTGAGATCCACGACATCGGCCCCTGCCTGGGACAGGCGTCCGGCGATGGCGGAGGGGGAGTAGCGCTCCAGCACCAGCCCGTGGGCGTACGGGCGGAGGACTTCACCCAGCTGGAACTGGGGGTCCAGCGTCGTCCCCATACCTTCGGCCATTAGCAGCATTTTCAGCAACAAGGAGAGCTCCCGTGGCAACTGCAGGTGGTGACGGCGCAGGATGGCGAGAACTTCCTTGATGAGGTTCCCCACCTTGACCTCACCCAGGGTCCGCCCGGAGTAGAGGGCGACGACGGGGGCCAGGTCCTCGGTCAGGGCGGGGAGTTTGACGGGGCGGCGGGAGGTGGTCAGCTCCACCAGGGCGGTGGCGATCCGCCGGGGATGCTGGCGCACCAGGGCCAGCAGCAGCGCTCCGAGGCGGTCACGCAGTTGCTCGTCGATGTCCCCGACCATGCCGAAATCGATCAGGGCGATGCGCCCGTTGGGTTCGACGAAGAGGTTGCCCGGGTGCGGGTCGGCGTGGAAGAAGCCGTCCCGGAACACCATCTGGGCCACCGCACCGGTCGCGCGGGTCGCCAGGGCCGCACGGTCGGTCCCGGTGGCATCGAGCCCCGCCAGGTCGTTGATCTTCAGCCCGTGCATCCGTTCCAGGGTCAACACCCGGGAGGTGGTGGTCTCCCAGAAGACCCGGGGGACACGGATGGTGTCGTTGTCGGCGAAGTTCGCCGCGAAACGTTCGGTGTTGCGTCCTTCGGTGAGGTAGTCCAGTTCCGCCCGCAGCGTGGTGGCGAACTCCTCGGCAATGCCGGTCAGGTCGTAGTCGGCGGCGGCCTCCCAATGGCGGCTGGCCCGGGCGGCCATGTTCTGCAGGATCTCCAGGTCTTCTTGGACCTGTGCGGCGACCCCGGGTCGACGCGCCTTGACCACGACCTCGGTGCCGTCGGCCAGGCGGGCCGCATGGGCCTGCCCCAGGGATGCACTGGCCAGAGGTTCTTCATCGAAGGCGGCGAATAGCTCCGAGGGGGCGTGACCGAGCTCGCCGACGATCAGGTCCGTGATGATCCGCCCGGGCACCGGCGGTGTGGAGTCTTGTAGCAGGGACAGTTGCTGCCGGTACGGTTCGGGCAGCAGATCAGCCCGGGTCGACAGCACCTGCCCGAGCTTGACGAAGACCGGTCCCAGTTGTTCCAGGGCCAGGCGCAGGTGCTCGGGGTTCGTGTACGGTTCCGCGCGCTGTTCGTGCCCCAGCAGACCGCGCTCGAAAGGCACCCACCGTTGCAGGCCTGCCGCCCCCACCAGGAAGCCCAGTCCGTGACGGGCCAGGATTTCGGTGATCTGCTGGTACCGCTCGGCGTGGGTGTTAGTCATCGTCTCGGCTCCCCACCGTGGAGGTAGTGCACCCGCTGGAACCGCCTGGCTGGGCCGGGGATGATGCTGGGGTGAGCGGCACCTCCCAGACCTGACCGGGGCGCAGAGTTCTCTCCAGGCCTTCGGCGCACACCCGGATGGGTGCGGCCGAACAGGGATGAAGACGCATCGCCATGGTGTGCCGGCTGAGGCTGATGCTGATCGGCTGGCCCCGGTACCTGAGCTGGAAGGAGGCCGCGCCCAGCCCATCCGGTAGCACCGGGTGCAGCCACAGGGCCTCCTCCCGGATCTCCACGCCCCCGTAGCAGCGCATCACCATGTCGGCGGTTCCGGCCATGGCCCCGAGGTGAACGCCTTCGCGGGTGGTCCCGCCCTGCGTGTCGGCGAGGTCAGCTTGCAGGGCTTGTTCGAACAGGGCCCAGGACCGGGCCCGATCGGTGCGGGCCAGCACCCAGCCGTGGGCCAGCCGACTCAGCGTCGAGCCGTGGCTGGTGCGGGCCAGGTAGTAGCGGATCGTGCGGGGAATGAGCTCCGGGGGCAGGGTGTAGCCCAGGCGGGCGAGAAGGTTCCGCAGTTCCTCGGCGGAGAACAGGTAGAAGAGCATCAGCACGTCGGCCTGTTTGGAGAGCTTGTAGCGGTTGGTGGAGTCGCCCTCGGCCTGGAGGATGAGGTCCAGCCGGCCGATGTTGCCGTAGCGGGCGCGGTAAGCCGCCCAGTCGAACTCCTCCAGATCCTCGTAGCCCTCGAACTGGCTGATGACGCCGTCCGCGTGCCAGGGGATGCGCACTCGACGGCTGATCTGGTTCCAGCGGTCGATTTCCTGGTGCTGCAGATGCAGCTGGCGCCACAACGGGTCGCAGTCGTGGCCGGCCAGCAAATCGACGATCTCCCCGGCGCGGGCCAGGACCCAGGCGGCCAAGACGTTGGTGTAGGTGTTGTTGCGCACCCCCTGGCCCGGAGCGT
Source organism: Kocuria carniphila (assembly GCF_004136555.1). Taxonomy (GTDB): domain Bacteria; phylum Actinomycetota; class Actinomycetes; order Actinomycetales; family Micrococcaceae; genus Kocuria; species Kocuria carniphila. The sequence goes on from NZ_NOIT01000019.1 coordinate 45,642, forward strand.
CCGGGTAGCCGTCGTGATATTCGTCCGGGCCCATCACCCCCGTGATGTCGAAACGGTCCTCGACGGGGTCGTGGACGGCCAGGCTGCTGACCAGCCGGGCCACCTCGATGATCATCTCCGCGCCGTAGTCGGTGAGGAAGCCGATGTCGTCGGTGGCCTGGTAGTACTGCCACACGCTGTAGGCCACGGCCAACCCGACGTGGCGCTGCCGATGGGAGTTGTCCGGCATCCACTGTCCGTTGCGGACGTTGAACAGCGCCGTCGGCGTCTCCTCCCGCCCGTCGCTACCGGACTGCCACGGGAACAGCGCCCCCTCCAGCCCTGCTTGACGGGCCGCTGCCCGGGCCGCCCCGAGGCGTCGATAACGGTAGAGCAGGAAGGACCGGGTCAGTTCGGGGCGGCGCAGGGTGAGCATGGGGTAGACGAAGAGCTCATCCCAGAAAATGTGGCCGCGATATCCCTCGCCGTGCAACCCACGGGCGGGCAGGCCGGCGTCCAGGTCCGGGCCCGTTGCCGCGACCGTCTGCAGCACGTGGAAGAGGTGCAGGTTCAACGCCAGCTCCTGGGCAGCCCCGGCCTCCAGGTCGATGCCGAAGCGATCCCACAGCTCCGCCCAGGCCGTCCCCTGTTCCGCCAGCAGCAGAGCGAACCTGGGTGCCTCATCGATCTTCGAGCCCACGTCCAGGGCAGGGGTGGACAGGGCCCGGTCTCGGGAGGTGGCCACGACCGCGGTCTTCTCCAGCGTCACCGGCTGTCCGGGGCGCAACATCAGCGTGATCTCATGGCCATGGCCATGGCCATGGCGCGTGGCCAGGCGCCGGCCGGTCTGGGCGGAGCAGGGGAAGACCCGGGTGCGGGCGGCGGTGGCCACGGTGATGCCGGACTGGGTGGTGGTCGCCTGGCAGAGCACCGTTTCTGCGTCCAGCTCCCGGGATTCCACCGGACCCCAGTGTTCGTTGGCCAACTCGCGATCGGCGATCACGTTGCGGTTGGACACCGCGCTGTTGACGGTGGACTCGACGATCAGTTCCCCGGACCAGTCTTCGGCCTCCACTGTGACCTCCAGGGCGGCCACATACGGACGTGCCAGGCTGTGGAGTTGACGCGACGTGACCCGGGTGGTGTGACCGGTGGCGTCACGGTAGCGGTTGGTGCGGGTCAGCACCCCGTGGCGCAGGTCCAGGACTTGGTGGTGAGCGATCATTTCCGGGCACCCCGGATGCAACAGGGTCCCCTGGGCCGGGCGCACACTCAGGTACGTCCAGTCGGGGGCGTTGACCAAGTGCTCTGTCTCGACCTGGTGCCCGGCCAGATCGGTGGTGCGGCGGTTGTAGACGCCGGCGAAGTAGGTCCCGGGGTAGTGGGTCCCGTCGGCGGTGCTGCCCGGTACCGCCCCGCGGGTGGCCCAGTACCCGTTGCCCAGCGTGCACAGGGCCTCCCGGGTACCCTCCTGGACCGGATCGAACCGGTCATAGACCAGTCGCCACCCGTCGGCCGCGGCGGTGACCGCCCCGCCGCACCACGGCCCTCGATGCTCCATCTGCAGACCGTCCTCGGCCAGAGGTACCAGCGGCACCCTCCGGAGGTCCTCCACCACGAGGTGGGCACCGGCTGCCGTCAGCTCATGGGCATTCCCGGTCCGGTCCACCCCCACCACCTGGCCGAACCCCCCGGCGGCGGCGGCGGTGACCCCGGCGGTGGAGTCTTCAATCACCACGGCCTCGGCCGGTGCTACCTCCAGGCGGCGGGCCGCTTCCAGGAAGACGGCCGGATCCGGTTTGCCCGGCATCCCCAGCCGGTGCGCGTCGGTGCCGTCGACGCGCACGGTGAACAGGTGCCCCACCCGGGCCGCCTCCAGTACCGAGGCACTGTTGCGGCTGGAGGTCACCAGGGCTGTGGGCACGCCCCGGGAGACCAGTGCGCGCAACACCACCAGGGCATCGGGGAACGCCCTGACTCCCTGCCGGGTCAGCTCCGCGGCGAAGAGCTCCTGCTTGCGGGCGGCCAGCCCATGGACGGTGAGCATCTGCGCACCGTCACCGGGCCCGCCCTCGGGTACGCTGAGCCCGCGGGCGGCCAAGAACGTGCGCACCCCGTCCCGGCGGGGGCGCCCGTCGAGGTAGGCCCGGTAGTCTGTGTCCGCGTCGAAGAGTTCCTGCACTGTGGGGGACAGGGCGGGGAGGATCTCGTCGAAGAGGGCCTTCCAGGCCCGGGCGTGCACCCCGGCGGTGTCCGTGACGACCCCATCCATGTCGAAGATGACCGCACGATACCCTTGGTCCGTGCTCGCCAGGGCCGGCACGAGGTGCTCCAGGCGCATCAGCAGCATCCCTGTCCGCTTGGGTCGCTGGCGTTGGCCGGGGCGTAGGGCCAGCGCCAGCCGCTGATCCTCGGGTCGTCCTCTCCGTGGGCCCGGGTGTAGGCGCGGGCCCACAACCGTTCTTCGAGCATGCGCTGCCGCAGCGGGGCGGCTGCCTCGGCTAGGCCGGGAACCCGGTCGATGACGTCGATGACCAGGTGGTACCGGTCCAGGTCGTTGAGCATGACCACATCGAAAGGGGTGGTCGTCGTGCCCTCCTCCTGGAAGCCGCGTACGTGGAAGTTGCCGTGGTTGGTCCGGCGGTAGGTCAGCCGGTGGATCAGGGACGGATAGCCGTGGTAGGCGAAGACCACGGGACGGCTGGTGGTGAAGATTGCGTCGAACTCCGCCTCCTGCAGCCCGTGCGGGTGCTGGCTGGCCGGTTGCAGGCGCATCAGGTCCACCACGTTGACCACACGCACGACCAAGTCTGGCAAATGCTGGCGCAGCAGATCCACGGCCGCGAGGATCTCCAGGGTGGGGACGTCCCCGGCGCAGGTCATCACCACATCGGGCAGCACCGGGGCGCTGCCCGGCTGGTTGCCTGCGGATGGGGCGGTGCCGGGAGAGGTTGGTGCTTCGTTGCCGGCCCATTCCCAGATGCCCACACCGCGTCGGCAGTGCAATGCGGCCTCGTCCACGGACAGATAGGACAGGGCCGGTTGCTTGCCGGCGACGATGAGGTTGATGTAGTCGCGGCTGCGCAGGCAATGGTCGGCCACCGACAGCAGTGTGTTGGCGTCCGGGGGCAGGTAGACGCGCACGATCTCGGCTTTCTTGTTGACCAGGTGGTCGATGAAGCCGGGGTCCTGGTGGGAGAAGCCGTTGTGGTCCTGGCGCCACACGTGAGAGGTCAGCAGGTAGTTCAGCGAGGCGATCGGCCGGCGCCACGGGATCTCCGTGGCGACTTTCAACCACTTGGCGTGCTGGTTCACCATGGAGTCCACGATGTGGATGAACGCCTCGTAGCAGGAGAAAAACCCGTGCCGGCCGGTGAGTAGATATCCTTCCAGCCACCCCTGGCACAGGTGCTCGGATAGCACCTCCATCACCCTGCCGGAGCGAGCCAGCCCCTCGTCGGTGGGCAGCATCTGCGCCTGCCAGACCCGGTCGGTGACCTCGAAGACCGCGTTGAGCCGGTTACTGGCCGTCTCGTCGGGTCCCATCAGACGGAAGGTGCGCGGGTTGTCCCGGATCACGTCCCGCAACCAGGTGCCCAGCACCCGGGTGGCCTCGTGAACCGTCGTGCCCGGGGAGGGGACATCGACGGCGTAGTCCCGGAAATCTGGCAGCCGCAGGGGCTGCAGCACGGTGCCCCCGTTGGTGACCGGGTTCGCACTCATCCGGTGGGCGCCCTCCGGAGCCAGCTGGGCCAGTTCCGGGACCAGAGCACCGTCGGCGTCGAAGAGTTCCTCGGGCCGGTAGGAACGCAACCACTCCTCCAGCTGGCGCAGGTGCTGGGGGTTCTCCCGCAGACCCGACAGGGGCACCTGGTGGGAGCGCCAAGTGTTCTCGGTGGGCAACCCGTCCACCTCCGCGGGCCCGGTCCACCCCTTGGGGGTGCGCAGCACGATCAAAGGCCACCGCGGGCGCTCCGTTACGGTGCCCTCCCGGGCCTGGTCCTGAATGCGACGGATCTCCTGGAGCACCTCGTCGAGCACGGCCGCGAACCGTTGATGCACCTGTACCGGATCGCTCCCACTGACCGGGTACGGTTCGTGCCCGTATCCGCGCAGCAGGCTCATCAGCTCCTCCTCGGGGATGCGAGCCAGCACGGTCGGGTTGGCGATCTTGTAGCCGTTCAGGTGCAGGATCGGCAGGACGGCTCCGTCGTGGACGGGGTCGAGGAACTTGTTAGAGTGCCAGCTGGCCGCCAGCGGCCCGGTCTCGGCTTCCCCATCGCCGATGACGCAGGCCACCAACAGGTCGGGGTTGTCGAAGGCCGCCCCGTAGGCGTGCATCAGCGAGTAGCCCAGTTCCCCGCCTTCGTGGATGGATCCGGGGGTCTCCGGGGCCACGTGGCTGGGGATCCCGCCAGGGAAGGAGAACTGGCGGAACAGACGCCGTAGCCCGTCGGCGTCCCGGCCGATGTCCGGGTAGACCTCGCTGTAGGTCCCGTCCAGGTACGCGCAGGCCACCAGCCCCGGGCCGCCGTGGCCTGGTCCGGTCACGTACATCGCGCTCAGGGCTCGGGCCTTGATTACCCGGTTCAGGTGCGCGTAGATCAGATTCAGCCCAGGGGTGGTGCCCCAATGGCCCAGCAGCCGGGGTTTGATGTGCTCCAGGGACAGTGGCTCCTTGAGCAGTGGGTTGTCCAGAAGGTAGATCTGCCCCACCGACAGGTAGTTGGCCGCCCGCCACCATGCGTCCAGCCGGTCCAGTTCCTCCTCGCTCAGCGGTGCCTGTGCCACCGGGGGAGGGAGCGTTGTCTTGGGAGTCGTCATCAGGTTCTTCCCCTTCATCTCGCACGAACAGTGCATGGTCATCGCCAGGCGCCGGAGCTGTCCTACCGGCTTCCCGCGGGGGCCAGGCCTGGTTGGACCCGGGCTGCCGACGTCGACTCCGGCGGTTCCGGCAACCGCAGCCGCTTCAACAGCAAGGCATTCACCGCCACGATGACGCTGGAGCCCGACATCGAGATCGCCGCGATCTCCGGGCTGAGCATGATGCCGTAGGCCGGGTAGAAGACCCCGGCGGCGATCGGCAGGGCGACCACGTTGTAGCCGATGGCCCAGGTGAGGTTCTGGCGCATTTTGCGCACGGTGCCAGCGCCGATCCGCAGGGCGATCGGCACGTCCAACGGATCGGAGCGCATCAGCACCACGTCGGCGGTTTCAATGGCCACGTCGGTGCCGGCGCCGATGGCGATGCCCAGGTCGGCTTTGGCTAGGGCCGGGGCGTCGTTGACCCCGTCCCCGACCATGGCGACCCGTTTGCCCTCCGCTTGCAGTTCCGCCACTTTGGCGGATTTGTCCTCGGGTAGGACTTCGGCGATGACAGTGTCGATGCCCAGTTGGGCGGCGATCCGCTTCGCGGTCGCCTCGTTGTCACCGGTCAGCATGACGACTTCGATCCCTGCCTCGTGCATCGCGGCCACCGCGGGAGCGGCGGTCTCCCGGGCGGCATCAGCCAGGGCGATCACCCCAGCGGCCGCTCCGTCCACGGCCACCAGCACCGCGGTGCGCCCGGTCGAGGCCAGGGCCTCGCGCTGTTCGGCCACCGGGGTGATGTCGACGCTCTCGGCCACCATCAGTTTGCGGTTACCCACGAAAACCTGCCGCCCGTTCACGGTGGCCCCGGCGCCGTGGCCCGGGACGTTGCGGAAATTGCTGGCAGTCAGGGCCGGGACGCCGCGGTCCTCGGCGTAGTTCACCACCGCGGCAGCCAACGGGTGCTCAGATTCGCGTTCGACGGCCGCCACGAGGCCCAGGAGTTCGTCCTCGCCGATCCCGTGGGTGATGAAGTCCGTGACCTCCGGCTCGCCCTTGGTCAGGGTCCCGGTCTTGTCGATCACGACCGTGTCGATCCGTGCGGCTGTTTCCAAGGCCGTGGCGTTTTTGAACAGCACGCCTCGTTTGGCGCCCAAACCCGTTCCCACCATGATCGCGGTGGGGGTGGCCAGCCCCAGGGCATCGGGGCAGGTGATGACCACCACGGTGATGGCAAACAGGATTGCTTGGGCAATGCTGGCCCCGGCCAGCCACCAGACAAGGAAGGTGCCGGATCCGCCGATCAGCGCCACGAACACCAGCCAGAACGCGGCCCGATCCGCCAGACGTTGACCGGGTGCCTTGGAGTTCTGGGCTTCCTGGACCAGCGCCACGATCTGCGCCAGGGCGGTGTCCGCCCCGACCTTCGTCGCCCGCACCCGTAAGGTCCCGGTGGTGTTCACCGAGGCCCCGATGACCTCGGAGCCAGTGGACTTGGCCACCGGCAGGCTTTCGCCGGTGACCATGGATTCGTCGATCTCGGACTCGCCGTCCTCGACCACACCGTCGGTGGGGACCTTCGAGCCGGGGCGTACCAGCATCAGATCCCCGGGCATGACCTCGGCGGTGGGGATTTCCACGGTATTCCCGTCACGGATCACCAGCGCCTTGGAGGGTGCCAGCTCCAGGAGGGTGCGGACCGCGTCGTTGGCCCCGCCACGGGCCCGCATCTCCACCCAGTGCCCCAGCAGCACGAAGGTGGCCAGCACGGTGGCGGCCTCGTAGAACACTTCGCCGCCACCGGTCAATGTCACGATCAGGCTGTAGACCCAGCCGGCGCCGACCCCCACGGCCACCAAGACCATCATGTCCAGGGTGCGGGCCTTTAGCGCCCGGTAGGCGCCGTCGAAGAAGATCCAGGCCGAGTAGAAAATCACCGGCAGGGAGAGGATCAGCGCAAGGACGTCATCGCGTAAACCGAACGGGGCCGGGACCGTGAACCCCAAGACCTCCCGCCCGATCGGGGACCACAACGTGATCGGCACCGACAGCAGGGCGGCCACCAGGAACCGATTGCGCATGTCACGGATCATGGCTTCCATCGACATGCCACCGCCGCCATGGCCCATGACCTCCTGGGCGTCACGAACAACGTGCTGCCCGTGTCCGGCGGGGGCGTCCTCGCCTTGGTCCGTGGGGTTCAGCCTCGATCCGGGCCGGTCACCGGTGACCCGGTGACCGGCCCGTCCAGCGACGGTTCCGTCCTCCTCAAGCGGGTCGCACACGTGCTCGGGCACCGACTGGCCCGCGCAGTGGTAACCGCACTCCCGCACCCACCAGGTCAGATCCTTGATCGAGGTCAGACCGGGATCGTAGGTGACATTGGCCGTCTGGGAGACAGGATTCGCCTCCACTCGCAGCACCCCCGGCCGGCGCGACAACGCGGCTTCAGCAACGGCCTTCGACGAGGCCCAGTGCACGCCTTGCACCTCCATGACGGCCGTGGTCTCGTGATCGCTCATGCTGTCCTCTTTTCTCATCAAACGAATCTCTGCGGAGTGTTTGCGAATCCCCATGCCCGTGGGCGGCCTCTCAAGACGGTCCACGCCAAAGCAGTCAAGCTGTGCCTTGGTTCGCTCGGGCCAGGCGGCTCCGGAAGGCTCTGGCCGGTTCGACCCTCATCAGTAGTTCTTCTTCAGCCACGGACCAGCCGAGCGATAGCGTCCACTGCTTCCTGGAGCTTGGCCTCCTGCGCGGGGCCGCCGGCGTCGGCAGCTTGGATGAGACAGCGGCTCATGTGATCCTTCAGCAAGACCAGCGCCACCTCGTGCAGGGCCCCGGACACCGCAGCGACCTGGGTAAGGACATCGATGCAGTACCGGTCCTGCTCGACCATCCGGGTGATGCCACGGACCTGTCCCTCGATGCGGTTCAGGCGCCGCACCACAGCTGTCATGTCGATGGTGGGTTCCATGGCGACTCCTGGTGGTCCTACGTATTGCCCCCGTGCTCCTTTCAGGGCTACGGGCGCAGCCTCGTTCACTGGGTGCTGGTGTATCTGGCCGGGGCGTCCTGGAAGGACTGGGCGCAGCGGGTCGAGCAGAAGTGGTAAGTGCGGCCCTCGTGCTCGACGCTGGTGGCCGCGGTGACCGGGTCGATGTTCATCCCGCAGACCGGGTCGACGACCGTTGTGGTGTTCTCGGGCATGGCTTCCTCCCTTGGGGGTGTTCCGGGTTTTGTGGTGTCCTCGCGCCCGACTTCCACCACCGGGTCGGTGGTGACGGGGGCGTGGGCGAGGTCGGGAACGGGGCGAGGGGTGAAGGCGCGCAGCCGGTTGGCGTTGGCCACCACCGACAGGGAGGACAAGGCCATCGCAGCCGCGGCGATCATCGGGCTCAGCGTCCAGCCCAGGGACGGGTACAGCACACCGGCGGCGATGGGGATGCCGACGCCGTTGTAGACGAACGCGAAGACGAGGTTCTGGCGGATGTTGCGCATGGTGGCCCGGGACAGGTCCACGGCGGTGACCACCCCGGACAGCGCCCCGGAGATCAAGGTGATGTCGGAGGCCTCGATGGCCACGTCGGTGCCGGTGCCGATGGCCGAGCCCACATCGGCCTGGGCCAGGGCGGGGGCGTCGTTGATGCCGTCCCCGACCATCCCCACTACGCGCCCTTCGTCTTGCAGGCGTTTGACCTCACTGGCCTTGTGTTCGGGCAGCACCTCGGCCACCACCCGGTCGATGCCGACCTGGCGGGCGATGGCCGCGGCGGTGGCCCGGTTGTCCCCGGTCATCATCACCACCTCGATGCCGCGGTCGCGCAGCGCGGCCACGGCCCCCACGGAACCCTCCTTGAGGGTGTCGGCCACCCCGATCACCCCGGCCGGGCGCCCGTCGACGGCGGCCAGCATCGGGCTCTTCCCGTCCGCGGCCAGTTCCTGGGCGGGGGCGGTGAGCACATCGGCGTCGATGCCTGCCCCGGTGAGCAGACGCCGGTTGCCCACCAGCACCTGGCGCCCGCCCACCAGGGCGCGGACCCCCTGGCCGGTGACGGAGTCGAAAGCGGTGGCCTCGGGCACGGACACTCCGCGCTCCTGCGCCCCGGCGACGATAGCGGTGGCCAGAGGGTGCTCCGAGAAGCGTTCCACCGCCGCCACCAGAGCCAGCACCTCGGCGTCGGTGAAGCCCGGGGCGGGCAGCACATCGGTCAGGGCGGGAGTCCCCTTGGTGATCGTGCCGGTCTTGTCCAGCACGATGGTGTCCAGCTTGTGGGCCGTCTCCAGGGCCTCGGCCGAGCGGATGAGGATCCCGGCGGTGGCCCCCTTGCCGGTGCCCACGGTGATCGACAGCGGAGTGGCCAGCCCCAGGGCGCACGGGCAGGCGATGATCAGCACCGACACGGCCGCCACCAGGGCGAAGACCACCGCAGGCGGGGGACCGACCAGCGCCCAGACCACGAAGGACCACAGGGCGATGAGGATCACCGCGGGCACGAAGTAGCTGGAGACCTGATCGGCCAGCCGCTGGATCGGCGCCCTGGAGCCCTGGGCCTGCCGGACCAGGGAGATGATCTGGGCCAGCATGGTGTCCGAGCCGACCTTGGTGGCGGTGTAGCGGAAAGAACCGGTCTGGTTGATGGTCGCGCCGATCACGGTGTCCCCGGCGGTCTTGGTCACCGGGATGGGCTCACCGGTGACCATCGACTCGTCCACCGCCGAGGTGCCCTCCAGCACCTGCCCGTCCACGGGCAGCTTCTCCCCGGGGCGCACCACGACGACGTCGCCGGCCACGACCTCCCCCAAGGGGATCTCCCGCTCCTGTCCCTCGCGGATGACCCGGGCGGTGTGCGGTTGGAGCCCGATCAGGGTGCGGATGGCCTCCCCGGTCCCGGCCTTGGCCTTGGTCTCCAGCAGGCGCCCGAGCAGGATCAAGGTGATGATCACCCCGACCGCCTCGTAGTAGACGTACCGGGCCTCGGCCGGCACGAGGCCCGGGGCGATGGTCACGACCAGGCTGTAGCTGTAGGCGGCGATCGTTCCCAAGGTGATCAACGAGTTCATGTCCGCGGTGCGGTGGGACAGCGCCAGCCACCCGGTCTTGTGGATGGGCCAACCGGTGTAGAGCATCACCGGGGTGATTAGCGCCAGCTGCAACCACGGATTCATCAGCACCGGCGGCACCCAGGCCATGCCGAACAGCTCCATGGCCATCACCGCCGCCACCACCGGCAGGCTCAGCACGGACCCGACGATCACCCGGCGGCGCAGATCGGCGATCTCCGCCGCTCGCTCCTTCGCCTCGGTGTCCTCCGGCTCCTCCACCGGGCCGTGCCCGTGCGGGGGCTCCTGCCCCGGCAGTGGGGCCGTAGAGGTTCGGGTGTCCTCCTGGACCACGACATGGTCGTGGGAGTGCTCGCCGGCCCCTTCAGTGGAGCCTTCGACGTCGGCCGAGTCCTCGAGGGCCTCGAGGGTGCCGTGCAGCATGTTCATCCCGCAGCTGACCTCGTGGCGCCCGGCCGGTAGCCCGGGGATCTCGACCACGGTGCTGCCGAAGGCCGGGACCGCGGTGTCCACCCCGGCATCGGCCACCACAAACCGCTCCGAGCAGGCGCTGTCCTCCTGCCGTAGCAGCTCCAGCCGCAGTGGCACCCCGGCTGCCACGCGCAGCAGCTGGGGGTGGTAGCCCCCGCGGATGGTCAGCTGCGCGGTCTGCGCACCGTGGTCCATCCGGGCGTGGGTCACCTCGGCCACGGTGGTGCGCGTCGGCCCTGTGGAGGCGGCGTCGCCGTGGGTGGCCGTGCCCGCGGCGTGAGCCGGTGCCGCCGAGATCGGGGCCGGCGAGGTGCTGTCGTGCTCGTTGACGACGCGGAGGCGGCCGTGCAGCATGTTCATCCCGCACGCGAAGCCGTACTCGCCCGGCTCGGTGGGGGTGAACTCCACGGCCGTGCGCGCATAGGCGGGCAACGGCTGGTTGATCTGGAAATCCGGGATGACCACCCGGGAGGAGCAGTCCCCGGTCTCCTGCCGGTCGAAGACCAGCCGGACCGGCACTCCGGGGGCCACCTGGATCAGGTCCGGGCTGTACCCGCCCTTGACCGTCACGGTGACCGTCTGCACCCCGGCCTCCAGCTCGGCCCGGCGAGTTTTCTTCGGACCGAAGAAGAACCAGAGCAACACGGCACTAACGACCACCACCACAACCACCAACACCCAGCCCTGAATACTCACGGCCCTCACCTCTTCTATACCCTCCTAGGGTATAGGGTCAGTCTAGGTCACGGGGAAGCGATAAGGAGCAGGTAACGATGAAGATTTCATGAAGTCTTTCCCGTAGTGGATCGAGAGACTGCTGTCCCGAAGGCCTGCTTCAAGACAGTCACATCGTGCCGGGGGAGGGGCGCTGGCCAGGCGGAGCAGGCCTGGGGGAGTGCACCGAGCCTGCTCCTTCTCCCTGAAACCTTCCGACCTTCGAGGGTTCCCCGGAAGGGTGGAAGGCCTGCTGCCAGTGCTGTGAGGGATGCGTAGCCGATCCGTCTTGGACCGGTGTACTCGGAAGGTAGAGCACGGTGTGACCGATATGCGTTCGATATTCGAGGGCTCAGAGGTTCCGGTGGGTCACCACTCGGGGGGCGATGGTGACCGCGGCGCCGTCGAGGTCCTCCGACCACTCGACCTGGCAGCTCAGCCGGGAGGTCTCGTGACGGGTGTCGTCGAGCATCCCGACCTATCATTGAAGATTTGGTGAAGATCGGGCCGAAACAGGTTTGGTCGCTGAGTTTAAGGGCGACGATTTGATCACCGTAGGATCGTGTTGAGTCCTACTGCCAAGGGGGCGTTCTCAAGCCGATGGGTGCTGACAGGACTGGAGGTCCGTGGCGTCGAGGCTTTTAATCACACGTCAATCCCGCTCCACATCTTCGGTCCGCCACAATTCTTCTCCTAATTGGTTCGACCCGAAAGGTCTAGTGAGGATCTTGATGAATCGACGGCTCGCCGTCACCAGTCTGGCTGTTCTAATGATGGTTGGCCTGGCGGCCTGTTCCAACGGCACACCACCGGAAGCCACCACGGCGACCGCCTCCGCTCCTTCGAGCGGTGGGGGCATGACCGGAACGGTGTGGGTGGCGAACGAGGAGGGCGACAGTCTCACTGTCTTGGACGCGGCCACGAACGAAGTCGTCACGACGTTGACCGGGGTGGAGTCCCCGCACAACGTGCAAGCCGGGGCCGACGGCTCCGTCGGATACGCGGTGAGCGGCCACGACAACACGACCATCGCCGTCGACGCGGAAAGCTATCAGGTGGCCGCGGTTGCTCCCAGCGGACCGGCCCCCGCGCACGTGATCGACGCCGCCGACGGCACCAAGGTCTACACCACCAATGCCGGCGACGGCACCGTCTCGGTCTACCGCGCACCGGGTTTTGACCCGGTCGCCACCATCGACCTTGGGGGGATGCCCCATGGTCTGCGCCCAGCAGCCGATGGGTCGGTGATCGCGGTGGCCAACACCGAGGCCGGTTCGGTGGATCTGATCGATCCGGGCACCGACACCAAGACCGCCTCAGTGCCGGTCGAGGGCGGCCCCGTGCAGGTGGCGGTCGACGCCGACGGTACCTACGCCTATGCCAGCATCGCCGAGCCGGCCTCGGTCGTGAAGATCGACCTCGCCGCACGGGAGGTGGTGGGCACCGTTGAGGTCTCAGCTTCTCCGGTCCAGGTGTATCTGTCCCCGGACGGCCGCACCCTGCTCTCGGCCGACCAGGGCACCGAGGCCGAGCCCGGGAACACCTTGTCCGTGATCGACCCGATCGAGATGACCGTCCGCGGCAGTGTCCGCACCGGCTCCGGTCCGCACGGGGTGGTCATCGACACCACCGGGACGAGGGCCTGGGTCACGAACACTTACGACGACACCGTCTCCGTCGTGGACCTTGAGAGCCTTTCGGTCCTTGCCACTGTGCCGGTGGGGGACCTGCCGAACGGCATCAGCTTCTCCTCCCGCCCACCCGGTGATGTGGAGGAGCCCTCGATCAGACTCGAGATCCCTGAGCCGTCTCGGGCAGCCACCGGCGAGGCGGAGCAGACGGAAGGGCATGCGCACTGATCCGGTTGCGAGTATCTACGTGGTTGGATTTGCGCCATCGGTGGTGCACACCATCCGCGTGCACCCGAGACAACAACATCAGCTGCCTGCGCTTCCCGCACATCGTTCGGCACATCCCCTCCGGACCATGTGATACGTACTCCCGCGGCTCGTGGAGGGAGCCTTAGGTCCGGGGCTCAGAGCCCGGAGTATGAGTGCAGGCCCTCGAAGACCGTGTTGACCACGGTGAAGTTGAAGATCACGCAGAGGTAACCGGCGATCGACAGCCACGCCGAGCGGGTGCCCGTCCACCCGCGGGTGGCGCGGGCGTGCATGTAAGCGGCGTAGACCACCCAGATCACGAAGGTCCAGACCTCCTTGGGATCCCAACCCCAGTAACGCCCCCAGGACTGCTCGGCCCAGATCGCGCCGGCGGCGAGGGTGAAGGTCCAGAACACGAACCCGACTGCGTTGAGCCGGAAGGAGAGGTTCTCGAGCGCCTGGGAGGAGGGGACCATGGCCAGGAAGCCCATGCCCGGGGCCTCCCCGGCCAGGATCGCCCGTTCGCGCCGGGCCTGCAGCAGCTGCAGCACGGCCATGGCGAACGTGATGGTGAAGATCCCAGAGGCCGCTACGGCGATGGACACGTGAATCACCAGCCACCAGGACTGCAGCGCGGGGACGAGCGGACCCACCGGGGTGGGGAAGCCGATGGTGGCCGCGCACAGCATGATCACCACAAGCCCGGACACCAGGGTCCCCACGAAGCGCAGATCCCGGCGCAGGAGTGCGGCCAGGTACACCCCGGCCACGACCAGGGCCCCGGTGGTGGCAAATTCGTACATGTTGCCCCACGGCACCCGGCCGGCGGCGATCGCCCGGCTGGCGACCGCAGCGGTGTGGAGGAGGAAGGCCAGGACCATGATGGTCAGAGCCGCCCGCGCCGCGGGGCGGCGTTCTCCGGTGTAGCGCATGGAGGAGTCGGCGACGTGTTCGGCCAGTACGGCTCGGGTAGGAGGCTTGTGTCCGCGGCCACGTTCATTGGCGCCCAGTCCGGGCCGAGAGTCGTCGGCCTTCTTGGTGGTTCCGGCGGTGCTGTTCACCTGAGCAGGGGCGGTCGCTGCGCCCACCAGTTGCTCGTCCCGTCTGCTGTGATGCTCGGCTCGGCGCAGGGTCCTGGAGTGGGAGGCCATGTCCCAGGCGAAGGCCACGAAGGCCACCAGGTAGGTCATGGCGGCCAAGAGCATGAACAGCGCGCTCCAGGTGCCCAGGGTCTCGGTGATGGTCATGGATGCTTGTCCTCTCAGTCGTGGTTAGGCCCGCTCCAGGCCCGATTCGTGCTCCGATGCGCGGCAGGGTCCCCAGGCGGATCCGCGGTTCCCCATTGCTCGGTGAACAGCTTGCTCAGCCGCTCGGCCTCGGTAGCGAGCCGGGGGTCCTCGCCGCGGGCCAGCAATCCGTACTCCAGGACCGTGCAGGCCCGGCCGTGCTCATCGACGCCCTTCGCCGCGCGCACCCAGACGCGGCGGCGGGAGATGAACATGGACATCAGCAGGCCCGTGAACGCCAGGACGAAGGAGATGAAGGCTCCGAATCGGCCGGGGTCGTAGACGATGTCCAGGCCCACGTAGCGCTTGACGTCCAGGAACTCGATCGTGCCCTTGCCCTCGGGCAGCTCGTGCACGGGGTTCGCGGCGTCTATGGCGATCGGTCCGCTCTGGCTGAGCATGCCGTTGAGCTCGGTGAGTTCCTCGACGTCGAGGACGTACACGTTCTGCGGGACCCCGCTGTCCAGCCCCAGGTCCCCGTAGTAGGAGGACAAGATCAGTTGTGGGTTGGCCAGACCCGGGTCCACTGATCGCGGCATCCCGTCCGGTCCGGTGACCGCGGTGGGAAGCAGCAACCCGGTGAAGCCGAGCTGGTCAGGTCGCGCGTCCGGGACCTTCAGCACCAGCGAGGACGTGTAGACCCCGTCGGAGGGGATGGTCACCACGGGGCCTTCGAAGGCGACGTCCCCGTTGCCGTCGGTGACCCGGATCACCGGGGCGTAGCCGTTACCAATGAGGAAAGACTTCACACCGTTGACGTTCACCGGTGCATTGACCTTCAGGGTCTCCGGCTGCGGCTCCGCACCCGGTTCCTGGACGGTGATCTCCGCGGTGAAGTCCAGGGGCGCCCCGTAGCTGCGCGGGTCCGTGGTGTCCCGGTTGAACACGGCCTCGAAGCGGTCGAGCCGCACCGAGAACGGGTCGAGCCAGTCGGGGTTGTAGTTGGTGCCGGGAGTGAAGGAGTCGTAGTTGATCAGGGTGTTGGCAAACGACTCGCCCTCCACGAGGATCTTCTGGCCCTTGTAGCCGAAGAGGGAGCCGACGGCCACGGAGACCAGCACGCCCAGCAGGGCCAGGTGGAAGACGATGTTGCCGACCTCCTTCCACATGCCGCGCTCGGCGGCCACCGACGGGGCGGCCGAGCCCGTGTCCCGCACCGCCACCCGGTAGCCGCGCCTGCGCAGCAGCCGGGCGGCGTCGGCGACGACGTCGCCGGGGGCCGGCGCCCCGGCGCCGTCGCGCCCGCCCAGGGCCAGCGAACGGTGCTCGGGCAGCCGCTCGAGCCGCCGCGGGGTGCGCGGGGGCTCGGCCCGCCACGCGCGCCAGTGCTTGGCCGCGCGCGGCAGCACGCAGCCCACGAGGGAGACGAACAGCAGGATGTAGATCGCGGAGAACCACGCCGAGGAGAAGACGTCGAACAGCTGCACCCGGTCCAGCCACTCCCCCAGGGCGGGGTTGTTGTCGATGTAGTCCTGGACCGCCGCCGGGTCCTGGATTCGCTGCGGGAAGATGGATCCCGGCACCGCGGCGACCGCCAGCAGCAGCAGCAGGAACAGGGCCGTGTTCATCTTCGTCAGCTGCGTCCAGGCCCACCGGGCCATGCCCAGGGGCCCCAGGGCGGGAAGCTCGACGTCACTTTTCCCAAGACCAGCAGCTGAGGAGCTCCCGGCGCCCCTGGCGGTGCTGCTCTCCCTGCTGCTGGCGGTGGTGCTCATACCGGCCTTTCTGACCCCGGGACTGGGGCGGGATGGGTTGCCTGCCGTCATGCCGCTTCGGCCACCGTGTCCTCCAGCAGGGTCTCGAGCACGGAGCGGTCCGCGATGCCGAGGATGCGGGCGGCCACCCGCCCCTGGGCGTCGAGCACGAGGGTGGTGGGCACCGCCTGCGGGGGCACGTAGGCGCTCAGGGCCATCAGCACGCCCCCGTCCTTGTCCTCGAAGGATGGATAGGGGATCTCGAAGGTGCGCTCGAACGCCTCGGCGGTGGCCCGCTCGTCGCGCAGGTTCACGCCGTAGAACGCCGCCTGCCCGTCGAAGCGCTCGGCCAGCTCTCGGAGGTCCGGGGCCTCGACCCGGCACGGGGCGCACCCTGCGTACCAGAAGTTCAGCAGCGCGGGGCTCCCGCGCAGGGCCTCGGCGGAGAGGGTCGTTCCGTCGAACAGCGTGCCGGTGAACTGCACCGGCTCCCCGCGCTGGTCGGCCGGGTACTCGGAGACCGTGCCGTCACCGGCGATGTAGCCCTTCTGGTCCCCCGAGTTCGCCTGCTGGGCCAGCGAGTCCTCCTCCGTGCACCCGGCGAGGGCGAGTCCAAGGACGCCGAGGCCCGCGAGGGAGAGCACGCGTCGGCGGGACGGACGGGAGGCGGGCGAGGGGTGGGAGATCATGGGCATTTCACCTGAGGATTGGAATAGGTGTGGGGACGGGAGGGGTAGCGCAGACCCCCGCCCGGATGGGTAGGGAAGCTGATGGGCCTGGGGCGGCTACCCCACGGGCTTGCCATGGGAAGGTTCGGGGCCGGTATCCGGCATCGAGGTCCTAGATCCCAGGCAGGCCCAGGATCGGGGGCCACCGTGCAGCCGAAGCCGATTGCGCGGCCGCAAGCGTTCTCGACGCCGCGCTGTTTCCCAGCCGACGTGCTGCACCACCACCCACCGAAGTACTACGATGGATAGTAACTGTTCTGGGGGAGGATTTCATATCGTCTCTCCCCTTCTGCAAGAGGGCCGGTTTGCCGGTTCTACGGTCAAGGCGCTGTTGCTGGTGCGCGGCGTTCCGATGATGCCGGAGGGGAAGAATGATCTCTTCCGATGGGCGTTACTACTGATCACACGGGACCTCCACCTTTCTGGTCATGGCCATGGACGCGAGACTGTTGCACCATCTCTGCCGCACGCGGCGGCACCAGGAGTGACCGGAGCCCGCAGCAGGTCTAGCCCGTGACGCAGCCTTGGTGAACGCCAGACCGATGTGCCTCGGGTGACCTTCGGGCACCGCTGGCGCACGGCCGCCCGGACCACCTCCGGCTACGTCCACGACCGAAATGCCGATATGAACCCCACAGTGGCCGCGGAAGGCAGGTCGCTGATGTTGCGGGAAGCCCGGAAAGTGGGATTGCAGGGCTGGGTAGGTAGGGTGCTGGTGCCCCAGAATCCGCTTCGCGGCGGGGCCCTACTATGGGGCATAGGAAACGTGTGGAAGCGGCGGCGTTGGACGCGGGAAGGAGACCTCCATGCACCATCTGGGACACCTGGAGTCGGCGATCATGGACCTCATGTGGTCGCGGTCCGCTCCGGCTTCCGTCCGAGAGATCCTGGTCGGCCTGCAACCGGAGCGGGAACTGGCCTACATGACCGTGAAGACCGTCATGGACACCCTCCACCGCAAGGGCTTGTTGATGAGGGAACCCGACGGGCGCGCCTTCCGCTACCGGCCCACCCGCACGCGTGAGCAATATACTGCCGCGCACATGGGGGAGGTCCTGGCCAGTGGCAACGACCGGCGAGCCACGCTGCTGCACTTCCTGGAGCAGATCCCGGCCGAAGACCTCACCCAGCTGCGCGAGGCATTGAACCAGGCGGCCGGGCCGCCGGCCGGGACAACCCAGTGACAACTCCGGTGCTGCTGATCACCTTCGCATTGCTCGCCACCCTGGCGGGTCCGTTGCTGAAGGGCAGGGGCTGGGTCGACCGGTCGCCCCGATTGGGGATCCTGGTCTGGCAAGCCCTAACCGCCTCGATCGTGGTGAGTGTCATCCTGGCTAGTGTGTCCCTGGCGCTACCGGTGATGCCGGTCCTCGGGGGATTGGCGGA
The DNA here is from genome assembly GCF_004136555.1 of Kocuria carniphila. Classification (GTDB taxonomy): domain Bacteria; phylum Actinomycetota; class Actinomycetes; order Actinomycetales; family Micrococcaceae; genus Kocuria; species Kocuria carniphila. Next base: position 63,650 of record NZ_NOIT01000019.1, read on the forward strand.
TTTCCTGCAAGCCTGCGCGATGGTCCTGCGGGCCCAGTACTCCACACCCGGAGGCGCAGTGGTCAGCATGGCAGGGGCCGTGATGGCGTTCGTGCTCGGGGCCCGGGTGCTCTACTGTTTGGCCATCGAGGTGATGTCTGCCCGGCGGGACCGAAAAGAGCACATCGGCTCTCTGTCGTTGGTCTCCCGCCGTGATCCGACCACCGATGTGCTGGTGGTCGACCACGCGGTGCCGACCGCTTACTGTCTGCCCGGGCGTCGCCGTGACATTGTCTTCACTACCGCAGCCCTACGCGTCCTGGACGAACAACAACGTCAGGCGGTGCTGCGCCATGAACTGGCGCACCTGCACGGGCACCACCATCTGGTCCTTATCGGTGCCAATGCGTGGGTACGGGCCTTCCCTCGAATCCCCATTTTCGCCATGGCGCGCGTGGAGCTGGGCCGGCTGGTGGAACTGGCCGCCGACGACCGAGCGGCCGCCGGCAATGACAGTAGGCTCACCGTGGCCAGTGCTCTGGTGCGACTGGCCGAGGCCGGGCATGCTCCCGCCTCTGCACTGGCTGCCAGCGGTACTGCGACACTGGTACGTGTGCGCCGGCTGGCTGCACCTGCCGCCCCGTTGCATCGGGCACGGGTGGCGCTGACGATGGTCGCGGCCACCGCAATGCTGGCCCTGCCGGTGGCTGTTACCGCAACCCCGGCTCTTGCCACGGTCCAAGCACAGACCTGCCCGGTGGAGTTCCCCCAGAGCGTCTGAAGCGCACGGCCGGATGCACCACCCGGTACAGGGGGTAGCGAACGAGTCGGTGAGGGGAACGCCAGTGTCGGGGTGGCGATGGCGTTGGCCTCGGTGTCCGTTGTCAATCACAGTTTGCGTCCGCGCAGCATCCGTTCCCATCGCCCCGGTCCTCGAGTCCTAGCCGCGCCGTCGAGAAGCAGTGATCACCGCAGCCGCATGACTGGCGATGGCCTCCAGGAAGAAGTCGCCAAGCGAAGTGAGGGGATCAAAACGTTGCAGGTGCAACAGACGTAAGGCCAGCAGCGTGCGACCTCGTGTCGGGCTGGTGAGCGCCACGACGCGTGGTGGTCGGTAGCTCCTAGCGCTGTCCCGGTGTGCTCTGTGGTGACCGCCCGTGCCATGGGTTCAGGTCCATGCAGCCCGTGGGGTTGGCAAAGGCGACGTTTTGGACTTGGTCTCTCAAACCGTCTACTATGCCACATAGTATTAGATGTCTTGATGGCGGCCAGTAGGAGCCTTTTTCGTGTTTGCGGCCAGGGTTTCGACGCGGGCCGTCGCCGTAGTCATCGACGGAGCCGTCGTCGGTGGCCCAGTCGTTGCCATCCCCCCAGGAGCCGGGATCCAGCAACGCGGGCAAGGCGCGCATGTCCGAGCAGATGATGGCCCACCGTCCCAACATGGTCCCGCCACGTGAACAGATGACGGGCAACATAGGCGGGCAGAGAGTAGAGAGCACTCGCTTCGTAGGCGTCTAGACAGACCGACCAGTCCGTTCCCCTGTCTCTTTAGGAAAGTAACCTCATGATTCTCAACGCCAACATCGTCGGGAGCCGAAAAACCCGCACAGCCGTGATGGCTGCAGTGACCGCTCTGCTCGTCACCGCCTGCACCCAGCAGGGCAGCGAGTCGGCGGAGGTGGCGTCCTCGGCTGGGGAGGAGAACCCGTTCGGACACGTTCACGGTCTGGCGTTGGACCCGGGTACCGATCAGCTGTTGTTGGCAACTCACAATGGGTTGTTCGACATCAGCGGAGAGTCACCGGAGAAGATCGGGCCCACCAACGACCTGATGGGTTTTGCCACCGCCGATGCCGGGCGCTATTACGCTTCCGGGCACCCCGGATCGGGCTCGGATCTGCCTAACCCGCTGGGTCTGGTGGAGTCCACCGACGGCGGGCAAACCTGGCAGGAGCTCTCCCGTCAGGGCGAGTCCGACTTCCATGCGTTGACGGTCTCGCAGGAGGGCGTCATCGGCTTTGACGGCACTCTACGGATGACCACCGACGGGCAGGAGTGGATCGAGGCCAGCGACCAGATTCAGCCGGTCAACCTCGCCGCCTCCACGGACGGGCCGGTCGTGCTGGCCACTACCGAAGACGGCGTGCAACGCTCGGATGACGGCGGGGCCACCTGGGAGCTACCCGAAGGTGCCCCGGTGCTGCTGATCACCGCCTTCGCCGACGCTGACACGGCCGTGGGGGTGGCCCCGGACGGGACCGCGCACGTCAGCCGCGACGCCGGGAAGAGCTGGGAGACGACCGGAGGGATCACCGGCCAACCCTCCGCTGTGGCCGCCAGCACGGACGGCGAGGACGGGCTGCAGATTTGGGTGGCCACTGAGCAGGGCATCGAGTTCTCCGACGATGCCGGGGCCACGTTCTCCACCACCATCCCGGCAGGACAGTAAGCAGCTCCGATGGTGAAGGATCTGCGTGTCAGCGGCCGTGCCGCCCGTGAGGGGCGCGGCCGGTGATCCTGCTGAACGTCGGAGAGTTCTTCGCCCAGAACGTCCAGTCCGGGGCGTTGCTCGTGGCGATCCCCTTGGCGCTGACCGCGGGGATCGTCTCCTTCATCTCCCCGTGCATTCTGCCGCTGGTGCCTGGCTACCTGGGGTACGTCTCGGGATTGACTGATCCCGCTGCTCCCGGTAATCGGCGCAGAGTCCTGACCGGTGTGGGTCTGTTCATCCTGGGTTTCGCGCTCGTCTTCACCTTCTACGGGGCTGCGTTCGGGGCCATCGGCGGGTGGTTGCTGCGGTGGCAGGACGTGATGATCCGCGTCCTGGGCGTGTTCGTCATCGGGATGGGCCTGGCCCTGATCGGGCGACTGCCCTTCCTGCAGGCCACGACGAAGCCTTCTTGGCAGCCGCGCCGAGGCCTGGCCGGCTCTCCGTTGCTGGGCGTAGTTTTCGGCCTAGGCTGGACCCCGTGCATGGGACCGACCCTGAGCGCCGTATTGGCCCTGAGCACCACCACTGGCACCGCCTGGCGTGGGGCGCTGCTGGCCTTCGTCTACTGCCTCGGACTCGGCATTCCCTTCGTCATGGTTGCCCTGGGCATCAACTGGGTCTCCAAGACCCTGGCGTTCATCCGCCGGCACATGCGCGCCTTTAACCTCGCCGGTGGTTCCGTGCTGATCCTCGTGGGAGTGCTCATGGTCTCCGGGATCTGGGTGCGCTGGATCTACCAGCTCCAGAACCTCTCCGGCACCTACCTCACCCCCGTCTGATCCCTGGCTCTGGCTGTACGAACCGCAGGGATCGGCAAGGACGTGGCCGGGCCTCTCAAGCAGTGCACCGATGCGCCCCAGACGTTCTCGGTCCTCTGCCCGCCCCGATCCTCCGACAACCGCTCTCCGACCAGCCAGCATCCACGAACACGCCACATCGTCACCGAGGAGCACACATGCCGAAGATCTACAACGACGTCACCGAGATCGTGGGCCGCACCCCGCTCGTCCGCCTCAACCGGCTCGACGAGGGCCTGCCCGGCAACGTCGCCGTGAAGCTGGAGTTCTACAACCCGGCCAACTCCGTCAAGGACCGCATCGGCGTCTCCATCGTGGACGCCGCGGAGAAGTCCGGCCTGCTCAAGCCGGGCGGCACGATCGTCGAGGGCACCTCCGGCAACACCGGGATCGCCCTGGCCATGGTCGGCGCGGCCCGCGGCTACAAGGTCATCCTCACGATGCCCGAGACCATGTCCACCGAGCGGCGGGTCATGCTGCGCGCCTACGGCGCCCAGATCGTGCTCACCCCCGACGCCGAGGGCATGCGCGGCGCGGTCGAGAAGGCCCAGGAGATCGTCGACAGCACCGAGAACGCCGTGCTGGCCAAGCAGTTCGCCAACGAGGCCAACCCGGCGATCCACTACGCCACCACCGGCCCGGAGATCTGGGAAGACACCGACGGCGAGGTCGGCGTGTTCGTCTCCGGCGTTGGCACCGGCGGCACCATCACCGGCGCCGGACGCTACCTGCGCGAGCAGAAGAAGGACATCCGCCTCGTCGTCGTGGAGCCGGCCGACTCCCCGCTGCTGACCGAGGGCAAGGCCGGGCCCCACAAGATCCAGGGCCTCGGCGCGAACTTCGTCCCCGACAACCTCGACCGGGAGATCTACGACGACGTCTACGACGTGACCGTCGAGGACTCCGTGCGCGTGGCGCGCGAGCTGGGCACCCAGGAGGGCATCCTCGGCGGGATCTCCTCGGGCGCCATCGTGTGGGCCGCCCTGCAGGAGGCCGCCAAGGAGGAGAACCGGGACAAGCTGATTGTGGCGGTCGTGTGCGACTTCGGTGAGCGGTACATCTCGACCCTGCTCTACGAGGACATCCGCGTCTGAGGCCCCGTGTCTGGCCCCGGCCGGATTGATCACCTTCGCCAACGGAGGGGACAACATCGGGGTCTACGTGCCCGTGTTCGCCACCGTGGGACCGACCGCGATGGTGGCCTACTGCCTCGCCTTTTTGACCATGGTCGCGGTGCTGGTGGCCATCGCCAAGTATGTGGCCACCCGCGAACCCATCGCCGAGGTCCTGGAACGCTGGGAACACATCCTATTCCCGATCGTGCTGATCGGCCTGGGCGTGGTCATCCTCCTCGAGGGCGGGGCCTTCGGCCTCTAACCCATCCGCCGGCCGAGCTCAGACGGTGGATGAGATCCCTGATCCGTCGCGCCTCCGCCCCCACCGCACGGGGTGTGGGCGGCCAGGTTGCCCCCCGTTTGCCGGGATGGTTCACTGCCGTCGATCGTGGAACTAGGCTCGGCGGAAACCCTGCAGGTGCGCTAAGAGGTGGAGACCATGCCAAAGATGTCCGCCCTGGAGGCCTCCTTCTGTCGCAGCGCGCCATGGGGTCTTGTGGCCCGGCGGATGATTCCCTGGGCGACCCAGGGGTTCCCCCTCACCGGGGACCTGCTGGAGATCGGTGGAGGCAGCGGTGCGATGGCCGAAGCCGTCGCCCGAGCCCATCCCCGGGTGCGGCTCACCACGACCGACGCCGACCCGGCGATGGTGCAGGCGGGGCAGGATCGTCTGGCCGGATTCGCCCTGGCCCAGGCGCGTCAGGCCGATGCCAGGCGGCTGCCCTTTCAAGACGAGTCGTTCGACACGGTTCTGAGCTTTTTGATGCTCCACCACGTCATGAATCGCCCCGGGTTTAATGGAGACATCGTTAACCCGGAAGGATGGGCGGCATGGTCGCACCACGGAAGTACCCCG